>NZ_CP015401.2:0-1261666 GCF_001688725.2 Bacteroides caecimuris | reverse complement strand
GGATTGGAGGAACGAAGCCGCCCGAACCAAGAGGGAAAAATGGCATATAAGGGTATGGCTGCCGGAAGTAACACCACGCAAGGAATATGGATAGGCAATCCGGAACACTTGGCTTTGACAGAGGTGAGAAACATGTACTGGTTTGAGAGTGCGCTCGACGCGATGGCTTTCTGCCAGTTGAACGCAGGCAAACTGAATATGGAGGATTCGGTGTTTGTCTCCACCGGAGGGGCGCCGAGCCAACAACAATTTAAGGGAATGATAGCGGAAACACTGGATGCCGTCCACCACCTTTGTTTTGACCGTGACCGTGCCGGACAGGTATTCGCTATTAATTTTGCGCTGGTTCATGCCGGAAGGGAGTTCTCCAGTTATCTGTCGAAAGCCGAGAAACTAATCGTGCAAGATTGTAGTAAGGGGTATCAACGTCATGAAATAGCACTGGAACCGTTTGACTTCAAGAAAGTGACAGCGAGTTTGGGCATATATGCCCTGAGCCCCGATTTGGAAGATGCGGTTCTCAAATACATGAAAATGGGCGACGGATATTTGCAGGAGATGTATATGAATCGTAGGGATAATTATGAAATCAGCCGTACTGACGGTTCGACAAGCAAGGAGGAATTGGAGGAAATGAAAAACGATCTGCACGCTATCTCGGAAGCTCTACAGATACTATCCCAGCCCGGCACACCTGCCATGAGACGTATCATCTATGAGCCTGCGGCGGAAGGTTACAAGGACTGGAACGACCAATTGCTTGACAAACGGATGGAAACGGAAGAAAAGAAACCTGATGATTGGGAAATCAGTGGCAAGGCTACCCTGAATCGCGCCTTGTCCGATTTGCCCGAAATCAATCCCGAACATATCCGTACCGGCCTGTATGATGAAGCAGACCATGAAGCTGTACGCAAACGGATTGAGCGGGCGGAGAAAGTCGTGCAGTCTTTTGAAGTCAATGACAAAGGAATGCCGGATAAAGGCTTTCAGGAGATGTATGAGATACAGGAAGAACTTGCCCGGTTGGAAACGGATATAACCAACTCCCTTTCGGGCATGAGAGAAGAATACCAATCCAGTTTTCACCGATAATCCCCATGAAACCTATGCAGACCACCCACTACGGAACCCTTGTCATCCGACCGCACTCCATGCAATTCGTCATTGATGAACTGCCCCTGCTTCTGCTTTGCCTTGCCGGGTATGGCTGTGCCGGGATGGAGAACTTTGTCAATAGCGGTATGCTGTCAGGAGCTTCCGTACTGTGCAGCCTTTGCCTGCTGTACCGATTCATCTACCTGCGCCGTACCGAATACCTTATCAGCAGCGAACAGATAATCTACCGGCATGGCGTGTTCACACGAAGCTGTGACTACATGGAGCTGTACCGTGTGGTAGATTTCAGGGAACACCGCAGCTTCCTGCAACAACTGTCCGGGCTGAAAACGGTGAGCGTGTATTCGGGAGACCGCATGACTCCCAAACTGGATATATGCGGCGTGGAATATCGGATGGATCTTGTCGGGCATATCCGTGAACGAGTGGAAAATGCCAAACAACAAAAAAGGATATATGAGATTACGAACCGTTAGCCTGCTGCTTTTCGTGAGCCTTCTGTGGGCATCGCATACCCGTGCGCAATTTGTACAGACCAACCCTTTGGAGTGGATGGCACTGGCAGAGGGCAATGAGGCCATCAACGGCGAGATAGAGAACCAGACGGACGGACAACTCCGCACGGCCGCCTTGCAGAACACCATTGCCGCCGAGTTCAACAAAATCCACGAGTGGGAACGGAAATATAGCGGCTACCTGCAAACGGCCAGCGGGTACGCCTCCTCGCTGAAAGCCGCCACCACTCTGTATGAGGAAGGCGTGCGCATCTTCATTTCATTGGGAAGGTTGCGCAAGGCGGCGGGCGAAAACCCACAGGGTATCCTCGCCACGTCGTCGATGAACAACCTGTATATCGAGACCGCCACGGAGCTGGTGACAGTCTATACGCTGCTACGGAATGCCGTAGCTGCCGGAGGACCGCAAAATATGCTGACCGGTGCGGAACGGAGTGAAACGATGTGGGCGTTGGCAGATAAGCTGGGAGCGTTCAATAAAAAGCTCAACCGCCTGTGCCTGAGCATACGTTACCATACGATGACGGACGTGTGGAACAACATCACCGCCGGGATGATTGACCGAAACAACAGCGAGATAGCGCACCTTGCCCTAGACCGGTGGAGACGGGCTGCAAGGGCGGCGAGGCATTGATGCAAGAGAAGGGATTATGAAAAGGTTGCTTACATACTACACCTGGCTTATCCTGCTGCTGTTTGTGGGAACGGCAAAGATACAGGCACAGACAGACCCGACACTGGCCGGAATGATACTGGGCTACACCAACAAGGCAGAAAAGGAACTGAAAAGTCAAGAGAGGGCGATGCTGATGCAGACAACCGGACATCTCTGGATACGGGAGGAAGTGGAAGGCATGACCGACCTGCAACGGAAATTCAACGACTACCTTGATTCGTTCCGGGATATTGTGTGCTATGCCGCACAGATTTATGGCTTCTACCATGAGATAGGACGGCTGTCGGACAACATGGGAGACTTGTCGAAACAACTGAGGCAATACGCTGATGGGGCTTTTGCCGTGGCACTGACACCCCGGAGAAACCAAATATATCGTGACCTGATATTGGGAAGCGTGGAAATCGTGAACGATATCCGGCAGGTGTGCATGAGCGACACGAAAATGACGGAAAAGCAGCGTATAGAGATTGTATTCGCCATACGCCCCAAGCTGAAACGGATGAACAAGAAGCTGAAGCATCTGGCACTCGCCGTAAAATACACCTCGTTTGCCGATGTGTGGGCCGGGATTGACGAAGGAAGCCGTCCGAAACCGGCAAACAAGGCTGAAATCGTGCAGGCTGCCATGCGGCGGTGGAAACGGAACGGAAACAGATAACGACTATAAAATGAATAACATAATCGGACACGACAATGGGAAAATGGGCAACAATCTTGGGAATAGGTAAAAAGGTAGCCGGACATCCGGCAACACAAGCCACGGCACGCAATATTGGGGACGCACTCGTGCATCCCCGGCGCACGCTTATCGGCTTGGGGCACGGTGCGAAAGCGGCGGTAGTGGGCGGCGGCATGGGGTATCTCGCTTGGGAGAATCTTGTGAACGACAAGCCGGTAGTACGGGCGGCTGCGGAGGTGCTTGTGGGAGAAGAAACGGTGGACAAAGGGCTGGAACTTGCCGGGAACGCTGCGGATAAAATAGCGGACGTGGCAAACAAGACTGCCAAAAGTATGGAGGGAGTGGAACAGTCCGTGTCATCGGCCAACGAGACGTTGAACGGCGTGAGCACCTTCCTGCGGAACATGACCGGCGGCAACGGGATGGATATGCTGGGAAACTTCTTCGGCAATCTCGGCAAGGGGAACGTGTCGGGATTGGGCATCTTCGGGCTGTTGGCCTCTGCCATGCTGATATTCGGCCGCTTCGGGTGGTTGGGGAAAATCGCCGGTGCGTTGTTGGGCATGATGCTGATTGGCAATAACTCCAAAGTGGCGCAACCATTGGCATCTGTGGTGAGTGAGGAACAGGAACGGTCGGGAGGAATGCGGAGATAATGAAAAATTTAGTTCTGAAATTTATGATTCCAGACAAACACAAAAAAGACAAAAGACAATGAATATCGGATTATTGGCAGTAGACAGCCGTTACCCTAACCTTGCGCTGATGAAGATAAGCAGCTACCACAAGGCACAGGGCGATCGTGTGGAGTGGTACAATCCGCTCAACCGATACGATAAGGTGTATCTGGCGAAAGTGTTCACCTTTACTCCGGATTACGCTTACTTCCTGAATGCCGATGAAGCGGAACGAGGGGGAACCGGCTATGACATAGGAAAGGTGCTGCCACCGGAGATAGACAGGGCTGTGCCGGACTACAGCCTGTATGAGATAGACAAAAGAGTGGCTTACGGCTTTCTGACAAGAGGTTGCCCGAACCGGTGCAAATGGTGTGTGGTGCCTCAGAAAGAAGGGAGAATCACGCCTTACATGGATATAGCGGAGATTGCGGTGGACGGACGAAACCGTATCACCCTCATGGATAACAATGTGTTGGCTTCAAACTATGGGCTGGAACAGATTGAAAAGATTATCCGGATGGGGTTGCGTGTGGATTTCAACCAAGGGCTTGACGCCCGGTTAGTGACGGACGAAATTGCAAGGCGGCTTGCGCAGGTGAAATGGCTGAAATATATCCGCTTCGGTTGCGACACGCAAGCGCAGATAGCGGAGTGCGAGCGTGCTACTACCTTGATAGATAAATACGGCTACAAGGGGGAATACTTCTTTTACTGCATCCTGCTCGATGATTTTGAAGAATCATTTTCCCGTGTGAACCATTGGAAACGTAAAGGGAAACGCTTCTTGCCCTACTGCCAGCCATACCGGGATTTGCATAATCCCCACCAAAGCATACCTCAATGGCAGAAGGACCTGGCAGGCTGGGCCGATAAGAAATGGATATTCCTAAGCTGCGAATTCGAGGATTTCACGCCAAGAAAGGGCTTCAAGTGCGGCGCATATTTCAACTCAAAAACAGAGACGGCATGAAAGTGTTGAGTCTATTTGACGGAATGAGCTGCGGACAGATTGCCTTGAAACGGCTTGGCATCCAATCGGAAAAGTATTATGCTTCCGAAATCGACAAACACGCTATCCGGCAAACCCAACTGAATTTTCCGGACACGATACAGCTCGGTGATGTCACACAAATAGACGTGCGCCAACTAGATTCGATAGACCTGCTGATAGGCGGAAGTCCCTGCCAGTCGTTTTCCTTTGCCGGTAAACGTGCCGGTATGTCCACCATAGACAAGAGGGAAATCCATACGTTGGAGCATTACCTGGAATTGAAGCATGAAGGCTTCCTGTTTGAAGGGGAATCATACCTGTTTTGGGAATATATGCGCATCCTGACAGATATTCGCAAGTATAATCCTGATGTGCTGTTCCTATTAGAAAATGTGGAAATGGGCAAAAAATGGGAACGCGTGCTGAGTGAGGCCATCGGGATTTTCGGGGTGCATATCAACTCCGCTTTGGTGTCGGCACAGAATCGTACCCGTATCTATTGGACGAACATACGGACAAAGAATATCGGACTGTTCGGTGAACTGCACTCCGACATTCCACAGCCCAAAGACCGGGAAATATACCTCCGCAACATCGTGGAGGATGAAGTAGATAAGAAATACTACCTGAGCGAAAAAATGCTGGGCTGGCTGAAAAGGCATGGAGAGAAGCGGAACACCGGAATGAACGTGCTGGGCAACAACGACAAAAGCCACTGCCTGATGACTACCGCACAAGCCAAAGGAAACCTTACCACGAACTATGTCTGCATGGCCATGCGTGGCCGTGAGACCTGTCTTGCTCCCCGAAGGACAGAGTACGGCAAACAGATACGCAAGGCATACGAAAAGGGAAAAATCACCGAACCCCGAAAAAATATCCAACAACTTGAACCCCGGACTGACGGCAAGACAAACTGCCTGACGAGCGTACAGAAAGACAACCTGATATGGGCCAGTCTGGACGGATGCAGACTTGACGGAAAGGGGAAAACAGACACTTATACCGGAAATTCACTTCCCTTCGGAGAAATATGTATGTCGTGCGGACGCATCCGCCGCCTGACACCCACGGAGTGCGCACGACTGCAAACCATTCCAGACTGGTACGTCTGGAAGTGCAGCGACACGCAACAGTACCGTATGCTGGGGAACGGTTGGACAGTGGAAGTGATTGCGCACATATTCAGCTTTTTAAGAAATGAAATCAATATAAACATCGCCTGACAACAGGCTTGAAAGGAACGAAAAATGAACTATACGCAAGAAATGAACCTGGTATCAAAAAGCGGCTATTGTATGCCGTTTGAAGAGAGAAACGGAGAAGTGAACATGACATTGGGCTATGGAAAGCAGAACCACCCGGTGACACAGGAGGATTTTTTTCATCACGGTGTGGATTTCGCCACACACCGCTACATCCTTGCCGCCGTAGCGGACGGTGTGGTATCGGGTATCGGCAGCACACCCACGCACGGACTGTATCAAGTGATACGCTATGGCAAGTATGAAGTGACCTATGCCCATCTTGCCAACGCGCTTGCCGCCTTCGGTACACGGGTAAGAGCCGGTAGCGTGGTGGGTATCAGTGGAGACCTGCTGCATATCGGGGTAAAGTATGACGGGGAGGAAATCAATCCGATGGAGTTCCTTGCCATGCTATACGGCAACCTGCTGACGATGCGGCAGCAAGGACATCCGGGTACGCCGGAACTGGCGACCATGGAAATGGATATTCCGACAGCGTATGACGATGACCGGGAGGAAATCGAAGAACTGATGCTGCGCTTCTATCCGGAGTACCTGCTGGAAGTAGGCAACGGCGGCTACCGCGTGCCGGAGCATACGGAACAATCGCTGCGGAATATCTTCTCACTGTCCGCTGTGAAGAACTATTTCTATGAAACGATACCCTCGCTCGCCAACCCGTTGGGGATAGGCGGCCGCTCGATGCCGATAGCCGCCAAAGTGCAAAATCTGCTTATCGGTGACTTCTTGAGCTACCTTGCCCTGCGTCATAACCTCTTTCTCTCCACACTGAATGAAAATGATAAAAAAAAACGGCAGACCAAGCCGTAGCGACTTGCGGCGTGGTGGACCCGCTTGCCGATTTGGAGATAGACGTGCAGAGTTTCGACATACCCCGGCTGGTGACGGTATATCCCGACAAGGCCGGAATGCGCTGGTGGACGAAAGCATGGTTCAACAACCGGGAGGAAGGCGAAGCGTCCGTGGAAATCAGCCGGCAGGTGGCGGTAAGGTTCATTCAAGACCAAATTGACAAAGACACGATGCTGGAAGAATACTTCCCCCAACAAATGGAAGTGTACCATCACGCCATTGAACAGACCAAAGAACAACTATTGCAACAAATGAACCTGACATGAGCACCCCCCGACAGACCCAGCGTTTTGCAGAAATAGAATATTGCCTGCAAAAATATTTCAATACCCGGCTGGCCCCCATAATGAAGGAGGCCAAAGCCTACCTTGCGCAAAAACAAGTGGAGGAAATCGGTACATACCAATCCAGTGTAGCCGGTACGCTTCGCTCCCTTGCCAACGGAGCAAACGGAATACCGGACGACTCTTTATTATACCTCCGACAGACCGGCGAATGGAACAGCAAGACAACAGAGGATTATGTGACGATGTGCCGGGAACGGATAGACTCCACCCCGGAGACCGGACAAGACCTGAGCCTGCTTGCCGGTGAGTGGCGCAACGCCCTTGTAGCGGAAATCAGCCGGGAACGGTATGAGGAACTTTCCAAAGAGTTAGGCGGAGACCTCGCCTTTGCCTACGTGGACTACCGGGTGGAACAAATGATGATTGACCGGATGGTGGCCGAACAGATGCCCAAATCATCCGTGGAGTATGTCTTGCGGAAAGGTGCGGAAGGCAGCCTGTTAGGATTGGCGCAAGGCATGGTGAAGTCGCCCCTGCAACAGGAAATAGAACGGCGTGGCGAAGCGGCCTATCGCCCAAGCGGTGCGGAGCAAGCATTGGGCATGGCGGTGGGTATCGGTATGGATACTGTGACGATGGGCGGTACTTCTTCTTGGGGAAGCCTTGTCAAGCTGGGCGGCATGGAAGCGGTAAGTTATGCGGTGGGAAAATTCATGGACGGAACGAAGGATGCTCCGGCCATGACGGTGGAAGATTGTATCAGCCGCAGCGTGTTCGGCAGCGAGCGCAATGTATTTGCCGACTTCCGCACACAAAGCAAGGAGATAAAATCGTATGAGAACCCTTACATCTTGTCGCTTAACGAACAGTTGGATAAAAGGATGGGCATACTGACCGAAAAGCCGCTTTGGGTGGAACTTATGGAAGCCGAGGCGCAGGTTCCGCAGGGGTGGCCATTCCCGGCATACGAGCCTCCTTCCAATGAGCGCAAACCCGAATACGAGGATGTGCCCATGGTGGTGGCATCCGGCCAGGAAGAAGAATACCTGATGATGATGCAGGAGGAAAAGGAACGCAAGGCACGTGCCGAAGCTGCGGAGGGGCTTGTGGAAGAAGAAACGACTGTACAGCAGGATGATACGGTGACGGGACACCATACGGAAACCAACGACACGCAAGGAAAGGACTATGAAAACGGTTGGGGCAACTTGTTCAGCACTTTCGGGCTGGAGGGTCTGGGCAACATCGGCCAAAACCTGGGCTATGTCGTTTCCATGCTGCCCAACATCCTTTTCGGGCTGTTTACCGGCAAGTCGAAATCGCTGCTTCCGCAAAACAACCTGTTGCCCATCGCTTCCATATTGGCCGGAATGTATGTGCGGAACCCGATGCTGAAGATGATACTGATAGGCATGGGCGGCGCGAACCTGTTGAACAAGGCCGGACATGAAGCCCTTGAACGGCAGGGAAACCAGGCGGCAAAACCCTATAAGGTATATGCCAATGAGACGCTTAATCCACGCATTGCCAACCCGGTGTTGCAAGGGAACAGCCTGATTGCGGTGATTGACAAAGTGCCGTGCAGCATCCAACTGACCGATAATGTGGCAGATGCCCATCGTAGTGGTGCACTTCCCCTGAGTACACTCGCCAACGCCGTGCTTGCCAAACACGATGAAATGCACCGGATGGCACAGCAGAACTACCGGATTGCCGAAGCGGAACGGGATGAGGGCCGAGAACGCAGCATTGTACTCAAATAACCACTTAAATGCAGAGCGATATGAAAGAAAAAAGTCCACGTGAACAATCTGCCGCCCACCAACAGGCGGCACTCCTGGTAAACGCACTGAACGGTGCGGTTGCCAGTACCGGATACTGGCTGAATGCGGCAGGAAGAAACCTACCGAAGTTCTATCCGAAAGGCATTACGGTCAGCCCGTTCAATGCCCTTGTGCTGGGTATGCATACCGACCAAAGCGGCTACACAACCGGGCTATATACAATGTTCTCCGATGCGAAGCAGCGTGGAGAAGCGATATTGCAACAGGAACACGGCGTGCCGTTCAACTGGTACAAATGGGATCAGTATGTAAACCGACACAATTCGGAAGATACGCTGTCCCGTGAGGCATACCAAGCCTTACCCGAAGAACAGCAGAAGCTCTACAAGGGAGTGCGCCAACGGGAAATCATTATTCTGTTCAATATTGACCAGACCACCTTGCCGATGACGGATGCGGAAAAATACCGGGATTTGCAGCAACGCTTCGGAAGCCGTGCTGACCGAGGATATCTGAAAAGTGAGGAACGGCAACTGCGAAGCACGGTGAACCAATTTGTGGCACAAATCAGGACACATCTGATACCTGTGCGCAAGAATGCCGCAGGTATGGCACACTTCGATACTGCCAAAGATGCCGTCTATATGCCCGAACCGAAACAGTTTGAACACTACGAAGATTATGTGCAGGAGTTGATGCGCCAAGTGGCGAGCTCCACCGGTCACGCCCAACGGCTTGCCCGTGAAGGTATGGTGATGAAAGGCGGCAAAGCCCCTTCGGAAGATGCCGTGCACTATGAGCGGCTGGTGGCAGAACTGGTCTCCGGCGTAAAGATGATGGAACTCGGACTGCCCGCCCGGTTAGCGGACGACAGCCTACCTTTGGTGGAACACTGGACACGAGAATTGCAAGAGAACCCACACTATATAGAGGCCATAGAGAGCGATGTGAACAATGCACTGGGGGTTATCCGCAGAGCGGAACAGGGCGAGAAGGTGGAATATGCCACGCTGCGCACGCAACGCCAGACCTCGGAAATGCAGGAACGGCAAGGGCCGCAGGTGGACGCCCGTGAGAGTGCCATACTGGTAGATATTCTCCGCACCGGAGGAATGGCGATAGACAGCCGTAATTTTCCTTCTCCCGAAGCCCGGAATGCATTTTTGGAGAAATTCGACCTGGGCTATTACGAGCAGAAGAAGAACGAAGCCTTGTCGATGGTGACGGATGAGGATACCGACGTGGTGGAGATAGCCTATACAGAGGCACTCACCTATGGTACGAAGATAGCTACGGCGTGCCGAGAATACCTGCCTGCCGAATGGAACACAAAAGGAAGTTACCGGATAGCGGACGAACTGAAAAGCGTGCCTGACCGCTCCACCAAAGAAATGGTGGTGGTGCGTGCCAGGCAGACCGGGATTGTGGACGTAGTGCTGCCTGCCGGTGCCACCACAGGGGGCCACGTGATACTGTCCGCTACGGACAGACGTCCGTTTTACCTGACTCCCGATGAGGTAATGCCTGCGCAGGAACGGTCGGAACAACAGGCAAGGCTCGTAGCCCACAACCTGCCCGGATTTTCCAAACAACAGATAGCCGGTGCGCTGATGAAGCAGGGAGCAAGCTATGTGCGCTTCTTCAATAAAGACGGCCTGCTGGGATACCGCCCCGATGACAGCTACTTCAAGGACAAGGAGGTGTTTACCGCCAAGCTGAACAACAAGGAGTTGCAGGTGCAAGCGACGCTTGATGTGGAGGAAGCGGTGGATAAGGCCACCCACGTACAGTTTGAACACATACAGATGTTGCGTGACGACAACAACCGCTGGGCACTCTACCTGAGACCCACAGAAGGGGAAGCATTCAGCATCTATCCCGACAAGGAGGACTTGAACCGTTTCTTCTCTGCCGTGAAACAGAATGAACAGAAATCGGCACAGGAAGTACGCATGGAACTGGCGCAAAAATACTATGCGCTCGGCACCGACCGCCCCAAACTGAGGCAAGACTTGTTCGGCACGGCACCTGCGGACGTGGACTTGTCGCTTATCCAACGTGCAAATATCTTCCGGGCCAAAGATGACAAGTTCCTTTGTGTGCCGCAAATCAAGGGAATGGGAAAAATAGAAGCCCGTGAGGTATCGAGGCAACAATGGCAACGGCTCTGGATTGCGGAGGATATGGCCGGGTATAAGACAAAGCTGGCGGCTACGCTGTTTGCAGATGTGCTGAAACAGGCGCAAGAAGCGAAGCTAGCGGAAAACCGGAGGGAAACTTCGGAGATGAAGAATGAAGGGAAAGAACTGACGGATTGGAAGATATTTGAGGAATTGAAAGATAAGTACAAGGATGCCGTGCTTCTCTTCCGTGACCATGACCGCTATGAATCTTATAAGGAGGATGCGGACAGGGTGGCAAACGTGCTTGGAATTAGTGTGTCGGAACGTGACGGGGGGATTCATGCGGTTTCTTTTCCTAATTCGGATTTGGACAAGCACCTGCCCAAACTGGTACGGTCGGGAATGAGAGTAGGAATATGCGATAAACTGCCCCGTGTGCCGGTGTCCGCATTGGACACCCCCATTGAGAATGAACAGCGTCCGACACGACGGATGTAATGTGTAACGCATAAGAGAAACATATACCTATATAATAATGAGTAAGAATCAAGAATATGCAGAGCGATACGCCGGGTTTGCGATGGAGCAGATGCACAAGTACGGCATTCCGGCATCGGTGACGTTGGCGCAAGGTATTTTGGAAAGCTCCAACGGACAAAGCCAGCTAGCAATGAAAGAGAACAACCATTTCGGCATCAAGGCGACTGTGGCGTGGATAGAGGGTGGCGGTCGATACGGACTGTACACCGATGACAAACCCGACGAGAAATTTTGCAGCTATGCTTCGGCGGGTGATTCATACGAGCATCATTCCCGATTCCTAAAGGAGAACAAGCGGTATGCGGGCTGTTTCAAACTGGCAGCTGACGACAAGGGCTGGGCGCAAGGTCTGGAACGTGCCGGATACGCCACCGGAGGGAACTATGCCGCCAATCTGCAACGGATTATCGAAGCGAACGGACTTGACAGGTACGACCGTATGGTGATGGAAACCGGACTTGCGCAAGGCGAAGCAGTCACAGCGCATTATTCCTTCCCGGTGAAAAGAAATGAGTTCCTGTTGGTAACTTCCCCTTTCGGAATGCGTGGAGACCCGATAAACCCGGACAAACAGCAAATACACAAAGGAATCGATATCCAGACAAACCGGGAAGCCGTGCTTGCCACGGAGGATAAAGGAAAGGTAGTGGCGGTCAATCTGAATGCCAACACGCCGGGCGGCCGCTCTGTCACGGTGGAGTACGAACGTGCAGACAACAGCAAGGTGCAGGTAAGCTATCATCATCTGGAGGCGGTAGGCGTAAAAACAGGTGACACGGTGAATGCCGGGTTACAGCTTGGCGTGTCGGGCAACACCGGTACACGGACAACCGGCGAACATCTGCATCTGGAGGTAAAAAAAATCCATGCGGACGGAACCCTGCGTGAAGTGAATCCTGCGGCTTACCTTGCCGAGATAGCGCAGAAAGGGAACATCGGACTCCAACTGTTGTCGGACGGCAAAGACCTGTTGGCGAAATTCCGCACGCAAGGGAACGAGGCTCCGGCAATTGGTCCTGCCACTTCTCCGGAAGACTGGATGAAAAAGCTGCTATCCTCGGAGGATAGCGGTATTCAACTAAACGGCAACGACCCGATTATGGAGTTGGTGATGGGGATGTTTACTTCGCTGATGTCTCTTGCCGTACAGATTGACGGCAAGGAGCAGGAGCAGCAAATGGCGGCTGCGACCCAAGCAGCATTGGAAAAACGCATTGATTTGTCGCCACTCGCCCCCTCGCTGGAATCCTGTGAACTGGTGATACAAGGCAGTGCAAGACCTATGCTGCACGCCAAAGACGGTACCGGCAGCTATTCGCATGAACTGACTGCAACTGAGATGAACCGACTGTCGCTGATATTGAATGACACGGCGATGCCGGATGAGGGCAAGCGGCAACGAATCGGTACGGCGGTGAACCATATACTCGTGGCTGAACGTGCGACCAAGAGCTATGAGCAGGGAATGGAACAACGCGGGCAGTCGGACAGTTTGCAGATACGATAGTGAATATAGAAACGAAATAGTTGTGTAACAGTTAAAAGTGTGATTTATGATTAAATGTAATGTGACAATGAACGGTATTGTGAGCCGCACGGCTTCCATGCGTACCAACAAAGAGGGGAAATCCTACATCGGCTTTGCCGTAAAAACGACCATTCTTGCCAAAGCAGGCAGCAGCAAGCAAGTGGAGGTGTTCGTGTCGAAGGACGGAACGGCTGCAGAACTACCTCTTTATGTGGCCGGACAGCGTATTGAGCTGAAGGGGGTGCTGACCTTCCGCAAGCGTGAAGAAAACCTGTACCTCAATTTCTATGCCGAGAGCGTGGATTTCCACCCACAAAACGAACGTGATGTGATTGAAGGCAGTATCGAGTTCCGGGGTACGGTGGGCAAACAGGTAGAGGAAAAGAGGGATAAGAGGGGTAATGCCTACTCGGTGTTCTCCGCATTCAGTACAAAGAAGCATGAGGAAAACTTTGTTTTCACGTGGGTGCGCTTTATCCGTTTCTCCGCTGAAAAAGAGAGTTGGCTCCAGCCTAAAGCACGTATCTGTGCCAAAGGAATGTTGGAGCTGTCGGTGTATCTGGATAAAATCAACCTCTCCTGCCGGGTGGAGGAAATGAGGGAATGGGTGAAACCGGCTGTAACGAATGAAACTGAATTTTGAGCATGGCAGGAAAAAGATATAATCCGGATGGACCAAGTGCAGAGGAACGTGCGCTTGAACGGTTTACGGAACTGATGATAAAGAAAATATCGTCTATCAAGGGAGACTGGAAGAAACCGTGGTTTACCGAGAACTTTATGGCATGGCCGAAGAACCTGTCCGGACGAGAATATAACGGGATGAATGCGCTGATGCTCATGTTGCTTTGCGAGGAAAACAGCTACAAGCTACCGGTGTTCTGTACCTTTCAGCGCGTGTCGGGACTGAACTATTCAACGGACAGACAGGGGAATCATAAGCCATTGACGGATGCCAATGGGGAGAGACTTCCGCAGGTGTCTGTCCTGAAGGGGGAAAAATCGTTTCCGGTATTCATTACCACGTTTACCGTGGTGGATAAGGAGACGAAAGAGAAAATCAAGATGGAGGACTACCGGAAACTGTCGCCGGAAGAACAGAAAAAGTATTCGGTATATCCCAAGCTGAACGTACATAATGTATTCAATGTGGCACAAACCAACCTCCGAGAAGCACGTCCGGAACTATATGAGAAGCTATGTGAACGGAACAACTTAAAACGCCCGGCCTCCCTGGACGATGAAAAAATGGCGTTTGCCCCATTGGATGAGATGATTGAAAAAAAACTGTGGGTGTGTCCGATTTCTTTGGAACATCAGGATAGTGCTTATTACAGCATTGCCAAAGATGCGATTGTGCTGCCGGAAAAGAGCCAGTTTATCAACGGGGAATCGTTTTACGGGACGCTGCTGCATGAAATGACGCACAGTACGGGGGCTGAAGGACGCTTAGACCGTATCAAGCCAGCCGCTTTCGGAAGCAAAGAGTATGCCCGTGAGGAACTGGTGGCTGAATTGGGCAGTGCTTTGGTAGCCTCGCAGTATGGTATTACCAAGACAATCAAGGAGGATAGCGCACAGTATCTCGGTTCCTGGCTGGATGTATTGAAGGAATCCCCGGAGTTTCTGAAAACCACATTGTTTGATGTAAAAAAGGCTTCGTCGATGATTGCACAACGGATTGATGCGGTGGCTGAGAAGATTGAGGCAAAAGAACGGATGTTTTACAGTTCCGTGGCTTATCTCCAGTTTTCGGATGATACCGGGCAATTCGATGAACTTAAAGAAAAAGGCGACTACGAGGGCTTGTTGGCACTCGGCAGGGAGTATTACGATGGCAACGGCATCAATGAGAAGTACACTTATCTGTCCCCCTTGCAAAACAAGGGAGATGACCTGCTGATTGAAGATAAAGACTTTGCCGTTGTCTATAACGGAAGCGTAGGCGGTACCTACGAGGTGATGCTGAAGTTCACGGAACAGGAAATCCGTGACCATATCAAACAGTATGGCGTGGATATTGCAGGGGAAACAATAAAAGAGGTGGCCAGGGATATGGTGGCAGAGCAATTTGATAGGCTGCCCCGTTCGCCAATCTTTGAAATGGCCAGTGGGGATATTCTGTATCTGGAGTATAACCGTGAGAAAGATTGCCTTACGGTCGGCACGGCTACCAATGCAGGACTGGCGGTTCAGCACAGCTTTGCCTACAACCATAACCAAGACCTTGACAGCAACTTGCAAGATGTGCTGACCACCCTTAAAGCCTGTCCCGAATACCAGTACCGGGGTGATGCCGAAGAAAGGGTGAATCCGCAAATAGACCTTATGGATGCGGACAATGACGGCAATACGCAGGAAGTGGCGCATGAGGAAAGGGAACAGGAGGATGAGTATGTGCCTTATCGCAGGGGAAGATAAGATATTGAGTGCAAGGAGTGTATGGGACACATTCCTTGCACGTTCTTTTTATTCTTCTACGAGCGTTAATTGCTCCGGGCGGTCGGCAAACCAATAGGCTTCGCTGTCGGTATATACACATCTGCCATTGACAGGCTTTCCAAAAGCCAACACTTCGTGGGGGCCGAATACCACTCCGTAGTCGTTGGTGAAAATCACCCTATCGCCGACTGACAATTCCCGGTCTGTGTAGGTGGCTTCGGAAAGGCGGTCGTAGAAAATCGTACCTTCCGCTTCACACCGGGCTTTCCAACGCAAGAAATCTTCTTTGTGGCTCATAACCATGCCAAAGGGTGATAACTTGGAAGGGAAAACTTCGGCTTCCGAATGGTCGGAGGCAATCAGGATAATGCTGTCCTCGTCAATTTCTTCGGGAACGGAAATCACTTTGTAAGCTCCTGAAGATTCACCGTTGTTTGGGTCGTTCCAATAAAGGGTATTACCGTTCTTGATAAAATCGTACTTGCTCATTGTATATAAATATTTAGTGAAAATCAATATAAATCATCCAAACATTTTTGTGCCGCCACTTCTAAGGCTTCTTCCAATGTTGCAAAAAACTTGTCCTCTTTCTTTGAGTTATAGAAGATATGTTTTCCTCTTTGGGCGACCATTTTATAACCACGTTCCTGTTTTCTCGGCTTGAAATCAATAGTTCTTTCTTTGCTCAAATACTGAAGGCACTCCAACAAGGTCGGGCAACCACACATATAATAAGGAGAATAACAGCCGTTTTTTTCTGTGTGCAAACCTCCCAATTTGTCGTACCAAAATAAGCTGGGAATATAGATTCGAAGTTCGTGCATTGCCAAAGCGGTTTTGCTACTCACCAACTTGTCTTTGTTAATCTGCATTTCATACTTTTTCATCATAATCTGTTTTTATAGTTATTATTGAGTTTTTTCCCTTACTTCAAAGCCTTTCGGCTCTTACTGCCAAGAGTTCTATTTTTACGTGCAATCTCAAACGGCTTGTTAGTCAAAATAAAGGCAAGGAATTTGGAGATTTTGATGCCGAGCTTGGAGAGCCTGTCAAAATCTTCAAATAGCGAAGCGGTACTTGACGGATTTTGCGAGCCGTAACTTTGCAGAGTAAAAAAAGAGGGCTTGGGAGGGAAGAATGGTAGATTATGGTATAAAAGGGAGGTGGAATTGAACTAAAATAGAGGAGGTAATTATCGTTACTAGATAACGATAACGCCTGCTAGTGGTAGATTACTTTCGATTCTAATGGAATAAGAGGTTTTACAATGTGAAAGGGGAAATAATATAATAAAAATGAAAACAGGGAGGGTATCTCGTACCCTCCCTGAAAAAGATTAGTTATCTAAAATAGTTTATTAGAGGTTTTACCAAGAATGTGATAAACTCTCTAATACTTATCTTAAACTCAAAAAAGTGTTTTTTCTCAATTGACTAGGACTACTCTTTTTGGGTAGTCTTAATCTAATACATATAATGTATCATACTTAATTAAGATATTAATAGTTAGGAACGTTTTCTTTTGCCATATATCCCATTCATGCAAGGTATTAACCTACTCTCCCATTATAATAACAGTACCATTGGCAATGCAAAGCTTAACTTCTCTGTTCGGAATGGGAAGAGGTGTTTCCTTTGCTTTATAAATACCACAAGACAAATATAGGTGGTTTATTTGAATTTTCACTAGTTTATTGTGCAAATTTCAATTCAGGGAAAACGAGCCCGTCCTCATCATTGGTAAAAATGATTTCATCATCCCACTCTCCTATACTATGATAATAGAGAGTAATACCTGTTGGTTGAATTAAATTAGAGAATATTTTATCCGCCCAATCGGATGATGATTAACGAAATTGACATATTGCATGAACGTCATTGCTGCTATTTTGCCTGCTATGCGGGTGAAAAGACCGCAGGATTGTTTTGCATAGTTTCGTATCATCATAAGATTGTCGTTGAGCTGGGAAAATATCGTTTCGATACGTTTACGGAATCTCTTGTATGCCCATGTAGGCGGATGCCAGTTTTTCTGATTCAGCCGATATGGAACTTCAAGAGTGATATTTGCTGCCTCAAAGAGATTCTTCTGAATCTCAGCACAGAGATAGCCCTTGTCTCCAAGCATCATGCAATCATGATATTCCCAGCGTACGTCCTTGAGAAAATGAAGGTCATGAACACTTGCGGCAGTCATGTCAAAGGAATGGATAACACCAAGTATTCCGCAGACAACATGGAGCTTATAGCCATAATAATGCAAGCCTTGCGAAGCGCAGTATCCCCAGTCGGGAGCAGCATCGGGATTGTCTTGTCCCATGGTGCATCGTTTGGCCCGTGCGTTCCGGCATACCTTTACTGGTTTAGAATCAATGCAGAATACATCTTCGGGGCCATCAATAGCTCTGGCTACATCCTTGCGGATTTCTTCTGCAAGTCGGGCCGTGAGCTTGCGTCGGGCATTGAATTGTCTGCGACTGATCAGGTTAGGCAAATCCTCCTTACACTCATGGTGCAGACGATAAAAAAGAAGATTCTCGCTGTCGAAGCCGAAGGACTCGGCGGTTATCCCGAGAGCAATGACTTCAAGGTCGGAAAACTTGGGAACAACACCGCACCTGGGTACGTTTCCATGTTCATTAACTCGATTTCCGGCAAAATCCTTGCAGATTCCGAGGATTCTGACGAAATTTGCTATGAAGTTGCGCATAAGCAGTGCAATAGTAGTTAACGGTGTGGTTACCACTAATTTAATAATAATCCGCAAATTGTGCAACTTTTTCATTTGTAAATATTTAGAATTTTAATTCAACCAACGGGTAGAGTAATACCAAATGATTCAGCAATGGCTTGGAATAATGAAACACTGGGAGTCCAAGTGCTATCAGCTTCAACTTTAAAGCCACAAATACCAGGTTTCATTTGAAAAATGTTATCACTTGTCAATCGGAATGTTCCTCGACACAGAAAATCATCCAGACTATTACGCAAAAGCTCTATTATGATATAACCTAACCAATCCGGACTTCCTCGTAAAAAATTTGCATCTTTCCATTGACTGCGGTCGGTCTTTAGAGGACTATCCAATGCTTGGAAGGCTTTTGTTACTGCTTTTTTATTACCTTCAAACAGATACTTATCGAAACGCCAATCTGCCATACTAGTAATTTTAGAAATTTGAGAATATTGTAAGTTAAGCCACGCTCTTTTGTCCTGCAATTTTCCAACCATAGACTTTTGCCACATCGGGATATAAGGAACGTGTCAGTTTGCGGAAACCTTTCTCATCTATCTCACCGTTGTAAATCTTGGCTGCTATCCGTTCGGCTGTTTCCTCGTCTTTGGCTATGCGGTAAAGCACATAGTTGGTGCCGTCGTGGTGGTGCAGCGTTCCACGTATGTTATAGGTATCGCCGTACCATTCGGCATCCTCACATTGGGTATGGAGTATATTGGCGATATTATCACCAAAAATCTGAAAGGCATTTCTTCTGCCTTGCCACAGCCCTAAATCGGCAAAAGCGATGATAACACCTTCTATCTTTTTATCAAGGTTGATTCTTTCATCGGACAGACCGATATACACTTCTTCTACCCATTCCTCGTCCGTGAGTTGATAATCTTCATCTTCCGTATTCGCACGCATATCTTCCAGATAGTTTGCACGTGCTTCATCATCATAAATCATTTCACTGCTCCAAATCATTTTCTTTTCCATTGTCTTACTGTTTAAATTGTTGGTTATGTACTTTCCCTTTCATTAGAGAATTTTCATCTCTACCAAGGGGCTATTTTTACGTGCAATCCCCTAACGGCTTGTCTGGCAAAACAAAGGCAAGGAATTTGGGGATTTTGATGCCAGGCTTGGGGAGTCTATTAAAATATTCAAATAGCAGAGCGGTACTTGACGGATTTTGCGAGCCGTAACTTTGCAGAGTAAAAAGGAAGGCTTGGTAGGTGGGAATGGTGGATTATGGGAGAAAAGGGAGGTTAGGAAGATATAATTGGGGGTAAAATCGAATGAATTTCGGATATTCTTCGTATTTTTGCACCGAAAAATTTGAAATAATTCGGTATTAAATGATGTTAATAAAAAAAACACCAAGCATAAAATCCGCCATTTTAAGGCGCATTGAAGAAAGTCCGGAACATAGTATTTTCTTCATAAACGATTTTGTGGAACTCGGTTCTATGGAAACCGTCAGGAAGGTTCTGCAACAGGCTCGTTTACTTGGGCTTGTATCTCATGTAGCGCACGGGATTTATGTCAAGCCTATGCAGTCGAGATTTGGGGAAGTGCCACCACCTTTAGAAAAAATCGCCAAAGAGATTGCGCAAAGGGATCGTGTGGAAATCATGCCTACCGGTAGTACGGCTGCCAATATATTGGGGCTATCGACACAAATACCGATGGTGGTGTCCTACCTTACAACAGGGTCATCAAGAACCATAAAGATAGGAAAACGTGCGATTAAGTTTCGCCATGCGGCTCCCCGTAACTTTGCTTATGAAGGCACTACCATTCCATTGGTCGTACAAGCCCTTAAAGACTTGGAAACTGAAAATATAGGAGAAAGGGAACTTTCGGCTCTGTATCAGTATTTATCCAATGCGCAGGACAAAGATACCTTTCTAAAAGATATTCTTCTGGTTCCCCAGTGGATTCAAAACCTCGTTAAACCCATAATAACCAATATACAAAATGAAACATTGGCAACAATATAATTTGGAAGAACGCTTACAAATTCTTGATATAACCAGCGCAGAGAAGGGCTTACCCAGACTTGCCGTAGAAAAAGACTGGTGGGTGGTAATGGTGCTGAAAGCATTATCCCAAACACAATATGCTCATTTGGCTTCCTTTAAGGGCGGAACTTCCCTTTCTAAAGGGTGGTCGTTAATCGAACGATTCAGTGAGGATATTGATGTAGCATTAAGACGTGAAGGACGGTTTGCCATATCCGGTACATCCAATACGCAGTTGGCCAAAGCAAGAAGAATGGCACGGCACTACATCGTGCGTGAATTACCTGAAGAACTGGCAAAAGCCTTATCTGCATTGGGCGTTTCCGACTTTACTGTAGAGCCGGAAACAAGCAAGAACAAAGGCGGAGAGCAGTACGAATTGAGAGCAGACACACATCCTTCTGTCATTTATGTCAATTACAAGTCCGTCATTGATGAGACATCTGAATATCTTCTTCCGAGAGTAAAGATTGAAATCAGTTGCTTGTCGATGGATGAACCGGTCGAAGAAAAGACGATTCGTTCCTTCATATCTGAAGCCATACCGGAAGCGGAAGATGTTTCGGTCAATTTCAATACCGTGATACCTACAAGGACTTTTCTGGAGAAGATATTCCTGCTGCATGAGGAATTTCAAAAGGAGAAGCCGAGAAGTTACCGTATGTCACGCCACCTTTATGACTTGGAAAAGATAATGGATACTTCATTCGGGAAAGATGCACTGGCAGATAAAAACTTGTATGATGAGATAGTCAAACATCGCAGCATATTTAACCGGATGAGCTTTGTGGATTACACTACCCATGCTCCTGCCACGGTAAATTTTATCCCGTCTGAGGAAGTCAAGCCGGATTGGGAGAACGATTACAATGCGCTGACAGAGCATTTCCTTTATTACAATGAAGTAAAACTTTCATTCGGCGAGTTGATGAATCGAATAGAGGAGTTATTGGCAAGAATACGGGGAATGGAATAAAATTGAAATTAGCCGGCTGACCCTCACAGGCTGACCGGCTATCACACAATGTAAGTTTATTATTATGAACAAAAAGTAATCCTTAATTTTGAGGAGCAAGCAATCTCACGCAAGCGTTCCTGTTTGCCTCATTGGGTGAGTAATCATCAATACCACCTTCTGAGACAATCTCAATATGGCTGTCCGGCACGGCACGTTTGATAAGCTGCACCTTGATGTACTCGGCACGGTAAAGCCCCAATGATTTGTTGAGCGTTTCATTACCCGTAGCGTTGTCCGCTGCTCCAGAAACCCGGATATGCAGCCCATGCTTGTTGGCGATCCGGGCTATTCCGTCAAGGTTGATTAGTTGCGAGGTATCGGTCAGCCTATCAGTGTTCAGGATAAAGAAGAAATAGATGGGTGCCCCGACATACAGGCTGTCGGAAACAGACTGTGAGGCATCACTATCCCAATGATATGTATGCTGTCTTTGTGAAACTGCTTGCCTATTGGTATGCGCTACCGAATGAGCGGAAGCTGTAGAGTCGCCTACCTCCGTCAAGGGGGATTGATTCAACCTTGCACGAAGCGAATTTAATCCGCTGTAATTGTTTCTCGGATGCCGGAAGAAGTAGTTTCGCTTTCTGCATTACCGGAAAGTCCGGACAGTTTATCAGCATATCGGTCTAACAGACCTTCTAACTCCAGAATCTTCTTCAACTCGGCGATAATGGCCAGGTTCATGGCATTGCTTTTCTGCAATTCCCGGTTCTTCCCTGCCAGGCACAAGGTATGAACAGCCAGTTCCTCATTCTGCCTTATATGAGGAACAGGGTCTATCACTTTTCGCCACCCGGTCTTGCCAATCGTGAATGAAATACCTGCGGTCAATCCCACTAAATTATCCCCGAATTGATTGGAGACACCATAGCTGTCGAAATCCTTGAAAGTCGTGGCACCACCCAGTTCCGCAAGCAAGTGGAAACGGTCTGTAAGACGGTATCTGCCCTGTATGCCGTAGGAAAGAGCAAACGGATGGTGGCCGCTCCCCTTGTGGTGGATGATACCGGCTCCCGTATAAGGGATGAGACTCCAACGGCACGGTGTATTGCCCCTATCCAAGCCTGCCAATACATTCCAAAGCAAATCCGCATGGCAGAATTGATATGATTGTGTTTCCAACCGTGAATCCTTGAATCGGAAACCTTGATAGGATAAGCGCCCGCCTATCGCTGGCGTGAACCATTTTCCTGCCGCAACAGCCAGTATGGGCTTCATCCTGCCAAATAAATCTTCACAACCTAATGGCGAACCCAAGAAAGCTGAAGTACCGCCGGAAACACTCAGAAACCAGTTGTCTTTCCATGTGGAAACGGAAACGACATCGGTCAGGTAAGCGGGCTGTACCGTTTCCCACCTCTCCTTGAAATACTCCCTGTGACGGACGCACACCGTATCGGCTATATCCACATGGTAAGCCTGTACGTTCATTGAAAATGCCATTGGCAACATAAGCAAAAATATTCTCTTCATTCTATCTAAAATTTGGTTTGTGATGCAAAGAAACAGCGTGGCTGGTCTATGCCTAGACGTATGGAAGCCTATCACGCCGTCTTTAACAAGTATTCTTTTTTACGTCTTCCAATCAGACTGTCAATCAGACTTCATGGAAAGTATTCCTGTTATTTTTTACGGACACTCTTGCCACCGGCCGGCTTCATCATCCGGTGCGCCCTCTGCAAACAACGTCTTGCCCATGCCCGGTCGTCCTCGTCCTCATTCCTTCCCCAAGACAGGTCACTTCCTCCTCCCCCACCGCCATGTCCTTCGGCAAAGGTAGTGGCCAAATCGACATAATTGGCAAAAAGGTAAATGGCGCACTTGAAAATATCCTCGCCACGTTCGGCCATGCCCTTAATCAAAGAATCATCGAATACGTTTTGAGCCTCCTTCCCCAAACTTTGGAAGTGGGTTCTGAACTCCCGGATGATGTCACCTATCATAGCTTCCGACAGTCGGTACCTGACTTGGTTCTCCAGATTACAAGTGGCCAGTCTTATTTCCTCCCTGTAGCTCTCCGCCTTGTCTTTCGACTCGGTCTCCAGCATTTTCAACTCTGACAATTTGCGGTCGGCTTCCGTCAGTTTCTCCCGTTTATCGGACAGGCTTTCAAGTATTTTCTGAAGTTCATAGTCGAGTTTGACAATACGCTTTTGGAGTTCTTCGGAATCCCCTTTGCCCGTCCTTAAATCGGCGGCTATTGTTTCGATTTCTTCCTCCAATTCCATTTTCCGTTGTTCCTGGTTGGCAATCATGGTGGATAATCCTTTCACTCTTTTCTCTGCCAGACGGATGTCGGAATGGAGCTGACGAAGTAACCCACGGTTATTCTCAATCTGTTCCTCCAGTGTGGTGCATTCACGGCTCAACGCACGCCTGTATTCTTCCGTGGTTCGGTGCTTGGCACCGGTCACGCTCACGCTGTCGCCACGGTTCAATCCCCACTTCTCATTGACTTTGGCAAA
This sequence comes from Bacteroides caecimuris, assembly GCF_001688725.2. Taxonomy (NCBI): domain Bacteria; kingdom Pseudomonadati; phylum Bacteroidota; class Bacteroidia; order Bacteroidales; family Bacteroidaceae; genus Bacteroides; species Bacteroides caecimuris. The sequence continues at coordinate 1,237,951 of NZ_CP015401.2, read as the reverse complement.
CTCGTCATGGAGTGCGAACAGACGCTCCTTGAAGTCATAGATATTTCCTCCGAAAATCTTGTTGAACGAAATCTTATTCCGTTCATCTACCGGTATCACGGTGCAATGCACGTGTGGGTTGAGTTCGTCAAGGTGTACATAGAAGCCTATGACATTATCCTCCCCCCATTTGTCACACGCAAACCTGTACACGTCCTGCGCCCAAAGTTCTATATCCTTGTTGCGCCGGATATGTGAGTTATCGGCTCCATGCGTGAGGTTTACTTTCTGGCCGCCAAAGGCTATCTCGTGCATCCTCTCCCTGGAGCCTCCAAAGATGATATTCGCCACAGTACGGAACTTCGGTTCGGTAAGCCCAGCGTTGGGGTCTTTGATACTACGCTCACGCAAGGTTTCCGCCATGCGATCCGGTATGGATTTGGACTTATCCACCGGAACAACCTTACCTCCTTTGATGACTTCAAAGTTAAGCCGTTCACGGGTGCGGTCATAGTTGCCGTGCTTCGATGCCCATTCCCAACCTCTTTCCGTCCAGTTGCGCTGATGCTCGTCGCTTTGACCGGTGGTCATGCCCTTTCCGGGCCTGATGTCCATAACTTGTTTGATGTTGTTCGCCATGTGTTCTATATGCTATTTTTACAGCTTGCTGCCGCCTTTGCGGTCTCTGCATTTTGCCCGTCCGGGGCAAAGTGCGTATTAGGCTACGTGCTGGAAGCACTTCCTTCCGGACGGGCAAGCCCGACGTAAAACTGGAGGTCAAGACCTCGCATGATGGCTACGCTTCCGCAAGTGGAAATAAGGGCATACCCGATGAGACTAAAAGGAGAGGCAGCAAGCAGGGTTCTATTGGTTGGTTTGGGGTGTTTTCCCAGCCTTCTCTTGATTGATTCCCTCAAAATAGGGAGCGTAGTATTCCCAAAGCTGGCGGAGGTCTTCTGGAGCCTTGTCTGGTATCAAGGCTAATAAATATTCCGGAACTTTCGGGCATTGTACGCCAATCAGGTTCAGACCTGCCGATGCGAGCAGTTGAAGGCATATCGCCACATCCCTGTGGCAAACCTCGCTGTACACTCTCTCCAGCGTGGCGGAAAGCGTCGGATTGGGCGGAAACAGGTTCGTCCTTTGCAGGATTATATGGGCGAACAGCTTATGCAAGCGTTCCCCGATGCCAGCTCCGCTATCTGTCACCGGCATGGATAGAACATGTTCGGTGGTTGTGATGAACTGTACAGCCGATTCAGCCATTTCCTCCAGGCACAGGTAGCCACATATCCACTTGTTGATGCGTTCTTCCTCCGGTGACATCATACGGGGCTGTAAGCCTTCCGTTTCCGGCAACGTGTAATTCATTGTTATCAGGAAAAACTTCTTGTGTGCGTCTATCCTCGCCATGCCGAAGTTCTCCAACGCATCGAGGAAACTGCGTGTCGTGGCACGGTGCCATTTCCATTGCCGGGCAAGGTTGCTGACGGTCGTGACGAATTGCCCTTTCCGCAAGGTGACGGTCGTTCCGAAATAGGTCAGGCTGTCACGGCTTTCACCGGATGCCTTGTCAAGTAAGTCACAGAGGGCATCCATTTTGGAGAATCTTTCTTCTTCATCCGAACGGAGGAACTCAAGCAGTTCCTTGTCCGCAATTATTCTGTAATTGATGTATTCCTTCTTCATGAATTTATGATGATTATATAGTCTTCGAACGGTAATAAAAGCAGGGAAAACATTATCATTTCTTCCTATACCCCCAGTTTCGATAGTGCGGAATGATACTTTCGGGATTCTCTAAAAACGATTGTCTTAAAAAGGGCTTCTTTACCATGCGGCAAACCGACAATGAGGGGTAAAACGCCGCCCCGAAAATCAGTGCGCCAATGGTAACGCCAAGCGGCAGGAAATGAGGAGCAAACAGGCAGACAACAGAGAATACCGCCACTCCGAGAAGTGTCCGTTCCTGCTGCAAAAAGCGGAATACCCGTTCTGAAATTCGATGGGAGAACAGCAACAGGCATACCACGGATGAGGGAGCCAGTTCCAATGGCAACTTGAACAAAGAGAGGTGGTAGAAATGGAACATGAGCAAAGCTGAAAGCAATACCAGCCTGTAACACTTGCGGAAGTTATGGCTGAATGCCATACGCAGGTAGAACTTGGTCATGGACGGTTTGGACTTCTTCCTGTGATAAAAGAAAGGAAGCACTAAAAACGTGAGTAGAAAAAGCAAATAAAGGGATTTTACAATCATGGTTATCTATGTCTTAGGGTTCTAATTCGAGTTTGATGAAATGATTGGAAGCGATACGGACAATATCTTCCACATCAGTATATAGCAATGCTTCCGATTGGTAGCGTGACTTGAAATCGGGATTGCGTTTCAATGAACGCACGGCACTATCCAATTTGTATTCCGGTATGCTCAATACATGGCCTTTGGGATAGACGCTGTTCGGGACTTTCGCCACCAAGTACAGGACACGGCAATGCACCGGATGCAACTCTCCACCCTTCTGGACGGAGAACGTGCTTTCCCTGTCTGCATCCAGCACATCAATCCATGTCCTGTAATCATGGATAACGGATACCAGTTTTCTATAAATACTCTCTTTCATTCAGACAAAATCTCTTAACAGTTCTTCCTCACTCCGCGCAAACAGCATATGGCCGTTCTTGATGACCTTCAACAGTTCTTCCCGAAGTTCGCAGCCCATTATCTCCAGAGAATCATAGAGGGTCACATACAGGGTATCACATTCAATGTTTCCGTTTGCCGTGGCATTGAGCTTATACATCCGGCCGAAACGTGGATTGGAATAGGCACAACATTTCTGGCCGAAATCCGTGGACGTGGATGGCAGGTAGTGATAAAGCAATATGAGTTCCATTTGATCCTCCAATTCGTCAATCAGTTCTTCCAACGGATACACCTTTGGCAAGAGGAAGGTCAGCACGGCACTGTCCTCATAAATCTCCGCTCCTTGAAATTTTCCCGGAGAAATCAGTGCCGGCATTTCCAGACCTGCCAGCGTGACGAACCGGTCTATTTGTTCTTTCTGCATGATATATTCTTTGATATTAGTTGATATTCGTGATGTATGCCTTGATAAGAAGTGCAGGCAACTCGTCCACCTCCAGCGGGAAGCCGGAGTGCTTCAACTTCCTGGTTGCTTTGGAAGTCTCTTTGGCCAACCTGTGAAGTGCATCGGTCTGCCTCTCGGACAACAGCGTATAGGAGAGTTCATCGAAGGAAATCCACGGTTGAACCAACATCCAGAGATATGCCGTTGAACGGTTACTGTCGGCTATGTACCTGTCACGCCATATCTCGTCCAGACAAACGAGGGCATTTTGCAGCAAACGGCGGTTGTTGCGTACTGTCAGGAGGATAACCAGTTCTTCCTTGTGGAATAGAGGCTGCTCCTTCATGGAAAGGTCTGTGATATGCCGTATCACTTTTCCGGTCTGAACCATGATGTCGCCCAGTGGAATATCCCCATACACAGGAAGATACTTCAAGAAAGAACGGAATGCCATATCTTCCTCCTGCAAAAAGGTGATAATGTCTGCTTTGGACCGGAAGCCGTCTTTCAATGTCCGCTCAAGCATCTTCTGATACAGGGCTACGGTCTGTTCAGCGTTCGTGCCGTAAGTTGGAACACTGTCCAGACCGGCATAAAAACGGTGTGCGGAAGCTACCAATGGCAGGGAAAACGTATCGACTTCCACTCTATTCAGTGACTCTATGATTGTGAGGTAATCCGTAAAAGCCCACTGCCGTTTGTCAATCAGCCTGCCCATATAAAAACGTAGGGAATCATGGATGATTTCCTGTCTGGCCGGTGCATGGGCTTTCATGCTGTCACGGATAATACAACTTGCCACGGAATCATCCAACGCATACCATTTCCGTGCCAGTTCCACAAGCCGGCCGGTGGTTATATTTTCCGTATTTTTTACCGTCTGTAAAAAATCTGCATAGGCATCGAAAGCTTCTTCGGAAGAATGGAAGCCATGTTCCGAAGAACGGTTGCAAGAAGCCAACAAGATTATGGCCAACAAAGCCACCCATGTCGTGTGTAAAAGAGGACGGTCACCTTTGAATAACAGGCGACCAATGCCCGGATAGAAACAAGATGATTGTCTCCGTGTCTGTCGTACTGACAATGTTTTTGTCACTAAATACAATTTCATATCGGACTTTAGTTTTATGATTTCAAGAAGCAAAAATAAGGTGTAATATCCATATAAGAAGTATGTAAAATACAAGTTTACAAAAGCTTATGGAATTATACTCCAAGTCTGTTTTTTGCAACTTTGTGTAAATCAACCAACGGATAACAAATAGCACAAAAAACATTTTTCAAGCTATCCGATAAAAGAGGGGAAGAATAACTGGAAATACTTTCAAAAAGGAGTGGCAACATGGCAAACAATCTGTCTGACACGCTATGGAACCTCGATGTGAAATGATAAAAAAGGTTGTCCGAGTTGCCATTTATGCGGCTTTGTGAGGTATTTGTTATACCTTTGTACTTGAATAAATTAGGAACAAATAAATATGGCAAAGGTAGGATATGTAATGAATTATGCCGGGTATAGGGCGAACACGGATAAAGAGTGGATGAAGCGATTCGGCTGTAACGAGATTATGGAAGAACAGCAGGATTATGAGTTGCGTACGGAATGGAACAAATTACTTGACCGACTAAACAAGGGGGATGAACTGGTCGTTCCCAAGTTGAGCCACGTTCTCCGTGAGACACGGCAGCTTTCGTATCTCCTTGAATATTGCCGTCTGAAGGAAATCCGTCTTATTTCAATCCATGACTGCATAGATTCCGGCAACGAGCTTTTTCCGGAGACACAGATGTCGGATATACTCAATGTCGTGGCATTGCTGCCCAAAGAAGCATTTGATATCCGCAAGTCCTCCGATGCAGTCCGCAAAGTGAAAAGCCGCATGAGAACATTGTCCCCGGTGGATTACAACCGCATCGAGCGGAAAGAGTTCGTGGTGAATATGTATAAAAGCGGACACCTTATCAATGAGATATGGAAAGCCAGTGGCTTCAGGAGCCGGAGTTCCGTGTTCCGGGTGCTGAAAGAAGCCGGGATAACATTGAACAGAGGGCGTAAAAAAGGATAAGCCTTTATGTAATTAAAAGGGGGCCAAGGTACAATGATACAGCATGGATGGGATTTATCTCCCCCATCCATGCTGCCATTTCGTAGTACGACTTTTATTCAATGACCCGAATACGTCTGTTATAATAAACACCCTTGAATGCTTTTACAACAGTATCATAGACTTCATCGCACGATACGGCATCAAAGCAAAGCTCCATCGTCCAGAAATCAAATTGAAATTCCACCAATGTTCCCGAATAACGGTCTGACGTATTGTAAATGGTCACGGACATATAATCGACCGTTCCGCTTTGCAATTCCACCCAATGCCCATAATAGGAAAACGAGTCATTGTTTGACTGACTGTTAAGGGTAATTTTGTTTATCAATCTGCTTATGAAATTATATCTCTTTTTCATTGCGGTATCTGTTCATCTATTCCCACCGTGAAGCCTTGTCCGTCTTCATTCATAAACTCATAAAGCCTTTCAAAGTCATGCTTGACCTCTCCATGGCGGAAGTTTTTCATGCACTCTTGAATTTCAACTTCCATTGCGGCTTTGGCTTTCTCCAAAGTGCTGTAAAGCGTATGGCAGTCGGAAACGCTTTCACCGCAATCAACTAATGTATAAAGTATGTAGATGGTGTTCGTTTTCATTTTTGTAAACCAGTTAGATGTGAGGTATATATCGTTCGTTCTCTGCTAAAAACTCTATAATTGCTTTAGCCTCTTCGTGCGAAGCCCTGTTACGGTCATCGTATCGGCGTTCTTCGTCAGCCATGACCTTTAGGCATTTCCGGATTAATCGGTACAGCAGTTGTTGGATGGTCGGGTGCATGAATGGGATGGAAGCAGCAAATACGGAATGGTTGAAACTATAATTATTCAACATATTCTCTACTTCTTTTGCAAATTGGTACTCCTTGGTTGCTTGGATGTTCGGAATTTTTTCCATTGTCTTTTCTGTTTTAATGGATTACACATATCTTTCCCTGTCTTCGGCTTCTTTCTGTCCTGCCGGTTCGGAATTTATGCTGCGGTTTCCAATCATCGGCCGGGCTTATAGGTACGGTCTTTCTTGCCAATTACGCTTGCATGGCAAGGAAGAATTTGCAAGAAATACATTTCAGGCCGGACTATTAAGACACGATGATAGACCTTTGCAGCCAAAATCTGAACGGTGCGGACAGATTGGAGTGGAAATATCGAATCTGGATATAAAAGGATAATGGGTCGGTATAACAGGAAAGCAAACTGCTTCCGGGTGGGTCGGACAAGGGGCTGCCGGGCAAACTATGTAGTGACTTTTCCTTTTTTGGACTCTACCGAAGGTACAGGGAAAAATAGGAAGTGTCACTGTTTGCCCTTACCACAACCTGTCTGGAAAGGAAAGAGACGATAGGGAGAAAAAGCAATGGCGGATGAATGGAAGGGGCTTGGCTTATGCCGTGGAATACCGTGTCGTTTCGGTTTGCCGAAGCTCCGGCATGGAACAGCACAAAGTCAAGACCCTGTTTGTCCGGCATTGCCTCCCCGTATCTTGTATGGAAAGGATGGTTGTGGTACAGACATTCCGCTGATATGGGTGGGGAAGCAAGCGATAAAAAAGGAGACTGGTAAATGGTATAAAAGGATGACGGGCAATTCCTTTGGGATTGTCCTAAAAAGGGAGTGGGCTTATAGCCTTGTAAATAGGAAAGCCGGGGGAGCAAACCTTTATGGCTCACTACCCCCGACATTGCATATTCACATTTGCTAATCAAACCAGTCGGGATTATCAGCTTTGAGTTGGACTATCAACTCATTATTTTTTATTGTTGTCATTTCATATGTTTGAATTAAAGAAAGTAAGTAGTGGGTGGATTGCTCCACCCTTGCTACTTATTTAGGCTGCCACTTCGGGTTGCTGTTCTTCTGTGGGTTGAAGAACTTCTTCAGATTGAGGTTGTTCGGTTTCTTTTGTCTGCTCCAACAAAGCGACTTTCTTTTCTTCAATGCGTTTATGGCGGTTTTCATACACTTTATTGTACTTGTTTGTAATGTTTGCCAACTCTTCGGGCATGTGTTTTTTTGCAAAGTCAAACAAAAGTGCAGCCGTGCCATTGTTCCTAAAGGCATCTTTAAAATTAGCAATCAAGAAATCCCTGCGGATAATGGCTTTTGCTTTTGCCGTAAGATTGGCTATGACGTTTATCTTATCTTCATCTTTCAGATAGTCACATTCTTTGTCAATGCCGATGGCTGCATAATTTTCCTTACGGAGAGAGGACAACAAGAAGAAATACATCATCCTATCTTCATCAGCACCAAATTTCGTTTCCGTTGTATCAATTTCCTTTATCACCCTTTTTACATCATCTACTGTGTTTTCAGTGGCGATTTCCTTGTTACGCTTGTCTTTTTTCTCCAATTCGGCTATTTGTACAGCTATTGTTTGTGTAGCCTTGTCACTTTCTGCTATTTGAGCTGCGGTCTTTTCCACATAACAGAGTGTGATGTCAGCCTGACCAATCTTGGCATAAAGGGCAATCTCCCCGGCTTCGCATCGCTGGCTGATTTCATTGCATATCTCCATGTAATCAGCTTGTTCTTCCTCGTGCTCCTTCAGTGCATCCTCATAATCTTCGGAGTTATCGTAATCTTTGATTTGTGGTTCTATCGGATTTTTAGGAAAAGCTATACAGCTATTTATTGTTTCAACGTCATAGCCCGAAGCGATGAGACGTTCAACCGTGGTTTCATTAGTGCAATATGGGTCACGGCAAAGGATTATATCGGGCTGTTGTTGCGCAATCTGAATGGCTTTCTCTTTCAAAAAGGCTGCATTCATTTCTGCAAGGCAAGTGCGGTTAGAGCATTGTCCACAACCACCGTCATTGAACAGCAAAAGGTTGTTGGTGTTATGTCGGCAAGAAGCACATTCGGTTTTGTCGAAGCAGTAACGCTCCAAGTCTATGGTGAATTTCTGTTCGATAAGCTCTGCTATCTCTTTGGCTTTTCGGCCTCTCCAACTGGAATAGTGCTGGATGCCTTCTTTGAGATATTTCTCGTACACCTCACGTTGCACATCTTCCCCATATCGGCATATCTCAGAAGCCACACTAATGGTGATAACATCTGCATCCAGCAATTCAGCAAGTTCGGGAATGAGGGTGGAGAAATTCAATCGGGTACGGATATAGTTCTCGCTTTTGCCAAATAAGACAGACAAGGTTTCTACCGTATGCTTCCCACTATCAATGAATTGCTTATAAGCATTGGCTTCTTCCGTAGGAGTAACGTCTTTACGCTGCAAGTTCTCTGTGACCGCCATTTCCTGTGCTTCTTCGTCCGAAAGTTCGGATATGATAGCCGGAACTTCTTCCAAACCAGCAATAACGGAAGCACGATATCTGCGTTCGCCAAAGACAATTTCGTAACGGTCTGTGTCTGCAATAGGGCGCACGGTGATAGGTTGCAATACGCCTTGTTGCTTGATGCTTTCCGCAAGTTCGTCCAGACCTGTTTCATCGAAACGCTTGCGAGGGTTGTAGTTACTCGGCTGAATGTTTGCCACTGACACTAACGTGATGTTTCTTTCTGCTGCTGATTGATTAGCTGTTGTCATAATCTTTGTAATTTTAAAAGTTTGAATTATGTGAATATTTGTTTTTTCCCTTTCATCGGTTTCTTTTTGTCGAAACCGTTTTGGAGTTTTACAATGCCACACACAGCTATCGGTATAGCTTCATGCGGCGGCTTTTCTTGCCAATTACGCTCCGAAGGAGGAAGAATTTGCAAGAAATTCATTTCAAGCTGGCGGCATCAAGTGCGATAGCAGACCTTTGCATTAGGAAAACCCAATCGGTGCCGGCTTAAAAAGTGACTGGAAAAAAGCTTAAGGGAAAGGATGGGTAGAAAAGGATTGTGAAGTCTCTGTATATAAATAGGTATGTGGAGAATGGTATAAAAGGAGGGATAGAACCTATAAAGGTCTCCGGCTTGGGTGGGTAGAATAATCAGGGCTTGCCGGACAAACAAAAAGCGGCTTTTTCCCGAACTCCATGCAGAGACAACTCGACGATTGTCGAAGTCCCTGCATGGAGTACCGGAATGTGCCGCCGTTTGTCCTGCCTCTCCCCGTGTCTGAGCGAAGTGAAAACTCAGGGAGAGGACAAGCCTTATACCTCTGGAAAATCCGGGTGGGGAAACCGGAGTAAGCCATGCTTATTATAAAAGGTATGGTTGCCATGAGGTATTACTCATTGAGCAATTATAAAAGGGAGACGGTGACTTATGATGTGGCACGTAGGCGCATCATAGAAAGGAATCCCCTTGCCTTGTCTCACGACAAATCAAAGGGGATGGTTAAAAATATACTGTATGAATTAAGCTGCGATTGCTGCCACAACCGGTTGTTGCTCCAACTCTTTCAAAGAGTTATCAATCTTCTGTTGCAACTCCTTGCACTCCTGTTTTAATGCGTCCAGTTCAGCGGTCTTGTTCCACCTGCGGCTGACAATCTGCTTCAAGATCGGAATTTCATTTGCCAATTGGTCAATCTTTTCCTGTTGGCGTCTTATCAGTTCCGGCAACTTGTCAAGGGTGGCTTGCGGATAGGCTGCGGAATCGGCAAAGCCCAATGGCAATGCGCCGGACAAACCACATTTGTATTTCAAGCCGCTCTTACCCTCTACCAAGAAGATGTTACGCTCAAAAACACCGGTATAGTGGTATTCGCTGCGGACGGACAGGTTCAGACCGATGTAGCTGCCAACGGTGCCGATAGCTTCGCTCCTGTAACTTTTGGCTATCTTGTGCAACTCACGTCCGGTTTCTTCCGCTGTGGCTTGTTGCAGGTTCAGAAGCAAGGTTTTCCGTTCACCTTGATACCCATTATAGTATGCCCAATCTTCGGACATCCGTTGCTTGGCCTGCATGGTTACCTCTATATCCTGCTCGTTTTTAGCAATCTTGCGCTCGGCACGGTAGCGTTCCTTGTTGAAAATGGCCTGTTCTTTCTCCAACTGCATAATCCGGTTGTCGAGTTTTGCCTTGTTCAACAAATCCATATTGCCCGAAAGGACTGCAACGAACTCGGCGAAGTTCATGCCTGTATTCTCGTCCATGCTGTCCTCGTCAATCCTGCGCACGGCTATTGTGCCGTTATTTATCTGATTGATAAATAGCTGCTTGTTCCGTAACAGGTTGAATTTGTAGGCATCCAGCGTTTTCTCCGTGCCGTAAATGATAATATCCACGACATTGCCACCCCAAAACTTCACGGTATTGCCTTTGCGGACGGCACGGCCATTGCGCTGTTCCAAATCAGCCGGACGATCGGGTAGGTCAAGGGCATTACTGCCCTCTTCCCCCCTCAGAACCGTACATGAGGGTTTCCCCTCATACGGCTCAAGCTTTTCTAAGTCTCTGTTCGTGTGCAGAGACCGGCTCACACTACTTCTTGTTTCCATTGGATTTACGGGATAATTTGAAGCATTCATCATGAACCAACAGATTGCATTTCCGTCCGTCTTGGACGGTTGGCATTACGTTCCATGCCTTATACGTGTCAATCGGTTCACCACATATCGGACATTTCCGCCCTTGCTTTTCCCATAGGTAAAGCAGGGACTTACGTCCTTTCAGTGTCACAAGCATCTTTGACTTCATTCTTTTATTGAAGTACAGGCGGCAGTCTGCGTCAAACGGATTCATATCCCCTTTTATCTGCGTATATTGCAGGAAAGGAAACGAAGATGCCAGTTTCAGCAAAGTGAGTTGGTCTTCCTTGCCGTTTGATTTCTTGAACTTAGCCGCAAAAGTCCAGCTGTTCCCTCGGATATTGTGCCAATAACGGTCTTTTATCCACCGTTTTCCTTTCTTGGAATGACGGCGTTTAGCCCATTGCCACAAGGCGAGAAATATCTGATGGTCGATTCTGTGAAAAGAATCACGTGTCGCCCCATGCTGATAATATGCTCCCCATCCTCGGATTTTAGCATTCAACATTCTGATTAATGATTCCTGCTTGCAACCCTTATGACCTTTTGTAACCTTACGGATATTTTCCATAAAGCGTTTTTCGGCTTTCTTGGTCGGCTTTGTCAATATTTCATTGCCGTATTTGCGAATATTGAAACCGAGGAAATCGAAACCGTCACGAATGTTGGTTATCACCGTCTTTTCTTCGGATAAGGTCAAACCTCTTTCAGACATAAAGTCGGCTACCAATGGCTTGATTTCTTTTTCAAGTGTTTCACGGTTCTCGCAGGTAATTATAAAGTCATCAGCATAGCGGACAAGATTCACCATTGGCGAATATAACTTGCCTTTTATTCTAACTCGTTTATATTTCTCTGCAAGGACTTTCTGCAATCCGTCCAATGTCATATTGGCAAGCGTGGGAGAGATAATGCCACCTTGTGGCGTTCCCTCCTCTGTCGGGAACATCTGTTTGTTGAAGATATAGCCGCATTTCAACCATTTTCGGAGTATTGCTTTGTCCATAGGGATGTTGGCAAGCAACCATTCATGGCTGATATGGTCGAAGCACCCCTTTATGTCACCCTCCAAAATCCATTCGGGAGAATAGCCTTTCCGGAGAATGTTATGACATTGCTGTACCGCATCCATACAGCGACGTTCCTTGCGGAAACCGTACGAACGTGTGTCGGCTGTTGTTTCCGACACTGGTTCCAATGCCATGAGGTAAAGTGCTTGCATGGCTCTGTCTTTCATTGTCGGTATTCCCAACGGTCGCAGTTTGCCATTACTCTTTTTGATGTGGACTCTTCTCAATGGCTTCGGCAGGTAGCCTCTGCGTTTGAGCTCACTTATCGCTTGTGTTTTTGCTTCGGGTTTCTCCCATGTTTCCATGTCCACCCCGGGGGTGCTACCACCTCCGTTAGAAGTAACTCTCTTTACGGCTAAGGCTTTTGCGTAAAAAGAGTGGGTCAGCGTCCACTGCAAGGCTTGAAGCTTGCCCGTTCTGCCTTCCTTCTGAGCCTTTACAATGCGAGCTTGAAGCTTCTTAACAGCCTGCTCCGCTTTGGTCCAGTCTATCCTGTCCCAATTCGTTTGCAAGTTATCAGTCGGTGCACACGATTGGTCGAGGAGTTTTTCTTTGATTTTATCGTTCATTTGCATTCCTACTTTAAAAAAGTTCTAAAAGTCTATTGTAAAGAATCACCATTTGGCAACATTCGGTTTGTTTTGCCTACCGAGTGTCGCCACAGAAGTCTGCCCACTTTCGTGTCGGATGATGTCGCCTACATCAGCCCGTGATGTCGGTTCAATCCGTATCCGTTCCATTACAGAACGGCATTCGCTTTTTCTGTTATCTTATACCTGCACACCATTCGGCTTTCATTGCTGTCAGCTTACCTGCCATTTTTACATGGCAGGAGATATACAGGCTTACCATGTTCCACATAGATAACTAACGGATAGGTTAGGTTCTGTCTCATCCTCCGGCGGTGCTTATATCCGTGTAATCCTACCATGGAAAGGATTAACCGACCGCTTCCCTTTTGGGTAGAGTGTACCAGTATCTTACACTCTTTCGTGACATTACGAAGTTTACTAACAGTTCGCTTGCGCTAACCATACTATCCAGCCTCGCCACTCTACGGTATGATACTAACCGTACTTGACTTCCCCTCACGGTTCTGTCTTGTCTTGCGAAAGTGTACTTTGTCCCAACCGCTTAATACAACTATTAAGGTGCATCGGTGGTAGGCTACCGCTGACGGAACAGCGGGTTAAAGCTGATACCCGTAAGTATCATTCCAACAATTATCTATGCGACTTCATGTCGCACCCAGGGTACCTCCAAATGATGCACCGCCACGGCTCGCTGCTGCGCATTGACACCTGTACCCAACATGGAAGTAGAGCCGAACAATACCCGGACAGTGCCGTTGTTCATGTCGGTAAACAGTTTCTTACGTTCCTGTTCGGTCTTGGCAGTCTGTATAAACCGTATCTCATTTGCCGGAATACCCATTGTCACTAACTTATCTTTGATGTCCTGGTAGATGTTCCACTCATTAGACTTGTACGTGCTTAAGTCACTGAACACGAACTGCGTACCTTTGTTAGATTTGGAACGTACATAATAGTCGTAGATAGTGGCCGCACACCGAGAAGCCTTGTTATCCGGATCGTCAGAGAACTTATCACCCAACAGGCGCATATCCAAAGCCATTTTCCGTGCCACATTGGTAGCCACCAGCATTTTAGCCATATCCAGATTGTCGGGCTGCGGAATGTCAAGCCCCAAATCATCCCAATTACCGCTACCGGCGAACGACACCAGACGTCCAATCATTTCCTCTTGGGCAATGGTAGGCTTGTCGGAGAGAAAACGTACATTCTTCTGCGGCACGTCAAGGTTTATCATTTCAGCCGTGCGATAATCGGTTATCTCACGCAGGAAGGTCGCCAGTTCAGGAATCTTGATATACGTGCGGAAACGCTCTTTGCGCTTGATTGAGCCGGTGATGTTCAACTCATAGTCGGTTGTCTTTTTCGTGAAAATAGCCGCCCAAGCGTCAAAGCAACTTATACATTGGCGTGACAACTCTTTCGGCCGCAAGTATTTGAACAACACATACAATTCGGTCAGCGCATTTACCACCACCGTGCCGGAAAGGAACGTGGCACCCAAATCCTTGCCCGTCCGTTGCTGTATGTCACGAATGGCGACAAGCAGGTTCATGGCACGTTGCGAGCCTTGTGTATTACCAATCCCGGCAACCCTTGTGTGGCGTGTCTGGAACATCAGATTTTTAAAATAGTGGCACAAATCCGAAATTTTGGATTTGAGCCATTATCAGAATTTTTTAAGTTTTCCTATTTTATGAGATAATTGGCTGATATTTATAGATTTTAGTCTGATTTAGTTTGGATTATTTATGGATAGTTTATGGATAGTTTTGTAAGAAAAAGAAGCACCATGCTTACAAGCATAGTGCCATATAATCTTAAAATAATACGAATTTAATGAATTATAAACATCTAAAAAGATGTAGTAAGTGAAATTTATCTTGACTTTGTACTATTGAAATACAAAGATTATTCTATACAATACTTATTATATGCGTCTTTATATATATTTCTCACTTCCTCTTGAAAAGCCGCCCTTCTATTATGTAATTCCATCAATTGGCCATTAATCTGCTGATAAATAATCCTGTGTGCCGGATTTGGAAGCAATGTTTCATCATATACATCTGTTTCAAAATCCTCTTCTTCTATAGCCGCATGAGCAAGATTTAATAAATCTTCCTTGGTCATATCGGTTACAACCATCCAGTTTTCGCCTCTTGTAAAATAGGCTTTCCGATCTTCAATTTTTAAGTGTTTCATAAATATCTTTCCTTTCTGAATAAGCTTGTTCACCAGCTTCTAAACTGTTCAACGTGATTTCGTAATTCTCAATGGTATTTCCTTTAACATCCCTTAGGGTTTGGGCTGTTGGGTAGCCGCTATAAATGTTGAAATGAACTCCATCTGCCTCTATCTTTTTTTCCGTATAAAGAATGTAATCTGGCTTTATAGAACCTCCTATTGTATTATTATGCGTAGAAATAATCACTGGCATATTCTCTGCCATTTCCTTAATAAACTTATTTACCTCGTTCTTCAAAAAGAGATTATCAAACGAAGACTCTGGTTCATCAATAATGAGAATGTCACATAGAATAGCATCTTTAATTTTCTGCAAGAAGTTAAACTCCGAACGTTCCCCACCGGATACAGGCAAGCCTGAAGAATTAAGTATTCTGTAATCTATGGCTGCAAACAACTTATAAATACGATTACTCTCAACGCCTGCCGCCTTTAATTCATCTAAATACTGAATAGGGTTCCCATACTTTGCAAAAGCGTTAGTAAGTGACACCTGTTTTAATCCGACAGTTTTCAAATCTGTAGCATTCACAAATGGGCGTGCGGACACACTGATTGTAAAATGTCCGGCCTTTTCCGTGCTAATAGTTCTGCTTTTCTTTATCGCTATAGCTACTTGGGCAAAAATTTCACGCTTTTTCTTATTGATGAAGTATTGGTATAAGTCTATATTGGGAATACGAGGTGCTGCAGATTTCAATTGTAGCGACTCCTTTACCATCTTGATTATGTTATTAACTTCTTTGAAATACAAGTTGGCAACGTTATCCTTCCGACATTGTTCTATCAATTCTTTTAAGAGTGACTTCAGTGAGGCTTCGGGCAAATGCTTATTGACAAGCGATTTGTAAAGCTGTGATTCTAATAAAGTCAGTGTTGCATTGATAAGTTTTTTAATCTCATCAAAACTTAGTTCTTTGAAATCGCTTTCATTAAACAGTTTTGACTTTGAGAAAACATCGTTAACATCGCTTTGCTGTGCTGAAGACATAACCGCTTCAAGGTACTTCTGCAATTTCATCTCATCCTCATCGGCTGAACAAGTTTTCAATACATCTGTTACTATAACGCTAAACTCGCGCAAGTAATCCTCTGCAGAATTTTCTTGTCTTACCTTCAAATCATTTTCAAACTGTTCAGAATCACTCCTACTAGTATTGAGCAGTTCAAATTGTTTAATGTATTTGGCCTTTCCTTCAAAACGGCTAGCAATGGCATTCAAGGTATGAGTTTTCCCTGTAGAACGTTTCCCAAACATAATATTAAGCCCCGTTGATAACATCTGTCCATTCGGGAATATCTGAAAAAGTTTAATTCCTTTTTCTGAGGTCAAAGTAACCTTTGTCTTATCCATTAGACAGAGTTTCAGTGTATTGACATTCACCTGATCAACATCAAAAAATGTATGGCTGACAGGATACTTATCTGGCGTAACACCTTTTTCTATTCTAAAGTCACTGAAATAGACAGGCGTAAGTTCTGTATCCTCCTTCTCCATATAAATAAATTTCTTGACGCTCGACACTTCACCTGCTATTATGTTTCTTCCCAATTTCTCGATGGTATCTTTATGAAGTTTTGGTTCTTTTTCATAATGTGGTATAAGTAAATATTTACTCAAATCTCCAAATATTCTAATGAATGTATCATAAGAAATATCATCATCCTTAGTTTTGATTAGATTTTTTACTTCTTCACATTTTGAATTAAAATCAAACAGCGTCCCGTCATCGTTATTCGCTATGACAAGAATATGCCCATTCTCCAAATCTACTTCAATACCGGGTAAAACAACTATTTGCGTCAATGCATCCTTGATTTCTTGATATTGTGCGTAGTCAAACAAGTTGTGATTTGTGATAGCAATTACATCCAATTTTGTTTTTGCAACATAATCCAACAAAACGTCTTTATCATAAGTAAACATCCTATCTGATACAGATGGCACTGTATGAATATGTAAATCACATCTTTTCATATATTTCTAATTTGTTAAATATATTTTCAAATGCTCAAAGAACAAATGGAAATCTGATTCCAAAATTACCAAATTATCCTGTATAACAGATGATTTTATAAAGATTTTGATATAGTGATGGCAAAAAAACACGATAAAATAGAATTAAAAACACTTCTAATTAGAAAAGTACAAGCAACACATATTTGTATTTTGAGATGATATAACAAAAAAGCATTTGCAGATAAATAATTCCAAACACTTTAACTTTGACACCTTTATTACCAACTGGGAGTATAACTGTATATTGCTATTTTTACATACAAAGTGGCTGTGTATCAATAAACTTTTGTATATTGACACACAGCTTTACTTTCAATTCGTCAAACTTATGTTGAGAATATTTTAGGCCTCATGTTTTATTATTTTTCCATTTCTTTGCCATATTCTTTTGACTCTCGTTTTCAAGCGTTTCCAAAGCTTTCTCTTCTTGTTCTGTAGTTATATCAAGATACGCCATTGTGGTTTGGATACACTCATGTCCAAGCAAATATGAAATTTGAGCTATGTTCATTCCATTTTCAAGCCAATGTGAAGCCTTGGCATGCCTGAATTGATGGGCATGTAAGTTCAATGGTACATCTTCACAAGTTTCATGAGCTATTAAGGCATATTTTTTCAGCATTTTGTTCACATTTTCGGCAGACATAGGAGCATATACTCCTTTGCTTTTTGAATAAAAGATTAGTGCATCCATATCATTATATTTCGGATGGTATTTCTTGAGGTATCTCTTTAAACATTGCACTGGTTGAGACAAAAGAGGAAGTGGGCGTTTCTTTCTCCCTTTTCCTATGACAATCATGTGAGGTTTAGTACAATCCATGACGATATTACTAATCTTCAATGTAAGGAGTTCATTAACACGTATAGCTGTAGAGTACAAAAGTAGCATCAATGTGAAATCACGAAAACCTGTTGCCGTTCTTTGATTTGGGACAGACAATATGGCTTTAACAGCCTTTTTGCTTAAGCCAATAACTTTTCTTTTAGGCGTTTTCTCATTGGGAATGTTCTCAGCTTGTAGAAATACGGCCATATAAGTCATATCTCTGTCCGCTACATATTTCAAGAAGGCACGTAAGGCTGACAACCTTACATTGCATGTTGCAAGGGTACAATTCCTATCGCTTTTCATCCAAATAATCCATTCCATGACCCGTTGGTTGAATTAAAATTCTAAATATTTACAAATGAAAAAGTTGCACAATTTGCGGATTATTATTAAATTAGTGGTAACCACACCGTTAACTACTATTGCACTGCTTATGCGCAACTTCATAGCAAATTTCGTCAGAATCCTCGGAATCTGCAAGGATTTTGCCGGAAATCGAGTTAATGAACATGGAAACGTACCCAGGTGCGGTGTTGTTCCCAAGTTTTCCGACCTTGAAGTCATTGCTCTCGGGATAACCGCCGAGTCCTTCGGCTTCGACAGCGAGAATCTTCTTTTTTATCGTCTGCACCATGAGTGTAAGGAGGATTTGCCTAACCTGATCAGTCGCAGACAATTCAATGCCCGACGCAAGCTCACGGCCCGACTTGCAGAAGAAATCCGCAAGGATGTAGCCAGAGCTATTGATGGCCCCGAAGATGTATTCTGCATTGATTCTAAACCAGTAAAGGTATGCCGGAACGCACGGGCCAAACGATGCACCATGGGACAAGACAATCCCGATGCTGCTCCCGACTGGGGATACTGCGCTTCGCAAGGCTTGCATTATTATGGCTATAAGCTCCATGTTGTCTGCGGAATACTTGGTGTTATCCATTCCTTTGACATGACTGCCGCAAGTGTTCATGACCTTCATTTTCTCAAGGACGTACGCTGGGAATATCATGATTGCATGATGCTTGGAGACAAGGGCTATCTCTGTGCTGAGATTCAGAAGAATCTCTTTGAGGCAGCAAATATCACTCTTGAAGTTCCATATCGGCTGAATCAGAAAAACTGGCATCCGCCTACATGGGCATACAAGAGATTCCGTAAACGTATCGAAACGATATTTTCCCAGCTCAACGACAATCTTATGATGATACGAAACTATGCAAAACAATCCTGCGGTCTTTTCACCCGCATAGCAGGCAAAATAGCAGCAATGACGTTCATGCAATATGTCAATTTCGTTAATCATCATCCGATTGGGCGGATAAAATATTCTCTAATTTAATTCAACCAACAGGTTTCCATGATATATTTCCTACAGAAGCACTCTGCATTCAATGTTTCCGGTAAAATGCCTTTCACTTTCTTAAGAAACTCAGCATAGAGTGTCACTGAAATTTTATAGTTTCTTTTCGTGTGAGGGCTACAAGCTTTTATTGAGGGCACATAGTACTCAAGCCACTCATGTAAATAACTAGCAATCTGTATTGCTTGTAAGTTAATCTTCTTTTTCATCTGTCTCTAATATTAATGATTGTTCTATTTCGCTATCGGCATATGCTATTATATCAGAAATCGCAGGGGTCAAAGAATAGTAAGCCAATGTGCTTTCCATTTGTCTGTGTCCCATGCTCTTGCTTAGAGCTAATAACTTGTCGTGTACTGCAAATCCTTGGTGCGTCCAGCTGTTTATGTTCTCTATGGCGTAGTTGTGCCTCAGTTCGTATGGGATCGCGTGGGATGAATTGCAGCTTTGCCACAGCACCCTGAAGTGGTACGTTACCCATACAGGAGGGTGCGGCTTGTCATCCGGTGTCGGGAAAAACACCCTGCGGTTCGGAGTCAGCCCATCTATTTTTCCGTCATAAATACGCATCAGGGGCAACATTGTGTCATGGAGGACTACATAATGTTGGTCATACCCTTTGCCGCGCTTGATGGATACCACGCCGTTTTCAAGGTTTACGTCATCGCGTTCCAGCAGGACGGCCTCGGTTGTCCTTATTCCTGAACTATACAGTAAGCGGAAGAACACCGGCAGTGTCATGCGCTGGATAGCCGCGAGTCTGCCACGCCTTGGCTTTATGTTGTCGCAAGCGTCAAAGAAGCGTTTCAATTCATCGTGTGTAAAAGGATGCGGCGTATAAGTTCTCGGTACAGACCTTGGCACTTGCGGCAAGTCAATTTTCGTCATTCCACGCTTTTTCATGTACTTGATGAAGTCCGAAACAGGATAGACACGTGACACGCAAGAGTTTGTGCATTCAGTCGGACGTTGCCTACACCACCTGTCAACGATTTCTTGGGTAAGTTCGGTTTGCTCTGGATATTCCCTTACGCAAAAATGGTCGAACTGTATTATGTTCTTGATATAGCTATAACTGTAACGCCCGGAAGCCTTGCGGTATTTTACATATCCTTCTATAGCTTTGGATAGGAATGAAATTGTCTTCATACGTCAAACACCCCCTTTCCTATGGGAAAGTGTTCTATACTCAATGAACATTCCTTCAGCCTCTTGAATTCCGCACTAAGGTAACGGTCAAGAGAATCTGGGGACGCATGACCGAGGGTGGCACTTATGACAGGTTGCTGCACACCGCCTTGCAACAGAGTCGTCGCCACATTATGGCGGAATAGGTGCAGACTTTTTCTCTCATTTTTACCTTGTCTTATTCCTGCTTTGCACATGACTTTTGAGCATATGGCATCGAGATTGCTTGTATGAAGCCTTCTGTATGGCACGTGTACTGTGAGAAAAACATATGGTTCCGAACTTCGGGGACGTTCTTTGAGCAGGTAATCAAATACAGCGTTTCCTACCACGGCACGGAGTGGCAATGTCAGTGGCTGTCCGGTCTTTACCTGAGTGATTTTTATCAGGTCGTGTTCCCAATCGAAACTGTTAAGCGTGAGTGCAGAGATATCACACCCACGCAATCCCGTGTACATGGCCAAGGTTATGATGGCTTTGTCCTGTAGGGATATTGTGCCATCGTATTCTAAAGTATGCCTGATAGCAGTAAGCTCTTGATCCGTAAGGTATTGAATATTCTTCCGCATGTTGGGTATAGCCGGCAGATATGCGATTATACGTTCAACGGATTTGCCATAGTGGGGCAAACAGGCTTTCAGTCCATATTCCACCGAATATTTGAGCGAATGGCCCATATTCGGTTTTCCGTCTTTGGAAAATACTTCCAATACCGCATTTCCTGTTATTGACTCTAATGAGTACACTCCCATTTCCTGTAGCCGGAAGAAGAACGAAGATAGTGCATACTTCACATTCGTTGAAAATTTGCAACATCTACCTACCGTGTTGAAAGCCATGTCTGTTACATCCTTGTATTCTGCGCAGAGCAACTCGTAGTGGTGCGGTTTACTATAGTGTTTACGACCATCGGGTAATAATCCATTCTCGATATATTGGCAGATTACACGTAACAGGCGTACCTTGTTCCTATAAGTATACTTGTTGGACCACAATACTTTTAGTGTCGGTTCAACGTCGGTGAGACTCTGCCATTTGTAATGGTTAGCATTTCCTGATAGCCACTCAGCCATTTTCTTCACATAGTCTATGTACATGGCTGAATAACCGGTGTCTTGCAAATAAGAAACAAGACCATTGACTTTTTCATTTAGATTAAATATGTCCATAATCGCATTTTGTTTGAAAGTTATTACAATTATAGACGTAATATAATCAGAACTATCTACTGTGCAAAATAAATGATTACTAAATAATTAAGTAATTTAACAGGAAACTTATAAAAGTTCTGATAATGCGATTCGTCAATGAAGATGTGGTCGATGCCCATAGCATGAAAATCAACGCAATCATCCTTTTTCTCACCAAGTTTCTCTTTTAAGGCTTCCAAGTTGGCATTGAGGTTCTTCTGCCGTTTCTCCAAACCTTTCTGTAACCTTTTGTTGTTATCAGCCATACCACTTTCCTCCAACACTTCCAAAGAGCGTTCCACGTCTTGAAGTTCCTGCTCGCATATCTCCAGCATGGTCTGCTCGGATTGCGGTATCTTGGAAAACTGGTCGTGCGTGAGAATGATGCAATCCCAGTTGTTGTTCTTGATCTTAGAGAACAATTCCTGTCGGTTGGCAGGTGTGAAGTCCTCTTTCCCCGGATAGAGAAGTTTTGCGGTCGGATATGCCTTGCGGAAACAGTCCGCAATCTCGTGTACGTTGGCTTTCAAGCCGATAATGAGCGGCTTCTGTATCATGCCCAAACGCTTCATTTCATAAGCCGCCACACACATTACCATTGTTTTGCCTGCACCAACTTCGTGCCAGCATACGCCACCGCCATTCTGCTTAATCATCCAGATTGCATCCTTTTGTGAGGGATAGAGGTCGTCGTATGGAAACTGCTCAAAAGAGAGGTTGGGGAATGTCTGTGCCGAACCGTCATAATGAGGACGGACGTAGCAATTAAAGCGTTCGTTATACAGGCGTACCAATTCATCACGCACGGCGATAGGTTGGTAATCCAACCATTCGTTGAACTTGCGGCGTATCTCCTGTATCTTCGTGGATGCCGCTTGTATGGCTTCTTCATCGGGTACACGGATACTTTCACCGTTGCGCATTATCTCTTTGGTGATTTCCGGAACCGTATCGTGCAGGGCGTGGACGAACAGGGCTTCCCCGTTATAGCTTCCAATCGAATAGACATTATAGGCAATGGGAGAATGGCCTTGCAAAGAGACAATATAGGTGTCGTTCACATCAAAATACATCACCGTTGTGTTTACCCCGAACAGGTTTTTGGCAAAGGAAGCGTAAATACTTGCCGGAATCCAACGCTCACCCATATTAAAGTCAAGTTCTTCATACGGAATAAGTTCGGGGGTCGCATCTCCCAAAGCCTCGACAGATGTAGCCGCCCATTTTTGAGCGTTGCCTGTCAGGTCGGCAAGAACGGTACATATCTCCTTGCACTTCTCCACGACATTACCTGCAAGGAATTTGCCTTTGTTCTCCCAACAATCCGTCAAAGGATTGTAGAATATCTCACCGGCAAGGGCTTCTGTCAGTTCTGTTTCGGTCTGTCCGGTTGTCTGTACAAGATAGTTCATATTGACCGAACCGTAATAGTTAAGGCTGCTTGCCAATGCTTCTACCGGTGTCAGTTGAATGGAAGTATCTATTTTCTTGAATGCAACAGGCTCGTGCATGATGTCGGCTTTACAGATGTCCTTTCCGAGTTGCATTTCAATCGTGAATACTTCCATGCCCAGACTATCCCAAGAGAAAAACTCCTTGTTGTCGTTGTGGTGGAAAAAGCCCCACTTGCGCACATAAGTATCATAGTGTTTGTTGAGTTGTTCCCTTAGCTTCGGATATTCGGCCAGTTCCTCGCTTTCTTTAGTTGTCAGTTCAAAGTAGGCTTCACGGATAGGAAAATAATCGTTGGCACGCTCTATGTTTATCCGGGAGACTTTTAAAGGTACGAATGTAACGGTCATGTCGGAAAAACAGTTTGCCTGTTTGTAGCGGAGTGTGCCAAGTTGGTTTTCAAAGAGTACCAACGTGCCGTTTTTCATCCACTTGTGCAACGTGCCTGTGTACGTGCGTTTTTCCCCGTTGGGTTGTGCCGCCTTGTTGGTATTAAAGCAATCAAAAAGTGACATTTGTATACCGCCAATGCCTTTGTTTGGTGTGGCAAACAGGTTCTTTCTGAAAAAACGCTCAAAGTCGGCTTTCAGCATGGAGGAAAGGGTTTGTTGCAAATCGGCTTCCTCTCCCTGCCAGCGGTATTTGCGCACATATTCCCCATATTGGTTGGTTTGTATGCGACTTTCTGTAAACAAGGCGGTTTTTGGTAAAGTAAACAATTTATTGGCATGTCCGGTATATTGGTCACTACCTGGTATGATTTCTCGGGTTGTTTCCATGAACAGCTTTTCACGGTCTGTAAGCGTTACCTTACGGCCGCTCTTTTGGAATATCAACAGGTCGCTGCCTACTTCAATGCCGCTTGTCTGCATGAACAGGCTATCAGGCAAACGTAATGCCGTAATCAGATTGCAACGGTGTACAAGATAGTCACGCACGAATTGGTTGCCTTGTGTGTCAGCGATACCTCTTGATGTGACGAAAGCCAATATGCCGCCCTCGTTCAGTTTCTCAACGGCTTTCACGAAGAAATAGTTATGGATGGTCTTGGAAGCCTGTGCATAGATGCCGCCTTTTTTGCTAAAAGTATTGTCGAACACACGGAAGTCGCCAAACGGTATGTTGGAAGCGATTACGTCAAAGCGGTTGTGTTCCGTCTCTTGGCTGTCAATCGTTTCAAATCCTTCGATGAATACCTGTGTGTCGGGATGCAGGGCGGACAATACAAGTCCGGTAAGCAGGTCTTTCTCAAAAGCCGTCCGATGTGTAGCCATATCTCCGACTGGTAGGAAACCGCCGATACTGGCGGACGGTTCTAAGAATGTGCCCATTTTAAGGTCGTTTGCCGTGAAAGTGTCTTTGATTTGCTTGGCTACAGCTTGAATAAGGAATGTCGGGGTATAAAAAGCTGTCAATACGGACGATTTCAGACTTTGCAGGAGTTGCCTGTAAAGTGTTTCATTCCCTTTTGCCGCTTTTGACAGGACGGAGAGCAAGCGTTTAACGGCTTCCTGCATGGTGTCGGGTATGGGGGTGTTCGTTCCGATACTCAATACTTCCTTGATACCTCCGCAGCCTGTAAACTTGGATAATGTCTCACGCTCTGCGGTGGTCGCATTTCTGCGTTCCTCGTGAATGGCAAGGGCTGTGCTTATCGCTTCGATATTGCCCTCTAATGCTTTTAACTTGTTGTAACTCATACGTGTATATTTAACCTTTTGTTTAATATTTCCCTTTCTTCGGGCTGGTTGTTGCAACCTGCCGGGAATTATTTTTCTGCCCCGAAAAGGTGACGGGGCAATACGGGCAAATCTGACGAAGGAAATACGCTCGAACTTGTGAGAGGAAGATTTCGTGAAGACATCCACGGCACAGCCGGATTTGACAAGTCTTGACACCGGACGTTACCTTTGCGGAAAAATAAATCCGGGCTAGGTGGAATCACGCTCAAGAAGGCAATCTTGATTGTCACGTTATTAGAGGATAGGGAAAGTTTATAAAAGGAGCCATTTCGGGTAAAAGTGGAAGGGAAGCCGTTCTTGGAGCGGATGGTAAAAAAGGGAATAGGTTATGACAGGTAATTAGAGCGCAGTGCTGACCAAAAGAAAAAGGCTCTGTGCAATCATACACAAAACCTTTCATTGATTAAAACAGATTGACAATCGACATACCTCGCTGCCTGGCTCTCTTGAAGGTATAGTATGTACCTCCTTTGGGTACTCCATCAAAATAGGCTATCAAGCAAGCGGAACATGACAGCATATAGTCATTCCTCTGCAAAAAACAGCCGTCGACATAGCTCTCATTAAGTATTACAACTTCGTCCGCTTTGGTAAGAGCGTTACGATAGCGTTCCTTATTATAAGGTGTAAACTTCTCGCATTGCCCACAATAAGGTACGGCGGCAACCAATGTAATGTCGGAATATACTTCTTTCATGGATAAGGCTGTTTCTGCGGCAAGCAGGTCGAAGCCCATCGCCATGCCACAGTAAAATATGCGGATGCCTCGATTGTAATGTTCCAATATCACTGTCCTTAATGCTTGCCGAAGCGAAGGTACTTTGTCGTAGGGTATGAAACGGTGGCCGGTAAGTGCCACTGCCATTACCTGATTATGTGAATTGGTTTGTTTCATTGTACACTCAATAGGTAATTTTAATACTCTTTGATTGATTCTATATATTCTCTTACCAGTTCTTCTGCCGCAGCATACGGGTCTTTTTTATCTACAATATCTTTCACATGAACCATGAAATTGTCTATTTCTCATATACAATTTTCATCGGTATATACTTGGCAATAATAGCCACCTACATTTTCCTCACAATCAAGATAAAATGTTACATATACTTGCGCTCCTTTTAATGTTCTTGCTGTTACCATATATTTTATTTTAATTATTGACTGGTTATAAAGCTGGAATTATGCCGCTTGCTATCAATATACCTCCTTTATAAAGTTCAATCGTGCCTGGCACAAATCCCATTTTTCCAAAAGCAATGTTACGGATATAGGCTTTGTATTCATCCGCTTTAAAGTTTTGTCCGGTCAGATTATTAAATATCATAGAGATAGATATGTTGTCGTCAGACCAAAGAATCATTTTTTGACCTTGCCTTATTTCCTCGATGCAACTTTCCTTTGGAGGATTTCTATTCGATATTACCTTCATCATCTTCATTCTTTGGGTTGTACCTACAAAAATCTACTATCAATAACCGTTCATCCATGTATTTGGAAGGGTCTGAGGCAAGGCGTTGCTTCAGCCAAAAATGTTGTCTGCCGTATCCATAAGCAAAGAACTTGTCAAAATCCGTGGTTTCAGACAATTTTGTAACAACAGCTTGAAAACCAGCTTTGTCTGTTGCAAATACAGCATGGTTTACCAGTTCAACCAATAAGTTGGGAATTTGTGCATCCCATACGTTAATAAGATTTTCAAATGTCACATTCATAGCGTCTCAATTAGATATTATAAAAAACGATACAATCTTCCACTTCGGTTGCCTTGCCGAATAGTGGGTCTTTGGTATAATAAGGTGGCATACCGCCTTGCACGCTGTCTGCAATGGGGCATACCAGTTCGATACACCGATTACGCAATAGATTGTCAATCATTTTAATCTCTTTGTCTTTCAGTCCTGTGGCGTCTCCGTTAGCCATGTAAGGCAATGCCCATGTGGGTACTCTTTCGATACTTCGTTCCATATAGCTTTTTTTAAGTTAATACTATTATTTTCTCAATGCCTGACTTGTTTTCCCTACGTTACTTTTCAGTTCCGCAGGTCGGCATATCAGACTTTTTAAGGCATCCCCTGAATGAAGCCATTGATGGAATAAGGCAAGCCCGGATATGAAAATCAACTATGCAATAGTCTATTTTCATCATACGAGCAACGTGTGGCTTGCTATTTCCGGGCTTCATTCTAATTTCGCCGCACGAAAAGTGATGTGCCGGCTTGCGAGCCAAAAGAGCAATATGCTTCTTTATAGTGGTACAATGGGAATCAATATGATATAACAGGGAGGATTGGTTAAAAAAAGAGAGTATGCGTAAATGCATCTGTTGAACATAAATAAACGGCCGAAGCCGTTTTTGAAAGGAGAAACTGCTGTTAAGCAGCTTTCTTGACTTTCTTCTTTTTTGAAGCGACAGGAGCTTTTTCTTCTTCTTTCTCCACCGGCTCATAGAAGTCGGTGACTGCCATGATGATACGGTTATGTTTGACACCTTGCTGGTCAGTCCATTCGTCGGGTTTGAAAAATCCCTTGACTGTAATGTTTTTGCCTTTCTTCAACAACTCAAAAGAAGTGCTGTCATTTTTACGCCAGGCTTCCACGTAAATGAAAGATGACACATATTCTTCTCCGTTTTGCTCCTTGCGGCTTACTGCCAGTGGGAAGCGTGCTACGCTTGCTGTTGTAAACTGACGGATTTCTGCATCCTTACCAACGAAACCTGTTACTGCGAATGAATTTTCTACTACTTTCTTCATAATTCTATTTTTTAGAAGTTAAACAATTAATTTTTATGATGCTATCGGATATTGCAGGTATAGGGCGGCACCAGGGATAGCACGCAAATACGCTATATTTTTCACGCAGTAGAAAAATGTCGGAAGATTTTCGTGTATGTCATTGGTCAGAACGGAGTGACCCGTAGATGCTTCGGCATCGCTGCATTATATCTTTGCATCTGAAAAATATTGTGACTTCGCCATCAAAAAGAGATTGACGAAGGGAGGGCGAAGAAAATAGCAGTAATAGTCGGAAAGGAAGCTGAAGTATGCTAATAACCGCACGTGGCTCTATCCATGAGGTAAAGGAGCAAATCAGAATGGAAACTTCATTATGAAATGAGGAAACCGTGAAAATCAGCAATCACATAGGCATTGTTGATATAAAGCAATACTCATTGGGATATAGATAACGTAAGGCTGACTATAAAAAGTGGAGAAACGATATTGCCGGCAGTTTCAGTAGCCTATCGGTTAGATAGAAGAAGGAAAAGGCTGTTAAACAAGGAAAAAGTTATCAGAAGGTTACTTTTCCTGTCAAAAAAGACTTTGGCTGTCTTTGGGAAAAAGGATTGCGGTGAAACCTTTTATAACAGGAGTGTATGTAAACAGATGATATATAAGAAGAAAAACCAAATGAGATAAGTTAAAAAGGTGGATTGGAATATGCTGTTTCTGCGTATCTTTGCAAATGGAAGTGCATCATAATAAGAACAAATTATAACCTTCCAAAAGAAAAGGCATAACGTGCCTATAAAGCGTATCAATAACAAAGAAGATAGAGAATGGAAAAACTGATTATATGGATTGTCCTATTGGTGTTCTTTTACCTGATGAGCAGGATAAGCACATGGAAAAAGAGAGCGGCTGCGGCCTTTCTGGTAGTGGGGCAACGTGCGATAACAAAGGAGGAACGCAAATGGGGATATCGCAATGCGCTGCGTGCAGGGGAAAAGAAAGCGGAAAGATTCTATGTATATTCAGCTTTGGAGGATTTCATGGGTGAGAAACCGATGGTGCCTTTCAAGATGAGTATTTGCAACCAGTTATTACTCAATAATTTGCAAGTAATAAATCAGAAATATGGTCGCAACCTTTAAGGGTACATTCTAAAGGGTGAAGATTTAACACTTTTATTGATTATTAACTTATTTGGAGTGCCAACACAAGCTTTTTCTTCTTTTTCGGTGCAGTTTGTTTCCTATCTTCCACTTTGTTTTGACTCGTTGTTTAATCCTATACAAATTCACTACTGTCCACTAAAAAAGTGGGCGATTAAAAATTAAATAAACTTGGTTCACTTGAATCGAGTCGTTCATTGACATTGTTGATATTTGATTTGTCGAAGAGGTCTCTCAGATACGTCTTGTCGGTAAGCGAGATTCCTATTATTTGTAGTATTTCATAAACCGAGCGTTCGAGTTTCATATCGTGCTTTATAATCACCACCAAGCAGTAAGTAATTATAGAACAATAGATTTGTATTCTTACAGCATTCTCGCTTGTACCCCAGAACTTCTTTATTTTGAGGTGCTGCTTGAGCCATTTGAAAACAATTCCACACTCCATCGGTTGCGATAAAGTTCAGTTATAATGAGTACGGGAAGTTCAAAATCGTTTGTCAGGAATACAAACTCCCGGTCTTGTCCTTCATCATAATAGATAACTCTTCGAAGCAGAATCGGATAATCTTTAGAACTTTTATAAACGGTAAACTCAATGGTTGAGTCTGATAGAACGTTCTTCGGAAGTTTCCGTTTCCAGAAGATTTGTTTGAACTTCAAGTTCTTTTTGGCGCGAACCACAAAGGCTGCTTCTATCTGTTCAATATTGAACAAATTGGCGAAGTCGTTATAGCCTCGGTCAAAGATATAATAAGCACCTTTTTCGTATGGTATTTCGGGCATTGCTTTAATGTCATTGGTTGATGCCGTTGTTATATGAAAGAATGCTGGTGCCTGTGCTTCAATATCATAGAGTGTGTGAACCTTGATTCCGCCTTTGTGCTTACGGAACTTTGCCCATCCGAAAATTTCAAGACAGAGGTCTATCGTGGTTGAGTCAAAAGCATAGGCATGACCATCAAAGCCGAATGTCTTCCCGGTGCTTTTGGAACGAGCCTCTGTTACCATATGATAGGCAAAATCTTCGAAGATTCTATAGTCACGTTGTTCATTTGCCTTGGCCAGATTACTTCGAGTTACGGACTTACCCATACCTAAGTGATACAACTTCCGCCAATGAGCTTCAAGGGCTACGGTTAAGTCACGCAGACTCTCACATTTTGCAAGTTGTCCGAACATCATTACAAGCAGTTGATTCCAACAGGAGAAGGACTTTATATACTTGTCTACCAAATATTTGCGAACAAGATAATTAAAGTGATTTCTATCTATGAACTCGGCTAATTGAGCGAAAACGTATTTGTCTTTATTCATAACAGTCTGATTATGACCGCAAAAGTAATTTCAAATCCGTTGACTGGAAAATCCCTTGTAACAAATTAAATATCAATCATTTCAAAGAACTATTCCGATTTTTTAGTGGACACCAATAATACAAATTTATATAAAATTTTTAATTTGTAAATTAAAAAAGATATTTCCATGAGTTTGTCTCCGAAAAATCAAAGAAATAATATTTAAGTGTTTTTTCACCAAAAGATTAAGTATTTCCCAAAAGTGTTCGTAACTTTGTATTCCTTATATACAATATGTAATATATGCAAAAGATTATAATAAAGAATTTCAGGCAAATAAGTCATGCAGAAATAGAAGTTAAGGATTTTCTATTTCTGATAGGAGAACAAGCGAGCGGAAAAAGTACGATTGCCAAATTAATCTATTTTTTCAAATCCTTAAAACAGGATTATTTCAATTTGCTATATGAGACAAACAAGCGTTCATTAGTCGAATTACAGAAGAAGTTAATATCTAATATTCAAAATAAATTTGCCGTATATTTCGGGTATACTTCTAGGCTGGATGACGATTTTTGTATTCAGTATATTTTCTCAACCGAGAAAGGGTATAAATTAACTCTTTTTAAAAAGAAATCACTGCAAATACAGTTTGATAATGACTATTGGGATTTTATAAGCAAGAAGACCATTGCCTTACAAAAGCAAATAGATTCCAGTAATGAAAATAAAATGAATTTCATTTTGCAAGAAAAGGCTAAGAATGCTTTAATAAAGAAGATGACCGTAGAAGTGAATAAAACATTCTTTGATGATAGGGAGACGTTGTTTTTACCTGCAGGAAGGAATATTACGGTTTCGTACCCGGAACAGTTTCAGCTATTGTTTTTTGGAGAACTTAAGTCTGCATTATATAGCAATAAAGAAACAAATACAGTAGACATAAATTTGATTAAGGAATTTGTTAGTTATTCTAAATTTCTCGCAGACTATTTTAATGGGGCAAAAGAAAATGTTGAGAATACTCCGTTTAGGCAATTAATACACACTATTATATCGCAAATTTTACATGGAGATTATAAGAATGAGAATGGCATGGAGAAAATTTTCTATAATGAAAGAGAATTCGTCCCGTTAAGTATGTCTTCTTCTGGACAGCAAGAGGTTATACGTATCATTCAAGATGTCATCTATATACTGAATGAAAAACAGAAAGCGTCACGTATCATAGAGGAACCAGAAACACATCTTTTTCCTAAAGCACAGAAATTGCTGATAGAATTATTAATTTTGGTTGCCAATAAAACCAATAGCCAGCTTATTATTACTACACATAGTCCTTATGTACAAGCGACATTCAATAATATGCTGTATTATACAAAAGTTATCAGGGCACAATCAGATAAGAAAAAAGAAATTGAGAAATTCTTTTCAACAGAGAATTTGAAAACAGCGGCTAAGGAATGTATGAATATTGACCCTGAAAAATTCCAAGCATACGCATTAAAAGCTAATTCCGATGTATATTGTAAATCTATTCTTGATGATGTGACCCAACTCATCGGGGATAATTTTATTGATGAGGAAACGGAAAACATTAATAATGAGTTCGATTTTTTATACTCTATGATTTAAGATATGAGAAATAACTTTTGCAATATAATTCAGACAATTTATACGTCCAATCCTTATACAATAGACCGCCTTTGTGGTACACCTTTATATGCCTATGATTGTAGTTTGTCAAAGCGAACTTTTCTTATCGACACAGATGTAAATCAAGATAAGTCGTTGAAAATAACAAATGGTGGGAGGAATGAAATCATTCATATCTGTATTGATGGGGGAATCATCAAACACGGTTTAGAGGATTATGTGGGAGATGGTGTTCCGAGGGGACGATGTGATTGTATGATTTTTGATAACAATAAATTACTCTTAGTCGAGTTCAAGATGGATGTTGAACCATTGACCAAAGATAAAACATTATGGAAGAATTTTAGCCATGCGATGAAACAAATAAAAGATTTTTTTCTTTATCTAAAGGCATCTTTAAAACAGGAAGGAAAAGATTTAAGTACATTTTATTCGAATGATAATATAATTCCCATTATTTGTATGAAATATGGACCGAATATACATCCTAAACGAAATGTCCAAAGAAATAATGAAAAAGAAAAGTTTAGAGAAGAAACACAATTGAAAATACAGTCTATCTGTGAATATGAATTTCTTTGAAATAATAGAGTTTACGGAGATTTTCCTTGCAACGCGCACACATCGCGCGCATATACAAAAACAAATCTATAGAAGTCTAATGAAGAAATAAGTCTACATAAATTTTATTCCTATTTGTTTTTAATACTAAAAATAGTGTTAAAAATCTGAGAACAAATACCTTTTGGTAGATTAAGAATAAAAGTTGTCTGTACATAATCAAAGGACGTATTAATATAACTTAGTACGTCCCTTGAAAAATCAATACTTATCTGCTCGAATAGTGCGAACTATGAGAGCGATGAGAACTGTGTGAACTATGCGAGCTATGGCTACTGTGAGAACTGTGGCTGGCGAGTAGTTTAAACTCGGCAGAGGACTGTTCCAACACCAATGACTGTTCCTGCTGTTGTTCGATTTGAGTGTCGCTATTAGTTACCTTAGCAACAATCTTTTCACTAACAGAGGAACAGTAACTTGCACCTGCAAGAATTGCAGAGACTGCAAAGAACAAGAGTTTCTTCATTGATACCTCCTTTTTAAAAGTTAAACATTTTGTTACCTAACACGATATATCGGATGATATATGCTCTATTTTCTTAATATGCGCACTATGTGCCTGACGATTTGATTCAAAAAATCCAGCACATTGCCCTTTTAATACGCATCCCTCACATTCGGGGATGTATATATCTTTCCAATCCGAAATAGATTGCTGGGCATAGCAGCGAATTTCATCAGGCAATACGCATAGTTGCGCATTGTAGATATATGGCTTCATACCTCTATCGGCAAGTAAAAGAACCGCTTCACGCAATTCTCTATTATAGTCATAAGGGTCTATCCACAATTCTTCAAAATTTTCCTTTGCTAGTCCTGTCGTTTCCATTTGCATAAAAGCTACTTGGGCAACAAAAGGAAAGTTATGATAGATGAAATCAGCAAACTGGGGAAGCCGTTTGTATGTTTGTTTATGGACAACTATTCGGATTCCAATACGTTGATGGAATAGCGCAAGATTGTACAATCCTTGCACCGTCTTATAAAAGGTATTTGCACCAACAATACGATTGTGTTCTTCCGCAATGTCTGAGAATAACGGTATATCTATTTGCAAATCTTGATGTCTGCACTTAGCCAGTTTCATGCAGGGCAAACGCATTATATTTTTATCTTATTTAATAGTTTGAACAAATATTCATCATTCCATCCTGCGTTTTTTCTTTTGGCTGCTACACTGCCCTTTGTTTCATCTTGTTTGATGATATAAAGGGCCATCTTATTAATTAAAGAAAAATTTTGCGCAGCATTACCTACTTTCCTTCCTGCGTCTTCTCTAAACGATACGTCTAACTGCCAATGTAGCCTGTTTTCTATATCCCAATGCGATCTTATAGCCTCTGAAATTTCTTTCGGTTTTAGCCCTAGTGAAGTAATGTAATATCTTTTTTCTACGGAAAGTTTTTTAGTGGCTACCTCCAGTCTTTCGGTACTAATTCTTACGATGGACTTGACCCCCTCAAATTTATCTTTCAGCATTGATTCCATAATCTTTCCCGGGCTATAAACCAGACATTCACGAGTCTCAATTCTCCCATGAGAAACCTCCTCTGTGACATATTTTCCATAGTGTGAACGGTATACCGGCCGATCAATATCAACACCATCCATCTCGTCTAGCCAGCGTTCCACATCCATTAACCTGTTTTTTTGATTGGCCTTTAATGCCAGAATATAGTCTGCATTATTTTCTATTATTACTTCGGCAATATCTGTTTGGCATGCAATAGCATCAATTGTCACTATGCAATCCTGCAAATCCAGAGATTTTATAAGAGAAGGAATAGCGGTGATTTCATTGCTTTTATCATCTACTTTTACCTGACCCATACTGATTCCATTGGAAACAGCCCAGGCACTAACCATATGAAGCTTGAATCCTTTTTTGCCAAAGGGATTGTCTTTGCTGCACTTACTTGCTCCACGAAGCATTTTACCGTCTATAGCAACAACCCCTTCATACTTACCACAAAGCTCAGATACCCAATCACGAAAGACCAATTCAAAATAACCGGGTTTGAGTAAACTGAAAAAACGATTGAAAGTGTCATGACTTGGGATCTTTACTAAATCAGGAAAACGACGTTTAAAGAAGTCAAACTTACAAATACCGAACCGTTCTATTTCATTCCAGCTTTCACTTCCACAGATTACAGCACACAAGGCTATATAAACGATGACTTCCAAAGAGTGTTCTTTTTTTCGGTCAATACGAGGATCTTCAAGTTGTTTACAAAGACTAATTAAGCTCATTTTAGGGTTTATTTTTGTTTAAATTCAATACAACAAAAATACAAATAAATAATTAATATACAAAATATTAATAGATTAATAATAAGACAAATAATAAAAATGAAATATAGATAATAGTTGACTAATTGATAGACAAAATATAATGCGTCTGCCCTGCAGTTTCATGGCATATCCCTTGTCTGCAAACTTTACTCCGTTAGACAAAATGCTGATTGCAGTCTTGGGTAATTCTTTTTTAATGTGGTTTATCAACGTAAAGAGATTGTCTCCTATGAGAGTTGGTTCTCCTCCCGTAATACCAATCTCTTGTGTGCTCTTATTAAACAAGGAAATAAGTTTCAGGTTGAATGGAGTTTTGTCTTTCTCTTGCAGGATAGGTGGTTGTGGACACATGATGCAGCGATGGTTACAGCGCTCCGTTGCCATCAGTGCATTATGATTGGAATTTATCTCGTACACGAAAATGACTTCTCCTTGCTTGTTGATAACAACTACATCGCCTTCTTGAAATTCATCAACACAGTTTACCACACAATACGGTTTACCTTTAGAAGAAAAAGTTTCCGCTTCTGTGATAGTAGCTAAATAGCCGAATGATGGTTTGCTTGCGTCTTTACAAACCAATATGTCGTTGGAACGACTGAACAAATTTACCTTACCAAAGGTGATACGTCCAACGATGTCACCTCCTATGTTATAGGAAGTTCCTTGAATCTGTTTCATAGCGCAATCAATTTAACCAAGACCAAAATATTCTGTTTATCTCAGGGTCATGCTTTTGCAACAACTCAAACAAGTAGTGTATGATGGCTTTTGTTTTCCTGCACATTTCGTTTGTCGGTCTAAAGCCTATCATATCGCCCTGTTCTGACATATTACGGACAGGGTCTGCACCACAATATGGTTGAAATACACATTCTGTACAAACAGGCAGACATTCATTGCAAGCGGAAGCAATGATATGATGAAGCAACTCACCATTAAACATTTCCTGATAGCTATTTTCATTTACATTGCCTAATCTGAAATAGTAATTCTTGAAACGTGCCATCATACGTGCTTCATCAGATACATATACATTGCCGTCGTAATCATAGATTGCACCAGCAATTCCTACTCCTGCCGGTGACTGTAAATCTACAAAACCGGTAGCAAAGGGTGTCAGCATTCGCTTTAACAATAATGCGGCAAAACCCTC
Source organism: Bacteroides caecimuris (assembly GCF_001688725.2). NCBI lineage: Bacteria > Pseudomonadati > Bacteroidota > Bacteroidia > Bacteroidales > Bacteroidaceae > Bacteroides > Bacteroides caecimuris. The sequence goes on along the minus strand of NZ_CP015401.2, from coordinate 1,202,734 downwards.
TACGAAGAAGGTTCCCTGTTTATTCAATTCTATGATGTAATCCAATCCCTCTTTATAATTGGCAATGAAATCCTCTACGGGGTAGGCTATCTTATCTTTATATTGTTTCGCAAATCCATATGGATTGAGCGAACGTAGAAATATATTGTTGAATCCCAGTCGAATGTATTCGTCTATAATTTCCTTAAAGCGACCTAAGCTGTGTTTGGAAGTAGTCATCTGGCAAGACATGGTGGGTTTTCTTTCTTGCTAAAATTCAAGCACTTGCAAACTTCTGCAGCTTAATAGGTATCGATTTGGAAACCAGCAAAATTCTGTGTTTCACCTCGTTTTGCAGTAATTCAAAAGAACGTTTTTCTGACTGCAAAGGTAGGAAAATATATCTGAAAAGGGTAGAGCAATAAAGTATTTTTTTAACCCTTTAATTTATTCATTTTTGCATCCTCTGCATATTTTATTGAAGGAAAAGTTGTATCTTTGCCACGTAAATTGGGTTTGTTGTATACCATAGACAGCGATAAATGATAATTGATACAAATATAGGATCTGCAAAAGATAACATGAGAAGTGCCATTCATAATTGGTACAAATTCACAGCGGGCTTTTCGTACAAGTTCGTAGATTTTATCGTAGATGATATGGACACTATTCCAAATTGCATATACGAACCATTTGCTGGTTGTGGAACGACACTTGTTGCTGCGCAGAAGAAAGGCATCTTATCAATTGGAAATGAGAGTCAAAAATTAATGTGTGATGTTATTAATGCCAAATTAAATTGGGATATTAATGTTGACACATACAATAAATGTATGCATCAAATACTGCACTATGTAGAAATGCATAATAATATTGATGTATTAGATTTACACTGCCATGAACTGTTGGAAGGTTTGTATGATAAAGCTACTCTTAAAGAACTTTATTTGATAAGAGATGCAATACGTTTGTTGAATAACGAAAAATATGAACTTTTTTTCAACTTGGCCATAAGTCAAACATTGCATAAGTCGGCAATACATCCTATTGCAGTCCCTTATATTGTACGCTCAAAAAAACAAGTGAATTGCGGCAATGCTTTAGATAAGTTTCAAAGTATTGCCAAGCAAATGCTTGAGGACTTAAGGAGTGTGCCACATAATAATCGTCTTGCGCAGGTTTATAATGCAGATTCACGTAAAAAGAACAATTATATTAGTGATAGTAGTTGTGATTTATGTATCACTTCACCTCCATATCTTAATAATTTAGATTATGGAGAAGTTTCAAAAGTCCATACTCATTTTTTTGAGTTAACCAACAATTGGCGTGATATAACAGAAAAGGTAAGACATAATCTTGTTACAGGAGCAACAACGCATTATAAGGATGCTGATTTTGATATTGAGACTTTTTGTACATCAGAATTTGCAGCTTCAAATCAGTTATTAATGCAAGAATTGAAAAATTTGTTTTATAACATTCTTAAAAACTCCAAAGAACGTAAAGGCAAGAAAAGCTTTCATATTCTTATGATGCATTATTTTGAAGATATGTATTATGTTTTGAAAGAAATGTATCGTGTTTTGAAACCAAATAGTAAAGCTTATCTTATATTGGGCGATTCTGCGCCATATGGAGTATATGTTCCAACAACTAGGATTATAGGTCAAATATCCCAATCACTTGGTTTCGGAGATTATGAAATTTATAAGATAAGGGAAAGAGGCAATAAATGGAAAAACTTAAAAAATAGGCATAGTGTAGAATTATCCGAAAATATTTTAATTTTAAGTAGATAATGGAACTATATATAGACATAGCAAAATCTGAATATCACACTTTTTTTTCACAAAAAGAAAATAATGAGGGTAAGAAGTGGAGTTATTCATATGTCTATTTTTTGGAAGATTTAAAATTGGTATACAATCTTCTATGCAATAATACAACGAGGACTATAACTCACTTGTTTAATGTCTGCAACTCTCATAACATAATATCTAAGAGTGGAAAGAAATGGACAAATCGGAATATGCTGGAAATTGTTAATGCTCTTAAAAATTTCGGTCTAATCTCCATTGATGAAAATAAACCTATAAATGTGAACCTATTTGACAACAAAGAGGATAAACTAACAGAGCAGGATGTAAGAATATTCAAGGACATCTATATAAATTATTTTAGGTTTAGGGAATTTCATCAGTTATTTATAACTAGTGAGCAGCAACCCTCTTTAGACATATTATACAATGAATCAAATCCAATTTATTCATTTTCAAGTTATGGAAGGTTTGTAAATAGCTTTATGATTGATTGTGATAATTATGAGCACATTATTGAAATAGATAAAAAAGATTCCGAAATTATGCGATTTTGGGATGTTTATATAAAATGGGGAGAAACTTTGGGACTAATTGAAAAGTTTCCTTTAAAGGCATGGGGTATACATTTTATTCCTTCAGTTAAAAGTTTAAATATAGTATATTATAAGAAATCAATGCCAAGGAACTATTCAATCTTTGATTTTATTGACAATGAGTATCAGGCAGAATATATATATATACCCGATATCATAAAACTTTTAATATCAAAAGAAAGATTTTCTTTAGAAGACATCAAAAGCAAATTAGTAGATGAATGTGTAAGAATGCCTCATCGGTATAGAGCGCAAAGCACATCTGCTATTTTTGTTCAGAAAAAAGAAGAATTCTTATTTCCGTTGATGGGAAATACATATATTACTCACTTATTAAAATTATCATAGCATGTCAATGGATATACTGGGAAAATTAAGCCAAATTGAGAATCAGAAAAATATATTAAAAGAGAAGTTTTTTCTGAATTATAACCCATTCCCAAAATCGGGAATAGCAATCATCAATGAGTCAGACGACATTGTCAGTAGTTTGTCTCCTGTTAATGATGAAGTGGTAAACACCATTTTTGAGTATATAAAGGACGCACTATATAATAGTGCAACTAATGGAAAAGACTTAGATAATAAATATATTAGTTTGATTGTTCGAGGAGAATATGGCTCTGGTAAAACTCAGACCTTGATGTATATTAAATATCTTCTTCAAAATCTTAAATTAGATAATATTAGACCATATGTTATATATATCGACAATCCTGGTCAAAAATTATCAGAATTAATTGGAGGTATTATATCTCAAATAGGAATCGAGAATTTTAGAAAATATCTATGGAATATTTTTATTTCATACTTGGATAATAATATTGATGCTAAACAAGAGATTTTGAAAGAAGCAACAGGAAGGCCTATTGAGAACACTTTTTTTTCCGAACAGGAAACATCTTCACTACTTCTAATTGAAAAAATCCAGAACTATAAGGAACTAATAGATTCAATAACAATACGACGTAGTGCAACCGAAAAAAAATCTTTTATTCAATTATTAAAAGATCATATGATTCGTTGTTTTATAGAAGAGTCAGAGTCTGCGGTTGTTGCAAGTTATTTTTATGATATTGTTTCTGAGACTATTGGAATTTCAAAATCTTGGGATATGCTTGTTACTGGAAATGTCAAAGAATTAGATAAAAGAGAAGTAAACATCTTAAAAGCAATAGTAGGGATTGTTCAAAAACAGTTGGGATATACAGATTTTATTATATTAATTGACGAGTTCGAAGAAATTACAGCGGAACGCTTGAAAAAATCAGACGTTGACAATTATTTACGTAATCTTCGTTTGTTGATAGACAGAGAAAAGAACTGGTGTTCAGTATTTGCAATGACGGGTAAAGCTCTTAGTATTATAGAGAGTTATTCTCCACCATTAGCCGGTAGAATTAAAGGTAGTTTTGTTGACCTTAAGCCTCTCAATGAAGCAGAACTTAAAAAAATGATTGCGAACTATTTATCAATAGCTCGTTCAGAAAGCATAGATGACGACATCTATCCATTTGATGAATCGGGAATAAAAGAAATGTTAGAAGTAAAAGATGTGCAATTGAAGGGATCTCCAAGGTTCATTCTTAAACTTTGTTACACATTACTTCAAAGGGCTGTTGACGAATTACCAGAAAATGGGAGAATCAATCAAACTTTTGTAAAACAGTATATGAAAGTTTATTAATATTATGATTGTTGATGAAAAATATAGAGTAAATATATATCTCGACACAAATATATTGGTGGATTATATTGAAGGTACTTATCCTTTATTAAATAAGTCAATAGATTATTTGTGTTCATGCCCTTTTGTCAATTTACGGTCTTCTCACTATGTTTTATTTGAATACACAGAAGTTCGTAAATATCAACTATTTATGTCCAAATCAAGCAAAATAGAATATACAAGTTTTAAAGATAAGTTATATTCTTTCTTTTGCAGAAAAGACAAGGAACTAGACAAAGATGCTATAAAAGCAAGAATTAAAAGAACATGGAACAGAAATAGTGTAGATTATAATCATATAAAAGTTGAAATCATCAATAAAATTCAAGAGGAATTAAACTGTTTACGGAATGAGTTGAATTTAGATTTCGATGAGCACGTCTTACATGAGGCATTGGTGTTTCCAACAAATAGTCTTTGTTTATCTACTAAAATTTCAAAAGAAGATTGCTTGGTTTTAGTTTCATGTATGCATCCCAAGGAAGATAAAAAACTGGAGCACTGTATATTATTAAGCAGAGATGACCAGTATTATAGATCTTATCAAAATAATATCAATGATGTTGATTCTGTCTTTCAAGCAAGCAACTTAGTACTACCTCAATTTATACACACAAACAAAATCAAACATCATCAGAATAAACAATTAAATCTGTATAAAAACACTTCCATAGATATAGCAGATGTATGGAATGATATTATATGTTCCGCCTTAAAATCCAAACATTCAGATTCATATATAGGAGAAACCTATTCTTATGGCAAAAGTGGCATCTCTGCTCAATGTATATATTTTGATACTAAAAACCTCAATATTACACTTCAAAAATCAGAAGGTTTGTTGTTTATCTCAAAAGATTTAAAAACAAAAATCTCAATTGCGGGTCCTTTTGAGTACATGAATAATGGCAATAATATTACTTTGCCACATCGGAATCCACAATTTACCAAATATTCATTTCTTCCGAATTCTGTCGCACCAGATGATCTTGTAAAATTGAGAAAAAAAGGGAATCTTGTTTTCTATGAAAATTATTAAACGAAAGCACCGGAAAATTTAGTTTTCGGTGCTTTCGTTTAATAACATATTCCTACCCTATTGAATTCATTCCATCTATCAAATCTTGATAGGTGGTCACTTTGTGCTACTTTACATTGGCGGTTGAAATTGAATTGAAAAGTTTTCTACACAGTCGATTTTGACTTTCTATATAGCAGATAAATCCATTGACAACATATAGCCTTTGGTTTCAGCGTAAGCATTTGGTAAACCCCGTCTCACGAGGTCTTTAAAGATATTGAGATATCTCTTAAGAATTCCGACTTTTCTCTGAAAGTAAGCATTCGGTAAACCACGTTGCAAATTTTGTGAATTAGTTCCGAATCGGTGCTATTCGTAGCTGATTCGGAACTAATAGTATCTATTCGGAACAAGTTTGATAGGATTTTGTCCAATTACGTGGTAGAAGTTCTTCCATATTCTTCTCATCCCTCTCATAATATGGGATTTTGCTCAGGACATCTTCCATCCAGATTCTGGGGTCTACTTCTGCTGATTTGCAGGTGGCTATCAGTGAGTATACGATGGCAGCCCTGTATGCGGATGCATCGTTGCCGCAGAACAGATAGTTCTTTCTTCCCAAAGCCAAAGGTCTTATAGCATTTTCTATACGGTTGTCATCAATTTCGATTCTTCCGTCGTTTGCGTATCTGGAAAGTCTTGGAAGAAGCGTGTACGTATATTCGATGGCTTTACCCATACGGCTTTTAGGAAGCACTCTAAGATAGGTGTCCTGCAACCATTTTTCAAATTCAAGTATCAGCGGATAGGCCTCACGAATACGTTTTTCCTTACGCTCCTCAGCTGTGAGTCCGGCTTCACCGGCATCAGACTCTACCTTGTACAGCCTACCGATGTAATGAATCGCCTGTGTGGCCAGCGTCCTGTTTTCTTCCAGGGCATCCACGTACTTCCTTCTGACATGTGCCCAACAGCCGACCAGAGTGATTCCTTTCATCTGCTCAAACTGTTCGTAAGCTGCATAGCCGTCACATTGTACAATGCCATGGTAGCATCCCAGCAGTTCACGGGCTACCATACCCGAACGGCTGCCACGGTCATAATGGAACATGACGTCCCCCGTGATACCATCGCGTACGCACCACTCATACCCCTTTTTCGCCTTATGTTTCTCATTGTCCAGCACAGGAACGACACTCTCGTCCACTTGTATATACTCACTGGAGAGTATCTTCTGTTTGAGCAGGTTGTACAGCAACCTGAGTTTCTCCACCGCCATTTCATACCATCCGCACATGGTAGATTCGCTTATGCTGATTCCTGATTCGCGATACTGCTGTATCAAACGATAGAACGGGAGATGATACATGAACTTACCGATGATAATGTCCGTCAGGACCGAGGCGCCTGCCATACATTTACTGACCGGAACAAGAGGTAGAGGGTGAATCAGAATCTGCCTTTCCTCAGGGTATTTCTCCATATCGGACTTACTTATCACTTTGTGACGGACAGTCTTCAGGATATATAATTTTGCCGGAACACGTTCCAGGCGTGAACTCTCTTCCTTTCCGATTTCAATGAAATCATCCTTAAGCCGACCTTCCGCATCAGTTGTCCCTTCGGGGTAAAGATCAACAACCTCTACCGAAAGAGAAGATGTATCCAAGGGCTTGCGAGCCGGCTTCTCCCTGACTTTTATGGTTCTGGTGATTTCTTCATCGCTTTTGCGGACTTCCTCCTTCATTCGGGATATTTCCATGGAGGACATTTCTGCTTTTGAGAACAGGAACAGTTGGTTGGGATCGAGCGGAAGATTCTTCTCGCTCATCCGGCCAAAGACTTTTTTCCGAAGCCAGTATAGGGATTGTTCCAGTGAGGAAACCCTGCTGATAAGCGCCGCTTTATCATGACGGAGCTGCTCTAATTCTTCCAATAAGGCTTTTTCCTGTTCTTCCGTAAGCATCTGCATCTCATTGTTTCACAATGTAAATATACTAAAATCCAATGACATACAAAAGCAAACAGAGTAAAAAATGGGTACTATTTTCGAAGTTTCTTCAGGTTTTCAAGTCTCGTGCGACGGGAGTCGCGGTCTTCCATGATACCCTCCACAATCATGACAAGTTCCCGCCATTCTATATTTGTACAGACCTCATTGTCATTGGCAGAATCAGGTTTTCCTAAGGTTCCTGCTTCCAGAAGTTTGGAGTACAGCACCATGCCGCCCGGCTCCCAATGCAGGAGCTTTATACGATTACGGGCACGGTTTATGAAGATATACACATTGCCGTTGCAGGGGTCCTGACCCATGGCGTCGGTGATGACACCGCTGAGAGTATGAAAACTTTTGCGCATATCAGTCGGGCGGTTATATAACAGATAGCGCATGCTGTCATTAAGGTTGAACATGGCTGCAGGCCTGGATGATTGAAAACAGTTCCTTTTCATTTAGCTCACCGCAAATGCATATGGCACTACCGGCCGGGGTACGTATTTCTATCTCTTTCAATCCGTTTGGCGTGGCCGGTGTGCTTTTCTGTTTCCGTCCGGTTGTACCGGCAAATGAAGGAACAGGAACAAAAGATCCGCTGTGCGGAAGCTCGATAAACTCACCTTGAGCCGTTTTACCAGATGATTGCTCGGCGGCATAACGGGATTTGCTGTCATAAAACCGCCATATGGGGATATTGAGTTCCTCTAATCTTGACTTATAAGTCACTTTGTGCTCTTTGCAGTAGTTCATTATCTCTGCTACTTCTTCTCGTGTCATCATAACTTTGCTTTTTGGACGTAAAGTTAATGACGGAAGTTTGAGGAAAAAATACGTGGTTTACCGAATGCTTACCTCTGAAAAAGTTCCAGTTTTTAAGAGACATCTCTTACTTTTTAGGAGATTCTTAAATGATTGCACGCTCTTTGAACGAGTAAGGAAGCAACTCAGCCAAGTCCTTTGAGTAATCATTATCATACTCATGAACGTGGTTAAGGAAGTAGTTCATCCACTCATTGAAGTCTACGCCTACCGCTTTGCAGCATCCCATCAGAGAGTAAATCACAGCAGCATCTTCAGCTGCTTCATGATTGCCGCAGAAGAGATAGTTCTTGCGGCCTTATGTTGGCATTATATTTATGTTGGCATCATAGAATAAAATATTGTAAATCAATCTATAAGATTTTTTTCACTACATAAAATTATGCATATTTTTATGGGACCTCAAATGGAACCACAAACAATATGCTGGAATTATTATTTAAAAGTGAATCAAATCTCCTTAAGCATAGAGGTGTTCCTTTATTAAAGGAAAGAGAAGATTTTCTCGTTAGGAAGCAATCGGAAGGATGCCAAACAAGAGAATTGCAAATTCTTGCATCTCTTTTACTAGAAACTGTAAATATCTTATCTCTTAAGGATAAAGATAAGTCTATTATCACTCTGGATGAGATCTTAGAAAAAAGTTCTCTTTTCAGAAATCAAAAACAAATCAAATTCTTCATCAGTACAACCATCAATTGGTTAAATGAAATAGGGCGTCTCGACCTAAGGTATTGTGATCATAATTTATTATTCAATCATTTTAGCACAATATGCCATTATCGCATTAGGTATATCACCTATCCCATGTATCACGAAAGACTGTCTTATTTAAATTATATGCAGTCACTTGGAATGTCATTTAATAGACTTCGGGAACATGCAGAAATGCAACTCCATATTATAGATGAATTAGGAATAAGTGAAAAAAAGATAATACACCAACATGTCTTAGACAAGACAATTATTAGGTTAGCTGCGTATAACAGTCTTAAATGGATGAAAACCTTTAAAGCGGTTTCAATAAAATGGCTAAGTTTTATTGGTATACTTGAACGTTCTCAAGAGCAACTCCCACGTGATAATGATTTAATTATTGAATATATTAATTGGTCTAAATCAATGAAAGGACTTTCTGATATTACATTAAAAGGAAGACATTCAAGGATAAATGATTTCTCTTTCTTTATTCAGGATAAAACAGACTTAGCCCATTTAAATATTTCTGTGATTGACGAATATATACAGTATAGACACAATGCAGGATGTTGCAAACGAACTCTTTCTCTCCTTACAACAAATATCAGAGAGTACGTAAAATTCTTAAACTTCAAAGGAATCTGTGATATTTGTGTAGAAGGAATACGCCATCCTAAAGAGTACAGTTTATCAACATTGCCCTCTGCACCTTCTTGGGATATTGTAGAGAAATTGTTGTCCTTTTATGATATCTCTACAAAAGTAGGCAAACGTAATACTGCGATATTAGCCCTACTTTCAATTTATGGCTTAAGAACGAGTGAGGTCACAAGACTTAAATTGAGAGACATAGATTGGGATAAAAGACAGCTATGTTTCTATCATGTAAAAAATGGGCATGTGCAAAGCTTACCATTATCACCGTATGTCTACAATCTTTTAATTGATTATATCGTAAATGGAAGGGACAACAAAAGAAAAGTTGAGGAGGTTTTTATGACTACATTCATGCCATATAAGTCTTTAACAAGATCATGCATTTATAAGATTGTTTCGGATGCATACAAAGGACTTAAAATACCAATCAACATAAAACACATTGGTGGGCATTCTTTGCGCCATGCGTGTGCTTCCAATCTAATCAACAATGGTGTTTCTTTAAAAGAAATCGGGGACATCCTGGGGCATCGATTACAAGATACAACCAGAATCTATTCAAAAATAGATATTACTAATCTGCGTAAAGTCTCACAAATAGAATGGGAGGTCATGTTATGAATATAAAAGAAGCCATTCATCTCTATCTTTCCTATAAGGAAAGTCTGGGAGAAAAGATTAGAGATGTAAGATATTTCTTACTGCGCTTTGAGAGATATATAAATCCTATTGTTGAACTTGATGAGATTAAAGAAACAGACTGCCAGAACGTCTTAAACTGTAAAGGACGTAAAAATAATAATTATACTCGGTATTGGGATTATCAATTCTGCAAGCTTGAACGCTTCTTCGTGTGGGCATTTTCCAGAAAGTTTATACATTCTATCCCGTTACCCAAAATTCGTCCTACAATCAGACATGATTTTACACCGTATATATATAGTACGGATGAATTGAATAAAATTTTTGCTACTGCACTTTGTTACCGACAACGATATAATATTGAATATCCGTATGTCATACAAACAATGTTGAAATTGACTTACTGTCTTGGTTTGCGTTCTGGTGAAGCGACACGACTATTAGTTGAAGATATAGATCTAAATAATGATTTGTTATATATCAATGAAACGAAATTCCATAAGAGTAGACTGGTTACAGCAAACGCTCCAGTTATGAAAATGCTAAAATTATATCTTGACTGGAGAAAGAGTATAGTAAAAGAAAATCATTTTGTCGACAATCATTTATTCCTTGATAAAAGAGGAAATGGAGTACCTCAACATGAATTACAACAAGCATTCCGTCTTATTTGTACCAAAGCAAATATCGTTCGTAAAGATGGTAAAAATGTGCGTCTCCATTGCGCCAGAAACACATTCGTTATCGCCCCAAATTTGTCGTATCATAGCGAGATTCCTTTCAAAAATCGCATGATGGTCTAACTCCTTATTTTGCAGTGGACGGTTCATGTCATGCAAATCCTTTGGACCATCCAAAGAAGTAGAAATCATACATTTGTGCTTCTTCAGATATTTCACCATATCCTCATTGAGCAACGTAAGGTTGGTACAAATGACAAAATCCAATTCTCTTTTCTTAAAAAGATTCTGCCACTCGGCTTCTTCAATGATATACTTAACCATGTCAAAGTCCGTAGAAGGGTCGCCGCCTTGAAACTCTATTTTGATAACAGGAGAAGGTGACTGGAATATGGTTTTTACCACATTCTTTGCCGTCTTTTTTGTCATATCGGCAGAATGGTCTTCCATATTCTTACGGGCGACTTGGCAAAGCGTAAAGGAATACAGGTTTAGTCCGGTTCTTGTAGTATATATACAAGATTTCATTAAACCTGTTTTTCTAAAGTTGGAGAATCTTGCTTTCCAAAAAAGAAAATCTTAAAAGTAAAATATGACAGGTTTAGTTTAGTCCTTGTAGTATATATACAAGATTCAATTAAACCTATTATTATAAACTCATCCGGCTGATTGCTTGATTATGCACTGAGTGGAAAACACACTCGGTGATTTTTCTTTTGGGAGGCAAAAAATATCAAATATAGGGAGTGATTTGAGGTTGGAACTTACTTCTTACGATTTTGTGTTGATTGGCTGAATTTTGAATGATTATGTTACTATTTTGTTAACCTAAGAAATCTATTGTTTTGTATATTATTGTAATTCAAATACATACAGTGATATTTTTATAATATTCCCATTTATGACGGAGCGTATAGGAAGTGACGGGAGATTGCAAATGTAATGCTCTTGCCAAGTCCTTCAGAGAATTATTAAATCGACAGAGAGCGGACTGATATTCCCGGTAACCTCTTTCATCTGTCCGTTTTTTATCCCCACGAAGAATATCAAATAGATAATCCGGACAGTCAGGATGAGAAGTTTCCTTGCTACGAAGCTGATTAATTATTTCCTTTGCAGTATTCAGCACTTCCACACTCATCGGGGTTTTGGTTTTGATACGATTGTATCGCAACACATTCTGATCGAGTGCCGATTTCTCCAGATGAGCTAAATCTGCAAACGACATGCCACAAAATTGAAACATCAGGGCAGCAATGGCTTGCGTACGACGTAAACGTTCCGACTGGGGATCTTCATACAGAAGTTTATACAACTCTGAAACGGACAACGCTTTCTTCTGACAGACATCGACTCCCGTATACACATCATGAAACAGCCGCGGAATATAAGGCGCACTGCCTGCTTCCACTCCCCGATTGTAAATACTACGAAGCATACGCATGTACGTAGAAATCGTATTGAGCTTCAAGCCACACTCGTAAAGATACTGACCGTAACATCGTAAACGCTCGCGGGTGATCTGCCTGAACGACACATTAGACGTGCCGCAAAATTTGCTGAAAGAAAAGATGGCATTTTTGTAAACATGTGCTGTAGAATACCGTCCTTCCTTCCGCAAACGACCGATGTAAGATTCCGCACATCGGCTAAATCCATTTTTGTTCATCATTTGCATCACTAATTATTTTTTAGATTATTAACCTATAAAAAAATATCCGGATGCTCACCAAAGGACATCCGGATACCACTCTCTTTCTACCTTTTAACTAATTACCTCTCTGAATAGTTTGCCAGATTGTAACATACCGGCTTCGTGCTATTACCTACGCGGTAAATACCGAACTTAAAGTAATAACCATCATCGTCGTTACGTCCAACCATGATTTTCTCATTGTCCACAATATGTTTACTAACTTTTTTCCCTTTTTCCTGATAGTCCATCTGTACATCAAGCATACCCGGCTTTACAATTGTTTCCGCCTCTTTGCCATAGACTGTCCAATCGATATGAATACGGAAGGTAATCCAACAATCTTTCGGAAAATCGGCGAAAGGCATTTTGTAAGCAATGGTCGATGCTTTATATGTAGATGTCACTGGTTTCATAACCGGTGTCTTTCCCGGATTTGCGTTGCAACGGTCGTCTTTATCTGTCAGCCATTTACGGTCGGAGTTTGCTTTAATATAGAACCATCCGCCAGAAAATCCGAATGCCAATGGAGGATAGCCACCTTGTTCCACCAGCCATCCGTTCGCCTTTCCGGCTTGATAAACAGGATTGCCTTGTTGGTCTTTCACCGGATTACCTTGCTTGTCCAGCTTGGGTTTCTTTTCGTATCCCATGTTTTTCTTAAAAATAGTAGTCTTGTCCAGTTCCATGAACTCATCTGCTGTCAGTTTCTTCACTTCACCCTGTGGAGTCTGTACCAAAGTACGATCCGGCATTCCATGCCATTGAGCAAAAATGGTGGAAACATCACTGCCTAACGTAGAAGGAATATATACCGAAAACTCATAATCGCGGGAAGCACCTTGCGGACAAATACCTTTTCCATGATGATATACAGTTTTCATTATTTGTGCTTTCTTATATGTATCGGCTGGCTTGCCTTTGAAATCATCGGAAGTTGCATAACAATAAGAAAATTCCGCACGCCCTTTTGTTTCCCCCGCTGCATATCCGGACAATGTGTTATCATCTTCTTTCAATTCAAAACGATAAGAAGGTTTTCCGTTGAACATAAGGTTGAAATCACGTTGAATGGCATGCGCTTTTTTAGTTCCGACTGCTACCCAACAACCATCTATAATCTGATTGACACATGCCGAATCTGCCTGTACATTTACACGCTCGGTCAGTGGCACCAAAGTCTGGGTTTCTATAGCCGGACTGGGTTTCTCGACTTGTTCAGCCATCGCCGTGCATCCTAATGCCAGCACGCAAATAATAAAAACGTTTTTCTTCATTCTATTCGGTATTAAATTTGTTGATGTGCAAAAATACGAAAGGCAGCCGATGAGGTTGCCTTTCGTTTGTCTAAAATGTTTTCACATTTGTGTAATTTTGCTGTCAATACCCGCCTGGAAGCTTAATTGGGCGCTTCATCGTTCAAATTTTCGTCAAGCATATCTACTTTCCGTATACTCATTTTTCCATCGGCGGTAATCGTTATAGAAAGCGGCATATACAAATCTGTCTGCGGATAACAAACACTTGCGGCATATACAATGCCCTGAGAAGTGGTCTTGTCGTATACAAGACCTTCCAATATAGATTTCGAGAGAAATTTCGCATCGACTACGGATGAAAAATCATTCTTGGTAAACGTCTTGTTCAATACCGTTTCGTTACCGCGTGTCAGGCGCAGCACTATTTTATTGTCGACATAAGTATCTCCCATCTCGTTTGTCACATGAGGCAGACTTTCGTCCGGAGTACGTGAAACAAAAGAATGATACTCTTTTCCTTTAAACTTAAAGTTTGTTTCGCTCTTAGACGTCTGCATACGCTGCAATCCGTGAGCATCTATACTGTCTATTCTTGCCAGCAGCGACTGGTTCTCTATTCCTTTTTTACCGCCACATGCACTCACCGCCACTGCCAACGGCAATAAAAGCCAATAAACTAGTTTTCCCATACGTAAGTTTTCTGTTTATAAATAGATGGCAAAGGAACAAAAAGAGCGGGATATTTACAAGTGTAACCGATATTTTTCTTACATTTGAAGATTTGATACCTGAAAATAGAAAATGAACATGAAACACCTCAAACAGTTATTAGCTGTATTTTTGATGGGCACCGCCTGCACCATGCAAGCGCAACGCAGTGAGGCACTGCTGGAAAAGAACTGGAAATTCAGTAAAGGAGACTTTAAAGAGGCTAGTCAGCCGGAGTTCAATGACACTAAATGGGAATCGGTTGTTATTCCACACGACTGGGCAATTTTTGGTCCATTCGACATGAACAATGATCTTCAGAATGTGGCAGTGACACAGAACTTTGAGAAAAAAGCTTCCTTGAAGACAGGACGTACCGGCGGTCTTCCTTATGTAGGTACCGGATGGTATCGTACCAGTTTTGACGCCCCTGCCGATAAAGAAGTGACACTACTTTTTGACGGTGCCATGAGTGAAGCGCGTGTCTACATCAATGGGAAAGAAGCTTGTTTCTGGCCTTTCGGCTACAATTCTTTTCATTGCAATGTGACTTCTTTATTGAATAAAGATGGTAAAAACAATACGCTTGCCGTGCGTTTGGAAAACCGTCCGCAATCTTCGCGCTGGTATCCGGGAGCAGGTTTGTATCGCAATGTACACCTGATTGTGACTGACAAGATCCATGTGCCTGTATGGGGAACGCAAATCACAACTCCTCACGTCAGCAAAGATTTTGCAGCCATACGTCTCCAAACGAAGATAGACAATGCCGGTGAGAAAACAGCCATCCGTGTAGAAACGGAAATTCTTTCTCCGGAAGGTAAAGTTGTTACCCACAAAGAGAATACAAGCCGCATTAATCACGGACAGCCTTTTGAACAAAATTTTATTATCAACGCGCCCGAACTCTGGTCGCCGGAAAGTCCGTCGCTTTACAAGGCTGTCTCTAAAATTTATGCGGATGATAAACTGGTAGATACTTACACCACACGTTTCGGTATCCGCAGCATTGAATATATTGCCGACAAAGGGTTCTACCTGAACGGGGAGCACCGCAAATTCCAGGGGGTATGTAATCACCACGATTTAGGTCCGTTGGGCGCCGCTATCAATGTAGCAGCACTGCGTCATCAGCTTACGCTATTGAAAGATATGGGATGCGACGCAATCCGTACTTCTCATAATATGCCGACTCCCGAACTCGTTGCGTTGTGTGACGAAATGGGATTTATGATGATGATCGAACCGTTCGACGAATGGGACATCGCCAAATGTAAAAATGGTTATCACCGCTACTTCGATGAATGGGCGGAACGTGATATGATAAATATGCTCCATAATTACCGGAATAACCCTTGCATCGTTATGTGGAGTATCGGCAACGAAGTACCGACTCAATGCAGTCCTGTCGGTTATAAAGTGGCCAAATTCCTACAGGATATCTGCCATCGTGAAGATCCTACCCGTCCTGCCACTTGCGGAATGGACCAGGTGACTTGTGTACTTGCCAACGGATTTGCAGCAATGATTGACATTCCGGGACTTAATTACCGTACGCAACGCTATCAGGAGTCATACGACCAACTCCCTCAGAATCTGATTCTGGGAAGCGAAACGGCTTCTACCGTCAGCTCACGCGGCGTGTACAAGTTCCCGGTGGAGGATAAGAAAGGGGCAAAATATGAAGATCATCAATGCTCTTCATACGATGTGGAAGTTTGTCCTTGGTCGAATATTCCGGACGAGGACTTTGCATTAGCTGACGATCATCATTGGACCATCGGACAATTCGTATGGACCGGATTCGATTATCTGGGTGAACCGTCACCATACGATACGGATTCATGGCCTAACCACAGTTCAATGTTTGGTATCATCGACCTTGCCAGTTTACCTAAAGACCGCTATTATCTTTACCGTAGTGTATGGAACAAGGAAGCGGAAACTTTGCATATCCTGCCTCACTGGACCTGGCCGGGACGTGAAGGTGAAGTGACTCCCGTTTTTGTGTACACTAATTATCCTACTGCCGAATTGTTTATCAATGGCAAAAGTTATGGAAAACAAAGCAAGAATAATAGTTCGCTAAAGAACCGCTATCGTCTGATGTGGATGGACACAAAGTACGAACCGGGTGAAGTGAAAGTAGTAGCCTACGACAAAAACGGAAAAGCGGTGGCTGAAAAAGTAGTCCGTACTGCCGGAAAGCCTCATCACATCGAACTGGTAAGCAACCGTAACGAACTGACTGCAGATGGAAAAGACCTGGCTTATGTGACTGTAAAAGTAGTAGACAAAGACGGTAACCTCTGCCCTGCCGATAATCGTCTGATAAATTTCTCGGTAAAGGGAACGGGTAAATATCGTGCTGCCGCCAATGGAGATCCGACGAACCTTGAACAATTCCATCTTCCGAAGATGCATGCATTCAACGGTATGTTGACAGCTATCCTGCAAGCTGGTGAAACTGCCGGAGAGATTGTATTTACAGCAAAAGCAAACGGAGTGAAAGCCGGAAATATTCGTATTCAGACGAAATAAGGTATACACTTCGGCATATAACAAACCTATCGGATTTCTTTACTAAAAAGAAGTCCGATGGGTTCTTCATACAACTATCTCCGAAACTTACTCACTTGTGTTCAATAAAAGCGACGTTATAAATACTCTAGCTAAATAGCCTTCCAGAAAGCCTGAAAATCACGATACCTGCCGTAGCAGACCAATTCGTCTCCTTCTTCCACTTTCTCATTTCCCGGTAATTCATTCTTCACATGAAGCTCGGTCAGAGAAATACCCAAGCAGTTGGTAACCTTATTTGCCCGTTTCAATCCTATCATTTTTAAATGAAACTCTTCATCCAGGTTTAGCTCGCTCACAAAATATCCTACAAATTTCTTCGGAACCGTGAATTTCACGACATAATAATCCTGATCGATACGGAATCCTTCCATGTTAGTACCGAAGTCAAGCAGTTGTACCAAGCTGCGGGCAGCATCTTCTTCCGGAGTCAGAATTCTTTCCAGATCAAAAGCTTCAAGCACCGCTTTATGTACGGCATCAATAGCACGGGCAAAAATACGGGGAACCTTTTTCTGCTTCAACAGGGCAACGACTCGTATCGACGCACCAAAATTCTCTCCAATCGCTACAATAACTATATCCACACTATTCAATGGCAACACTGATAATGATTGTTCGTCAGTGGCATCAATGACAAAAGCTGTAGCAACCTTATCTTTGATGGAATCTACACGACTTTCGCTTATATCCGCACCTATAATTTCGTGTCCCAAGGCGGACAGTTCTTCCGCCAACACATGGCCGTAATTTCCTAAACCAATAATAATATACTTCATAGCTTTAGTTTATTATGATGTTATCACTCGGATAACGGTATTTTGTATTCTTTTTCTGTTTAACTATTCCCAGCATCAATGTTATCAGCCCCACACGACCAATAAACATCAACAAAGACACCAATAATTTGCTCGCGTCGCACAAATGAGGAGTCAGGTTCAGACTGGCCCCCACGGTACTAAGCGCAGAGACACATTCGAAAGTCAATGCCATAATGGAAACACCCGGTTCGAGTATGCTCAATGTAAAAACGAAAATGAATAAGACTCCCAATGACATGACTACTGTTGCATTGGAACGCCGGATTGAATCGTAAGACAATTCTCTGCCGAACACTTCCACTCGTTCAGTGCCACGCAATACGGCTACAAGATTCAGAACTACGACCGCAAAAGCATTCACTTTCACACCACCTGCCGTGGATTGCGAACCACCGCCCACCCACATCAGGAATAGATAAACCAACAATGTCTGCACACTCAATGATGTCAAGTCGACACTGTTGAATCCTGCCGTTCGCGGACAAACGGCATTGAAGAAAGCGTGCGTCCACTTGTCTGCCACAGGCATACCGACAAAAGAACCATTCCACTCAAAAGCAGCAATAGCCAATGTACCGATCAATAAAAGCAGGAAAGTCATGATTAACACGATTTTCGTATTCAAGTTATAAAGGTGCTGCATTTTATGCCGATCCAGTTTACGGGTACGAATCAATTTCCAGAAACGACGGAGGTGATACAATACAATATCCTTGAAATTGACAAGGATGGGGAAACCGATACCACCCAAAATGATCAATAGAGAAACGGTAATAAACAGCCAATTGTGGTTAGTCATCACCATCGGATTTCCTAAATTGCCGGAAAGCGTAGAAAAGCCCGCATTGCAAAAAGCTGAAATAGAATGGAAAGCAGCAAAACCCAACTCTCCTTCCAGAGTCATTCCCAACGTTCCGTGAATACTAAACCAAATCGAGACCATGCCGATCCCTTCAATCACCAAGGTGAAACCTAATATATATAATAAAGTAGACAGCAAAGAGCTTAATGAATTGGAACTAACCATATCACGCACCACAAGCTGGTTGTAAATGGAGGTATTCCCCATAAAGAACATGGCGAAGAAACTAGTTAATGTCATCACTCCCAATCCTCCAATCTGAATCAGCAGGATAATGACAACTAATCCCGAAGTGGTGAATGTAGTGGACACGTCTACCGGTACCAGACCTGTAACGCATACGGCACTGGTAGCCGTAAACAAAGAGTCTACCCAAGTGATACCATTTACCGTACAGCGCGGAAGCATCAACAACCCCGCCCCAATCAGAATAATAGCCATAAAACTGACTGCCAATATCAAAGACGGATTGGTACGCCGTCCTAACAGACGTACCAGCCCATTAGACAGATTGAGAAAAGAAAGGACTAACAATAACAGAAGATGATAAAACTTCCCATGCAAGAATTCCCAAATATGCAAAATAGCTCCTTCCTCTTCCGGACGATGAAATATAACAGGCACTAACGTGAGATATAACAACCCGCTCAATATCCAGGCCAATCGCCGGTATTTCTTTTTAGTATTCCGGTATTCCAGCGAGATATGTAAAGTTACATCAATCAGAAAGATAATCCAGACAGTTTTATACAATGTCTGCAAATTCGCCATTTCATCAATAGACAAAGGAAAGCCATGTTCATATACTACTCCGACAATCAATGATAAAGACGCCAGATAGGTAAGCGCTTCTACCAGCCCTAACAAGATACGTACATAGGGTTTTAGAAGTTTATTCTGATACAATAAAAACTTATGATAAATCTTCATATCATCTTTTTTAACAAGGTCGTACAAACTTAATTAAAATAACAATCAAATGCGATTCTTTGTTGACAAAATTTTCCGAATATTAAAAATTTGACTACTTTTGGCAACAGAAAACTAAAAAACCACAATATTATGAGTGAAAAAAGAAAACGGTATATTCTACCGGAAGAAGAAATTCCACATTACTGGTACAACATTCAGGCCGATATGGTGAACAAGCCTATGCCTCCGTTGCACCCGGGAACCAAACAACCGCTGAAAGCAGAAGATTTATATCCGATTTTCGCAAAAGAACTGTGTCATCAGGAGCTGAATCAGACAGATGCATGGATCGAAATACCGGAAGAAGTGCGTGAAATGTACAAGTACTACCGCAGCACTCCGCTGGTTCGTGCTTACGGTTTGGAAAAAGCACTCGGCACTCCGGCTCATATCTATTTTAAGAACGAAAGCGTAAGCCCTATCGGTTCGCATAAGTTGAACTCTGCATTGGCACAAGCTTATTATTGCAAAAAGGAAGGAGTGACCAACATCACTACTGAAACCGGTGCCGGACAATGGGGAGCCGCTCTTTCTTATGCAGCCAAGGTTTTCGGTCTGGAAGCTGCTGTTTATCAGGTAAAGATCAGTTATGAACAAAAACCATACCGCCGCAGCATCATGCAAACTTTCGGAGCACAGGTCACTCCTTCTCCATCTATGTCTACCCGTGCCGGTAAGGATATTCTGACGAAACATCCTAATTACCAGGGTTCATTGGGAACTGCTATTTCGGAAGCTATCGAACTGGCACAAATGACTCCTAACTGTAAATATACGCTCGGTTCCGTACTTAGTCACGTGACTCTCCACCAGACTATTATCGGACTGGAAGCTGAAAAACAAATGGAAATGGCAGGCGAATATCCGGATATCGTAATCGGTTGTTTCGGAGGTGGTTCCAACTTCGGAGGTATCTCTTTCCCGTTCATGCGCCACACCATACAGGAAGGGAAAAAGACTCGTTTCATTGCTGCCGAACCAGCTTCTTGTCCGAAACTGACACGTGGTAAGTTCCAGTATGACTTCGGTGATGAAGCCGGATATACCCCGTTGCTGCCGATGTTTACTTTGGGACATAATTTTGCTCCTGCTCATATCCACGCTGGTGGGCTTCGTTATCATGGTGCAGGCGTCATCGTTTCACAGTTGCTCAAAGACAATCTGATGGAAGCGGTAGATATACAGCAATTGGAAACTTTCGAAGCCGGTTGTCTGTTTGCGCAGTCTGAAGGTATTATTCCGGCTCCCGAATCCAGCCACGCTATTGCAGCGGCTATCCGCGAAGCTAACAAATGTAAGGAGACAGGAGAAGAGAAAGTGATTCTATTCAATCTTTCAGGTCATGGTCTGATCGATATGGCTTCTTATGATAAGTATTTGGCAGGTGATTTGGTGAATTATACATTGAATGACGAAGATATTCAGAAGAATTTAGACGAGATAGGAGATTTAGCTAAATAAATAGCCTACCAGTTTCCAAGTTTCACCACCGATTACACAAATTAGTACAGATTTAATTGTAATTAGAAGATTGTCGATACAAAAATCCATGCTAATCTGTATAATTGGTGGTATTTTTTCATTCCCTATATTTACTTTCTCTCTATTGAATACCTCCATATAAAAGATTTTGCTATCTTTGATGCTATTATTAATCTTATGAACTAATAATGAACAGCCTTAAAAAAACAACAATTTGTCTACTCTTTCTATGTATAGGGGTTAATTGCGTTTTTTCTGAAGTTCCGGAGCAAATTAACTTCTCTTATATTTCTATTAACGAAGGATTGTCACAAAGTACCGTATTCTCTATCGATCAGGACCAACGAGGCAATATGTGGTTCGCTACCTATGATGGGGTAAACAAGTATGACGGGTATTCATTTACAGTTTATCAACATAATGAAGAAGATCCGAACAGCATTGCTAATGACATTTCGCGAATTGTAAAGACTGACAGTCAGGGACGTGTCTGGATTGGTACGCGGGATGGTTTGTCATATTATGATGAAAAGAAGGATAAGTTCAGAAATTTCTTCTACGAGAAGAAGGGGAAGAAGCTGCAAATCAATGGTATTGCTGAGATTTCACCGGAACAACTGCTTATAAGTACACAAGAAGGTCTGACCATGTTCGACATTAAAGAATCACGATTCGTTGATGATTTTTTTAGTACGGCTATGCACAAGATAGTGGCTTCTGCTCTTTACAGACAGGGCGATATTATCTATATCGGCACCCCAGTTGACGGGCTTTACAGTTATTCCATTCCTCAAAAGAAACTGGAAAAGATTACTCCGATAACAGAAACAAAACAGATTCAGGCCATTTTGCAGCAATCTCCTACCCGTATATGGATAGCTACCGAAGGAACCGGTCTGCTTCTACTCAACCCGAAAACGAAAGAGGTCAAGGCTTATCATCATTCTTCTTCCAATCCTAAAAGTATCAGCTCAAATTATATCCGTTCGCTGGCACTGGATTCGCAAAATCGCTTATGGATAGGAACGTTCAATGATCTAAACATTTATCATGAAGGAAGCGATTCTTTCGTTTCCTACAGTAGCAGTCCGGTAGAAAACGGCAGTCTGTCACAACGTTCGGTTCGCAGTATCTTTATGGATTCGCAAGGAGGCATGTGGCTTGGAACCTATTTCGGGGGATTGAACTATTATCATCCTATCCGCAACAGATTTAAGAATATCCAGCGTATTCCCTATAAGAATTCTCTAAGTGATAATGTGGTCAGCTGCATTACGGAAGATAAGGATAAGAATTTATGGATAGGAACGAATGATGGTGGTTTGAATCTGTATAATACAAAGACACAACAGTTTACGCACTATATCTTACAGGAAAACGAACGAGAAATCGGTATGGGTTCCAACAATATCAAAGCCGTATATGTAGATGAACAAAAATCACTTGTATATATAGGTACGCATGCGGGCGGACTGACTGTCCTCCATCGAAACAGCGGAAAAATGGAAAGTTTCAATCAGCTGAACAGCCAGTTGGTGAATGAGAATGTATATGCTATTCTTCCTGACAAAGGGGGAAACCTCTTATTGGGGACATTAAGTGCTTTGGTTAGTTTTAACCCGGAAAAAAAGAGTTTTACCACCATTGATAAGGAAAAGGACGGTGCCCCATTTACTTCACAACGAATCACCATCCTGTTCAGAGATTCCCATAAACGGCTTTGGATTGGGGGCGAGGAAGGTATATCTGTCTTTCAGCAGGAAGGAATCGAGATAGAAAAGGAGCCTATTCTTCCGGAATCATCGGTAACAAAGACGTTTACCAATTGCATTTACGAAGCCGCCAACGGTATCATTTGGGTAGGTACGCGTGAGGGCTTCTACTGTTTTAATGAGAAAGAAAAGAAAATCAAACGATATACTACGGCTAACGGTTTGCCAAACAATGTGGTATATGGTATTCTGGAAGATACTTTCGGACGTCTTTGGGTAAGTACCAACCGTGGTATTTCCTGTTTCAATCCGGAGACAGAGAAGTTCCGTAATTTTACGGAATCCGATGGGTTACAGAGTAATCAGTTTAATACTTCTTCATTCTGCCGTACTTCAAGCGGTCAGATGTATTTCGGAGGTATCAACGGGATCACTACTTTCCGCCCGGAACTGTTGTTGGATAACCCTTATACGCCTCCGGTAGTTATCACCAAACTTCAACTGTTTAACAAGACAGTTCGCCCGGATGATGAAACCGGTATCCTGACTAAGAATATCAATGAGACAGAAAGTATCACCCTGAAATCATGGCAAACTGCTTTCACGATTGAATTTGTAGTATCCAATTATATTTCGGGACAACATAATACTTTCGCTTATAAACTGGAAGGATATGACAAAGAGTGGTATTATCTGACAGATAAACGTACTGTCTCCTACTCCAACCTGCCACAAGGCACTTATCACTTTTTGGTAAAAGCCGCCAATAGTGACGGGAAATGGAACGCTGTACCCACGATGTTGGAAATCATAGTTCTCCCTGTCTGGTACAAGACCTGGTGGGCAATCATGCTTTTCCTCGCCACTTTTATCGGTTTTATCACTTTCGTCTTCCGCTTCTTCTGGATGCGTAAGAGCATGGCAGCGGAACTGGAACTTGAACGCAGAGACAAGGAGCATCAAGAAGAAATCAACCAAATGAAGATGCGTTTCTTCATCAATATTTCGCACGAGCTTCGCACGCCGTTAACTCTCATCTTAGCTCCTTTACAAGAAATAATCAATAAGATTAGCGACCGCTGGACTCGTAACCAACTGGAATATATCCAACGCAACGCCAATCGTCTGTTGCATCTTGTCAACCAATTGATGGATTATCGCCGTGCCGAATTGGGAGTTTTTGAGCTGAAAGTAAAGCAAGAGAATGCGCATCAACTGATACAGGATAATTTCTTGTTCTACGATAAACTGGCACGCCACAAGAAGATTACTTATACTCTCCACTCCGAACTGGAAGAGAAAGAGGAACTTTTCGATCCGAATTATCTGGAACTGATCGTTAACAACCTGCTTTCAAATGCTTTCAAATATACAGAAAGCGGGCAAAGCATTACTGTTACGTTGAAAGAGGAAAACAATTGGCTGGTACTGCAAGTTAGTGATACTGGCATTGGTATCCCTATCAACAAGCAGGGGAAAATATTCGAACGCTTCTATCAGATAGAGAGTGAGCATGTAGGAAGCGGCATCGGGCTGTCATTGGTACAGCGTTTGGTGGAACTGCATCACGGACGTATTGAGTTAGACAGTGAAGAAGGCAAAGGTAGCACTTTCTCTGTTTATCTGCCACAGGATATAAATATCTACAAGCCCTCCGAATTAGCTTCTAATGACGCTAAAAATGAGGAGGACCAAGTTTATTCTACCAACTCGAAAGAGATGTATTTCATTGATACGGAAAAAGTAGAAAACGAAGCGATCGAAACTGGTGACAAGAAACGTGGTACGATTCTTATCGTAGAAGACAATAATGAAATCCGCCATTATCTAAGTAGCGGACTTGCCGAACTTTTCAATACACTGGAAGCCGGAAATGGTGAAGAAGCCCTGGAAAAACTGAAAGAGAATGAAGTGGACATTATTGTGACTGATGTCATGATGCCTGTGATGGATGGTATCAAACTATGCAAGAATGTGAAGCAGAATATCCGTACCTGTCATATTCCTGTGATTATCCTGTCTGCCAAAAGCGAAACCAAAGATCAGATGGAAGGTCTGCAAATGGGCGCGGATGATTATATCCCGAAACCGTTCTCGCTAGCTATCCTGACTACGAAAATACAGAACATGATGCGTACCCGCAGGCGTATGCTTGAACGGTATTCTAAATCTCTGGAAGTGGAACCGGAAAAGATTACGTTCAACGCCATGGATGAAGCTTTATTGAAACGTGCCGTAGCCATCGTAGAAAAGAATATGGATAATATTGAATTCTCTACCGACGAGTTCGCCAGAGAAATGAATATGAGCCGTTCTAATCTGCATCTCAAATTGAAAGCTATCACAGGTGAATCGACTATCGACTTTATACGTAAGATTCGTTTCAACGAAGCGGCAAAATTACTAAAGGACGGACGTTATACAGTAGCTGAAGTCAGTACGATGGTAGGATTCAACACACCGTCTTACTTTGCTACAAGTTTTAAAAAGTATTTCGGATGCTTGCCTACGGAGTATATTAAGAAGGCAAAGGGATAAGCTAACAACAATGTATAAGACTGTACTTTTCTTCTTGACGGATTTGAGCCAAAATATAATCTCACAATATCCCTCCTAAGAATTAAAAAGTGAAAATCTGCTGTCACCTGTCACCTATTTGCATTTAAATATTTGATTATAAGCATGCTATAATGTGACAGCAAGCTATGACAGCACGGTGACGGTATTTTTGCTGTCACCGAATAAAGTTCCAAGGTAGTTTCTCCTAATTGAAACTTTTGTTTCAACAGGAAGAAACTTAAGTTTCATAGGCTTGAAACTAAAGTTCCAAGCTGGTGAAACTTTTGTTTCAAGCCTTGAAACCGGAGTTTCTAAGGCAGGAAACAAAATGTTTCCCTACAGCTAAGAAATAGGAACAAGGTAGGTTGTGATTCTTAAGTAACGTAAGAGAGAGATTATGAGATTATATTTCGAATCATTCCGATTAGTTACACTTATCCTTCTTATTTCTCCAATTTACCATGATTTCCCCAATCATTATGGACTAAAATTCATCCAATAGAACACCTAAAAATGTACAAAACCAACGCTACAAATACAATTGGATTAGATTACATTATGATATATAAAAAGCCTGATATCAGATATATAACAGTTTTTTTTAGACAGAAATGATATATGATTCAACAAATTTAATATCAAAAAAATCATTTTTGAACAAAGCTTGAACAAGACAGCTTAATGAATAGGAATAAACAGATTACATTTGCAAACAGTAAAATATAACTTTTAATAATTAAAACCTAATAAAAGCATGAAGAACATCTTCTTTATTACTTGTATGTTCACAGCCATCACTTTTACAGGATGTGTGGACGACGACGATGATTTATTATCTGGTGAAATTAGTTCTGGTGTAGAAATACTCCCAGAAAATAAGCCTAATGATGTCGTCGAGCCTAAACTCTTTGATATTATCAATCTCGATTACCCCGGATTGGAAAAGGTTAAATCTTTCTACGAAGCAGGCGAGCATTATTATGCAGCTCACGCACTATTAGAATATTATAGAAATAGAACGAATGTAACGAATCCGAACATCAATTTAATCAATCCCACAATCTCGGTAAAAGATCAACGTATTGCCGACCAAGCACTCGAATATCGTTTCTATGTCAGAGGTTTCTATGAAAGCATTGATGAAAACAAAGTTGAAACTTACTATTCTTTCTTTGATAACAACACAAAAAAAATAGACTGGACAGCTCATCAAGACACAGAAACTGATCAAGAATTTAGATATCAACGTCACCGTCACCAGTGGATGCTTCCTCAAGCGAAAGCATATCGTATCAGCAAAGATGAAAAATATATTCAGTCATGGATTGAAACATATGGTGATTGGTTGGCTACTTATCCATACGAACCAGGAACTCAATTTCCACCAGCAGGCGGTTCTGAAAACGATAAAGATTATGAATGGAAAGGACTACAAGTAGCCGAACGTGTACTTTCACAAATAGACATCATGGCATACTTTATCCATTCACCCAACTTTACTCCAGAATGGTTGTCTACCTTTCTCACTGCATTTGAAAAAGAAGTTGAATGCATGCGTTTAAATTATTATCAAGAAGGAAATATTCTTTTAACTCAAGCACAGGCCGTAGCTACAGCAGGGATATTGATGCCAGAATTCAAAAATGCAGAACAATGGACAAATGAAGGATTACAGAAAGTAGGCGTACAATTGGATGAACAGTTCAATAATGACGGTGTACAATTTGAATTAGATTTAAGTTATCACATCGGTGCTGTCAGTGATTTCCGCTCTATTTATTTGTTGACGCAAGCAAATGATAAAATGAGTTTATTGCCCCGTAACTTCACCGATAAACTAAAAGCAGCGACGGAAGTTGTCATGAATACAATTTATCCAGACTACTCTCTCGACAACTTCAATGATACACGTTCAAGCTCATATGCAAAAAGTACCTTATTAAACAGATTGAAAGAATATGTAGCCATGTATCCGAATGATCAAGAATTATTATGGATGGCAACCGAAGGAAAGTCTGGGAAAGAACCCACACACCTGACACAATCTTATGATGATTCAGGATACTACATTCTACGTAATGGATGGAAAAAAGAATCGACTATGATGATTCTAAAAAACCACAATTATAAAGAATGGCACAGTCAACCAGATAATAATACATTCGGCCTCTATCACAATGGGCGCAATTTCTTCCCAGATGCAGGTGTATACGCTTACAGTGGTAACGACCGCACAAAATTCGCAGCAACTGTGAACCACAACACACTAACCGTAATGAGTAAATCCATAGGCGGTGAACAAGGTGGAAAAGTTGAAGGAAAATTACTCAAATTAGAAACAAAAAACAATACAGATGTTCTTGTAACAGAAAACCCTTCTTTTGATAATGCAACTCATCGTAGAACTGTATTCTTTGTGGACAAGAAATTCTTTGTTATCGTTGACGAAGGCTATGGAAAAAATGCAAAAAGCCTGAAAACCAATTTAAATTTCCACATACTTGATGACGAAGAGACTCCGTCTGTATTCGAGCCACATACAACTGAACAGCCATATTGTCAAGCATATACAAATTTTGCAGACAACAAAAATATGCTAGCCAGAACATTTGCTGAAACCAAAATTCAAGAAAGCAAAAGCTTGTCATCAAGCCAAGCCACAGATATATCTAATGCAATGGGAACAATTTCCGGTTTACGTTTAGGCTACCAGATAACAGTTAACCAGCCAGCATCAAAAGACGATGTAACTATGGCGGCACGCTACATTTCCGTTATTTATCCTTTCGGAACGGAAGAAGATCGTAAAGCATTGGATATCGATGCCCAATTCACTGATAACGAGGACGGAACAGCAGGTACCTTCCATCCAGAAGGGGTATCCATCCAAGTAGCAGTAAATGGTACAAAATATACACTTTCTTCAAAATAAAATTAATAATCATATAATATGGAATCTAAGTTACTAAAAAACATTTCACAGTTTTTAGGTGCCTTGATGACAGTTGTATTAGTTATGACTTATACATCTTGTTCAGATGAGGATACCACTGACACTACCGGTTTTGCACTTTATTATTTAGGCATGACCGATATAGGTCCATCCATGAGTGGAATAATTTCAGAGCCTTCTTACAAAGGAAGCGTACCGTCTGACTTCACAATTACAGGTATCACATTAAATGGTGAGTCCTATACTGGTAATGACTTTATTATCAATAAAGAAACAGGCGCTATTGAAATCAACAGTGCAAAAGACACACCTGTTGGTTTATATAAGATATCAATATCATGCATGGCTGGTGGTTCATATCACGAATATAAGGATATTGTAGTAGTAAATATGATGAAGTCGGTCCCTGATGGCATTATAGTAGATCCCAATGAAATTCAAGTGGAGTACAGCATCGTTTCAGATGCAAAAAGCACAGAGGAGCTTCCTACTGCACAAGTAAAAACTGACGGTAATCATGTATCGATTACCAAATATGAAATTGCAAAAAGTGAAATATCATCATTCTTTAAAATCTCTCAAACTGGAGAAATTACTATTGTAAGAGGAAGCGATATCGCACCGGGTATCCACACTCTTTCTTTAAAACTGACTACAGGTGCATCCTCTGAAGATGAAGGTATCTTCGAAAATGCCTTAACGGTCAATATCACCTCCAAACCGCTAGGATTAACTTATGAGCAAAATGAAGGATTGATTGAAGTTGAATCACCTGAAGAACCAGAAACTACTTTCACAAGCGAAACACCTACTCTTAAAGGGTCATTAGAAAATATTACTTATTCAATCCAAAGCATTGAACCATCTACTGACAAAATAAAAATAGACCCTACAACCGGGGTTCTGTCTGTGGATAAGCATCATGGATTTGAGATAGGACAAAAGTATGTTATCTCAGTCAAAGTAGCCAACCAATTCGCACCTGATGGTATTTTATTTGAGGATATATATACCCTGAATGTAGTGAACCGAATTGTCCCAGTGGCAAACTTCGAATATCCAGCCATCTGTGAGATCTATGAATCATCTCCATTCACCGTTACACCTAATGAAGGATTGGAGGGTGATGCAATTATATTCTCATTGAAAGATGACTTAAACAAACAGTTATCTATTGACAATAATGGAGTTGTGACTGCTAAGAAAGGACATAACATACCTGAAGGTAATTACACTGTCACAGTGATAGCATCGAATACTAAAAATTCAAAAGAAGCTTCATTTAATTTGAAAGTAAAGAATAATCCAAATAAGTTTACCTACATACGTTACGGTAACAATATAGGAGTAGATGATGCAACCAATGCAAATCAGTTTAGAATCACTGTAGATAAAGCAGCCAATGCTAATACAATTTTAAATAAATTCATAATTGATGCACCGAGCACCGATATTACAGGAAACAACGTACGTTGGAGCATTAGAAACGGAAGAAACTGTGACAAATTAGAAATTGACGAAAATGGTAAAATAACATTTAAGAATGCTGTTTGGTCTGTAGATAAAAACGGTTCCCCGGTAAATACTTCAGGTTTCTTCTTTGTAACAGCTACTGTTGGCGAAGATAAAGACTCTGAATTCTCATTGGAAGTACCTGTATTCATACATTATGATTTGGTTATTTCTGGTGTTCACGTATTGTATAACCCGTTTGTATTCCATGTAAATCCTAAAACGATTAGTAACAGTACTTATTCTGTTGCACCTCAAATCACAAGCAATGATTCTGAATTTGATGTATCCAAATTCACAATGGATTATAGACGTTCAGTCAATTATACAGCTCTAAGCGGTTCATTTACAAATGGTGATTCTAAAACCTCTAGCTTCTTGAATCCTCTTTGGGTTAAATATGTAGATGAGTCCGGTGTTAAAGGAGCAAATACCGGTTCCAGACACGCTATGTCCTATTATGCAAATATATCTGGTACTAATACCCTACATTATACATTAGGATATGCAGATCCTAGCAACGGGTTGGCATTTAAACTGAATCCGAACAAATGGGTTCTGAATGGAGAATATCCACATGGCATAGTAAGTTTCCAAATGACTATTAATAAAGAGAATAAAGATCCGCAATCAGGACCAGGGGTATTCCCATTGACAATTTGGTTTGACCCTAACTTCTAAACATTAATTACGTAAAAAAAGAAATTATGTATAGCATAAACAATCTAATAAAATCAATAAGCATAAGAGGGTGGGTTACCCTCTTAGCACTGATAATCACTGTCAGTGTACATGCTCAAGAATCTACACTTAAAGGTATTATTGTAGACGAAACAAATACTCCTCTTATCGGAGCAACCATACAGGTAAAAGGCGGTTCCACAGGTGCAATTACCGATTTTGACGGCAATTTCACTTTAAAAGTAAAGAAAGGAGCTACTATCTCCATCTCTTATATCGGATATAAGACGCAAGAATTGAAATTCAATGGTCAGGGTTCTATCAATATAAAGATGGTTCCTGACAATCAAGCATTGGATGAAGTTGTGGTAGTTGGTTACGGTGCAATGAAACGCAGTGATTTGACAGGTTCCGTGGCTTCTGTAGCTGCTAAAGATATCGAAGGATTCCAAACAAGTTCAGTAGCAGGAGCACTGGGTGGTCAAATTGCCGGTGTTCAGATCACATCTACAGATGGTACACCAGGAGCTGGATTTAATATTAACATTCGTGGTGTAGGAAGTCTGACAGGAGATTCAAGCCCTCTTTATATTGTAGACGGCTTCCAGGTAGATGATATTGATCATTTATCTAATTCAGATATTGAATCAATCGAAGTGCTCAAAGACGCTTCATCATCTGCCATTTATGGTGCACGCGCAGCAAACGGTGTTGTAATGATTACAACAAAATCAGGAAAGAGCGGTAAGCCACAAATTAGTTATAACGGCTCGGCAAGCTATCGCAAAATCTCTAAGATGTTAGACGTATTGTCTCCATATGAATTTGTAAAGTTGCAAGGTGAAGTCAACACAGAACTTTTAAAAAGCTACATTTCCGACAAAGAATACGATAATGACGGCAAATTTATGAAATATCGTTCGTTAGAAGATTATATTGGTGTAAATGGAGTAAACTGGCAAGAAGAAACATTCAATCCTACTTGGTCTCAAGACCATAATATCTCTCTTAGAGGCGGCACTAATGACTCTCAATATAATGCAGCATTCTCACGATATGTAGAAAATGGTATTTTTAATAACAGTGGCTTTGATAAAACAACAGCCAAACTTCGTATCGATCAGAAAATCAGCGAAAGCGTGTCATTCAATGCTACTATCAACTATGCTTTAACTAACCGCAAAGGTGTTGGTACAACTGCCGATTCAGGTCGGTTCAATATGTTGGCTCAGATTCTTAGTGCACGCCCAACAGGTGGAAACAAACTAACCGATGAAGAGTTGTTGAATTCAGCTATCGACCCGGAAATGTTAGAAACGGGTGAAAGTCTGGCACAAGTTAATCCTGTAATGCAAACTCAATCGGTCACTAACAATAAACGTGCAGAAATGTGGTCGGGTAATGCATCTGTAAGCTGGCAAATTATCAAAGGACTTACTTTTAAAAGTGCTGGTACTTATAATACAACAAACAGCCGCACCAACATATTCTACAAGAATGGTTCTAAAGAAGCATATCGTAATGGCGAGCAACCATACGGACGCACAACCATGCAACGCGATGTACGTTGGACTAACTACAATACTTTATCTTGGAAACAAAAAATCAAGAAGCATAATTATGATGTTATGCTAGGTCATGAAGTCTCATACAAAAGTACAGAATATTTGCTGGGAGAAGCGATGGGATTCCCTTTTGACCAGATGGAAAATGACAATATGGGGATAGGTGCCACACCAAGTAAAGTTGAAAGTACTTATTACGATAAAACTTTATTATCATTTTATGCACGCGGAAATTACAACTTTGACAACCGCTATTTATTTACGGCAACAGTACGTGCTGATGGTTCTACCGTGTTTTCTGCAAATAAGAAATGGGGCTTTTTCCCTTCTTTTTCTGCTGCATGGCGTGTGTCTGAAGAAGCATTCATGAAAGATATTCATTGGATTTCAAACTTCAAGGTTCGTTTAGGCTGGGGTACTGTAGGAAATGATAATATACCCAACTATTTATCACTGGATTTGTATGAAGCAAACAAATATGGTTTAGGTAATAGCAGCGTAACAGTATTGAATCCCAAACAACTTAGAAATAAAAACCTGAAATGGGAAGGCTCAAATACCATCAACTTGGGAGTTGATTTAGGATTTCTTGACAACCGTTTAAATGTTACAGCCGAATTCTTTATCAAGAACACCAAAGACCTGTTGTTGTCTCAATCACTGGCACATATTACCGGATTTGATTCACAAATGCAAAATGTGGGAAAGATTCAGAATAAAGGTATTGAATTAAGTCTGAACAGCACCAATATTCAAACCAGAGATTTTACTTGGCAAACCAACTTCAACATTTCTTTCATCAGAAATACATTAAAGTCATTAGCGTCCGGAGTAGATTACATGCAGGCACGCTCTGGTTTCGACAGCAATTTTACCTCATACGATTATAGAGCTATTGTTGGTCAGTCTCTTGGTCTGATCTATGGATATGAGTTTGATGGAATCTATCAATATTCTGACTTTTATTCAGTTCCGGGTTCAAGCACATTGCAGTTGAAAGAGGGCGTAACAAGTAATCCGAGTCTTGGCAACAGATTAGCTCCGGGAGCAGTGAAATACAAAGATCAGGATGGTGACGGAGTAATTACGACCAATGACCGTACGGTTATCGGTAACGCTTTGCCTAAATGGTATGGGGGTATAACTAATACCTTCAACTATAAAGGTATTGATTTAAGTTTCATGCTTCAATTCAATTATGGCAATGATATTTATAATGCAACCCGCCTGTATGCAACCCAGACTAATACACAACGTAGAAACCAATTGGCAGAAGTAGCCGATCGGTGGAGTCCGACCAACGCATCGAACAAAGTACCCAGCTACAATGGGTATGTAGTTAATGACGTATACTCAAGATTTGTTGAAGATGGCTCGTTCCTACGCTTGAAGAATGTGACGTTAGGATATACACTTCCCCACAAATGGACTCGCAAGTTCCTCGTATCCAAACTTCGTGTTTATGCTACGGGACAAAATCTATTTTGCTTGAACAACTACAGCGGATATGATCCAGAAGTTAGTACAGCCAGCAAGAGCCCGATGACTCCCGGACTGGACTGGGGTGCGTATCCTAAGAGCAAAGTATTTACATTTGGTGTTGATATACAATTCTAATTTACGAGAAAAATAATATGAAAAAGATAATATATTACATAGCAATGTCTATCCTGTGCATTCTACCATTTTCATGCTCGTTAGATGAAGAGGCAAGAAGCGAAATGGAAAAGAAAAACTACATGAATAATGCGAAAGAAGCAAAAGATGTTTTGCTGGGAGTATACCGCACAACTATTGAAGACGCAGCTTACGGATACCACTTGTCGCTCTTGTTCAACATGGGAACAGATATATCCCAGGGAGAAGGTTCCGATATAACCAATTATCGTATCATCGCTAATAATGCTTTCCCTACTACTCAAGTAGAAATCCAACAAACATGGCAAGTTCTCTACAAAGGTATCTACAGAGCAAACGATTTTTTGGAACGTATCAGTAGAAAAATTGATAATTACAATGATACAGATAAAAAATTAGCAACTCTTTATATTGCTGAAGCCAAAGCGCTAAGAGCTATGTTCTATTTCGAATTAGTACGTCGTTATGGACATATACCTCTGATTACTAATACAGAAATGTCCTATCAAGCTCCTACTACTTATACCCAGGCTAGTCCCGATAAAGTATATGAGTTTATTGAAGATGATCTTCTTTATGCAAGTGAAGTTCTGCCATACGCTGTTGACGATCAACTTCGTGAAAGTACAGCATATCGTTTCAGTAAAGGGGCAGCACTTGGCCTCTTGGCTAAAGTATATGCTACATGGGCGGGATATCCTGTACAAAACACTGCAAAATGGGAAAATGCAGCTAAAACAGCCCGCATTCTCATAGAGTCAGGAAAGCACTCATTACTTCGTGATTATGACAAATTATGGGATAATACTTGCAGCGGTGTATGGGATCCGAGCGAAAGTTTAATAGAAATTTCATTTTACTCTCCTACTGTGTCAGGCTCAGGAGACCCCGTGGGACGTATCGGTAAATGGAATGGAGTAAAAACTACATCAATCGCTGGTGTACGAGGTAGTTGTGCCGGAAATATGAAGGTGGTGCATACATTTGTACTTGATTGGAGAGACAGTAAAAACGCTAATGATAAACGTCGTGACTTATCAATTGCAAATTATAAATACGATGATGATTACATATTATGGGTGAAAAACAAAGATAAAGATACAGAAGAATCTGCCAAATTAAAAGATCAAGATCCTACTCAAGGACAAAAAGAAAAACAAAACTATACCCCCGCAAAATGGGATCTTATTAAACATCAAAAGACTGGCGGTATTATCAATAATGACAAATCAAATGCAAACTGGTATTTCTTACGCTATGCCGATGTACTACTTATTTACGCCGAAGCCTTAAATGAATGGAAACATGGCCCTACAACGGAAGCGTATGCAGCTATTAATGAGGTTCGTCGTCGTGGATTTGGATACCCAAGTAATACAGGTAGTTGCGATCTTTCAAACCTAAATGAAGAAAGTTTCCGTGAAGCCATCAGAAAAGAACGCGCTTATGAATTAGCTTTCGAAGGACACCGCCGAATGGACTTAGTACGTTGGGGCATTTATTATGAAACAATACAAAAGACGAATACCGCACTAGCTAATTGGTGGGATTCAGCAGATACCTACAGATATCTGTTGTACAAATATACGGAAAAAAACAAACATGAGTTATTGCCTATTCCACAACGAGAAAAAGACTTATGTATTCAATTTAAACAAAACCCAGGCTGGGGTAAATAAGTATTTCTCTTTAAAATAAAAGGCTTAATCCTCTCCAATATGCCCCTAACCAAGGCATATTGGAGAATATTAAAACCTTTTTCAACAAAATCAAAACTTGAAAAGCAGAGTTCAAACTCCTTTTGGACAATCCTGCAACACAAAGTTAAGCCTTTCCACTACTTTTGTATCAGTTACAAAACTTCTAAAAACAATCACTTAAAATGAATAACATGAAAAAGAAACTTGTTCTCTTTGCTTCGGTTACTATCGCACTTGCATCGTGCCAGACAACCCCAAAGGAAGACTACAGTTGGATAAAAAAAGGACTGGATGTAGCTTCTGCCCAATTACAACTTTCCGCAGAAGAGGTTAGTGGTACGGGAATGTTGCCACGTTCCATCCGCACAGGTTATGATATGGATTTCCTTTGCCGCCAGTTGGAAAGAGACTCATTGACTTTCAAAGATTCACTCCGTGCACAACCGACTGCCGATCAACTGGGCAAACGCCGACTTTGTGGCGTTCATGACTGGACAAGTGGTTTCTTCCCCGGTTCTTTGTGGTACGCATACGAACTGACAGGAAACGATATACTGAAAACTCAAGCCATCCAATATACCAACCTACTGAATCCGGTACGCTATTATAAAGGTACACACGACTTGGGATTCATGGTTAATTGCAGCTACGGTAATGCAGAGCGTCTTGCTCCCAATGATACTATCGCAGCTGTGATGAGAGAAACTGCCGATAATCTTTGCGGACGTTTCAACGATTCTATCGGTGCTATCCGTTCATGGGATTTCGGAACATGGAACTTCCCGGTTATCATCGACAATATGATGAACCTCGATCTGCTGTTTAATGTAGCCAAAGCGACAGGTGACCATAAATACAAAGACATTGCTATCAAGCATGCTATGACTACCATGAACAATCACTTCCGTCCGGATTATACTTGCTGGCATGTAGTAAGCTACAACAACGATGGAACTGTTGAACGCAAACAAACTCACCAAGGCAAGAATGACGATTCTTCATGGGCACGTGGTCAAGCATGGGCTGTATATGGCTACACAGCTTGCTACCGTGAAACAAACGACAGTACTTTCCTGAATTTCGCTATCAAAGTGGCTGATATGATTATGGATCGCGTTAAAACAGACGATACTATCCCCTACTGGGATTATGATGCGCCTGTGATGGAAGAAACTCCACGTGACGCTTCTGCCGCTTCTGTTACCGCTTCTGCCATGATCGAACTAAGCACCATGGTTCCTGACGGACAAAAATATCTGGATTATGCGGAAAAGATTCTGAAAAGTTTATCAAGCGATGCATATCTTGCAAAAGTTGGCGACAACCAAGGATACATTCTGATGCACTCTGTAGGTTCACTGCCTAACGGTTCTGAAATCGACACTCCACTGAACTATGCTGACTACTATTATTTGGAAGCATTGAAAAGATTCATGGAATTAAAAAAGTTGAGAATTGAGCATGGAGAGTTGAGAATGATCCAATAATACAAAAGTAAAAGTGTTCTCAATCGTAAATAGTAAATCGTAAAATCGTAAATTATATCATGAATAAAACTTTAAAGTATATCGTTCTGCTGGCAATCGCTTGTTTTGCAGGTAAAGCTAGCGCCCAGGAATTGAAAAGCGAAGTCTTTTCTCTTCTTAATCTGGACTACCCGGGATTGGAAAAAGTAAAAGCCTTGCACCAGGAAGGTAAGGACGAAGATGCCGCAAAAGCATTACTCGACTACTATCGTGCACGCACCAACGTGAAAACTCCGGATATTAACCTGAAAAAGGTTACTATCGGCAAAGAAGAACAACAGTGGGCAGATGACGCATTGAAGCACACTTTCTTCGTTCACAAAGGTTATCAGCCTTCTTACAATTACGGAGAAGACATCAACTGGCAATACTGGCCGGTAAAGGATAACGAACTTCGCTGGCAGCTTCACCGTCACAAATGGTTTACTCCGATGGGTAAGGCTTACCGTGTATCCGGTGACGAGAAATATGCCAAAGAATGGGCACATCAGTATATCAACTGGATTAAAAAAAATCCGTTGGTAAAGATGGACAAAAAAGAATATGAGCTGGTAAGTGATGGAAAAATCAAAGGCGAAATAGAAAACGTACGTTTCGCATGGCGTCCACTGGAAGTGAGCAACCGTCTGCAAGACCAGACTTCACAGTTCCAGTTGTTCCTTCCTTCTCCTTCTTTCACTCCGGACTTCCTGACAGAATTCCTAGTGAACTATCACAAACATGCCGTACATATCTTAGGTAACTACTCCGACAAGGGTAATCACCTGTTGTTTGAAGCTCAGCGTATGATTTATGCAGGCGCTTTCTTTCCTGAATTCAAAGATGCTCCGGCTTGGAGAAAGAGTGGTATCGATATCCTGAACCGCGAAATTCACGTACAGGTATATGAAGACGGCGGTCAGTTTGAACTCGACCCTCACTATCACCTTGCTGCTATCAACATTTTCTGCAAAGCATTAGGAATTGCGGATGTAAACGGATTCCGCAAGGAATTCCCACAAGATTATCTGGATACTATCGAAAGTATGATTATGTTCTACGCCAACATTTCTTTCCCGGATTACACAAACCCATGTTTCAGCGACGCCAAGTTGACAACTAAGAAAGAAATGGTGAAGAACTACAAAGCTTGGAGCAAACTGTTCCCGAAAAACCAGGCTATCAAGTACTTTGCAACAGAAGGCAAAGAAGGTGCATTGCCGGATTATATGTCTAAAGGATTCTTGAAATCAGGTTTCTTCGTGTTCCGCAATTCCTGGGGAACGGATGCTACTCAGATGGTAGTAAAAGCTGGTCCGAAAGCATTCTGGCACTGTCAGCCGGACAACGGTACATTCGAACTTTGGTTCAACGGCAAGAACTTGTTCCCGGATTCCGGTTCGTATGTATATGCAGGTGAAGGCGAAGTGATGGAACAACGCAACTGGCACCGTCAGACTTGTGTACACAACACAGTAACGCTGAACAACAAGAACTTGGATACTACAGAATCGGTTACCAAACTGTGGCAGCCGGAAGGTGCCATCCAGACTTTGGTTACCGAAAACCCGGGTTACAAGAACCTGAAACACCGTCGTTCCGTATTCTTCGTGGATAATACTTATTTTGTAATTGTAGACGAAATGGCAGGCAGTGCCAAAGGTTCTATCAATCTTCATTACCAAATGCCGAAAGGCGAAATCGCCAACAGCCGCGAAGACATGACATTCCTTACTCAGTTTGAGGATGGAAGCAACATGAAACTGCAATGTTTCGGTCCCGACGGTATGTCGATAAAGAAAGAACCGGGTTGGTGCTCAACTGCTTATCGCAAACGTTACAAACGTATGAACGTATCATTCAACGTAAGAAAAGACGGAGAAGAAGCTGTACGTTATATCACTGTCATCTATCCTGTTAAGAAAAGCGCAGATGCCCCTAAATTTGCCGCTAAATTCAAGAACAAAGCGTTCGATGAAAACGGATTGGAAGTAGAAGTGAAAGTAAATGGAAAGAAACAGTCACTAAAATATAAACTCTGATAAAAAGACATTGACCGATGTCCATCAGAGCGTAGCGAAGAATCTCCTCTCTACGTTATAAAGAGAGGAGATTTTTCGTCACTACGCATCCCCCCTGAATGACAGTCATATCCGGCTATTATTCGTTTATTAGTATCACATTCTCCTCAAAAAGACTCTTTATTATGAGAAACTATCCCTCTACCCTACTCCTTCCATTGGCTGCATTAAGCCTCGCTTCCTGCGGCAATCAGAAGAAAGAAGAAACGAAACGCCCGAACATCATCTTTATGATGACGGACGACCATACCACCCAAGCCATGTCTTGCTATGGTGGAAACTTAATCCAGACTCCTAACATGGACCGGATTGCCAACGAAGGTATCCGTTTTGACAACTGTTACGCTGTCAACGCTCTTTCAGGACCTTCACGCGCCTGCATCCTCACCGGTAAGTTCAGCCACGAGAATGGTTTTACCGATAACGCAAGTACGTTCAACGGAGACCAGCAGACATTCCCCAAACTTCTCCAACAAGCCGGATATCAGACTGCAATAATTGGTAAATGGCATCTTATCAGTGAACCGCAAGGATTCGATCATTGGAGCATCCTTAGCGGCCAACACGAACAAGGTGACTATTACGATCCTGATTTCTGGGAAAACGGGAAGCATATTGTAGAAAAAGGATATGCCACGGATATTATTACTGATAAAGCCATTGAATTCCTCGAAGGTCGCGACAAGAACAAACCTTTCTGCATGATGTATCATCAGAAAGCTCCGCACCGCAACTGGATGCCTGCTCCCCGTCATCTGGGTATATTCAACAATACTACTTTCCCGGAACCGGCTAATCTGTTCGACGACTATGAAGGCCGCGGAAGAGCAGCCCGTGAACAGGATATGTCTATCGAACATACACTGACAAACGACTGGGACCTCAAATTGCTGACTCGTGAAGAAATGCTGAAAGATACCACCAACCGTCTTTACAGCGTATACAAACGTATGCCTGTTGAAGTTCAGGATAAATGGGATTCTGTATATGCCAGACGCATTGCCGAATACCGCAAAGGTGATCTGAAAGGCAAATCATTAATCAGCTGGAAATATCAGCAATATATGCGTGATTATCTGGCGACAGTTCTAGCAGTAGACGAAAATATCGGCCGACTGCTGAATTATCTCGAAAAAATTGGTGAGCTGGACAACACAATCATTGTCTACACCTCCGACCAAGGTTTCTTCCTTGGCGAACATGGCTGGTTTGACAAACGCTTCATGTATGAAGAATGTCAACGCATGCCGCTTATTATCCGTTATCCGAAAGCAATTAAAGCAGGAAGTACCAGTAACGCCATCAGCATGAACGTAGACTTTGCCCCTACTTTCCTCGACTTTGCCGGAGTGGAAATCCCGTCTGATATCCAAGGTGCATCCTTGAAACCGATATTGACAAGCGAAGGCAAAACTCCCGCCGACTGGCGTAAAGCCGCTTATTACCATTACTACGAATACCCAGCCGAACATTCTGTAAAACGCCACTACGGTATCCGTACACAAGACTTCAAATTGATTCATTTCTACAACGACATCGACGAATGGGAAATGTATGACATGAAAGCTGCCCCAAGAGAAATGAACAATGTCTTCGGCAAACCGGAATATGCTGAAAAACAAAAAGAACTGATGCAACTTCTTCAGGATATCCAGAAGCAATATAAGGACACCGATCCCGATGAAAAGGAAAAGGTGCTTTTCAAAGGTGACAGAAGACTGATGAAGAATAGATAAAGATTAACCAAAAACAATTATATCATGGATAGAAGAAAGTTTTTAAAAAACACAGGCTGGTCTTTCCTCGGACTGGCAGCTTCGGGCAGCTTGCTCGGTTCTTGCGCACCGGGAAGCAAGGATGCCAAGAAAATCATGCCATCAGCAAGCAACCTCAAAATGTATTGGGGCGACTTACA
This sequence comes from Bacteroides caecimuris, assembly GCF_001688725.2. Taxonomy (NCBI): domain Bacteria; kingdom Pseudomonadati; phylum Bacteroidota; class Bacteroidia; order Bacteroidales; family Bacteroidaceae; genus Bacteroides; species Bacteroides caecimuris. Next base: position 1,161,898 of record NZ_CP015401.2, on the reverse strand, counting down.
TAACCACTGTAACATCACATACGGACACGGCGACATGCGCGATGCTTTTGAAGCGGCGAAAGGACAATTGGATTTTGTGAGTGTTACTCCTCATGCCATGTGGCCGGATATTCCCGGCGCGGACGACCCTCGTCTGAAATGGGTAATCGACTACCACACGGGAGCTTTCAAGCGTTTGCGTGAAGGCGGTTATGAGGAGTATGCAAAAATGACAAATGAGTATAACAAGGAAGGTGAATTCCTGACTTTTGTAGGATACGAAGCTCATAGCATGGAACATGGAGACCATGTTGCGTTGAACTATGATTTGGACGCACCACTTGTAGAATGTACTTCAATCGAGGACTGGAAAGAAAAAGCAAAAGGACATAAGGTATTCGTCACTCCGCACCACATGGGATACCAGGGCGGCTACCGCGGTTACAACTGGAAATGCTTTACCGAAGGTGATATTACTCCGTTCGTAGAAATGTACTCCCGCCACGGTCTGGCAGAAAGCGACCAGGGCGATTACCCTTATCTGCACGATATGGGACCGCGCCAATGGGAAGGAACCATTCAATATGGTCTTGAATTGGGCAATAAGTTTGGTATCATGGCCTCCACCGACCAACATTCCGGTTATCCGGGAAGCTATGGCGACGGCCGTATCGGTGTCTTGGCTCCGTCACTGACCCGCGATGCCATTTGGGAAGCTCTACGTACCCGTCACGTATGCGCTGCGACCGGTGATAAGATTCTTATCGATTTCCGTTTGAACGACGCTCTTATGGGAGATGTAGTTCGTGGCAACAGCCGTCGCATCTATCTGAACGTAACGGGCGAAAGCTGTATCGACTATGTAGATATTGTAAAGAACGGTCAGATTTTGGCTCGCATGAACGGTCCGTTGACTCCGGTTGCCCCGGAAGGCGATACGGTACGTTGCAAAGTTAAAGTGGATTTCGGTTGGAACCGTGAAGAGCAATACGTACATTGGCAAGGCAAATTGTCATTAAACAAAGGACAGCTCCATAGCGTGACTCCTTGTTTCCGCGGTGCGGCCTTCACTTCTCCTCAAGAAGGTGAGACTGAGTTCCACACACATGTCAACCGCATCGTATCTGTCGGTGACAAGGAAACCGAACTGGATATGTATAGCAGCAAAAACCCGAACACGACGACTGCGGCCATGCAAGCTGTAATCCTTGATGTGGAAATGCCAAAAGACGGTAAGATTATCGCAGAGTTCAACGGCAAGAAGTTTGAGCATACATTGGGCGAATTGCTCGAAGGCTCACGTTCGCACTTCATGATAGGCTGGTTGAGCGAAGCAATCCTCTTCAACCGTGCAATGCCGGAAAGCTGCTTCACAGTAGAGCACTACATGGAAGACAAGGAGCCTCAACGCGATACGGATTACTACTATGTACGCGTTCGCCAACGTGACGGACAATGGGCTTGGAGTTCACCGATTTGGGCGGAAAGAGTGTAGTTTTTAAGTATTAATTATCAGGAATTAAGTATCAAGTATTAACGTGGTATGGAGAAAGAATACGCTATAGGAATTGACCTTGGCGGAACTTCTGTAAAATACGCCCTTATTGATAATGAAGGCGTATTTTACTTTCAAGGGAAGTTACCGTCGAAAGCCGATGTATCAGCAGAAGCTGTCATCGGACAGTTGGTTAGTGCTATCAATGAAGTGAAAGCCTTTGCACAGGAAAAAGGCTACCAAATTGATGGTATAGGAATCGGAACACCGGGCATTGTGGATGGTACGAACCGTATTGTTTTAGGAGGTGCGGAAAATATCAACGGCTGGGAAAACATTCACTTGGCAGACCGCATTGAAACGGAAACCGGACTTCCGGCTTTATTGGGAAATGATGCCAATCTGATGGGACTGGGAGAAACGATGTACGGAGCCGGTCAGGGAGCCACTCATGTTGTTTTCTTGACGGTAGGAACGGGTATTGGCGGTGCAGTAGTCATCAACGGCAAATTGTTCAACGGTTATGCCAACCGGGGAACGGAGCTGGGACACGTGCCTCTCATTGCCAATGGCGAACCGTGTGCTTGCGGTTCTGTCGGCTGTCTGGAACACTATGCTTCCACTTCTGCTTTGGTACGCCGCTTCAGTCAACGAATAATAGACGCAGGCATCTCCTACCCGGATGAAGAGATTAACGGAGAATTGATTGTCCGCCTTTATAAACAAGGGGATCCGATTGCAAAAATATCACTGGAAGAACACTGTGACTTTTTGGGACACGGAATTGCAGGATTTATCAATATCTTCAGTCCGCAAAAGATTGTGATTGGTGGAGGGCTCTCCGAAGCAGGAGACTTTTACATTCAGAAAGTAAGTGAAAAAGCGCGTAGTTATGCCATCCCCGACTGTGCTGTGAATACTCAAATCATAGCTGCCGCTCTTGGAAACAAAGCTGGAAGTATTGGAGCTGCGTCACTTGTATTTACTCAATTATCTGCTCCAAACCTGATTAAATTATGAGAAAGAATTTAGGTATGTTGACGCTGATTATGGCGTTCTTGTTTACCATTCTGCTATCCACCAACGGGTATGCGCAAAAAGGAATCATGCGCCTGACTCAACAGACTTTGATGCACGAAGTCCGCGAAACGCCTTCCCCACTGGACGGACAGCATATAGCAGTCAATCCGCCACGTTTCATGTGGCCGGACAAGTTTCCTCATCTCGGCGCCGTACTTGACGGTGTAGAAGAAGAGGATTTCAAACCGGAAGTGACTTACCGTATCCGTATTGCACGCGATCCGGAATTCAAGTCGGAGGTAATCACTGCGGAAAGGAAGTGGGCTTTCTTCAATCCTTTCAAATTATTCGGAAAAGGGATATGGTATTGGCAACACGCTTATGTAGATAAAGACGGAAAGGAAGAATGGTCGCCTGTTTATCATTTTTATGTAGACGACCAGACACGCACATTCAATCCGCCTTCATTGCAAGAAGTATTGGCTAAATTGCCCAGGTCCCATCCGCGCATCCTGCTTGATGCCAACGAATGGGACAACATTATCGAAAGGAATAAGAATAACCCGGAAGCACAAGCGTACATCACGAAAGCCAACAAATGCCTCAACCACCCGTTGAAGCATTTGGAAGAAGAGATTGATACGACGCAAGTTGTCAAGTTGACCAATATTGTGCAGTATCGCTCCGCCCTGATTCGTGAAAGCCGGAAGATTGTAGACCGCGAAGAAGCGAATATCGAATCGATGGTACGTGCCTATCTGCTGACTAAAGATGACGTGTATTATAAAGAAGGTATCAAACGCCTTTCCGAAATTCTTTCCTGGAAGAACAGCAAATACTTTGCAGGAGACTTCAACCGTTCCACTATCCTGTCCATGAGCACTTCGGCTTATGACGCATGGTACAATCTGTTGACACCGGAAGAGAAGAAGTTGCTTTTAAGAACTATCCGTGACAACGGCAAGAAGTTCTATCACGAATACGTCAACCATCTCGAAAACCGTATTGCCGACAACCACGTTTGGCAAATGACATTCCGTATTCTGAATATGGCAGCCTTTGCTACGTATGGCGAACTCCCGATGGCTTCCACTTGGGTGGACTATTGCTACAACGAGTGGGTATCCCGTCTGCCGGGACTGAATGCCGACGGCGGATGGCACAACGGTGATTCTTATTTTCATGTCAATCTCCGTACATTGATCGAAGTCCCCGCTTTCTACTCCCGTATCAGCGGATTCGACTTCTTTGCCGATCCTTGGTATAACAATAACGCACTTTACGTTATTTACCAGCAACCGCCATTCTCGAAATCTGCCGGACAAGGCAATTCGCATGAAACGAAGATGAAACCGAACGGTACACGGGTAGGTTATGCGGACGCATTGGCACGCGAATGCAACAACCCTTGGGCAGCCGCTTATGCACGCACGATATTGGAGAAAGAACCGGATATTATGAAGAAAACATTCTTGGGAAAATCCGGCGACTTGACCTGGTATCGTTGTACGACAAGAAAATCTTTACCAACAGAGGACCACTCATTGGCAGAACTTCCCATGACAAAGGTATTCAACGAAACAGGAATTGCAACGATGCATACTTCTTTGGGAGACATAGATAAGAATGCAATGTTGTCATTCCGTTCCAGCCCTTATGGTTCCACCTCCCATGCACTTGCCAATCAGAATGCTTTCAATACTTTTTATGGCGGCAAAGCTATTTTCTACAGTAGCGGACACCGTACAGGATTCACAGACGACCATTGCATGTATTCGTACCGTAATACACGTGCGCATAATAGCATGCTGGTCAACGGAATGACCCAGAAGATAGGAACGGAAGGATACGGATGGATTCCACGCTGGTATGAAGGAGAAAAGATTTCGTACATGGTCGGCGATGCTTCCAACGCTTATGGCGATGTGACTTCCCCCCTATGGCTGAAACGCGGTGAATTGTCCGGCACTCAATACACGCCTGAGAAAGGTTGGGACGAAAACAAAGTAGACATGTTCCGCCGCCACATCATCCAATTGGGAACTACCGGAGTGTACGTTATCTATGATGAACTGGAAGGAAAAGAAGCTGTGACATGGAGTTATCTTCTGCATACGGTAGAACTTCCGATGGAAATGCAGGAACTGCCCGATAAAGTGAAAATCACTGGAAAGAATAAAGCCGGTGGTACCTCCGTGGCTCATTTATTCAGCTCGGCAAAAACAGAACAAGCTATCATAGATACTTTCTTCTGCGCCCCGACCAACTGGAAGAATGTAACGAATGCCCAGGGAAAGGCTCTGAAATATCCCAACCACTGGCATTTCTCCTCAACAACCGTTCCTTGCAAAACCGCCCGTTTCTTAACGGTTATGGACACTCACGGGAACAACCGTCCGGACATGGAAGTGATTCGTAAAGGCAATACCGTACAGGTAGGCAATTGGGTTATCACTTGTAATCTGACAGATAAAGGAAAGGCCGCTATCAGTGTCACCAATAAGGCTGAAAAGGTTTCCTTGAATTATGATGCAGGTAAAAAGGAAGGTGCGACGATTGTCACTGACCAGGTGGAAGGTAAACAGGTCAGCAAAGTTCTGACGGACTATTTACCTGATTTTGAGATATAGCCAACAGTATTCAAGAGGGTGTCCGAAAAGGGTATCCTCTTGAATCAGAAAATAAAATCGTTCAAGTTTCTTTTATTGGTCTCGCCATATTAATCTCCTTTCTTTTTACTTGCAAAAATCCTCACCATCCCCTCTAGGGTTAACTGAACGTACAAAAAATCATCTGCCATACAATAAATCTCTGTAATTTTAGTCTCTGAGAACATAGTGATAATCGTTTAAATGTTATAACTCAGAGCCTGTTTAAATTCTCTTCAGTCATAATTTTATAGCTGATATTTCAACTTACCCCGGCTCTTCTTGTCGCGTCCGTCTGTAGTTGGCGGAAGGGGTATTAACAGTTGCGCTCTTGGCTATTAATAGAAAACTTCCCGCCCATTAAGTATAAAGTTCCTTCGGACAGGAAGGAAACTTTCTTTTCATTCGATACAAACTATAAACGCAAGCTTTGATTATATAATTGCAAGCTTCGTTTTTATAATCAAAGCCTTTGTTTTTATAAACGAAGCTTGCGTTTATAGATTACGGTTAATGAAAAACAAGTTTACATGCTGATAATAAGAAGTTTACAATTAATGAAAGAGAACTTTTCTATTAATGAATGAAAAGTGGGTTATTAAGAGCCTGCTCCGAGTTTTGCCCGACACAGTTTTGAGAGTTGCTCTCGAGTATATTTTCTGTTGTTAATTAAATCCACACCGGAACGTTCGAAACCTTTTAGGCTATTTTATTCCGCAGATCAGCTATCAAGACCTGTTTCATTGCCTATTTTTATTTCGCATAACTATAGTCAAACGAAGCAATAGCAGGCAATCGAAATAATATATAATATAATCAAGCAATCGAAAAAAATCCAATCAACATCAAAACTATATATGGACTATGATTCGATTCATAACCGTATCGAAACAAACTATATTGCAAATACAATTATCCTATTCAAACATCAACTCTCATAAAAATGTTATATTTGCAGACAAGAATCAAAAGAAATAAAATATGAAGTATATCGGAGCACATGTAAGCGCATCCGGTGGCGTAGAATTCGCCCCCGTCAATGCGCATGAGATAGGAGCAAATGCTTTTGCACTATTCACAAAGAACCAACGCCAATGGGTAAGCAAACCGTTAACAAAGGAAAGTATCAGTCTTTTCAAAGAGAATTGTGAGAAGTTCGGTTTCCAGACGGAATATATCCTGCCCCATGACAGTTACCTTATTAATTTGGGACACCCGGAGGAAGAAGGATTGGCAAAAAGCCGTGCCGCTTTTCTGGATGAAATGCAACGTTGCGAACAACTCGGATTGAAACTCCTGAATTTCCACCCCGGCAGCTCTCTCAATAAAATATCAACAGAAGATTGCCTGTCACTTATCGCAGAAAGTATCAACATCACTTTGGAAAAGACGAAAGGAGTGACAGCCGTTATCGAGAATACCGCCGGACAAGGCAGTAATCTGGGAAGCGAATTCTGGCAACTAAAATATATCATTGACCGGGTGGATGACAAAAGCCGGATAGGGGTTTGTCTCGATACTTGCCATACCTACACAGCTGGTTATGATATAGTGAATGAGTATGACAAAGTATTCGACGAGTTCGATAAGGAAGTGGGATTCAGTTATCTACGCGGCATGCACTTGAATGACTCAAAGAAAGCATTAGGCACTCATGTAGACCGTCATGATAGTATTGGTGAGGGACTGATTGGAAAAGCTTTTTTTGAAAGGTTGATGCAGGATCCGAGATTTGACAATATACCGTTGATACTCGAAACTCCGGATGAAAGCAAGTGGACGGAAGAGATTGCCTGGTTAAGAAGCATCGAATAAAAAATCGACAGTCATAAAAGGAAATAAGAACAAAGTAGATTGAAAGACAAAAACAGCCGGCAAACAGAGTTTGCCGGCTGTTTTTATATATAACCATCAGCAATTTAATAAATATTCGCCATACCGACTAACGGTTCATACAGAAAATATGCTAAAAACCAACTGAAAAAACACCTATGACTGCCTATGTTCAAATTGTGTTGATTAAACTGATAAAATAAACTTAGCCTCTGTTCTTAGCCTTGACGCGGAGTGCGAGGTCTCTGTCCCTGATGGTGATGTCCTTGTCCGGGTTGCTGTCCTTTTCTACGGTCAAACTCTTTTCTGAACTTATTCGCATTGCTTTTCTCCTGCTGATACATCTTCATTATCTGCTTTTGAGACAGTATCTTGCTGAATTCATTGTAATACTTCTCACGGACATCGAGCGTCTTACGGCTTTGAGCAAACTGGTTTTTCAGCATCGTTGCTATTTCAGCATCAGTCATAGCCGGTTTCTGACCTTCTTTTTTTGCAGCAACTTCCGTGCCCTGCGGCTTTTCCGCTCTCGGTTTGCGATTCATCATGCGGCATTCGCGCAGTTCTTTCAGATATTCCCCGTAAACCGGAGTAAACTTGGCAGCAGTCGCATCATCCAGCATCAGTGTCCTAATCATCTGATTGGTTTGCATCTGCGTCATCTGTTCTAGTGTAGGACGCTGTTTCCTTTCTTTATTGTCTTTATTCTGAGCAGAAAGGGACATCTGGCTTCCCATCAAAAGAGCAGCCCAAATTACATAAATAAACTTCATCTTCATAATTTTCACGTTTTAATAATTAATTGATTCACTTAATACAAAAATATATCGTTCTCAGAGAAGCTGACGAGCTCTTCCAACTCCTCATCCGACAGTTCTTTAATCCATTTGTCTACCTGGTCTGTAGCATTGTTTCTTTCAACAGCCAACACATTTGACGAAGACGGCTTGACATCATCCGCCCGATAGAAAGACGGAACAAACAAAAGCCCTGTCAACATGGCCGCTATGGCAACTACCGTAGAAATAATCAGCTTCATGGGAGATTTCCGCTGTTGTTTCACTCCGGCACGCTCCATTACTTTCCGCTGCATATCCTCGAAGAATCCATCGGGGGTACGGTAAGGCGTCCGTTTACCAATATCGTCAAAATCAAATTCCTTTTTCATCGTCCTATCTGTTTAATATATATTCCTTTATCTTTTCTTTCGCATAGTGGTAATTCACTTTAAGCGTATCCACTTTACTGTCCAGTACACGGGCAATCTCTTCATATTCAAGTTCGTCGTAATAACGCAAGTTGAAGACAAGCCGCTGCTTTTCCGGCAGACTTAAAATGGCTTCCTGAAACTTCACTGCCAGTTCATTCTCATAATCAATGTAATCGGAAGCCTTCAACTTGCCCATCAACTCTTCCCGTACATCTTCCGCAGAAACAACTCCTTCATCTTTACGGCTGTTCAGCAAACGTAAGCTCTCATTCGTTGCAATCCGGTACATCCAAGTCGACAGTGAACTTTCTTCGCGAAACTGGTCGATATGCCGGAATACCCGGATAAAGACTTCCTGAAGCACATCTTCCGCATCTTCGTGAGAGACGACCAGTCTACGGATATAATTATATATCGGCACCTGGAAAGAGTCCATCAGCATCTTGAATCCCCGTTCGCGATTCGAGGAACAAACTTCACGAATTTTATTCTCGTTTATCATCAATTCTTTTTCTGAGCTTTATCAGTTAGAACGCAGAAGGATATGGAAGTTAAATACGGAAATTTGCATTTTGCTTTTATTAACATGAAGAAGGAGAAAAGAAAGATTGCGCAATTGGATGGAAAAAGCGCTGCCAAAGCCTTTACAGAGGCTACGGCAGCGCTTCAAATGTTTTATCTATAAACTGTAAACAGGAAGATGATTACCAGAACTTATTATGTTCCGCACTATACTCGAAACCGGCAGCTTTCAACTGATTCACTAACTCATCCTTATTTACGTCCATATCTTCACAAAGTTCGTCTAGTGAAGAATAACAATCACGCAACTTCATATTAATGACACTGAACAGCATCATCGGGTCTTTTGGTAATTCCATAACATACAATATTTTAAACCGGGCGCAAAGTTACAGCAATCTCATCGAACGGCAAAACAAATCAATCACCTATTTCTTCTATCTTCAAAGAGACTTTTTCTATCAGTTTACCGATTTCCGTTTCCAACGGGATGACGTTGAACTCTTTCCAGAAGTTCTCGTCATATTTGAAGTTCGTGTCGGAGAAGATGGTACGGGTGGATAACCTTTCTCTGCGGGAGAATATTCAGGAGTAACTTGCCAATATGACACATATCATTATTAAAATAAAGACTGAAACTGATATAAGCCAACCACCTCATCGTCCTGTTTGTTTGAAAAATTACATAGAATTAAATCAAAAGAAAATAGTAATTTTAACTGATTTTTCGGTTTTATCCTTACCTTTCCTCTAAAAAGAAAAATCTCCCGCTCTTATATTCGCATGTAACTTACTTGTATCTAATTAATTATACTTATAGTCCGTAAATTTTCCCACAAAACGTCTAAGACGACAAGTATTTTGTCGTCTGAACTAGTAAAGTTTGTTACTTTCCTCTTCAGCCTAAAAGGACTACGCCGGTGTCCAATCCCTCTATGGATACAATAATTTTGTAAACGCGCTCATGTGGCAGCACAAAGGTAATTATGTTGTCGATAGAGGTATATCGGAAAGGTCTATCCGACCAATAACGATTCTAATGCTTGAATATCATTTTGCCATTCCGCCTGCTTTTCAAGCCGCTTGAGGTAAACATCTATAAAATCCTCGTCTTTTGTCAGCATGTGCCATACTGCGACCAATAACTTTCGGGCGATGGCTACTTGTATCTTCATCTTGTTCTTATGGCGTTGGGTGCATTGCACGTAGCTGAAGTTTGAGAAAAAGCAGTTTCGGGTTCTTGATGCGACCCAGGATATTTCAATCAATATCTGACGCAGGAATCGGTTCCCATGCGTCGTCCTGTTGCTTTTGACTTTATTGTTGCTTATATCATTGCGTGGTTTCAATCCACACCATCCCACAAGGTTTGTTGCTTTTTCAAACGGTTTCATGTCAGCCCCGGTCTCCGCAATTATAGCCGAAGCGGCGCGTTCTTTAACACCGGGGATACTTTGTAGACGTTTGAATTGTTTCGGGAAGTGTTCCTGGCACATGGAAATGAGAGCATTCCTGCATTCTTCGATTTGTCGCTCGATTACTCCTATAAGCTCTGCGTATTGCTTTAACAAACAGATGTCTGCCTGGTGAAAGTCACCCGTTACGGCATCCTTTATGATGTTGCGTCCGTATTTCCGTAGAGTTTTTCCATGAATGAGTTTCACCAGCTCCTCAGGGTCGGTTATCCCGGTTATTATTGCACGGACGCACTTCTGATAGCTTTTTCCATTGACTCGGGAGACATAGTTACTTAACCGGAAGCCACATCGCTGTAAAGCAGCGTCCTGTTTATTGCTGTTATACGTCAGGTCTTCATTCAGGTCGAAGATGCGACGGTTATACTTGCGCATGTCCTGCACTGTCTTATCCGGCACAAAACTTCCACGAATCAGATTCTTCAACAAGCATTCCGCTATCCATTGGGCATCCTTCACATCACTCTTGCGACCGGGAAGCTGCTTTATAAAATAAGGATTTACCAATTTGAGAGACATGCTCTCGCACAAGGCATTCCACACAGGGACCCAATAGGTTGAAGTGCTTTCCATGGCTGCCTCTGTCACCCCATGAGAAACCATCTCGGAACACACAAGTTCTAAATCAGGAGTCAATGTACCATAAACTTTTGCAAAAATAACGGCCTCGGTATTATCCATCACACAGAGATAAATTGTATCTTTGTGGACATCAAGGCCGGCCACGATTCTGTCTTTGTCCATATTTGAGATTTTTTAGTTACACTCCTTAAATATAGGACATTCGTAACAATTAAACGAAGTATGAAGCAGAGTTTGAGGGTTGGCCTCGGTTTTTATTGTGCCGGTGTAGAAAAAATCGATTTTTCTATATAATTTTGTGTATGATATTGGGATGTTATATCCAAACAACAATAAGAAAACGATGCAGATACATAACAATACATTGATAGCGGAATGCTCGGCTTACGATTTCAAGGAAATGTTGGAGCGTAAGAAAGTAAAGTCATGGCTTAAATCCGTGTCGGCATTTGCCAATACGGACGGTGGCAGTTTGTTCTATGGAGTGAATGATGACGGCGTAATTGTAGGGTTGGAGAATCCACAAGCCGATGCTGATTTTATCAGTGAAATGATAAAGGCACGACTTGACCCTGTGCCGGAAGTTCAACTTATTCCGATAGAACATGAAGGACATACCCTGCTTGAAGTGAAAGTAAAGGCAGGAACGCTTACACCTTATTACTATTATCAGGATGGGACACGTACCGCATATGTACGAGTTGGGAATGAAAGTGTAGAATGCAACTCCCAACAATTACTTTCGTTGGTATTAAAAGGCACGCACATGACTTGGGATTCACTGCCTACCCAAGTGGATGCCAGCAAACATTCTTTCATCATCCTTGCCAATACTTTCCGTGAGCAAACCCATCAGGAATGGAACGATAAGTATCTGGAATCATTCGGGCTGGTAACTCCTGACGGCAAACTGACCAATGCAGGATTGCTGTTTGTGGATAATTGCACGGTATTTCAATCGCGTATTTTCTGCACCCGTTGGACTGGACTCTATAAGGATGATGCCATCAGTTCCGTAGAACATCGGGCTAACCTTGTGCTGCTCTTAAAATATAGTATGGATTTCATCAAAAACTATACCATGAGCGGCTGGGTGAAGATGCCAAACTATCGCCTTAACCTCCCCGACTATTCCGACCGTGCTATCTTCGAAGGATTGGTAAACCATCTTATCCATCGGGATTATACCGTGATGGGCGGTGAAGTACATATCGATATTTACGATGACCGTGTAGAACTGGTATCACCGGGCGCAATGCTTGACGGAACACAGATTCAAGACCGTGACATATACAAAGTGCCGTCCATGCGCCGCAACCCCGTCATTGCGGATGTGTTCACACAGTTGGATTATATGGAAAAACGTGGTTCCGGCTTACGCAAAATGCGAGAGCTTACAGAGAAGCTACCCAATTTCCTGCAAGGTAAAGAGCCGCAATATCAAACGGAAGCGACTTCTTTCTACACCACATTCTATAATTTGAACTGGGGTGACAACGGAAGAATGCCTGTTGAAGAAGTAGCCAACAGGGTAAATAGTACCCTCGAAAAGTACCCGGTAAACGAAGAAAGTTCGGTCGAAAAGTTCGGTGTAAACACAAAAGAGTTCGGTGTAAATGAAGAAAGTTCGGTCGAAAAGTTCGGTGTAAATGCGGATAAGTTCGGAGATACATCGGAAACACAGAAGAAAGTCAGTAAAACTGCACAAAAGATAATCGACCTCGTTATTTCAGATCCTTCAATCACAGCTGATAATATGGCCAACAAGATTGGTGTAACTAAACGCGCTATAGAGAAAAATATCAAGAGCCTTAGGGGTATGGGAATTTTGGTTCACGAAGGTTCAGACAAGGCTGGTTATTGGCGCATTATTGTTAAACCATAAACAGAACAACAAACCTATGGAGACCTCTTTCATACCATTCTTTGCAATCATAGCCGTTTTGATTATCGCCTTTTTGTTTGCCTCTTTGCCACAGGTAAACCATAAAACGCGATACCGAGTGCTTTATGCAATAGCCATTATCATGCTATTAGCTGTTATCCCTATTAGTGAATATATGGCTGGTGGCATACAAAACTCAAGTAACAATTATCTGCTTGTCCTAATATTCGATATTGCAGTAGGATATTTCTGTATGTACATTGCTGCTTTGCTAAAATTCAACGTTCTTAAACGAAAGAACCAAGCATTAGAAAACGCCTTGACAGAAAAGCAACAAGAAAATGTAGCAATCCTATTGGAGCATCAAAACGAAAAACAACAAGCACTCCGGCAAAGAGAGCTTGAATGGTTAGCTGGGAAAATAAAGATGTTTACCGAAGAAGAACAGAAAGCTATTCTTGCCAGTGCTTGCGCATTTGCAGAACACGGTTTGATAATCACACCCTCAATAACCATTCAGCTAAAAGATACATGTAGTCAGCAAGATATTATGTACTTTGTTTGTTCTACTTTTTTCAACATGGGCAAGAAGCGTAGTGATATTGTAAGTTTCTTATCTCAGGTCTTTCCACTTTACTTTCCTGCAGGAGAAAGTGTATTGGCTAAAAAGATGCCAGGATTGGAAAAGGTAAAAGAGAGAAGGGAAAAAGAGAACCAATCCAAGTGAGTTTTCCGATATACACATTGAAGTATATTTCAATATAAAGCAGTTTTCCGACATATATTTGTCAGAAAATCATTATAATTGGAATAAGTTTTCGATTATAATGATTACCTTTGCATTCAAAACATATCATAGAACGTATGAATAAAGATATAAATCGTTTGAAGGTGATTTTAGCAGAAAAGAAACGCACCAATAAATGGTTGGCAGAACAGTTGGGAAAAGATCCGGGAACTGTGTCAAAATGGTGCACAAATACCATGCAACCGAACTTGGAGACATTAGTGAAAATCGCAAAAGTCCTTGAAGTGGATACTAAGGACTTATTGTGGTCAATAAAAAATATTTAACTTAATACGTACAAATGCCTAAGACAATAGTATCTTTGTTTTCCGGATGTGGTGGTCTTGATTTGGGATTTAGCGGAGGATTTGCATTCAGAGGACACGATTATGAGAGATTAGATACAGAAATTGTATTTGCAAATGATTTTGACCAAGACGCACAGTCTTGTTATAATGCCAACCCATTATTAACAAATGATGGAGCCAATTGCCTTTTAGCTGATATTAGAGATATTGATGCTAATGATATACCTGATTTTGATATACTTTTAGCCGGTTTCCCATGCCAACCATTTTCTAATGCTGGCAAAAGACAGGGAGTGGATGATGAAAACGGAAGAGGTACATTATTTGAAGAATGTCATAGAATCATTGCTGCAAAGATTGAGGCTGGCCATCGTCCTCAAGCATTTCTGTTTGAGAATGTTAGAGGCATTCTATCTTCACATGTAGCAAATGGCAATAGTGTACCTGAAGAAATCGTTAGAATCATGGGCGATTTAGGTTATGATGTCTCATACAAATTAGTTTGTGCTTCTGATTACGGCGTTCCCCAAAAACGCTATCGTGTTCTAATGGTTGGAATAGATAGAGAGTTGAATCTTGGACATTTTGATTTCAACTTATTGAAAACAATTGTTCAAGAAAACAATATCCCATCCGAACATTATGGGAACATCGAAGAACTGGTATTAGGAAGAATATTACAAGGTGTAGAAAACTTACCTGATAATGAAGTATGGGAATTTAGCCCAGGAACACAACAAACAGTAAATTTAATCGGAAGCTGTGCTCACGGCATTGAAGGATTCCAATATTTTTATGACGGATATTCCCATACGAATTTACCTACAATATGTATGGAAGGAAAATCATGGAAAGACATACCCTACGAAATGTTGACTCCACGATTTAGGAATATCTATGATAACCCTAAACGTTATCATGCTCCAAAATTTTTTAGACGATTTGCTTTTGGAGAAATTTGCGGTACAATTACAGCTTCTGCGCAACCTGACAAATGTGGAATTACTCACCCCATTGAAAATAGACGGTATTCTGTTAGGGAATGTGCAAGAATTCAGTCATTCCCTGATAACTACTTGTTTAATGCAATACCTTTAGCAGCTAGATATAAAGTTATTGGTAATGCCGTTCCTCCAATACTTGGCTGGATTACAGCAACCGCTTTGTTAAGATTCCTCCCAATTAATGAATAATAGATATGGCTTATATTGATAAAAAATCCCTATTGACAGCATATAAAATACTGTCACACAATACAGACAGCCCTTCAAGTCAAGGTGCCACCCAATTTATAAGTGCCATCAGGTATTTATTCGCATTAGACCATTTTGTTTTAAAAACCAATAAAAATTGCGATACAAAGGAAAAAGAAGACAGAGAGTTATTTATTAATTATGTAGGAGATGTTGTAAGTATAGATGGGTCTTGTTATACATCGAACTTTTTCACTGATATAAAAGACGAAAAAGATTATAAAGTCGGAAGCAATTTCTTCTCCGTAAATGTAGTAAAAGAGTCTATTGCAAATCCTGTAGTTTTACATGATTTCCCACGTAGGACGAAAGATGCTGCATTATTTAACGTACAAAATGGAGTTTTATCCATAAATGAGACTCTCTACAAGAATATAAAGAAATATATAAAAAACAAAGAGTGCAGAATCGCTCTTGCAATATGGTTATGCAGAAAATATAAATTTAGCATTTCTGAAATAAACAGATCAGAAATCAAGAATTGTTTAGCCATAAGCTACTCCACTAGTTTATTAAATGAGTTTTTACCATCAGATTCTGATTTTACGGAATATATAGCAAAGTATGGAAGATTGAGTTTATCACAGGAGGAAACTAAGATTTCTCCAAAAGAAATTTATAGAATATTTGACACTAAAGACAAAAAACGTACAGATTTCCAATACTATCACTATATAGACATTATCATGGCTATAAAGACTAAACCCTTCCTTTTGCTTGCCGGTATATCCGGTACGGGCAAAAGCCGTATTGTCCGTGAATTGGCCCGTGCGTGTTGGGACGAAGATTCCACTGAATATAAAGCTCAGAAACCTAAGAATTTTGAGATGATTCAGGTAAAACCCAATTGGCATGATTCCACTGAACTCATGGGATATGTGAGCCGTGTCAGCGGAAGCCCTATATATGTGATTGGTGATTTCTTAAGATTTATCACAAAGGCTTGGGAAAACTTGGATGTACCTCATTTCCTTTGTCTGGATGAAATGAATCTTGCTCCTGTCGAACAATATTTTGCGGAATTTCTTAGTGTGATAGAATCTCGTAAAAGCAACGAAGACGGTACGATTGCAACAGACCCTATCCTGAAAAAAAGCACAGAGGATTGGTATCGGGTATTGACAGCCGAGCTGACAGGAAACAATGAAACATTAAGGAACCGCTTTTTGGAAGAGGGTATCACCATTCCACAGAATCTAATCGTAGTGGGTACGGTAAATATGGATGAAACAACCTTCTCTTTTTCCCGTAAGGTACTTGACCGTGCCATGACTATAGAAATGAATGAAGTGGATTTGTATGCCGGATTGGACAGCAAATATGAACGTATTGGTAAGCTGAATAGCGATATGCTTATCGGTACAGCTGTAGAAGGTGTGGATGTATATGCAGATAACGAGGATGTTTGTAATAAGGTATTGACCTATTTGCAAGCTGTGAATGATGTCCTTAACGGCACTCCGTTCAAAGTTGCCTACCGCACGCGAAACGAATTCCTGCTTTATGTGGTAAACAATTTGCCTTACAATATGGATGAAAACGGACACGAGTTCAGTGAAGATGAGGTCATAGCAACCGCATTGGATGAGATAACAAGCATGAAAATCTTGTCACGAATAGAAGGTGATGATACAAAAGTCAAGCATTCACTTCTTGAAAGACTGATTACTACTATCGAAGCGCAGTTGTTGGCATTGACCGGAGAAGATAAGAAAATAGAATCCGTTTCCATAGCCAAGTTGAAAGAAATGCAAGAACGGTTGTCATCCGGCTATACAAGTTTCTGGAGCTAAAAACAATCAGATATTTGCAAAGGACAATGGAACTGCTCACCATAAAGCATCAGGATTTTGAAATGATTGTCGAATGCGCAAAATTCGATGACATTTGGTATAAAGCCAAGAGTAATATTGGAGAAGAATGCTTACACTCCACTTATTCTTGGTCAGAAGGCGTATCATCTGTTATCCTGAGCAACCATATTGGAGAAGAAATTACGATTGAAAACAGCCAACAAGCTCCTGCCATATTTTTCGACAACACCGATTATCCTATTTGGGTGGAATTCAAGAACTATGTGAAAAAGGCTAAGTTTGGCTCCACTCTCCAGAGTGAAAATGAAAAATTCACTTTTCGCAGACAGATATTGGCAGGTTTCTTGAATTATGGCAATGAGGTTGGTCGCAGCGAAATACAACTCATGTATCAAGTGGGAGCAGAAACCCGCAGTTTTGTCTTCTCTTTTGAAGTGTTGAGCACAAAGCTCAACTATCACGAGCATTGGAAAGCCATTATAGAGGATATTGAACAAGAGTACAGAATGCTTTCGCTCGACTATATGCGAAGAACCTTTCATGGCTTTTCGCCCGATGCAAGCGGAGAGACCCCGGAAATAATCTGGTGGAGCGTATTTGCCAATGAGCAAAAGAAATTCATCAAGGCCTGCAAAAACATCATTGACCGCCCAAGACATCGGTTACACGGAAAAGAGACTTACAAACGTGCCGATAAGCTGACATTTGTCCCCTCCTGCATAGAAAACGAATTGGCAGAACACAGACAGGACAGCTCTCACTTATATCGTGTAGAAGAACGCGTCCGAACAAATGACACGCAGGAAAACAGGTTCTTGAAATTCGCTCTTGGACAAATTACGGATAAATACGCAGTCTTGAAGAAGCGCATAGAAGCGGTAAAGAATGCTTCGGATGTGATGAAGGATGACATGCAAGCCACATTGGCTACATTGAAACACTTGCAGCGAAATCCCTTCTTCCGTACAGTAGGAAATTACAAAGGAATGAATCAGGAAAGTCTGGTTCTGCAAAAAGCTACCGGATATAGTCAGGTATATCGCACATGGAGCCTGCTTCGCCGCTCCTATTCTCTGAATGATGGCATATACCGTTTGCAAACCAAAGATATAGCGACACTCTACGAGATATGGTGTTTCATAGAAGTGAGCCATATTGTGAAGGAAAAACTTCATTTGTCTGATGAAGATATAGACCATAAAAACCGTATGGAAATGAATGGCCTGTTCACGTGGGATTTGGGCAAAGGAGAACATTCCCGTATCCTTTTCAAGAAAGACAATGTGGAACTGGCTGAATTAGTCTATAATCCAAAGAACACAGACAAGGGGAATAGTGACATTGGAATGAAAGATCTTGTGGTGCGCACAGTGCCACAAAAGCCGGATATTGTCCTGCAACTGACCAAGAACGATTTGCAAGAAGGAATGAAAATGACTTATCTGTTTGATGCGAAATATCGTATTGATGGAAAGGATAAAAATGGAGTAGATGTTCCACCCGAAGATGCGATCAACCAGATGCACAGATATCGCGATGCCATCTATTATAAAGACTATCAATCGAATACTTTAAAAAAAGAAGTGATAGGTGGTTATATATTATTTCCTGGAGATGGTAATCCAACAGATGTTGCTGTATCGAAGTTCCGTAAGACTATAGACGAAGTGAACATCGGTGCATTCCCACTTCGTCCTAAAGACCAACATAATCGCCAGCTATTGGAGCAGTTTGTTGAACAACTTATCACCACAAAATCACATGAGACAATCTCTAAAGTGATACCGCAAAAGGGAACATTCGTAGAAGTAGGAAACCGTGTACTCATAGGTCTTGTTACAAACAGCAGCCGTAAAGGCTATTTGCAAAGTTTCAAGGATGGTAATGCCACACTCTATTACACAGGTAGTCATTTCCCAACTACTATTGCTCTGCAAAATCTACATTACTTCATGCCCTACTTCAAAGGAGAAGGGATATGTGATGTCTACGAGATAATTAGAGTTAGAACTATCACATCAAAGGAAGTGAAGCAAACCGATGGAGAAGAAAATAGCAACGACCTTCGTCTCGCCTTTGAACTGCGCTACTTCCGTAAACAATATGCCAACATTCAACCAATCAATACAAGCAAGATGATAAACTATACGTTTATTGATACTACTTTTGAGGAGTTGTACCAAATAGTTATGATGGATAAAGGTATTGTGCAGGGGAATAAGCATGAGCGCATGAGAGAGAAAGAATAATGCACATAAGTGAAAAAAGAGCTGTATAGGAGTGGTATTTATGCTGAATATTGATTTCAATAATATTAGATCCATAAACGGGTCTGCAAATGAAGGGTTTGAAGAATTTGTGTGCCAGTTGGCACGTAGAGAGGAAATTCCATGTACAAAGACATTTGTACACAAAGGTAAGCCAGATGGAGGGGTGGAATGTTACTGGACTCTTGAAGATGGAAGTATTGTGGCTTGGCAAGCTAAATATTTTTGTAAGGCTTTTGATGATTCACAGTATCAACAAATAGATAGGTCTGTAAAAGAGGCACTCGATTCCCATCCCAATTTGAGACGATATGTCATAGCAGTACCCACAGATCCCTCCGATGCTCATGTCGCAGGTAGAATGAGTATGAAAGATCGAATTGATGGATATGTGGAAAGATGGTCAAAGATAAATTCTCATGTAACTTTTGATTTTTGGTGGGCATCAGACTTAATAGAAAGACTTCAAAAGTCCTCTAATCAAGGTCTACTTCGATTTTGGTTTGGAAAGCACGAATTTTCAGATGAAGATATGATGCGATTTAATGCAGGTTCAATAAAAGATTTAGGTAAACGATATACACCTAAACTGAATATTGAAGTTGAACCCGTTCAATATTTCGAGGTTCTTTCACGAGGAAGTTCACTGAGACATTTTTTTGATAAGGAGCTGATAATAGCAGAAGATACATGTAGAAAAATAGAGAAAGATAAGTACTGTCAAGATATTATTAATTTAGTAGAAAGTGTCCGCAATGCGATTAAACAAATAAAGGAAATTAATATCAACGGTATAGATAATATACCTCTTAATGAATTATTGTCAGCATTGATGTTATTGGGAGAAACTGTTCAAGATATTGCCAACAGTATTGTTGAAAAAGAAAGTGTAACAGAAGAAGAAAACAGAACATCAAGTAACATATTTGAACTAGGTATAAATATTTTGCGCGTTCACAACGATTTGCATCAAGATATAATGAGGCTAGTAAATGACCCTATTTTAATACTTGAAGGGGATGCTGGAGTCGGTAAGTCGCATTTGATGGCTGATACTGTTCAAAGAAGACAAAAAGAGAACCTGTTTAGTCTATTTTTTTTAGGGCAGAAATTTGTTACTGATGAAGAACCTTTCACTCAGATAATGAGAATGCTTAGCTTCAGCAGTTCTTCGGAGGAGTTATTAGAAACGCTTGAAGCCAAGGCAGAATCAACCGGACATCGCATCATCATTTTCATAGATGCAATAAATGAGGGACACGGGCTGGCTATTTGGCAAAGTAATATCCATAGTTTTATTGATAGGATTCGACAACATCCGTGGCTTGGACTCGTTTTGAGCATTCGTACATCATATACCCCTGCAATACTTCCATGGGAAGAATTTGGAAATGATTATTGTGTGTGGGCAAGACATTATGGATTTGGGACTAATACACAAAAAGCCGTACAACTATATTTTAAGGAATACGATATATTGTATCCTTCTGTTCCACTCCTCAATCCCGAATTTAAAAATCCACTATTTTTACATTTGTTCTGTGAAGGAATGAAGAACAATGGTTATAAAAAGATACCGGATGGTGTGAAAGGTATAACATCAATAATGAATTTGTTTTTCGATGGTATTGAAAAATCTCTCAGGAAAGCCAAACATTATTCCCCATTAATCAAGTGTGTAGATAAGGCTGTCCGTAAGTACATAGAATTCACAGCTAAAGAAGGAAGGCATGAAATGCCAATAGACACTGCTATAGAAAACTTTTCCGATATTTATCCCCGTGTGTTTACAGAAGGTGAATTATTGGACTGTTTGATATCTGAAGGTGTTTTCAGCAAAAATGTTTTTTATAATACGGTTGGCAAGTACGAGGAGTGCATATATTTCACATATGAACGATTTGAAAATTTTCTTCAAGCAGAATATCTAATAGATAAATTACAATTTGACGATAAAGCTATAGAGGAATATGTACTAACGATAAAATCTCCTTATGTAGTTGGTGGATTATTGGAATCACTGGCAATTTTATTGCCAGAATGTAAGGGGATAGAATTATATGATTCATTACCTAATTTCCATAGTAATAAAGCCATTATAAATGCAGTTCTTTCTAGTTTAATATGGAGAGAGGAAAGAACAATAGACTCACATCTCGACACATATTTTGCAGAATTTGTAAGTAATGAACAATTCAGAGACCGTTTTATTCGAACCGTTATAGAGGTTGCATTTAATCCGGGAAACTATTATAATGCCGATTATCTTCACAAAATGCTGGAACCAATGCGGTTAGCTGACAGGGATGCCATGTGGACACCTACATTATATCGGATTTATAGCAATCAGGATGAAATAATAAAAGATATTATTAACTGGGCATGGGATGAAAGCGATAAGGTCAATATGGATGAAGAGTCTGCTGAGTTGGGAGCTACTTTACTTTCTTGGTTTTTGGCAAGTACCAATCGACAACTACGCGATACAGCGACAAAAGCCCTCGTACAACTTCTGCATAATAGGATGCAGGTACTTATACCACTTTTGGAAAAGTTCTCAAAAGTAGATGATCCATATATTCATGAAAGACTTTATGGTGTAGCATTAGGCTGCGCCGTGAGGTCAAAATCAAAAGAATATTTGGCCAGTTTGTGCCAATACATTTATTCGTCAGTATTTAATGTTGAGGGTGAGGTTTACCCTCACATCTTGCTGCGTGACTATGCACGGAATGTTATAGAATATGCTATTTTTATAGGAGAAAAACTGAATATTGATATTAATAAAATACGACCGCCATATAATAGCTCTTTTGATTATACCTATGTATCTGATGAGGAAATAAAGTCTATATTAGACGAATGCGGGGAATACAAGAATCCTCCGGGTATGTGTAACATGCTTATTTCCATGTTTACAGAACATTCAGCCATAGGCCTTTATGGAGATTTTGGAAGATATACATTTCAAAGTGCATTGAGCAACTGGAAAATTGATGCAGAACGCCTGAGTAACGTAGCCATAAAACTCATTATTGACAAGCATGGATACCGAGAAGACAAGCATGGTACATTCGACCAAAAAATTGGATCTGGAAGAGGACGCTCAACCATACCAAATGAACGAATTGGCAAGAAATATCAGTGGCTGGCCTTACATGAATTGTTAGCTCGTGTAGCAGATAATTTCGAAAAATTAGAATATTCATGGAGTGATAATGTCGTAGAATATGAGGGAACTTGGGAACCAACCGTTCGTGATATTGATCCAACAACTCTTGTTAGAGTAAATGAGAATCGTCAAAATTCAGACCTCAAAGAAGATTTCTGGTGGTATGGAGGGAAATATGCTAACTGGGAGCATGAAATGCCTGATTGGCTTAATATAAAGGATGATATTCCAGCAGCCGAGCCAATTATAGAATTGACAGATGCTGATGGATGCGATTGGCTTGCATTGGAATGTTATCCAGAATGGAATGAACCACATGGCAAAGATTGCATATACAAAAGCCTATGGTATCAAGTAAGAAGCTGCATCATTGACGAGGATGAGTTCCCTCTCGTTTGTGAATGGGCTTCAAAACAAAATTTTGGTGGGAGATGGATGCCCGAACACTCTGATAAATACGAATTGTTTTATCGTGAATATTACTGGTCACCAGCATACAAACATTTTGATATTAAAGGGCTTACCAAGAGGGACATATATGACAAGAAAACGAATCGGTTCATAGCTCATGTAGAGATAACCACAATCGGTTATTTGTGGGAGGCAGAAGAAGACCATTCTAAAGACACATCCTTTTACTGTCTCATGCCTTCAAAACAGTTATTTGATGGTCTTAGGATGCAATATGCAGACGAGGAAGGGGTATTCTTAAATGAAAAAGGCAAGGTGATTTGTTTCGATGCAGGAGTCGTAGAGAAGTCAAAAAACTATCTTTTAGTCCGGAAGGATGCCCTATTGGATTATCTCAAAACGCATCACAAGAAAATATTGTGGTATGTACTTGGTGAAAAAAACATCATAGGGTTACATAGTTATAATAATATACCTAATCTTCCTATGTGGCTTGTAGTGAGTGGTACTTATACATTGGATGAGGAAGGCAAAGTAACAGGATGTATGAGAACGTCCCATGAGAGATAGCGACTATGCATCTTTTGTTTTTATGGCTTTGCAAGAATCTAATAAGTCTATTCATCTATGAATACACCTTACAAATATGGATAAATTAACTAAAGAACAACGCCATCGTTGTATGTCCGCTATAAAAGGAAGGAACACAAAACCTGAAATACTGGTGAGAAAGTTCCTTTTTAGCCGTGGCTTCCGCTATCGGCTAAATCATCCGCACCTTCCCGGTCATCCCGATTTGGTGCTTCGCAAATATCGCACTGTCATCTTTGTGAACGGTTGTTTCTGGCATGGTCATGAAAACTGCAAATATTTCCGTTTACCTAAAACCAACATAGATTTTTGGTCAAACAAGATAAAAAGGAATAAGGAACGAGATAAAAAAGAACAATGCCAGCTTGCTGCTATGGGCTGGCATTGTATCACGATTTGGGAGTGCCAACTAAAGCCAAAAGTCCGGATACAAACACTTGAGTCGTTAGCTTATACATTGAATCATATTTTTCTTGAAGATAGGAAAATCAAGACATACGAGTTATCTGATACAGACAGTACACTTGTGGCGGCAGAACCAGAAGTGACTTATGGAAGAAATAAGCAACAATAAAGTGCTGTCGCTTATTTTCTCCGATGACTATTCCGTATTTCTTTTTAGTTCTATTCCTGTTTTTTCCATCAAGCACTGATGCTGTTCTTTCACCGCCCGATACATCGAATAATACGCAAAGGCTTCTTCTCGATGCTTCATGCTACTAACCGATGCTACAACAGCCCACGTAACAATAATGACAACAAACACTACGACATATCGAAGTTTTATATGATAGCCCCGTATAAACATCCCATTGATATTGGGTGGAATAACCGTTACTGGATTTTTCAACTCATTGATTTTGGCAAATATCTCATCCTGCCGTTTTAATATGCTTTCGGTATTTGCTTCAATAGTCATACGATTAAGATTATAATCGCAAACATGCCGATAAAGATATTCAAGAAATTTGGACTTCTGCTTGAATAATTCAATAAGCTTCGGAAACCATAGCGAGAACGGCAATGTGTCCGATTGTTGCTTCCAGATATGCTTCTTCACCACTGATAACGCATCGTTCCAACAAGTACAGAAACTTTTGGCGACTCCATTATAAATGGTCTTTTCGTCAAAATCTATTTTTACAGACTGATCTGGTTTGGGAATTGTAGTATTCTGTTTTTCAATACACTCTTTTAGCTCGTTGATACTTTGGCGCAAATTTGCAAGATTTGCAGCTACTACATCTTCTTTCATTATCTTCTACGTTTTGAGGGTTTATAAAAAGGTTCGGTTCTTTGGTTATCCTTGTCTTTGTCGTCTCGCCATCCCAGTTCATTACTTGCTCCTCCACCTCCACTGGGAGTTATGGCTTGATGAGGTTGAACAACCAGTTCCGCTGCCACATTACCCAATGTAGCACAAAGGCTATTAAAACTCAAATCACGGTCAAGTTTAGAACCGGCTATACTATATTCATTTTGACAGAATGATATGCCACGAATTTTATCAGAGTTATCTGTACGATTAAAGCGCATATCTATACCCAAACCTTTGAGAATTCCAAGAAAATCATTCCATGAACGAGATACAGTCAGTGCATCAAGAGTTGCAGAACGTAGATTATACTTCCGTAATTGATAAGGGCGCAAACGGCTCTTGTTTCGGGTTTTACTATTTTTAGGAGCAAAGTATAGTCCATACTCTTTTGTCAAAGTTCGACATACTTTGGCATTGTGTATTCTTTCATTGCTGTCAGAAATGAGATTGCCATCATTGTCTATCCGGTTAAATACCAAATGACAATGAGGATGTTTCGTGTCGTGATGTCGGGCTATGATATATTGAGTATTGCGAATCCCCATTTGTTCCATCCATTTCTTGGCAATCTCTGCCATCAGCGCATCTCCTTCTTCGTTATCGGGGAAACGGTTAATGTCCTGCGAAGAGAAAGCAAGTGATACGTGTTTCACCGGACTTTTTACTTTCGGGCGCATGGACGCTTGTATCTGAAAAGAATCAGCTATGGTTTTATTACTGATGACACAGACACCTTCGTGTGCTAAAAGTATGGCACATTTCTTCTTGTTCTTTTGGTCATTGGCATAATTCACTATTCCTCCGAAATCCGCTCTTGTTTTAATCTTCGCTATCATGGCTATTGTTCTTTACTTGAGTGATAATTCTACTGACTTCTGATATGATTGAGAAGCATTGTTGTTTGACTGCTTCCAAACCATAAGTGTGCATCTGATGGGCAATCTGATTGACATTATTGGCGATACCGGAAAGGTCACGAATAGCCGATACCATTTCAGGGCTGATGCGCTGACAGACTTGACAATCCATTGCTGCCTGATGGCAAAATTCATTGACAGACAACCCAGCCTGTTCCGCTTTGGATTGGATATAAATGTAGTCGTTCTCGGTAAACATTACCCGAAAACATTTGGTACGTTTCTGATAGTTCGCCAACTTAGGGCGACCACCAAGTTTCTTCTCCTTCATATTTATCTTAACTTTCAATGTTCATGAATTGATTTTTTGAGAGTGGCAGTTTATCCGCTTGCCGCATAGGTTTTAGTGGCACTAAAACACAAACTTGCCACTCAAAAAGTCTTCCTATATTTCCCCTGCTCTATTCGGCATAGCTTACCATCTTTGATAAAGGCTTCTATCCACTTGTTTGCCGTACTTCCATTCTCACCCAAAGTTAAAACCGCCGCATCATAATCCTTTTTTGTGAAAGTATCGGGTAACATATTATAAAGGGTATTCCTTCGTGCATAAACGCCAGTCTCTTGCGAAGCGGTATAGAATCGTTTGGACTGATTTCCTGACAAATTCTGATAAATGAATACGGCATGATAAAGTAAGGTTTCGCAAATATTCATGGCTGTAGAATAGTCATACTCATGGCAGACCAGTTGCTCTGTCTTGTCATGTGAGGAAGAATTGCGATGTACATTCTCCAAATGCCGGACAGCTGTCAGCACCATCATTATATGATAAGCAATCAGTCCCATCCGTCTGACTACTCCTTGCATCTTGTTATCCACTTCGTCACAACACTCTTCATTCACACGACTGAGGTATTCTATAAAGTGTTCCTGTAAATCGGAGGGAAGGGAGAATGAATAATTTCCCTGTCGTACAAATTCCTCATGCAGATGGCAGAATTTATCTCCCAATAGTTTGAACTTGGCATTCTTGGATTGGGAAATGTCGCTTGTGGCAAACACATTTCTTATACCTCGCTTGAAGCGAATGATATAGAAACAAAAGCGACTCATCAATCCGTTTTCCGCATCAGGTATCAATCTTCTTACTTGTTCGGGAGTTCCAGCCAAAGCTACTGACACTCTTGGATTAGCTACTTCACAATACTCCCTATCCTTGCGACGGCTCAAACTTACCAACTCATGATGAAATGCCTTTCGCAACACATCGGAATAATTACCATAGTCCGACTTCAATGTTTGGCTTAACGTGTCGCCCTCCGATTCAAACAACAGTCCGATTCCGTCATTATCTCCCAGTATCTTCAAGAAAGAGCTTGCGCTGCTATTGGCAGGAATGACAAGCATACGCATGGGCGGCTCAGCTGGCATAGTCATTCCACTATCTTTCTTACCTTTGATATAAGCATTCATCGCTTCTTTATATTCCTGTTCCAATCGTTTTGAGAGTTCATGCAAATTGCGGTTAATGGGTACTACCAGTTCTCTGCATAGGGTTAACGCCCCCTTTCCCATACCTGCATCTGCCACAACAAACAGATAAAGATTCGGAAAAACAATGCGCTCATCGTACACACCACAAACATTATGAAAGCATACCGACAAACACACAATAGTTCCTATCAATATCGTATCACGGTCATCCACCGAAATGGAATTGTTGACAATCTCATGTAGAAAAGGAGGAAGATGCTCAAACACACATTCAGGAAATGCAGGAAGTTCTTCCTCTGACTTTATCCATTTGCCCGTTTTACCATTTTGGATATTTGGCAAAATGGATAAATGTTCTTTGTTGGATGGAGCCAATGAGATTCCGGCTTGATTTGCCAAATGGAAGAAAGAACGGATAGTAATGCCTTGCCCTTTGGAGTGCAGACAATGCGTATATTGTTTATCCGTCTCTTCCTTTTGATAGGTAGAGTAAAACCTGCTGATGCGGTGATAATACTCCCGTCCGTTCTCTCCCAATCCATCAACAAGTGCAAAGCCCAATTCCATCCAATCTTTATAATTGGGTGCTATATCAATGCCACGTTGTTCTATCTCCCGAACAATACTTTCTACATCGTCTTTTACCTTATTATATATAGGATCAATATCAGGCGTATGTGTTTGCAGTATTTCAGAAGGGGCATTCTCCCAATCTTGGGCGGAAAATATTTTCTTCGACATCATCTTTGTATTTAGGGTTAATATATGCTTGTGGATCGTGGGGTAAAAAGCATGAACGAGCCACATCACTGCCGGACATATCCACTGATGGCAAACCTGTTGCTTTGATACAATTAGCAACAGCCTTGAAATATCGGGAATGTTCCCAGCCTTTCAAGTCTACAGGTATTATCCACTTCAATCCATTACCGGATGGACTGACAAATAATAGTTCCGTATCAAAATATTCATGATTGAGTAATTGCTGTTTTAGCTCCACGATATTCTCCACATGGTCAAAATCCAGACACATCAATCCAGAGTGCATAATCAGTTCCTTCTCATTCCGTTTACGGAATAATCCCGAAAAAGTACAATAGTCGAAATGGGTGGCTTTATATCTTTTGGCTTCGGGAGAAGATAGCATCGAACGCAGAGACTCGGTTTGTGGTTGCGCATAATGCCCGATGACATAGCGATACACATCCACAATGCCTACCGCCCTTATCGGTTCGATGTTTTGAATGGGCTTGCGAAAGAACGAAAAGCAATAATCTGTTGTTCCCATCATCTGATAATCTTTTTAGATTCGACAAATCGTCTAGCTTCTTCCATTAAGTCATCCTGTGTCTTATGCGATTTGTTCTTCAACCAATCATCAATTTCCGATTGCAAGAAAGCCAAAGCCTTATTTATTTTATGTACGGGAATCTGTTTGGTAGATACCCATCCATAAACTGTCTGTTTGGCTGGATGTGATGGCAGATAAGCACAAAGTTCGTCTATATTCATCCACTTGGGTGAATTACTTGCTTGCTTATGTTGCAAGGCATTTACTTTGGATTGTAGTGCTTCTACGGACTCAATCAGGTAGGACAACGCATTCGGCATTTCCTCCAATGAATTTACTTTATAAGCCATTTTTTCTTCGTATTAAAGTTGATGCCGCAAAAGTATAGGGATGCTTATAGGTGCTAAATAGGTGCTTGACCGCCACCAATCAACCGCTCATTTACCACTGACAGATTTAAGTTTCATTAATACGGGAATTTATTGGAAGCCATAATAAAAGGGGAATAAACTACTATTGGGACTAACATATTCCTTACCAAAAGCCTCAATGCTACAAAATACCCCTCAAAAAGCCGATGCCTCGTGAGGGGTAAACAGTGGTAAGTATATGATTGGTATTACATAAGTCATTGGTGCTCAATGGTGGAAGTCCCCACTATAACCTATAAATCCAAATTGTCTATATGCAGCGTATTAGCAGCTTTTTCTTTCTGTTCATTTACGATGTGCGTATAAATCTGCATGGTTCTGACGTTTGTATGTCCCATCAAAGACTTAATGGTGTATATATCAACACCATTTTCCAACAATAGCGAAGCGAAGCTGTGGCGGGCAAGGTGGAAAGTGATAGGCTGTGCAAGGAAAAGCGGACAGGTGAAGATAAAACGTAAACCGTTTGAAATGAGCTTTGTTTCAGCATTCTGCCAAGTGGAGAAAATGCAAATAATAACGGAATATTGAGGTTGTTCAGTTACCAAACCGTTAGCTGGGCAGTTACCGAAACGGGAATAGGTAACGGCAGGCAATGAAAAGAAACCCTCACCGTTTTGTTTGCGCTCATACACAATGTTTTGCATATCAAGGAACGCTTATACGGCAAGTAATTTTGCACTAAAAAATATAAGCGTATGAAAGTAGAAAAATTCAAGGTGTTGCTCTACCTCAAAAAGAGCGGACTGGACAAATCGGGCAAAGCCCCGATAATGGGAAGAGTCACCGTGAACCGCACGATGGCGCAGTTCGGATCTAAGCTGTCCTGCACTCCCGAACTGTGGAATCCCCGTGAAAGCCGTCTGAACGGCAAGAGCAAGGAAGCGGTGGAAACCAATGCCAGGATTGAAAAACTGCTGTTGGCGGTGAACAACGCTTTCAACAGCCTTGTGAGTCGTAAAGTGGATTTTGAAGCCACCGATGTGAAGAATCATTTTCAAGGCAGCATGGAAACACAGATGACTCTCATGAAAATGACGGATGTTGTCTGTGACGACCTCAAAGCCCGTATCGGCATAGACCGCGCGAAAGGAACTTATCCCGGCTATCACTATATGCGTCTGACCCTCGGAGAGTTCATCGAGCATCAGTACAAGGTCAAGGACCTGGCATTCGGGCAACTGACGGAACAGTTCATCCACGACTATCAAGCATTCGCTATGGAAAACAAGGGATATGCGATAGATACCGTCCGCCATCATCTTGCCATCCTGAAGAAGATATGCCGTCTGGCTTATAAGAAGGGGTATGCCGACAGGAGCCATTTCCAGCATTTTACCTTGCCGAAGAAGACTGAAACGACACCACGGGCATTAAGCCGTGAATCGTTTGAGAAAATCCGGGATGTGGAAATACCTACTTACCGCAAATCCCACATACTGGCAAGGGATATGTTTCTCTTCGGATGCTATACCGGAGTCTCTTATGCAGATGTCGTTTCAATTACACATACCAATTTATATACGGATAAGGACGGGGCTTTGTGGCTGAAATACCGCAGAAAGAAGAACGAACTCCGTGCCAGCGTAAAACTATTGCCCGAAGCTATTGCGCTTATCAATAAGTACCATAGTGAGGACAGGGAAACCTTGTTTCCTTTACTTCGCTGGTCAAATCTCAGAAGGCACATGAAAGCGTTGGCGGCATTGTCAAGAATCAAGGATGACTTGTGCTACCATCAGGCCCGCCATAGCTTTGCCTCGTTGATAACGCTTGAAGCAGGCGTTCCGATAGAGACCATCAGCCGAATGTTGGGACATTCCGATATTTCCACCACTCAGGTCTATGCCCGTGTCAGCCCGAAGAAACTTTTCGAGGACATGGACAAGTTCATTAAAGCGACCGAAGATTTCAAACTCACTCTTTAACACTTAAAGAATAATATGCGAAGTACATTTTCATTATTACCCTACATCAACCGCAGCAAGGTAAAGGCTGACGGTACGACCGCCGTATTGTGTCGTATAACCATTGACGGCAAACAGACCGTCATCAGTCCCGGAATTTATTGCAGACCGGAAGACTGGAACGGCAGGAAGAACGAGATAAAGTCCGCAAGGGAGAACAACCGTTTACGGGAATACCTGCGGATGACAGAGGAAGCCTATAATGAGATATTGAAATCGCAAGGTGTGGTCAGTGCGGAGATGCTGAAGAACCATATCACCTTGAACAACATCCATCCGACGACCCTCCTGCAAATGGGGGAATGGGAAAGAGAGCGTTTGAAGAAACATTCCGAGGAAATAGACTCAACTTCTTCCTATCGGAGTTCAATGTATTACCAGAAGTACCTGACAAATTATCTCATGTCTTTGGGTAAGAAAGACATAGGCCTTGAAGAAGTCACGGAAGACTTCGGCAAAGCCTACAAAGCGTTTTTGAAGAGATGCAAGAATTTCGGGGCTTCCCAAACCAACCATTGCCTGCGTTGGTTGAACCGCCTGCTGTATCTGGCAGTCGATAAGGAGATTATCTGCGTGAACCCTTGTGAGGAAATGGAATATGAAACCAAGCCGGAGGCAAGGCACAGGTATATCAGCCGTGAGGAGTTCAAGAAGATACTTTCCACCCCGATGTATGACAAGCGGATGGAACTGGCAAGACGGGCTTTCATCTTTTCGACCCTGACCGGACTGGCGTATGTGGATATAATGCTCCTGCATCCACATCATATCGGGACGAATGCGGATGGTAGGCGGTACATCCGCATCAACCGCAAGAAGACAAAGATAGAGGCGTTCATTCCACTGCATCCCATAGCGGAGCGGATATTGTCGCTGTATAACACGACTGACGATGAACAGCCCGTGTTCCCTCTTCCCAGCCGTGATGCCCTCTGGTTTGATATCCATGAGATGGGCGTTATCATAGGGAAAGAGGATAACTTGTCCTATCATCAAAGTCGGCACAGCTTCGGAACATTCCTGATTTCGGCGGATATACCTATCGAGAGCATCGCTAAAATGATGGGACATTCCAATATCCGGACGACACAGGGTTACGCACGGATAACCGATGATAAAATCTCGAAGGACATGGACAAGCTAATGGAACGCAGGAAGATACAATCTACCGGCGAAAAGCCAGACAGCAATAAGTAAACAGTATCAATTCAATACATTATGGACAGAGGAATAATAACAATCAGTGAAACGGGTGTAGTCATTATGCCGACAGTACCCGTATGGATGACACAATTCGAGATAGCCGACCTGTTCGGGATGTTCTCATGCGATATCCGCAAGGCGATTCATACCATTTACAAGAATAAGGAACTGAACGAATTTGACACGATAAAGTATGTCAGGCAACCGGATGGTATCAGTTATGATGTCTATAACATTGAAGTGATTATAGCCGTTGCATTCAGGATATGCAGTAAAGAGAGTGTCTTGTTCAGACGGTTTATAATAAATGAAATTAGCACCATTAAGAAAGCTACACCGATTACACTATTTGTTGCCAGCGTCAGAGGTAATAACCGATGGTATAGTTGAGGTTCATCCCGTCAGCCACTCGTTCCCGATGCACGGATGCAAAGGTAGCGTATGGCTTAATGGCAGCGGCAAGGTCGGGCGGCAGAGCCGTTTCGGGCAGAATCTTCCTCAAACAAGTTTGAGCGTATTCAACCCGAAAACCTTGTCACTGTCTGCCACTCGCTTGAAAAGCATCCGGCAACGGAAACAAGCGACTGACGGGAAATCAGAAGAAAGAAGAGAGGAGCGACTTACAGACGAAGCGGTATTTTGATGCTCCGTCCGTAAACCGTTCCTTTCTCTTTTTGCCGAAAGTCCGTTGCTGACGCAATCACTGGGCAGACGGCAAACTGCGCTCTTTCAAGAAAATCATGTGCCTGTCAGCCGATAGGCGGAGCGGTAGCCGTCAGCAAGCATCCTTTCGATGTCGGATTCACGGTAGAGGATTTTACCGCCCAACTGGATATAGGCTATGCGCCCTTCGTTCCGGTAGTCCTGAAGTGTCCGGCGGCTCACTTTCAGCCGTGCCGACACTTCTTTGTCAGTGAAGAAACGCTCTCCGTTCAGTGTCGGTCGGTAATTGGCGGTCAGATGCTCGAAGCTGTCCAAAAGACGGTCGAGACTACCCATGAAGTGGATTATCCACTCGCTGTCCTTGTTTATCAGTTCATTCATGCTACTTTGGATTTAGTGGGTATTGTTAGTTTACTTCGTTCATTTCATCAAGTTTATACAGTTCTTCCTTTGAACTTCGCCTCTTTCCGCCTGTCCTCCACAACGGAAACAATACGCTGCACGTCATCGGGACGGTAATACGTCTTGTGGTTTATCTGCGAGTAAGCCAGCGTCCCGTTGTCCCGAAGGGTCTGCAATGTGCGTGGGCTGATGTTGAGCATCCGGCAAACGTCCTGATTGTCCATCCACTCGCCCATCTTCTTCTCTCCGTGCCGCCGGCAGATGGCATCCATGCGACTGACGAAACGGTCGAACTTGGCGACCATCGCCTCAAAGGTCTTTCTTTCAATTGATACGATTTCCATATACATACTTTTTATTGTTACTGTTTCTTTTGCCACAAAGTAATATATAATCTACTACCTTGCAATGGATTTCCAGAAAGTGGCAGCGTGTTGCACCGATACGGTAATCATTGTCCGTGGGTATCATACAGAAACGGTTCTTTTCGCATGAATGCTGTTCAAACAGAAAGGCTGACTATTTCACAATCCGCTTATTTAATAGTTCTCTATATAGTTGTGTGGTGAAACAAAATTTTGGTCGTTTGGAGAGTGACAACATTACGTCATGAAATCATTAAATCAATGTATCATCAAATTGTCAGACAACCATTGTTTGATTTTCCTCAATACTCGTTTTGGCAGGTATTCAACAAATCCTTTTGATCAGTATTTGAATTTCTCTATTCTCATGTACTCAGAACTTTCATCTTTTGAATCATTGTTTGACTAAATAAGGAAATGATTGAACCTGCATTTCGATAAGTGGCTGCATATTGCGTCGATAGGTAGCCATTGTCCGGTTCAAACCACTGTCCGATACCGTGTTAAGGTGTAACTTTGTACCCGAACAGTGAGGAATACCCGGATGAAGCGACTTGGAGTTTGAAAGGTGTTTTCCCAATCCGACAAACGGAGGATTTTTGTGTCCTCAAAGACACAGCAAGGTATATTTTCAGCTACTCGAATGCTTCCGAGTAACTGAAAATCCCAGCACTGCCGTGGGCAGAATTATCCTCCGCAGTCGGATAATTTCGGGGTTCCTTAATTAAAGATTAAACAATGGACAAGCCATAAAATTGAAAGAATAAGAAGAATGAAAAAGAAGAGCAAGTACGGGAGAAATCCCAAGTTGAATCCGAGGACACACTGTGTGATGGTGCGCTTCGATGATGTGGAGTGGAACAGGTTCCTGACGATGTACGAGGAATCGAACGTGTATGCGAAAGCCGTCTTTCTCAAGGCGCATTTCTTCGGACAGAAGTTCAGGGTGCTGAAGGTGGACAAGACGCTGGTAGACTACTACACCAAACTGTCGGACTTCCACGCCCAGTTCCGTGCCATCGGTACGAACTACAATCAGGTCGTTAAAGAGTTGCGCATCCACTTTTCGGAGAAGAAGGCGATGGCGTTGCTCTACAAACTGGAGAAACATACCATCGATCTTGTGAAGTTGAGCAAAGAAATTGTGGAACTTTCAAGGGAGATATACGTTAAGTGGGAGCAATCTAAATCCGACTAATATGGCATCGGTCAAGGTCAAGTTCCGCCCATCCACCGTGAACGGCAGGGAGGGTACACTCTACTATCAGGTTATCCACAACCGTGTGTCAGACAGATAAACACCGAGTATAAACTTTTCGATTCGGAATGGGACTGTCATTCCGAAACGGTTATTTTGCATCATCTATCAACAGAACAAGAGCGGAACAACTATCTGCTTTCAATTGGTTCGCGTATCAAGTGGGACAAGGAGAGTTTGAACAAAGTCATACACACGTTATCCCAATCCGGCACATTTGTAACAGATGATGTAGTCATGCGCTTTCATAAAAACAGGCAAGAACTATCGTTCAACGCTTACATCAGCCAGCAGATAGCAAGACTGAAATGTTTGGGGAAGATACGCACCTCAGAAACCTACACAGCTGCCCTCAGAAGTTTCAGCGGTTTTATGAATGACACGGAGGTCTTGTTTGACCAACTTAATACGGATTTACTGGCAGAGTACGAGGCCTATTTGAAAGGCAGGGAAAATGCGCCTAACACCATATCGTTCTATATGCGTATTCTGAAAGATGTCTATAACCGTGCGGTGGAGGATGGATTGACGGAGCAACGACATCCGTTCAAGTCTGTCTATACCGGAGTGGAGAAAACCATGAAGCGAGCCTTGTCTCTCAATAACATCAGGCGTATCAAAGGACTGGACTTGTCATTGAAGCCCAACCTTGATTATGCCCGTGATATGTTCTTGTTCTGTTTCTACACAAGAGGAATGTCGTTCATTGACATGGCTTATCTGAAAAAGAAGGACTTGCAAAATGACACTCTTTCCTACCGCAGGCGTAAGACGGGGCAACAACTGTTCATTAAATGGGAAAAGTGTATGCAGGAGATTCTTGACAAATATCCGATAAACGAAACAGAATATATACTGCCCATCATTACAAAACGGCACGAAGATTATCGGAAGCAATATGTCAACAAGCTTCACTGTGTAAACCATCTGTTGAAGAAAATCGGGAAATAATTGGATTTGCCAATACCCTTGACTATGTATGTCGGACGACACTCGTGGGCAAGTGTAGCAAAGAGCCGAAATGTACCTGTCTCTGTCATCAGCGAAGGTATGGAGCATGATTCGGAGAACACCACGCAGATTTATCTCGCATCGCTGGACACATCCGTGGTGGATAAAGCCAATAAGAAGATACTGGATTTGCTGTGAAACCGTGAATGTTTTGCAAATCTATCCAACGCTTACCAATAGACGGATATTATAATGCAAAATTACAAAATATCTGCCAATAATCCGCTGAATCCCAAAGATTATGATTAACTTTGCAAACGGATTGGAGAAGTCCGGTCCACGACATTTTGGATAAAAAAAGAAGCGTTATGCTTATCTTGTAGTTTGTGAACGTAGGAAATTCAGAAACCGATGCAAGGAATAGCATAGTGGTTTTCACGCATATAGCGTGGGTCACTATTGTTACATCTGCATCAAAGGTTTCCTACGACCTACAAACTAAGACGTGGCATAGTTGGCTCACGTTTTCTTTAATCCTTCAATAATCTCAGAGAGCCAATGAGATAACTATTGTGTATGCAGAAACAAATCATCACATTCTTGTTTTGTGTCGCTCTTACAATGACAACGGTGGCGCAGATTCCGGCACTAACACATAATGACATGTTGACATCTTTGTTGGGAGTGATGCCTAAGAAAGAGCCTTTGCGGGTTGACACATTGGAGACCACTGCCTTAGACGGTGGGGTCAAGTATAAGATACGCTACTTTATAGAACCGGGAAATCCTGTACTTGAGACTCCGGATGATTGGGGTAGTGCATATCTGTTTGTCCCATCTCTACCGTCAGGCAAGAAGGCTCCGGCGATTGTCGCAATGCATCAGGACGATGTTTATTACCATATAGGCAAGTCGGAACCTGCCGGGCTGATGGGTGACAGCACAATGTTCTATGGTAGAGAACTCTTTGAACGCGGTTATATCGTGATGTGCCCTGACAGATTCTATCATGCCGACAGGCGCAAAACGTGTCAAGACTGGGGAAATTTATCCGAGAATGATTATGAGAGGGACTTCTTTACCCAACAGAAACGAATCGGAGTATTGCTCGCGGAAGGACGTAACACCTGGGGTAAAGAAGCATACGACTTTTCACGCGCAGTTGATGTCCTGGTGGCAATGCCAGAGGTAGACACAGATAATATTGGTGCTATAGGCCATTCCGCAGGGGCAAATGCTCTTTCATACTGTTTGTTCTATGAGCCTCGCGTTAAAGCGGCCGTGGCCAACTGTGGGACATCAGAAATCAACAATTATTACAACTACAACCGACCGGGCACAATGCCAGCCTCACTGGCACTTCCGAGCAGTGTGAAGTTCGGCATAAACACTCATGATTATATAGCGGCCATCGCTCCTCGGGCTTTATTCATATCTGAAGGTGCGCACCAGTGGGGCGACGGTCATCCGGACCCATCGGATAAAAGATTTGCTGCGGAACTGGAGCTTTTCAAAGATAAATACTTGAAAAACGACGGCACAGATATAGAGATAGTCCTTTTTGAAGAAAATGGCGGACGCCACTGTTTTCCAAAAGGAGTAAAAGAACAGGCATATTCATGGCTTGACAAGCATTTGAAAAGGTAACATATATTTGATATACTCCAAGTCCAAAGAAATTACAGGGAAAATAGTAATGCCATGTTCAATAGGATATAAACTTGGCGGAGGTGTCAATGCTCCTGTAACTGAAGATAGCCGAAAGTACGACTACCTCGAAACGGATTACCACGAATGAACCGTCTTCTCGCATATATGCTTTTCCTGATTGTCGCGGTTAGTGCCGTGGCACAGGTCAATGTGTCGGGAACGTTCGTTGACAAGGAGTGCAATGAGCCGCTGTCCGGGGCTTCGGTCATTGTCAAGGGAGCGGACGGCAAGATAAAGAAATATGCTACATTGAAAGGCGATGGAAGCTTCGCCATGTCGGTGCCGATCGTAGATGGTTGCCGCCTTGAGGTGTCGATGATGAGCTTTGCCAAGAAAACCATCCCTCTCGACAGCGTGAGTTTTCCAGTGACCGTCTATATGGAGCCCGGGACTACTTTACTCAAAGAGGTTACGGTCAAGGCTGACCGCATCCGAGAGCAAGGCGACACCATAACTTATAATGTCGGAAGTTTTGCACAACATCAGGATTGCTCTATCGGTGATGTGCTCAAACGTATGCCGGGTATAAATGTGGAGCAATCCGGCAAGATCCAGTATCAGGGAGAGGACATAAACATGTTCTATATCGAAGGCTCCGACCTGCTCGGCGGCAAATACGGCATAGCAACCAACGGCATCAGCCACGATGATGTGGGTTCGGTAGAGGTGATGGAGAACCATTAGCCGATGCAGGTGCTGTCAGGTATATCATTCTCAGACAAGGCTGCTATCAACCTCAAACTGAAAAACAAGGCAAAGGCAACGTGGAGTTTCCACGGCGATGCCGGAGGCGGCTATTCATGGCAGCCCGACGGCGCGATATGGGACGGTGAACTGTTTGCTATGGCTGTAATGCCAAACTTTCAGAACATAACCACATTACAACAAACTGGAAGAATATGGATTGAAGTATAAATTTCAGCAATCATAGCCCATAATTCGCTGAATTTAATTATCCACAATAGTATGTTTTTTCAAAAAATAGTATTATATTTGCATTTAGAAAAAGTGTTCTTTTGATTTAATGCAAAACGAGGTAAAATACAGAACTTCGCTTGTTTCTAAATCGTTACCCATCAAGAAACAAATCTTTGCAAACTATTCAAATTCAGCGATAAAGACAATTCGTAATGTCTTCCACAATGGAAGGTGATATGCTTCTTGATGCCGGATGCTTCTATCCAAGCTTTCAAAGGACGGGAAATCCAAGAGGCATCTGTCAATCCCTCAAAAACGAGAGCTTCATCATCATTTGGACGCTCACCGCATAGTTGAAGGGCTTGTTGAATGACTGGCTTATAATCGGGTCGTTTTGTCTTTTGCTGAACTACGACCGCTTGCCATGTGCCTTTACTCGTCTGCTGAATCTGTTTCCATTTCAATGCTTGGATATCACTATGTCGCAATCCTGTAAGGATAGAAAACAAGAACGCACGTTTCAGAACATCATCTTTGCAAGGAGTATCAACCAACATTTGCACTTCATTCATAGTAAGTGCAACACGAGGTGTCTCTATGTTTGTTATTCCTTTTACTTTTGCGCTGATGTCAACCGTCAGATATTCATCAACAAACGCCTGCTTCAATCCGGCTTTGAGAATGGAGAAATAGGTGGATGCCGTATTCTGTGAGATAGTTCCTTTCTTATTACCTCCCATCGGGGCACGTAACAGGAACATCTTGATGTCTTCAAGTAGTTTCACGGAAATCGTTTTAAACGGGATCGGGTTGCCTTGCGAATAGATTTTCAACAATTCTCCCACACGGGTCCAGTTGACTATGATTGAATTAGAGCTATTGGGATGCCGTTTGCTGATGATGCCATTGAAATATTTGATAAAGTCCTGTTCGCTTCGTTCATTTTGTGCAGCGATTTCGTTTTCTCTATCAGTGTAGAGGACGGCACTGTCATATTCGTGTTGGCGTAACTTACGCACATTGTCGGCATAGATACAAGCCTCTTGGTCTATCGTTGAACGGCATTGGATAATTCCATTCAAATCACGCTTAGGCTTATAGTTGAATGTCCCATCCGGCAAGATACGTGCAATGGACGACTTATCCCAAACAGGTGTGGATATAATCCGGTTAATAGATTCCACCACACGGCTTGCCCGTTTAGAACCTCGCTTGTAAACTGGGTACGACTCTATAATCAGATACCACTCTTCTTTGTAATTCGACCTTCTGAGCTTGACGGTCACTTTGGTATTAGGTAATGCTTTCTTCATAACGACTTATATAATTTATCAATTTCAGATTTGGGAACATAAACATAATTACCAATTTGGCGTGTAGGAATAGAATGACGGCGTATGTGCTTAAAGACACTGCTGTCATTGATATGGAACTTTTTGGCAATCTCTCCGATAGTGTAACAGTCTTTGGGTTCAAAGGACAATGCTTCCTTTTTTCTCTTTCTACTGCCAGCCTTTGTTTTGAAGTGTTCATCCATATACTGCCGACTAAGGCGTGTCAGACGCTGACCAAAATTGTATGATGGTATCAAGCCCTTCCGTATCATACGATAAAGTACATCTTTGCTAATACCGTAAATCAGCATAGACTCTTTAACTGTCAGATACCCCTTGTTGGATGGTATTCGCCTGACTAATGCTTGACGTATTGCCTCTTTCTCTTTTGCGATTTGCCTTTTCTTGTATGCCCTCTTGGAACAAGTTGGACAACAATACTTTGACATCAATGTGGGAGGAGTAAAGATTTTACCACACTCCTCACAACTTCTTTGAATGGTGTAATTTCCTCTTGGCATATTCTCCTCGTTATAAATGGTTTATATCAATCTAAGTTGTACCTTATCGCCAAATAAGACGTGTCGCAAACATGTCGCAAATAAGAGATAAAAAAGCCCATAGAAAACGCATAGCAACCATGAACCCCACAAACGCAAAAAGCGTGCAACTCATTGAGCTGCACGCTTTTGCTTATTGTTTGTTATCTGTTTCCTTATCGGAATCATTTGACTTCCTCGAAATCAGCATCCTGAACATTATCTCCATGCTTGCTGTTGTCTTGCTGACCAGCACCACCGTTCATGTCAGGACCAGCCTGTGCACCACCTTGCGCACCGCTCTGTGCATACATTTCAGCACTTGCAGCCTGGAAAGCAGTATTGATTTCTGCCATAGCAGAATCGATAGCAGCCAAATCCTGTGCCTTATGAGCATCTTTCAATTTCTGCAGAGCAGCTTCAATCGGAGCTTTCTTGTCAGCAGACAACTTATCGCCTAATTCCTTCAACTGATTTTCAGTCTGGAAGATTACGCTGTCAGCCTGGTTCAGCTTATCAATCTTTTCACGTTCTTTCTTGTCCGCTTCTGCATTAGCTTCAGCCTCAGCTTTCATCTTCTCGATTTCTTCCTTGCTCAAACCGCTGGAAGCTTCGATACGAATAGCCTGTTCCTTACCGGTAGCCTTATCTTTTGCAGACACTTTCAAGATACCGTTGGCATCGATATCGAATGTAACCTCAATTTGAGGAACACCACGACGAGCCGGAGCAATACCTGTCAAGTTGAACTGACCGATTGATTTGTTCTGTGCAGCCATCGGACGTTCTCCCTGTAATACGTGGATAGTAACTTCCGTCTGGTTATCGGCAGCAGTAGAGAATGTTTCACTCTTACGAGCCGGAATCGTAGTGTTAGCATCGATCAACTTAGTCATTACACCACCCAGTGTTTCGATACCCATTGACAACGGAGTAACATCCAACAATACTACACCTTTGATTTCGTCTGTCAAAACAGCACCCTGTACAGCAGCACCAATAGCTACCACTTCATCCGGATTCACACCTTTAGAAGGAGCTTTACCAAAGAAATCTTCTACCAATTTCTGTACAGCTGGGATACGTGAAGAACCACCTACAAGGATTACTTCGTCAATATCAGCGTTGTTCAAGCCAGCGTCACTCATTGCTTTCTTACAAGGTTCAAGACAAGCCTGAATCAAATTATGAGCCAAAGATTCGAATTTTGCACGAGTCAAAGTCTTCACCAAGTGCTTAGGTACACCACCTACCGGCATGATATACGGCAAGTTGATTTCTGTACTTGTAGAAGAAGACAATTCAATCTTAGCTTTTTCAGCAGCTTCTTTCAGACGTTGCAAAGCCATCGCATCCTGAGTCAAGTCAGCACCTTCATCATTCTTGAATTCCTCAACCAACCAGTTGATGATTACTTGGTCGAAGTCATCACCACCCAGGTGAGTATCACCGTTTGTAGAAAGCACTTCGAATACACCGCCACCAAATTCAAGGATAGAAATATCAAATGTACCACCACCAAGGTCGAATACGGCAATCTTCATATCCTTGTGAGCCTTGTCAAGACCGTAAGCAAGAGCAGCGGCTGTCGGTTCATTTACAATACGTTTTACTTCCAGACCTGCAATCTGTCCGGCTTCTTTTGTAGCCTGACGTTGAGAGTCGGAGAAATAAGCAGGCACAGTGATAACCGCTTCTGTTACTTCCTGTCCGAGATAGTCTTCAGCAGTTTTCTTCATTTTCTGAAGAATCATTGCAGAGATTTCCTGCGGAGTATACAGACGTCCGTCGATGTCAACACGCGGAGTGTTATTATCACCTTTCACTACTTTATAAGGAACACGAGTCACTTCTTTTTGTACCTGATCCCAAGTTTCACCCATGAAACGTTTAATAGAGAAGATTGTACGTGTAGGGTTCGTAATAGCCTGACGTTTTGCAGGATCACCTATCTTACGTTCGCCACCATCCACAAAAGCAACTACTGAAGGAGTTGTACGTTTACCTTCGCTGTTTGCAATTACTACCGGTTCGTTACCTTCAAATACAGAAACACAAGAGTTTGTTGTTCCTAAGTCAATACCAATAATTTTTCCCATGATCGTTATTTTTTTATTTATTATTATTCAATGATTTCTTTTTGTCCGGTTGTTCCTCTGCTCCATATTATGAGCTTCGTCCCGAACGGACGCTTATTAAAAAGCAAACCGTGTGCCAAAAAGAAATTATACGAATGCATGACATAATATCTGCCAAAAAGACAGTTTTAATAAATAAACACTGCTGACATAGTCACACCCGGACTCAATTGGCAACTACTTCTTTAAACAAATGCAGGCGGCTCTGGTTCAATCCTGGAAAAAAAATATGCCTATGTCGTCATGTGCGACACAGGCATACCTTATTATATATAAATACTTATATTTATTTCCTATTTTTCCAAAACAAGCACCAATGCATTATTTGCATCATACAAACCAATGCCACCACCGGCTAATACATCAAATGACTTCACTTCATTCATTGCTTTCAGAATCTTGCCTTCTGTTTCCATATCCGGACAAGCCATCATTGTGCTTGCCACACCCGGGAAAGAGATTGACTTAGCGTTGCTTGTATTGGTTTCAAAGCCACCATTTATCAAGTTGCATCCGGCATTACCGTGAATCGTCTTTTTCTTCACATCAAAAGCGATGAAAGGTTGCTTCTCCATACCGGAAGGAATTGCTTCGCCATTCACTTCCTTTACTTTCCATTCTCCGTTCAATACCGACAATTTCACATCAGCCTCCTTTTTTTCCAAAGCTATAACCGGTCGATTCGACGCATTGCAAAGGTACAATTTGTCTTTGCCGGCTTTTTTATATCCTTTCACCTGTGCAAGAGCACTCAATACATTTCTCTCAGTCGTCATATCCGGACACATCATCCGGGTGCTGCCTATTGCACCTAGTTCAAGGCTTCCCGGTTTCGCGTTTACGTCGAAGTTACCCATCATACGGTTGCAACCGCTACTGCCCGACACGCGTCCCGTTGCGGTATCAAAAGCAATAAAGGGCAGAGTTCTGCTTTCGCCCGGAGTTACTTTCGAGCCATTGACTTCTATAATATTCCATTCACCATTGATAGATGATAATGGAGTTGCCTTCTCAACCGAACGGCATGATGACATTGCAAGTGCTGCACCGGCAATGCACATTGAAACTAATACTTTATTCATATGTTATAACGTTTAAGTTAAATCGCGGGCAAAGATATCAAAAAGATTGGGAAATAACATCCAATACAATATAAAATATATACATTTGCCATTGAATATACAACAAACGAACAATTTACATAGTTCACTTAAAGTAAATAAAAAGGAGTATAGACGAATGATTATCTGAAAATAATCACGTATATTTGCTCCATAAACAATTCTAATATTCATAATTTTAATTCGCAATTTAAAGAAATGGGTAGAGTTCTTATTATTGGTGCAGGCGGTGTTGGTACTGTCGTTGCACACAAAGTGGCACAAAATGCCGATGTATTTACAGATATCATGATTGCCAGCCGTACAAAAGAGAAATGCGATAAAATCGTTGAGGCAATAGGTAATCCCACGATAAAGACAGCTAAAGTTGACGCAGACAATGTGGAAGAACTGGTAGCCTTATTCAACGATTTCAAACCGGAAATGGTGATTAACGTCGCTCTCCCCTATCAGGACTTGACTATCATGGAAGCTTGCCTGAAAGCCGGAGTGAACTATCTGGACACCGCCAATTATGAGCCGAAAGATGAAGCTCACTTTGAATACAGTTGGCAATGGGCTTACCATGACCGTTTCAAAGAAGCCGGTCTGACAGCTATCCTCGGTTGCGGATTCGACCCGGGAGTCAGTGGTATCTATACAGCTTATGCAGCCAAGCATTATTTTGACGAAATCCAATACCTGGATATTGTAGACTGTAATGCAGGAAATCATCACAAGGCATTCGCAACCAACTTCAATCCCGAAATCAATATCCGTGAAATTACGCAGAACGGTCGTTATTATGAGGACGGCAAGTGGGTAACCACCGGACCGCTGGAAATCCATAAAGACCTGACATATCCGAATATCGGACCGCGCGACTCCTATCTTCTTTATCACGAAGAACTGGAATCGTTGGTGAAGAACTTCCCAACTATCAAACGTGCACGCTTCTGGATGACGTTCGGACAGGAATACCTGACTCACTTGCGCGTTATCCAAAACATCGGTATGGCACGCATTGACGAAGTAGACTACAACGGAGTGAAAATTGTACCTCTGCAATTCTTGAAAGCCGTATTGCCTAATCCGCAGGATTTGGGTGAAAATTACGAAGGTGAAACATCCATCGGCTGCCGTATCCGTGGTCTGAAAGATGGGAAAGAACGTACTTACTATGTTTACAATAACTGTAGCCACCAAGAAGCATACAAGGAAACAGGTATGCAGGGAGTAAGCTACACCACCGGAGTTCCGGCAATGATCGGAGCCATGATGTTCTTCAAAGGAGAATGGAAACGTCCGGGGGTAAATAATGTGGAAGAATTCAATCCGGATCCGTTTATGGAGCAACTGAACAAGCAAGGTCTGCCTTGGCATGAAGTAATCGATCAGGATTTAGAATTGTAAGACATTCATTAAAAAGAAAGTTATGATTAACGTTGGAGATAAAGCACCGGAAGTTTTAGGCATCAATGAGAAAGGTGAAGAAATCCGTCTGAGTGCTTACAAAGGAAAAAAGATTGTGTTGTATTTCTATCCGAAAGACAGCACATCGGGTTGCACCGCACAAGCGTGCAATCTGCGCGACAACTACTCCGAACTGCGCAAGGCCGGCTATGAAGTAATCGGTGTCAGCGTAGACAATGAAAAGTCGCATCAGAAATTCATAGAGAAAAACAACC
Organism: Bacteroides caecimuris; assembly: GCF_001688725.2. Classification (NCBI taxonomy): domain Bacteria; kingdom Pseudomonadati; phylum Bacteroidota; class Bacteroidia; order Bacteroidales; family Bacteroidaceae; genus Bacteroides; species Bacteroides caecimuris. The sequence goes on along the minus strand of NZ_CP015401.2, from coordinate 1,117,016 downwards.
TTCCTTTCACTCTGATTGCCGATACTGAGAAGAAGTTGGTAGAAGAGTTTGGGGTGTGGGGAGAAAAGAAACTGTACGGACGTGCATATATGGGTACTCTCCGCACTACTTTCCTGATTAATGAAGAAGGAATCGTAGAACGGATTATCACTCCCAAAGAAGTGAAGACCAAAGAACATGCCTCACAGATTTTAAATCAATAACTCCATTAATTATATAAGAATAAGGTATGGCAAAGAAAGACGAACTTAATTTTGAAACAGATAATAAAATGGCATCAAGCGAAAAACTAAAAGCCTTACAGGCTGCCATGGAAAAGATAGAAAAGAGCTTCGGTAAAGGTTCTATCATGAAAATGGGTGATGATAGTGTTGAACAAGTAGAAGTGATCCCGACAGGCTCTATTGCCCTGAACGTGGCACTTGGCGTTGGAGGTTACCCTAGAGGTAGAATCATTGAAATCTATGGTCCGGAGTCTTCCGGTAAAACGACATTGGCCATCCACGCCATTGCTGAAGCACAAAAAGCCGGAGGTATCGCTGCTTTCATTGATGCCGAACATGCTTTCGACCGTTTCTATGCTTCCAAACTGGGAGTAAACATTGACGATTTGTATATCTCCCAACCTGATAACGGTGAGCAGGCGTTGGAAATCGCAGAACAGTTGATCCGTTCTTCTGCTATCGACATCATCGTTATCGACTCTGTGGCCGCATTGACTCCCAAAGCAGAAATCGAAGGTGACATGGGTGACAACAAAGTAGGTCTTCAGGCACGTCTGATGTCTCAAGCATTGCGCAAATTGACCTCGGCTGTCAGCAAGACACGTACGACCTGTATCTTTATCAACCAGTTGCGTGAAAAGATCGGTGTAATGTTCGGTAATCCCGAAACAACTACCGGTGGTAATGCACTGAAGTTCTACGCTTCCGTACGTTTGGATATTCGTGGCAGCCAACCAATCAAAGACGGTGAAGAAATCCTGGGTAAACTGACTAAAGTAAAAGTTGTGAAGAATAAAGTAGCTCCTCCTTTCCGTAGAGCAGAATTCGACATCATGTTTGGCGAAGGTATCTCCCACTCCGGAGAAATCATCGACTTGGGCGCCGACTTGGGAATCATCAAGAAGAGTGGTTCATGGTATAGCTACAATGACACAAAATTAGGACAAGGACGTGATGCTGCAAAACAATGTATCGCTGACAATCCTGAACTTGCCGATGAACTGGAAGGTCTGATTTTCGAAGCATTGAAGAAAAAAGAATAACAGTCTCCGGCTTTATAAGACAGAACCATATCCATAAAGAAGTGGGAGAATATTCGTGTAATGCGATATTCTCCCACTTTTCTATATCTACTATTTGTATTTTCTCTTTATACAATATTCTCTCTCTATACAAAATAAATATAAGCCAACGTACTCAAGCTAATCACTATCCAAAGCAAGACTCCCTGCACCAATGGTTTAATCCCAACTGCCCTTAACACATCCATAGAAAGAGAAGCACCAATAAAGAACATAGTAATCGTCAAGGTCTTACGGGCTATCCCGTTGATTGCATCCCCCAACTGTGGTACTCCGTCAAGCAAATAAGTATTCACTACCATTGCCAATACAAAGAAGAAAATAAACCAGGGAATACTGATTTTCTGTCCTTTGCTCTTAAAGATAAATGAGGTGGCAAAAGCCATAGGGATTATCCAAAGCGCACGGGTCAGCTTGATAGTGGTAGCTACTTTCAAGGCTTCTTCACCATACGCAGCACCTGCACCGACAACCGAACTTGTATCGTGAATGGCAATCGCCGCCCATGTTCCGAACTGCTGTTGATCCATATCCAAAGCATGCCCAATCATCGGGAATATAAAGAGTGCGATTGCGTTCAGGATAAAGATAGTACCCAATGCAACAGACATTTCACTATCTTTCGCCCTCAGCACCGGTCCTACTGCCGCAATGGCACTCCCCCCGCAGATAGCAGTCCCCGAACTGATAAGATAAGAAGTATTACGGTCTATTTTGAACAACTTACGACCGATAAACCAACCAATCACCAACGTACCAATAACAGATATTACAGTAAACTCCATGCCTTCCTTACCGGAAGCCAAAGCCGAATGAAGATTCATTCCAAATCCCAGCCCGACAACTGAATATTGTAATAAATACTTAGAGGTTTTCTTATTAAATTTCGGATGTGCCTGTCCGCAGGTCAATGCAAAAATTAGTCCGAGAAATAAAGCAACCGGTGGAGTCACCCATGCCGACCATGCTTCCAATCCCGGAATATAATCTAAAAAGAGAAAAAAAGTCAAAGTAGAAAGTAACGCGACGTAAATTGTCTTGTTATTCGTCCGCAACGTTTTTGTAGCTGTTGAAATCATATAGTTTTATCTTTAATTGTTTTCGGGATGCAAAGGTACGGGAAACAATCAAGACACACTAATAGTTTCTAATTATGTATTATAACTTTTAGTTATAGATAATCTGCTTCAGACTATTTTCATACAGTTACAATATCCTTTCCGAAAGGAGTCAACGCCAATGAAGCCAGTTTAAAGTGCTGTAAACCAAATGGAATCCCAATAACAGTTATACACAAAATCGCCCCAAAGACCAAATGTGACAAACAAATCCAAATGCCACCCACGAATATCCATATCACGTTCATTAATATATAAAGACAACCACTGGAACGACTTCCGCTTCTCACCTCCTTGCCGAAAGGCCACAAAGCAAGTCCTGCCAACTTCAATGTTTGCATCCCAAAAGGAATGCCGATGATAGTAATCATCATCAATATACTTGAGACAAGGTATTCTACTGCCGTAAAAATACCACCAAGCAACAGCCATAATAAATTCATCAAACAGCCCATAACAGTAATATTTAATTATTTATCCAACATTCTTTTTGTCATCTCATCCGTTTCGCCCTGATAATACCGGTCTATCACTTGCCGGAACAAGTCACCCGCAGCAACCTCATTGAATAGTGTCATACACGAAAGCACCTTCATCGCATCCAACGAACCGAAAACCTCCTCGGCTGTCTTACTTTTCAATTGCAAGAAAGCAGATGTAATTTCACGCAGCCTTTCACCCAAAACCGGATGAGCCAGATATGCTTCAGCCTCTTCCTTGCCACTGATTCCATAATATTGTGAATTATAACTCATACCCAACCCTTTCAGTTGAGGAAATATATACCAAATCCAATGAGAATACTTCCGCCCGTTTCTGATTTCTGTGAGGGCATGTTCATAGTCGCCTTGTTGGGCGTCAAGAAATCGTTGTAAATTATAGTCTCCCATATCCATTAAATTCTTGTCTTTGATGATAGATAGACAAATATACAGAAAGAAATATGAGAACCAAAGACTTTTAAACAATATTCACTGTGGGCATACGTTAATATTGTGACACTATTACTTGATGCCGCCTATAATGAGCCTAATGAAATCACGCTTGAGACAACGGAGGAAGTTAAAAGCGAAAACATAACAATATGAATACGGGAAATTACTTACTAACAGTCATTAAGAAATTAACTGTAGTCCTCATAGCTAACATAACCGCCTATCAAAATGACGCACCCATATTACTTTGATAATAACCAATATTATATTTATTTGCCGAAAAACCTATAAAAACTATGGATTTATTGTACGAATGATAAGAAGCTGTTTAAAATTTATTAAAAATAAACGTTATTACAATGAATAATATATTGTAAATCAGCAGGTTAATTAGGTGTTTATTTATAACTTTATGAGTATCAATTAGAGTTATGAAACAATACTCAACTAACCTTACTGATAAACAGTGACAAGTTATAGAAAAAATTATAAATCCACAAGAAAGGAAGAGAAAACATTCTCTCAGAAACATCATGAATGCGATTCTATATCTTCTCAAAACAGGCTGTCAGTGGCGCATGATTCCCAGGAATTTTGCTCCGTGGGAGAGCGTATACTACTATTTCAATAAGTGGAAAAACGAAGGCATCATTGAGGAGCTCCTTGATAAACTTCGCTCTATGGTACGCATCCAGTCCGGTCGCAACGAAAGCCCCAGCATGGGCATTATAGACTCACGAAGTGTCAAGACTTCACATCATGTAGATTCTGTTCGAGGACTTGACGGCAACAAGAAGATTAAGGGCAGAAAACAGCATATAATCGTTGACAGCCAAGGTTATCTGATGTCTGTAGCCGTGCATGAAGCCAATGTTCATGACAGCAAGGGGGCTCCGAAGGTCATTGAGAGGCTATCCTACAAATTTCCTCGTCTTGCCAAAATCCTTGCGGATGGTGGCTATAAAGGAAGCCTTGCAGATTGGGTATTTGACAAATTTAAATGGGAACTTGAAGTCGTTCTCAGACCTGATGAATGACCGTCAAAGTTCAAGGTCATTCCAAAACGATGGATTGTTCAAAGAGCATTCGCATGGCTGGAAAACTTCAGAAGGATGGCGATAGACTACGAGTTCCATGCTGATACTGCAGAGGCTATGGTTCAACTTGCTTTCTGCAAAATCATGCTTAACAAAATTATTGTGTAATTTTTAAACAGTTTCTCAATATCAAACTGTGCACTAGTTCGTTGGTTGTACAAGGCACTTGCAGCTAAATATTCTGTAATATGCTCTTCAAACTTAGTTTCATTCAGCGGATTCATATGTTTATCTTTTAATTATTTTCCAATTATAGTTCTATGAGCTTTCAATAAGGCTTTCGGATTTTCGGCATCAACGGCTAAAAACAATTCGATAGTCTCTTTCTTGCTCAATTTGATTTTATCTTGATTTTGTTTCCACCATTTATAGAATTTCACAGGGCAGTCTTTATAAGGTACACTTGCTGTAACCAATCCCTGATAGCCTGGGAATTCTATAAGAAGTTTCAACCTCATGTAATCTCTATAATAGTTGAAATGTTGAAGTCGCAACTTATTGGTTAAAATCTTAAAATCTTCTTTCTCAATCCAGATGTTATACTCTACAATTGTTCTATGTAATGATACTGGGTCTTCAACTAACCATTTCTTGATTGGCATAGTTAGTGAACCTATGGTAAGCATGTTGTCACTGAAGTAATGCTGTTCTTCTTTTGGCTTGAATAAGTCGGAATGAATATTTGAGCCACTTAGAATTTCTGTAGTATTACTTTCTGCGACTTCTGCGTTTCTTTTTAGGTAATCTATAATGTTCACATGGTTAACCATGTTTCCTGGGTACTTTTCAAAAATCTCATCATTTGACATACCAAGGAAGAAGTCTTCAATCATATCCCATCTCTTTTCATTGCTGAAATAGTTGATGAAGAAATGTTCGAACAATTGGCAACTAACCTTATGCCTGTTCTTTACAGACTCAAGGATATAATTCTTGTATGTTTGCCTATTAGAATCCTTTTCAATTCTTCGAGGGTCATTTAAACGCAAGAACAGTTTAGGATCGTCACCACCAGTTGTTTCAAATGTTCCTAAATTCATAATTTCCAATAATGACCCCAATCTGATATGATTCTTCAAAGGGATGTCATTGATAGAAAGGAAACGATTTACACTTTGCTTATCATGGTTCTCATATAATTTTGAGAAAATAGAAATCAACTGAGTCGTTTTTGCTCCATAATTAGTGCTGAATACTTGATACTGCATTGCTGTACCTTGATGGCGTTGCTGTAAGAACGAATCTCCTTCAAGTGCACTTGCTGATGCCATATAACCGGAATATGTGCCAAGAATAAAAGATGCAATCTTCTCTGCATTGTATTTAGGACTTAGATTACATTTAAGTTTCTCGACATATTCGTTTTGGGTAAAGAATTGATTTCGGTATCTAAATTCTGCAAACGTTTCACTTACTGCCTTGAGTATAGAACTGAGTTCACTTAGCACTGTACGGTAAGGCTGTTCTATGTTTATTGATACCTTTATTTGTGGTACCAATTCAATATTGTGTTCCCACAGGAATCTTTGTTTGTAGAACTCGCTTTTCAACTGAGGAAAGCTTTTGTCTGAAAAATGTTTTGACCAAATGCTATCCAAGTTAAGCTCAATGATATGATAGCTATACTTTGATTTATTAATCTCAGTGAAGCAGTTCCCGAATAATTTCTTCAACCTTTCTATACCTACATCGTTGGTACGTGCGTATACTTTAGTAAACAATTTCTTAGGACGTGCGATAAGAACATTGAATCGTGTCTTTATAAGATAATCCTTTTCAATCATCATTAAAGCTGTAGCTACTTTCTGATCTACCTCTTCAGTGGTATCAAAGATGTACGCAAAGTCATTAGCAGCCACAAGCATATTACGTTTCTTTCCATTACTGTTGAAGTAGCGTATTATCTTTCGTAATACTTCTTGTAACTGGAAAGTCTTGAGTGAGGAGATACCGAACAACTGCTTGCTATATCTCAAATCTGATTTTGAAAATGTCAATGCAGCATAACCCTGTATATTCTCTTTACGGGCAGCACGTCCAATTTCCTGTATATAGTCGGGGAGCAAGCCTGATGGTGCATGATGATATACAACTTGGATGTCGGGTATATCTACACCCATACCGAATGCTTTCGTTGATATCATTATCTTGCATTGGTTGCTCTTGAATGCCTGATATGAGAATTGTTGTTGGTCTCTTAGCATTCCACCATGGTAAGCGACAACCATATTGGTATCAATCTCATCAGCTTTATCCTTAAGTTTGTTTATATGTCTAGTATACGGTGCATAGACAATACCTTTCATTCCCAATTCCTGAATGCCTTTGACAAATTCAATGGTCTCCGTTTCTTTGTTCTGGTCATATTTACCCGAAGTGTAATCATCATGTGTGTCAATTACAAACTCAATGTTCTTACGACGTACATTACCGATAAACTTATGAGGATCGTGCATGTTAAGGCTATTGATACTATCAAAAACCATATCATTGATTCCACCATATACAGCTGTAGCTGTAAGTGCAACCAATGGGAACATGTAGTTGTTGAACTTCCTAATCTTATTGATGTGATTACCCAAGAACCAGTAGTCAACACGGAAATCTCGTCCCCATGTCGTAATAAGATGAGCTTCATCTACAATTAACAGACCGAGCTTTCGTTCTCCGAGGAAATAGTGTATGTCATATGATAGTAGCAACTCTGGAGATAGATAAAGTATATCTATATCACCTTTTTTACAGCTTTCAATAATCTTATCTCTATCAATAAGCGTTAAATCACTGTTTAGGAACTCAACCTTGGTATACTGTCTATCTTTATGAAGTATTTCTACCTGGTCAGTCATAAGTGCCTTTAGAGGTGACACTACAATTGTTACATCACCATTATTAGCAGCATAAAATGCAGGTAACTGGAAAATCAAAGACTTACCAGCTCCTGTTGGTGCTGTAATAAAGATATCACGTGGCAGAACTCCGTCACATCCTTTCTTATATTCATTGATGATTGTATCAACAATCAGTCCTTGTGAAACAGGTACAATATTGCTGCTGATTTCTGGATTCTCATAGATGAGTATGTTTCTGAACTCTGCTGATGGTCCCCAGTATTGTTTAAGTAATGATACCGTTTCTGCTTGAGGGATATAATCCTGCTGAATTGATTCTTCTTGCAGGATGTGAACACCGCCTTTGAACTTGGCCAAAAGGTGATTTAGTTCTTGAAGCGTCTTATGTGTTGTCTTGTTGAGTACATTTTTACCCGAAACCTTGACAAATACTTGTTTACAAAAGTTGTTATCCAAGATGCACTGATTAACAAACGCATCTACAGCATAAGGATTGGAAATGACATCAAGAACCTCTGCGTTTTCTTGAGTATTTGCTGATGTCAATTCTTTCTGTAGGGCGAAAAACGGTCTTTTCTCAAGGATGTCACCAAAACTTTTCAGGGTATAGAAGTAGTTATCGTTGATCTTGAGTTGTTCTGCTTGGTATATAGGCAACCCCTCAGGTCTTTCTTCGTTTGCATGTTCATTTGTGCTCTCAATGTAGTTCTCTTTTGAAAGTGGGAACAGCGAACGAAGATTGTCGTAAACAATGAGAACACGTTCTTTGAAGAAATCCTCAGACAGGTATTCATTGATATATGCAAATTGTTGATGAGAAACAATTTGATGGTTTTGAGCAATCATCAATTTAGAGAATACAGTTCCAAACCACTCTCTGCTGAATAGTGTGTCATTCCCATCCTTATCAAAAGTGGATAGGTCAGTGATATATTCAGTATAATTCTCTATTCCGATATATGGGGTGATACCGGTAAGCACAAATATCGTATTTTCCTTTACTTCTACTTGTTTTTGAATGATTTTATCAAGAACTGTAGTATACTTATCTCCTAAATTCTGATTCATGCTCTATATGTTATAGTAGATTAAGAAGCTGTTTAAAATTTATTGAAAATAAACGTTATTGCAATGAATAATATATTGTAAATCAGTAGGTTAATTGGTAGCTTATTTGTAACTTCATGAGTGTCAATCAATTAGAGTTATGGAATAATACTCAACTAACCTTACTGATAAACAGTGGCAAGTTATAGAAAAAATTATAAATCCACAAGAAAGGAAGCGAAAACATTCTCTCAGAAACACGGCTCTTTCATTTAAAAATGCGCAGAAATCTCAAATGGCATGACTAATAGCCCGTTAGCAGTTATTTGTTCCTTCATCCGAAACAACACAGATATTGAAATCTGATGTTAGTAATAATATAACTATCATACAATCAAATATTTGAGTAGTTGTATCAAAGTTAAATGAAAGAGCCGTGTCTCAGAAACATCATGAATGCGATTCTATATCTTCTCAAAACAGGCTGTCAGTGGCGCATGATTCCCAGGAATTTTGCTCCGTGGGAGAGCGTATACTACTATTTCAATAAGTGGAAAAACGAAGGCATCATTGAGGAGCTCCTTGATAAACTTCGCTCTATGGTACGCATCTAGTCCGGTCGCAACGAAAGCCCCAGCATGGGCATTATAGACTCACGAAGTGTCAAGACTTCACATCATGTAGATTCTGTTCGAGGACTTGACGGCAACAAGAAGATTAAGGGCAGAAGATTGGGTATTTGACAAATTTAAATGGGAACTTGAAGTCGTTCTCAGACCTGATGAATGACCGTCAAAGTTCAAGGTCATTCCGAAACGATGGATTGTTCAAAGAGCATTCGCATGGCTGAAAAACTTCAGAAGGATGACGATAGACTACGAGTTCCATGCTGATACTGCAGAGGCTATGGTTCAACTTGCTTTCTGCAAAATCATGCTTAACAAAATTATTGTGTAATTTTTAAACAGTTTCTAAATCTATTTGTACTTTTGCATTATCGTAACCGTTGTTACGGTAATGAATATTACGATAAAACTCAATCCGGTATTTTTATCAAGCCATTCCGTTTGAGCTTTATGAATCCACTGATTCACTATTGCTGAATATTTCCCATTATAATACTTCGAATATTCTGACAATGCCACTATCGCAACAAGCAGATCCGAAACATATATGTATTCTCCCGGATATGTCGGACAATTCAAAATATCACTTGCTTTTATTCTACGACTCATCGTTTTACACAATGAATGATATAACTCGTTATATTTATCATCACCGCCAATCAGTAATCATTCTATTCACTAGCTCATTTAATTATAATTCATACAGCTTCTCTATATCTCTTAAAATTGAATCATTTAATAAATCCTTGACAGCTGAATATATCGCACGTGAACCATCTAAATGTTTATCCCATTCAGACCCTGGAATACTTTTTACGTATTTTTTAAGAAATAAATTAATTAACTCTAAATCCCATTGAACATAAGGATTTCTTTGAAGAACCAACCAATCAAGCTCATTTTGATGTTCAATAATAAATTCTTTAGATATAGAATTACTATATGCATACAATCCAATTCCCATTTTCTCATATTTTTCTACAACACTATTCCAAACATCTTGTGTTATCAAATATTCTGTCCCCACTACATTTTGTAATTGGGTCAATGTTTTTGTTATATTTTCAATAGCCAACTGAGCAAAAAATCCATTATTATCTAATAGATTCTCCAACCAACAAAAAGAACTTTCCACATTTTTGATGTTTCTTACCAAGTCCCAATCCCATTTCGTAAATTCGTTTTTAGCTAATGATGCACAGCAAATTTGGGGAACACTGTGAAAATCCACATTATAGTTCGAAGTAAAAAAAGAATGTGCATCTCTACAACATTCTCTAGTTTCAAAAACAGAAAAAAGTTCATTTAGATGAAGCATCTCTGACACCAAAGAGGAATAGGTTGATCGATACGTTTTTCCTGTAGTGCTAAAACATTTATGTCGCAATTTATATAATTTGTTTTCAACCGAAAATTCCTTGCCTTTTCTTCTAAACACGTTATAATTGGTTATATAATACCATTCATGCGGATCAATCGTCACTTTTCCATTGTCAACAGTTCTATGTATTTCCTTATAAATTACATTTTCATATTTGAGAATTTGTTCGTCACTCAGTGGATAATATTTTCGAATAAGATTTCGAAATAAAATTACCCCAACACCATATTCATCCAAGATATAATGTCTCAACAGAGCCAAACACGCCATATTAACTTGCAATTGCGCTCCATCTTTTAGGTTCTGAATTTCATCAATATTTATCTGTAGTTGTTTCAAACTTTGAATATTAAAAATCAAATCATTAATATTATTAATTGTTTGCTTCAAACTAAAATTTAAAGAATTATTATACATCAATATCGTATTCTCCATAATTTATCCATAAAATAAAAGTTCCTATATCTATTATGTCTCTATTATTCAACTACATGTCCACATCAATATATTCATAGTTACCTGAAAAATCTTCTATTTCATCATACACTAACGCTCCTCCATCTACTTCAACGTGAGTAACATATCGTACCCCAATCAAACTACCAGTAAAAATTCCTATCCCCATAGCCTTTTGATCCTTTAGTGACAAATTCTCAAAATCATCTTCCCAGTGCATAATCCCCCCATTTATCGATACTCCCCAAAAAAGCGCGGGGATCTGTACCTGTTACTTGTCCCACGCATCAAGGCCTTCGCATTGCCCAACTTCGTCAGAACAAGCAACGCAGAAACCCACGCCGATATGTATAGCATTTTTACAAACGTGTAAACATACAAATTTGCAAAAGATTAAAACATATCCCGTAAACATCTACTGCTGCTTTGCTTTTTGACGAAGTTTTCAAAAGTTGCGAAGTTTCGAAGTGTCAAAGACAAAGCGTTTAGTAAACGCCTTTCTTTATATAATACATCTCCCGCACCACCCTAACCTCACGAATTGAGGTATCGGCGTGAGAAACATTGCAAAACTATGAAAATAAAATTAAATATCCTACTTTATATCAATATTTTTGCTCAGATGCTTATAGTAAACTTTGTGTTCAATTTGTTGTTCTATTTGCATAATATGTTCAATACAATTACAACAATTACCTCTTCCGAATACTTACCAGTAAGTTGTAATTTTTACTGTTGAGTTCTTATCCTTGATGATAGATAGAGGAAAGGTTAAATAAATGGCATAGTTGAACCTACCAGCCCCACTATACCATAAACAATCTCAGCCTTCCTCAACAATGCCGCAATCTAAAAGCAACACCCCATAGTGAAACCGTAATACCCACCATTCACCGGGGAGGCTACCGGAGTGAAAACAAGGTTGTTTTCCTTTCTTCCCTTCTTCTGGAAGATTTTTTGCCACAACTGACAACTCCATTCGCCAACCCGCGCACTCAATATCCCTACACCTGCACCTGCCACTACATCATGAAGCCAGTGTCTTCCGTTGTACATCCGCATGAACCCTACTCCGGTCGCGATGGTATAAGCACCGATGCCATACCAGCTACCGTATTCTATCCGAATCAATTCCGCACCCATGAAAACGGTTGCCGTATGCCCCGAAGGAAAAGAATTGTGTCCTGCAAATTCCGGTCTTTTCTCATCAATGCAGAATTTTGGAACGTTCGTAAGAACAGCTAATGTCGCATAAGAAGTAGCGACAATAAAAGCCCTATCCCGGAATGAATGTTTCGCCTTGACACCCGTACAGCCCAGCATTAAAGAACTGGCAACGGGTAGATATTGGATATAATCGTCCCATTCAAGCCGATTGTTCTTTCCCCGTATGTCAATCACGCTGTTCGTGACGCTACGACTGCCGTTCCGAATGAAACCCGGAGCAAGCGCAACCGCACCAACACCAATTAAAGACGCAGGCAGAATCGTTTGCCGCCACTCGAACCGGTAATTTTCCGGAGTTCCATCGCTTACGGATAGAATCCTGTTATTTACGGATAGAACACTGTCGCTTACGGATAAAGAATCCCGCCCCATCTGTTGCCCATGCGTTTTCATTGGCAGAGTTACTGTCAGGGCAACTGCTAAAATTAAATTTTTAACATCCATGTAGTTTGCTTAGCCTCACCAGTTCCCGTTCGGCTGAATTTTAGATTGATATTGAAACGTGGAACTATATGCTTACATCTCCTTGATTAGACTACTGTATGTCTTAACTCGAAAATGGAGACAGCACCACCATGCAAACAACACGGAGAACTATCATGCCAAAATCCTGTTATCAGTTTTAAAGTTTCCTACGCTTTATTACAGCAAGATGAAGACACAACGTTTCTTTGAACAATGATTATATGATATTCTTAATTTACATTTTCACACGCAATTTTGAGGTCAAACACTTTGGAGCTACATTCTTTGAGGTCAAATACTTTAAAGTCAGATGCAAAGAAACAGAAACGTGGAACCACACATCGTTCACTCCTCTGTAAAAGGCGGTAGGAAAGCCCTTGATAACGGAATGGTGACGGCAGCCCCACGCATATACGTGGAGAACCATCATGCCAATCTTGTTATCAGGTTAAAGTTTCCTACGCTTTATTACAGCAAGACACAGACACAACGTTTCTTTATTTATACTCGAAAATATGACATCGCAAGCGATGTTGTACTTTTATGCCATAAGCAATTATTTTTAATTTGCACTGATACCTATAAACAGGTACTTGAATTTTATTGTCCGCAAAGGTAACATATTTTATGGATAAGCAGAAAATAAAATTAAATATCCTACTTCACATCCATTTTTTTATCCCACACTTATCCCCACTTCATTCATGATGGTGCCATTAATAAAATTCACTACTACCTTCGCCATCATATCGAGTTCCTTCTTACATTCTTCCGTACCAACCTACCGACAACTTCATAAGAAGCAGTACTTCACCTCCAGCCTATTAACAAATAACTTCCATTTTATTAATTATAAACTTCCTTTTATCAAATAGAAAACTTATCTTTGTCTAATTATAAACTATAAATGCAAGCTTTGATTATAAAAACGCAAGCTTCATTTTTATAATTGCAAGCTTCATTTATAAAAACAGAACTTGCATTTATAGTTTATGATTAATCAAAAGGAACTTTAGGATTAGGAGAAAAGAAGTTTGCACTTAATGCAAAGGAAGTTTTCTCTTAATAGACAAGAACCCATCTACTAACGCTTTAAAACAAAGAATGTATGGCACGTTACATCATGGAAGAGATGCCCGATCTCCAAAAAACAGGCAAAAGAATTACTTATCCCAGATTTGCACGGATAGACAATGCAAGTCTAAAAGAATTGGCGCAACGGGTGAGCGATGTAAGCGGTTTCAATGTCGGAGACATAGAAGGCGTACTGCTTCAGACGGCTATTGAAATGGCACATCTGATGGCGGAAGGACGTTCCGTGAAGATAGACGGAATAGGTACATTTACCCCGTCGCTTACCTTGGGCAGAGACAAGGAACGCGAAGACCCGGAAGAGGGTGGAAAGCATCGTAATGCACAGAGCATCTTTATAGGTGGTGTTAATTTCCGGGTAGACAGGACGATGATTAGCAACATCAGTGAAAGATGCCGGCTGGAAAGAGCACCCTGGAAGCGGCAACGTTCTTCGGAGAAATTCACACCGGAACAACGACTGGCGTTAGCAATAAAGTACCTTGACGAGAATCCGTTCCTCACCGTATGGGAATACCGCAAACTGACCGGATTGCTTCAAACTGCTGCTACCAATGAATTGAGAAAATGGGGACATCAACCCGATTCGGGCATAGGAATCGCCGGAAGAGGAGCACATAGGGTATATATAAAGAAAGAAATAGCTGAACAGGATCAAAATAGTATGAGAAATGACTTAAAAAACTATGAGAAATAACTGTTTTAAGGCTTATTTCACCAGGAAATGATGAGAAATGCGATTTATCGAAAACATTTCTCATACTATAACATTCTGATTATATGCAGATTAATATAAAATCATGAGAATATGAGAAATAAAAACGTTTTTTCTCTTCTGGTAGAAGACAATCCCTGACGTTAAAAAAACTGCGTTTATAACACAGATAAAAAAATAAGCGCAAAAGAATGGAATATCCATTTCAAAAGAACTATCTTTGGTAATTATTTGTTTGGAAAACAAGAAGAAACAATCTGAAAAAGTTATGGGAACAATAAAAGGAATTCCTTATGGTATGTCCAATTTTGAGGATGTAATCACACAAAACCGCTATTATGTGGATAAAACAATGTATCTCCCCATGTTGGAAGATCAAGCCAACTATCTGATATTCATCCGTCCGAGACGCTTTGGCAAGAGCCTGCTACTAAGCATGCTTCGTTCATATTATGACCTTTCACAGAAAGATAAGTTCCGGCAACTTTTCGGGAATCTCTGGATCGGGCAGAATGCAACTCCGCTTCAAGGCAAATATCAGATGCTTTATCTTGACTTTTCCAAGATTGGCGGCAACATTGATGAACTGCCGCAAAGATTTGATTCGTATAGCGCAGTGCAACTGGATGGCTTTCTGAACCGTTATCGTGAATACTACACGGATGAGTTTATTGAGCGTTTCAGCACAGCGAAAAAAGGGATTGACAAACTGCATATACTAGACGATGAGGCACGCCGTCAAGGGTATCCCCTATACCTTATTATAGATGAGTATGACAATTTCACCAATGTCGTACTCAACGAGAAAGGAAATGAGATATACCACGCCATCACCCATGCCAGCGGATTCTACAGAGATGCCTTCAAGAATTATAAAGGAATGTTCGACCGTATATTCATGATTGGGGTCAGCCCCGTCACTTTGGACGACTTGTCAAGCGGATATAACATAGGTTGGAACATCAGCACTAACCCACTGTTTAATCAGATGCTGGGATTCTCTGAAGAAGACGTACGTACGATGTTCCGATATTATCAGGAAGCAGGGCAGTTACAAGGAGACATTGAAGAAATGATTCTGGAAATGAAACCATGGTATGACAATTACTGTTTTGCAGAAGAAAGCTTAGATAAAGATCCAAAGATGTTCAATTGTGATATGGTGCTTTATTATCTACGCAATCGCATCCAACTAAACAAATCGCCTAAACAGATGATTGATCCTAATACCCGTACGGACTACAATAAGATGAAAAAACTGATTCAGCTTGACCGTCTTGACGGTAACCGCAAAGGTGTTATCAAACGAATTGCCGAAGAAGGGAAAATCATGACTAACCTATACCAGTCTTTTTCTGCCGATCAAATTACGAATCCGGAAATATTCCCCAGCCTATTATTTTATTATGGCATGCTAACTATCATCGGAACACGTGGAAATCTGACTATCCTGGGAATTCCCAACACGAATGTCCGTAAACAATATTATGAATATATCCTGGAAGAATATCAGAATCACCATTATATCAACCTGATAGATATAGAGATTTTATTCAATGATATGGCTTTTGACGGACAATGGCGACCGGCATTGGAATTCATAGCCAAAGCTTATAAGGAGAATACTTCCGTACGCAGCAGCATCGAGGGCGAACGTAACATTCAGGGATTCTTCACCGCTTACCTCAGCGTGAATGCCTACTACTTCACGATGCCTGAAGTAGAACTGAATCATGGCTTTTGCGATATGTTTCTGATGCCCGATCTGCAACGCTACGCAGAAGTAGCGCATAGCTATATCTTGGAATTAAAATATCTGCCGAAAGAGAAATACGACACCCAAGGCACCGTACAATGGCAGGAAGCCGTAGAACAAATTCATGGTTATGCCGCCGGTCCGAAAGTTCGCCAACTATGTCAGGGAACTCAACTTCACTGCATTGTCATGCAATTCTGTGGTTGGGAATTAGTCCGTATGGAAGAGGTTTGATTACAAATTCTTACGGTGATGTCCGGCAAATCGCATGAAAACTTGGGATAAACCTCCCTCCTGCCCTTGCAGTTGCACAAAATTAAACTCGCGCTGCATGGGCATTCCTTTTATCTCAACCACACGAAAATTACCGGCAACCAGTTCCTTATAAACCGAACGGATAGAAACAATTCCCATACAATCTGCATGTTCCAAAAAAAGTTTGATGCTCTCCGTACTACCGAGATACATCAATACATTCAAAGAAGAAAGTTTCAAATTATGGTGTAACAGGGAACGCTCAAACACATCCAACGTTCCCGAACCCCTCTCCCGCAAAACCAAGGGGATATTGGGCAAATCTTCCGGAGTGATCTCATCCGAAACAGCCAATTTACTATGGGTATGAACCACGGCAACCAGTTCGTCTTGCAAAAATGGAGTATACTTCAGATTAGGCAAACGGAAGATTCCTTCAACCAATCCCAAGTCAATCCGATGTTCTTGCAGAGCAGCTTCCACTCCCCGCGAATTTCCATTAATCAAAGAAAGATTGACCTGTGGAAACTTGGCTATAAACTCCGCCAACAAAGGAGGAAGTACATATTGCGCAATCGTAGTACTGGCACCCAGCTTCAGTTCGCCGATATACTCATTATGCAACAGATGCATCTCATATTCCAACTGTTTATAATCGTCCAAAATCTTTTCGCTATGTTTCAACAATAATTGTCCGGACTTAGTCAACGAAATCTTGCTGCCCTGACGATCGAACAAACGGGTCTGATAATAAGCTTCCAGTTCCTGAATGTGCTTAGTGATGGCAGGCTGGCTGACAAACAATTCTTGCGAAGCTTTCGTGAAACTTAAGTTCTTCGCCACGCTCTGAAATACTTTTAAACGAAAATCGGACATGGAAAAATAGTGATTAACTTATTTAGTGATTAGTGATTAGCGATTAGTGACTGAAACGGGTAGTTATGGTTATAATTCATCGGCTCTGATTCCCAATGCCTGCATGACAGGAAAAGCCAACATATCCCATTGATAAGCTACCGGAGCATCCGGTTCGTTCATGCGGAATTGGACAATTTCCTTGCCCTGCACTTTATTCAAAGCATCAGTCACTTTCTTTCCATATTCTTCATTGAAAGATACCAGAATCATTTTTTTTACATCGGCCGAATCGGCTACAATGGATAATAAGTCTAAAAACAAGTCCTCTCTCGACACCATCCCTTCCGACGGAACACTGGCAAACGAATACTCTCCATAAGGGCTTTGAAAAGCAACTCCATTCAACTCCTTCTCCAAGTCAGAAGGCTGGCAATGCACAAGATTACCCGACTCTTTATCATAAACAAAAAGAAACTGCACTTCATTTTTTCCTTCCGCAATCCCGGCATCCAAAGTCAGATAGGTAGTCAACATCGAAAGATCTATCTCTTGCAAAGTACGTTGCAAAGTCGCTTCGAAGTATTTCTTCATATCCGTAATTACAAAATTCAGGAAAGCGGCATCAATCAGCACCACTGTCTCCGATAATTTTATTTGTGGCTTATCATTCATATCATTAGTCATCAATTAGAAAACAGATTTACTCTCTACTATAGGGCAAAGATAAACTTTCTTATCTTCTCCGGAAAGAATATTTAAAAAAAAGAGAAATTATCAGGCTATTACTCAATAAAGAAGCGTACCTTTGGAGAAAATTGGTAATTTTACTAAATAACACTATAATGAACAAAAAAAAGAACCAAACTTCGATTGGCCTCGATGCGATTATCACTGAAGTATTAAACTTGTTTACACCTGAAGAACAACAGGAATTGATAAATATATTAAGCAATAACGGATTAGAGAAACTCTACCAACAAATGGAAGAAGCTTTCTATGACTATCAGCAACCAGACTATAGCTCGGAAGCAACCCCTATTGCAACTTACCTGCAAAGGCTTTGGGATATGAAGACACGCAAAGACTACCCATTGGACGAGTTTAAAAAAGATTGCACGACAGTACCCGCCGCCGAATTAGAAAAAGATTTGCGCAACTTTATCCTACAACTATTTATCCAGTATCAAGGACCTATCGAAAACGAAATAGAAGAAGAGGAAAGAAAGTTTAAGTTATGGTATATCTACTGGGCGATGGAACATTACCGAATGGAATCTTCTTTAAATATCATCTTGGAAATAATGCGGCAAAGTCCGACTTTTCTCTCTTCCTATTGTCACCTCATGCAGGATGAAGCTACCATTGCCATCATTTACCAACTTGGGCAGAACCAATTGCCTTTGCTACTTGGTTTCATGAATGAAAACGGAATCGCTCCTTTCGGAAAAGAAGATATTTGTAGTGCTGTCGCACAAATTGCCATAAGCAACCCTGAACGAAGATTGGAAATTATTAACTGGTTCTGCCAATTATTGAATTCTTATTATGATCGGTTTGAGCGTGGGGAAGATAATAATCTCGCGATCATTGATTATATCACAGATACGTTGATGAATATTCGTGGCATAGAAACGTTGCCTATATTGGAAAAAATCTATAAACGATTCAAAATACCCAATACATTAACGAGAAAAGGAATCAAAGAGATAAAAAAAGAAATGCCACGTGCAGAACTGAAGGGATTGGAAGTGGACAGTATGGAAGAACTAATGAGCTTGTTGAATGAGCTCACTGCCTTCTATGAGAATCATAAATTTGACGATGACAAGTTTAATGATGAATACGATGACGAGTTTGATGATGAAGAATACGACAAATCTTTCTACATGGAAGAACAAACTTCTAAAAAACTCAATATAAAAATTTCCTTGATTGATTCCGACCCGGAAATATATCGTATAGTGGAAGTTCCTTCCAACATCCGTCTGGAAAGTTTTGCGGAAGTCATAAATACCGCAATGGGATGGGAAGGCTATCACTTGCATCTGTTTCAAAAAGGGAAAACAATATATACAACCGAAGAATCCGATGACGATTTTTGGTTTAATCTCGATAATACAGTCAATTCCTACTCTCTCTCTTTAGGAGAGCTCCTTACCCGAAAAGGTTCACATATTAAATATGAATATGATTTCGGAGATAGCTGGATGCATCGGATTACCCTGGAATCACAACAAGCATATAAGAAGAACGAAACACAAGGCGTCTTTCTCATAGACGGAGCAAATGCATGCCCGCCCGAAGATTGCGGAGGAATATATGGTTACCAAGAGATGTTGGAGGCATTAAAACAACCACACTCAAAAGCCGCAAAAGAATATCGGGAATGGCTGGGAAAGAATTTCAACGCACACAAATTTAATGCAAAAAAAGTAGAAAGAGAGCTTAGAGACTTCTTCCCGATAAGAATCTTCTAACAATTGTTTCTCCACAGAATAGTAAACTTCATTGAAAACCCATCTTATTCTGAAGTCCATCCTATTCTGTGGAGTATATGGTAAATCCGTCAGTCATATCCAGGTAAAAAGGTCATTTTGTCTTTTAACTCCTTAATATTCATGCTATTTTGTCATATTTTTATACTTGGCAAATCTTTTGCGCCTTTTGAGGTGTTATTAAAAACGTGAAATAAGAAAGGAGAGAAAAGATATGAACTTTAACAATTTTACCATCAAATCTCAAGAAGCGATACAGGAGGCCGTAAACCTGGTACAAAGCCGGGGACAACAAGCCATTGAACCTGTCCACATCATGCAGGGAGTGATGAAAGTAGGCGAGAATGTCACCAATTTCCTCTTCCAAAAACTTGGCATGAATGGACAGCAAGTAGCTGTTGTGACCGACAAGCAAATCGATTCACTGCCGAAAGTATCCGGCGGAGAACCGTATCTAAGTCGTGAATCCAACGAAGTACTGCAAAAAGCAACACAGTATTCTAAAGAAATGGGCGACGAGTTTGTTTCGTTGGAGCCTATCATACTGGCATTGCTGACTGTTAAGAGTACCGTCTCCACGATTTTGAAAGATGCTGGTATGACGGAAAAAGAATTGCGCAACGCTATCAGCGAATTGAGAAAAGGAGAAAAGGTAACATCACAATCCAGTGAAGATACTTATCAATCATTGGAAAAGTATGCCATCAACCTGAACGAGGCTGCCCGTAGCGGCAAGCTGGATCCTGTAATCGGACGTGATGAAGAAATCCGCCGGGTATTACAGATATTGAGCCGCCGTACAAAGAACAACCCAATTCTGATTGGTGAACCGGGTACCGGTAAAACGGCCATTGTAGAAGGGTTGGCACATCGTATCCTTCGCGGAGACGTGCCCGAAAACCTGAAGAACAAACAGGTTTATTCACTGGATATGGGAGCATTGGTTGCCGGCGCAAAGTATAAAGGTGAATTTGAAGAACGATTGAAAGCAGTTGTCAATGAGGTGAAGAAATCAGAAGGTGATATTATTCTGTTCATTGATGAGATTCATACGCTGGTAGGTGCCGGAAAAGGTGAAGGTGCCATGGATGCCGCCAACATTCTAAAGCCCGCCTTAGCTCGTGGAGAACTACGTTCCATCGGTGCAACCACCCTCGACGAGTATCAAAAATACTTCGAAAAGGATAAAGCATTGGAGCGTCGTTTCCAAATCGTGCAAGTGGACGAACCGGATAACTTGAGTACCATTTCCATCCTTCGCGGATTGAAAGAACGTTACGAGAACCATCATCACGTACGTATCAAAGACGACGCAATCATTGCAGCCGTCGAATTGAGTAGCCGTTACATCACCGACCGTTTCCTGCCGGATAAAGCCATCGACCTGATGGATGAAGCCGCAGCCAAACTGCGTATGGAGGTAGATTCCGTTCCTGAAGAACTGGATGAGATTTCCCGTAAAATCAAGCAGCTGGAAATTGAGCGCGAGGCTATCAAACGTGAAAACGATAAACCGAAATTGGAAATCATAGGCAAGGAACTTGCCGAGCTCAAAGAACAGGAAAAGTCTTTCAAAGCCAAATGGCAGAGTGAAAAGACGTTGATGGATAAGATTCAGCAGAATAAAGTAGAAATAGAGAACTTGAAATTCGAGGCAGAAAAAGCCGAACGTGAAGGCGATTATGGCAAAGTAGCCGAAATCCGTTATGGCAAACTTCAGGCTTTGGATAAAGAAATAGAAGATACTCAAAAGAAACTGCGTGATATGCAAGGCGATAAAGCCATGATTAAGGAGGAGGTAGACGCTGAAGACATTGCTGATGTTGTTTCCCGCTGGACTGGTATCCCTGTCAGCAAGATGCTGCAAAGTGAAAAAGATAAACTGTTGCACTTGGAAGAAGAACTGCATCAACGGGTTATCGGTCAGGACGAAGCGATTGAAGCGGTGGCAGATGCTGTGCGCCGTAGTCGTGCCGGATTGCAAGATCCGAAACGTCCGATCGGGTCATTTATCTTCTTGGGAACCACCGGCGTAGGTAAGACCGAATTAGCAAAGGCATTGGCAGAGTTTCTGTTTGATGACGAAACGATGATGACTCGTATCGATATGAGTGAGTATCAGGAAAAACATAGTGTCTCCCGTTTGGTCGGAGCGCCTCCGGGATACGTTGGATACGATGAAGGTGGCCAGTTGACAGAAGCAATCCGACGGAAACCTTACTCTGTTGTTTTATTTGACGAAATAGAGAAAGCCCATCCGGATGTCTTCAATATTCTGTTGCAAGTATTGGATGACGGACGACTGACTGACAATAAAGGAAGGGTGGTCAACTTCAAGAATACCATCATCATTATGACTTCCAATATGGGCAGTTCATATATACAAAGTCAGATGGAGAAGTTGCATGGTTCCAATAAGGAAGAAGTAATCGAAGAAACGAAGAAGGAAGTGATGAATATGTTGAAAAAGACGATTCGTCCGGAATTCCTGAACCGTATTGATGAAACGATTATGTTCTTACCATTGAACGAAAAAGAAATCAGGCAAATCGTGCTCTTACAAATTAAGGGAGTACAGAAGATGCTTGCAGAGAATGGAGTGGAACTGCAATTGACAGAAGAAGCATTGAACTTCTTATCGCAAGTGGGTTATGATCCTGAATTTGGAGCGCGTCCGGTAAAAAGGGCTATCCAACGCTATCTGCTGAATGATCTATCCAAAAAGCTACTATCTCAGGAGGTAGACCGAAGCAAAGCAATTATCGTTGATGCTGGTGGAGACGGACTGGTATTCCGAAATTAAACAGCAGCATGCAAAATGAAAAAGTCGGCAGGTCTGATAAAGACCTACCGACTTTTACATTTCCGTATATGCCCCTCTCCGAACTTCAGGTTGACAGTTCGGATTAATGAACGGTGCATAGATACATAAAAAAGCATCATTGTTTACAGTATAAGTAGAAGACATTTATTTAAAGAAAAGACTACCCGATATATACTAGATTTTCTTGAATTCACAAGCACCCATATAAAAGAAAAACATGATAATCATTTAAAAGTTGATTATCATGTTCCTTAGTCTTTCAAAACAAGTGGCACTGGCTATTCTGCAGCTGCCTCTTCCTTTTCTTCTTTAACTTCTTCCGGTTTGAATTCTGTAATTCCATTAGAAGTTAAGATGTTATACCAAGTAATCAATTTCTTAATATCGGCTACATATACGCGTTCACGATCAAAATTAGGTAATACTTCAGCCAAGTATTCACGCAATTGTTCGGGAGTCGCTTTTTTCGGATCGATAGAAGCCTGCGCTGATTTTTCTTTCTCTTTTATTGACTCCAACACATCATACAAAGGAACTTCCGCATCGTCCGTGTACATTGCTATATCTGCCAAAGAGATAATTTTTTCATTACCATAAGCGGGAAAACGTTTCTTTTCAGCATTGACTGATTCAACAATCAACATATTTTTTCCTTGCGAAATAAGTTTGTATAATCCCGGTTTACCTGAGATAGACAAGATAGTCTTCAACATAGTATATATCCTTTTATTTATTAATTATTTTTTTTGCGGAGCAAAGGTAGTGATTATTTTTAGATAGCAAAGAAATAAGCTCCAAAACCTGTGGAATTAACGGTGTTTCATCATCATTCACTATCACAAAATCAGCATGATTTCTCTTAACTTCATCACTCATTTGAGCTTCGATACGCTTCATTACCAGTTCCATTGACGAACAATCCCGTTTTACAGCACGCTCCACTCTTACTTCCAGCGGCGCATATACCATAACTAGAAAATCAACTTCATTCTTAAAACCAGCTTCCACAAGTATAGCAGACTCCATACCCACCAATTGTTCGCTTTCTAACCGAGCAGCCCATTGACGAAAATCTTCTTTCACTTGCGGATGAATAAGCTCATTCACTTTCTGCACGCGATCCGGATGACCAAACATATAGGATGCCAACAAAGGACGATTCAACTCTCCTCCCTGAAACACATCCTGACTGACCAGGTCACAAAGCCCCCGGCGAATCACCTGATCTGTCTGTGTGATTCGTTTTGCTTCTATATCTGATATATAGACAGGTATTCCCATTATTCCGAGTAGTCTGGAAACAACGCTTTTTCCACTACCAATGCCACCAGTTATGCCAATCTTAATCGCCATTAGAAGTAATTTGTTCTATCAGGAAGTCCACTTGCTCAGGTACAATACGTATTTGATTTATCCCACTTGGAAACGACTTCAATTTAACCGTATATTTATCAGAGCCAAGCTTCAGCAATTCTTCATAAGAGATATGGATGATAAAATCGCTTGCTTTTATACTGCGAAACCGCTTTAAGCCCACTTGAAAAGTAATCTGAACTTTGGAAGGAAAAGTACGTAACGCCTTATCTGCCGGAAAATTAACTCCATGCAATGGTACTTCAACCGTTTTCTCCGTATAAATATCCACCGGAAAAGTCATTTCTACCGAAGACGGAACAAACTTCACTCCTCTTTCAGAAATCAGCGGAATTCGTCGCCGGGTTGTATCGGAAATATTTTCGAGGATTATATTTTGAGTATATGCAGTTTTTATAGTATCCAAAATTCCTTCCGGAGCATAAACCAATACAGAGTCCGGATTACAAATTGTATCTGATACATAATATTGAAGACCGGCTGTCACTTTCCCCTGAAAACGAACAGGAACCAGCTTGGACTTTCCTTCGGAATAGATATACTCTAACGTATCCGGCTTGATCGATAGGATTTTGGAGGACACATTCAATTGACTCAATATCTTTTTCTCAAAATCAGAGGCATAAATCTTCACATGATTATCTTTTCCTTTATATTCAA
The DNA here is from genome assembly GCF_001688725.2 of Bacteroides caecimuris. Classification (NCBI taxonomy): domain Bacteria; kingdom Pseudomonadati; phylum Bacteroidota; class Bacteroidia; order Bacteroidales; family Bacteroidaceae; genus Bacteroides; species Bacteroides caecimuris. Next base: position 1,092,477 of record NZ_CP015401.2, on the reverse strand, counting down.
GAAAACCTAGATTGATCGGAAAGAAGCTTTTCCCCAACATATAATTGAGAAGCACTGTTCCTTTATCTTTCACTCGAATACGAAGTTCGGAAGGAGGTTCCGAAGTCAGTACTACATTATTAGGAATATCTTTCATTCGCACCGGGATAGAAAACTCTGCTTCATAGTCATTATTGAGCGTCTGAAGCAACCAAAATCCACCAGCTATCAGGAAGAAAAACAAAAAAATTAAGAACTCTCTGCTCTTATCACTGAGCAGAAAATCCTTAATTCTCTTAGATAGTTTTAAATATGTATATCTTATTTTCCTACGATCAAACATAGGCATTTCTTTACCGACTATTTATTTAGACTGATTGCTAGCCGCTGAAGCATCAGCGAATATAGAATTCTTGTCTATTTTAATCCTTACATTAGAAGCGATCTCAAGTACTATATAGTCGTCATTAATTTCCTTGATTGTTCCATGGATACCTCCTGCAGTAATCACATTCTGATTTACCTGAAGAGATTTACGGAAATTAGCTATTTCTTTCTGCTTCTTATTTTGAGGACGGATCATAAAGAAATACATGATAACAAACATAGCTATCAGCATGATCCACATCATACCTCCGTCTGCGGCAGCACCGGCAGGAGCTTGCAATAATACAGTCAATACGTTCATAAATAATCTGTTTTAGTTTCTACTATATGGACAAAGGTATCAGTTTTTAGTCAACTTACCTTCTTTTTTTAATTGATTAACTATTCCATCCAGCGTACCGTTGATAAAGCTACCGCTTTTAGCTGTGCTATACAACTTCGCAATCTCTACATATTCATTTAACGAAACACTGACCGGAATGTTCGGGAAACTAAGAATTTCTGCCAATGCAGTCTGCATAATGATTACATCCATAAATGCGATGCGGTCCAAATCCCAGTTTTTTGTATTCTCACTCACCAAATGACGGTAATAGTCAGAATTCAAAATAGTACGACGGAACAGACGACGTGCAAACTCCTGATCTTCGTCATCCTTAAATTCCGGAAGCAGTTCCTGGCTGGCACCATTCTTTTCATCAAAGCGTTTGATTGTTTTCAAGACGAATGTGTCTACAATTTCTTTATCATCATTCCAATACAAGCTTTGGTCTTCCAATACCTGATCGAGAGAATCATTATTAAAAATATATGTCTTATAAAGTTTTCTCCACAATTCACGGTCAGCTTCGTATGAGTTGTCGTCAGAAGCCATATAATCTTTATAGATATCGGTTTCTACAATTTTCTCATAAAGCTCTTTGATAAAGTCTTGGTCGTTTGTCCAGGTTCTTTTCTGATTGGCTATAAACTCGGTTAATTGTTTATTGACTTCCAATTGAGCAATAAACTTGTTATCTACGAACTTCCTGTTAGGATATAAATCCTCTTTCGTAGGTGCCAATTTAGCTTTTGCCGTATCAATACGTTTTTGTGCATACTCTGTCAATGCAATCATCAGCATTAACAAATAGTTGTAAAGGTCATACGCCTTTGAAAGACTAAAGAATAACTCTTTCTCCGCTGAGTCTAGATTTTTACTGCCATTCTGATAATAGGCATATACTATCTGTATAATCTTAAGACGAATAAGAACTCTGTTGATCATAATTCAAATTAATACTGTTGTTATCGAATTGCAAAAGTAGATATTTTTAATGACTTTCCACTAATAAATCACATTTTTTAATGCAGTATTTGATTCTCTGCGCTTTTTCTTTTGACAGTTTAAAAAAAATATCCAATTTTGAAGCCGATTATAAACGGACCGAAAGATATGGAAGATTTAAAAAAGAAAATGAGCGCAGACATGAATGATAAGGAGATCGTATTCTCCAAGTCCATTAAAGCAGGTAAACGCATCTATTACCTCGACGTAAAAAAGAATCGTAAAGATGAAATGTTTCTGGCTATTACAGAGAGTAAAAAAGTGATAACGGGAGAAGGTGATGATTCTCAAGTTAGTTTCGAGAAGCACAAAATCTTCTTATACAGGGAAGACTTTCAGAAGTTTATGGCAGGACTTGAAGAAGCTGTCAACTTCATAGAACGCAACGACATGAACGAGCATATCAACCGTATCACTGCAGAAGCTGATGAAAATAACGAACGGAAAGTTGCCGAAGAAGTACAAGAGGACAAATTAGAAAGTGAAATTAAGATTGACATCGACTTTTAAGAAAGTAACTCTTTGATTATTCAAAAAAAAGACGTACTTTTGCACCGCTTTTTGCAACATCGTGTGATAATCCACATCGTGTGATGGTGAATTAAGCAAACTAACTTAATTTAGAGTAACACATTTTTTTAAGAAATGAAATCAATTGAAGTAAAAGGAACTGCAAGAACTATTGCAGAACGCTCTTCAGAACAAGCAAGAGCTTTGAAAGTAATCCGTAAGAACGGTGGTGTACCGTGCGTATTGTATGGTGGTAATGAAGTTGTTCACTTCACTGTAACAAACGAAGGACTTCGCAACCTGGTTTATACTCCGCACATCTACGTAGTAGACCTGGATATCGATGGCAAAAAAGTAAACGCTATCTTGAAAGACATTCAGTTCCACCCAGTAAAAGATACTATCCTGCACGTTGACTTCTATCAGATTGATGAAGCTAAACCTATCGTAATGGAAGTTCCAGTACAGTTGGAAGGCCTTGCAGAAGGTGTTAAAGCCGGTGGTAAATTGGCATTACAGATGCGTAAGATCAAAGTGAAAGCTTTGTTCAATGTAATTCCTGAAAGACTGATAGTTAACGTTTCTCACCTGGGATTGGGTAAGACTGTTAAAGTTGGCGAACTGAGCTACGAAGGTCTTGAACTGATCAGTGCTAAAGAAGCCGTTGTATGTGCTGTTAAGTTGACTCGTGCAGCAAGAGGTGCAGCAGCAGCCGCTGGTAAGTAATTGAGATTATCCCTGTAAAGAGATATACTTCAAACGCAGATTAATGCAGATTAAAGCAGATGTTCAGTCTGCATTAATTTGTATTAATCTGCGTTTCGCTTTCTATATTAATGAACAGTTTACGGAAAAACAATGATAAAATACTTAGTTGTCGGACTGGGAAACATTGGTCCCGAATATCACGAAACCCGACATAATATCGGATTCATGGCAGTAGAAACATTGGCCAGAATCAATAACGCTCCTCCTTTTATGGATGGACGATATGGATTCACTACCAGTTTTTCTATCAAAGGACGCCAGTTGGTTTTGCTTAAGCCATCGACTTTTATGAACCTGAGCGGACTGGCTGTTCGCTATTGGATGCAGAAAGAAAATATTCCTTTGGAAAATGTATTGATTGTAGTGGACGACCTGGCTCTCCCCTTCGGCACATTACGCCTGAAAGGCAAAGGAAGCGACGCAGGACATAATGGATTGAAACATATTGCTGCTACTTTGGGCACTCAAAACTATGCCCGCCTGCGATTTGGTATCGGAAATGATTTTCCACGTGGCGGACAGGTTGATTATGTACTCGGGCATTTTACTGACGAAGACTGGAAAACAATGGATGAAAGATTAGAGACAGCAGGAGAAATTATAAAAAGTTTCTGCCTCGCTGGCATTAACATCACAATGAACCAGTTTAATAAGAAATAATGGACTAGTCCCCCTAAAAAATAAAGATGACAATAAATGGTTAGCAATAAATGACAAGGTCAACTAATACTAACCAAAGAATTATTTATCACTAAATAACTAACTAAAATGGCCGAAGCAAGAATAGATAAATGGATGTGGGCTGTCCGCATCTTCAAGACACGTACAATTGCAGCAGAAGCCTGCAAAAAAGGACGTATTACCATCAACGGTTCTCTAGCCAAAGCTGCCCGTATGATAAAACCGGGAGATGTTATTCAGGTGAAGAAACCACCCATCACTTATTCATTCAAGGTATTGCAAACTATAGAAAAGCGTGTGGGTGCCAAACTTGTATCGGAAATGATGGAAAACGTAACTACTCCCGATCAATACGAACTGCTTGAAATGAGTAAAATCAGCGGATTCATAGATCGTGCACGTGGAACCGGACGACCGACCAAGAAAGACCGCCGGGAACTGGAAGAATTTACAACTCCGGAATTCATGGATGATTTCGACCTTGATTTCGATTTCGACAGTGAAGAATAATAAATAGGAATTTAAGAGGCACCACGGATTACACAGATTATTTTCATTTTCGTTGAATCCCCATAGTGAATTAGGGTACTGATTACATATTTATTTAATCTGTGTGAATCTGTGTAATCCGTGGTGAGCTCCTAAAAATGACAACATCCCGCAGGGAAACCTTGCTCCGGTGCTACGCCGGTAAATTGCTGTTTATAGATTTGCTTTAACAGCATCAATCAATTCCTGATATTCCACATCAGTCAGATAAACCTTCCCTGGGTTCATTTGGAATACACCTCCATAATCAGGACCATCCACATACTTAGGCGCTAAATGAAAATGCAGATGAGACAATTTATCCGAGTATGCACCATAATTAATCTTTTCCGGTTGGAAAGCTTTTTGCATGGCACGAGTAACACGCGCTACATCTGCCATAAAAGCATTACGGTCTTCATCACTCAATTCATTTAAATCGTTCACATGGTCTTTGTAAGCAACAAGACAACGTCCACGATAGGTTTGTTCTTTAAACAGAAACACACGTGACACACTCAATTGCGCTATCTCAATCATCAGATTATGCAGCGTTTCATTGTTCTGGCAATACAGACATTCTTTCGGATCACTCTTCATGATATTATTATTTTAAGTTTTTAATACAACAAAAATAAGTATTCCACTCTTATCCGGCTTGTACTTTTTCGTTTTTTTGATCGACTAATTGGTACACATCCTCTTTTTCACCTACTACCCAAACAACATCACCTTCTTCGAGTGGAGCATTTACATCGGGAACCATCAATGTACCGTCTTCACTCTCAACGCCCGCTATCATGCAATGATATTTATCGCGAATACCCGATTCACGAATCGTTTTACCCAGAAAAACAGAATCACTGTCAATGATAAATTGCTTCAAAGCCATTTCACTCTTTTCATAAATCTCCCAGTCTATCTTCGCTCCATTTTGCATCGCTTCATTAAAGACACTCAATTGTTCATCTGTTCCTATCACCTGTATCTTATCCATTGGAAACAATCGGACAGAACCGCCCGGAATATTAATACGCCTCTTTCCACGAAGGATAGAAGCCACATGAACTCCAAACTTCTTTCCCAAATTCAGCTCCATCAATGTCTTTCCTGCCCAACAAGATTCACCTGGAATTTCCATATCAGCAAGATGTAAATCGTGTGACAACAAACGCCCGGCATATTCCGGTTTTTTCTCTCCCAAATACTCTGCACGTACATCTCTAGAACGAAGATTCTGAAAAAAGCGACGTTCAATCAATATCGATTGCTTCTTCAGACGGCGAGACCATACCATCAGTAAAACGACAAGTACGGCCACGCCAATAATCAAACCGATAGACGCTTTAAATAATCCGGAAATAATAAAGATAACAAAAAGCACCGCTATCATAATACGAATCACGACTGTTGATAACAATGGTGCACGGTTAGCACGATTATCATGCCATAAAGTCATAAATTCGACCGAATGGTTCTTTTTCACCATGATGGCACGCAAGAAAGGGGCAATACACAGAATGATAAATACTGATCCTAATAACGACGCCCAGAAATGAGGCAGATTCTCTTTAAAGAATGGCACAACAAAACGAAAAGAGAGTGCAATAATCGATATGCTGACAATTGAATATACGACGGTAATACGTACCATTGACAAGATTAGCTTCTTCCACAAATTCTCATGATTGAGCGCAGTTTGCGAACCGGAGGAGTAACGCATCATCACTTTTTTCCATGATTCCGGAAGATGCGCATCCACAAAAGTAAAAGCTGGCTCGGCTAAACGAATCATGTAAGGAGTCAGGAAAGTAGTAATGACAGAGACTGCTACTACGATCGGATACAGAAAATCACTCGTTACATGCAAGGAGACTCCCAAAGAGGCAATAATAAATGCAAATTCACCAATCTGCGTTAAACTAAAGCCGCATTGCATAGCCGTCTTTAACGGTTTTCCGGAGAGTATGACACCGAAAGTACCAAAGACAGACTGTCCCAAAATAACAGCCAAAGTGATCACTATAATAGGAACAGCATATTCTACAATCATTGCCGGATCTACCATCATACCGACCGATACGAAAAAGATAGCTCCGAAAAGGTCCTTGACAGGCTTCACCAGCCGGTCTATGGATTCCGCTTCAATCGTTTCCGCCAAAATAGAGCCCATAATAAATGCACCAAATGCAGCAGAGAAACCTGTATGAGCTGCCATCACTACCATACCAAAGCAAAGTGCCAACGACACAATAAGCAAAGTCTCCTCTCCCATCAATTTCCGGCAACGCTTTAAGAATTCAGGAATCAGATAAATGCCGACAACAAACCACAGGATAAGGAAAAACAATAATTTGCCGATACTCTCCAACATTTCGGTCCCTTCAAAATTATGGCTGACCGCCATAGTGGAAAGCATCACCATTAATACAATGGCTAAAATATCTTCCAAAATCAAGATGCTCAACACCAGTCCGGTAAACTGTTTCTTCCTTAATCCTAAATCGTCAAAAGCTTTATAAATAATAGTGGTAGATGACATCGCAATCATACCACCCAGAAACAGACTGTCCATCCGGTGCCAACCAAAGCCCATACCGACTCCTATACCCAACAAAATCATACAAAAGATGATGGTACAGGCAGCTATGATGGCAGAACCACCCACCTTGACAATCTTCTTAAAACTAAATTCCAAACCGAGAGCAAACAGCAAGAAAATGACACCAATATCTGCCCATGTCTTAATATTGGCAGTATCCATCACTGAAGGAGTATACGGCATATGCGGACTTGCCAGGAATCCGGCAACTACATATCCCAGGACCAGAGGTTGTTTCAACTTCTTAAACAACAAAGTCATCACACCTGCACAGATCAATATCAGTGCGAGGTCAGCTATAAGAGTAGGTAAATGAGACATTATTTCATCGTATTTGATGACAAAATTATATTATTTCTATGGGATAAACAACATATCTACGGATATGTTTTACAATAACCACCATAAAATAAGTTAGCCCCGGATAGAGTCGAGATTTATCCGGGGCTAGGCACAACTGCAAACTTATTTCTTATTTTCTAAAAGGAGGCTTCACTACCACTGCTTTCAATTTTCGTCCACGCATATCAATACAGATTTCCGTACCCACCTTACTATATTCCGGCTTTACATATCCCATGCCGATACCAATCTTACGGGTAGGCGACATCGTACCGGAAGTAACCACTCCCACTTGCTCGCCTTCAGCATTTACCAATTCATAGCCGTGGCGGGGAATCCCACGGTCAACCATCTCAAAACCAACCAGTTTGCGAGTAATCCCTTCCGTTTTCTGTTTTTCCAGCATAGGACGGTTGATAAAATCCTTACCTTCCACAAACTTAGTAATCCAGCCCAGTCCGGCTTCTATCGGCGAAGTTGTATCATCCAAGTCATTACCATACAGACAGAAGCCCATTTCCAACCGAAGTGTATCACGAGCTCCCAAACCGATAGGTTTAATGCCGTATTCCTCACCAGCTTCAAAAACCGCTTTCCATATACGATCTGCAACAGACGGATAGAAATAAAGTTCGAAACCTCCCGCACCGGTATAACCCGTATTGGAGATTATCACATTCTCTTCGCCTGCAAACGTTCCAACCTTAAATGTATAATATGGAATAGAAGCAAGATCAATGTCTGTCAACTTTTGCAGAGCCAGAACAGCCTTCGGACCCTGTACAGCGAGTTGAGCTATGTTGTCCGAAGAGTTTTCCAATTCGGCCCCCTCCGTATTGTGAGAAACACACCAGTTCCAGTCTTTTTCTATATTGGCAGCGTTGACTACCAGCATGTATTTTTCCGGTTCGTACTGATATACCAGCAAATCATCTACAATACCTCCTTCTTCATTGGGAAAACAGGTATATTGTATTTTACCCGGAGCCAATGCCGCCACATTATTGGAAGTTATTTTCTGCAGAAAGGCTAATGCTTGCGGACCTTTCACCCAAAATTCCCCCATGTGCGACACATCAAATACACCGACACTTTGACAAACAGTCAAATGTTCGTCAATGATACCGGAGTACTCAATAGGCATATTATAACCTGCAAACTCGTGCATTTTAGCACCGAGCATGATATGTTTCTCTGTAAACGGAGTGGTTTTCATTATTTTAAAGTATTAAGAATTAATCAAGTATTAAGTTTTAAGTATTACCTGTGTTTCCACCTTTTTATTTGGAGGCTACCAGTTCAGCTATTTTCACGATCACTTTCATCGCTTTTTCCATATTCTGAATAGGTACGAATTCGTAACGTCCGTGGAAATTCAGACCACCGGCAAAGATATTCGGACAAGGCAATCCTTTGAAAGAGAGTTGCGCACCATCCGTACCTCCACGAATCGGTTTTACGTTCGGTTTCACGCCAACGGATTCCATAGCTGCAAAAGCAGTATCGATGATGTGCATTACCGGTTCTATTTTCTCACGCATATTATAATACTGGTCACGCAGTTCGAGCGTCACTGTACCAGCTCCATATTCAGCATTCATTTGAGCTACCAGACGTTCCATCTCTTTTTTACGGTCCTCAAATTTTGCACGGTCATGATCGCGGATGATATAAGATACAGTGCTTTGCTCCACATCTCCCTGAATACCGATCAAGTGATAAAATCCTTCATAGCCGGTCGTATGTTCCGGTCTTTCCTGTGAGGGAAGCATCATGATAAACTGATTGGCAAGGTAGATAGAGTTAATCATCTTATCCTTGGCATATCCCGGATGCACATTACGCCCTTTAAAGGTTATTTTTGCGGCAGCGGCATTAAAGTTCTCAAACTCCAACTCTCCTACTTCACCTCCATCCATCGTATATCCCCATTCGCAACCGAATTTCTCTACATCGAATTTATGAGCACCTTCACCGATTTCTTCGTCAGGATTGAAACCGATACGGATTTTACCGTGCTTGATTTCAGGATGTTCCTTCAGATAAACCACCGCAGATACAATTTCCGCAATCCCCGCTTTGTCGTCGGCACCGAGCAACGTTTTTCCGTTGGTTACAATCAAGTCTTCTCCCTTATGATCCAGCAATTCCGGGAATTGCGACGGAGAAAGAATCACATTCTCTTCAGCACAAAGCACAATATCCGAGCCATCATATTTTTCCACAATCCGCGGAGTGACATCTTTACCTGTCATATCAGGACTTGTATCCATGTGGGCAATAAATCCGATAGTGGGTACTTCTTTATCTATATTAGCAGGAAGTGTAGCAAAAAGATAGCCATGCTCATCCAAAGTAATATCTTCCAATCCCAAAGATTCCAACTCTTTCTTCAAGTATTCAGCAAAAATCATCTGCTTCGGAGTACTTGGAGTAAGCCCAGTCGATTCATCAGATTGTGTATCGAAGCTTACATACTTTAAAAATCTGTCTACTAAAGTCATTTCTATTTACGATTTAACGATTTACAATTTGATAGTTTATAGTGCCGTAAAGGTAAAAAAAGAGCCGTGAATTACAAAGCAATTCACGGCTCTTTTTTATTGTATACTTTTATCCGGATAGTTAAATATCCTATTTTACTGCTTTAAAAGTGGCTACTACCATCAAAGCAATGTGTACATACTTTGCATTTAGGTAATCCGATAGCCTCAATCAACGTTTCCAACGTGTTAAACTTCAATGAACTTAGCCCGAAACGCTCGGCAATAATGCTAACCATCTTTTCGTATTCCGGCGAACCGGTAGTGGCATATTTCTCCAAATTCTTATTTTCATCACCTTCCAATTCCTTGATAATGCGGCGGGTTATCAACTCCAATGCATTTTTGGAAGCCGAGAAACCGACAAACGGACAAGCGTAAATCAATGGCGGACAAGCGATACGCATGTGTACCTCTTTTGCTCCATAATCATACAGAATCTTCACGTTATCACGCAGTTGAGTTCCCCGTACAATCGAATCGTCACAGAACAACAAACGTTTATTTTGTAACATCGCACGGTTTGGAATCAGCTTCATCTTGGCTACCAGCGAACGCATCTCCTGATTGCTGGGAGTAAAGCTGCGCGGCCACGTCGGTGTATATTTCGAGATAGCACGATGATAGGGAACTCCCTTTCCTTCGGCATATCCTAAAGCCATACCCACTCCCGAATCAGGAATACCACAAGCGCAGTCTACCTCCGATTCATCCGTCTGCCCCATTTTCAATCCGCTGGTGAAACGCACTTCTTCCACATTCTTTCCTTCATAGCAAGAAGTCGGGAAACCATAGTACACCCACAGGAATGAGCAAATTTGCATATCTTCATTGGGTTTACGAAGCTGGTCGATGTGATCGTCATACATGCGAACAATCTCGCCGGGACCTAAATATCTCTCAATCTCATAATCCAAATTCGGGAAACTGGATGATTCGCTCGTTGCAGCATAAGCACCGTCTTTCTTTCCAATCACTACCGGAGTACGTCCCCAATGGTCGCGGGCAGCGATAATACTACCATCTTCTGTCAGGAGCAGCATAGAGCAAGAACCTTTAATGTGCTTAAACACATTTTCGATACCTTCAACAAAGGTTCTACCTTGTATAATAAGTAATGCGATAAGTTCCGTCTGGTTGGTGCTGCTCGAACTAAGTTCGGCGAAGTGCATGTTTTGACTGAGAAGTTCTTCTTCCAATTCCTGGATATTGGCTACTTTAGCGACTGTGACAATGGCGAAGCGCCCGAGATGAGAATTGATGATGATAGGTTGTGCGTCTGTGTCGCTAATGATGCCGATGCCGGCGTTTCCTTTAAATTTGTCTAGTTCTCCTTCAAATTTGGTTCGGAAATAAGTACTTTCCAAATTGTGAATGGAGCGGATAAACCCTTTTTCCTCACTGTATGTTGCGAGTCCTCCTCGCTTGGTACCCAGATGTGAGTTATAATCTGTGCCATAGAATAAATCAGTCACGCAACTAGTTTTCGAGACTGTTCCGAAAAAACCTCCCATGTTGTTCTCTTTATTGATAATGTTTTAAAAAAGATGGCGCAAAAGTACAAAAAAGAATCCGTCCCATAAAAAAAGTGCTCCGCAAAGTTTTAGTTTTCTTTGCGAAGCACAACTAATATTTATTAAAAAACGAGGAATCCGTAAACAATCTTTTTACCTGAATCTTATTTCCATTTCCTGATTGTTTTCAAGTCGGCGGGAGTTGCTTCTATCAGACTTACTGCAAACCCTCCGCTGCGTGCCAACTTCACAGACATCTTATTCTTATTTGTCACCAATCCTTTTTTTATCTGGTAAGAGGTCGGATTTTTTTCAAAGTCCGCATCTTTTCCGTCAGCATAAAGAGTGGCTACATATTGTTTTCCCGGTTCAAGAAAATCAAGCGTAAAAGTAGAAGTACGAGGATTTTCGTCAGTAATGCCTCCTACAAACCAGTTATCAGTGCCTTTTGCTTTACGTGCCACTGTAATATAATCTCCCGGTTCTGCTTCCAGATACTTGCTGTCATCCCAATCAATAGCTACCTCTTTGATAAATTGAAATGCATCCATGTGGCGTTCGTAACTTTCCGGAAGGTCGGCTGCCATTTGCAAAGGACTGTACATCGTTACATAAAGCGCTAATTGCTTAGCCAAAGTAGTACGTACAAAGCTGTGATCGCCCGACAGGAATGATAGTTTGGTATCAAAAATACCCGGCGTATAATCCATCGGTCCGCCAATCTGACGGGTGAAAGGAAGCAAGGTCGTATGGAACGGTTTGTTACCTGCAAAAGCTTCATATTCTGTGCCACGAGCCGATTCGTTACCAATCAGATTCGGGTAGGTACGACATAATCCTGTGGGACGGGTTGCTTCGTGGGCATTTACACATATCTTATATTCGGCAGCTTTTTCTACCGCATATAAATAATGGTTATTCATCCACTGTCCGTAATGATGTTCTCCACGAGGAATAATGTTACCTACATATCCACTTTTCACAGCATTATACCCGTTATCTATCATAAACTGATATGCTTTATCAAGATGACGTTCGTAGTTACGTACAGAAGCAGAGGTCTCGTGATGCATCATCAGCTTCACCCCTTTTTCCTTAGCATACGCATTGAGCATTTTCACGTCAAAATCAGGATATGGAGTGACGAAATCAAAGACATAATCCTTCGATTTTCCAAACCAGTCTTCCCAACCTTCATTCCAGCCTTCCACCAATACCTGGTCGAATCCATGTTCGGAAGCAAAATCGATATAACGTTTCACTTTATCATTGTTGGCTGAATGGCGTCCGTTTGGCTTTGTTTTGGAATAATCCGTCTGTCCAAGTTTCACCGAATAAACATCATCCGTATACGACCAGGAACCTTTTCCGGTGATCATTTCCCACCACACTCCAATATATTTCACCGGCTTAATCCAAGAAACATCTTCATACATACAAGGCTCATTCAGATTCAATGTCAATTTGGAAGCCAGAATATCACGGGCATCATCACTTACAATCACCGTACGCCAGGGTGAACGGCAGGGAGTCTGCATATACCCCTTATCTCCTTTCGCATCAGGAGTCAGCCATGATTCAAAAACCAGATTCTGATCGTCCAGATTCAGATGCATACAAGAATAGTCGATCAAAGCGGCTTCATGCAGATTGATATACAATCCGTCGGCCGTTTTCATTTGCAGGGAAGTTTGTACACCTGTCGGAGAGAAAGGTGTTTGAGAAGCATTTGGAGTAATTGCTCCTTGCAATAATCCGCGAATTTCTGAAAGTTTGGATTCGGTATAGTCATATTCCTGCGTATCATAATCGCCTGGAATCCAGAAGGCTGTATGATCGCCAGCCATAGCGAATTGAGAATGTTCTTCTTTGATAACGAAGTAATTCAGATTTTTCTGCTGTGGAAATTCATAACGGAATCCCAAACCATCGTTATAAAGACGAAAACAAATAATCAGATTACGATCTTGTGCCTTTTGATTCAAGATGACAGCCATTTCATTATAATGGTTGCGGATGGATTTCACCTCTCCCCACACAGGTTGCCATGTTTCGTCAAAAGTAGCAGTTTTCGTATCGATCAGCGTGAATCCGTTCATCAGTCCCGGATCATTCTTTAATTCCAATCCCAGTTTCGAAGGTTTAATTACTTCTTTTCCTTTATAAGAGAGTTCGTACACCGGTTCTCCTTGCGCATTGACAGAGAAATTAAGTTTTAATTGTCCGTCAGGAGAAGTGATACTTTCGGCTTTAGCTGATGTGCCGAAGAAAAAAGAGAGCAACAGACAGAGCCCTATTACAGTTCCTATTTTCATGTTCTTCATGATATAAATGAGTTAGTTAATAATCGTATGGCAAAGATAGACCGGAAACACAAGAGGTGTTTTTCTTTATAAAGAAAATATAGAGGGATACAGAACCAAAAACAGAATAAGTATTTAAGAATAAAGCAGATAACATATTTTGAGACTAGAAAGAATATAGTGTCTATGGTGAATAAATTAAAAGGATTAAATATGAATATTGCATAATCTTTCTATATTTGCAGATTATTATCTCAATCACAATAAACATTTTATTATTCATATGGCACAACGCCTTAATTTATCCCGGAGGTTTCGAGCAACTCGAAAAAGATTTTGAAGCCGCCTACAAATAATATCAACCTTTCAATCAAATGAGCAAAGAAGTTATCTATATCTTTATCGGCGGAGGCACGGGTAGTGCATTGCGTTATCTCATTCAGTTATTAATGCACGAACGAATTGTCCCCTACCATTTTCCATGGGCTACTTTCACTGTCAATCTCCTCGGTAGTTTTCTTATCGGCCTATTTTATGCCCTTTCAGAACGGTTTCACCTTCCGTTCGAAGTCCGTTTGTTTCTGACAACGGGCTTATGTGGAGGTTTCACAACGTTCTCTACTTTCTCCAGTGACGGTGTAGGTCTACTGAAAGGAGAATTCTATGGAGCATTTATTTTATATACATTAATAAGTATAGGTATAGGATTGGCCGCTGTGGTAGCCGGCGGATATGTGGGAAAGGCATGATGAAAAGAAACCCAATCAAACCCGTCCGCGTTGTTCCTCCCATGATGGAGGAACAGGAAGTCAGTACCACCACCCTACAAGAATGGCTCGACAAAGAAGAAACCGTTTCTCATCTTTTATTCTGTAAAGGAAAAGAAGAAGGTATCGACAAATCTTATAAAAGTTTCAAGAACTGCACCTTCCGGCATCAGACCTTTAGCGAGTGTAAGTTCCGTTCTTCCCAACTGACCGATGTCCGGTTTGAGAATTGCGATTTATCTAACATTTCTTTTGCCGAAAGTTCTCTCTATCGAGTAGAATTTATCTCTTGTAAGTTATTAGGAACCAATCTATCCGAGACAACTATGAACCATGTCTTGTTGCACGATTGCAATGCCGGTTACATCAATCTGGCCATGAGCAAGATGAACCAGGTACGTTTTGCGCATAGCCAGCTTCGTAACGGAAGTTTGAACGACTGCCGTTTCTCTTCCATCGCTTTTGACAGTTGCGATTTGGTGGAAGCCGATTTTTCTCATGCTTCGCTTCGCGGAATAGACTTGCGCACTTCACGAATCAGCGGAATCACGCTTAATATCAGCGACCTGAAAGGAGCTGTCATCACCTCCCTGCAAGCGATGGATTTACTTCCTCTGTTAGGCGTTGTTATCGAAGATTAAAAAGCCGTTCAAGAGAGTCCGCACTTTGCCATGATTCACAAGTGCGTCTCAAAGAAAAAAGCCAAAAGATATCATAGTAGCCACATTCCATTCATTCCCGATATAAAACACATCAACAGAGGGAGTAAGTGTCCACCGTTTGAAACGCGTGTCCATTCCTAATCCGATAGCAGCAGCTATCCCCTTTTTCTTTATATCGCATCCAAGCGTGACATGCCCGTCTTCACTGCCGGTTATCTGGTAATCATCAAAACGAGAAGACCTGACACCATAGCCGACAAGCCCTTTGATGTATATATCAAATGTCTGATTCTCATTCTGAAATATCTCATAACCAAGACCAACAACTCCCAATAGTGTGTTTCGCTCATCATCAATGTCGAACGGATTTCCTTTTTGCAGTACACTCTTACTTCCCTCATGCGTCCCCCAATGTCCCATAAGTTCACAAAAAAGCTGCCCTGACATATAGAAACGGGCACGTACATCAAGCGCAAATCCATTGGAAGAATAGGCATCCGACATCCATTCATAACCAAACCCTATACTGTAAAGTGCTGCCCCGTCTTTGAGATTACTTTCCTGAGCCGAAATATTATGGCATAAGCATGGTGAGAAAAGTGTTGCAACAATCAAGAAGAAACACCCGAAATGGGATTGCCTCTTACATTCATGTTTAATACAAAACGGCACGACAAACTCCCTATTCTTTCTACGGTTCAAAAAGAAAGTCATTTACTTACAGGATTATATTGTTCGGTGATAGCGGTAAAATCAAATGCGTCAATCTCCTTCTTCGCTATTTTCTCACACAATACAGGATCATCAGCAAGATATGCCTGCCACTGTTTGCGCATATACGATCGGCTGGAGATGCTTCTTCCGATAAATATCGGACAATCATCACTCTGACGCTGAATACAATATTGTATTCCCTCGTCTCTGCTGTAAGTGATAATTAAAGCTCCATCTTTAGCGAGGCTGTAAGTGTGTCCGTATGCAGTTAGGAGAAGATGGTCGCCTGCACTGTTCAACACCTGCCAATTCTTGAATGTGCGAAATTTCTGTTCACCCTTCTTTGTATATGGCATCTTGAATTCCGCATACACTAATGTCTGTCGTTTCTCCGGATGATTCTTACGCGCCAGCGTCATGTATTTGATTTCCTCACTCTTGATTTTTTTTCGTCCTTCTTCTGTCTTGATGCTGATGGTCTTGGTTCCGGAAGGCAGGTTAGAGGAACGTTGGCCGCCTATTTGTCCGGCAATCAGTTGATTGTCTTTCGTAGTAATTTCCGTTTCATAATAAGTTGTACCACTGATTACTAATTCTACAACTTGGCAAGAATTGAGCATCCATACACAGAATGTCGTCATAGGAATCAGTAGTAGAAAGCGGGTGATTCTTAAAGGTTTCATACGAGTCTATATTTAAATTGATGAACACAAAATTAAGGCATAGCAGACAAATGATTCTCAACATAGGTTGAGAACTACAAGCATAACATAAAATTCAGAAAAAGGAAAAAATATATTAGCTGAAGATAGGAGCGGAGAATTTTATTCCAATGTATTATTGGTGAATGTCAGTTCTTTCCGGATACGGCTCAGATGTGTAGGCGTTATTTGCAGATAAGAGGCCATTTCTTTGAGAGTAATGTTTTGCAATATATCCGGACATCGCTTCAGCAGAGCAAGATAACGCGCTTTGGGCGACGAGCTACACAAATCCAAGTACTGCATATAAGCTTGACGAAACAAGCCTTCTGTCAGAGCCCGATGCAGTGCCGGCGAATGCTCAAGCTGGCGTTTCAGTACGCTGGCGGGGCATTGCATCACCTCCGCATCTGTCGCTGCAATGATATTGGTCTTAACAGATTCCTTATTTACGGTACTTAGAAAATCACCCACCAGGCCATTGCTGAATACAAACCCTGTAATATGTTCGTGGCCTTCAGTGTCCGTTATCGTATATTTGAAATATCCCTTCCTGATAATCCCAAAATACTTGATGACATCCCCCTGCCAAACAAAGACCTCT
Source organism: Bacteroides caecimuris (assembly GCF_001688725.2). Taxonomy (NCBI): domain Bacteria; kingdom Pseudomonadati; phylum Bacteroidota; class Bacteroidia; order Bacteroidales; family Bacteroidaceae; genus Bacteroides; species Bacteroides caecimuris. The sequence goes on along the minus strand of NZ_CP015401.2, from coordinate 1,075,545 downwards.
CCTTTCCGGTAATGCTTTACCATTCCGTTTTGCAGACAGATTCCATGCCAGAAAGTCATATCCAAATTGTCTATATATGAATTGAAGTTTGCCATATTCCGATTTAACCAACGAGTATACATTGCAAATATAACGAAGTTCGATGAATTATCAGCCATGGCTGCTGAAATTTATCCCTCAATCATGGTCTATTACAATCCTCTTCGATGTATTCTACTCCTATCACTGTCACCGAACCTCCTTCGGGAAAACATCCACCAAAAGAATCCTCATAATGCCGAACAAATTTCAAACAGGAAACTCCCTGTCACTCCACATTTCCTTCATTACATTCAAACAAAAAGCATCGTCCCGTCGTTATAATATAAGGACGGACTAATGGCTCCACATCAAGTCCGTACTTTTGCAAAAATCTTATTCAAAAACAATAGAAACGATGAAAATTGAAAAAATTGTAGCTCGAGAAATTCTCGACTCAAGAGGTAACCCCACAGTAGAAGTTGACGTAGTATTGGAATCAGGCATTATGGGACGTGCGTCAGTGCCGTCGGGTGCTTCCACAGGTGAACACGAAGCATTGGAGCTTCGCGATGGTGACAAGCAACGCTATGGTGGAAAAGGTGTACAAAAAGCGGTTGACAATGTAAATAAAGTCATTGCTCCGAAATTGGTCGGAATGTCTTCACTCAACCAGAGAGAAATCGACTACGCCATGTTGGCATTGGACGGTACCAAGACTAAATCAAACTTAGGTGCTAACGCCATCCTCGGTGTTTCTCTTGCCGTAGCCAAAGCTGCCGCCAATTATTTAGACCTTCCTTTATACCGTTATATCGGTGGAACAAATACGTATGTAATGCCTGTACCGATGATGAATATCATCAATGGTGGTTCACATAGTGACGCTCCTATCGCATTTCAGGAATTTATGATTCGCCCTGTCGGTGCTCCTTCTTTCAGAGAAGGTCTGCGGATGGGTGCTGAAGTATTCCATGCCTTGAAGAAGGTTTTGAAAGACCGTGGTTTAAGTACTGCCGTAGGTGATGAAGGAGGTTTCGCCCCTAACCTCGAAGGTACAGAAGATGCCCTAAACTCGATCCTTGCCGCTATCAAAGCCGCAGGCTACGAACCGGGTAAAGATGTGATGATCGGTATGGACTGCGCTTCTTCTGAATTCTACCACGATGGTATTTATGATTATACCAAGTTTGAAGGCGAAAAAGGCAAGAAACGTACCGCTGAAGAACAAATCAACTATCTGGAAGAACTGATTAACAAATTCCCTATCGACTCTATCGAAGACGGTATGAGCGAAAACGACTGGGAAGGTTGGAAGAAATTGACAGAACGCATCGGCAACCGCTGCCAGTTGGTAGGTGACGACTTGTTCGTGACTAACGTAGACTTCCTTGCCATGGGTATCGAAAAAGGCTGTGCCAACTCTATCCTGATTAAAGTAAACCAAATCGGTTCGTTGACCGAAACATTGAACGCTATCGAAATGGCTCACCGTCATGGATACACCACTGTTACCTCTCATCGTTCGGGTGAAACGGAAGACGCTACTATTGCCGACATCGCAGTAGCTACCAACAGCGGACAAATCAAAACCGGCTCTTTGAGCCGTTCAGACCGTATGGCTAAATACAATCAACTGCTTCGTATCGAAGAAGAGCTTGGCGATTTGGCTGTGTATGGATATAAGAGAATTAAGTAAATAGATTCCTATAATAAAGATGAGAGAGGATGGATTCATTGGTAGTCCATTCTCTCTTTTTGCATAATTATTTCTCTACTTATTTGATAGATTTGAAAAAATAATAACTACGTTTGTAACGTCAAACACGATACTACAAGGGAGAACAACCTGCCTATTTTCATGGCAGACACTTTTATATCCACATGTGAACTCCTCTACGGAGTGTATTTACTAAAATCAATATCAGTAGATTCATAATAATGTAGAGTAATATATTTAATAGTCCGGAAACGACCGAAAGTATTTTATTACGTATCATATTATAAACAAGGATAAATGATGATATTACCTGCAATGCCTGTTACGACCGTTTGCGTTCATTAAGCCATTCACCTTTGGATAAAGAATCTTCTTTCTCTGATTCAGCAAATATTCCTTCAAATGATAATATTGAAATATCGCTCGCCAACAAACAGTTGAAAGAATTGATATTGTGCTATACCAAGGAACTTCCCTCACAACAGAAAATAGTTTTTATGCTTCGGGATGTCGAAGAACTGGAAGTGACGGAAACATATACTGGGAAGTCTATGCCCGAGGTGATTCCGCTTTCATCGCAGGAGACAAGACTCACAATCCATTTCTGTTTCAAATAGACACAGACTAGCAAATAGTAAAACTAGATTCTGCCGTCAAGTTCAACTTTTGGGGAGAGGAAGAAAACCTGAATGTAAAAGTTTGCAGAAAACTATCGGTTGTAGATGGAGAATATTTTTCCGTCGCAAAAGGAAAAGAATATATGTATCCCTTAGCCATACCCACGGAACGAGTGAAGAAAACAACAATTCAGCTATTTGGGGAATAGATGGTTTCCGGCTCTTGGCAGGCAATTATATCCTCAACGCAGAATCACGGGTTATCAATTATTGGGCATTTGGAGTTACACTACTAATCATTCTGATAATTTTAGGAGTCTTTGTAAAATTGCACAGGCGTACCCGATAGACTTCAATCATTGTATAAAGAGGATACATTGCTGTCCTCTTTATTACATAACCTTCAAAAATTCTCGACTAATCTTCAACTAAATTGCCAATAACCATTATAAATGATTTAATTTGAGGATACAACTTTTCAACCTCTTCTTTCGTAAAATCAATAAAATCATCATAATCACTCGACTGACGTTTATCATATATCCTCGAGAAGATTCGCCCATATTCTAGCGAAACTTTTCCTGCCTTGACAAAATGAAGTCCAAACGCTTGACGTATCCCCATATGAGATTTAACTTCTATTCCGTTCTTTATCAGCAATGCAGATACTGCATGAAAACAAGCATAATACATTCTATTGATAGTAGAATTCCACAGTTCATTCTCTATAAGAACATCCACATCATGTAATAACTGACGGGCCTTCCCCATCCTATACATTACTATATTCTGGCGTACGTCTTCGTTCATTGCAAAAGAATCCCGTCTTTCAAAACATCATAATAAAACAAAGTTTGTTTTTTAGCTTCTTCCCAACGTTTACGGGTCATTACAATCGGACTAATAATAATCCCTTGTTCAAATTCCATATCGTATAATGGCGCGGTAATCTCTTCCTCCTCTTCGGGAGTTATCTCATTCTTATCAAGCAGAATCAGCAGATCAACATCACTATCCGGTCGCGCTTCCCCCCTAGCCTCAGAACCATAAAGAATAGCCTGTGCATTAGGCACAACACACTTCAATAGATTCTTCAATGCCTCAATCAGTTCTATTCTTTTCATATTCCTCAATTTAGCAACGATTTACATACTTCCGAAATGTATAGTTCCGAACAAGTCATTTCGGAACTATACATTCGCTAATGTGCAAATATAAAAAAAGAAAAGCATCCAAGCAAATACCTGAATGCTTTTTTCCTTCGTGAATTGGTTGTATATCAATTTTGAGCCTCTTGTCGGATTCGAACCAACGACCCCGAGATTACAAATCACGTGCTCTGGCCAACTGAGCTAAAGAGGCGGGTGGGTAAGCTATCTATATCGCGCCGCTACAACCAACTACCTTTGCTGCGATCAAGCCCTGGAGGATTCGAAGGGAGCTGGCCGTATAGGACTTACCCGTTTTGCGGTTGCAAAGGTAGACATTTTTATGTATTCTGCAATAGCTACAGACAACTTTTTTACCAACAAAACACTAACAAGCTACGTTTCAAGCAATTAAAATCGCAAAAAAATATTCGTGCAGCAACTTCCCCTGCTTTATTAACTTTAACAACCAGATTTTCCCTACCAACCGATATTATTTGTACCTTTGTGCGCAATTTATAAATGAAGATGACAGAGAACAGAAACTATTTACAAAAATATGCCATGCATTTTGGCACGTACATGGGAATCTATTGGATATTGAAGTTCATATTATTTCCGCTGGGATTCCACATACCTTTCCTTTCGTTTTTATTTCTAATCCTGACATTATCCGTACCATTTATCGGATATTATTATGTGAGAATGTACCGGGATAAAATTTGTGGGGGAAGTATCCAATTTTCACATGCCATGCTCTTCACCATATTTATGTATATGTTTGCTTCCCTATTGGTAGCCGTGGCCCACTATGCCTATTTCCAATTCATTGATCACGGATTTATCGTCAACTCTTATATCCAACTGTGGGACGAGTTGATGGTCAACACCCCGGCTCTGATAGAAAACAAAGAAGTGATAAAAGAAACGATAGATGCCGCCCGTTCGCTTACTTCCATCAATATCACCATGCAGTTATTGTCATGGGATGTACTCTGGGGAAGTATCCTGGCCATCCCTACTGCATTGATGGTAATGAAAAAGGCCAAACCGGAATATGACGGACCCGTTCAATCATAAGTTATAAATCATAAATCATCATTCGTACAATGGATATATCAGTTGTAGTCCCATTATTCAATGAAGAAGAGTCACTGCCCGAACTCTATGCTTGGATAGAACGGGTCATGCAAGCCAACGGATTCTCATTCGAAGTGATTTTCGTTAATGACGGAAGTACCGACCATTCATGGGAAGTGATCGAAAAGCTGAAAGCTCAATCGGAACATGTAAAAGGTATCAAATTCCGCCGTAACTATGGCAAATCACCCGCGCTCTACTGTGGATTCGCAGAAGCCGAAGGAGACGTAGTCATAACGATGGATGCCGACCTGCAAGATAGCCCGGATGAAATCCCCGAACTCTATCGGATGATTACCGAGGACGGTTACGACCTGGTTTCCGGCTGGAAACAGAAGAGATATGACCCTATTTCGAAAACCCTGCCGACCAAGTTGTTTAACGCAACCGCCCGCAAAGTGTCGGGCATCAAAAACCTGCACGACTTCAACTGCGGTCTGAAAGCATATCGAAAAGAGGTAATAAAGCACATCGAAGTCTATGGCGAAATGCACCGTTATATCCCTTACCTGGCAAAGAACGCCGGATTCAAGAAAATCGGTGAAAAGGTGGTACGCCACCAGGCGCGCAAATATGGCACGACGAAATTCGGGCTAAACCGTTTCGTGAACGGATATCTGGATTTATTGTCTCTTTGGTTTCTTTCCCGATTCGGCATCAAACCGATGCATTTCTTCGGACTGTTGGGCTCATTGATGTTTCTCGTCGGAATGATTTCCGTCATCATCGTAGGTGCCAGTAAATTATATGCCATGTCCAACGGTCTTCCCTACCGACTGGTGACCGACTCTCCCTATTTCTATTTGTCACTGACGGCAATGATTATAGGTACCCAATTATTCTTAGCCGGCTTCCTTGGCGAATTAATCTCCCGCAATGCACCGGAACGGAATAACTATCAGATAGAAAAGAAAATTTGATTCACATTCAATAACTGACTATGAAGAATTTAATTCGTATCTTTCTCCTTTTGACAATCGTTGGCGGTGCAGTCAACCTTCACACCTCGTGCTCGGACGAGAACGATTGCTCGTTGGCAGGACGTCCGATGATGTATTGCACGTTCAAGACCATTAACCCGGACGATAAGACCATCGTACTTAATGATACGCTCGATTCGCTGACTATCAAAGCCATAGGAACCGACTCCATCATTCTTAACAACGAAAAGAAGGTACATACATTAATGCTACCATTACGCTATACGAGTGATACCACTGTATTTATTCTCCAATTCGACCCCAAACGTAAACCGGAGAATGTAGATACATTATACATCGTACAACAGAACACGCCTTACTTTCAATCAATGGAATGCGGATATATGATGAAACAAAACATCATCAGTGCCAGATTCGGGAATAAAGCAAACAGTTCGGAGACGATAGATTCTATCTATTTACGAAATAAAGAAGCCAATACAAATGAAATCGAGAATCTACAGATATTCTTTAAATATCGCGACCGCACCCCGGAAACGACTGATTAGCCTGCTTCTGCTCTTCTGTATCGGGCTTCCGTTGCTGGCACAACAGCAGCGCCCCACCCATACCCCCAAAAGAGACCAGAAAAAGAAAGAGGTTGCCGAGATAGATACCATTCCGCTTTACAATGGTACGTATATCGGTGTGGATTTATACGGCATCGGAAACAAGCTTCTGGGAGGCGACTTTATGAGTTCAGAAGTCAGTGTGGGCGTCAATCTTAAAAACAAATTCATCCCTACCTTTGAGTTTGGTATGGGAGGAACAGACACTTGGAGCGAAACAGGCATACACTATAAGAGCAAAATGGCTCCCTTCTTCCGCATCGGTGTGGATTACAACACCATGGCAAAGAAGAAAGAGAAGAACAGCTATTTATATGCGGGGCTTCGCTATGCATTCAGTTCATTCAAATATGATGTATCCACAATGCCGGCAGACGATTCTATCTGGGGAGATGCGGTAGGCAACCCTAGTTTAGGAGATGATTACTGGGGCGGAAGCATCCCTTTCAGCCACTTGGGAATGAAAGGTTCCGTACAATGGCTGGAAATTGTTTTAGGCGTTAAAGTACGTATCTACAAAAACTTCAACATGGGGTGGTCGGTACGTATGAAATACAAAACCAAAGCATCTACCGGAGAATACGGAAATCCATGGTACGTGCCTGGCTACGGAAAGTTTAAATCAAACAATATGGGAATCACTTATTCCCTTATTTACCAATTGCCTCTTTAGAATATAATGACAGGACTAGAGATTTGGTTGCTTGCAATAGGTCTGGCGATGGATTGTTTCGCTGTCTCCATTGCAAGCGGTATCATTTTGAAGCGTACCCGATGGAAACCCATGCTAATCATGGCTTTTACATTCGGACTTTTTCAAGCAATCATGCCTTTTATCGGATGGATGTTCGCCAAAAGCTTCAGCCATTTCATAGAAAGCATAGACCATTGGATTGCTTTTGCCATTCTTGCCTTTCTTGGCGGCAGAATGATTTGGGAATCTTTCAAAGAAGAAGAGTGCTGCCAGCTATTCAACCCGACCAGCCTGAAAGTAGTATTCACGATGGCCGTTGCAACGAGTATCGACGCACTGGCAATCGGTATTTCGTTTGCCTTTTTAGGTGTGCAAAGTTATCATGCAATCCTGTCCCCTATCCTTATCATCGGACTTGTTTCCTTCGTCATGTCACTCATCGGTCTGCTCTTTGGTATCCAATGCGGCTGTGGCATCGCCCGAAAACTGAAAGCAGAGTTATGGGGAGGCATCATTCTGGTCCTCATCGGACTAAAGATATTAATTGAACATTTATTTCTCCAATAAAATGAGTTTTCTCATCCACAAGAAGAGCGTATGAAAACAAAGAAAAATTTCCTTTGGCTAGCTTTCCTGATTTCAGCAACCACCTGGATATTAGTCAGGCATAATCAACAAGCCGGCTATTATAGCGTCAAAGGTTTGGTATTTGGGACGGTATACAAGATTACTTACCAGCATGACGGTAATTTAAAACCGGAAATAGAAGCCGAACTGAAACGCTTCGACCAATCTCTGTCTCCATTTAACGACAGTTCAGTTATCAGTCGCGTCAACCGCAACGAGGAATTAGTTGCCGATAGCTTCTTCCGGAAATGCTTCAACCGATCGATGGAAATTTCCCGCGAGACAAACGGTGCTTTCGATATCACAGTAGCTCCTCTTGCCAACGCTTGGGGATTCGGTTTCAAAAAAGGCGCTTTCCCTGATTCAATCCTGATAGATAGCCTGTTGCAAATCACCGGATATGAAAAGGTGAAAATGGAGAGTGACAAAGTAATCAAACAAGATCCGCGCATCATGTTGAGTTGCAGTGCAGTCGCCAAAGGGTATTCGGTAGATGTAATAGCGCAACTGCTCGACCGGAAAGGCATAAAAAACTATATGGTAGACATCGGCGGAGAGGTGGTTGTGAAAGGCAAAAACCCCTCCAAAGGCTTATGGCGCATCGGAATCAATAAGCCCGTCGACGATTCGCTGTCCGTAAACCAAGACTTACAAACCATACTTGAACTTTCGGATGTAGGTTTGGCTACTTCCGGAAACTACCGCAACTATTATTACAAGGACGGAAAGAAATATGCTCATACCATCGACCCGAGAACGGGTTATCCAGTACAGCACAGCATCTTGTCGTCCACCGTAATCGCTAAAGACTGCATGACTGCCGACGCCCTGGCTACCGCCTTCATGGTGATGGGACTGGAAGAAGCGGAAGCCTTCTGCCAAGCGAATCCGGAGATTGACGCCTACTTTATTTATAGCGGAGAAAACGGCGAGTTCCATACTTTCTACACGGAAGGAATGAAAAAATACATAGCGAAATAGAGCTCCGCTTCTTTTCTTTCACTCTCTTCACATGAGGATAAGTCTCAAGCTATCAACTGTTTCGTGTGATTACTCAAAGAAATATGCTTCTTCACATCCTTCACAGTCATTAGCGTGAAGGATGTGCCGCATCTCTGGATACGCCATAATAACCCGGAGCAGGCACATACATCGGCTGATTGCGCAAACCGATATTCACCAGTTTTCCTTCTCCACGCAAACGTACCAAATGCGTTTTGGCTGTAGTACGTGCCAAACCACACACTTCCTGAAAATCACGGCGGGTCATCATCTGATGTTCGGCAAAATATTCTTTCAACCGCATATCAATCTCTACCTCTGACACCTTCTCCGAATGGCGGACATACTTGGACTGACTGGCGCGGACACCCACAAAATGCCCTTTCAGATTACTGTCAGGACGAAACCGGACAGTTTTGAAAGCCACCTTATTAGTCTTATGCGGAGTGTTGCGAGTCACTTTCCCTGTAGCCTCCAAAGTGGGATAAAAATAACCGATCCCCTCGATATGCACTTCTTTCCCCTCACGCAACGACTCGCCAAGAATGTTCGATAAGTTATCAAGCACATTCTTTACATCGCCCACAGTCAACGAACTGTAGTCATGAATCTTGTAACAAAGAGCATCCGTATCTACCTTTCCATTCATAAAGATACGTGGATGCAACGTTGCTTCTTCTTCCGAAGAAGCATTCGGATTTTCATACCAATCAAACACAATAGCCATTACTTCTTATTAATTTAAATGTGTAACTTCATTATAGGACAACTTTAATCGGCTATTCGGACGACTGGAATCGGCTGTTCAGTCAACTATTGTCAGCCAACCGGACAACTCTAGTCGGCTTTTCCTAAACAAGCACTAAAGATACGACAAAGTAACGACATATCCGCATAAAAAAGCTTGTTTTTCATTTCAGGAGAAAATAAACTTTTTCTTAGTTAAATACTTGCAAACCCCATATCTCATGTTATACCTTAGCAGCATCAACCGGTCGAGAAAACAACATTTATTCATTTAATAAGAAGAAAAATATGAAGACATTAGAATATAATTCGAAGCGTTTGGCAAAAAGAATACGGGTATTGATGAAAGAATCACCCAATACCGTCATTTACCCACACGAACAAAAGAACAAACAAGAGAACGAACAAACAATGCAAGAAACGCATCGACAGCCCGTTCCTCTGACACAACAAGTGATTGACTTTTTGAAAACGCGATATGATTTTCGCTATAACCTGTTGACCGAAGAAACAGAATTCCGTCCATCCGGTCAACAGAATGTATCCTTCTGTCGTATAGACAGACGAGAACTGAACACTTTCTGCCTGGAAGCTCACAAAGAAGGTATCAACTGTTGGGATAAAGACCTTCAAAGATACATCTACTCCACCCAAATAGAAAGTTACCACCCTTTCCAGCTTTACATGAATGAGCTACCCGACTGGGATGGAATAGAACGACTGAATAATCTGGCAAGACGGGTATCGGATCACCCTCTATGGATAGAAAGTTTCCATACCTGGATGCTCGGACTTGCCGCCCAGTGGATAGGAGAAAGTCAAGCCCAAGCAAACAGCGTAGCCCCAATACTTATCAGCGAAGAGCAAGGACGTCATAAATCCACTTTTTGCCGAACACTAATGCCGCCACAACTAGCCCGATATTATTCGGATAATCTGAAACTAACCGCACAAGGCAATCCCGAACGTCTCCTTGCCGAGATGGGATTACTAAACATGGACGAATTTGACAAATTCGGAGCACAAAAGATGCCATTACTGAAAAATCTGATGCAAATGTCAAGTCTCAACATTTGCAAAGCCTATCAGAAAAACTTCCGACCGCTTCCCCGCATCGCCTCTTTTATCGGAACCAGTAATCGAACTGACTTACTGTGCGATCCGTCGGGCAGTCGCAGATTCATCTGTATTGAGGTGGAGCATGATATTGACTGTACTGGAGTAGAACATTCGCAAATCTATGCCCAATTGAAAGCGGAACTGCTTGCGGGTGCCCGACACTGGTTCAGTAAAGAGGAAGAACATGCTTTGCAACGTCATAACAGCGCATACTATCACGTCAATCCCATAGAAGACATTGTACGCAATACATACGTACCTGCCACGTTGGATGAGCCGGATTGTCTGTCACTCTCCGCCGCCATCATTCATCAGGAACTGAAAAAGAGGTTTCCGGCTGTACTGCGTAACTGTACCCCTATCCAATTGGCGCAAGTGCTGACCGCAGCAGGTATCAGCCGACAACATACGAGATTGGGAAATGTGTATTTGGTGAAGAGAGTGAAGATTTGAATCTGCAGAATTACAGCAAGATCAAGTATGTGCGAAATTTGCACATACTGCCGAATACAAGAAAAGTCACAACACTTTATTTTATAATTTAGATGCGATAATCTCCGTTGGCTACCGTGTAAACTCAATCCGTGCTACTCAATTTCGCCAATAGGCAACCTATATATTGCGACAATTTTCTATACGTGGCTATGTTATTGATAAGAAACAGATGGAAAATGAATCAAGTCACAATTTCACTTCATAAACACAAAATACACCGCCGCAATCAAACAAACGAACGCTGCCAAATGATTCCAATGTAACGCTTCACCTTTAAAGAAGATAGTAGTGAACACTGTAAAAATAACAAGTGTTATCACCTCCTGGATGACTTTCAGTTGCATCAACGAAAACGGACCTCCATTGCCTATAAAGCCGATGCGGTTCGCCGGTATCTGACAGGAATATTCAAAAAAAGCGATTGCCCAACTAAACGCAATCACACCGATCAGCGGAAGAGCAGCGAACCAGCTGTACTCCTGTTTCATCTTTAAATGTCCGTACCAGGCGAATGTCATAAAGACATTGGATACAATCAACAACAAAATGGTATAGAATCCTTTCATAACAATCTATTCAAATTTATCTGTTCAATCTATTTTATCCGGTAATAATTCTTCCTGTACATTGGTCATGCTCCCCCAAAGGCTGTAACGTGCCTCCGGATTCATCGCTTCCAGCTGTCGTAAAACACCTTTCATATCACTTCGGCTGGATTGCGATTCATAAGGGCAGTTTTTCACTTGCTTCCGATAACCATGCAAAGTCGCCAATTCTACCAAGTCAGCTTCGTGAACCAGGCACATCGGACGAATAATTGTCATATCAAACTTCTTCATCACCAACCGGGGCGGCATGGTACCGAACGCTCCCTGATAAGTGATATTCATCAATAAAGTTTCCAAAATATCATCCATGTGGTGACCGAGAGCGATTTTATTGCATCCGTGCTCCTTGGCAACAGTAAACAAAGCTTTCCGACGATTCCATGAACAGAGGAAACAGGGAGATTTACGTGTATCGGTAGCAGGATCAAAGGCAGTCTCATACTGTACAAAAGGAACTCCATACGCCTCGCAGTGTGCTTTCAAATATTCCGTATCGCTCTGATAAGGAATATTCTTCATCACTACATGAACGGCAACGACAGAAAAACGAGGCTTATGGATACGCGCGCGTTTACCCAACAGCTCAACAAGCGCCAGCGAATCTTTTCCTCCTGACAGTCCGATAAGGATTTTGTCTCCTTCTTCTATCAATCCGTATTGCACCACTCCTTTACTAAACCGCCGTTCAATGCGGCGAATGGCTTTCTCTTCTTCCGTAAATTGTGTCATATCTTTGAAAATCGGCTGCAAAAGTAAGCGAAAAGAATGATTTAAAGAAGAATTAACATAATAGAATCACTGAAAAAGGGTTTATTTCTAATAAATTTGTACTTTTGAACAATTGATAAAAGGACGGGTGCCCGAAAGCAGTAATGTTTTCAATCTACCCGCCACTCATAAACGCTCAAAACGATGAAAAGAAAATATATTCTATTTTTAATTTGCAGCCTCTTCCTTTGCGAAGTATCTGCACAAACGATGGAACAGGCACGCACCTTATTTAATAAAGGTGACTATGAAAAAGCCAAACCCGTCTTCGAAAAGTATGCTAAATCACAACCGTCGAACGGGAATTATAACTATTGGTATGGCGTATGTTGCCTGAAAACCGGAGAAGCGGAAGAAGCAGTGAAACCTCTTGAGATAGCAGTGAAAAAACGTGTTACCAGCGGACAACTCTATCTGGGACAAGCATATAATGAAACGTATCGTTTCGAAGATGCAGTAAACTGTTTTGAAGAATATATCGCAGACTTAAGCAAACGGAAGAAATCGACGGAAGAAGCGGAGAAACTTTTGGAAAAAAGCAAAGCTGACCTTCGGATGTTGAAAGGAGTGGAAGATGTATGTATCATTGACAGTTTCGTTGTAGACAAGGCGACTTTCCTCCATGCATACAAGATTAGTGAAGAATCGGGTAAATTGTTCACCTTCAATGATTTCTTCAAGACAGAAGGAGAACATCCGGGAACTGTCTATGAAACAGAAATTGGAAATAAAATCTATTATAGCGAAAAGGGCGAGAACGGTAATCTTGACATCTTCTCAAAAAACAAATTGCTGAATGAATGGAGTGACGGACGCCCGTTGCCGGGCAGCATCAACGCTTCCGGAAACGCAAATTATCCGTTCGTTCTATCGGACGGAGTCACCGTTTACTATGCCAGTGATGGCGAAGGACTGGGGGGCTACGACATCTTTGTCACCCGCTACAACACGAATACCGACACTTATCTTGTTCCGGACAATGTAGGTATGCCGTTCAATTCACCGTACAATGATTATATGTACGTCATTGACGAATACAACAATCTCGGATGGTTTGCTTCCGACCGTTTCCAGCCCGAAGGAAAGGTATGTATTTATGTGTTCATTCCTAACACTTCCAAACAGACTTATAATTATGAAGCAATGGAACAGCAACAGATCATTCGTCTGGCACAGATTCATTCACTGAAAGAAACCTGGAAAGACAAACAAACTGTAACCGAAGCATTGCAACGTCTGGAAGCTGCCATCAGTCATAAGCCTAAAGAACGCCGTGCGATGGACTTTGAATTTGTCATTGACGATCATACGACTTACTATCTGATGAGCGACTTTAAATCCGCAAAAGCAAAGTCACTTTACCAACGTTACCAGCAGATGGAGAAAGACTATTATCAACAAGAAGAAAAACTGAATAGCCTGCGTCAACAATATGCCGGTGCCAACCAACAGGGGAAAGAGAATATGGCTCCTGCCATCCTCGACCTCGAAAAGCGGGTATTGCAAATGTCCAAAGAGCTGGATACTCTTGAAGTGAATGTACGCAATGCGGAAAAAACAAAATAAATTAATAACTCTGAACTATGGATATACTCATTATCGCCATTCTCATTATTGCCGCAGTCATACTGTTTCTAGTAGAACTGTTCGTCATCCCGGGCATTAGCCTGGCGGGAATTTCTGCACTGGTTTGTATTCTTTATGCCAACTACTATGCATTTGCCAATTTAGGTATGGCAGGAGGATTTATCACTCTTAGTATATCGGCATTTGCCTGTATCGGATCATTGATTTGGTTTATGCGATCGAAAATGCTGGACAAACTAGCATTAAAAAAGGATATTGATTCGAAAGTAGACCGTAGCGCAGAAGAAAGCATCAAAGTTGGTGATACAGGAATCAGTACCACACGTCTGGCACAAATCGGATCTGCCGAAATAAACGGAAAAATTGTGGAAGTAAAATCAATAGACGGATTCCTCAATGAAAAGACTCCGATTATTGTAAGCCGCATCACGAACGGTACAATCATGGTTAAAAAACACAAAGAATAATATTCACTTAATAATAACATCAATGGAATCATCTTTCTACTTACCTATCTTTCTGATAGCTGGAGGTATTATCTTCTTGATAATATTTTTCCATTACGTGCCGTTCTTCCTTTGGTTGTCGGCAAAAGTGTCGGGAGTTAACATCTCGCTGATACAACTATTTTTAATGCGTATACGTAACGTTCCGCCATACATCATCGTGCCGGGAATGATCGAGGCTCACAAAGCCGGTCTGAAAAACATTACCCGTGATGAACTGGAAGCCCATTATTTGGCTGGCGGACATGTAGAAAAGGTAGTTCACGCCTTGGTATCCGCATCGAAAGCGAATATCGAATTACCTTTCCAAATGGCTACTGCTATCGACCTTGCAGGACGTGATGTATTCGAAGCTGTACAGATGTCTGTAAACCCGAAAGTGATCGACACGCCTCCTGTTACGGCTGTTGCAAAAGACGGTATTCAGCTGATAGCCAAAGCACGTGTTACGGTACGTGCCAACATTCGTCAGTTGGTCGGTGGTGCAGGTGAAGATACGATCCTTGCCCGTGTAGGCGAAGGTATCGTTTCATCTATCGGTTCTTCTGAAAACCATAAATCGGTCCTTGAGAATCCGGATTCGATCTCTAAACTTGTACTTCGTAAAGGTTTGGACGCAGGAACGGCTTTCGAGATCTTGTCTATTGATATTGCGGACATCGATATAGGTAAGAACATCGGTGCGGCTCTGCAAATCGATCAGGCTAACGCAGATAAGAACATCGCACAGGCAAAAGCCGAAGAGCGCCGTGCCATGGCAGTTGCTTCCGAACAGGAAATGAAAGCAAAAGCACAGGAAGCCCGTGCCAAAGTGATCGAAGCAGAAGCTGAAGTTCCTAAAGCAATGGCGGAAGCTTTCCGCAGCGGTAACTTAGGTATCATGGATTATTATCGCATGAAGAATATTGAAGCTGACACCTCTATGCGCGAGAATATCGCCAAGCCGGCAACAGGCAATGCAGGCAGTCAGCCATTGAGCAAATAATCGTCACACAAACGCCGGAATCTGATTTCATTTCAGTTGTAAGATGCACTCCCCCTTGCTAAAGGAAAAAGATAGAGGCTTCTTCTGAACTTAAATCCGGTTCCGGCGTTTCTATTTATAGATACAAATTCTATTATAAAACTAAAACCTTTCAATAACATGAAAAAGTACTTTCCATCCTCTGAATTGATTATCAATGAAGACGGTTCAGTATTCCATCTTCACGTAAAGCCCGAATGGTTGGCAGACAAAGTAATTCTGGTAGGTGACCCCGGACGTGTAGCACTCGTAGCTTCTCATTTCGAAAACAAAGAATGTGAAGTGGAAAGCCGCGAATTCAAAACCATCACGGGTACTTATAAAGGTAAACGGATTACAGTGGTTTCTACAGGAATCGGCTGCGATAACATTGACATCGTGATGAATGAACTAGATGCACTCGCCAATATAGATTTTAATACCCGCGAAGAAAAGGATCAGTTTCGCCAGCTGGAATTAGTACGTATCGGCACATGTGGCGGATTACAACCCAACACTCCTGTCGGAACATTTGTGTGCTCGCAAAAGTCTATCGGCTTTGACGGATTGCTGAATTTCTATGCCGGACGAAATGCTGTATGCGACTTACCTTTTGAACGTGCGTTCCTCAATCACATGGGTTGGTCGGGAAATATGTGCGCGCCTGCCCCTTATGTCATTGATGCTAGCGAAGAACTGATTGACCGGATTGCCAAAGAGGACATGGTACGTGGAGTAACAATAGCTGCTGGAGGTTTCTTTGGTCCGCAGGGACGTGAACTTCGTGTTCCATTGGCAGATCCGAAACAGAATGACAAAATTGAATCTTTCGAATATAAAGGCTATAAGATTACCAACTTCGAAATGGAAAGTTCGGCTTTGGCAGGACTTAGCCGGTTAATGGGACACAAGGCGATGACTGTCTGTATGGTGATAGCCAACCGACTTATTAAAGAGGCCAATACAGGATATAAGAATACAATTGATGCACTGATTAAGACTGTACTTGACAGAATATAGAGGTACGCTCTTCTGAAAGAATAAAATTGTAATCGTTAGAATAGAATTATAGAGCTGCCTAACGAGTTCCAAATATTGAAATTCCCCCACGCTATATCTTGTAGCGTGGGGGGAAATTCTTAATAAGGGACTTGTTAGGCTGCTCTATTTTTTATCATTTAGTCTATATTCAACATAGTGTCACTATGAAGCCGTGATAGTAACGCTATGATACGATTATAGTGACGTTATCCAAGGAGGATAGTGTCACTATATCACACAGTTATTTTTAATTTGATTTTTATCAATAACCAATCGTAAATCTCTCCTGATGATGTTTCGGATATTCTAATTCATCAATCGTTGCGAAAGCGTAATCTTCGACAGAGATATGCCTGTTTCCTACGATGCCTACAACCATATCATCTTTTCCTAACCGACAACATCCTGTACGTACTCCCCTACCCCAATTCTGAAAAGAAGCCTTTGCCCGTAATGATATCATACTCCCACAAAGCTATTTAATGAGCTACAAGCACAGAAAGTATTTCCTAGTAGTTTTCTCGTATGAGTCCGCTTTTCTCATTCGGAAAATATAAATTGATCGCTGGTGCCATAAGCATTATTGTTCTATTTTGTTTGGTATACCACTGTACGACAGTAAACATAAACAAATAAAGCACAAGTTGTGCTCAATTTTCTATTTTTTACTTAGAAACAATTATCTTTGCTCATCCAAAAAGAAAAAACAATGAATCAAGATACGATCTGCGCTATCGCTACCGCCCAGGGCGGTGCTATCGGAAGCATCCGCGTTTCCGGTCCGGAAGCTATTTCTATCACGGGCAGCATATTCAAGCCCGCCAAGACTGGTAAATTATTGAGTGAGCAAAAACCATATACTTTGACATTCGGACGTATTTATGACGGGGACGAGATTATTGACGAAGTGATCGTCAGTCTTTTCCGTGCTCCTCATTCATACACGGGAGAAGATAGTACGGAAATCACGTGCCACGGTTCTTCTTATATTCTCCAGCAAGTGATGCAACTGCTTATCAAGAATGGTTGCCGCATCGCCCAACCAGGAGAGTATACGCAACGTGCCTTTCTCAATGGAAAGATGGATTTAAGTCAGGCAGAGGCTGTGGCGGACTTGATCGCTTCTTCATCTGCTGCCACCCATCGTTTGGCTATGAGCCAGATGCGAGGTGGTTTCAACAAAGAGCTGACGGAGTTACGCAACAAATTGTTGAATTTCACCTCTATGATTGAACTAGAGTTGGATTTCAGCGAAGAGGATGTGGAATTTGCCGATCGTTCGGCATTGAGAAAGCTGGCAGATGAAATCGAACAGGTCATTTCCCGGTTGGCTCATTCTTTTAGTGTTGGTAATGCTATTAAGAACGGTGTTCCTGTGGCTATTATCGGTGAAACGAATGCCGGAAAATCGACTTTACTGAATGTATTATTGAATGAGGATAAGGCGATTGTCAGTGATATACATGGAACAACGCGTGATGTGATTGAAGATACTATCAACATCGGAGGAATCACTTTCCGTTTCATTGATACGGCCGGAATCCGGGAAACCAATGATGCGATCGAAAGCCTCGGTATCGAACGTACTTTCCAAAAGTTAGATCAAGCAGAGATTGTTCTTTGGATGGTAGATGCTGTAAATGCCACTTCTCAAACCGAACAGTTATCAGAGAAGATTATTCCGCGTTGTGAAGGAAAACATTTAATTGTTGTATTTAATAAGGCTGATTTGATCGAAGACAAGCAAAAAGAGAATTTACAGTCTTTATTAAAAGACTTCCCCAAAGAATCTACGGAATCTATTTTCATCTCGGCCAAACAACGAGAGAACACAAGTGAACTACAAAAAATGCTTATTGATGCCGCACACT
The DNA here is from genome assembly GCF_001688725.2 of Bacteroides caecimuris. Classification (NCBI taxonomy): domain Bacteria; kingdom Pseudomonadati; phylum Bacteroidota; class Bacteroidia; order Bacteroidales; family Bacteroidaceae; genus Bacteroides; species Bacteroides caecimuris. The sequence goes on along the minus strand of NZ_CP015401.2, from coordinate 1,057,285 downwards.
TGCCTACAGTGACACAGAATGATATTATTGTGACAAACGTAAGACATTACGAAGCTTTAAATAAAGCTTTGGAAGCTATTCATAGAGTACAAAGCGGACTTGATTCGCAGATTTCCGGAGATTTTCTTTCACAAGACATACGAGAGTGCATCTTCTTTATTTCGGACATTGCTGGTGAGGTTACGAATGATATGGTACTTCAGAATATCTTTCAACATTTTTGTATCGGGAAATAGGTGGTAATTACCAACGATTAGCATATATCATCAACGATTATTAAGGCGTTCATTTTGAACGCCTTTCTTTTTAGCCTTATAAGCGATAGTTATCGTTTATAGGGCTTATTCAGCTCATTTTTGTACCGCATTTGTTGCTCGCTTGTTAAAGCCTTGTTTCTCACCAGCAAGGTAGTAGAGATTTGAGACACAGTGAGACGTGGTGAGACGCACTGAAACAAAATTGGAGAAATAAACGGAGAAAAGAATGAGCAGCAACATCGAAATCAAGAAGAAATGCAAATGGTGTGGGCAAATTTTCATAGCTCGCAAAACGACTACGAACTATTGTTCTCATAGGTGCAACAATGCAGCCTATAAAGAACGGATTAGGCAAGAGCGTATAGCGACTTATCAAAAAGAGTTCTCAATAAAGACGGAAAAACCATCTATTGAGGACAAGGAATTCTATACCCCACCTGAAGCAGCAAAACTCTTAAGGATTAGTCGAGCCAGTATTTATCGCTATATGGCAGATAACATCATAAAAGTAGTTCAATTCAAAGGTAAGACATTAGTCAGAAGAAAAGATATAGAGCTTCTGTTTGAAAATGCAGCGGAATACAAAAAGAGAGTACCCATTGAGAAAGCCCCTATCACCGACTTCTACACCACCGCAGAAGTCAAAGAGAAATATCATGTAAACGAGTCATGGATATTTGTGGTAGCCAAGAAGAACAACATCCCCCGAACTTTCAATCGTGGTAAGACCTACTGGAGCAAGAAACATATTGACGCTTTCTTTGCCAAGAAAGCCCCGAATCCAGACATTACCGAATGGTACAGCTCCCAAGAAATGCAGGAGAAGTTCGGCATGACCCTATCTGCCATCTATTGTTTCGTTTCCAAGAATGCCATCCCCAAGAAGAAAGAGGGCATCATGGTGTACTATTCCAAGAAGCACGTAGATATAGCCAAGGGAATTGCCATACCAGAAGAACCGCAATATTATACGGTAGCCGAAGCGATGGAGAAGTTCAACCTCACTCGTGACCAACTCTATCATTATGCGAAGTATCATAATATCCCAAAGGTCAAGAAGGGCAAATACACGCTTATCTCCAAACCCGAACTAGATAAATTACTTGAAGCACCCAAGATTGAATAAGTTATTTATCGGTGAATGTTACCACCATTAAATCACTCTATTCCTTTGCACCAAACAAATGTAAAACTCTAAATATTAAACAGTATGTCACACACGTGTACAAAAGTAACAGTTCGACAAAGAGCGATTAGGAATAATCGTATTTCCTTGTATCTGGATTATTATCCGGCAGTCCGTAACCCCGAAACGATGCAGATGAGCCGCAGGGAATACCTCGGTATCTACATCTATGCCCACCCCAAAAACGAAATGGAACGGGAGCTCAACAACGATATGTTGAACAAAGCAGAAGCAATCCGTTGCATCCGGGTACAATCACTCATCAATGAAGAATTTGGTTTCTTGGATAAGACCAAGCAAAAAGCCGATTTCCTCGCCTATTTCAAGAAGATGTGTCGGAACAAAGACCAGAAATGGCAATTCGTCTATCAGCATTTCTACAACTTCGTCAAGGGACAATGTACCTTTGGCGATGTAAATGTAGACTTATGCAAAAAATTCCGTGAATACTTGCTGAATGCCAAGCAACTCAAACATAGCAACCGACCCATATCCCTCAATTCGGCATCCGGCTACTACTCTACTTTCAGAGGATTATTGAAGATTGCCTATCGGGACAAATGGTTTCGTGAGAACATCAATGACTATCTTGATAAGATTGAGCCACAAGATGTGAAGAAAGAGTATCTGACTCTGAACGAAGTGAAGCAACTCGCAGCCACTCCTTGCGACATCCCCGTATTGAAAGCAGCCTCTTTGTTTGCTTGTCTGACAGGTTTACGCATCAGTGATATTCTAAACCTGCAATGGGAAGACTTCACTATCGCCCCCGACCAAGGCTATTGTTTACGTATCAGAACACAGAAAACCCAGACGGAAGCGACACTCCCCATCAGTTACGAAGCCTACGAACTATGCGGCACACCCGGAACAGGCAAGGTTTTCAAGGATTTGAAGCGAAGTATGATTAATTACCCACTGAAAAGCTGGCTCAAAAAGGCAGGAATAACGAAACCGATAACCTTCCACGGATTTCGTCACTCGTATGCCGTCATACAAATATCCTTAGGTACAGATATTTACACAGTATCAAAGATGCTAACGCATAAGAACGTGTCCACAACTCAAATATATGCCGATTTGGTCAATTCCAAGAAGCGAGAAACAGCCAATAAAATATCACTCAAGTAAATTGTAACTATGAAACGAGGAATCATAACCAACAAAGGGCTAGGCATCCATATTTCTGATGGCGAATTATGGATGACCACTTGGGAACTTGCAGACTTGTTTTATACAACGGCTGGAGCTATCCATGCAGCAATCAAGAGAATCTTGAAAACCAATATTTTGAAGAGCCACGAAGTTTGTAAGTACATCAAATTGGAGAATGGGAACAATGCCGATGTGTATAATCTCGATATGGTTGTAGCCTTATCTTATCAAATAGACACCGGACATTCCATAGTATTCAGAGAATGGCTAATAAACAAAGTCGCTCATAATCAAGATTACAACATCCTTTTATATCTCAACAAGGGTACAAACCATACATTGTATTGCTAATAAGCTATATCTCTATACCCTATTGATTATCTGCATTGTTTCACCCCAAATGATGCAGATAATTTCTGTTTTTAAGATACACAAGTCTATTTACCCAGCTATTTTCATTCAAAAACAAGAAATTTGCAATACGCTTATTATTAGGAGTGTAACGTGGTGAAAAGTGATGAAATATATCGTCAAAAGCCCATTAACAAGCAAAACTATGGATTTTCTCAAAAATTAATCCTATATATTTGCACACAAACGATTAATACATCTCACTATGGAACAGAGAAAGATAGAACATATAACATTGCATCTGATTGTTTTTGGTACAATCGCAATCATTGGTGTTTTAGCCCGTCAGACCGTACTTCACTATGGTTGGGACGAGTTCAGCAGCTACCTTATTCTTGTAGTATGCTCTATTGTCATTGGAGCAATCTATCTCAATCTGCAAATAGCATTCAGACAACTCCTTTCCCCAACAATAGAAAGATGCTTTATGAGATTTGAGAGCTATCGCAACAAAACGGTGGTAGCTGAAATTCCAATAGAACATCATGAAGTTATTGAAAGTGCAGCAGATATAGAATCTATCGTTTCAGAATCTGAAATCGAAAATGAAACTCCATCTGACACCACAGAAGAAGTTTCTACTCTCTCGCTTTCAGAATCCAATGAAGACAGTACAGAGCTTCCAAAGAATGAAGCCACATCTTCTATTATCAATAATACTCCCATAGAAGAATCCAGCCAGCCAACAGAATATGAGATATACCACGCTACCGCTATGGCTGAAAAAGAACGAGCATCGCAAAAAAAATTAGATAAAGTTCTCACATATATAAAACAAACTTTGGCTCTCTATCTTAACGAAACTGACCTTAATCGCTTATGTGGATATGTTACAGAATACTACTTATCAGATTCTTTGCCTAAAGTCGAACCTATAAAGGTAGATTCTCAATTAAAGACCATCGACATTATGCACTTTGGATGGAATATCGGTAAGGCATTCGGCAAACCACGTTTACAGACTGCCACATTTATAAAGAGGGTATTTGCCCATACCCTCAGTGATTCGGAAATATCTACCATTGAACGTAAAATGTCGCACACGGAATCCGTATGCAAGATTAAATTGAATAGGAGAATAGCATAAAATCACCACATATAATGACAACATAAATAGTCAAAGCGAACTTGATTTTTCAATTATTGACAAATACGCTTTTATTCCTTGTAGCTTATTCTTTATAGATTCGTGCGTTGAGAGTTGCTTGGATAGTATTGCTATCTTTTTTTTATAACCCAAAGGAGCAAGAAGTCGGTTGTTTTGGCATATTACACCTGTTATAATAGGATTTTTAGTTTGATAATGTGTCTTTTTGTGACTGATTCTGAATCCAGACTTTTTAATGATTGCAAGGAACTGAGGTACTAGATTTTTAAAATCAACTTTAGATGATAAAGTTATATCGTCAACAAACATTGAAAATTTAATATGATGCTCCTTTGCTAACTGGTCAATTTCCATGCCTATGGGTTTAAATACCAAATTAGCAATTAAAGTTGAGGTTGGAATACCTTGCGGAACTTGATATTTATGAGTAGTTAGTTTAGTTAATATTCTTGCTATAGCAGGCGTACAGCCCTCTCGAAGAAACATTTGAAAAACTTGCTTATGAGAAATTGATGGAAAAAATGACTTCAAGTCTGTCGTAAATATATATTTATTTCCTTGATGAAGACGAGCATTACGCACATTATTTTTCCTCAGAACACCACCATAAACATATTGAGGAATTTCAACTTGCTTTGACATAAAATCATAAAGACGCGTTTGAACCTCTTTTAGTTTTCCTTTAGACGAGTTTATTTGTCTAGTGGCAATTTCTCCACTACTATTCTTCTTTGGTTTGTCAGTAAACTTATTAAATTTTACTCTTTCAAAAGAATAATAATAATCTTCTATATGTGTCAACAAGTAATCCAACTGTTCCTTATTAACACCCAGTATATATAGTAAATATTTTTCGCTTGTTATCATCAAAAAAAAGAAATTAGAGAGTTGATTATAACAATTCAAAAAAAGATTTGCACCATTCTATCAAAGGCTTCATTGCATTTGATAATTGAATCAATGCCTTTATAAATTCAGCAATGGCTTTAATCCATTTTGCCAAATTTTTTATCTTCTTCTCCTGTGTTACAATCATTGGAGAACAATGGAGGGAATTTTTGTTAGCCTTCTTCCCTCTCTTTGAAGGCTTCTTCTTTTTTTTAGTCATAAGCATTTAATTTTAGTTCGGGCAATATTGCCACGTGCCTAAAATCAATATGACCTAACTAAAATATGCTTAGACATTGTCTTCCATTGTACTCTCTATTTTCACGTGCCTAAAAAATGGACACAAAATAATGAAGTAGATACGAATCTTACATATATCGACAATCGGAAATAATGAACGAACTATATGAGATGTTCTTATCTCCATTCTGCCATACTTCAAAACTATATCCGCCCCATTTTACCAATGACTTGGTGCGATTGCTCGCTTTAGGTTTTAGCATAATTTAGTCTCCAAAGCCTTCTCAGTCTATCAAAGAACTAATACGCCGCAAAGATATACAAATCTTCGCAATTGTTCTACCAACTACATCAAAAAGTTATTCATCAGTTATATTTTGGTGAATGATTCCACCATTGAAACACCTGTTTCCTTTGCCGTCGAACAATTAAAAACGAGCGACGTATGCAAAAAGAAACAGTAACATTTGATAAGCTGCCCGAAGCGGTAGGTTATCTGACCGAACAGGTCATCGAGTTGAAAAAGATGGTAGCGGAACTCCAGCCACAGCCATCTGACAAACATGTGTTGGTAGAAATAGAGGATGCTTGCCGTATCATCCGAAAAGCAAAGCCTACCATCTATACATTGGTACGCAAAGGGCTGCTTCCGGCTTACAAGAAAGGAAAGAAACTCTATTTCTATGAGGACGAACTTCTTGCTTGGATTGAGAACGGGCGTAGAAAGAGTGCAGAACAGACTTACGAGGAGATGCTGGCAAATATGCAAGGCGGTGTCCGTCATAAGTCCAAATCATCCATGAAGTTTTAATGAGTAGAACTATGGATACATCCTCTATTAATCCGGCATCCATCATTGACGAAGCGGTTGATTTAAGTATGCGATTGGCTGGCACTGATTTTCCTGTCAGCATATTCCCGACAAAAATCCAACGCATCATCAGTGAGGTTCACGAATGCCATAACTACCCGACTGACTACATTGCCTCTGCAATTCTTACAGCGATTGCAGTTGGCATCGGCAACACGCATCTTGCCCAAATCAAGCAAGGCTGGATAGAAAGTCCTATTCTGTATATGGCATTGATCGGAAGACCGGGAGCAAACAAAAGCCATCCGCTTAGCTTTGCGATGAAGCCGTTTCTTGATTATGACTATCAGCAAAATCAAGTCTTTGAAAAGGCTCTTGCCAAGTATGATGAGCTGATGAGTATGAGCCGCAAAGAACGAACGGAAAGCGGTGAAGAACAATTTCCACAGGAACCAGTCCGTAAACGCTTCTTGATTTCGGATGTAACACCTGAGGGATTGAGTCTTATTCATGCGCAAAACAAACGAGGTTTATGCTTATGGGCTGATGAATTGTCCGCTTGGTTCAAGAACTTCAACCGTTATAACAACGGTTCGGAAGAACAGTTCTGGCTGTCGGTGTTCAGTGCCAAGACCACTATATCCGACCGCAAGAATGCCAAGAGTTCCATCTTCATCAAGCGACCGTATATCTCAGTTATTGGTACTATTCAAAAGAAGATTCTCAGTGAGTTGGCTAAAGGTGAACGTTCCAGTAACGGATTCATCGACCGCATTCTGTTTGTGATGCCCAATCTGCAACAGAAGGCTCGTTGGAATGACAAGGAACTACCGGAGAACATCGAACAAGAATGGAATGCCATTATTGATAAGCTGATACAACAAGAGTATGTCCTCAATGAATTTGGAGAGATAGAACCACAAATTCTTCTCTTCACGGAGGATGCCAAGAAACGGCTTTATGAATGGCAGCACCATTTTTCTGAGTTGTGCGACCGGGAAACGAACGACACCATCGTGAGTATCTATTGCAAGTTGGAGATATACATCATCCGCTTTTGTCTGATTATCCAACTGGCACGATGGACTTGCGGAGAGTGTGACAAGGCTTGTATTGACCTATTGACGGTGGAGAGAGCCATTAAACTGACGGAGTATTTCAAAGAGTCCGCATTGAGCGTACAAAATATTCTGAATGAGAATGCCCTTAACAGCCAGCAACAGGTGATAGTCAATCTGCTGCCTCCTTCCTTTACGACAGCCCAAGCCATACAGATAGCCGAGCAAAACGGGATGAAGGAGCGGACATTTCAACGATTTCTCAATGACAATATCGGGACTCTGTTCCGCAAAGAGAAACATGGAGAATATTCAAAGATTAACCCGTGACATTTTTGTCGGTTTTGACACTTTCCAAGCGAAAACGACAATAACGACAAAAGTGACACACCTAAAAAGAAACAAACAATGAGTACACATAGATTCATTTTAGAACCTTACAAAGGTGTCTGCACACGGCATACTTGCCCGAACTGCCACCGCAAAAGATGTTTTTCCAAATACATTGATACGGAGAAACGAATCCAGTTCCCTGATTACGTGGGGCGTTGCGACCACGAGCAGAAATGTGGTTATCACTTCACGCCCCGTGATTACTTTGAACGGCATCCTTCTGAGAAAGAAAAGTTGTCCGAGGATAACCTTAGGAGCTATGCGCCTATAAAAGAAGTCGAGCCGAAAGCCACTTCCTACATTGATTTGGATATAGTCAATCAGTCATTGCAACGCTATCCTGAGAATAAACTGTTCCAATTCTTATCGGCCCAATTCGGAGAAGCGGAAACATTAAAACTGATGAAGAAATACAAAGTAGGTACTTCCAAACATTGGGACGGTGCAACCGTATTTTGGCAAATGGATTATCAGAACAGAGTCCGCACTGGTAAGATAATGCTTTACAATCCGACAACAGGTAAGCGGATAAAAGAACCGTACAATCATGTCACGTGGGTACACTCCGTACTGCATAAGGAGGACTATAATTTGAAACAATGTTTCTTCGGTGAACATTTGCTTCCAGAAGACAAAAGCCGTCCAGTTGCATTAGTCGAAAGCGAAAAAACGGCAATCATTGCATCCTACCACCTACCCCAATTCTTATGGATTGCATCAGGTGGAAAGAACGGTTGTTTCAACGCTAACAGCCTGTCCGTTCTTGCAGGAAGAAGCGTTGTGTTATTTCCCGATTTGGGAGCAACCGACTATTGGCAGAGCAAAATCAGTCTGATGAAAAGCTATGGAATTAATGTGCAACTGTTCGATTATCTGGAAGCCAAAGCTACCGAGAATGAACGGAAAGAGGGATACGACATTGCCGATTATCTGTTGAAAGTACGCCCCGATGAAGCCATACTCCAACAAATGATTAAGAGGAATCCGAACTTGAAAACACTGATAGAGACATTCGATTTGAAGCTCATCAGCGTACAACGAGACATCCCTCAACCAAAGGTTTCACCACCAAAGAAACGAGGATTCAGACTTTGAACAAAGGGAGAGGAATCGAGACTTTTTTACTGTAGCAGGTTAATGTCGGTGTATTACATTTCCCGACCACTTACTCCTCAAAAAGCCTGAGGAGGCAGCTCCCGATGGTCTCAAATTATTCACTAAAAGCAATTCAAAATGGAAAAGAAATATACGATAACTCTCCGCCTGTCATACGACCAATTCGCATGGCTCGGTGCGCTTTGCAGACGGAGCAAGCAGACACAAAGTGCAGTCATCCGTTCGCTCATTGAGAATGGAACGGTACGTGAGCGAATCACGAAAGAGCATATCCACATCATCCGTCAGTTGATAGGTGAAAGCACCAATCTTAACCAGTTGGCGAAGCAGGCAAACACCTACGGCTTCTTTGCCGTTGCCAAAAGATGCGAGGAGATGGCGCAGCGTATTAACCAACTTATAAAGCAACTGAAAGATGATAGGTAAGCAAACCAAAGGAACATCGTTCGGTGGTTGTGTCCGGTATGTTCTGAAAGAGGAGAAATCCAAGTTGTTGGAAGCAGCCGGAGTGGATGGTACACCTGAACAGATGGCAGAGCAATTTGAATTACAGGCGTTGCTCAACGATAAGGTAAAGAATATTGTCGGACACACCTCACTCAACTTCTCTCCTGAAGATGGCGAACGCCTGAAGTCTGATGATGCGTTGATGTTGCAAATCGCCCATGACTATATGAAACTGATGGGCATCGAAAACACGCAGTACATCATCGCCCGGCATATCGACCGTGAGCATCCGCATTGCCACATCGTTTTCAATCGTGTGGACAATGACGGTAAGACGATTAGCGACAAGAACGACTTCCACAGAAATGAAAAGGTGTGTAAGATGCTGACGGCAAAATACCGCTTGCACTTTGCCAACGGCAAAGACCATATCAAGGAGGAACGCTTGCGTCCATACGACCGGGCAAAGCACGAGATATACAAAGCGTTGAAAGAGGAGCTGCCCAAAGCTCAAAATTGGGATGAACTGAAAGAAGCCCTTGCCGACCGTGACATTGATATGAAATTCAAGGTCAGCCGGACTACACGGGAAATACAGGGTGTCAAGTTTGAGTATGACGGTTTTTCTTTCTCCGGCTCAAAGGTCAGTCGGGAGTTCAGCTATTTGAATATCGACAACCGATTGAAACAGAATGCTTGTGCTTCTTCATTTGAATACCCCAAGCAAGGGTTCACGCATAAAGATGAAGAAGTGCAGCAAAGCATTTCCCAATCCGACAACGGCTCAAGTATCGGTCTTGGTCTGTTGAATGGCAGTTCATCATACGATGCCACTGCCGCAGAAGAAGCAGAGTTCAATCGCCTGATGAAAAAGAAAAAGGCTAAGCGCAAGCGAGGCTTTCATTTATAATTCACTATTTATTAACTTTTTAAATTCAATCAATTATGTTACAAAACGATTTGATTCTTGATTTCAATCTCTACTTGTGTGAGAAATTTGGCTACAGAAACAGTTGTAGCGTGATGCAAAATGCCAATGGCTTTTGCGTGGACATCCGTGAGCGTGATTTGGACTGCTACATACGCTTCTGGGAGTATAGCGAAGGAAGAGGCAACTTTCCCGACTGGAGCATCATCATTGTGCGTAGTAACTTCAAGAAGAACCAAGCCGAAAGCCTCAAAGACTTGACTCGTTTCTTTAAGGAGTACATGCCACGCTACGGTTACAAATACCTCTGCACAGAAGGTGATGACTACAAGTATTATCAGACTCTTGGGTTGAAGCTCATCCATCAAGATCTGTTCGGACAAGAGAACTATGGATTGGCGATGAAAGATTTGAATGTCTGACATTTGATTTTGAGTTAAGGAGGGGATTTCTCCTCTCCTTTTCTCTTTATATAGCAGATAATTTTATATCTTTGCAAACGGAAAAACAATAAATATATGAACGCAATAGGCATACTTGAACAGCAACAAGCTAATGAAGTTTTAAGATTGGAAATAGCATATTCCAATCTTTATAAAGCGTATATGCTGGGAGATAGAAATAAAATGATAAGTCACTATATTGCTACAGGCTATATAGGCATCCCTAATTTTGCAGAATCGGTACAAAGTCAGACGAAACAGGAAATGCTCTCTAATGGGATTTTGCCTGACATATTACCAACTTCCATTGACAACATCAAAGATGATACATTATTGCGAATGAATGTTGTGGGATGTTTGAAAGCCTTACAAAATGAGATTAATATTCGCAATATATATCGAACCCATTACACATATGCGCAAAATATTCTTTATCAGCCTAATCATATATTTAGGCAAGAAGAAGTCTTATATCAAAACCCATATGGACAACAACTGAAAGTTGCCGATATACTTGCGGTATCTAAATATGCAGTAAGCATTGCGGAAGCTATTGCACCGGATGATGAAAATTTTTCAAAAGCAAATGCAGCAATTACAGCTTTACAAAGTATAGATGCAACACTTAACAATAAACCGGAAGATAAGCCAGTCAACAAGATGTTGCATTTAGTAACCAGTTTCATTTCTTCTGTTGTAAAATCATCTATCAAGAATGATGAAGCAAAGCGTGGAGTTACAATAACTGCATTAATGGTTGATTTGACTATAGATTTCTTTTGTAAAAAATAAAGCGATGGATAAACCTATGAATCGGATAAAAGAGGTACTTGAAGAAAGAGGTATCAAACAAACTTGGCTGGCCGAGAAACTCGGCAAGAGTTTCTGTATAGTCAATGCGTATGTATGCAACAGACGGCAACCAAGTTTGGAAGTGCTATTTGAAATTGCTGATATATTGAATATTGATGTGAAAGATTTAATAAAAGACAGATGAGTAGTATGAAGAAGCAAGAAGAACAAACTAAAAATATCTGTCTTTTAAAAAAAGATGGATTTACACTTTATTTAGTGAAAGAAGGAGATTCGTTCACTGATATAAAGAATGGAGTCGTTTCCATACTTCCAGAAGAGCTTATTGCCAAACGCAAAAGCAGAGGCAACATCTCGACTGACATAGAAAACTACGCCCACAAATTAAAACGTCAAGAATATGGAAAGAAGCTAAATTACCAAATTGAGAATCTCTTGTTTCTTACTGGTGCAGGTTCTTCCTACCTTTTTGGAGAGAATGACAAGAAAGGCAAACTTATGTGTAATTTATGGGATGATGCTACGGTTTTGCTTGGTGGAAAACAGAATATGGATGCCTTTTGCGAAAAAGTCAGATATACTGACAAAGACGAGAAAGACGAATATAGAAAAAACCTAGAAAAAGTCCTTTCATTAGCAGAAAAAGCAAAAGATTATATCACAGAACCGATTTTCAAAACAGATAAAGAAGAATGGAATATTACATATACCGTTAGCAAAATAAAGAAGATGATTAAAGATAATTGCAATCTACAAATAACATCTTCCGAATCATCCAGTGTGCATGAAAAATTTCTTAACAAGATTACTAAACGAAAAAGTTCTATTGCAAGGGTAAAGTTATTTACCTTAAACTATGACACCCTATTTGAGCAAGCTGCACGAAAAGGGAATTATACAATAATAGATGGATTCTCTTTTTCCATTCCACGGATATTCAGTGGAAGACATTTTGATTACGATATCGTAATTCGTGATGGTAGCAGAATTAAGAACGAGGACAATTTTGTTCCACGAGTTTTCCACCTATACAAACCACATGGTTCGGTAGATTGGGAAAAACGAGGCAACAACGTTTACCAAAATAAGGCAGAAGAAATTTCTGTAGAAGATTCATTAATGATTTTTCCGCAAGAAAATAAATATGAACACTCTTACGAACAACCATTTTTTGAAATGATGACTCGTTTTCAAGCTGCGTTACGTATGAAAAATACTACATTGGTTGTTATAGGATTTAGCTTTGGTGACAAGCACATATTATCCATGATAAACGAAGCTTTGGAACAAAATCCAAGTTTTCAACTTATCATTATCAATTACAGGGACACAGGTATCATAGAAAGCGACATTTTCTATAAAGAAGCTGGTGAAAGAGGTAATATAATGATGGTCAATGAAACTTTTAAAGAATTTGTTGACGCTTATCCAAACATCAAAATATATGACCAATCCGATGAATATCGTTTAGTGAAAATTGTCAATGAAGGGAACTAATTATAATCCATTTGTAAACGAGCACTTTATTGGTTTTATCAATCAAGTAACTCCACAAGGAGTGAAGGTACATTTCCCTTCCTCCGCTTTGTTACAACCTTTTTTCAAGTATGGTGAACTATATCACGGCGGTTTAGTAGGCAACTATGTAGTAATAGAAGGGCATCAAATGGGATTCTTAGGAAAAATACAAGGAATAGAATTACCTGAAAAAGAGCGTTTGGAACTAAGCGAAAAGTCTTTTGAAACTAATGAAATGCATCCCATAGGATACATTGAAATTCTATTGTCTTTTAGTTTTGAAAATCCAGAAGAAATACAGCGTGGACTTAACACACTACCTCCAATTGGAGCTAAAGTATTTGTTTGCGCTTCTTACTTCATACAAAGTTTCTTTAAACGATTCGGCGTAAAAAAAGAAAATACTGCCCCATGCCTTATGAAACTTGGTGTATTGACACAAGATAAAACAACTCCTGTGGAAATCTCTTTGGACGCTTTGTTTGGTCGCCATTGTGCTATTGTTGGAACTACTGGAGGAGGCAAGAGTTATACAACAAGTAAACTACTTGAAGGAATTTCAAATGCCAAGGCTAAAGCTATTATCATAGATCCTACTGGAGAATATTCAGGTTTTGATTCTAAAGATTATGTAGAAAGTGCTATTATAAATAAAGATAGCTACTTTCATTATTCCCGTTTATCCGTTGGAGATTGGTTCGCATTGTTCAGACCTGCGGGACAAGTGCAACAGCCCAAATTATTAGATGCGATAAAATCACTTAAATTGGCAAAGTGTTTAGAGGAAAACGAAAAATTACCAGAAGATGGGAAATTTTATCATCCTAAGTTTACAGATAAATTCATAACGTGTGTAGGCGGTATAATTAGAAAAAAATGTCATTATAAAGATGCTTTTAGACATTTTGAAACGAAATATATGGCAGAAATAGAGGAAGATAATTCTGAATTTGATTTAACAAAACTTGTAATCCAATTAAAGGAGGAAGCCGTATATGAAAGTAATGGCAGTAATGTTGAAATGTGGGGAGATGTTGACAAAAGAACAAGTGACAACATCGCTAGTCTAATTATTCGTATATATAGTAAGGTATCAGACAAAGCATTTAAGCAAATATTTGGCATAGGAAAAGAGCCTAAAAAAGATTTGTGTGAGACAATTGAATCTTTTATAAGCAACAAGTCAAAACACATTCTACGTATCGGTTTTGAAGATGTTCCCTATGACTTTCAAACAAGAGAAATATTAGCTAATGCCATAGCTAAATTCTTACTTAACAAAGCAAGAAAAGGAGATTTCAAGACACAACCTATTGTGTTCTTTGCAGATGAAGCGCACCAATTTCTGAACAAAGAAGTTAAAGATGAATATTTTCAATCCATGCGTTTAGATTCTTTTGATTCCATAGCAAAGGAATGTAGAAAATATGGCTTATTCCTTTGCTTGGCAACACAAATGCCAAGAGATATTCCATTGGGAACTTTAAGCCAAATGGGTACTTTTTTAGTTCACCGATTAATAAATCATAAAGACAAAGAAGCGGTAGAAAGTGCTTGTTCTGCTGCAAATAAATCAACATTGGCGTATTTACCAGTATTAGGTGCAGGAGAGGCTATACTTATGGGAGTAGATTTTCCAATGCCCGTAATGCTAAAAGTCAATTTACCACAGACTGAACCTAATTCGCATACGCCACAATTTAAGAGATTGTAAAAAAGTAGAAACAAAATTAGCATAAGAACAATATGATTACAGGCGATATAAAACAAAAGGTGGATGATGTATGGCAAACATTCTGGAACAATGGCTTTACCCAACCATCGGCAATCTTTGAACAGATAACTTATCTGCTCTTTATGAAGATGCTTGACGACAAGCAACGTGAAAAGGAAGCGATAGCAAATCTTACGGGCGATGTTTTGCTTAACCCAACATTCCCCGAAGGAGTGTGGCGCAATCCATCCACCGACAAAGATGTACCCTACCACGAAATGCGTTGGCACGTATTCAAAGAAATGGAACCGACCAAAATGTTGGATAGGGTGCGCAACGATGTGTTTATCTTTTTGCGTCATGTTGGGAAAGAGGGTTCGGCTTATAGAAAGGCAATGGAAGACACTGTTTTCCAAATTACCAATGCTCGCCTGCTATCGCGTGTCATCGAAAGTATTGAAAATATCACGTCCGATGGGGCTGACATGATGGGTGATGTGTATGAGTATATGCTCGGCATCATGGCAGCATCGGGTACAAACGGACAATTCCGCACCCCTCGCCATATCATCCGCATGATGGTGGAACTGATGCGACCCACTCTTAATGATACCATCTGCGACCCGGCAATGGGTTCTGCGGGTTTTATTATGGAAGCAGCCAAATTTATCACAGAGCATCAGAGTGATGATTTGCTTAATATAGGAGAGGGAGACCGTTTCCGCAAAGAGATATTTCACGGTTCGGATTCGGACGCTTCCATGCTCCGCATCGGTTGCATGAACATGATGCTTCACGATGTAGACGAGCCTAATCTGTATTATCGTAACTCGCTGTCTGACGAGAACAACGATACAAACCGCTATACCCTTTGCCTTGCCAATCCTCCGTTTGCAGGTAGCCTTGACACTGACGACATAGCGCACACGCTGAAAGCGGCTGTCAAGACCAAGAAAACGGAGTTGCTGTTTCTTGCCTTGATGATGCGGATGCTTCAGTCGGGCGGACGGTGTGCTTCCATTGTACCGGACACGGTTCTCACAGGTGATGCGCAAGCCTATAAGACTATACGTTCCGCATTAGTGGATAAGCACTGTATGCAAGCCGTCATCACGATGCCCTCCGGTGTGTTCCAACCTTATAGCGGAGTCTCTACCGCTATCATCATCTTTACTAAGACAGGTACAGGCGGTACTGACAAGGTTTGGTTTTACGATATGCGTGCCGATGGATTCTCACTCACCACGCAGCGCACTCCTCAGCCTGAACAAAATGACATACCTGATATAATCTCCCGTTTCCATAACCTCGAAGCGGAAACCGACCGCAGTCGCAAAGAACAGTCATTTTTTGTCACTGCCGATGAAATTCGTGCCAATGGCTACGACCTTAGTTATAAGCGTTATCACGAAGTGGAGCGTGAAGTTATTGAATATGAAGCACCGGAAACTATTATCGCTCGAATGGAGGAAAGACAGAAGGCTATTGACGCAGCCTTTGCTGAGTTTAAGAAACTGCTAAATTCGTAGGGTATGAGAGTGGATAAATCAAAGTGGCAAAAGATTTTTTTAGGTGAGGTATGCAATCTTTATCAACCTAAAACAATAGCAACAAGTTGTTTGGACTCTAATGGCAAATATCTTGTATATGGTGCTAATGGAGTTATTGGCAAATACAATGAATATAATCATAAATTTCCAGAAGTGCTTATTACTTGTCGTGGAGCGACTTGTGGAACAATAAATATAAGTAAACCATTCTCATGGATTAATGGTAATGCAATGGTGGTTCACCCTAAAGAAGAAAATCTATTAGATTTTGCTTTTTTAGGGAAAGCTGTATCTGCTATTGATTATAGTAAAGTCATTACAGGGGCTGCGCAACCTCAAATAACAAGAGCCAATTTGCAAAAAGTGCAAATTGTCATTCCAACACTTGTTGAGCAACAAACAATCGCATCAGAATTGGATGCAGTGCAAGAAATGATTGACGGCTACAAAACGCAGATTACCGACCTTGATGCCCTCGCTCAATCTATCTTCCTTGATATGTTTGGCGACCCTGTAACTAATCCGAAAGGATGGGAGATTATGAAGATAGGAGAAATAAGTGAAGTCACTTCTAGCAAAAGAATATACCAATCCGAACAAACAAAATCAGGTATTCCATTTTATAAAATTAGTGATTTTCCTAATTTGATTGAATATGGATATAGCGATACTGGAATATTTATCTCGCAGGCTAAATACGAGGAATTAAAATCCCAAAAATTAGTTCCAAATGAAAGCGATTTATTAATAACATCAAGAGGAACGTTAGGGTTATGCTATATCGTAAAGGACGAAGATTGCTTCTATTTTCAAGATGGGATGATTACATGGCTGAAAAATCTTAAGTCAACTGTTTTATCTGCCTTTCTTGGATTTATGTTTCAATCGTCTTTGTTCAAGAATCAAATTGAGAAAGCACAAAATGGAAGTACTATTGCATACCTCTCAATTGCTATGATTAGAAAGTTTGATATGATAGTGCCTCCCATTAAACTTCAGCAACACTTCGTCAGCCAAGTCGAAGCCATCGAAAAGCAAAAAGAACTAATCCGCGACCAATTAGCCGAAACCGAGACCCTGATGGCAGAACGAATGCAATATTATTTCTCTTAAAACAAGACAACGGTATGAAAGAGATTGATAAGAAACTGATAGAAACCATCAGCCGATATACAGCTTCGGGGATAGACCAGCAGGTGGATTATGAAAAATTCTACCTGTACTCTCTTATTACTCATTCTACGGCTATCGAGGGTTCGACTGTTACCGAAGTAGAAAACCAGCTGTTGTTTGACGAGGGAATTGCAGCCAAAGGTAGAAGCCTGAACGAGCAGATGATGAATGTGGATTTGAAAAACGCATACTTCTATGGCTTTGAATGGGCGAAAATAGGACAGCCATATACAGTTGAGTTTTTGTGCGAATTGTCTGCCAAAGTCATGCGCCGTACAGGTTCGGAATACTCCACTATGGGCGGCAGTTTCGATTCCTCCAAAGGAGAATTGCGACAGTGCAATGTAAGTGCCGGAATCGGAGGCAGAAGTTATTTGGCATTTCAAAAAGTACCTAAAGCAACAGCCGACTTTTGCGATTGGTTAAACGGAGAGCTGGCATCTGTAGATAGAAGCGATATAGCGGCATGTTATCGGTTGAGTTTTGAAGCGCACTTTCGGCTTGTCACCATTCATCCGTGGGTTGATGGCAACGGACGTACAACCCGATTGCTGATGAACATCGTACAACGACAGTTAGGCCTTATCCCGTCTATTGTTACAAAAGAGGCTAAAGGCGAATACATTCAGGCTTTGATTGACAGTCGTGAGCAGGAAGACAGCACCATTGTACAAAATGTAATGCTCACCCAACATATCACCAATCTTGAAAATCGGATTCTACAGTATCAACAAAGCATGAATGATACTGTAAAAGAAGATGGTGATACTGTAAATGATACTGCAACGCCTAAAGACACCACAACCCGACTCATTGCAGCCATTAAAGAACATCCTGAATATACATACGATGAGTATGCCAAACTCCTGAATATCGGCCGTGCCACTGTTGCACGACATATCAAGAAATTGAATGGAACGGTCATTCAGCGCATCGGATCGGACAAGGATGGTTATTGGAAATTTATAGAATGATTGAGTTATGAGGAATTTCGACATCATAAAAGACATTGACGGATTAAGAACAATTTATCGTTATTGTGCTACGGCAGAGGATTTTCAAGTAGCTAATCCAATGGTTTCAGCCACGCAGGCACGACTTGCATTGGAAACGATGGTAAAGACCGTTTATCGCCTAAAAGGATGGCAAATAGGCGAACGTGCCTCATTGCTTTCGCTCACCACCGATGAACGCTTCACGGCATTTATAGACAGCGAAGACTTGATGAAGCGCATTCACTATGTGCGCAAAATCGGAAACAATGCTGCACACGCCAGTGACGGATTTGTGGGGCGCAGAGAGTCTTTCTTTGCTGTACTAAATCTCTATTACATCATTGGTTCCATCCTATTGGCTTGGCAGGTGATTGACACATTGCCAGACTTTGACAAAGAGCTGATTCCCCAATCACCCCAACCAAGCAACCTTGCCGTTGTTCCTCAAACAGAGCAAGCATCTTCTGCTACCATGCAGACTGCCGATACTGCCGCAAAAGCGGTGAAAGAAAGTTCAGATGCACAACCTACAACGGTGGATGCACAGCCTGTTGTAAACGACCTCTCGGAAGCGGAAACCCGGAAACTGTATATCGACCTGTTGCTCCACGAGGCAGGTTGGAAAGTATCTGAACATAAGGGCGAAATCATCCCCCGTCAAGCCGGAACAGAGATAGAAGTGCAGGGTATGCCCAATGAGAGCGGTGTGGGATATGCGGACTATGTATTGTTTGATGCAGACGGAACGCCACTGGCAGTAGTGGAAGCTAAACGTACCAGTGTGGATGCGGCAGCAGGTCGCCACCAAGCGGAATTGTATGCCGACTGTCTGGCAACACGCTACGCTTGTCCTCGTCCGGTTATCTATTACACCAATGGTTTTGAAACCCACATAATAGACGGCATCGGCTATCCGTCACGCAAAGTGATGGGATTCCACACTATTGACGAGTTGCGCAGAATGATAGCGCAACGTGGACGTAACGACATTACCGACTTGCAGATTTCGGATAAAATAACCAACCGCAATTATCAGAAGCGAGTAATTGAGTCTGTCTGCAAGCATTATAACAACAAACATAGACGTGCCCTATTGGTGATGGCTACCGGAACAGGAAAGACACGTGTCAGCATCTCGCTCGTGGATGTGCTGGTGCGAAACAATTGGGTGAAAAACGTGCTGTTCCTTGCCGACCGTATCGAACTGGTCAATCAGGCAAAAAAGAATTACACTAAGTTATTGCCCAACATGACGGTCAGTTCCTTGCGTGACAGCGATGTGGATATATCGGCACGAATCCTATTCTCCACTTATCAGACCATGATAGGACATCTGGACAGGGATGCAAAAACATTCTCATTAGGCAGATTTGACCTTATCATCATTGACGAAGCACACCGCAGTGTATTCGGTAAATATGGAGCAATCTTTGAGTATTTCGATTGCCTGCTCTTAGGACTGACGGCAACTCCACGTGATGAAGTTGACCGCTCTACATACGACCTGTTCGGCATGGAGCAGGGCGAACCGACCGACAGCTACGAATATGACGAAGCGGTAGCAGATGGTTATCTGAACCCATTCAGAGCAATAAAAGACAACTCAAAGATTCTGACCACAGGAATTGACCCTGAACAACTTACCCCGGAAGAGCGGAAACAGTTGGAAGAGATTTTCGAGTATGAGAAAATGAAAGCTGGATTAGAACCAGATGACCCGTACAGCCGCACCATTAACGCAACGGAGATATTCAAATACATTTTCAACCAAAATACCGTTGACCATGTGCTGAATAGGCTGATGAACGACGGCATCCGGGTGAAAGACAATACCCTGATAGGTAAAACCATCATATTTGCCTACAACCACAAGCACGCCGTATTCATAGCAGAACGGTTTGCAGCCCTTTATCCCGACTTAGGAGCGGATTTCTGCCGAGTGATTGATAATTATGAAAAGTATTCATCCGATCTGATTGACAAGTTTGCTGATGCAGAAAAGCAACCACAAATTGCCGTATCTGTAGATATGCTCGACACGGGCATTGATGTGCCTGAAATCGTAAACTTGGTTTTCTTCAAACCTATCCACTCCAAAATAAAGTTCTGGCAGATGATAGGCAGAGGCACACGTCTGTGTGAGAACCTGTTTGGCGAAGGCAGAGATAAGGAAGAATTTTTAATCTTCGACTTCTATCGAAACTTTGAATATTTTGAGATGAACCCCGAAGGTGCCAAGCCCACCAAATCGCAATCCATCGTAAGCCTGCTTTTTAATCTTCGCACGGATATTAAATTCGCCTTACAGGATGGAGCGTATCAAAGTAAGGAGGAATCAAAGGCTTTTCACGACAACCTTGCCGACATATTACACAAGCAGGTAGCCGAACTGAACAGAAATCGGATTGATGTGCGCCTTCAACTGAGAGCTGTAGAAACATACGCCATGCCGGAAGCTATGACCTGTTTGACTCTTGGTGATGTGGCGGCAATGAAAGGAAATATCTCACCTTTATTCAAAAATGCAACGACAGACACTTCTGCTTTAAAGTTTGACGCTCTTGTACTTAAATCTCAACTTGCATTGGTTGATGAAACGGTCAACTCCACATCATCTGAGCGGAAAATAATGGATATAGCCGGTTATCTCAAAGAGAAGAAAGCCTCCATTCCGCAAGTGATGGCCAAGATGGATGTGCTGAACGAGGTGCTGTCCGCTCATTTCTGGGAATCTAAAAGTCTTGGCTCGCTTGAACGCATCAGACGGGAGCTTCGTGAGCTTATCCAATACTTGGATGGCGGCACGGCAGGACAAACATTTACCATCAATGTAACGGATACCTTTGAAGAAGATAATTCAGGTGTTAATATAACCCCTATCCGTACCTATCGCCGCAGGGTGGAGGACTACCTCAAAGAACATCTGTCAGACGATGACACTTTGCAGAAGATATACCACCTTGAACCGTTGTCTGAACAGGACATTGCTCGATTGGAACAAATTTTCTGGGAAGAATTAGGATCCAAAGAAGAATTTGATGCACAAACAAAAACAAAGCCTTATCAGCATAACGTGGCTGCTTTCATCCGTTCCATCATTGGTATAGAACAGGAAGCAGCATTAGAGAAATATCGTGCATTGATTCATGGTGCGGAACTAACCCGTATGCAAGAGGAGTATCTGCGTACACTCATCCGCTATGTATGTGAGAATGGCGATATTGCCACTGTTGTATTGCAGCAACCACCTTTCAATAAGTTCACAGCTATCTTCCGTGATAGCCCTAAAGCACTTATTGATTATGTAAAACTAATCAGTAGGGTGATTGCGGCGTAAATAAAAGAACAATAGAAAACAGAAGATAATTATGGGGAAGACAGTAACAACATATCTCATAGACGGAGACCCGAAAGGAACTCAATATGCATTCATCAGCAATAAGATTTGCCAGATGTTTGTCGTGCCACGTTCTAACCTCTCTTATCTGAATACTCAAGAGAAGTTGCAGAAACCTGCATTTTATATATTACTGGGCGAAGATGAATCAACTAAGCCGCAGGCATACATTGGTGAAACGGAAAATTTTAAAGAGCGTGTGAAAGACCACGACAGCAAGAAGGTGTTTTGGCAAAAAGCACTTATATTCGTATCGAAAGATGCCGATATGACTAAAGTTGATGTGCAATACCTAGAACATAAAGCGATAGCTGAAGCCAAGAAAGCAAACGCTTTTGTTTTAAGCGATAATAAACAAATCCCTAAAGCACCGAATCTACCAGAGCATCAACAAGATTCAATGGATGAATTTTTTGAAGATGTGAAATTTCTGGCATCATTTATCGGTTGCAATATCTTTGAAGTATCACAACCCAAAGAGGAACATCTATTCTACACCAAAGGTAGAGGGTGCAATGCAAAGGGCTTCTACAGTTCCGATGGCTTTACAGTCCTAAAAGGGAGTATTGTTGCCCAAACAATGGTTCCGTCTTTCAACTGGAAAGAAAAACGAGAAAAGATGCTTCAAGATTACACTTCCAACGAGAACGGAATATTGGTATTAACATCGGATAAAACTTTTTCAAGCCCCAGTACTGCCGCAGATTTCTGTATTGGTAGCAGCAATAACGGCTGGTTGGTATGGAAAGACAAACTCTAGATTCTGTTTATAG
The DNA here is from genome assembly GCF_001688725.2 of Bacteroides caecimuris. Lineage (NCBI taxonomy): Bacteria > Pseudomonadati > Bacteroidota > Bacteroidia > Bacteroidales > Bacteroidaceae > Bacteroides > Bacteroides caecimuris. The sequence goes on along the minus strand of NZ_CP015401.2, from coordinate 1,034,911 downwards.
AAAACAATTAGAATAAAAGAGATGAAGATATTTTCTAAAATTCACAACTTCCTATGTGATACAAGTAGAGTGAACTGTGAACTGCAGTGGGTAAAAAAAGGATGGTACATAATATTGTTAATTATCTCATCAATATATGTGTTCAAAAACTTTGATACACTTGTGAATCAATGCTTTATTTGCAAATTTGACGGAAATAGTTTAATATTAATTTTATGGTTATTGTTATTAATAATGCCTCTTATCAATAGTATAGAAGGATACGGTTTTAAGCTTAATAAAGAACAAGCTAAACAAGATGAAATAACACATAAAATCAAACTCTTAAGAGACGATGTTATTAAGCAAAGTGATACTCTAGATCCGACCGAATTAGAAAAGCAATTAAAAGACATTCAAAAAGAACATACAAATGAATAATTATAATAGAAATCAAGAATTAACCCGCAAATATATTCGTGAATTGATTGATGACGGATTAAAACAGATGAAAGATTATAATCTTTCAGAGGACTTGTATGGTGTATGGCTAAAATATTCTCAACAAGTTTTGGAAATAACAACCAAAGATTATAATCCTGCAATCTTATTGAATTATCTTAGTGTAATTATGTCAATTAATCCACAATTAAAACCTTACCAAAAAATTGGGATATGTTTGGATTATCTTATAGGTATACTGAGAATTATTTAACATCAACCAATATAATAGAAGCGGATTAATTCAGACATATTCAATGATTAACTTCGACGAATACATCCCAACAAGGCGAGCCGCAAAAGCGTGAAAAAGGCTATGCGTGGCAAACAGCAATAGGACTTCAAGCAGTAGATGGCTTGAAGCCCTCGAATTATCTTATTGAAACTGCTCGCAAGCATATTGAGGGAGACATAACCATTGATGAAGTACAACAACTTATCAAGAGTTACTACGATTCAAAAGACATTCGTACTGAAAAGGATAATGAAACAGAGGAAGCCGATAAAGTTTCTGCCAATATAACCAAGCTATTGAATGAGCGTTCGTTTGCCTTTACCGTAGCTGGATTGACCGCCATTCATCGGCGGATATTTGATGGAGTATTCAAGTTTGCCGGACAAATCAGAGATTACAATATCACCCAAAAAGAATGGGTGCTTCGTGGCGATACGGTGTCCTATGTATCTGCTCCCGACATCCGTAGAGCCATAGAATATGACCTTGAACAAGAAAAGGCTTTTGATTATACGGAATTGGATATAAACCAAATAGTAAGTCATATTACCCAATTCGTATCCGGGTTGTGGCAGATTCATCCGTTTGGAGAAGGCAATACCCGAACTACAGCAGTGTTCACCATCCGGTATTTACGCTCAATGGGATTCAATGTTGAGAATAACCTTTTCGCCAATCATTCTTGGTATTTCCGTAATGCTTTAGTTAGAGCTAATTATCAAAACATACAAAAGGGCATCAAAAGAGATTCTGTCTACTTGGAACGATTCTTCCGCAACCTTTTGATAGGAGAAAACAATGAATTGAGGAATCGTTTCATGGTGGTTAATGCACCCGAAGATATGGCTATCTCTACCCCGACAAGTACCCCGACAAGCTCAGACAATCCCTTACAAATAGATAATGAGAATATCAGCCGCTTAATAAAGGCTATTGCAAACAATAGATTATCAGTTAAAGAGATGATGGCTTCTGTAGGATTAAAGAACCGTGAGAATTTTATGGAATACTCACTCAATCCAGCCATAAAAGAGGGATCTGTTTCTATGCTCTACCCAGACAAGCCCCGTCATCCTCGTCAGAAATATATGTTGACGATTAAAGGATTGGCGGTGTATAATTCAAACAATCTGAAATAATGATAGACGAGAACAACACATCCCCTATTCAATCCGACTTTGAGCGGATTAAAAAGCGAGACGCAAAAGGTTTAGAGTACTGGACTTCTCGTGAGCTGTGCACTGCATTAGGCTATAGTACATATCAAAAATTCAATCGTATCCTAAACAGAGCTATCGCCATAGCCAATAAGAAAGGTTGTAATACTACCGGGCATTTTAACCCTACGATTAAAATGGTAAAACAGGCTTCCGGTTCCTTTCGTAAGGTGGAGAATATACATCTATCACGAATCGCTTGTTTGATGATTGCGGAAAATGCCGATAGCAAGAAGCCGCAAGTGCAAATGGCAAGAGAATATTTCAAACAAGAAATATCAACTCCTGAATTAATCGACAATAGTCTATCATCCAAGATATTGCTATATAAGACGAAACAAGGAGAAAGTCGTATAGAGGTCATCTTTAATAGTGAAACATTTTGGATGTCGCAAAAGCGAATGGCTGATTTGTTTGGTGTCGAAACGAATACGATTAACAATCATCTGAAAGATATATTCAAAAGCGGTGAATTGAACGAGAACTCAGTTATTCGAAAAATTCGAACAACCGCCCATGATGGCAAAAACGATGATACATTGTTCTATAATTTGGATGCGGTTATTGCCGTTGGTTATCGTGTGGGCAGTTATCAAGCGGGCCAATTTCGGATGTGGGCTACATCGATTCTAAAAGAAATGAGCATAAAAGGATTTGTATTGGATGATGAACGCTTGAAACAGGGCAAACATTTTGGCAAAGATTATTTTGACGACCTATTAGAACGTATCCGAGAGATACGAGCTTCAGAACGTCGGTATTATCAGAAAATCACCGATATCTATGCCGAATGTAGTGCCGATTATGACCCTAAGGCAGAGACCACCCTACAATTCTTCAAAATGGTGCAAGATATGATGCATTGGGCTACTTCACATCAAACGGCTGCCGAAATCATCTATTCAAGAGCAGATGCCCAAATGCCCCACATGGGACTTACCACGTGGAAAAACGCTCCTGACGGTAGAGTTCAAAAGTCGGATACAATTATCGTCCAGAATTACCTATCAGATAAAGAAGTTTCTGCTTTCAATCGTCTTTCAACCGCTTTCCTTGATTTGGCTGAACTTCGTGCCGAACGGCAAATCATTTCCACAATGGCAGATTGGAAAAAGCAATTGGATGATTTCTTGACTCTATATGAGTATGATAAATATAATGAGGCTGACACCATTTCCGCCGAACAAGCGAAAGAAAAGGCATACGCTGAATATGATAAATTTCGCTTGATTCAAGATAATGAGTTTCTTTCAGATTTTGATAAGGAACTCAAGAGGTGGAAAGAGAAAGGGTTGTTTGGTAAAGATTAATTCTATCTATAAACACTATTAACAGGAACATAAGATAAACCATAACGGCATATTCTCACTATCTTTTCCCGAAGCCAAGACAATTATTGTCTCTGGTGATATTCATGGAGACTTTAATCAGTTGGTGTTCAAACTCTGCATCCAATATCAGCTTACGGACACCTTGCTAATTGTAGCCGGGGATTGTGGCTTTGGCTTCGAAAAGAAAGAGTACTATGAACAGATGGTTAGACGAAATGTCAAGCGAATGAACCAAGCCAACAATTGGATTGTGTTTGTGCGAGGTAATCATGATAATCCAGCTTATTTCGATGGAGCAATGTTCAACTTCAAACGCTTCATCGCTATTCCAGATTATACTATTCTACAAGCCTGTAATCATACCATCCTTTGTGTTGGTGGAGCTATCTCTATTGACCGTATCTATCGCATAAATGAATGGGATAAACGCAAATACCGTGTTCATTCAAATGAACCACAAGAAAATGATATTTCTCGCAATTTATATTGGCAGAACAAAGCTCCTATTTACGATTCTGATAAGCTGAATACCATCCGTGCAAACTTCTTGATTGATACAGTTGTCACACATACCGCACCTTCATATTGCGAACTATTCTCAAAAAGCAATCTTAACCAATGGGCTGAGAACGATCCTTCATTAATTGAGGATATACAATTTGAACGAAAAGCGATGGATATGCTTCTAAACCATCTCAAAACCAACAATCATCCGATAAATCATTGGTATTATGGGCATTTTCATCAAAGTTGGCATTCTGCTATTGATGGAATACTATATCAGATGCTCGATATTATGGAATTCTGTCAAATATATTGATTTATACCATTTCGGGTATAATAATGATGCAATAGACAGAATTATACCCGATAGAATATAATAGTTGTTACCTGAATATAAGTGTTCCTATTAGGGCATACAAATATTTTCCATAGTGGACAACGGAAGCAATTACATTTTTTCAAGCGAATAAATCTGACTTATTACACTTTTTAAAACGAATAAAAGATGAGGGAGCAATATCAATATTCAAACATAATATATCCTTCTTGGTCATAACCTTTTCGTTCATGATGGATACGATCTATCAACTGCTGCAAATCACTCTCATCTGACTTAATGTCCTTAAAACGACAATACTGTTCATCGTATCTTTTTCCGGAACCGGACTTCAAACGAGAGTCAATATCGGAAGGAATTAGAAATGAAGAACGTTCCGCTCCTAAATATTGTTGAAATTCAAAGAGAAATATGCCAATACCTGCTAAATCAAAATCACCGAAATGAAGATAATGATTGGGAATAGTACATAGCCATCTTCTAAGATCTGTTGATTGTGGGTAGCGGGACACAAAGAGTGCTTTTTTCGGAAGCTTATGCGCTTGAAGATATTTTTCGAAAAATACTCTTTGATTGCGAATCATTCTGAAATTTTCCATATTCTCGATACCTATCACTACTACGTCTTTAGGTATTGTGAACGTCTCCCATTCTGCGACAAAAACAAAACTCCCTTTTTGTGGTTTTACCATAAAAGGTTCTCCGTTAAGCCTACACCCAATAGGCTCATAGCTGTTTACAGGGAATCCTGGGCAGGAACGAACCATAACAAGTTTGGAGTTACCTGTTTCTGTCGCCATAGAAGCGCGTGAATCTGAGATATTTACTTCGAGAATGCGATAGTTTTCATCCTTATCGATCAGAAATCTTTTTAAAGCTTCAGTATCACGGGCACGATATGATTTTCTTGAGCCGTGGGAGGTAACTAATAGCATACCCTCGGTCAATAGTTCATCCCGTAACTTACTGCTTAGTTTTGAACCTGTGACTTGTTCACCTGCTATCAATGCTTGTATAGACGCACTTATTGCCATATTGTATCCGACTATTTTATTCGTTTCAATAATTTTTCCACTCTCGTCTTCACTCCATACTTACTCAGAAGATAGGTATAACGATAGTCGTAAGGATTATAGGATGTGGGGGAACTATTGATGAGATAGATATTGCGTAAATTGGCAAATTGGAGAATACCTTTGATATTGTTAGGATGCAAGCGTCCTATCTCATCCATCATGCAATGTACAATGAAATCACCACTCTTTCGGGCTGCCTTTTTCTTAAAGACGTTGATGAGCATGATATTGACCATTGCCTTCACAAGAATGTCCGTACCATCTGACCCTACATTATTAATACGCTCGACCCAGTTCGTGTCGTTATCGTTTTCCTTTACTCGAAATTGTAAGCGGAATGCGTCACTCAATGATACAGATGAACGATTCGGTTCGTTCTGCAACTGATGAGATAAACTCTTCAGATAATCCACGACCTTGAGGTTCACTTCATCCCGATTATTGCTTGAGAAAAGATTAAGTTCACCGATAGAGAGCGCATTTTCTACGGTATAATCATGAATGGATATAAGCAGTTGCATGAGCTTGTCTGAGGATTCATTCGCTCTTAGCTCAATGCTCTTGATGACTCCAGCAAAGTTCTTTTCTACAAAATCACGATTGATGTCAAGTATCACTCCGTCCACATCCGATCTACGTTTCATCAGCGAACCAATTTCGGTTGAGATACGTCCCAAAATGTCTTTATAATGCTCGCTGGTACGTCGGCGGAACTCATCGATTTTGTTATTGTCCATGAACTCCTGCAAATCAACGGCAATTTGCAGATAATCATTGTCCGTCACAGGCATCGTGTTGAAACGGAAAGTATTTTGAGGCTTGAAGTTGCGATTGAAACTAACCACTATATCTTTAAGTTTGTCGATTGACTCGCGTTTTTGATTGACAGTACCTCTAAGTTGGCTCAGGAGTTGCTGACAATCCAAATGTGTCTCCATTGTCTTGTCATCAGAGAGATAAGTGTCGGGTACCAAATGTTCGTTCTCGACCATTTGATGATAAAAGTTCAACCCCTCTTTTCTGTGCGCCAGCTCCTTGAGGACTATATGCTGACGCTCTTCCATTTCTCTGCATTTTTTCTCGATGCGTGTTCGTTTATCCTCATAACGCTGGCGTATCATAGAGAGTCGTTGCTCGATAGTCTTAATCGTTTTTCTGATTTCCGGCTCCTTGGCAAAAAGGTTTTGTTCAGCGTCGCGATACCTGATAACAATAGAACGTTCCTCTTCAATCCTCGCCAACAATGTCTGCAAATCCTTCAAAGCTTTACGATATTGTTCAAGCAAATCCATATCAACACCTTTGCCTGCAAGTTCTGCTTTCTGTTGTTCATCGAGTTGCTTCTTCTGTACGGCAAACTCCTTATAACGCACGGTCGCTTCCGCATTTTGTGATTCGTTAAAAATGCGCAGTTCCTCATCAAGTGCTTTTGAGGTTTTACCGAATGAGGAGTCAAGGTTTTTAAGTTCTTTTTTATTCCTTGCTTCATTTTTCTCACGGACATCCTTCTCCGATTGCACGTTTAGCAGAGCTTCGTTGAAGGAACGTTCACGGATCTCTTTTTCTTGAGCAATCTGTTCCAGTTCTTCCATCTCCAGCTTATGCCGATGGTTTTGCAGATTTTGTCGTTTGACAGGTATTTGTTCTTCTTCCACCTTTAACAAAGTTACATTCTGCCGAAGCGGATTGAGTTGTGTCGCATATTTTTTTCCGAGTTTCGATATCTCTTCCTCAAGGGTAATAGGCGATTGCATGAGCTGGCGGTTTATTTGCTTCACTTGCTCTTCCAAGTTCTTTTTCTCCAATCTATACTCGTCAGGCGTACGATGCACGGAGGCTATATTGTCTAGGTTCAACCTTATCCCGAACAAGTTGTCAGATGCAACACAAAACTGAGGTTCAAGCCCTTGTGCGTATAGGACCCGTTCTTCGTCAATCACTTTGCCTATCGTGTTTTCCCAGCCTTCCGTATTCTCGCAAAGCCATTTATAAAAAGAGCCGTCTAAATGGGTAAGCAAATTATTAATCTTTGCAATTTGTTCCCTGATTTGTGTCCGGTCGGCTTCAAGCCGTTCCTGCTCACGTTGTGAGGCATGTTTTATTTCAGCCTCTTTCATCTCATACTCGGCGATAATCTGTGTTATCTGGCTTTTTACCGCTATCTGTTGTGCGGTATTCTCTTTCTCTTTCAAATTCAGCTGTTGAAGTTGTTCATCCGTTTGCTTTATTTCATCGGCCATAGGATGCCAATGACGGAGTTCCTTCAACGCACTATCAGCCCTGTTTTGTTCGGTCAACAAGACTTGTAAACGCTCATCAGACTCATGTCGCCAATTGTCGAACGCTTCCATAATCTGATTTCTATTCTTGGAACGGTCTTCTTCTAGTCTCTTACGCTCTATCTGGAGTATGGCTTGTTTTTGATAATATGCCTCTTTTTGAACATTTTCGAATGCTTGACGCGCATTCTCCAGTTTAGCCTTTGCAATGTTGTACTTTTCCTCTATTGAAGCATGCGTTTTCAATAAATCATCCAATAGAGTTTGTTTATTAATCGCTTCTTGCTTGATCGCAGACTCCCGGTCGGAAAGAGAGAGTTTGTCTTCAATGCCAAGAGCATCGAAATCCTTCCTTGCCTGTGCTATTTCTTTCAGTTTGCTTTTCTTGGCGCCAAGTTCTTGATTGAGCGAGTCTTTTTCTTTATCATAGTCAGTTGTAAGTTCTTTCTTACGACTATGTTCCTTTTCTATGGCCGTTTTAACTTCTTCCGCTTCCACTTCCAATAGTGGTATCCGTTGCTCGCTATATGCTACCGCATGATTCATCATATGCCATACATCCGACAATTGTTGGTCGAGCGCGACAATTTTGCGACCTTGTTCGGCAATATTCAATGCCTGTTGGCGCACCGGATAATTGCCGTCACGTGTTTGACGGAACCAGCAATCAATTTCATCATACTCTCGTTCAAAGTTTGAAACAAGTCGTCTGTAGGTTTGTAAATCAATGGGCAAATCTTCATCTGTCATGGATTGTATGATCGTGTTCTTTACAAAGTCTGCATCCAGTTTGGTATTCAGAAATACGTTTTGAATGCTTCGCGGGATATTCTGATAATGCGAACTCTGAACTAAAGAATAACGTGCGTATTTATGGTCATGTGTATTGCCGAAGATAATATCTTTGAACATCACACCGGATTCTATTCTTGCAGAAACCCCTACATTCTTGTCTATACGTTCACGAATCTTCACCCAATCACTCAACACCTGCTTGTCTTCGGTAATGAACCATTCACGTTGATAGGGTGCATCTATAAATCGCCATGAAGCACGTCCTTGGTATCTGCTGACCAATATGGTATATGCGCCATTATCACGCATCACCTCATAAAGTATATACGAATTTGACTGGCGAAAATAGAATTCATCAAACGACTTCTGTCCCTGTTGAATACCTAAACGGTGTTTGTCGGCATTATAGAAAAACAGCAATGCCCTCAACACAGTACTTTTGCCCACACCTTGTGTTCCTGTAAAATGTACATTGCCATCCACGGAAATCTCAGCATAAGGGATATTAGCACTATTAATAAAAATAATCTTATTCAGGTACTTCATCTTCATTAACTATTTGAATGATTTCCACTAATTCTTCAACATAGCGAAATGCCGAAGTAATCTTATAAGTCTCGTCTTGTTCGCTAATACACTCGGCAAAACCCATATTCTGCATCTCTTGAAGCAGTTTGTTTACAATCTCAATATTAGACCCTGCACCGTACTTCTTGAATAGATGATTAGCCTTTTCTTTTAGTTCTATATCCAGACTAATCTGTTCTATCAAATGACTTTTACGGAACTGATATCCGGCTGTAAATGATTGGTTATAGCATTTCAAAAAGTCCAGATAGTCAAGCCATTTTGAAAAGCTTTCCAATTTCTGTTCTATGGTTTGCTTACTTTCTCCTTTTCGCGAAAAATAGAAGAAACCATTGCCGCATTCCAATTGCAGACCAATTTCCTTGAAGTAATCAGTATAATCCTCCATATTCTCCTCGATATCTTCATACAAATGGCGGATGGAGGTATCTGTGCTGTCCACCGAAAGAAACTCTCCTCGGCTCAACCGTTCGTATATTCTTTGAGTATTATTTCGCATAAATTATGGGATATTCGATGTCTTGATAAATTGCATATTCTCCTGTCATCCTGCATTCGTCAGAATGTAGGATAACCAATTGGCAAAAGAGAGTTACTAGGTCTTCCATCGTACATTTTACTTTATAGTCATACCTCAAAATGAACTTAAACAGATCATAGCTTGAGGCTAAGAACGCATTCCATACTTCCGTGGAATCCACCTCCTCCAGTTGTTGGATATGCTCTTGTAAATCTTCCTCTGTCAAAGGTTCGGCTTCTGCTCTTGTTGTTTTCTGTATTCCGTTGCGTTCAGCCATTCGTCTCAATAACTTTACGACCTGCTCATTTTCCCGTAGCATCTCCAAAGACAAACGTGTCTTGTTGTATTGGCGGGATTCCGTCCAAAGAGGACTTCTCTCTTCCAATACCTGCATAAGGTTCGTATCCGTCTTAATAAGTAACTGATCTTGCAGATATTTCAACTTTCGTATCTTTTTATAAAGTTGATTCTGCTGGTCTATCTGGTTGATGTAGAAAATAATCTGTCGGTCAATCTCCATGAGTGCATGATAAGCTTCCACAAAATCATGTTTCACATCGCTACAGGTCTTGGCCATGTGCGGATCATTGGCCATAATGAAGAAAGCATGCTCGTTGTCCATCAACTTTTCACATTCACGTATCATGACACGGATGCTATGGCTCTTCTCATCCAGATTCTGTAGTTTCTTCTTCTTGATAATATAGTTGGGTTCCTGCTTATAAGCATTATCCATGTTACGTTTCAAATCCACCACATTCTTCAACGTTCTGAATCCAGTCTTCTTTAAAAGTTGCCGTACATTGTCTTGATATCCGGCTTTGCGATTGACATTAGTCTCTTGCAGAAAATATCCAATATGTTCTTTTAAAGTGTTGATACATTCCTGCACACTCAATACGCTAATCTCCTCGTTTACATTCAGCACCTCCTCGAAGAAGTTCAGATAGTCACTTTCAATTTCAAGCGTATTGCCTGTCTCCACCAATACGCCATAGTCAACCAACTTTCTCAATCTGGTTTCATTCCCTCCGACAAGATCTATAGCAAGTCCCAACGGAAACTTTATTAGTTTACGTTTCTCAAACATCTCACTCAGCAAACCTTGCTCACGCGAGAGTGTTTTGGTCAGTTCTTCTATGCTTCTGAAATGTGTCAGAATATCCATATTTCAAAATTCTATAATTAATGCCATCAAACTGTCAATAAACTCAAATCAACATCGGGAATGATAACATCCGTAAGCTTATCTTCAACAAGGAATCCCATATACAACGGAATGGTAAGTATATCTCCCTCACGTCCTACATTATATTGCCCCAACTTGATTGCATTCTTGACATGATACACCTCCTTGTTCTTCAGAACCGTAGTCATACTTTTTGCCTTTCCCGACTTTGCCTTGACTTCAAGAATAACGCATTCTCCTTTGAATCTCACCAAGAAGTCCAGTTCAAGCCCGCTATCCTTATGGAAGTAGTATAGTTTTTGCCCGGACTTGCATAAGAAATCAGCCATCAGATTCTCAAAAATAGCCCCCTTGTATCCAAGAAGATTACCCTTCAAAATATCTGCCTGTGTTCCATAATCGAGCATTGCCATTAAAACACCTATGTCAGTGGTATATACCTTGAAACACTCTTTGACGGAATTGCCTTCTAAAGGCAGTTCTGTAATCTGCGTGTTATAGCATCTACGGACTATCTCGGCATCCTCCAACCATTGGATGCTACCGATGTATTGCGAAGCCCTTCCACCCTTCTTGACGATGGAATATTGAAATTTCTTGTTCTCTTTGGCTAATTGTTTCGGAATGGATTCAAAACATTCACGAATGTTAGGCTTGTCCGCATCATCCGCATATTTAACCATATCCTCTTCGTATTCGGCAATAAGATTGCGTTGCGCCTTATAGATAAGTTCGATATTCTTGGTTTCAAGGAAGCAGTTTACCACTTCTGGCAGACCTCCGACAATGATATATCTATACAGCAACTCCATCATTGCCTTGTGAATTCCATCAGGAACAGCCTTTTCGTGCTCAAAGCATGATTTGACAGCATCAATGACCACCTCACCAATTCCATTTGCCCATAAAAATTCCTCAAAGTCCAACGGATACATATCGATCACAGTTTCATATCCGACAGGAACAGAATCTTGTCCTTCCTCTTCGTTTTTCTTCCTGCTTTTGCCGTAGCCTTTCACGCCCAAAAGAGAACCTGTAGCAATAATATCGAAACGCCCGTCTATATGGAATGACTTTAAGGCTGTCCTTGCTTCCTTACACTCCTGAATCTCATCAAGGATAATGCAGGTTTTCCCCTCAATGAAACGACTGCCTTGAATCAAAGCAGAGAGGTTGAGAATAATGGTATCGACATCTATATTACCCGTAAAAGCGGATTTCTTATCTGGTTCAAGGATAAAGTTCATATAGACAACACTCTCATAATTCTCTCTTGCGAACTTCTGGACAATATACGTTTTTCCGCATTGGCGGATACCTTTTATCACAAGGGGCTTTCTGTCCTCAGACTCTTTCCATTTAGCTAAATATGTTTCTACTTTCCTTTTAAGCATGGCGCAATCTTATTCTTCCAATGGCAAAGTTACACTTTTTTCAGCGAATAACCATCAAACCTATACATTTTTTCAAGCGAATAAATCACATATGTCCACATTTATTCAAGCCAATCACATATTTTCACACAAAAAACTATCGCAACCCACAGAAATTCCAAGAAAACCACTACCTTTGCATTCAACAAACGTTCTGTAACATACCTGCGGAAATGCCCTATCACTCAACACCTTGTATCTGATAGCGGACATTCTACAAAAGGGCTGAAAAGAGGCGGTACAACACGTATATGCAAAGCGGTGAAATCCAACGGTTTGCATTTGTTCCTACATTCTGTGTATTTGTCAAAACAGAAGTTGTACCGATTAAAATGAATAGTTACTGATAATCAGTGATGTAAATATGCTGCATCGGAAAATAGACATAATCAGTTTATTATCAAAATATCATACAACAATCACCGCAAATCATTGGCTATAATTAAGTTAGAGTATTTTCTCTTGCTTTCTTTTATTCGCCGTGTTTTCTGTGCATTTACAGATATTTTCAAATGTTTTTTCCCCCGTTTGTCCCCGAAAGGTCATGCGATGGTCAAATTCTTGTCCCTCCATGCAATTTGACTTCCGATGCATATAATTCGCCCAAATGTTACTTTAGCATGTAGCTTAATGCCAGCTCATGCAAAAAGTTCAATTATAGGCACATCGATTACAGTCCCCATCACAAATGGAAAGCTGAATCTCGGAACTTGGCAAGGCATCTACCTCTGTGAATTCCGGGATCATGGTGGCAATTGACGAATCGTGGCAACTATCAGCGGAGAATAGCTACTTGATGGATTGTGGAACACGAAGTTGCCAGAAAGCAACAGCCGCCGCTGCAGCCACATTAAGCGAATCAACACCATGTGCCATAGGGATACGGACTACGTAGTCAGCCTCAGCAATCGTATCGTGCGAAAGTCCGTCCCCTTCGTTGCCCACTATGATAGCCAATTTTGATTCATCCGCTAAGACAGGATTATCAATGGAAATAGAGTTATCCGTAAGCGCCATAGCAGCCGTGCGAAACCCTAAATTCTTCAGTTCAGAGAGAGAACCATCCATCCAAGTCCATGGTACAAAGAAAACACTTCCCATAGATACCCTGACTGCACGACGGTTTAACGGGTCGCAAGAGGTGTGCGTCAGCAATACGGCATCAATTCCAAGAGCGGCTGCCGAACGGAAAATAGCACCGATATTGGTTGCATCAACAACACTGTCGATTACCACAATACGCCGGGCTTCTTGACATACTTCTTCCATACTTCGTGGCGTGGGACGACGCATGGCACAGAGAACACCACGTGTCAAGACATAGCCGGTCAGCGTAGCAAGCAATTCCCTGCCACCGGTATAAACAGGTACGTTAGCACAACGCTCGATGATTTCGGCAGCATCACCGATAATATGTTTACGCTCACACAAAATAGCCAAAGGTTCATAACCGGAATCCAAAGCTCTTTTAATAACCTTCGGACTTTCCACAATAAAAATGCCCTTGTCGGGTTCGGTGCGGTTACGTAACTGAGTTTCAGTCAGAGTACTGAACACTTCAACTCCGGGATGGGATAAAGATGATATTTCGATAACAGGCATATTATTGCTTATAACTTTCAATTAGACATACAATCGCTTCATTCATCATAGCGGTTCATTAGTAAATGGCTACCTTAATGACTCCGTCCAACTTATTTTCAAATATACGGTAGGCTTCCTCAATCTCGTTCAACGGAAATCTATGTGTAATAAGAGGAGTAGTATCTATTCTGCCCTCCTCAATCAGATTAAGAATCTCGGCACAATCACAGCCGTCCACTCCGCCAGTTTTGAAAATCAAGTTCTTGCCATACATATCAGGCAAAGGAAGTAGCTGAGGCACGCCATAGAGAGCTACAATAGTCACAATAGCATTGGGACGGGCACATTCCCACGCCAGGCGGAAAGTATCTTCACTGCCAGCCACCTCTAATACAACATCAGCACCCCCATGTTCACTGTTTTGAATCACAAAATCCTTGCAGTTTTCAGGTTCCACTACCAATACATCAGGATAATGTTCACGCACAAACTGGATTCTTTCAGGTGACTTTTCACAGACAATAATACGTTGTGGTTTCTTCAGCATCACACACAATAAAGTGCAGATTCCGGTAGGACCGGCACCAATAACAAGCACAGTATCATCCTCGGAAATCTCCGAGATACGGGTTGCCCAAAAGCCTGTCGCAAGCACATCGCCCACAAACAAAGCCTGTTCGTCACTGACTGTATCAGGAATACGGTTCAGTCCCTGGTCAGCATAAGGAACTCTGACATATTCTGCCTGACCGCCGTCAATGCGGCAACCCAAAGCCCAACCGCCATTTGGGTCGGTACAGTTGTTGACATATCCCCGCTTGCAAAAGAAACACTCCCCGCAGAAAGTTTCGACATTCACAGTTACCCTATCTCCGGGCCTGACTGAGGTGACATCAGCCCCTATCTCTTCTACGACACCCACCATCTCATGTCCGACTGTCGTTCCGGGTACAGCACGCGGCACACTGCCATGTTTGATATGAAGGTCACTAGTACAAATACTGCCAAGAGTCACTCGCACGATTGCATCCCGTGAATCTATTATTCCCGGTTTCGGCTTCTCCTGTAATTCAAATTTCCCGTGTTCAACGTATGTGTATGTAAGCATAATATCTTCTTTGTTAATTAACAGTTCCATTTCATTGCAAAGATAATGATTTCATCAGTAAAACATAGGCCTTATATCACGTTCGGCTATATGAAACGAAATCTCACCCTACCCGGCAGCAATAAACAGCCTGATAAAGTAGTTTTGCATTTTTTTCATTTCTATTTTGGGTATTCAAGAAATTACTCTTATTTTTATCTGCGAAATAACCGATAAATAATAAGAACACAAACCGGATCCTACCAATTATCAAATAGCCACTCCAAGAAGAATCTTATCAAACATCGAGACACTATCCATTTTAGAGCGATTTAGAAAATTAGAAAAGGAACTAGCCAACAAAGATGCAGCGGAAATGGCTAATAAATGGCTGATGCATCGATGAAGTATCTGAAAAATAAGTTATTCCGTACTTATGGCAATAATCATGACAAATCAGCCTTTACTTTAGAAGACTTGAAAGATAATTGGCGGGAAGTACAGAAAGAGTATCCGATTTATACTAAGCACTACATTTTCATCAGTAAGTAGCCTGCATCGGGATGCCGTATATGATTATCTGATTATGGATGAAGCTTCACAGGTTTCGGTAGAAACAGGAGCTTTGGCATTATCATGCGCTAAAAATGCAATCATTGTCGGAGACACCATGCAGCTCCCCAATGTAGTCACGGAAGAAGATAAGGAAAAAGTTGGACTTTATCGCTAACGCATGTCTGATTAAGGCTGAATATGATTGTGCCCGTATGAGTTTCCTACAATCTGTCTGCAAAGTGATTCCGAATGTACCACAGACTTTATTACGGGAGCATTATCGGTGCCACCCTAAAATCATCAACTTCTGCAATCAGAAATTTTATGGCGGGAATCTTGTTATCATGACACGTGATAAAGGAGAAAAGGACGTAATCCGTACCATAAGAACCGCCAAAGGCAACCATTCCCGCAACCATCTGAATCAATGGGAGAAGACATTCTGCAAGAGAACATCAATATGCGTCATTTGAATATCATTTGCCATTTACCTCTTTATATGTTGATTCAGGACACAAATTTGGGACAAGGCAGGCGGAACGTGATGTTAAGAAGGATCATATATTGGAGTTGTATGGTATTCCGTTGGTGAGATTGTCTACTATTGGCAGTAATGAGAAGAAAGTTGTTGTAGATAAGTTAAGTGAAGTATTACATTTACAATAATGAATCATTAGAATATTGAATTAGCAATTCAATATTACAAATAAATGTTTTACGACACAAATTAGTAGAAAAGCAAGATATTAAAACCTTTTTTCTTTTTCTGTACTAAAAAAATTGTAACTTTGAACCCTTTTATCCTTAATCTATTAGATTATGGACTAAAAATGCGACAATATATGGTTACTCAAAGTGAACAAGTATTAGAAAACGGATTAATAAAAACCTTACAGGAAATGAATTATGAATACATTTCTATTAAGGAAGAAGAAAATCTGTATGCTAATTTTAAAAAGCAACTTGAAAAGCACAATAAAAAAGAACTCGCCCTACATAAAAGAGAACATTTTACAGATAAAGAGTTTGATAAGATTTGTATTTATCTAGAAGGCGGAACACGCTTTGAGAAAGCCAAAAAACTCCGTGACCTATATCCTCTCGAGACAGAAGACGGGGAACGTATTTGGGTCGAATTCTTAAATAAGAGCAAGTGGTGTCAAAATGAATTCCAAGTATCCAATCAAATAACGATAGAAGGGAGAAAAAAATGTCGTTATGATGTAACTATCTTAATTAATGGATTACCACTAGTACAGATAGAACTAAAGAAACGAGGAGTTGAATTAAAAGAAGCATATAACCAAATTCAACGTTATCATAAAACTTCATTTCATGGACTATTTGATTATGTACAATTATTTATCATTTCCAATGGCGTAAACACACGTTATTTTGCCAATAATCCTAATGGTGGTTATAAGTTTACTTTCAATTGGACAGATGCCGAAAATATACCGTTCAATGATTTAAGTAAATTTGCTTATTTCTTTTTCGATCAATGCAATCTAGGGAAAATGATAAGCAAATACATTGTATTACATGAGGGCGACAAATGCCTGATGGTACTTCGTCCTTATCAATTTTATGCAGTAGAGCGTATATTAGAACGGGTACAAAATTCTAATAAAAATGGCTACATATGGCATACTACAGGTGCAGGGAAAACATTAACATCATTCAAGGCTGCCCAATTAGTTTCAGAACTTGATGGCATTGATAAAGTCATGTTTGTTGTCGATCGACATGACCTGGACACACAGACCCAATCAGAATACGAAGCATTTGAACCGGGTGCTGTTGATGGAACAGACAACACCTATGAACTTATCAAACGGTTAAGTGGAAATTCTAAAATAATAATTACTACTATTCAGAAATTAAATTGTGCCATTACAAAAGATTATTATAACAAACATCTTCAAGAAGTACGCCACCAAAAAGTAGTGATGATTTTCGACGAATGTCATCGTAGCCATTTTGGTGACTGCCATAAAAATATTGTCAAGTTTTTCAGTAATCTTCAAATTTTCGGATTCACAGGTACTCCTATATTTGTAGAAAACGCCAAACAAGATCATACTACAAAAGAAATATTTAGTGACTGCCTTCATCGCTATCTCATCAAAGATGCCATTGCTGATGAAAATGTACTCGGATTTCTGGTTGAATACTATAAAGGAAAGGATGAAACTGGCATCGATTATATGAATGAAGCCCGCATGAAAGAAATTGCTAAATTCATTCTTACGAATTTCAATAAATCAACAGTAAATAGAGAATTCAACGCACTGTTCGCAATCCAGTCTGTTCCTATGCTATTGCAATATTACAAAATATTCAAAGAACTCAATCCTAAAATAAAGATTGGAGCAGTGTTTACTTACGCCGCTAACAGTAGTCAAGATGACGGACAAACAGGAATGAACCAAGGTTATGCCAACGAAAAAGTCACAGCAGATGAACTACAAGCTATTATGAATGACTACAACAATACGTTCGGTACATCTTTTACAACTGATAATTTTAGTGCCTATTATGATGATATAAACCTACGCATGAAGAAAAAAAAGAAAGATATGGAACCTTTGGATTTACTTCTTGTCGTGGGCATGTTTCTCACTGGTTTTGATGCTAAAAAATTGAACACCCTATACGTTGACAAAAACCTGGAATATCATGGATTACTACAAGCCTTTAGCCGGACTAACCGCATATTGAACGAAAAGAAACGTTTCGGGAAAATCGTATGCTTCCGTGATTTAAAAAGTAACGTAGACGCTGCTATAAAATTATTTAGTAATAATAATCCAGCAGATACTATTCTACGTGAACCTTTTCCTGTAGTAAAAGAAAAGTTCAATGAGCTATCTTTGAAGTTTAAAGAAAAATATCCAGATGTACAAAGTATCGACAGGTTACAAAGCGAATATGAAAAAAGAGATTTTGTATTAGCTTTCCGTGAAATTATAAAAAAACGAGCAGAGATGCAAATCTATGAAGATTTTGAACCTGATGATAAAGAACTCATTCTATCAGAACAAGAATTCATGGATTTTCGAAGCAAATATTTGGATATTACCACCGGTGTTATCAATCCCAATCCCGATGATAAGAAAAATACAGGAGACACAGATGTGCCTCCCTATGGAGAAGATAAAAGAACTCTAGACGATATTGACTTCTGCTTAGAGCTGCTTCACAGCGATGTAATAAATGTAGCTTATATTCTAACGCTTATCAATGACTTGGATCCTTCAAGTAATGATTATCAAGAAAGACGCCAGCAGATATTAGATACTATGATAAAAGATGCTGTCATGCGTAATAAAGCAAAACTTATAGATGGATTTATCCGTCAGAATATAGATAATGATAAAGATGGATTTAGCAAATCCAAAGCAGATGGTTCAATTGATCTGGAAAGCAGACTTGCGAACTATGTCAGCCAACAACGCAATAATGCTATTCAAGACTTGGCGGCGGAAGAAGATATTGACAAAGAAGCTCTCATCAAATTTTTGAATGAATACGATTTCTTACAAAAAGAAAAAACAGAAATACTTCAGGAAGCCATCAAAAAGAAAAGAATAGGATTAAAAGCGCGTCGAACGCTCCTAAAAAGGGTAATGGGCAAACTACATTCAATAATAGAATTGTTTAACTGGGAATAAAATTATATTAAACATATGAGCGAAGAACTACAACAAAAATTGCGCAGTCAATTATGGACTGTAGCCAATACATTAAGAGGAAACATGTCTGCCAGTGATTTTATGTATTTCACATTAGGCTTTATTTTCTACAAATATCTATCCGAAAAAATAGAACTTTACGCCAATGAAATATTGGAAGAAGATCATATAACTTTCAAAGAAGTATGGAATGGCAAAGACGAAGAATTAAAACAGGATGTAAAAGAAGAATGTATTCAGAATCTTGGTTATTTTATAGAACCAGAGTATCTTTACTCCACCATTATAGAATTAATCAGTAAGAAAGAGAATATCCTACCGTCCTTAGAACGTTCCCTCAAGAAAATAGAAGATTCTACTATTGGACAAGATAGTGAAGATGATTTTGGCGGTTTATTTTCTGATCTAGATTTAGCTTCACCTAAATTAGGCAAAACTGCTGACGACAAGAACAAGTTAATTAGCGATGTATTGATCGCCTTAAATGGTATTGACTTTGGATTGCAAGAAGCCGGAGATATAGATATTTTAGGAGATGCTTATGAATACATGATAAGTCAATTCGCTGCCGGAGCAGGAAAGAAAGCAGGAGAGTTCTATACCCCGCAAGAGGTCAGTCAAATCTTAGCTGAGATTGTAATAACAGGTAAAGTGCGATTAAAAGATGTATTCGATCCGACCTGTGGTAGCGGTTCTCTACTTCTTCGTACCGCTAAAAGTGGTAAAGCCGATTCTATCTTCGGACAAGAAAAGAATCCTACAACATTCAATCTATGCAGAATGAACATGCTTCTCCATGGTGTTAAATATAATGACTTTGACATCCAAAATGGAGACACATTAGAAGCAGATGCTTTTGGAGACAGACAATTTGATGCTGTAGTTGCCAATCCACCTTTTTCCGCAGATTGGACTGCGGCAGATAAATTCAACAACGACGACCGTTTTAGTAAAGCTGGAGTACTAGCTCCAAAATCTAAAGCAGATTATGCCTTTATCCTCCACATGATTTATCACCTTAATGATGGTGGAACAATGGCTTGCGTAGCACCGCATGGAGTATTATTCCGTGGAGCTTCCGAAGGAAAAATCCGTCAATTTCTAATTGAAAAGAAAAATTATATTGATGCTATTATTGGACTACCTGCGAATATTTTCTATGGTACTAGTATTCCTACTTGTATCCTAGTAATAAAAAAATGCCGAAAAGAAGATGATAACATCCTTTTTATAGATGCCAGTAAAGAGTTTGAAAAAGTAAAAACACAGAATAAATTACGCCCTGACCATATCAAAAAAATAATCGATACATATCGCGAAAGAAAAGAGATAGAAAAATATAGTCATTGTGCAACTTTACAGGAAATAAAAGAGAATGATTATAATTTGAATATTCCCCGTTATGTGGATACTTTTGAAGAGGAAGAAGAAATAGACATTCATGCTGTTATGGCCGAAATTAAAGAGTTAGAAGCCAAACGAGCAGAATTAGATAAACAAATTGATGTTTATTTAAAAGAGCTCGGCTTAATTTAATTTTGACACTCACAAATCCTTAATGTTATTTTCTACAAAAAAGAAATGATTATGGCAAATAATAGCAATAAAAATAAATGTAATGTTCCCCATTTGAGATTTCCGGAGTTTACGGAAGAGTGGAAGAAAATAAGATTGGATAGTTTCACAGAACGTGTAATGCGTAAAAACAAAAACAACCTGTCCAAACTGCCCCTTACCATTTCAGCTCAATATGGTTTAGTAGACCAAATTACATTCTTTAATAAGGTTGTGGCGAGTACTGATATGTCAAACTACTACCTGTTGAAAAAAGGAGAATTTGCATACAATAAAAGTTATTCTTCTGACTATCCATGGGGTGCTATAAAGAGATTGGATAATTATGAACAAGGGGCCTTATCATCTCTTTACATATGTTTTGCTCCAAAAGATAATGTAGAAACAGACTTCATTTTGCAATATTTTGAATCTCCTAAATGGCATAAAGGTGTTTCTGAGATAGCCGTAGAGGGTGCTCGAAATCACGGACTCCTTAATATATCTGTTCAAGACTTCTTTCACACACATCATTATATGCCAAAGGACAAAAAAGAACAAGCCAAGATAGCAAAATTATTAATGTTTCTTGATGAACGCATCGCCACCCAAAACAAAATCATTGAGGACTTGAAAAAATTAAAGTCTGCGATTATTGAAAAACTCTACTCCGACATAAAAGGCAGAGAGTATTCATACAGGCAAATTTTTGAAATTGTCAACGAGCGAAATAAGCAACTTGAATATTTAAACATCCTTTCGGCTAGCCAAGAAAAAGGAATGGTAAATAGAGAAGATTTGAACTTGGATATTCAATTTGAGCGTAGTAATATCAACACCTACAAAATTGTGAAAGAAGGCGACTATGTAATTCATTTGCGCTCATTTCAAGGTGGTTTTGCTTTTTCGGATAAGCATGGTGTGTGTAGTCCTGCATATACAATATTGCGTCCAAATGATTTGTTAGAGTTTAGGTACCTGTCATATTATTTCACTTCGCAAAGATTTATCAAGTCGCTGATTGTTGTCACTTACGGCATCCGAGATGGGCGTTCTATAAATGTTGAAGAATGGCTTGATATGAAAACTATAATTCCATCAAAAGAGCGACAACATCACATAGTGGAAACTATTAGAAATATTGAGAATAAAATAGAAAATGAAGAAAAGTATGCTTCCTGCTTGTCAAACCAGAAGCAATACTTGCTCCATCATTTGTTTATATAAACATTTGACGGAGCAAATACTTCTTTTGTTTAGTGTATAAACCATAGAGTAATAGATTGCTTTCCAATAGAGTATCTAACGATGTGAGCAGTTTTACACCATTATCCTTAGCTGGTGCGTCGGGAATTGAAAACGACATACGAAGTATATCATCTCCGTTCAGGTTGGCTATTGCCCCATTACCGCCTTGCAATGAGTTCCCAATGTACCTACGGTATTTGCTTGTCTGAAATAACCATTTCACAATAGGTTCTTTTGAACGATATATACCGCAAAAAGCACCAACAGTTATAGGTATTGAGCAATTACCATCGTAAAAAGAAGATTTTCCAACTAATGAAGAACTTCCGTTTGCCATACAAATAATAATATCACCATCTTGCAACTGTTGTTCTGTTAGTATTTGCTTGTTTACAGACACAATATTATGCTGGTAATCAAGCGAACTACCGTTGATAATATTGTTAGACCGCATAACGAAAACACCATCTTGCTCAACAACGTCATCGTTGCTATAAGTTAATCCACGAATATATGAGCCAATATCACCCAAACGTATCTTATTGGAATGGGGTTCATTAAATATTTTTTCAATAATCGCAGACATTCAGAACCATTTATCCCTAATTTTTGTTCATTTAAGCGATTTAACTACTTATTCGATTAAACTACCGTAAAAAAATTACGGAACAATCGAAATAATACGTATCTTTGTAATTGAATCAAATTGAAATAAATATGCTAACAAAATTTGCAGTAACAAATTATAGAGGATTCGCCAATCGTATTGAGTGGGATTTATCCAATCCTGCCAATTATGAGTTTAACAAATCTGTGATAAAAGATGGGGTCATAAAGAATGGCATCATATATGGTCCTAACGGATCCGGTAAGACGAATTTTAGTTTAGCGATTTTCGACATAGAGAACCATTTATCCCCAAAATGGAAAAAAATAGATTACTATGTAAATTTCATATATGCAGGTAACAATAACGGAGTCGTTAAATTCGAATACACATTCAGATTTGACAATGATACAATAGATTACATTTATGCAAAAAATGCTGTCGGAGTATTGGTGGAGGAAAGTCTTTTTGTAAATAAGATGAATATCTTTGAACGAAAAGCTAACTCATTTCGTATTGACAAGCAGCAATTCCCTATGGACGAAAGTATAGAAAAGAACCTTGAGAATAATGCCAATAATGTGTCCGTAATCAACTTCCTCCTTACATCTTATCCGCTCAATTCAGAACATTATTTAATCAAGCTCAATAGGTTTGTCAATACTATGCTTTGGTTCAGGAATCTTGATGTTCGTGAGTTTATCGGCCTTGAAACAAATGCAACAATGTTGGATGAATTTATCATCACAAACAACCTACTTGATGATTTCTCAGACTTTCTACAAAAAGTGAGTGGCCAGACTTTCCTGTTTGTTGCACACAATACCACGGATAAGCAGATTTTTTGCCAAATAGATAAAAATAAAGTTCCATTCAGAATAGTAGCATCAACAGGTACACAATCGTTACAATTATTATATTTTTGGCTGAAACGCATGGATAAAGCCTCGTTTGTCTTTATAGATGAGTTTGATGCTTTCTATCATTTCCGATTGGCTTTTGAAGTATGCAAGCGATTGTTTGCATTAGATTGTCAGATTTTCACTTCGTCACATAATACATATCTGATGACGAATGACCTTTTGCGCCCAGACTGCAATTTCATTCTAAACAATAACAAAATCAAGTGTTTGGCAGATTGTACAGACAAAGAATTGCGTTTTGGTCACAACATTGAAAAAATCTATCGAGCAGGAGCTTTCTATGATGAATAAGGAAAAAACGCTTTTTATCTTTGAAGGAGCTAAAACTGAGGATAAGCTTGTCGAAAAATTAGAATGTAATTTTTTAGGAGCTAGACATGCCATAAAATGCGTATTTGATGCGGAGATATACCAATTGTATCGTACTATTAAAGAAGAAAAAGGATTTTCAATAGATATCGTTTCATTGTTAAAGGAACGTACTGTCGAAAATGCCGAAACTCTAAAAGATTATAATCGGGACAGTTTTGCCTACATATATTTGTTTTTTGATTATGATGCCCACTCCACATTGGCTGATGACAATAAGATAAAAGAAATGCTTTCTTTTTTCAATGATGAAACAGAGGAGGGAATGCTTTACATCAGTTATCCAATGGTTGAAGCCATACGACATTTTAAGAATTTGGAAAGTTTCAAATCATTGACAGTAAAATGCAAACGAAGGAATTGTCCATACAAAGACGAATGTCATGACAAGGACGAATGCTTGAAAGAGCCTCATTACAAGATTGTTGCTACTATAGATAGCAAGCCACAATTGTCAAATATAAACTCATACACGAAAACAGTCTGGCAAGAACTGATTACAGCCCACTTATGCAAGGCTAATAATCTTGTCAATAATACTTTTGCTTTACCTGCTACTTTGATATCGCAGGAAGTGATTTTTTCAAAGCAATTTGAAAAGCACATTTGCCATAAATGTCCCGAAGTTGCGGTATTAAGCGCATTCCCTCTTTATGTGCTGGATTATTTTGGATGTGTAAGAACGATTGAGATGTTAAATTCTTAATACAAGTGAATTAAGAATTATAATGTGTCTGACATTTCAGTTCATCCTTAAATAGGAACAATACTTGGCAAGCAGGTTCTCTAATGGAAGGTCGCCTTTTTCAAATCGCTCTGCATCAAGTGGCAAAATTCTTTCGCATACTTGTAACTTACCCTTGTAGAGGGCTTTGATGTATTGATTTCCATTTTGCTGTTCGATGCTGATTTCAGAGAAAAAGGCAGTGATGTCTTCCGGGTCATATATAATGGAATAGCTCGGTCGTTTGGCTCCGGGAATATCTTCTCGAAGAATATCCTTATCCACGAGGTCTTGAATATCCCGTATGGCTGTGTCTTTGGAACATTTGGCCAAGGATGCCCAAGTTTTGGAAGTTATCTTTGCTTCATAGCCATCAAGGAACAAGTTCAGCATATCGGTCTGTCTTTGGCTAAGTGGTACAGAAGAAGCCTTTTGCCAAAAGAAACTTTTGTTCAAGATGGTACTGACGATATTTTCCGCTTCGTCAAGTGCAACCGACAACATACTTGCATACCAGTATATCCATTCTGTAATGTCGCCATCGCCGTGTTGAGCCTTTTCCAAAATGTCGTAATAGTGGTTTTTATCTTGATTTATTTGCGAGGAAATATTATAAAATCTGAACTCGCTCTTATCAGCACGAGCCAACAACATATCAGAAAGTATGCGAGCCAAGCGTCCGTTACCATCTTCAAACGGATGAATGCTGACAAACCAGAAATGTGCAATGGCTGACCGTATAACCGAATTTATATTTTCTTTCCCATTGAACCAATCAAGAAAATGAGCCATTTCTTCGTCCACACGTTCCGGTGAGGGAGCAATATAATGTATTTTCTCACGACCGAACATCCCGGAAACTATATGTTCCTCGTTTGTACGATATTGTCCAACTTCAATCTGCGAACCCTCGCTGAAACCTGTCGGGAAGAATGCTGTTTGCCATGCACAAATTTTCTCTTTCGTCAATAACTGGTCATAATGATTTACTGCATCAAGCATGACTGCCACAACAGAATCTATGTAGTGCGATGATGCCGTCTGTTTGACATTTTCTATACCCAATTTTCGAGCAATGGATGAACGTACTTCATCTACATTCAATCGTATTCCTTCTATTTCTGACGAATAAACTACGTCATACGTCAGATTCTCCGCCATCGCTTTTAATTTGCTATCAAAGCCAAGTGAAGCAAGTCTGCCATACAACAAGCCCTGTTTACGGTTCACTTCTTCAAGAAGTGCCGTTAGTTCAGTCGCATTCCAACGGAATGCAGTCCAATTGTCTCTTTCGTGTATATACATATCTGGAACATATCTGATGCGTCATTAAGCAATCAATAACATCGCAATATTTGCGACAAATATACTCGATTATTGTCGTATCACCAAGAGAAGCCATATAATGTTGCAAAAAATGCGATGATTTTCCCTAAAAAACGTCTGATTAGCTTAACTTTTATCTGTATTTTCAAATCAAATTAGGGATTGCGCATCTACAAACTGCGACTATAAACCGCACAATCCTTAATCAAGGGAATTAATCAATATGCATTCACAAACACAGGTATCAATTACAAATTAGGAGAAATTTGTGAAATTAGAAGCGGTTACTCAGGTAATCAACTTACGTTAAAAGATGGCTTAAAAGTATCTCGTATTGAAACAATCTCAGGACATAAGGTCAATATGGAACGTGCAGGATATGTCGCTCCTTTTGAATCTTCAGGAAATTACAGACTGCAAATTGGAGACATTTTGTTCAGCAATATAAATAGCGTTGAATACATTGGTAATACTGCATTCATTGATAAAGATTATAACTTGTATCATGGAATGAATCTACTTAGATTAATACCTAACAAAGAGGTAGTTATGCCATTCTACCTATACTTAGTGCTGAATACTAATCGGTTACTCAATCACTTTAAGACAGTCTGTAACAAAGCGGTATCACAAGCAAGCATAAATCAAACAGAATTGGGAAAAACGATTGTTCGGATTCCAGACTTAATGAATCAGAAAAGAATATGTGAGTTGTTCCAAACATTATATACAAAATTGGAAGCAGAGAGATATTTTATTTCACTTTTACAAAATCAAAAGCAGCATCTGCTCCGCCAAATGTTTATATAAACATCTGGCGAAGTAAGTATTGCTTCTGTTTCTGATATTCTTGCAGCATGTTTTGCTCGTGTCTTATCTTATCGTTCACACTACGCAACAACTTTGAAATCAGCAGTAATTCATTAGAATCTAAAGGCATGGGAACTCTATTTTCCAAGAAACGTTGATTTGTTATATTAATAGTATTCTTTGCTCCTTTCTGAATAAGAGGATGCAAGTAGTTATGTGTATTTATTTCACTCATAAAGTATTTATGAAGATACACTCCGATAGCAAGACTATTGGGTACATAAACACCATACAATGGTGAAACCGCAACTCTTTCACGATTAAGGCTTTGTTTTACAATACCATAAGGGAATGATCCAGTAGGGCTTTTAGTATAAACTAAATCTCCGTAATGCACTACATTATATTTTGATGTATCTTTCGCCGAAAATGAACGTCCAAGGTGATCTACTTGATTGATAATTCCTTGACTGACAGAAACAGAAAACACTTGATACAAGTTAGAATTCCGTTCATTTCTTTCTGTGAGAATATCATTGAGAAACACTTTCTTCCAAGTACCTTTTTTTAATCCTTGCTTTTGCAACTCAACCATAATTCCTTTAATTAAGGACTCGTATTTCTTAATGATTTTGTTTTGGGTGGCAATACGCTCATCTATCAAAGATAATAATGTCGCTATTTTTTCTTGTTCATTCTGTGTTGGTGTATAAATTGGCATATCAAAGAAAACATCATCTTTGATACTTACGCGGTCAAATCTTACTCCTGTGTCACCATGGGAGTAAACATAAGGATGCCATACAGAACTTTTGAATCGGTAGAACAAAAAACTTGGTGAAATGTTGAGAACAGAAAAACAAAGATACAATGGGGAAATGATGCCAGGTTTCTCTCCATTGTAAATATTGACCGGTCCATAAGGTGCAGCCGTTGATTTTCTCGGATTATAGACGAAATCACCCTGCTCGATAATATAATAGCTATCTGTGTTATCAGCATTTGCAATATCTCTATCAAAATAATCATTTTGAGGGATAATTCCTAAGTTCGCAGAATTACATAATACATTTTGGATAACATTACCTTTATTCTTCTTCGTAATTTTAGAAGAGAATTTTGATAAATTGTTTTTCTCCCACTCCCCACTGAACTCCGGAAATCTCAAATGGGGAACATTATGGCAATTATATCCTCAATTACCGTAGCTTTACCCTGTTTTGTATAACTAAAAATATAAAAAGTATGACTCAAAAGAAAACTATCAGAGAAATTTCCGTACTTTGGAAAGAAGACAAAAAGCAATATGTGAAACAATCAACATTTGCTGCGTACGTATTAATTCTTGAAAACCACATTAATCCGACATTTGGAGAGATGTATGAGTTAGAAGAAAGAAAAGTTCAAGAATTTACTCTTCAAAAGCTCAATAATGGGTTGAGTAAAAAATCCATTAAAGATATTCTTATTGTGCTGAAAATGATATTGAAATTTGGAGTAAAACATGGATTTCTAGATTATAAAGAATGGGAAATTAGGTTTCCAACAGAAGAAGAAAAGCGACATTTAGAAGTACTCAGTATCTCACATCAAAAACGAATCATGAGTTTTATCCAAGAACATTTCACATTCAAAAATTTAGGTATTTATATCTGTCTAAGTACCGGACTACGCATCGGAGAAGTATGCGCTTTAAAATGGAATGACATAAACATTGAATTAGGTATTATTTCTATAAAAAGAACCATTGAACGCATCTATATCATTGATGGAGAAAAAAGACATACGGAACTTATTATCAATACTCCAAAAACCAAAAACTCCATTCGTGAAATCCCAATTACAAAAGAATTAATCAGAATTTTAAAACCATTAAAAAAGATAGTGAATGGTAATTATTATATTCTAACTAATGAAGAAAAGCCGACAGAACCAAGAACGTATCGCAATTACTACAAAAGGCTTATGAAAGATTTGAATATCCCTGAACTAAAATTTCATGGACTCAGACATAGCTTTGCTACACGCTGTATAGAAAGCAATTGTGATTATAAAACTGTAAGTGTTATTTTAGGACATTCCAACATTAGTACGACTCTCGACCTTTATGTTCATCCTAATATGGAACAAAAGAAAAAGTGTATAGATAGAATGTTTAAAGGATTAAAATAGTCCATATAAGGGAAAAAGAGAACGACTTTTTCCCTTTATATCTTTTCTTTCAATATATTTGTACTCAAGCTATTTAAATTAAAAAATTTCACCCTAAAACAAATTACTATGGCAATTATTAAAATTGGAGAGCTATCAAAACTTAGAGGATTAGATACAAATAAAAGAAACAGGAAATAGATAACATAAAAGCAAATCATCTCCACCTTGGAAAACTGATAGGAAATTATTGAGATGCTTTCTCAAAACTTATACTGACACAGAGAAATTAATATAGCTCAAAAAACACCTATTGCATACAAATAATATTCGTCCAAACGCTTCCCATTCCCAAAATAAAGCCCTACTTTTGTGAAGAATATTTTCCCGTATATAAACGTATCAACCAAATATTTCACAAATAAAAGAATCCCTACAAAATGAAAGAAAAATCCGACAGCCTGTCTGTCCCCTACAAATTCGCCCGTTGTTACAACGACCGATGCCCGCAAGCCGCAAAATGCTTGCGCTACATAGCTGCACAAAATGAAACAGCCGATTACCTTTATATTCCCATCGTTAATCCGGCACGTTATCCTGCGGATGGAAACCAATGCGAATGTTTCAAGACTGCCGTCAAAGTTCATGTGGCATGGGGGCTAAAACGGTTGCTCGACAGAATCCCTTATGAAGATGCGGTCAGTATCAGAATACAATTGATAGGACACTATGGGAAAACAGGATATTACAGATTCTATCGTGGAGAACGGGGACTTATGCCTAAAGACCAAGCCTACATCAAACAATTGCTCCGCAATAAAGGAATCAAAGAAGAACCAACTTACCAACGCTACACAGAAGAATATATTTGGTAAATTGCTGTCATCTGTCACAGATTAGGGGTTAATACATTCGTAATGAACCGATAAGACTGTGACAGCAAGAGGTGACAGCAAGGTGACGGCATTTTTTGCCGTCACCGGATCATGAGTCTTACCACATGATAGAGTGTACCGCTACGCGTATGTTTGGAAGGGATTTCCTGCTTTTTCAGTATTCTCCCGAAAGAATTAACCCTTTTGACAGACATCGGGATGAAACTGCCTTTTTGGATTTCTTCCATAATCTCGGCAGGAGACAACCACTCCCCTTCTTCCGACTGCGCGGCACGGAAATAACGGAAGAAAAGTTGCTCTTCCGGCGGAACTTGTTCAAATTCACGGTTGTTTTCCACCATAATCTTTTCTTCCTCCCGGTCGAACCAGTAACGCTCGCCATGTTCCAATTCATACATGGCTTGCGCATAAAGCTGCTCATAGTCTATCGGACGGTTGGTGTCAATCACTCCGGTCACTTCGATGCAAATAAAACGACGGCTACCGGAAGGGTCGGTCAACAAGTCTTTTTGGTTACTCGTAGCTATAAACGAGGCGTAACGACGCATTTCGAGCACGGCACTCCCATGGGGTTTCCTCACATTCAGTACAGGCTTTTGCAAAATATGTTTCAGGAAGCCTTGTTGCGTCGAACTCACCTGATCAAATTCATCTATGTTGATGAGCGCAAAACGATTAAGATAAAGTTCGGCATCTTTCTTTCGGGAGAAATCAATGCTGTCGGTATAGTAGGCACGCTCGGAAGGGGGCATTATGCTCCGGCAAAAGGTAGATTTGCGCGTTCCTTGCGGACCGACCAATAAGGGCGATACACTGTTGGCATACTTTTTATCGCTTCCTTTCCAATGAGAAACCATATTGAGGAACCAACGGTGGAATAAATCCGTCCAATACGGATTCTTACAGGGAACGGTGGCTGCCAACGCGCGGATACGGTCTTTGCCGTCCCACCCGGGAAGCCGGTAGAGAAAATCTTCCAACGGATTGAATACGGGCACGCGATTGGAGTAGACATAACGGCTGATATCCCTGTCCCACAACGGAATGCCTTCCATTTGCGCATCCAAGGCAATGCTGTTCAGCGCACGTTTGTCAAGAGGATTGAAACGGAAACGGAAAGAAAGCCTTTCACGATATTCCACCTCGCCGATTTGAGTGTTATGGCGGAATTCATAGCGACGTTTCATGAATTCTTCGGTCTGCAAGGCGAGTTGCTGCTCTTTGGTCAGACTGATATGCTTGCCGAAACCTTTGCATTCGGTATATATATTGCCAATCATTTGTCGGATAAGCGCTTCCTGTTTGTGCATATAGAAATGGAAAACGGTACGTTTCACGACTTCTTCCTGGGGAAGTCCCGAAGCAAAACAGTTTTTAGCCAGTTGTACGACTAAAGGATGCCATGTGTCTTCGCGCAATTCGAGTCCCGCTTCCCTAAGATCGATGTATGCTTTGCGCAAGGCAGCCTCGAAAAGCATCAGGAAAGCCATTTCAGCATCATATCCCGGCATGGCACGGATCAATGGAGATTTTTCCGACTGAACCGCTTCGCGGAAAGTGGTTTCTTCGGGCATGGATGACGGTTGGGAGAGATAAAACTGAACCGAATCCGGACGATAGATAATGTCCGGGTCGTAGGATAAGCGTGAATATTGTTCCAAAGTCGGTTCTTTGGGAAGGATATCGAACGGGATTTGGGGCTGATAACACTTCACAGCCAACCGATAGGCGTGGGCGTGGAATAGTTCTGCCTCTTCCTGTGTTTTGGGAAGGGAGTTGTCCGGTCGGGTGAAGGTAGTCCATATTTTCACCGTTTTGCCACTTGAACCTACGAAAGCACAACGAGTTTGCGGTTGCTCGCAGGCTTTTCGTTTCACTAAAGCGATTTCGGACTTATTGGATAAAGGACCGACAGTCAGTTCCACCATACCATTGTAGGTTTTCATCTGCTTCTGACCGTTTACTTTTCGGAATTCGGCGGCGGGAACTATTTGGGGGAGTTTATCGGCAAACATACACCGTTTATCGGAAAGGGTATATCGCAGATGCTCTCTGAAGGTAGAAACAGGACGGGATTTTATTTCCGTCTTTATCTTATTCACCAGTATATCAAGATCCATTACGCTGAGCGCTATCGTATCTTCGTTCTTACGAAATTGAGTGATTTTCATTAATTTGATAATAAGTATGTTTGTCAGCGTCTTTATGATCGTTGAGATTGCTAAGTTAGTCATAATATCCGAGACCGGCAAGGATGACAAGTTATTAATTACAGGTCAACTAATTTTCTCCTGCATGAAATTTTAGTTCCAATTTATAGAAACAATAGTTCCAACGAATAGGAACTATAGTTTCAAGTAATTGGAACCAAAGTTTCAAGTAATTGAAACTACAGTTTCAAGTACACGAAACTAAAGTTTCAAACAATACAGAAACTACAGTTTCGCCACTTGTCACTATTGATTTCAAGACAGGACACCATTCAGAGATATAGAGACAGCCGATTGAACGTTCTATCTTTCCGGTATTCTTTGTTTCTTATGTGACAGCATTATTGCCGTCACACTGCTGTCACCTTGTGCTGTCACACCATTAAGTGCTTATAATCTGCAAATTAGAACACAAATTGTGACAGATGACAGATATTTTTCATTTTTTTATTTTGTAGAGAGCAGAAGGGGACAACGTTCTCAAAATTATCCAGTGTAATCATATGACTAGTTTAATACTTTATATATCCTTCCTGTTCATACGCTTTCCCATATTTATGAATCATTGCCACCAATGGTCTTAGACGTTCGTCAGAAACCAACATGGCCCGATAGCGCAAATACTGATTATCATAAAGCTGCCGGTTTCCGTCCTTGAGGCGTTTCTTCACATCCGCAGGAATGAAAAACTCCGCACGATTGCCCAATTTAGCATAAAATTCATTCAGAAAGAATTTCATAAACGACAACAAATGCCGGACAGAGTAGACTCCTTATTCACTAATTGAGGTTGCAATTCATTGTTGTACAGCACTAGTTCCTCATCCGCCACCTTGCCTATCGTCTCCTGCCAATCCGGTTTATTCTTCTCCAACCATTCACACAACGAACCTTTTCGTTTCTCAATCAAGGCATCCAATGTTTGCAACTGTTCTTCAATCGCACTCCGCTCTTTGCGAACGGCCTCCATCTTTGTCTGAAATTCCCATTTCAATTCTTTC
Organism: Bacteroides caecimuris; assembly: GCF_001688725.2. Classification (NCBI taxonomy): domain Bacteria; kingdom Pseudomonadati; phylum Bacteroidota; class Bacteroidia; order Bacteroidales; family Bacteroidaceae; genus Bacteroides; species Bacteroides caecimuris. Next base: position 1,002,187 of record NZ_CP015401.2, on the reverse strand, counting down.
ACTTTCCATTCACACTCCTGTCTCAACTGCTTTATATCTCCTTGCTGCTGGCGAATATTAAGTTCCAGTTCCTTGTCTTTTTTGCGCAGTTCGTTGATACCGTCTTCACAATCGGACATTTCCTTTTGATGGGGATGTTCGTATTTCACCTTTTGAAGTTTCAGGTTACACTGTGCCTGTTCGTCACGCAACTGCCGGATACGATTATCCACTGTCTGCACTTTCTCTTCTTGCGTTACCCTTACTTTTTCTTCTTCCACACGAAGCTGTTGCATCAATTCCTCCTGCTTACCAGCAATCTCCGCATTCCGGACATTTATCCGTGCTTGCTGACTATTCTCAAAAGTACGGAAATCAGCTTCCAGTTTTTCAAACAGTAATCGGTACTTGCTCAATACATCCTCATAAGCCCTTGTCAGTTCCGATTTCATATTCCGGACTTGTTCCAGTTCCTGAACCAATAATTCTTCGCAAGATACCCGTTTGATGATTTCTTCAATCTGCATCTGCTCGTAATGCAGACGTTTCTCACGTATCTTCCTGAGCAAATCGTTTATTACACCTATCTCCGTAATCAAGCCATCACGTTCTTTGGTGTACTTTTGTTGCAGTTCACCCATAAGCCGCAACAACCGTTCACGCTCTGTCTCCGCTTTAGCCTGTTCCTCCTTCACTAACGGAATCTCATGCAAAGCCCGTTTCTCCGCAAAGTTAAGCTCCGCACGCCCTTCACCAATCTGCTTTTGGGTATAAATCAAGTCACGATAGGCGTTCATTACTTTCTCCGCCATCTTCCGGACAGGCACTTCTCCATTCTTGTTCTTTGTAAACCAAAGCATCACGTCCCTGTATTCCTGCTCAAACTCCTTAATCTGGCTTCGATAGAAGTCCAAATCGACAGAGATATCCTCATCACTCATCGAACGGATAATGGTATCTTTTATAAAATCAGCATCCAATTTGGAATTCAAAAAGACGTTCTGTATCGTACGGGGAATATTCTGATATTTTGCACTTTCCACAATGGCAAACTTGCGGTAGGGTATCATTTCATGCTTACGGTTATTACCGAAGATGATGTCCCGATACATCTCATAGCTAGTCACTTGTGCAGTAATCTGAATCTTCGCACCGATGTGTTCGCGGATACGTCCCCATTCGGAATGTACCACATTATGCTCGTCAATAAACCAGTCCTGCTGGAATGGCGCATCAATAAAACGGAAAAACACCCGTCCCTGGGATTTGGCAGCTACCACACAATACGCCCCATTCTCCCGCATCACCTCATAGATAATGTAAGAATTGGCATAAGGAAAATAGAAAGCATCGAAACTTTTCTTCTCTTTCGGAATGCCCAATCTTAGTTTGTCAGCATTGTAAAAGAAGAGGATAGCACGAAGCAGCGTACTCTTACCGACACCTTGCGTACCTATAAAATGTACGTTCCCATCCAACTTCACTTCCCTTCCTCAATGGCATCATACAAGCGTTTCACTTGGGTAGAGACACTGTTGGAAGAAATGAATCCCCCTTTGCTAAGTATATTAAATATCTCTTCAGTGTATTTCATGGTCATCTATTTTCTGTATTCATCATATATTATTTGGCATATATTAAAGGGTATTCCACTTCGTCGGAGATTTCATAAGTATCCGTAAAGCGAAGTTCGTCGGCATACTGTGATGCCAGTTGGCAGAAAAAGATTAATTTCTCTCCACGTGTCACCTCTTTCCGGTAGCGATAGTTCATCACAAAAGAGAACAGATGGGTGCTGGATGCCATAAATGAATTATGCACTTCCTGCAGGTTTACGGTATCTATCATTTGCGACTGCCCATCCAGGTATCCTTCCGGAATGGCATCTGCCAGTTGTTTCATTCCCTTCGGAGTATTTTTCTGCCGTGCGACAAGTTTCTTCAAAATCTGAAAAGCCTCATCGGAAGTACGTAGATTATCAATGGAGAGTTTGATGCGATAGCCGACCTGCGGCTCCATCCAAACGGGATTTTTTTGTGCGGCGACAGAGCGGATACTTGTATGCTCTTCCAACAGGAACTGGTCTTTCAGGTACTTCAGTTTCTTTACTTTTTCAAGGATACGGTTCTGATAATCTATCAGATTCAGATAATGGATGATTTGCTTCTGGATTTCAATCAGGTTATGGTACGAGTCATTCAACTGGAGTTTTACGTCACTCACCACATTCCGCATCTGCACATCCATCGCCACCCGGAAGAAAACAGGCTGTCCATAGTCTATCAGTTCCTCGCTTTTACGAATCAACAGGGCAATATTATTTCGTTTCTCGTCAAGCCGGACAAGTTTGGTTTTCTTTATCTTGTAATTAGGTTCGTTCTTATAAGTATTATCCATGTTCCGCTTCAAGTCCATCACGTTGCGGACAGTAGTCAGGGCTATATTTTTCAGGCAACGTTTCACTTCCCGCTGATAATTGTACTTGCGCTGTTCGTTATTTTCCTTTAAGTAATAATCTATGTTTTCATTCAGTCGCGTCAGGTAATCCTGTACGAAAGAGACATTGATTTCTTCATTCACTTCGAGCACATCTTCAAAGAATTTCAGATAAATATCCTCCATTTCTAGAAAATCACCAGTGTCCCGGATGACTCCATAGTCTATCAGATAGCGGATACGCTCTTCCTTGTATTCCGTCATTTCAAGCGCATAATCGTAACGGAACGAAAGAGATTTCCGTTTGGCAAACATTTCTTTCAAGAGTTCTTTCTCCCGGTCGAGACTCTTGACCAGTTCTTCTATGGAACGAAAAGTGCTCATATTAGTTTTGTCTTTTAATGATGTTTACTACTTCCAAATATTTACATAGTATATATTTCAGTAATTAAGATATCACAAAAATAACATAAATGAAATAGCAAACCTAATTTCTGTATCAATATTTTTATTACTACAAAAATTAAGAAACTAACTCTACATATTCATTATACAACTATAAATCTCAAGTAAGAATTTGCAAAGGCAATTACTATTTATACCTTTGTGACTTCAATAGAGAATGTAATTTCAATAGAGAATTAGTAACCCGTTAAAAGAGGAAATTGATTATGCGTTCATTCATAGTGCTTCTTTGTTTAGTACCCACCCTCCTGCTTGCCCAACAAAGCAAACTTGAAACACAGTTGAAACAGGCAATCAAAGATAAGAAAGCTGAAATAGGGATTGCCGTTATTATTAACGGAAAAGATACGGCAACTGTCAATAATGACATTCACTACCCGTTGATGAGCGTATTCAAGTTTCATCAGGCGTTGGCATTGGCCGATTATATGGGAAAGAAAAAACAATCACTGGACACTCGGTTGCCAATCAAAAAATCAGATTTAAAGCCGGATACTTACAGTCCGCTGCGAGATAAATATCCACAAGGGGGAATTGAAATGAGTATTGCCGACCTGTTAAGATACACACTTCAGCAGAGCGATAACAATGCTTGCGATATTCTTTTCAACTATCAAGGTGGTCCGGAAGCTGTGAATAGGTATATCCATTCATTAGGAGTTCGGGAATGCGCCATCGTCGGAACAGAAACGGCGATGCACGAAGACTTGAATCTGTGTTATCAAAACTGGACCACTCCGTTAGCTGCTGCCGAATTATTGGAGATATTCCGCAAAAAACCTTTGTTTGCAAAAGTGTACAAAGACTTTATATATCAGACAATGGTGGAATGTCAAACCGGGCAAGACCGTATGGTTGCTCCGTTGCTTGATAAAAAAGTAACCGTAGGTCACAAAACCGGAACAGGAGACCGTAATGCGAAAGGACAACAGATTGGTTATAATGACATCGGTTTCGTTCTTTTACCCGATGGACGTACCTATAGCATAGCTGTCTTCGTGAAGGATTCTAAAGAAAACAGTCAGGTGAACAGTAAGACTATCGCTGATATTTCCCGCATCGTTTACGAATACGTAATACTGCATTAAGAGCTACACAAAACACGTTCGGTGCGAATCAGGATTGAAACAAAGTAAAAAGTAACAGGAATAAAAAAACATTTATATGAAACTGCATCATATTGCCATTTGGACCTTCCGGCTGGAAGAATTAAAAGAGTTCTATGTCCGCTTCTTCGGAGGAAAAAGCAATGAGAAATACATTAATCCCAAGAAAGGATTTGAGTCATACTTTGTCTCTTTCGGAGAGGGAACTGACTTGGAACTCATGAGTCGTACAGACATACAAAACACCCCCATTGAAGAAAACAGAGTCGGACTGACACACTTTGCTTTCACCTTTCCCAGCCAAGAAGAAGTATTACGTTTCACCGAACAGATGCGTTCGGAAGGATATACCATCGCCGGTGAACCGCGTACTTCGGGAGACGGATACTTTGAAAGTGTTGTGCTTGATCCTGATGGAAATCGGATTGAATGTGTATATCGGGAAATAACAGGAGGAGAAAGAAAAGCAGAAACAGCAATCGGAACTGAAACTGAAGTTGGACCGGAAGTTGAAGCTAGACCAAACACCGAAACAGAAAGTATTCATTCCGTAACACTTGATACAGAACGCTTGCTTCTCCGCCCTTTTGAGGAAAAAGATGCAGAAGCATTTTTCGCCTGTTGCCAAAACCCAAATTTGGGGAACAATGCCGGATGGCCGCCCCACCGGACATTAGAAGAGTCCCGCCGTATACTCCATTCCACATTTATTAATCAGGAAGGTATATGGGCAATGATACTAAAAGAAACGCAACAACTGATCGGTTCCGTAGGAATCATCCCCGATCCCAAACGGGAAAACCCACAAGTGAGAATGCTGGGTTATTGGCTCGACGAGACTTATTGGGGCAAAGGATATATGACTGAAGCAGTGCAAGGCGTTCTCAAATACGGTTTTGAAAAATTGAAACTAAGCCTCATCACTGCCACTTGTTATCCACATAATAAACGTTCACAGAAAGTCCTGAAAAAGAACGGTTTCATCTATGAAGGAACCCTCCATCAGGCAGAACTGACTTACAACGGAAATATCTACGATCACCAATGTTATTATCTCCCCGGCATCTCCCAACCTACTCCGGAAGATTATGAAGAAATCCTCCATGTATGGGAAACGTCCGTCCGTCACACGCATGATTTCCTGACGGAAGAAGATATCCAGTTTTACAAACCACTGATGCAGGAGCATTATCTACCAGTCGTTGAACTTTTTGTTATCCGCAATGCCAACGGAAAGATTGCCGCCTTCATGGGACTAAGTGACGAATTGATCGAAATGTTGTTTGTACACCCTGACGAGCAGGGAAAAGGATACGGCAAACGATTAATAGAATACGCAAGAGACAAAAAACAGATGGATAAAGTAGATGTCAACGAACAGAATGAAAAGGCACTCCAATTTTATCTCCATTTAGGATTCCAAATCATCGGCAGAGATGAAACGGACAACATGGGCAAACCTTTCCCCATTCTTCATTTACAACTGCCGGAAGCATAATGATAAAAGAAAAGATATATGAACCTACGTGCCAGATTATCCGAACGTGTACACATTGAAGATATCAGAGAAGTACTCCATTTCATACAAGACGACGAGCGTCTTAGAGAAGAAGTCTACCAGCTGATATTCGACGAAGACCACATTGTTTCCTATCAGGCACTGTGGGTATGTACTCATTTCTCCAAAGCAGATGTAGAATGGTTGAGCCAGAAACAAGAAAAATTGATCGACACTGCCATGACCTGTCCACACTCGGGAAAACGGAGAATGATCCTGAACCTGATATGCCAGCAACCTGCCGCCAATCCGCCACGAGTGGATTTCCTCGATTTCTGCATGGAACGCATGATATCCCGCGAGGAACCACCGGGCGTACAATCGCTCTGCATGAAACTGGCTTATCAACTGACACGCTCCATCCCGGAACTACAACAGGAATTACGCACCATGCTGGAAATCATGGAGCCCGACTTACTAGTTCCCGCTATCCGTTCCGTACGAAAAAACACCCTAAAAGCCATAAAAGCAAAGAAAAACTGATTATTTCTATCGCTTTTATCTCACCGTTCAGCTAGGGTATATTCAGATGGAATATCTGGGATATACCCGTCACCAAAATCTGACAAGCAGGTAGAATCTGTGTCTTTTCAGCTTATTATTAATTGAAATAATAAAGGAACACAGCAATTCCTTCAAGTGCCTTTTTCGGTTGGTCTTTTATTTCGATAGCAAACTTGATTTCCGCTTTTGCCACACCACGCAGATTAGTCAGCGAGTGCAAAGTAGTCACTAGACGGATGCTCTGTCCTGACAGTACAGCCTGACCGAATTTCATTTTGTCCATACCGTAGTTAATCATCATTTTCAGGTTATTCACCTGGATAATCTGATTCCACAAATAAGGAAGCATGGATAATGTCAGGTAGCCGTGAGCAATCGTGCTATGATAAGGGCTGTCTACTTTCGCACGTTCCGTATCTACATGAATCCATTGATGATCCAGCGTTGCATCAGCAAAAAGATTGATACGTTCCTGCGAGAGTTCCACATAATCGGAAACACCTATCTGTTGGCCTACTAGTTTTTCGAATTCTTCGTACGAATTGATAATTACTTTTTCCATAAGTCTTATCGTTTTTATGGGGGTTATTTACTATTAAATTGGGGACAAAAATAGGAAAAATAAACTGATATGCCACCAAATTTATAAATAAAAGCAAGGAATGAAGTATTTAGGTATGCTTTACAAACCGGAAGCCCGTTTCAGTGCTTCTGTCAGAATACTGTAGCCCTTACCATTTAAATGTAAATCGTCGAGAGTCAACTCCGGATTCAGCCTGCCATCCTGCAATAAACGATTGAATACGTCCAGATAGACAACATCTGTTCCCTGCAATTTTTCGTGTATCTTCCGGTTAAGGATCTGGATAAATTTATTCACAGCCGTACTGTAATCATCGTAATCATTACGCCATGTGACTGTTGCCAAGAAAGGCAAATTTTGGTTTTTCTTCTATCCTATCCATACAATTTCATTCAAACGTCCACGTTATCTCACTCAAACTCTCAAACAAATATAGAATAAAATTCGCGGATTTACGTTACTTTTGCAAAGGTAATCACATTCATTCATATATAAACCGATGATACATTTTTTCAAGAAACCCATTTCTCACCTTGCGTTGCCGGAGAAATTCACTTATCCTTTCCATTATACACCTCATCCATTGTGTGTATTGGCTGCGGAAGAAGTGAAAGAATATATTGCAAACCGGAAAGAATGGCAAGAGGAGTTGGCTTCCGGAAAGATGTTTGGAGTGTTGATTGTGCAAACGGACAATGGAATAACAAACAACGAAGAAAATCAAATTGGTTATCTTGCAGCTTTCTCCGGCAATCTGGCCGGAAAGAATCTGCATCCTTATTTCGTTCCTCCTGTTTATGACCTATTACAACCGGAGGGATTCTTCAAAATCGAAGAAGAACAGATTTCTGCCATTAATATCCGTATTCGTGAATTGGAAAACAGTAGTTCTTATCTCGGTTCAAAAGAGAAATGGAAGATAGAAACGAAACATGCTAAAGCTGTTTTGAATCAAGCAAAAGCGGAGCTTAAAATGGCAAAGAAGGCGAGAGAGATTCGCCGCCAGTCATCTCCGGAGCTTTCCGAAGAAGAACAAGCCTCCCTGATTCGGGAAAGCCAATACCAAAAGGCGGAATACAAACGACTGGAAAAGGAATGGAAGAAACGATTGGAAGAGCTCGAAACGGAAGTCAGGCACTTCGATATTGAAATAGAACGACTGAAAACCGAACGAAAAGAACGTTCGGCAGCTTTACAAAGAAAATTATTCGAGCAGTTCCGGATGCTAAACGCCCAAGGAGAAGTGAAAGACTTATATACTATTTTCGAGCAAACGGTTCAGAAAGTTCCTCCTGCCGGTGCGGGTGAATGTGCTTTGCCTAAGTTATTGCAATATGCGTATCTTCATCAATTAAAGCCATTGGCTATGGCTGAATTCTGGTGGGGCGACTCTCCTAAAAACGAAATCCGGCATCACGGATATTATTATCCTTCCTGCAAAGGAAAGTGCGAACCGATTCTGCAACACATGTTGCAAGGATTGGAGGTAGACGAAAATCCACTGCTGAATCCTGTTCATGAAGAGGAAGAACTGGAAATCGTGTTTGAGGATGAATGGTTGCTGGTAGTCAATAAACCGGCAGGAATGTTGTCCGTTCCGGGAAAAGCAGAGGACAGAGATTCAGTCTATCATCGTTTGAAGAAGAAGTATCCCGAAGCTACCGGTCCTATGATTGTACATCGGCTCGATATGGCTACTTCAGGATTATTGCTCGTTGCCAAAACAAAAGAAGTACATCAGGATTTACAGGCACAATTTGCAAACAGAAGTATCAAGAAACGCTATGTGGCTGTGCTGGATGGAATAGTACTACCAGAAAGAACAGGAAATACAGGAAGAATCGAACTCCCTCTTTGTCTGAATCCTCTCGACCGCCCTCGGCAAATGGTTAGTAGCGAACACGGGAAAGAAGCGATTACAGAATATCAGATCATCAGTGAGTCTGAAAGAATTACCAGTGCATCTGAAAACACTTTCAACGAATCAAACAGGATTGATGAATCAGAAAGGAGTATCAATGAGTCAAGAAAATACACCCGGATTGTCTTCTATCCATTGACCGGACGCACACATCAGTTACGAGTACACGCCGCCCATCCGGAAGGCTTGGGATGCCCCATACTTGGAGACGAACTCTACGGAAAGAAAGCAGACAGACTATACCTCCATGCCGAATATATAGAGTTCCGCCATCCCATATACGGAGACATTCTCTGCATACAGAAAGAGGCCGATTTCTAAATTCAAACAAAGGAATATTCCTAGCCTGAAAAAAGACAATTATGCAACAGTCTGCTGTACAGTCGAATTCGTAAATACCTGCTTCTTCAACCTGCGATAAACGTAGATAAAGGCCGGCACGAGGAATAAGTCTGCCGCTATCCAAGCCATCGGATCACCGTAGCAGACAGCAATAAAGCCGAATACCGGTACAGCATAAAGACTGACAAGGATACGTGCAATCATCTCTGCCACTCCGGAAAACATGGCAAGATTGGTAAAGCCTACTCCCTGAATGGTATAACGCAAGATGCACAACAAACCAAGCATCGGGAAGAACATACAGGAGACATGCAGGAACAACTCCGTATCCAGCAGAATTTCCGTTTCCGACGGGTCTACGAAGATCAACGCGAAATATTTAGCCCCTACCATCAGAAGAAGGAACGTGAAAGCCGCATAAATAATCATCATCAGAGCACTAGCCTTGATTCCCAACCAAATACGTTCCGGTTTACCCGCTCCGTAATTTTGTCCGCTATATGTAGCCATCGCAATACCCAAACTCTCGAACGTACAGATAAAGAACATCTTGATGCGCATAGCAGATGTAAAGGCTGCCACACACGCCGTTCCCAAGGCATTATTGGCACTCTGAAGCATGATACTGCCGATAGCCGTGATAGAAAATTGCAATCCCATAGGCACACCGATGTAGAGCAGCGTCTTAGCCAGTTTCGACTGGAACCGGCGTTCTTTCGGAGTACCCTGCAATATTTCAAACTTCCGGTACATATAAATATAGCAGAGAACAGCCGACAATCCTTGTGAAAAGACAGTAGCAATAGCAGCTCCCGCCACTCCCCAGTCAAGTGCCAGAATACAGAACAAGTCGAGAATGATATTCAGAACAGCCGCAAACAGCAGAAACCAGAAAGGTGTCTTACTATCTCCCAACGCACGGATAATGCTCGAAAGAAGATTATAGAAAAACGTACACGGCACACCGATGAAAGTGACAAGCAGATAAGTATAAGCCCCTTCAAAAATATTCTCCGGCGTACGCATGATCCAAAGAATATCCTCACATAAAATACAGGTGAGAAGCGCAATCACCACCGACATTCCCGCAGCCAGTTTCAGACTGACAGCCACATAACTGCGCATCGTACTGTAATCCCGCGCCCCAAACTTCTGCGCAACGGGTATCCCGAACCCTCCGCAACATCCATTGCAGAACCCGAGAATGAGAAATACCACTGAAGTGCTGGCTCCAACAGAAGCTAACGCGTTTATTCCCAAGAAATTTCCCACAATTGCAGCATCAACAAGCGAATACGTTTGTTGCAACAGATTACCGAGTAAAAGCGGCAGTGTAAACTTTAAAATGAGAGGTAATGCCGGACCTGCCGTCATTTCTTTAGAAGTTGCCATACGTCTATGTTCTAAAATCGATGGCAAAGATACTACAAAAAAACGAGAATAGGAGAAAAATGGTGAATGAACGTTGAGATAAAGCGTTTTAGCGATTCCGACGAGGACTTTGCCAAAGCCACTGAATGCCGCAAAAAAGCCGTTTGAAGCAAGAGTTACGTTACTATCCCGTTACTCTTTTTTACAAAAGAACAGCTTGCTGAGGACACTGGCATATCCGCTGATCCATACGCCATTGGATGCCAATTTAAGGATTCTTTTGGAAATGTCAGCGGGACCTGCTCAAAAAAATGAGATGTGGGTGTGAATGCGCCGATATGCTGTGATTTGCCTACCGTCTTCCAGCTCTACATGGTTTAATTTTGCAAACAAAAAGTAGAGTATGAGCAGAAGCACATTCAAAGTATTGTTCTATCTCAAGCGCAATGCGCCGAAGAAGAACGGATTGATTCCCGTGATGTGCCGTATCACGGTGAACGGAAAGGTATCACAGTTCAGCAGCAAACTGGACGTGGAGGAAAGCATCTGGAACGTGGAAACCGGGCGTCTGTCCGGTCGCAGCCTCGTGGCGCAGGAAGGTAACCGTATGCTTGACAAGATACGTGTGGGCATAAACCGTGCATATCAGGAAGTATGCGACGCGGACAGCTATGTCACGGCAGAGAAAGTACGCAACGCCTATCTGGGACTGGGACAGAACCACAAGACCCTGCTTGCCGTGTTCAAGCAACATAATGAGGACTACGCCAAGATGGTAGGAAAAATGAAAAGCGTGCGCAGCTACCTGAAATACCGCACCGTCTATAACCATCTGTCGGAGTTCATCAGACAACGCTACAAGATGAGCGACATCGCCTTGCGCGAGCTTACCCCGGCATTCATCACGGATTTTGAACTGTTCCTCCGCACGGAGAAGAACCATTGCACCAACACCGTCTGGTCGTACATGATGCCGTTTCGCAGCATCATCTATACAGCCATCAACAACGGCTGGCTTCCACGTGACCCGTTCTACGCCTACCACATCACCAAAGAGGAAACGAAACGCGGCTTTCTGACAAAGGAGGAAATAAGCCTGTTGATAAACGGGACGTTCAAAAAGAAAAAATATGAACTGATACGCGACCTGTTCATCTTTTGCACCTTCACGGGGCTGAGCTGGACGGACATGTATAACCTTACGGAAGAGAACCTGCAAACCTCCTTTGACGGTCATCTGTGGATCAAGACCAAACGACAGAAGACAGGCGTGGAATCCAACATCCGCCTGCTGGAAGTGCCGGGCCACATCATCCGGAAGTACAGCGGCATGACCGGGGACGGGAAACTGTTGCCCGTTCCCTGCTATGCGAACTGCAAGAACGGCATCAAGGCGGTGGCGAAACTGTGCGGCATCAATAAAAACATCACCTGGCATCAGGCCCGCCACAGCTATGCGACGACCATCTGCCTCTCCAACGGCGTGCCTATAGAAACCCTGTCCAGAATGATGGGACATACCAGTATCCGCAGCACGCAGATATACGCCAAGATTACGGCTGAAAAGGTGAGCAACGACATGGAACGCCTTGCCAAGCAGATAGAATCAATGGAACAGTTCATTTGCCAGACCATATAAACCACACTGCCATGAGAAGAATAATCAAGACTGACGAGGACGGGAACATCCGCATCGCGGGCAATCCCGAAAAAGAGATATGGATGACCGCATGGGAAATGTCCGAACTGTTCAATGTGTCCGTCACAGCCATACAGAAAGAGATAAGGGCGGTACGGAAGTCAGGTGTACTGGCGGACTATGAGGTTTGCAAATACATCCGCACGGAGAACGGCTGTTCGGCGGACATCTTCAGCATTGACATCATCATCCCCGTGTCATACAGACTGAACACCTTCTATGCCCACTCCTTCCGGGAGTGGCTGAAAAGTAAAGCGCTGTCCGGAAACGAACGGGAACGCAGGACGGTGTTCTTTCTGCTTGGCAAAGGCTGCTCCTGCTGAATACCGGACAGGCAAGGCACAATAAAAGGCATACGGGCAATCCTCACGATGGAATTGCCCGTATGCCTTTTTGTTGCCGTTCCGTATATCAATCCTCCACCTTGCGGTAGTTCCTCTCCAGAAGCGCTTGTATATCATATTCCCGGTACAGAGCCTTTCCGCCGAGGATTATGAACGGAAGTGTCTTTTCATCACGCATCTTCTGCAAGGTGCGACGGCTGACTTTCAACAGTTCCGCCACCTCTTTGTCCGTCAGGAAACGGTCGCCGTCCAGCAACGGGTTGTACTTCTGTGTGAAACGGTTGATTTTCCTGTGGCTCTCCTTCAGGGACACAAACGCGTCAGCCAACAAGCCCTGCTCCAATGTAAGAACCTCCTGTTTCATGATGCCCCCTCCTGCTTTTCCGAAACAAGCCGTACCACGTCTTCCGACCTGTAATAGAACTTCCTGCCTACCTGCGAACAGGCGACAATGCCCCTGTCACGCATACTTTGCAATGTTTTCGGGCTAAGGCGCAGCAGGCGGCAGACGTCCTCACCGTCCATCCATTTTTTCAACCGTCGTTCCGTTCCCCGCGCGCAAAGCCGGTCCACCTTTTCCGTAAGTGCCGAGACCTCCGCCATAAACGTCTCGAAAGCCTCTCTTTCAATGATTACGATTTCCATAATATATCTTGTCTTAGAATTGTCCGCCGTAAAATTAGCTTCCAAAGGTCTTACTCCGTCCATTTCCTGCGGAAGTGGCAGCATTTGGAACAGCGACGTATGCCAAGCGGTGACAAACTCAAAAAAATCTTCTATGAGTCATATATGAGTCATAAGCCCGCCTTTCCCCGTCCCTGTAAATTTGCGGCATAAACGATTAAAACAGCAACGGTTATGGATATGATAATGATTGAAAAATCCGATTTCGACAAGCTGGTCGGACGTATAGAAGAAATTGCGGAGCATATCCGCAAGAGTGAAAACAAGAGGCTCTCCGTTGATGCGGAACGGTGGATTTCCAACCGGGAAGCGATGGACATTCTCGGAGTAAGCCCGCGCACCCTGCAACGCTACCGGGACAGCGGCTGCATACCATTCTCCAAAATAGGCAGGAATTGCCGTTACCGCCTGTCCGATATAGAGCGTGCATTGGAAATGTATATGATTGACGGAACGGCGGCAAAGCCTGACGTCCTGCACCGGCAATACCTTATCCGCACAAGGAAAATGTATATCCGACCGGAAAAGACCTAAAACGAAGGAGGATTGAGGTATATGGACACAAAAAATATAGAAAGACTGTTCGGCTGCATCATGGAGCGGCTTGACAGGCAGGAGCAAATGCTTGAAGACCTCCGGAACAAGCGGCCGGAACAACCGGCGAACGCCCCTGAAGCGACAAAGCTGCTGAACGGAGAGCGTCTTTATGACAACCAAGACCTCTGCCTGATGCTTCAAGTCAGCAAACGTTCATTGCAACGCTACCGCAGCATCGGCATCCTGCCCTACCTGATGCTCCGTCAGAAATCCTACTATAAGGAGTCAGACGTGGAAAAATTTCTCTCGGAGCATCTTGACGAAATCAACAAGGACCGGGTCGAGGCTTATAAGGCCCGCATCAGATAATCAATGTCTCACCATTAAAACATTTTTCAGATGGCAAAGAAAAAAGACGAAAAGGACGTGCTGATTGTCCGTGACGAGAAGACGGGCGAAATCAGCGTGGTAGCCGGGCTTAATGCCGACGGCTCCCCCAAGCGCACCCCCGCGAAAGCGGAGAACGCGCAAAGTTTCCTGCAATTCGACCGCCACGGCGACGTGCTGGACAACTTCTTCAAGAACTTCTTCCGGCAGTGTAAGGAACCCAGCCGCTTCGGTTTCTACCGTGTCGCGGCAGACCAAGCCGACAAACTGCTGGAGGTTATCAAGGACTTGCTGAAAGACCCCGACGGCAACAAGGAGATGCTTGCGCCCCACAAGGTGGACACCTCCGGCTACGAGAAGAAAGTGCAGGAGGAACAGGCGGCTGAAAAGCCTGAACAGAAACAGGAAGAACCTAAAAAACAGGAAGAGATGGAACAGAAAAATGAACAGAATCAGGAAAGCCCGCAGCAGACGCAGGGCAACCGGGGCTACCAGCCCATCGACGAGAGCAAGATCAACTGGCAGGAGCTGGAAGAGAAATGGGGCGTGAAACGCGATGACCTTGAGAAGTCCGGCGACCTGACCAAGATGCTCAACTACGGCAAATCCGATTTGGTGAGAGTGTCGCCCAATTTCGGCGGCGAGGCTTTCGAGCTGGACGCGCGCCTCTCCTTCAAGAAAGACAGCGAGGGTAATGTCAGCCTTGTGCCGCACTTCATACGCAAGGAGCAGAAGCTCGACGAGTACAAGGAACACAAGTTTTCCGATGAAGACCGTAAGAACCTGCGCGAAACGGGCAACCTCGGCAGGGTCGTGGACATCGTGGACAGGGAAACGGGCGAGATCATCCCCTCGTTCATCAGCATAGACCGCAAGACGAACGAGATTACCGACATCCCGGCAAACAAGGTGCGCATACCGGAGCGCATCGGCAAGACGGAAATCACCAAGCAGGAGCAGGACATGCTCCGCGCCGGGCTGCCCGTGCGCGACAAACTTATCGAGCGCAAGGACGGCAGGAAGTTCGTCACTACCCTTCAGGTGAACGTGGAGCAGCGCGGCGTGGAGTTCGTGCCGGGGACCGGCAGGTCGCCCCGTGCCGCACAGGCACAGGAAGCCAAGAACAATCCCATACAGGGACAGGCACAGGACGCGGAGAACGCCGCAGCCATACAGAACGGGCAACGCCGCAACTCGTGGACGAACGCCGACGGCAGTATCCGCCCCATCAGCAAATGGAGCGGCGTGGAGTTCACCGAGCAGCAGAAAGCCGACTACGTGGCGGGCAAAGCCGTGAAACTGGAGAACGTGACCGACAAGCAGGGCTTCCACGCCACGATGTACATCAGGTTCAATCCGGAGAAGGGACGTCCGTACCGCTACGACACCGACCCCGACAACGCACAGAAGGTCGCACCCTCCAACGAGAGCCGCACGCAGGTGGCGGTGAACAGCGAGGGCAAGACCAACGAAGCGACCAAGAACCTGAAAGAGCCGTTGCGGAAGGGACAGACCGCCCCGAAGGACACCGCGCAGCAACAGCAGCAGGAGAACGGCAAAAAGAGAAACAAGGGCATGAGGATGTAACCCTGTGTCCGCCACTGAATCCGAAGTAAACATTTGTAAAATTTCAAAACAGAAAAAACATGAAGACAATCATTGCTGAAAAGCCATCCGTGGCACGTGAGATCGCCCGCATCGTGGGCGCGACAAAAAGAGAGGAAGGATATTTCGAGGGAGGCGGCTATGCCGTGACATGGGCGTTCGGACACCTCGTCCAGCTTGCCATGCCCGACGGCTACGGCATACGCGGCTTCGTCCGCGACAACCTGCCCGTCATACCGGATACCTTCACGCTCGTTCCCCGTCAGGTAAAGACGGACAAGGGCTACAAGCCCGACAGCGGCGTGGTGTCGCAGATCAAGACCGTCACCCGGCTATTCAAGGAAAGCGAACAGATCATCGTGGCGACCGATGCCGGACGCGAAGGGGAGCTTATCTTCCGCTACCTCTACCATTACACCGGATGCACCACGCCTTTCGTGCGCCTCTGGATAAGCTCGCTCACCGACAAGGCTATCCGCGATGGGCTGCGCAACCTCGAAGCGGGCGACAAATACGACAACCTCTACCTTGCCGCCAAAGCGCGGAGCGAATCCGACTGGCTCGTGGGCATCAACGGCACGCAGGCACTCTCCATCGCCGCCGGACACGGCACATATTCCGTCGGGCGGGTGCAGACACCCACGCTGGCGATGGTGTGCGCACGCTATTGGGAGAACCGCCGCTTCACGCCCGAACCCTTCTGGCAGCTCCATATCGCAACAGACGGTTGCGACGAAGGAGTGGTGAAGTTCTCCTCTTCCGAGAAATGGAAAGAGAAAGAACCTGCCACAACGCTATATAATAAGGTAAAGGAAGCAGGCACAGCCACCGTCACGAAAGCCGAGCGCAAGGAGAAGACGGAGGAAACTCCGCTTCTGTACGACCTGACCACGCTCCAGAAGGAAGCCAACGCCAAGCACGGCTTCACCGCCGAACATACGCTTGAAATCGCGCAGAAGCTCTATGAAAAGAAACTTGTCACCTATCCGAGAACGGGCAGCCGTTACATCCCCGAAGACGTGTTCGCCGAAATCCCCAGACTGCTCGCCTTCATCGGCAGCCTGCCCGAATGGAAAGAGAAAGTCAATCCGAAGGCAGTGCCGACACGCCGCAGCGTGGATGACGGCAAGGTGACGGACCACCACGCCCTGCTTGTCACGGGCGAGAAGCCGCTGTTCCTCTCCAAAGAGGACAATACCGTCTATCAGATGATTGCCGGGCGCATGATCGAGGCTTTCTCCGAAAAATGCGTCAAGGACACCGCCACCGTCACGGCGGAATGTGCCGGAGTGGAGTTCGTGGCAAAAGGCTGCATCATCAGGCAAGCCGGGTGGCGTGCCGTCTATGGCGTGGAAGACAAGGAGGAAACCACCATCCCCGGCTGGCGGGAAGGCGACACGCTGCCGCTGAAAGCCGCCTCCATCACGGAGGGCAAGACCAAGCCCAAGCCGCTGCATACCGAAGCCACCCTGCTGTCCGCTATGGAAACGGCGGGCAAGGAGATAGAGGACGACGCGCTGCGTCAGGCGTTGAAGGACTGCGGCATCGGCACGCCCGCCACCCGTGCGGCGATTATCGAAACGCTCTTCAAGCGCGGCTATATGGAACGCTGCAAGAAGTCGCTTGTGCCGACTGAAAAAGGGCTTGCCCTCCATTCGGTCGTGAAGACGATGCGCATCGCCGACGTCGCCATGACGGGCGAATGGGAGAAGAATCTGGCACGCATCGAGCGCGGTGAGCTGCCCGCCGACACCTTCCGCAAGGAGATAGAGGCTTACACACGCGAAATCACTTCCGAACTGCTCTCGTGCGACAAGCTGTTCTCCCGCAGGGATTCCGGCTGCAAGTGCCCCAAGTGCGGAACCGGCATGATGCAGTTCTACGGCAAGGTTGTCCGCTGCGACAACGCGGAGTGCGGGCTGCCCGTGTTCCGCCTGAAGGCAAACCGCTCCCTTTCCGACGACGAGATCAAAGACCTGCTCACCGAAGGGCACACGAAGCTGCTCAAAGGCTTCAAAAGCAAGCAGGGAAAGAGTTTCGATGCCATAGTAACCTTTGACGGGGACTACAACACGACTTTCGTGTTCCCCGAAAGGAAAAATAAGGCAACCTCTACGAGAAGAAGAAAATAATGAGTAACTTTGCCACTGGTTCAGAGTAATGAATTGTTCTTCGATACCGGATTACACTCATACTTTGGATTTAGTGGTGGCACTCGGAGGGATACCGAGTGCCTTTTCTTTCTCCTTTTCAGACGATTATCCATGTCATTATCAATCCACTAAATTCCAAAGTAATGAACAACAAGAAGAAAAACGAGGGTCAGACCGACTTTTCCTACTACGGTCTGTACCTGCTGGACTATCTCAGAACAAACAGGTTTGAACAGGCGACCGACGAAGCCTTCATCCGTGAACGCGCCGACCGTGCCGCCGGAACGTATGAACGGGCAATGCTCGAAGGCTATCCTGCTGCTGGTGTGCAGGAACTGGCGATGCGCACGCTGCTGGAGGGACTTCGCTACTCCAAGTACGCCATCCTGCGCGAAGTCGTGGAAAACGAGTTTGCCGACGATGTGCCGGAAGCGGAGCGTGAATCCTTCCTGCAAAGGCTGCTGCCGCTTGTCGGAAACGTATTCTCCATTTATGACCTTGCGGACGACAATTTCGCCCTGTCGCCCGATTACGACCTGCTCTATACGGAGCTGACGGGGGCTGTCGTCCTTTATATCGACGAATATGGCGTTTAACCGCAAACAACGGCTGCGGGACAACATCGAGGCGATACGGACGGCATTCATCCTTGACAGGGAACGGAGAGCGGCAACCCCCGAAGAACGTGCGTTACTTCAAAAGTATTGCGGTTTCGGCGGGCTGAAATGTATCCTGAACCCGGCAAGGGAATTGACGGACGCCGTCCACTGGGCGAAATCCGACCTCGAACTGTTTGCCCCTACTGCGGAACTGCACAGGCTGGTACGCGGGAACAGCAAGGACGATACGCAGTACAAGCGGTATGTGGACTCGCTGAAAGCGTCCGTGCTGACAGCCTTCTACACCCCGAAAGAGATAACCGACACCATAGCCGATGTGCTGGCGGATTACGGTGTCCGTCCTGCCCGCGTGCTGGAACCGTCGGCGGGTGTCGGCGTGTTCGTGGACGCCGTGCTGCGGCACAGTCCCGACGCGGACGTGATGGCGTTTGAGAAAGACCTCCTCACGGGCACTATCCTGCGGCAGCTCCACCCCGACAAAAAGATGCGCATAGACGGTTTTGAGAAAATCGAAAAGCCGTTCAACAACTATTTCGACTTGGTGGTGTCCAACATCCCGTTCGGTGACATAGCCGTGTTCGACGCCGGGTTTCAAAGGAGCGAATCTTTCGGCAGGCGTTCGGCGCAAAAAGCCATCCACAACTATTTTTTCCTGAAAGGGCTGGACACAGTGCGCGACGGCGGCATCGTGGCGTTCATCACCTCGCAGGGGGTATTGAACAGCTCCAAGACCTCCGTACGCGACGAGCTGTTCCGTCAGGCGAATCTGGTATCGGCGATACGCCTGCCCAACAACCTGTTTTCGGACAATGCGGGGACAGAGGTGGGCAGCGACCTTATCGTACTGCAAAAGAACCTGCGCAAGACGGAACTGTCGCAGGACGAACGGCTGATGACCGTGATACAGACGGACACGAAGACAAACCTGACGGACAACGCCTATTTTGTCCACCATCCCGAACGGATCGTGCATACGTCCGCTAAGTTCGACACCGACCCTTACGGCAAGCCCGCTATGGTCTATACGCACGAGGGCAAGACGGCAGGCATCGCGGAGGACCTGCGCCATATGCTTGACGAGGACTGCCACATGAGGCTTGCCATGCGCCTGTATTCGGGCGCAATCGGGCAAGCGGGGGAGCGAAAAGCGGTTGCCGTTGAAACCAAGCCGGAACAGCCTGCCATGAAGCCGGAAGCGACAATTACGGCACGGACGGAAGAAGCCCGAACCGAAAAACCGCAACTGATAGAGGAAAAGCCGGAGATAGAGCCCCGCAAACCGAATTATCAGGCGGGCGTGCAGCTCTCCCTGCTCGACCTCTGGGGAATGACGGAGGAAGTCCGCAAGCCGGAATCCCCCAAGAAGAAAAAGGCGTCGAAAAAGGAAAGCACGGCAAAACGCGCCGTCCCCAAACCGAAACCGCAGGTTACCGCCGCGCCTCCCGTTGAAACCGTCAAGCCTGCAACCGGAAGCAAGGAGGCAAAGCCGGATAATATCGTCAAACAAAGCGACCCTGATGATATTTACGCCACGCTGGACTGGGACACCAATCCGCCCATCAACGGCTTCTACGAAACGATGATGAGCCTGACACCGGAGCGGCGCAAGGCTCTACGTCTTGAAGCGGAACGGCACAGACAGGAACAACTGAAAAAGTCGGGTGTCAAGGACACGCTGAATCCTGCCTTTGTGCCTTCATTTGATAACAAACCGGAGAAGGAAACGGCACAACAGACTGAAGCACAGCCGGAGGCAACTCCCATTCCCGTTACGGACAATAGCCCAAGTGAGCAGGCAACCACTTCACTTTTCCCTGAAATTGAACCGGAAAAGCCGAAGGAGGAAGCCCCCGACCTTACGCCGCGCCCCTACCACCGCACGCCGGAAATGCACCTGCGTGAAGGCTCGCTGGTGGCAAGCAGGGCACGCGACATCGGTTATCTGAAGGACATCACGCCCTACGGCGCGACATTCCATCCACTCGGACTAACGGGCTTCCAGAAGGAGAAGGCGTTGCTGTATGTGTCGCTCCGTGACGCATACGAGCGGCTGTACCGCTATGAAACGAACAGGCGCGAGGCAAATCCCGTGTGGCGTGAACACCTGAACACCTGCTACGACGAGTTTGTCATGCGCTACGGCAACCTCAACGCCAGACAGAACGTGAAGTTAGTGATGATGGATGCCGGAGGGCGCGACATCCTTTCGCTGGAACGTGCGGAGGACGGCAGGTTCGTCAAGGCGGACATTTTCGAGCGTCCCGTTTCCTTCTCTGTGGAGAGCCATGCCAACGTAAGCTCTCCCGAAGAGGCACTCTCCGCATCGCTCAACAAGTTCGGCACGGTCAATCTCGGCTATATGCGGGAGATAACCGACAGCACGGAGGAGGGACTGCTTGACGCCCTCAAAGGGCGCGTCTTCTACAACCCGCTCGTAACCGGTTACGAGATAAAGGACAGGTTCATCGCGGGGAACGTGATAGAGAAGGCGGAACGCATTGAGGCATGGATGGGCGGCAATCCCGAAAGTGAACGGCTGCCGGAGGTTAAGGAGGCGTTGGAGGCTTTGAAGGAAGCCGAGCCGCAGCGTATCGCCTTTGAGGACCTCGACTTCAACTTCGGGGAACGCTGGATTCCGACGGGCGTGTATGCCGCCTACATGAGCCACCTGTTCGACACGGACGTGAAAATCGCCTACTCCGCAAGCATGGATGAGTTTTCGGTGGCGTGCGGCTACCGCACCATGAAAATCACGGACGAGTTTTTAGTGAAGGGCTATTACCGGAACTATGACGGTATGCACCTGTTGAAACACGCCCTGCACAATACCTGTCCCGACATGATGAAGTCCATCGGCAAGGACGAACATGGCAATGACATCAAGGTGCGCGACAGCGAGGGCATACAGCTCGCCAACGCCAAGATCGATGAAATCCGCAACGGTTTTTCGGAATGGCTGGAAGAGCAGTCGCCGCAGTTCAAGGAACGGCTCACGACGATGTATAACCGCAAGTTCAATTGTTTCGTGCGCCCCAAGTATGACGGCTCGCACCAGACCTTCCCCGACCTCAACCTGAAGGGGCTGGCAAGCCGTGGAATCAGGAGCGTATATCCGTCGCAGATGGATTGCGTCTGGATGCTCAAACAGAACGGCGGGGGGATCTGCGACCACGAGGTGGGAACCGGTAAAACGCTGATAATGTGCATTGCAGCGCATGAAATGAAGCGTCTGAATCTGGCGCACAAGCCGATGATTATCGGGCTGAAAGCCAATGTCGCGGAGATTGCCGCCACCTATCAGGCGGCATATCCGAACGCGCGGATTCTCTACGCTTCGGAAAAGGACTTCTCGACCGCCAACCGCGTGCGCTTCTTCAACAACATCAAGAACAACGACTACGATTGCGTCATCATGTCGCACGACCAGTTCGGCAAGATTCCGCAGTCACCGGAGTTGCAGCAGCGCATCCTGCAAGCGGAGCTTGACACGGTGGAGGAAAACCTCGAAGTCCTGCGGCAGCAGGGCAAGAACGTGTCGCGGGCGATGCTGAAAGGACTGGAGAAGCGCAAGCACAACCTTGTGGCGAAACTGGAGAAGGTGGAACACGCCATCCAATCGCGTACAGATGACGTAGTGGACTTCAAGCAGACGGGCATCGACCATATCTTCATTGACGAGAGCCATTATCAGAATTTTTTAAGTTTTCCTATTTTATGAGATAATTGGCTGATATTTATAGATTTTAGTCTGATTTAGTTTGGATTATTTATGGATAGTTTTGTAAGAAAAAGAAGCACCATGCTTACAAGCATAGTGCCATATAATCTTAAAATAATACGAATTTAATGAATTATAAACATCTAAAAAGATGTAGTAAGTGAAATTTATCTTGACTTTGTACTATTGAAATACAAAGATTATTCTATACAATACTTATTATATGCGTCTTTATATATATTTCTCACTTCCTCTTGAAAAGCCGCCCTTCTATTATGTAATTCCATCAATTGGCCATTAATCTGCTGATAAATAATCCTGTGTGCCGGATTTGGAAGCAATGTTTCATCATATACATCTGTTTCAAAATCCTCTTCTTCTATAGCCGCATGAGCAAGATTTAATAAATCTTCCTTGGTCATATCGGTTACAACCATCCAGTTTTCGCCTCTTGTAAAATAGGCTTTCCGATCTTCAATTTTTAAGTGTTTCATAAATATCTTTCCTTTCTGAATAAGCTTGTTCACCAGCTTCTAAACTGTTCAACGTGATTTCGTAATTCTCAATGGTATTTCCTTTAACATCCCTTAGGGTTTGGGCTGTTGGGTAGCCGCTATAAATGTTGAAATGAACTCCATCTGCCTCTATCTTTTTTTCCGTATAAAGAATGTAATCTGGCTTTATAGAACCTCCTATTGTATTATTATGCGTAGAAATAATCACTGGCATATTCTCTGCCATTTCCTTAATAAACTTATTTACCTCGTTCTTCAAAAAGAGATTATCAAACGAAGACTCTGGTTCATCAATAATGAGAATGTCACATAGAATAGCATCTTTAATTTTCTGCAAGAAGTTAAACTCCGAACGTTCCCCACCGGATACAGGCAAGCCTGAAGAATTAAGTATTCTGTAATCTATGGCTGCAAACAACTTATAAATACGATTACTCTCAACGCCTGCCGCCTTTAATTCATCTAAATACTGAATAGGGTTCCCATACTTTGCAAAAGCGTTAGTAAGTGACACCTGTTTTAATCCGACAGTTTTCAAATCTGTAGCATTCACAAATGGGCGTGCGGACACACTGATTGTAAAATGTCCGGCCTTTTCCGTGCTAATAGTTCTGCTTTTCTTTATCGCTATAGCTACTTGGGCAAAAATTTCACGCTTTTTCTTATTGATGAAGTATTGGTATAAGTCTATATTGGGAATACGAGGTGCTGCAGATTTCAATTGTAGCGACTCCTTTACCATCTTGATTATGTTATTAACTTCTTTGAAATACAAGTTGGCAACGTTATCCTTCCGACATTGTTCTATCAATTCTTTTAAGAGTGACTTCAGTGAGGCTTCGGGCAAATGCTTATTGACAAGCGATTTGTAAAGCTGTGATTCTAATAAAGTCAGTGTTGCATTGATAAGTTTTTTAATCTCATCAAAACTTAGTTCTTTGAAATCGCTTTCATTAAACAGTTTTGACTTTGAGAAAACATCGTTAACATCGCTTTGCTGTGCTGAAGACATAACCGCTTCAAGGTACTTCTGCAATTTCATCTCATCCTCATCGGCTGAACAAGTTTTCAATACATCTGTTACTATAACGCTAAACTCGCGCAAGTAATCCTCTGCAGAATTTTCTTGTCTTACCTTCAAATCATTTTCAAACTGTTCAGAATCACTCCTACTAGTATTGAGCAGTTCAAATTGTTTAATGTATTTGGCCTTTCCTTCAAAACGGCTAGCAATGGCATTCAAGGTATGAGTTTTCCCTGTAGAACGTTTCCCAAACATAATATTAAGCCCCGTTGATAACATCTGTCCATTCGGGAATATCTGAAAAAGTTTAATTCCTTTTTCTGAGGTCAAAGTAACCTTTGTCTTATCCATTAGACAGAGTTTCAGTGTATTGACATTCACCTGATCAACATCAAAAAATGTATGGCTGACAGGATACTTATCTGGCGTAACACCTTTTTCTATTCTAAAGTCACTGAAATAGACAGGCGTAAGTTCTGTATCCTCCTTCTCCATATAAATAAATTTCTTGACGCTCGACACTTCACCTGCTATTATGTTTCTTCCCAATTTCTCGATGGTATCTTTATGAAGTTTTGGTTCTTTTTCATAATGTGGTATAAGTAAATATTTACTCAAATCTCCAAATATTCTAATGAATGTATCATAAGAAATATCATCATCCTTAGTTTTGATTAGATTTTTTACTTCTTCACATTTTGAATTAAAATCAAACAGCGTCCCGTCATCGTTATTCGCTATGACAAGAATATGCCCATTCTCCAAATCTACTTCAATACCGGGTAAAACAACTATTTGCGTCAATGCATCCTTGATTTCTTGATATTGTGCGTAGTCAAACAAGTTGTGATTTGTGATAGCAATTACATCCAATTTTGTTTTTGCAACATAATCCAACAAAACGTCTTTATCATAAGTAAACATCCTATCTGATACAGATGGCACTGTATGAATATGTAAATCACATCTTTTCATATATTTCTAATTTGTTAAATATATTTTCAAATGCTCAAAGAACAAATGGAAATCTGATTCCAAAATTACCAAATTATCCTGTATAACAGATGATTTTATAAAGATTTTGATATAGTGATGGCAAAAAAACACGATAAAATAGAATTAAAAACACTTCTAATTAGAAAAGTACAAGCAACACATATTTGTATTTTGAGATGATATAACAAAAAAGCATTTGCAGATAAATAATTCCAAACACTTTAACTTTGACACCTTTATTACCAACTGGGAGTATAACTGTATATTGCTATTTTTACATACAAAGTGGCTGTGTATCAATAAACTTTTGTATATTGACACACAGCTTTACTTTCAATTCGTCAAACTTATGTTGAGAATATTTTAGGCCTCATGTTTTATTATTTTTCCATTTCTTTGCCATATTCTTTTGACTCTCGTTTTCAAGCGTTTCCAAAGCTTTCTCTTCTTGTTCTGTAGTTATATCAAGATACGCCATTGTGGTTTGGATACACTCATGTCCAAGCAAATATGAAATTTGAGCTATGTTCATTCCATTTTCAAGCCAATGTGAAGCCTTGGCATGCCTGAATTGATGGGCATGTAAGTTCAATGGTACATCTTCACAAGTTTCATGAGCTATTAAGGCATATTTTTTCAGCATTTTGTTCACATTTTCGGCAGACATAGGAGCATATACTCCTTTGCTTTTTGAATAAAAGATTAGTGCATCCATATCATTATATTTCGGATGGTATTTCTTGAGGTATCTCTTTAAACATTGCACTGGTTGAGACAAAAGAGGAAGTGGGCGTTTCTTTCTCCCTTTTCCTATGACAATCATGTGAGGTTTAGTACAATCCATGACGATATTACTAATCTTCAATGTAAGGAGTTCATTAACACGTATAGCTGTAGAGTACAAAAGTAGCATCAATGTGAAATCACGAAAACCTGTTGCCGTTCTTTGATTTGGGACAGACAATATGGCTTTAACAGCCTTTTTGCTTAAGCCAATAACTTTTCTTTTAGGCGTTTTCTCATTGGGAATGTTCTCAGCTTGTAGAAATACGGCCATATAAGTCATATCTCTGTCCGCTACATATTTCAAGAAGGCACGTAAGGCTGACAACCTTACATTGCATGTTGCAAGGGTACAATTCCTATCGCTTTTCATCCAAATAATCCATTCCATGATATATTTCCTACAGAAGCACTCTGCATTCAATGTTTCCGGTAAAATGCCTTTCACTTTCTTAAGAAACTCAGCATAGAGTGTCACTGAAATTTTATAGTTTCTTTTCGTGTGAGGGCTACAAGCTTTTATTGAGGGCACATAGTACTCAAGCCACTCATGTAAATAACTAGCAATCTGTATTGCTTGTAAGTTAATCTTCTTTTTCATCTGTCTCTAATATTAATGATTGTTCTATTTCGCTATCGGCATATGCTATTATATCAGAAATCGCAGGGGTCAAAGAATAGTAAGCCAATGTGCTTTCCATTTGTCTGTGTCCCATGCTCTTGCTTAGAGCTAATAACTTGTCGTGTACTGCAAATCCTTGGTGCGTCCAGCTGTTTATGTTCTCTATGGCGTAGTTGTGCCTCAGTTCGTATGGGATCGCGTGGGATGAATTGCAGCTTTGCCACAGCACCCTGAAGTGGTACGTTACCCATACAGGAGGGTGCGGCTTGTCATCCGGTGTCGGGAAAAACACCCTGCGGTTCGGAGTCAGCCCATCTATTTTTCCGTCATAAATACGCATCAGGGGCAACATTGTGTCATGGAGGACTACATAATGTTGGTCATACCCTTTGCCGCGCTTGATGGATACCACGCCGTTTTCAAGGTTTACGTCATCGCGTTCCAGCAGGACGGCCTCGGTTGTCCTTATTCCTGAACTATACAGTAAGCGGAAGAACACCGGCAGTGTCATGCGCTGGATAGCCGCGAGTCTGCCACGCCTTGGCTTTATGTTGTCGCAAGCGTCAAAGAAGCGTTTCAATTCATCGTGTGTAAAAGGATGCGGCGTATAAGTTCTCGGTACAGACCTTGGCACTTGCGGCAAGTCAATTTTCGTCATTCCACGCTTTTTCATGTACTTGATGAAGTCCGAAACAGGATAGACACGTGACACGCAAGAGTTTGTGCATTCAGTCGGACGTTGCCTACACCACCTGTCAACGATTTCTTGGGTAAGTTCGGTTTGCTCTGGATATTCCCTTACGCAAAAATGGTCGAACTGTATTATGTTCTTGATATAGCTATAACTGTAACGCCCGGAAGCCTTGCGGTATTTTACATATCCTTCTATAGCTTTGGATAGGAATGAAATTGTCTTCATACGTCAAACACCCCCTTTCCTATGGGAAAGTGTTCTATACTCAATGAACATTCCTTCAGCCTCTTGAATTCCGCACTAAGGTAACGGTCAAGAGAATCTGGGGACGCATGACCGAGGGTGGCACTTATGACAGGTTGCTGCACACCGCCTTGCAACAGAGTCGTCGCCACATTATGGCGGAATAGGTGCAGACTTTTTCTCTCATTTTTACCTTGTCTTATTCCTGCTTTGCACATGACTTTTGAGCATATGGCATCGAGATTGCTTGTATGAAGCCTTCTGTATGGCACGTGTACTGTGAGAAAAACATATGGTTCCGAACTTCGGGGACGTTCTTTGAGCAGGTAATCAAATACAGCGTTTCCTACCACGGCACGGAGTGGCAATGTCAGTGGCTGTCCGGTCTTTACCTGAGTGATTTTTATCAGGTCGTGTTCCCAATCGAAACTGTTAAGCGTGAGTGCAGAGATATCACACCCACGCAATCCCGTGTACATGGCCAAGGTTATGATGGCTTTGTCCTGTAGGGATATTGTGCCATCGTATTCTAAAGTATGCCTGATAGCAGTAAGCTCTTGATCCGTAAGGTATTGAATATTCTTCCGCATGTTGGGTATAGCCGGCAGATATGCGATTATACGTTCAACGGATTTGCCATAGTGGGGCAAACAGGCTTTCAGTCCATATTCCACCGAATATTTGAGCGAATGGCCCATATTCGGTTTTCCGTCTTTGGAAAATACTTCCAATACCGCATTTCCTGTTATTGACTCTAATGAGTACACTCCCATTTCCTGTAGCCGGAAGAAGAACGAAGATAGTGCATACTTCACATTCGTTGAAAATTTGCAACATCTACCTACCGTGTTGAAAGCCATGTCTGTTACATCCTTGTATTCTGCGCAGAGCAACTCGTAGTGGTGCGGTTTACTATAGTGTTTACGACCATCGGGTAATAATCCATTCTCGATATATTGGCAGATTACACGTAACAGGCGTACCTTGTTCCTATAAGTATACTTGTTGGACCACAATACTTTTAGTGTCGGTTCAACGTCGGTGAGACTCTGCCATTTGTAATGGTTAGCATTTCCTGATAGCCACTCAGCCATTTTCTTCACATAGTCTATGTACATGGCTGAATAACCGGTGTCTTGCAAATAAGAAACAAGACCATTGACTTTTTCATTTAGATTAAATATGTCCATAATCGCATTTTGTTTGAAAGTTATTACAATTATAGACGTAATATAATCAGAACTATCTACTGTGCAAAATAAATGATTACTAAATAATTAAGTAATTTAACAGGAAACTTATAAAAGTTCTGATAATGCGATAAATCCGAAATTTTGGATTTGAGCCATCAATTCAAGAACTTGACTTTCAATACCCGGCATGACCGCGTGGCGGGATTGGGTAATAGTGAAGGAAGCCAGAAAGCCCTGAATATGCTCTTTGCCATACGCACCATACAGGAGCGCACGGGCAAGGACTTGGGGGCTACGTTCCTCTCTGGCACGACCATCAGCAACTCGCTGACGGAACTGTACCTGCTCTTCAAATATCTGCGTCCGAAGGAATTGGAACGGCAGGATATTCGGTGCTTCGACGCATGGGCGGCGATTTTCGCCAAAAAGACGACCGACTTCGAGTTCAACGTGACGAACAACGTGGTGCAGAAGGAGCGTTTCCGCTACTTCATCAAAGTGCCGGAACTTGCCGCCTTCTACAACGAGATCACCGATTACCGCACGGCGGAAGACGTGGGTGTGGACCGTCCGCACAAGAACGAGATACTTCACAACATACCGCCTACGCCCGACCAAGAATATTTCATCAAACAACTGATGGAATTTGCGAAGACGGGCGACGCGACGTTGCTGGGCCGAATGCCGCTGTCTGAAACGGAGGAGAAGGCAAAGATGCTTATCGCCACCGACTATGCACGAAAGATGGCTTTGGATATGCGCATGATAGACCCCAATTACGAGGACCACCCCGACAACAAGGCGAGCCACTGCGCCAAGATGATAGCGGAGTATTACCACAAATATGACGCGCACAAGGGAACGCAGTTCGTCTTCTCGGATCTGGGCACGTACCAGCCGGGCGACGGGTGGAACGTGTACAGCGAGATAAAGCGGAAGCTGACGGAGGACTACGGCATACCGGCAAGCGAGGTGCGCTTCATTCAGGAGTGCAAGACCGACAAGGCGCGCAAGGCGGTGATAGACGCCATGAACGCCGGAACGGTACGCGTGCTGTTCGGCTCCACAAGTATGCTCGGAACAGGCGTGAACGCGCAGAAAAGGTGTGTGGCTATCCATCACCTTGATACGCCGTGGGTGCGACATGAAGTCGCATAGATAATTGTTGGAATGATACTTACGGGTATCAGCTTTAACCCGCTGTTCCGTCAGCGGTAGCCTACCACCGATGCACCTTAATAGTTGTATTAAGCGGTTGGGACAAAGTACACTTTCGCAAGACAAGACAGAACCGTGAGGGGAAGTCAAGTACGGTTAGTATCATACCGTAGAGTGGCGAGGCTGGATAGTATGGTTAGCGCAAGCGAACTGTTAGTAAACTTCGTAATGTCACGAAAGAGTGTAAGATACTGGTACACTCTACCCAAAAGGGAAGCGGTCGGTTAATCCTTTCCATGGTAGGATTACACGGATATAAGCACCGCCGGAGGATGAGACAGAACCTAACCTATCCGTTAGTTATCTATGTGGAACATGGTAAGCCTGTATATCTCCTGCCATGTAAAAATGGCAGGTAAGCTGACAGCAATGAAAGCCGAATGGTGTGCAGGTATAAGATAACAGAAAAAGCGAATGCCGTTCTGTAATGGAACGGATACGGATTGAACCGACATCACGGGCTGATGTAGGCGACATCATCCGACACGAAAGTGGGCAGACTTCTGTGGCGACACTCGGTAGGCAAAACAAACCGAATGTTGCCAAATGGTGATTCTTTACAATAGACTTTTAGAACTTTTTTAAAGTAGGAATGCAAATGAACGATAAAATCAAAGAAAAACTCCTCGACCAATCGTGTGCACCGACTGATAACTTGCAAACGAATTGGGACAGGATAGACTGGACCAAAGCGGAGCAGGCTGTTAAGAAGCTTCAAGCTCGCATTGTAAAGGCTCAGAAGGAAGGCAGAACGGGCAAGCTTCAAGCCTTGCAGTGGACGCTGACCCACTCTTTTTACGCAAAAGCCTTAGCCGTAAAGAGAGTTACTTCTAACGGAGGTGGTAGCACCCCCGGGGTGGACATGGAAACATGGGAGAAACCCGAAGCAAAAACACAAGCGATAAGTGAGCTCAAACGCAGAGGCTACCTGCCGAAGCCATTGAGAAGAGTCCACATCAAAAAGAGTAATGGCAAACTGCGACCGTTGGGAATACCGACAATGAAAGACAGAGCCATGCAAGCACTTTACCTCATGGCATTGGAACCAGTGTCGGAAACAACAGCCGACACACGTTCGTACGGTTTCCGCAAGGAACGTCGCTGTATGGATGCGGTACAGCAATGTCATAACATTCTCCGGAAAGGCTATTCTCCCGAATGGATTTTGGAGGGTGACATAAAGGGGTGCTTCGACCATATCAGCCATGAATGGTTGCTTGCCAACATCCCTATGGACAAAGCAATACTCCGAAAATGGTTGAAATGCGGCTATATCTTCAACAAACAGATGTTCCCGACAGAGGAGGGAACGCCACAAGGTGGCATTATCTCTCCCACGCTTGCCAATATGACATTGGACGGATTGCAGAAAGTCCTTGCAGAGAAATATAAACGAGTTAGAATAAAAGGCAAGTTATATTCGCCAATGGTGAATCTTGTCCGCTATGCTGATGACTTTATAATTACCTGCGAGAACCGTGAAACACTTGAAAAAGAAATCAAGCCATTGGTAGCCGACTTTATGTCTGAAAGAGGTTTGACCTTATCCGAAGAAAAGACGGTGATAACCAACATTCGTGACGGTTTCGATTTCCTCGGTTTCAATATTCGCAAATACGGCAATGAAATATTGACAAAGCCGACTAAGAAAGCCGAAAAACGCTTTATGGAAAATATCCGTAAGGTTACAAAAGGTCATAAGGGTTGCAAGCAGGAATCATTAATCAGAATGTTGAATGCTAAAATCCGAGGATGGGGAGCATATTATCAGCATGGGGCGACACGTGATTCTTTTCACAGAATCGACCATCAGATATTTCTCGCCTTGTGGCAATGGGCTAAACGCCGTCATTCCAAGAAAGGAAAACGGTGGATAAAAGACCGTTATTGGCACAATATCCGAGGGAACAGCTGGACTTTTGCGGCTAAGTTCAAGAAATCAAACGGCAAGGAAGACCAACTCACTTTGCTGAAACTGGCATCTTCGTTTCCTTTCCTGCAATATACGCAGATAAAAGGGGATATGAATCCGTTTGACGCAGACTGCCGCCTGTACTTCAATAAAAGAATGAAGTCAAAGATGCTTGTGACACTGAAAGGACGTAAGTCCCTGCTTTACCTATGGGAAAAGCAAGGGCGGAAATGTCCGATATGTGGTGAACCGATTGACACGTATAAGGCATGGAACGTAATGCCAACCGTCCAAGACGGACGGAAATGCAATCTGTTGGTTCATGATGAATGCTTCAAATTATCCCGTAAATCCAATGGAAACAAGAAGTAGTGTGAGCCGGTCTCTGCACACGAACAGAGACTTAGAAAAGCTTGAGCCGTATGAGGGGAAACCCTCATGTACGGTTCTGAGGGGGGAAGAGGGCAGTAATGCCCTTGACCTACCCGATCGACCGTCCGACCTGCAACAGCGTGACGGACGAGGAGTTAGAGCCGGGAACGAGATTGCCAAGCATTTTGCCGGGAACAACGTGGATGTCATCATCTACGCCGTGGAGAAGTCGTTGGACAGCTACAAGTTCAACCTGCTGCACTGCAAGCAGACGTTCATATCGCAGCTCAAAAGCGGGGCTATGGGCGCACGTACCATCGACGAGGGAGCTATGGACGAGAAATCGGGCATGAACTTCTCGGAATACATGGCACTGCTCTCCGGCAATACCGATCTGCTCGACAAAGCGAAGTTAGAGAAGCGAATTGCCTCGCTCGAAGGGGAACGCAAGTCGTTCAACAAGGGCAAGCGTGATTCGGAGTTCAAGCTGGAAGCCAAAACGGGAGAACTGCGTAACAACACGGCGGTCATAGAAGCCATGACGGAGGACTGGAACCGTTTTCTTTCTGTTGTGCAGACCGACAAGGAAGGCAACCGCCTGAATACAGTCAAGGTGGATGGCATGGATTCTACCGATGAAAAGGTTATCGGAAAGCGTTTGCAGGAAATCGCCAAGAACGCCACGACGGGTGGATTGTACAAGCCTGTCGGAGAACTTTACGGTTTTCCGATAAAGGTGGTCAGCGAGAGGATACTTAAAGAGGGGCTGGAGTTTACCGACAACCGCTTTGTGGTGGAGGGAAACTACAAGTACACCTACAACAACGGGCATCTGGCGATGGCTGACCCGGTAGCCGCCGCACGCAATTTTCTGAACGCGCTGGAGAAGATACCCTCCACCATCGACCAGTACAAGGCAAAGAACGAGGTGCTGGAAAAGGAGATTCCGCAGTTGCAGGAGATAGCGGGCAAGGTGTGGAAGAAGGAGGACGAGCTGAAACAGCTGAAGTCCGAACTTGCCGCGCTTGACCGCAAGATCCAGCTGGAACTTGCACCGCCAACGCCGGAAGTCGCCGAAAAGGAGAACGACGGGCAGGAGATCAAGCCGGTTTCGGAAGGTGTACGGAACTTGCCGTCACAGCATACCGAGGAAGCTCCCCGGATTCGCAACCCAATGAATGAACGAAGTCCATCGGGCAATGAAATTGCCGACCGTGTCATCATCGGACGTCCGGGTTTTCAGTTAAAGAATGAAAACCGCCCGAAAGGGATAAAGATATGACCCATGCCATTACAGACCGACCGCACTGTTATGCAGACGCGGTCGGTCTATCTATCTGAATATGGAAGATTCTTCAGCGTTTCTTACCTGTATCTCAAGATAATGTCCTATCTTTGGAAGATAAATATCAATCAATTTAATTTTATCATGATAACCAACCGTGAAGAAGTGCTTGAAAACGCACTGCGCGTTTTCGCCAAGATGAATTATGAGAAGGCAAGTCAGGTAGAGATCGGAAAAGCCTGCGGGCTGACGAAAGCCGGGCTTGTGTATTATTATCCGATAAAGCTGGACCTTTTCGTGGCGGTTATAGATAAATACGTGTTCGGGATGCAGTCGGTGGCAAACAAGTTCCGGTTCAAGGCTGCCACCCTGTCGGAATTTATCGAACAATATATAAAAGGTGTGGAACAGACCATGCGGAAACTTATATCGCTTCTTGATGACGGCAACAATCCGGCAGGATGCAGCTTCAATTTCTATTATTACCATCTTATGATGCAGGTTCGGCTTTATTATCCGGATGTGGAGGAAAAGATAGCAGGCATGTTCCGGCAGGACTACGAGTTTTGGAGAGCCGCCATACAGTCGGCAAAGGACACAGGGGAGATACGGCAGGATGTGGACATCGAGGACACAGCCATGCTGTTCCGGCAGGTGTTTTTCGGTCTGTCCTTTGAGCAGTCTTTTTTGAGGGGGCTTGACATACAACGGCTTGCAAGGGAACTGCGCTTCGTCTATTCGCTGTTAAAAGCCTGAAATGTTAAAATTCGAGCGGTTTTGTGTTTTCAGCCGCTTTTTTATGTGTTAAAAACAAACCGATTGGTTTGTTTTTCGGATTATTTCGCTAATTTTGGGGTCATGGAATCTATAGCCGGGAAATTATGGATAAGATACTAAAACAACGTGGCAGCATCGTCCTGCATAAAGACAGGTACAACGGTGAGGAGTGCATCCGGGTGGACTACGCGGACAGCCAAGCCATAACCCTGCTGCTGGCACAGGACACCGACGTGGCTGCGGTCGTTGACGGCTCCGGCTACATCCCTGCCGCCGTTTTCCGGCTGCCTGATTTCTACGACCGCTATTCTCCGCATGCCTACATCGATTACAGCCGGGTTTACGTGCGGCATCCCAAACCTAAGCGTGAATACACACTGCCGAAAGGCTACCTCGAACTGCTGGAACAAAAGCGTTACAGCCCCTCGACCGTCAAAACATACCGTGCCTATTTCAGTGACTTCATGGAATATCACAAGGGACGGAACATCGACCGTCTGAAGGTTGCCGACATCAACCGCTACATACTCTACCTTGTGAACGAGAAGAAAATCTCGGTGTCGCAACAGAATATGCGCATCAACGCCATCAAGTTCTACTACGAGCAGGTGAAAGGCGGCAAACGGCAATACTACGGCGGTATCACCCGTGCCAAAGAGTACAAGAGCCTGCCCGAAGTGTTGAGCCGCAACGAGGTGCGGCGCATTCTTTCATGCCTTGCAAACCGCAAGCATCGCTGTATGATTTCGTTGATTTATTCCGCAGGATTGAGAAGGAGCGAGTTGCTTAACCTCACTCCGCAGGATATTATGAGCGAACGTATGCTGATTCGCATTATGGGCAAGGGCAAAAAATGCCGCTACTCGCTGCTGTCGGAGAAGGTATTGTGCGAACTTCGGGAATATTTCAAGGAATATCGCCCGCAAAAATGGCTGTTCGAGGGAGAAACACCCGGAGAGCAATATTCGGCAAGTGCATTGGTGAAAGTGTTGAAGGAAGCCGCCGATCGAGCCGGCATCAAGCAC
This sequence comes from Bacteroides caecimuris, assembly GCF_001688725.2. Classification (NCBI taxonomy): domain Bacteria; kingdom Pseudomonadati; phylum Bacteroidota; class Bacteroidia; order Bacteroidales; family Bacteroidaceae; genus Bacteroides; species Bacteroides caecimuris. Next base: position 967,516 of record NZ_CP015401.2, on the reverse strand, counting down.
CGGGTACACGTACACATGCTGCGGCACTCTTTCGCCACCCATTTACTGGAGCAGGGTACGGACCTGAGAACCATACAGGAGCTTTTGGGACACAACGACATCAAGACTACGAGCATCTACCTTCATGTTACAAGTGCCCACAAGTCGAGCATACCGAATCCGCTTGATTCATTGGACGATTCATGAATGTTGTTCCGTCATTATTATAGTGAGAGCAAGAAAGAATAGATTACGGCAATGTTTGATATGATACATCAATAAATGAAAAAAGAGGTCAGATACATAACAAGAAAGTCAATCAGGAACATACAAATCTGTTGTATATGGATGTATGTATTTTTTTCGGGAGTTCGAGTGTACGCCTCGACTACCGCAGACTCCGTGTATTTCCACATAAAGGCAGACACAATACGGGAAATCCGTGCGGGACAAGTGGTGGAACTGACGTATGCTTTGGTCAATTCCCAGTTCGACACGGCTTCTTATCCGGTATTCAATGACAACATTGAAGTGGTGAGTGGTCCGAAACAACATAAATGTAGCAGTTACACACTTGTGGACGGAGTGGGAAGCAAGAGTGATGAAACCTGTTTCAGCTATCTTGTGCGGTTCAGGAAAAGCGGCGAGATTCAGCTCCCTGCCGCATCTGTAACGGTAGGGAACCGTACCTATACCACTCCTGAATGTCGAGTGCATGTAAATTCTGCCGGAGTGGACAGAAAAAGATTGAAATGCAGTTTGAATGTGGAGCAACTGGTCGGAGATTACGTGAGATACTGTGCCACCCTTACCTGCAATACTCATCCCGATCAGAATCCTCCGTTGTTGTCAATTAACGGGGAAACAACCCGTCCAAGCAGCACATCCTATTCAGGTTCAGAAGGCAAGGAAGAATATGTTTATCGGTATTATTTTAACAGTGAAGGCTATAAAGTAGCTTGCGAGAAACTGACCTTTGGAGGGAAAGCATATAAACTCCGACCACGAAAGTGCAAAAAGAGGCATTAACAAAAGGTGCAGCTATTAGAGATTAGGAAACACACCTGTCGGGTGTCGTTTACCACAATAAACAGCACCTACGGGTGATCTTACAAATACATTAATAACAACTTAAAGATGAACATAAAAAACAAGATATACCATATAGCCTATTTTCTCCTATTTGGAATAATAGTGGGTATTTTAAGGTGGTCTATATGTATAGTAGATACAAATGGAACAATGGATTTCACCCCATTTCTACAAACGTTCTTGTTGATAGTCGCATTGTTATTGTTTGTAATCTTAGATATTATTTTGCATAAAATAGCCTTGAGAGCGATTTCGATTACCATTCTATTGTGTTTCAATATATGGTCATATATCTACTATTTCAAAATGGAAGAATTGCAAGAATATTGGAGTGGACTTAAATATTCACCTTATGACGCATATCTTCCGCCCAATATTGATGATTTCATTTTTGTATGGTTGGCGAGCCAAATTCTTGTTTTTTATTTATTCTTGACAATATGTATTTCATATCTATTGAAAAGAAAAGAGTTATTAACGAAGCAGGATAACGGACAAGCCGTTCCCTGCTAACCATTAGCAACAAAAAAAATAACAAATATGGCGATTGACGGTACAAACATATTGGAAAGTGATTTAGGCATAGATGTTCAAAATGAAATATTGGACAGATATGATAGCGGACAGTCGGCAGATGAAATTAAATCGTATCTAAAAAATGGATTACAAAATATATCATCTTCACTTGATTTAGAAATTTATATTTCTACTGCTTGTCTTACGCTTTGGGAAATAGGGCTTTTGGACGATTATTTTGTAAAACTGCTTAAAGCTATCGTGGAAAACGGAGCTGATAGAACTTGGGCTGAAATAGATAAAACCGCTATTTCGCAAAGAAATATTGCACTCCAAAAGTTACTCAAAAAGGTAAGCGCACCCATTTTGAAAGTACGTAAGCCGAAAAAGCATAAAATACTTGTAAACAGTCTTTTTACAAAGGGAGAAGTAATTGCCTTTCAAATTGATAACAAGTATCGCTGTTTCATCTTTGAAGATTTTTATCAATATAGGAAAGATGCTTATTATGCTTTTGTTCCTACTACTTACAATGACTATCTAAAGCCAACAATAGATACGATTTTGATAGAAGAAGTTCCTGTAACAAAAACTAATGTTATGGGAAGTTTTGGTGTACGCAAGTTATCTCTATATTATACGGATATAGAGAAGTTGAAAGATAATTTTATATCAATCGGACATTTAAGTATTGATTTGGAGATTGAACAATTAGGTTTCAACCGTCAAATAACAAGTGTTAATAGTTTGGGCGAACTGGAGTATCAAATCAATGATATTCTTGAAGGAAATAAAATTGAACTCTATGCTTGTTATGAACTAAAGTAAAGTTGCTAACAAACCGGGATAACGCTAAACAGCGTTCCCCGCTAAACCATTAGTGATATTGTTAAAATATGAAGTTATTATCAAAAGAAATGTTTGCAAGTGAAATAAGGCAATATGTACATCATGACAATTATGATGCTATAGAAATTGCCCAATACGCCTTTTTATGCTATTCTGATTATATAATTACAGATGAAAAGTTGAAAGAGGTCGTCTATGAAATAATGATGATGGATGCTGATTCATGCATGGAAATGGATAGAATCGAGCTTGTCAATTACATAGAAAATATGCTTTGTATTAAAATATAAAATATCACTAACACGCACCTCAATCGCCAGAAATGGCGATTAGCTGCCAAACATTATATGTAACAGTATGGAATATCACGATAAAGAAATAACATCAATTGCATACCAAAAAGATGATGCAACACTAATCTTTACTATATCAAACATTCGTTTGGTTTGTAAAGGTGTTGAATGGTGGGAATTATCTTCTTTTGATATTCAAAATGTTATATTTGAACTCAATATCTTCACGAACGCCAACATACCAGCCTATCTGATTGGCGAGTATAGTTGGGTGAAGAATTATCAATCAAAAGATACTTTGAAGTTCATTCATATAGATTCATCTGTTGGTATGAATGGAATGATAGTAGCCAGTGATATTCAAGAAATACATATAACGACGAAAGATAGCATCTGACGATGCTCCTTTCTAACCATTAGTGATATTGTTAAAATATGAAGTTATTATCAAAAGAAATGTTTGCAAGTGAAATAAGGCAATATGTACATCATGACAATTATGATGCTATAGAAATTGCCCAATACGCCTTTTTATGCTATTCTGATTATATAATTACAGATGAAAAGTTGAAAGAGGTCGTCTATGAAATAATGATGATGGATGCTGATTCATGCATGGAAATGGATAGAATCGAGCTTGTCAATTACATAGAAAATATGCTTTGTATTAAAATATAAAATATCACTAACACGCACCTCAATCGCCAGAAATGGCGATTAGCTGCCAAACATTAGCAACAATATAATCAACAAATATGGAACGAATAAGAATAACATCGGATTCTCCGGGATACATCAAGGTCTCAGACATAAGCAATGATTTGAAAGATTTTTCGGGAATTATAGAAACGAAATATAGTGAAATAGACTTTGTTTTCTTGTTTTGTTTTAGGGCATTATATTCCACAGTAGGTATTAGGTCGAAAGTGAGATATGAAAAAGATGTAAATTGGTTGGGTATGGATTTAATAATGCCACTGGATGAATTTAATCCATACAAAGATAATGTATCTATGCAGCGAAGAATAATGGGAAAACACTTCTTTCCATTTTTCTCTGCTAATATACATAAATACATATATAAACTCCCCGTTCTCAAATCAGTAGAAAAAGAATTAGTAGAGGATATGCGGTTATTCCTTATCGAAAATTTATGGCTACCAAACGAAAACGGACAATATAAACTATCTGTAATAGAAACTTCATCTTATGAACATTGTATAAAGTTATTTGGCAATCCGAAAGAGAAAAGATTTGCAGACAATGAGCAAGGTATTAAAGTTCAAGATTTAACTTGGATAATAGACGATTCTAAAAACGAATTGTCCGCAACATATTTGTTGATTGATAAAAAATGGCAATTACAAAAATATCAGGTGAGAATTAAAGAGGTTGCTAACAACGCAGGATAACGGCAAGCCGTTCCCTGCTAACCATTAATATTAAAAGGAAACACTATGATACCTGATAAATTGAAAGATGATTTTAATTCATTGAGAAATATGTTTGATGAATTGAAAAGAGAAATTGATAAGAATGTTGTAAGGGAAGAGAATTACAAAGGTGAGTTCTACGAAATATCCCCTTATTCTTATCAAAGAAACAGGTTTAAGCAAGGGAAAATAGTTGGAAATGTAACTTCTCTCAAAACAACTAATAACCTATTTACTTATTATTTCGATGTAAAAAATCAAATTATAGAAATCCGAGAGGGCTTGGAACTTAAAAATCAATTCTATTACACCTTTTTCATTTATGAAAAGGAACTTATGAAAACTATTGCATATGATAATAGCAAACGTATTGTGAATGTCCGATATTATCAATATGGAAGTAATGGTAAAATAGAGAAAATGTATTCAAAGGGTTCTCGTGGAAGTAGAGAAGAAACATATTTTTATGAAAATGACCGCCTACAAAAAATAGTTATAAGACAATTTGATAGAAATGATATTGAACAGGATACGTTACAACATTCATTTGATTATAAACCTAATGGAGAATTAAAATCTATTATTCTTTCGACAGAATTATATTCTGAAACAATCTATCAGGAAACATAAATTTAATATTAACAAGACGGGATAACGGACTAACGCCGTTCCCCGTCAAACCATTACCGATAAAACAGAAAATATACAGTCATGAATAAAACTCCTTTTAAAGATTTTGACTTTTCCAGTTTTTGGGATAATAATGAATATGCCCAAAAATATTATATAGGGACAACACCTACTGATGAAGAAGTTAAAGATATTGAAAATGAATTGGGATATAAATTGCCCCAATCTTATATTGCGCTGATAAAACAATGTAATGGTGGAGAACCTGTCAATACATGTTTTCCAACTTAAATCCCGACTTCTTGGGCAAATAACCATATAACAATAAGTGGAATTATGGGAATAGATAAAGATAAACCTTATTCTCTTTGCGGAGAAATGGGAAATCGTTTTTGGATTGATGAATGGGGCTATCCAACCATTGGAATAGCGATATGCACCACTCCTTCTGCCGGACATGATATGATATTCTTGGATTATCGCAAATGTGGTTTAGCAGGAGAACCAAGTGTTGTCCATATTGATGAAGAAAACGATTATAAGATTACTACGCTTGCAGCATGTTTTGAGGAGTTTATTCGTGGGCTTGTTAATTCAAAAGACTTTGAAAGTTAAACCATCGGTAACAAAGCGTGCTAACGCTTGACAGCGTTCCCCGCTTAGCCATTAGCTACGAACGAAAAAAATAGAAGTCATGAAACAGGAAATTATAAACCGAATAAAGCAATTAGGCGGTAATGTCACCAATGTAAAAGGAACGTCTTTATCCGAAGACTTGTGTGCTATAACTTTTAATACCGCATTGTATAAAAAGCCGGAAGATACGCCTTGGCTATCTGCCGAAGACACAGAACCGATTGAAGGTTTGGGCGATTGGGTGGATGAAAATACTGAATTGTTCAATTCTGACAGAGAGGCATTCTATAAGAAAATGGTAGATGCCTACTATACATTGAATGAAGAACCTCGCAGGCAATTATTTTGGGTTGCCAAACCTTTTACACCGTTTCAAGAAGGGACAAAAGATTTTGAAGAATGGAATGATTGGTTTTCAGATGATGCAGAGTTGGGCGAAATCATTCAACATTCAACCTGTGCCACTCCCGCCTTTATAGGATTGCTTTATACGGATAGTTATCCCAATTACTATTACATCTGTTTATCAGACCTCAATCCAGAGAATCCGATTGTCTGGAGTACAGACCATGAGGTGTTTTTCACAGATGTTACTAATGAGGGAGCATTAGAAGACTTTCTAAACAAGTTCATGACTAAAGAGGAGTTTGTAGATATTGTAAAACGAAAACTGGAACAATAAGGAACGTAGCTAACAAGCACCTGTTCCGCCTAAACGGCGGCAAGCTGCAAACCATTATATGTAACAGTATGGAATATCACGATAAAGAAATAACATCAATCGCATACCAAAAAGATGATGCAACACTAATCTTTACTATATCAAACATTCGTTTGGTTTGTAAAGGTGTTGAATGGTGGGAATTATCTTCTTTTGATATTCAAAATGTTATATTTGAACTCAATATCTTCACGAACGCCAACATACCAGCCTATCTGATTGGCGAGTATAGTTGGGTGAAGAATTATCAATCAAAAGATACTTTGAAGTTCATTCATATAGATTCATCTGTTGGTATGAATGGAATGATAGTAGCCAGTGATATTCAAGAAATACATATAACGACGAAAGATAGCATCTGACGATGCTCCTTTCTAACCATTACTAACAATTTAGAGCAACAGATATGATAAGCAACGAAGATGACAGAGTTATTACGGACTTAGCAGCAGGAAAGATAACGCTTGATGAGTTCTATAAACGCTTTTCCATTGATTTGTTGTCTAATCCACACTCTTTGAGAGAGATGTGGAAGATGGCTATACAAGAAAAAGATAAAGAAACGATGCAGAATGTATTATATGTGGAATGCTATTTATATTGTGATAAATATGGTCCTTGGCGTCCAGACGATTATTATATTGAGGATATACGCCGATTAATGAAAGAATATTGGCATGAACAGCATGAAGAACTCTTGGACATATTAATAGCTGTTCGTGATGATAAAAAGGATGAAAGGCTTTATATTGATGTCCTGCATACGACTTTTCCCTATTACGAAGACCAAGAAGCGGAAGAAACTTTTATGGTTCCTATATGGACTAAGTGTATTTGGAAATTGGCATCAATCGGTACGCCCACAGCTATAAAAAGCGTAAAAGAATTGAAAAACTCCCCCTATGAATATATCAGAAATACTGTTGAACAACAATATGAATTACATGGGTGGAATAAATAGTTAGTAACGAGCCAAGATAGCTGCTAAACGCAGTTCCTTGTCAAGCCATTAGCAAAAACAGAAAGTCTATGAACAAAGAATACTATGTATTAGAAGTTGAGGACACAAGTTCTGCGGAGTTTACAAAGAACTATTGGAAAAAGCAGCCGAAATTCTCTTTGAGAGAATATATCAAAGAATACGGTGCATATCCGGAACAAGTTCCTGACTTAAATCTTGAAATTAGGATTTATGATGATGTGGAATTTAATAGGTTGAATGATTTTATTTTCAGCCCGATAGAGCATTTGTGTATATCCGAAAAAGCCAAAAACATCATAGAACTTTGTTCTTTACCCGAACATCGTTTTTTTAATGTAGATGTTTATATGCCTAAAAAGAGGAATAAGGTAGATGCCAACTATTACGCTCTACATTACGACTTTACCTATATTCAAAATGATATATTAGGAATGATTGATTATGAAAAATCTAATATTCGGATAAAAACAAATGCAGGAGAATATCTCTTAGTCAGAGATAGAAAAGATGTAGAGAACTTGCCTATACATAACAAAACTATATCGGAAATGATAAGTAAGTTGTCTGAAACGGCAAAGCTAAGAGAAAAAAATCAAAAACAAATATCTACTTTATCTGAGGAGTATTGGAATTTTGAACAAGTTGATACGATATATTTTAATCGTTCTTTTGATTTTTCAATGGATTTGTTTCAAATACCCTACTTTTCATGGATGATTTATATATCTGACAAACTAAAAGAGGAACTTGAACGAAATCGCATTACAGGAATAACATTTTCAATTCCGGGTAATAAACAGTATCTTGTTCATAGACCTAACCCAATATTAGAATGGGTATAATATTTTGCTAACAAGGTCGAGCCAACAGCTAAACGCTGTTCCTCACCAAACCATTATAAACAGTAATGTAAAATATGAAACAGAAAATATACCATATCATTATCTTTTTACTCTTTTGGTTTTGTGGAGTAGCCTATTCTCAAAATCCCAAAGCGGATATTTTGCAGCAAGACCTTTCAGGTTTGTTTGACAATTTAAGCATGATTGGCATATTAGGAGAAGATTGTAGCCGAATTGATATCCATATTACCGAAGTTCGGAAAATGGATAGTAGAGAATATGAGATAAAGGGTATCAGTCGTACCCGATTATCCGTAATCTGTCCGTTTAAGGGAAAGGTTTGTGTAGATAGCATTTCTTCCTGTTCCCAAATGATAAAAAGTGAATATACGGAATTGGACGGTTTCATATACGGGCATTACTCGTTTGCGGAATACGGAGATAAACGATATAGCGGTACATTCTCCGGTTCTTTCAAGCAGGGGTATCAGATGAGCGGACAACAAATAGAGAAAGGACGGAATGAAATAGCAGAACTGAAATTGAACTTATCTGAATATCGGGGTAAGTGGAAATCCGTAAAGGGACTGACAAAAGTCTGTTCTTGGGCAGATGAGATTATACCCGATACTCCTGCAAATTTCTACTTGTTTGATGATGCAGGCGAATGGGTTGTATCACCGAAATATCGTAAGAATGGTTGGGAAAATCTATATAATGCCTATCACAATGAAAATCTGACAACGGATGAGATACAAAAGGCTCGTGAGGTGGAAGAACAGGAATGGTGGGTAAATAAAAGCCAATCATGCAAAGTAAATTGAGTTTATAACAAAGCGTGATAACGCCTACCAGCGTTCCACGCTATCCCATTAATAACAATAGTGCGAAACATGAAAATTATAAAAATAATATTGTATTACTTACTATTGGCAAGTACGCTTTATGCAGGTATCGGTATTATAAGCCCCTTATACGAAACAGGGTGGCATTTTTCGCTTGCATCTATGTATTGGGCTGTCTTTTCAGTGCTGTTTATAGGAAGCGATTTGTGGCTACATCATAAAATATCACGCCTAATCGCCTTATCTATATTGGCACTTGCCTACCTAATGAGTTTTGAATATTATTTGTTTTGTGATGAATATAGATTCGTGGTTCATCAAGGTTCAAGCGAAAAGATTTTTTTAGCAGACATAGGCAAATTTCATAAGTATTGGTTTTATCAAAGTTTGCTGGTTGCCTATCTGCTCTTGGTAATTGGAGTTTCGCATCTATTGAGAAGAAAAAAGTTATTAACAAACCGGGATAACGCTTGACAGCGTTCCCCGCTTAGCCATTAAACCAATAAATTTAGAGAAATGGAAGATTTAGAAATAAAACAGGAAATAGAAAGAACAATCATCGCATTTTTCACAGAAATGAATGGTTGGGAAATATATTGTGAAGATATAGACAATAATCCTGATTTGTCGGAAAAAGAAAAAACAGAATTGATGAAGTTGAAAATAAGTTCTATTTTCATCCAATTCTGTACCTCAAAGGACAGAAAAATGGGTTTACCGAATTGCCTTTCATGGGGACTTGAAGGCAGTTATAAATATGACCCCAGTAAAGAAACTATCACAGACATAGAAAGAGTTACAAAAAACAAGTTCCATGTATATACATGTATCGAAAAAGGATTGATGAAGGAACTTCATTGCTATGTCTGTGTATGTAAATCAAATAAGTGGCTTATTGATAGTAAAAAAAGAAAATGGGGCGATGATACAAAATGGTCTAACATTTACTTATAGAATATATCGGTAACGAAGCGTGATAACGCCTAATGGCGTTCCCCGCTATCCCATTAGCAACAAAAAAAATAACAAATATGGCGATTGACGGTACAAACATATTGGAAAGTGATTTAGGCATAGATGTTCAAAATGAAATATTGGACAGATATGATAGCGGACAGTCGGCAGATGAAATTAAATCGTATCTAAAAAATGGATTACAAAATATATCATCTTCACTTGATTTAGAAATTTATATTTCTACTGCTTGTCTTACGCTTTGGGAAATAGGGCTTTTGGACGATTATTTTGTAAAACTGCTTAAAGCTATCGTGGAAAACGGAGCTGATAGAACTTGGGCTGAAATAGATAAAACCGCTATTTCGCAAAGAAATATTGCACTCCAAAAGTTACTCAAAAAGGTAAGCGCACCCATTTTGAAAGTACGTAAGCCGAAAAAGCATAAAATACTTGTAAACAGTCTTTTTACAAAGGGAGAAGTAATTGCCTTTCAAATTGATAACAAGTATCGCTGTTTCATCTTTGAAGATTTTTATCAATATAGGAAAGATGCTTATTATGCTTTTGTTCCTACTACTTACAATGACTATCTAAAGCCAACAATAGATACGATTTTGATAGAAGAAGTTCCTGTAACAAAAACTAATGTTATGGGAAGTTTTGGTGTACGCAAGTTATCTCTATATTATACGGATATAGAGAAGTTGAAAGATAATTTTATATCAATCGGACATTTAAGTATTGATTTGGAGATTGAACAATTAGGTTTCAACCGTCAAATAACAAGTGTTAATAGTTTGGGCGAACTGGAGTATCAAATCAATGATATTCTTGAAGGAAATAAAATTGAACTCTATGCTTGTTATGAACTAAAGTAAAGTTGCTAACAAACCGGGATAACGCTAAACAGCGTTCCCCGCTAAACCATTAGTTGTAATATGAGAACGATAATAATACTTTATATTTTATGCTTGCTTTCACCTTTTGCTTTTGCACAAAACTATAAGGAAACTATTCAAACAGAGATTGATGCAATAAACAAAATGCCTTTGAGAATTGCATACCTTGTTCCTTTAGATAGTTTAGGAAAAGTAATAGAGGATGAATATATGGAATTTGATCAAATCCATTCATACAAAATCTTAGATGATGGTCATATTAAGAATGCCAATATATTGATCACTATGTATTTCGATAGCGATAACAATATCAGGAAAGTATTTAAGCGATGGGCTGACGGGGGTGCATTGCACAGTATCGCATATTATGATTCTAATGGGCGATTGATATATGGGGTATATAATAGAGGAGATGAAACTCACGGAAAGTTGTATGCTGACACTCCGGGTTTTCATATAGAGCATTTTCCTGAAGAGAATGAATGTAATGACTGTTTTGAAGCATACCTATTCCTATCTACGAAATGTATGGAAGCTCAGTATAATATAATATTACAGAGCCCCCCGAATGCTAAAAGGACGAATTTTACGCCACAAGTTGGAGATAGTGCCATACTATGCAGCTCCTACATTTATTCTTTACCTGATGGAGAAAAAATTACCGAAGGAGAAGATGGCATAGCAGTTAGTTTTGGAATGCCTGTTGTTATAAGTAAAATAGTAAATGGCTGGTGTAGAATAAATTCCATTTTTAATGCCCATATAGGTTATATACCTATTCAAGACATTGAAATCATTAAGAATATATAGTAAGCAACTAACAAGGCCGAGATAACAGCTAATGCTGTTTCTCACCAAACCATTATAAAACAATATGTATATCAAAGAACTATCGAAAGGAATAAAAATAAAAGGTTTTAAAAAGAATAGCTTAACTTGGTTATGCCAATGTGATCCTTTTGTTTATATGTTCAGAATTGAACCAGGCAAATATTGTGATAAAAATTGGCAATATTATACTTTGGAGATAGGAATCTATTCTTCAGATGTTTTTGCTTTGTGTTGGGGTAAAGTGCCAAAGGGTAAAAGTGTAAAAAATACAGATTGTTGTTTGAGAGGTAGCATTTCTGATTTCTTTCAAGAAAATGGCGACATTGAATTTTATGAAGATGTAGATGTAAAGGAATTACAAGAAAGAATAAATTTCTTAATTGAAAAAGATATTATTCCTTTCTTTAATAAAATAAAATCATTTGAAAAGCTATATAGAATAATGCTTTTCTACGAAGAAAAGGCTATTCAACAAGAATTGCATCAAATATATATTGCTTGTATTGAATATATAATGAATAAAAAAAATGATGCTTTAATACGATTAGAGAAAATCAATAATCAAGTATGGAAGAAGAAGGCACAAGAAGTAATAATGAGAATGACTAACAAACAACTAAGTGCTGAAAACAATTAGTTGCAACCCATTAGATACAATTAGAAATGATTATACCTACTGCAATAAAGGAAATACTTGTTCATAACCATTGGGACGAATTTAATTTTCAAATGATGCAGGATTCTTACATAGACAAGTTAAGACAATCCTACTCTAAGTTTGATTATCCTTTGAATGAAAGTATTATAAGCAAGATTGCTCTATTCTATAACATGAAATTAGAGCTGAACCAATCTGATATTCTTTATTTTGATGTCAAGAAAATAAAGAAATACCGCCCGGAAGCTATGCAAAAAGTGGCTTTGAAGTTAGGGGTCAATAAGGTTATCTATTTAGCAGACATTCATCCCGGCTATTTGATTGTGTGGTTAGATGAACAAGAACAAGTGTGGGCTGATTACGACAATCTTGTTTATTATTATGGCAGTGATATATTCAGTGGTATTCAAAATATTGTATCGGGCAATATTCTTGAAACTATAAAATCAGTATCTAACGACGAAAGATAGCATCTGACGATGCTCCTTTCTAACCATTATATGTAACAGTATGGAATATCACGATAAAGAAATAACATCAATTGCATACCAAAAAGATGATGCAACACTAATCTTTACTATATCAAACATTCGTTTGGTTTGTAAAGGTGTTGAATGGTGGGAATTATCTTCTTTTGATATTCAAAATGTTATATTTGAACTCAATATCTTCACGAACGCCAACATACCAGCCTATCTGATTGGCGAGTATAGTTGGGTGAAGAATTATCAATCAAAAGATACTTTGAAGTTCATTCATATAGATTCATCTGTTGGTATGAATGGAATGATAGTAGCCAGTGATATTCAAGAAATACATATAACGACGAAAGATAGCATCTGACGATGCTCCTTTCTAACCATTATCATCAATTTGAAATTGACATTATGAACTGGTATATTTATTGGTATTTTACAATTAGGTATTTCTTCTGGGGATTACTTGGATATGGTAGAGCTGGAAATAACATTGGCTTTTTGTTTTTCCATCTCCCATTTATTGCATTGATAATGGCACTGATAGCACCAATCCATTTTGTTCATGAAGCCAAATACGTTGCTTTCCTATCTGTTTCCATCTTATTTATGCTTATAAATGAAATCGTATTTTGGGATGATACAAAAAGATACCGAAGATGGGACAACCATTACAGGAACAATAACACCAACAGGAAGAATTGGTTTTTTGTTGCTATCTCTATAATAGGCATAGTAGGTTGGCTTTTTCTCCCGCTTCTACTTAAAGACTATTATACCAATAGGTAAATTGAGTTTATAACAAAGCGTGATAACGCCTACCAGCATTCCACGCTATCCCATTACTAACAATAGTGAGATGAATAAAACAGTTCAATCCATAGTATTATTGACAGCTTTCAGTGCTTTGCTGATAGCCATTACATTATTTTGTGGTGGCTTAGGCTTTGGTCGTCTGTTCGGTATATATGGCATTATGGAATATTGTCTTTTGGGTATGCTTGTAATCATAGATATACTGGTAATCTACAAGGTCTATAAACTATATGCAATGCAACCTAAAACCATAATGTTATTGTTGGGCTTGGAATGTTGCTCTATCTTTTTGTGGCTTGCCTTTATCTGTATAGACCAAAGTTTATTGGATTGGCAAATTACAAACTTCATATTGCAAGCTGTTTGTTTAGACGGCTTCACGGGAGATGAACGAGGATTGAATATGCTTGCAGTCTTATGTGGTATTGTTTATCCCCTTATTGGGATTGGGTGTTTATTCACCGGATTGGAATTTGTAAATATATTAGAAACAACGAAAGATAGCATCTGACGATGCTCCCTGCTAACCATTAAACAATGAATAACAATCATTTTAGAAATATAATATTGCTGACCATGATGTCGGCATTATCGTTGGCATTTGCGGGATGTGCCACAATCCGCAAAACCGGTGCTGCTCAGGATTCACGGATTTGTCTGAGTGAAGTGAACAATTCAGGCTGTGACAGGGCTTATCGAATCATTCACGGAAAATTGCGTCCTTTGGAACGTCCGCAGGTCAGATTTGCTATAGAGAAAGCTTTGATTGAGGAGGATTCCTGCTGGGTTCTGCTCCGCGTCACAGTACCGGATCAATCCATAAGGAAGCATGAGCGGTATAATGCCTGTGTCATGCTTTCAACCGTGGATGGGATATTGAATTTCCCGGAACTAAATCTTGACAACGACAGCGGTCTTCCCGAAGCAGACGAGCGTAGCGACAGTGAGGAAACACAAGAGGACACGATTGTGGAGTCTCTTGAAATTGACGCCCGGAAAGGAAGCCCCGGATATGCCTATATGAGTTTCCGTTTCTGCTATCATCCGAGTATGGAAGGCAACGGAGCAATAATATCCATATTACCAAGTCTTGAAACAAAGCGTTACTTCTTCCAGCATTCTCCAGTGGAACTTCCCGTGTTATGGTCGTACAATCCGGCAATGTGGAAGCGGGCGCAACAGTTGCCGCAGTTCATATTGCTTGATAAAAGGCCGGAATATGTCTTACACGGTAATGAAAAAAATATGTTCAAGTAATAATAAAAACCGAAATCATGCAATGGATAAAGAAACTGTTTAGGATAAGATGCTCCGAACAGATAACGGAAGAGTTGATAGAGCGTCTTCCTGCCGATAAACTCTGCCGGAAATACATTGACGGAGAGCTGGCAAGCGATATGGAGAGCGAAGTGTTCGACAGCATAATGTGCGCGGTGGAACTGCACGCGGAAGTCATCAACGGCGGTTTCAACCAATACTACTACAATTCCGGTGGCGAACGTGCGCAAAAAGCCGAGGACACCTTTGTCAAGCTCGGAGCAGACCGGATCGCTGATGTCGTGAAACGAGCCAACGACCAATATGCCGCCAACCGTGATGAACTGCAATCGGTATGGGACGGAACGAAGGAAGGATTCGCCCACGGCTATAAAGAGAAGCTCTTTGATACCTTCGATGATGAGTACTATGCCTTGATGAAGAATGACCGGCAACTCTACACGATGATAGGCACATACATCAAACAGCATCCGCAGGAGTTTCTTACAGGAATGACCAAGTGATATTCAACATGATATAGTTACCCGAAGGATATGATAGATTATCTGTATTATCGGTTTTATAGACTATGGCTCCATTCCTCTCTGGCGGAAGGAGCCGTGTTTATGGGGATGCTTATGTTCTCGGTCATACTGAGTACCAACGTATTGACCGTATGGGGGATGCTGACCCGATACGGCATTGTCGCATATCCCTCCGATATTCAGTATTATATTATCGAGGGCGGCATTATTGCCTTGTTGAGCTGGCGGTTCTTTTTCAGGAAACGTTATGACAGGATTATAGCCAGGTATGACGATGAAAGTCCGGTGCAACGCAAATCCGGTGCATGGGTTCTTGCGCTGTATGTAGTGTCTACCATTGCCGTTTTTTTCTTGGAAGCGTTGCAACGGCAAGGAAAAATATGACCGTGTTGGGATTTTCGGCAAGATTTGGAACTGCTTGTTACTTTATAAACCCGATATTTGCCGCAAAAACAACATAATGAGATTGACAGCCCTGCTACGGCACACAGCCGATATATATCCCATACACTCCGTAAGCCTGCACAGCATAGCAGACAAGGCGGAAGAGCTTGTAAAGAAACGCTACTCCGTAAGCCGTATGGTACGCGAAATGGAGAGTTTCGCCCATGATGCAGAGGTGCTGCGCCTGATTGTCGGCACGTTCAAATCCGTTCCTGTCCAGCCTACATTGAAAATGCGTGACTATAAGCCTTACATGGCTCTTGTGGCATGCTCGCCTGAAGATTTTGCATTCTGCTACCTGTGCAATGACCTCGTAGCCGTCTATGAAACGGAGTGCCGGACACCGGAACTGATGTTTTTCTGCGACCTGCTCCGCTGCATGAGGGGACGCTCCTATCTTAACTGTGTGACCAACCGGGTGTGCGACTACTTTTTCAGGGCGCGCCGTGACACCCTCCGCCATATCTCCAGCCCTCTGAAGGGATCTGAAATGCAATATGCGGAAAGCCGTCTGAAAGAACTGGAAAAAGCGGTCTTCCGCCTGAAAGTGAAGATGTATAAGTGGCACACCTTTACAGCAGAGGAGCTGGCAGGGATGTGTGGCATGAGCTATTCCCATTTCCGAAGCCGTTTTGAAGAATATTACGGCTGTTCCGCGACCGACTGGCTCCGGCAGGAGCGCATAAGCCGTATAAAAGAAGATCTTTCGTACCGTCCGGAACTTGCCCTGAAGGAAGTGGCTGAACGCAACCGGTTCCTCTCTGCAAGTAATTTTTCCGACTTCTGCAACCAGCAGGTTCTCAAGACACCTGGAGAACTGAAAAAAGAGGGATATGAGGAATGGTGCGAGAGAAGGATGAAATACTGGAACAGTGAATCATGAGCACGTTTCCGGCAAGATTTGGAAGGTGCGGCTATAGCGGCACGCATATTCCTGACAAATGAGAAGTTTCGCAATCATTATATATACGGCTTATGAAATCCTACCGCATACTGGTAGCCGCAGGCTACATTTCCATATTCATCCTGTCACTGCTGGTAGCCTATACCTACCATAACGAACAAAACACATTGGCTCTGTCCGAGGAGGAAAACCGTAAGGCAAGCGAGTTGCGAAAAAACATAAACCGCCTGAACATACGGATTACAGGGCTGTCATTGCTGGGAGAAACCGTATCGGAATGGAAAGAGGGCGATGCAGAACAATACCATCAGCAAAGAATGGTAATTGACAGTACACTGTGTGTCTTCTGCGAGGTGTTCAGTTCGGAACGTGTCGGGATAGACAGCATCCGTGACATATTGGCAAGCAAAGAAGTACAGATGAGGGAGCTGGCGGATATACATTCCCGTCAGAGGACACTCAATAGGCGTATAGCCGATAAAGTGCCGTTCATAGTCCGTCAAAGCGCAAATGAAAGCCCCCGCAAGACTAAACGCAAGGGGTTCTTGGGCATCTTCGGCAAAAAGGAGGAAACAAAACCCTCGGCAACAACCTCGATGCTCTGTTCTCTTAACAACGATGTGATTGCCAAACAAAAAGCCCAGAACCGGATACTTAGCGAACAGACCGACAGCGTTGCCGCACATAATGCAGCCCTAAACAGCCAATTACGTAGGCTTATCCGTCATATCGACAACAATGTTCAGACCGACCTGAAAGAACGAGAAACCGAGATAGCCACCATGCGTAAGAAGTCGTTCAGGCAAATTGGCAGTCTGGCATTATCCATACTTCTGTTATTGCTCGTATTGTTCATAATTATACATAGGGATGCCATCCGAATCAAACGATACCGACTGAAAACATCGGATTTAATCGGACAACTTCAACAGTCTGTTGAACAGAACGAGGCACTGATTGCTTCCCGCAAGAAAGCCGTTCATACCATCACCCATGAATTGCGCACGCCTCTGACGGCAATAACGGGTTATGCCGGACTGATGCAAAAAGATTGCGATGTTGATAAAATCGGGGCGTATATCCAAAACATCCGGCAATCTTCTGAGCGTATGCGTGAAATGCTCAATACGCTGCTAAGTTTCTTCCGCTTGGACAACGGCAAGGAGCAGCCGAATTTCTCTCCTTGCCAAATTTCGGCAATCACGCACATCCTTGAAACGGAGTTTATGCCAACCGCTATGAACAAGGGGCTGGCTCTTACCATAATTAATCAAACTGATACGGTTGTTTTGACTGATAAGGAACGCATCCTGCAAATCGGAAATAATCTGTTGTCCAACGCCATCAAGTTCACGGAGAACGGCAGCGTATCTCTGACAACGGATTACACTAACGGGATGCTGACACTTATCGTCGAAGATACGGGGACGGGCATGACCGAAGAGGAGCAACAACGTATATTCGGTGCATTTGAACGTCTGTCAAACGCCGCTGCAAAAGACGGCTTCGGGCTGGGATTGTCCATCGTGCAGCGTATCGTGACAATGCTCGGCGGCACAATCCGGCTGGAGAGCGAAAAAGGCAAAGGCAGCTGTTTAACTGTGGAAATCCCCATGCAGACAGCCGAGGAAATTCCGGAACGGATAAATCAAGCACAGGTTCATCATAACCATACATTCCACGATGTGGTTGCCATCGACAATGACGAAGTGCTGCTCCTGATGCTGAAAGAAATGTATGCACAGGAAGGGATACACTGCGATACCTGTACCGATGCTGCGGAACTGATGGAACTGATACGAAAAAAGGAATACAGCCTTCTTCTGACGGATCTGAATATGCCGGATATAAACGGTTTCGAGTTGCTGGAACTGTTGCGCACTTCCAACGTTGGCAATTCAAGGGATATCCCGGTAGTCGTGACAACCGCTTCGGGCAGTTGCGGCAAAGAGGAACTTATAGAACATGGATTCACAGAATGCCTGTTCAAGCCGTTCTCTATATCTGAACTGATGGAGATTTCAAATAAATGTGCCATGAATGCGGCACAAAATGAAAAGCCGGATTTCACATCCCTGCTATCCTACGGCAATGAATCCGTCATGCTGGAGAAACTGATTACGGAAACCGAGAAGGAAATGCAGGCGGTTCGGGAGGCGAAACAACGGAAAGACCTTCAGGAGCTGGACGCCCTTACACACCACCTGCGCAGCTCGTGGGAGATACTCCGTGCCGACCAGCCGTTAAGGGAACTATACAAAAAATTGCTTCATAGCGATGGCACGCCTGACGAAAAAACAATTGGTAATGCTATAAAAGCTGTGCTGGATAAGGGTTCGGAGATAATCCGGCTGGCAAAAGAAGAAAGGAAGAAATATAACAATGGATAAGACAAAAATCATAGTGGTGGAGGACAACATCGTGTATTGCGAGTTTGTCTGCAACCTGCTGGCACGTGAGGGATTCCGTACCGTGCAGGCGTTCCACCTCTCGACCGCGAAGAAATATCTGCAACAAGCCGCAGACGGGGACATCGTGGTTTCAGACCTGCGTCTGCCCGACGGCAACGGTATCGACCTGTTGCGCTGGATGCGCAAGGAAGGCATGATGCAGCCGTTCATTATCATGACCGACTATGCCGAAGTGCATACGGCGGTCGAAAGTATGAAACTCGGTTCGCTGGACTACATACCCAAACAACTCGTGGAGGACAAACTTGTACCTCTGCTCCGTACCATACTGAAAGAGCGGAATATCGGGCGAAGTCGTATGCCCGTCTTTGCCCGTGACGGTTCCGCCTTTCAGAAAATCATGCACCGGATAAGGCTGGTAGCCCCCACCGACATGAGCGTGCTGATATTCGGGGAGAACGGTACGGGCAAAGAGCATATCGCCCATCTGCTGCACGACAAGAGCAAGCGGGCAGGAAAACCGTTTGTGGCTGTGGACTGCGGTTCACTCACCAAAGAGCTTGCACCGTCGGCATTCTTCGGACACGTCAGAGGGGCGTTCACCGGTGCGGACAGTGCCAAGAAAGGATATTTCCATGAAGCCGAAGGCGGCACGCTGTTTTTGGACGAAGTGGGCAACCTTGCACCGGAAACCCAACAGATGCTTCTGCGTGCCATACAGGAGCGGCGATACCGCCCCGTTGGTGACAGGACGGATAGAAGTTTCAATGTCCGTATTATCGCTGCCACCAACGAGAATCTGGAAAAGGCGGTCAATGAAAAGCGTTTCCGGCAGGACTTGCTGTACCGTCTGCACGACTTCGAGATAACCGTTCCGCCGCTGCGTGATTGTCAGGAAGACATCATGCCGCTGGCAGAGTTTTTCCGCGAGATTGCCAATAATGAATTGGAGTGCAAGGTTAGCGGATTCAGCTCCGAAGCACGGAAAGCGTTGCTGACCCATTCATGGCCGGGCAACGTGCGCGAGCTTCGTCAGAAAATCATGGGCGCGGTGTTGCAGGCACAGACGGGACTTGTCACGAAAGAGCATCTGGAACTTGGAATAACCGAAACAACCTCTGTTACCGGCTTCTCCCTGCGCAACAAAGAGGAAGATAAAGAGCGGATTATACGCGCTTTGAAGCAAGCTGACGGGAACCGCAAGGTCGCCGCCGAACTGCTTGGAATAGGCAGGACAACACTCTATAATAAACTGGAAGAATATGGATTGAAATATAAATTTGAGCAATCATAGCCCGCAATTCGCTGAAAATGGCTATCTTTGCATGACATATCAGAAGGTAACGGCGATTGGCAGATCCTTTTGCCGCCTATATATAACATAAGACCGCAAGGCGTTTCGAGCGAAAATCTGGTAAATTGACACTACGGAGACGATTGCGTGATGCTTATGCTATGCCTACGCATAGCGTGCATTCACGTACTCTCCGTAAAAGGCTTTACCAGAGCCGTCGCTTGAAAGTAGTGTGATTTGCACGCTACTTTTTTGCCCTTGCCTAACGAAAGGAAACGATAATGGGTAAAGTACAGATTCTTGCCGTCCTCACGATGGACGGATGTCAAAGCTCCGAGTTGTATTGCAAAGCGTATAAGGAACTGCGCCTTGAAGATTGCGGTATCAACGAGATAAGGGAAAACGCCCTTTATCATATCACACCGGATTATTCCATCTCCATGCTTGACGAATGGCGGAAATCCACAACAGACATCTGCTATCTGGCGGAAGCCACTCCTGAAAAGGCGGACTACATCAACGGGCTGCTGCGTATGCGTGTGGTGGATGAAATCATACTATACACAATTCCTTTCATTGCCGGAACGGGAAAGCGTTTCTTCCAGTCCGTCTTGCCACAGGAACAATGGACGCTGACCTCACAGAAAGCATACCGCAACGGAGTGGTCCGCCATATCTATAAAGCGTGCGTTTGATGTCCGGAAAATGGACTAATGTTCAGTAGATTAACACCTTAAGTTGAATACAACTCCTGTCGGATAAATAAATTTTGAAATTATTACTCTGAAATCCAGCATATTGCAGACTATGTGCCGGATTTTTTGTTTGATGTACATGATTTTTGCCAATCATATTCATGTGCGCATACCGAAAAACAGAGTGTTAAATTTCAAAATTGACAGGACATGAATTATTTCTTATTGGCGGAAACCGAGTTCTTCCGCCGTATAAACGAAGCCGGTGACTGCAATATGGAAACGGCATACACGGCTTTCGCCACCCAAGTGATCGAGCTATGCAGCGGCAATGTGGACACCAACCGCACCATCATCGCGCTGGCTTACATCGAAATCGAGTTACAGCATCACCCCGTGCGCCATCTCCCCGAAGAAAAGAGAGAAGTCGCCGCCTACGTCAGCAAGGCTCTCTCTTTCGTAAGGAAGATGCAGAAGTTCCTTGCCGCTCCCCAAGTGCCGCCACTGCTCCCCATCCACACATCCGCCGAAAATACAACCGAAAACACAACCGGACTACTGCAATGGACGGGCAACACACTTGATTTGGTGGAGCTTATCTACGGTCTTGATGAAATGGGTTGCATCAATAACGGGGAAACCTCGCTGAAAGAGCTGTCCGCCGCTCTATATGAGTTTTTCGGTATCAAAACCAAAGAGTGCTATCGGTATTATTCCGCCATCAAGCTACGCAAGAATACCAGCCGAACCTATTTCCTCGACAAGATGCTGGCAAAATTGAATGAAAAGATCCGTCATGATGAAGAAATGGAACGCATGAGAAGATAGTTCGCATACAAGTCGGAGGACGGCATTGCGTTGTCCTCTGATTTATATATGCCGAATCTGTACTTTCCACGCGCTATTGTCCCGAAAGTCAGCCAAAAACATTATCTTTGCATAATCGTTACAAATTGAATATGAGCATAGACAACCTCGATACAGTAAAACAACTGATAGCCGGAAAAGAATGTGGACGGGTAGAGTTCAAGGAAACCACCGGACAATTGGAGCGTGGGATGGAAACGCTTTGCGCCTTCCTTAACGGAGAAGGCGGCACGGTGCTTTTCGGCGTCACCGACAAGGGAAAAATCATCGGACAGGAAGTAAGCGACAAGACCAGAAGGGATATAGCGGAAGCGATCAACCGGTTGGAACCGGTGGCAATGGTACAAATATCCTATGCACCGTTGCCTGACAGTGAGAAGAAAGTAATTGCTTTCCACGTTGAAAACTCAAAGCTCAACCGTCCGTTCTCCTATAAAGGAAGACCATATATGCGGGTAGAAAGCGCGACCACGACGATGCCGCAGACAGCATATAATGACTTGCTGTTGCAACGTGACGGCAACCGATACCGCTGGGAACTTTTAGAGAACAGAAACCTGACCTTGCAGGACTTGGACGCCAATGAGGTATTGAAGACTGTAAGGTTAGGTATAGAATGCGGCCGTCTGCCGGAGGATACGGGCACTGACGTTCCTGTCATATTGGAAAAGTTCGGGTTACAGAAAAACGGGGTGTTGAACAATGCGGCAGCCGTGCTGTTTGGAAAGCACGAGGACATGGAATATCCCCAATGCCTGCTTCGGCTGGCGCGTTTCAAAGGTACTGACAAGACTGTATTCATGGACAGCCAACGCATTCAAGGCAATTTTTTTCAATTGCTCAACGCAGCGATGGCTTTTATATTCAAGCACCTTTCCTTATCCGGCACAACAGACACATTGGAACGGGAGGAGCATTTGACCATCCCATACAAGGCAATAAGAGAAGGTGTAGTGAACTCGCTCACCCACAGGTCGTACAAAGAGGCCGGCGGTTCAGTGGGCATAGCCATTTATGATGACCGCGTGGAGATTGAGAACCCCGGAACTTTTCCGCCCAACTGGGATGCGGAAAAGATGAAGTCCGAGCATGAATCCAAACCACAAAATCCATTATTGGCAAATGCCTTATATAAACGGAAGGTCTTGGAAAGCTGGGGACGCGGTATAGGACTGATGATGTCGGAATGCCGCAAAGCCGGATTGCCCGAACCGGAATACAGGATATGGAGTGACAGTGTAACGCTGATATTCAAATGCGAGGTGACAAACCGACCAAGTACCGACCAAGTACCGACCAAGCACCGACCAAGCACCGACCAAGTATTCGCGTTGGTGAAAATATTGGATGAACGAGAGTTGTCCGTAAAAGAAATAATGGAGGCATTGGAACTGAACCATCGCCCTACGTTCAGGACAAACTACCTGCATCCTGCATTGGATGAAGGCTATGTCATTCCATTATATCCGGAACAACCGAGCCATCCGAAACAGAAATATCGCCTTACGGAGAAAGGCTTGGAATTGTTGAAACAGCAATAGGCATGGCAAAAAAGAAGAAACATAAGAATACGGATTTGCCTGTAGTCATGGATTACGGCATCGGCTGCATATCCGTTTATGACCCGGTTGATATGATGCCATATAGAGACCTTCCCATTACTGAGCAAACCAGATTCAAGAAACTCGGCAAGGAAATGAAAGCGGAGTTCAAATGGTTGGCAGCCTCTCTAACAATGGAGTATTGGAATGAAAACCGGCAGATACCTTTCGGTGAGGAAATGTCGAAACTCAGAACCAGACTTTTGAGAATGTTCGCCGAAGAATACAGCATACTGCTGAAAGATGACACAGAGCTGAAAAACTACCTGCTGACACTTGTCATTTCCACCATAAACAAACAACTCAAATCGGAAAAAGAAAAGCAGACATAATGAAATAAAAATCCGTAACCGGTCATCGGCTACGGATTTTCCATATATAAACGGATATATTATTTCTGCTGCAACAGATGCTTCAGGTTCTCGTCACCCGCGATACGCTCCAGTTCGTCGGCGACAATCTGCTTCACCTCCTCCTTGATGCGCCTGTAATTCGCCTGCACCGTTTCCTTCATGCAGTCGTTGCCGTCCCCGTCGGTGAAGTCGGTAATGACGGGTATCTTCTTGTAGGCTTTCTCCTCGCGCTTCACCTTCTCTGCGTCCACGACAATCTCACAGTGAAAAATCTTCTGTTCAATGCGCTCGTTGAAGTTGTCGGACACCGAACCGACAAACATACCCTGCGTCAAGCCTGAAATCTTGCTGGGCGGGATAAGCGCGTCCATCTGCGTGTTGATGGAGGTGGAAACGTCCTGCCGGTTGATGGAAATGGACTGCCGTTTCTGCAACACCTTTCCGAAGCGTTCGGATAGTGTTTTGGCGGTTTCGCCTACCACCTGCCCGGAGAAGATATTGCCGACGGTGTTCATCACCACTTTGGCCTCCTTATCGCCATAGTCACGCACCAGCTGGCTGAAATCCTGAAAGCCCAGACAGACGGCAACCTTGTTGCTTCGCGCGGTGGCGATAAGGTTGTCCAGCCCCTTGAAATATATCGTCGGTAGTTCATCTATAATGACCGACGACTTCAGCATACCTTTCTTGTTTATGAGTTTCACGATACGGGAGTTATAAAGACCGAGAGCCGCACCGTAGATATTCTGACGGTCGGGGTTGTTGCCAACGCAGAGGATTTTCGGCTCTTCGGGATTGTTGATGTCCAGCGTGAACTCGCTGTCCGACATCACCCAATAGAGCTGCGGGGAAATCATGCGCGAGAGCGGAATTTTCGCCGATGCTATCTGCCCCATCAACTGCTCCGCAGCCCCTCCGAGCCATGCGTCCATGAATGGCGAGAGGTAGTTTTCCAGTTCGGGATAAGAGGTCAGAATAGGGAAAATATCCTCGTAACGGCGGTTAAGGAACTCGATTGCATGGGGGAACGTGCAATACTTGCCGCCTTTATAGATTTTAAGATACCATATAATACTGGCGAACAAGATAATAGGTGATTCCACAAAGAAGTCGCCCTGCTTTTGCACCCAACTTTTATTCAAGTTGAGCATTATGGTGTACGCGCTCTCGTAAGCGTCCGTGATATCCTCCATGAAATCCGGGTGGATGGGATTGCAACGGTGCGAGCGTCGCGGGTCGTCGAAGTTTATCACATAGAACTTCGGTTTCACCTTGTAGCCCTCCGAGTGGTTCAGCAAGTGATTGTAGGCTATCGTGGACAAGTCGCTGAATTTGAAGTCGTACACATACATCGAGAAGCCCTTTTCAATCTGCTGCTTGATGAAATTATTTACCACCGCGTATGACTTCCCGCTGCCCGGCGTACCCAATACGATGGAAGCCCTGAAGGGATTCACGACATTGATCCAGCCGTCGTTCCAACGCTTTTTGTAGTAGAACCGTGTCGGAAGATTGACCGAATACTCGCTTTCGATAAGCCGTGTTTCCTGCATGAAACTCTCGTTCTCGTTGTTGAACACGTCATCCATCAGGTTGTGCTTTAGCAGGCGGCTCGTCCAAAGACCGCCCATCAGCAGGCAGACATAGCCCGCTCCGACGGTCAGGACATACAGCCCCGTCACCGCTTCCACCGGCAGCGGCAATGCCAATATCCACCAGTTCAGGAAGAACAGCACGAAGCCTGCGGCAAGAGCCGTCCAGATCCGTTCCCAAGTGATTTTCTCCCCCTTCACGCCCTTCGTCCCCAGACATGACAGGGCAAGCAGGAGGACGGCAAACAGTTTCGTGTACAGGATGGAACGGAACAGCCCCGCCGTGCGGTCGAAGTTCATCAGGATTCTGTCCACCACGCCGATATCCACTCCCCAGAGCCGGATGGCTTCATAGCAGAACCAGTACACGTTCATGACCACTAAAATAATACTCACGGCACGCAGAAAATCCATGATTT
Organism: Bacteroides caecimuris; assembly: GCF_001688725.2. Lineage (NCBI taxonomy): Bacteria > Pseudomonadati > Bacteroidota > Bacteroidia > Bacteroidales > Bacteroidaceae > Bacteroides > Bacteroides caecimuris. Next base: position 941,679 of record NZ_CP015401.2, on the reverse strand, counting down.
TCGCCAATGCCCTCAAATCGTCTTCTTGTTGTGACATACATTTATTTTTTGATTGTTGATACCCCGGTTACATTCCCAAGCCCTTGCGCTTCTTCTTTTTCTTCTTGCGCTGCATCGCACGGATGAAGGCTTCCTCCTCGGCGTCTACCGCCGGACCTTCGGAAGTGAGCAGGCCGACACCGCCCGCCATGCTTTCATCGTCGGATGCGCCCTGTCCGCGCATATCCTCCCCGGCTTCCACCGGAACGGAAAGCGGAACCGGCGGCAGTCCGGCGTAAGGCAGCGTGAAGTGTTCCTGCAAGGCATTGGCGGAAAGTTCCTTGCCCATGCGCGAGCCGTTCAGCACGCAGCCCGTGCGGTGGTCGATGAACGTGGCTCCGTAGATGCGCCCTTCCTCCGTGTAGCGCAGCACGGTGTCGATGCCCTTTTCTTTGAGCGTGGCAACGAACTTATCCTTGTCATACGTGCCTTCCAGCACGGAAAGGACGGTGCGTTTCGTCATTCCGGCGAGTTTCCTGTCCTTAATCTCCTGTTTGGAACGGGCAAACTTCCTCTGCACGGCTTCATAACCGACGGATTTCCCGAAGAGCGAGGATTTGAACGGATTACCGACTTTGTTGCCCATGTCATCCGTGACGGAATAGACCAGCCCGTGATACTCGCGTCCGCGCACATTGCCGTGCGTTTCCTCCACCGTCATATTATATAAGGAAAGGAGTGCGCGGTATTCGCCCATCGTCTGGAAACGGTACTGCCCGTTCAGAACCTTGACAATATTCCCCGCCTGCTTCTTCACGTCGCCCGCAGAGGCGTCCACCTCGCACAGCGGCGTGTCAAGACGGCGGTTCTTGCGTTCCGCGTCGTGTAGACCGTACTTCCGTTCCAGTTCGCGTGTTATCTGCTTGCTTCGGTAAAAATTGTTCCGAGTGTCTATGCTCCTGCCGTTCTCGTCCACCCTGACCGTCACGATATGCAGATGGTGGCGGTCGATGTCCTCATGCTTGAAAACGAGATACGGCTGGTTGCCGAAACCGAGTTTTTCCAGATACTCGCGGGCTATATCCTGCAATTCCGCATCGGTCAGTACATCCTCCGGGTGCGGATTGAGCGAGATATGCACCACCGGCTTCTCCACTTTCATCTGTGGCGGCAGAAAGGTGTGGAAGCCCTCCATTGCCTTGTTGATGTCCACCGTTCCCGAACCGTCATTATAGATACGGTTGGTAGTGAGCAGCCGCCCTTGCGCCTCGTTGATCTTCTCCCCGTTGTAGGCAATCGCGCCGTACAACGAGCTGCCTACACTGATTTTTGCGACCATTTCGCCTCCATTTCCCTTGAAAGTTCCACAATCTGGCGGCTCAGTTTCACGAGTTCGACGGTCTGTTGCTCCAGCTTGTAGAGCAACGCCATCGCCTTTTTCTCGGAAAAATGCAGCCTCAGTTCCTTCACGACTTGGTTGTAATTTGTACCTATTGCGCGGAACTGCGCGTGAAAATCGGACAGTTTGGTGTAGTAATCCACCAGCGTCTTGTCCACTTTCAGCACCTTGAACGGCTGCCCGAAGAAGTGCGCCTTCAGGAAAACCGACTTGGCGTAAACGCCCGACTTCTCGAACATGGAGAGGAAACGGTTGTGTTCCTCCTCGCTGAAACGGACGGTGTAGCGGAACACCGCCGGATCGAGTTTGGGATTTCTCCCGCCTTTGTTTCTTCTTTTTTCACTCATATTACTTTGGATTTAGCGGATTGGCGGCATAAGCCGCCGCTATGGGTCACAGACACCGCAGGTTTGAGAGGCTTCCCGACTTCGGAGGGTAAGCCCGCCCCCTGCAAGGGCAAGGCGTTTTCACGGCTGCTCAAAATGTTTTGAGCGGCTGAAAACATACCTTGCTATGTTCAGGTGAACATAAAAATCCGTCGGGGACGGATTAGGGGGAATGCCTTTCAAACTCCGGGCTGCGCCACCTGCGGCGAACCCTGCCGTTCGGGGGCAAAGTTAGGGCTAAAACCGCATGGCAAACAGGATTTTAGCTGTGCCAACCGCTACCACCCTGTGCCACTTGCTGCCACTTGCCGGGGAAGTGATACAAGTTCCGGAATATACCTGTTTATTTGCAGCGTGATTGGTTGAAAGACCAGTTTGTCGGACACCCGGCAAACCGTCCGGAAGACCGGTCTGATGACCAGTCAGCCGATAAGCGGACAAGCCGCCCGGCTGATAAGTCAGTAAAACGGCAAGCTGATATGAAAGCCGGCAAGCAAGCCTGACTACTGACAGCCATGCAGACCGGTTCATCCGGCATACCGACAGTCGGCTGATTGGAAAACCGTCTGACATCCCGGTTATTCAGCCAATCACAAAACGGACAAACTGATTGTATAACCGAATAAAAAAACAGAAGCAATGAAGAAAGAAACATTACTGGTTGCCTTCTCCACCCAGAAAGGCGGTGCGGGCAAAACAACGCTCACGGTACTGATGGCAAGCTATTTCTACTACGTGAAAGGAATGGACGTCGTCGTGGTGGATTGCGACTACCCGCAGTACAGCATCAAGGACATGCGCGAACGTGACATCAAGAACATCGAACGCAATCCCCGTTTGAAAAAAACGGTTTTCGAACTGTATGCCAAAGTACAGAAAAGAATGTATCCCATAGTGGAGAGCCATCCCGAAACCGCCATCGAAAAGGCAAAGGATTTCGTCGCGATGGAAACACCGCCGGACATCATCTTCTTTGACCTGCCCGGAACAGTGAACAATCCCGGCGTCATCAATACCGTGGCGACAATGGATTACGTGTTCTGCCCCATAACGGCAGACCGCATTGTTGCCGAAAGCTCCTTGAACTTCGCCGCCGTCGTGAACGAATCTTTCATGAGTACGGGGAAAGCCAACCTCAAAGGGCTTTACCTGTTGTGGAACATGGTGGACGGCAGGGAGAAGACCAACCTGTATGACGTGTACGAGAAAGTGGCGGGAAGAGCCGGACTGAACATGATGAAAACCTATTTGCCGGACAGCAAGCGTTTCCGCAAGGAAAGCGAGGAGGACGGTGAACGCTATGTATTCCGTTCCACCATCATGCCGCCTGACAAGGCTCTTGTCAAAGGCAGCAACATCGAACAGCTTGCGGACGAAATGCTGAACCTGATAAACGGATAATTATGGCCAAGAACCTTGATGTGCAGATTGACACAGCGAGTTTTCTGGACAGCATACGTCCGGAAATGCCCCCGTCCTCCACCCGCATGGAAAAGCCGGGAACTGACAATGCGGCTGACAAAAAGAGAACGGCTAAAGGTGAAAACCGCAAGAAGCCGGCTGCCGTATCCGTCATTCCGCCCATAGAGAACGAAGAGGACTACCTTGAAATGTTCATCAAAGGCGCGGAAACTGCGGCGCGGTCGGGAAAGATGGCATACGTGCGCAGGGAATACCACGACCGTATCATGCGCATCACCCGCGTAATCGGCAAGGACAAGCTGACACTGTCCGCCTATCTGGACCATGTGCTGACCCAGCACTTCCTCCAGTGCGGGGACGTGATAAAGAAACTGTATGACAAAAATTACGAAGACGTATTTTAATCACCAAAAATAAAAAGAACATGGAAACAAAGAACAAGAAAAATCAGAAACAGGCGGATGGCTACAAGGATGAAATCCTGAAAAAGTCCAGCATCGGAACGGTCTCTGGCTATCAGACATTGTTACGTCCGGAGTACTATCAGCGCATGGAAGAGCTTATCAGGCTGTTTGCCAAAGAAGGCGTGACGGTGGAAGATTATCTGGACAACGTGCTGACCCGGCATTTTGCACAGCTTCAGAAAGAGAATGAGCCTTCCTGCGGCAGACATGCCCAAGAGCCTCCATACCGCAACTCGGCAGCACCGGCGACAAAGGTCACGATCAATGTTATCGGCAACCGTGTGGACACGGGAAATGTGCAATCTGCCATCGGTCTTGACGGCAAAGAACTTCTCGCCACCTTTCTGGAACCCTCGGAAATCAAAACCCGGCAGTGCGTCTATATCGACCGTGAAACACATAGGCAGATAGCCCATATAGCCAGATTTCTGGTGGAAGGACTGAGCATCGGCAAGTTCGTGGACAATATTCTACGCGACCATATACGCAGGCACAAGGCTCTCTACAAACAAGCTCTCGGAAACATAAATCCCGCCGAGCTATGACAAAAATATTATTGGCGGTATCAATCGCCTGCAACGCATGGTTCCTGTTCCTGTTGCTCTACGACCGCATCATGGAAACGAAAATCGTCCGCTTCTTCAAGGGTATGGCGGTTGTCTGGCAGTCATTGGGCGGCACGGCGGCAAAGCAGGAAACAGTACGGGAAACACCTCCCGCAGAAATACCGGACATCATCGGAAAGAGCCGTTTCAGGATGGCATCACCCCGGACAACCGCTGCCACCCCTGTGCCACATGCTGCCACTTCGGAAAAAGGCATTGAGCTGTCGGAGGAAGACGCTACTTTTGACGACGGAAACGCGAAAACCCTGTCACGCCCTGCACAAGTCCCGGAGGAGAAACTCGATGAAACCTTCACGAGCATCCCGCCTTCGGAACTGGAGTTCGGGGAGGATGAACCGGGAGAGGATACGGCGGACAAACAGCGTGCATCCGGTTACAGTTTTGACGAAATCGGGGAAGCCGTCGGCATAGCAGGAAAGGACAACCCGACCAACGACGAAAAACGGCAAGCCGGAAAGGTGTTCTCCGAACTGGAAGGAACGGAGCTGCTTGAAAAATTGCGCAAGTCTGTCAAAGTGAAAATCGCGGGGTTCATAGACTTCTATCTTTATGATGAACCTATGACGGCAACCGCAGAGACAAAGACGAAAAAAGAATTGGTAATTCCCACAAGGTTGGAGGATTTCAACATAAGGGACTTTGTGTAACGAAAGACGATAGAAAAAATGAAAACGTAAGACAACATCACACCACGCGGCACGGCGGTACAAGGTACGGCCCGTCCGCAACGGCCCCTCCCAAGTCCGTGGAAACAAAGGGAGAATCCACTAAACCAAAGTAATGTAATCCAGTATCAACCGCCGTCCAAAGGACTATCCACCCTTTGGACGGCACAAAAACAAGAACAGTTTATGAACAAGAACATCAGACAAAAGTTCATCATCTCCGCGGCACTTCTGGTTGCCGCAACCGCCTCCGCCTTCGCGCAGGGAAACGGCATGGCGGGCATCAACGAAGCCACCTCTATGGTGAGTTCCTATTTCGATCCGGGAGTGAAACTGATTTACGCCGTCGGTGCTGTAATCGGTCTTATCGGAGGCGTAAAAGTGTACGGAAAATTCTCGTCCGGCGACCCCGACACCTCGAAGACCGCCGCAAGCTGGTTCGGAGCGTGCATTTTCCTGATTGTCGCCGCAACTATCCTGCGTTCATTCTTCCTTTAATAAACAATGTATGGCTGAATACCCGATAAACAAGGGTATCGGCCGTCCGGTCGAGTTCAAGGGTCTGAAGGCACAATACCTCTTCATTTTCTGCGGAGGTCTGCTGGCTCTCTTCATCCTGTTCGTCATCCTCTACATGGTCGGCATCGACCAGTGGGTATGTATCGGCTTCGGCGCGGCATCGTCCTCCGTCCTCGTATGGCAGACCTTCGCGCTGAACGCACGGTACGGCGAACACGGGCTTATGAAGCTGGGAGCGGCACGGAACCATCCCCGATACCTTATCAACCGGCGGCGGATCACCCGATTATTCAAACGGCAACGAAAGGAAGAAACGACATGAGAAATACATCCAAAATGACGACACTGGAAAACAAGTTCCCGCTATTGGCGGTGGAGCATGGCTGCATCATCTCCAAAGACGCCGACATCACGGTGGCTTTCGAGGTGGAGCTGCCGGAGCTTTACACCGTGACGGGCGCGGAGTACGAGGCGATACACGGCTGCTGGTGCAAGGCTATCAAGGTGCTGCCGGACTTCTGCGTCGTCCACAAGCAGGACTGGTTCATCAAGGAACGCTACAAGCCGGAACTGCAAAAGGAGGACATGAGCTTCCTGAGCCGCTCGAACGAGCGTCACTTCAACGAGCGTCCGTACCTGAAGCACACCTGCTACCTCTACCTGACCAAGACGACAAAGGAGCGTAACCGGATGCAGAGCAATTTCAGCACGCTGTGCCGGGGGCATATCATCCCGAAGGAACTGGACAAGGAAACCGCCGGGAAGTTTATGGAAGCCGCCGAACAGTTCGAGCGCATCATGAACGACAGCGGATTTGTCAGGCTGCGCCGGCTCTCCACTGACGAGATTGTCGGCACGGAGAAGTCCGCCGGGCTGATAGAGCGTTACTTCTCGCTTATGCCCGAAGGGAATGCGACCTTGCAGGACATCGACCTCTCGGCAAAAGAAATGCGCATCGGCGACAACCGCCTGTGCCTGCATACACTCTCCGATGCGGAGGATATGCCCGGAAAGGTGGTTACCGACATCCGCTATGAGAAACTCTCCACCGACCGCTCGGACTGCCGCCTCTCCTTCGCCTCCCCGGTGGGGCTGCTGCTCTCCTGCAACCACATCTACAACCAGTATGTGATTATCGACAACAGCGAGGAAAATTTGCAGAAGTTCGAGAAGTCCGCGAGAAATATGCAGTCGCTATCCCGATACAGCCGGAGCAACAGCATCAACCGCGAATGGATAGACCAGTACCTGAACGAAGCCCATTCCTACGGGCTGACCTCGGTGCGGGCGCACTTCAACGTCATGGCGTGGAGCGACGACGCGGAGGAACTGAAGCATATCAAGAACGACGTGGGCAGCCAGCTGGCAAGCATGGAGTGCGTGCCGCGCCACAACACCATCGACTGCCCGATGCTCTACTGGGCGGCGATGCCCGGCAACGCGGCGGACTTTCCTGCCGAGGAAAGTTTCCATACGTTCATCGAGCAGGCGGTATGCCTCTTTACGGAGGAAACCAACTACCGCAGCTCGCTCTCGCCCTTCGGCATCAAGATGGTGGACAGGCTCACGGGAAAGCCCCTGCACCTCGACATCAGCGACCTGCCGATGAAGCGCGGCATCACCACCAACCGCAACAAGTTCGTATTAGGTCCTTCGGGCAGCGGCAAGTCGTTCTTCATGAACCACCTCGTGAGGCAGTATTGGGAACAGGGCGCGCACGTGGTGCTGGTGGACACGGGAAACTCCTATCAGGGCTTGTGCGAAATGATACGGCGCAAGACAAACGGCGCGGACGGCGTGTATTTCACCTATACGGAGGAGAAACCGATTTCGTTCAACCCGTTCTACACCGACAACTACGTGTACGACGTGGAGAAGAAGGACAGCATCAAGACGCTGCTGCTGACGCTCTGGAAGTCGGAGGACGACAAGGTGACGAAGACCGAGAGCGGCGAGCTGGGCAGCGCGGTGAACGCCTACATCGAACGCATCAGGGCTGACCGGAGCATCGTCCCCTCGTTCAACACCTTCTACGAGTACATGCGCGACGACTACCGCCGCGAGCTGGCACAGCGTGACATCAAGGTGGAGAAGTCCGACTTCAACATCGACAACATGCTCACCACCATGCGGCAGTATTACCGGGGCGGACGCTACGACTTCCTGCTCAACTCCACGGAGAACATCGACCTGCTCGGCAAGCGGTTCATCGTCTTCGAGATTGACAGTATTAAGGAAAATCGCGAGCTTTTCCCGGTGGTGACCATCATCATCATGGAAGCCTTCATTAACAAGATGCGCCGTCTGAAAGGCGTGCGCAAGCAACTGATAGTGGAAGAGGCTTGGTTGTGACATGTAAGTCTTGTATATGATTGTTCAACTTTCATTCCACGAGTTGGAATTAGAATGATTGAACCTGTTGTTCCGTCAACAGTAGCCTATGGGAACGTGCGGTATTAAGCAATGAACCCGTGCGGTAACAGAACCAACAATGAAGCCCTTCCGAAAGGAGAAGTTTGAACCGTGAGGGGATTACAACTGCCGTTAGTATCGAATGGCAGGGGAGCTAGGCTGAATGGTATGAATAACGTAATGTGAACCGTTGATAAACGTCGTAACTTCGAATGAGCCGCTAATGATACTGGGCTCTAACCCAAAAGGGACGCAGTCGGATAACCTTCTCCATGCTAAGGTTACACGGACATAACGACTGCCGGCGGATAGACGGATTCTAACCCATTCGTTTGTCATATACAAGAAACATGGTAAACCCGTACTTCTCCTGTGTAACAACAGGTAAGCAGACCGTAAGTGAAGCCGAATGGAGTGCGGGCAGAGGAATGCGGAGAAAGCGAATGCCGTCCTGTAATGGGACGGATAGAGGTTGAAACATCACCTCACACGAAAGTGGGCAGACTTCCGCATGGTGGATGTTTTACAAGAAACTTATAGAACTTATTAAAGAAGAAAAGCAAATGAACGAAATTAAAACATCGTGTGCATCTACTGACCGGAAATGGAACACTTGGGAAAGCATAGACTGGAACAAGTGCAAGATAGCGGTTAATAAGCTACAAGCACGTATTGTAAAAGCTCAAAAGGCGGGCAAACACGGCAGGGTGAAATCCTTGCAGTGGGTGCTGACGCATTCGTTTTACGCTAAGGCTTTAGCCGTAAAGCGTGTTACATCAAACAGTGGCAGTGACACCGCAGGCATTGACAAGGTGAAATGGTCAACTCCCAATGCCAGATTCAAGGCTATCGGTGAACTGAAAAGAAGAGGCTACAAGCCCCAGCCGTTAAAAAGGGTCAATATCAAAAAGAGTAATGGGAAACTACGTCCTTTAGGCATCCCGACAATGAAAGACAGGGCTATGCAGGCATTATACCTGCTTGCGTTGGAACCTGTATCGGAAACAACTGCGGACAGTAATTCCTACGGTTTCCGTAAAGAGAGAAGTACTGGAGATGCAAGGGAACAATGTTTTTGTGTCCTTGCAAAGAAAACTTCTCCCGAATGGATTATGGAGGGTGACATCAAAGGTTGTTTCGACCACATCAGCCACGAATGGCTGCTGAACAATATCCCTATGGATAAAGTGATGCTGCGGAAATGGCTCAAATGCGGTTTCGTCTTCAACAAGGAGCTATTCCCCACGGAAGAGGGTACTCCACAGGGCGGTATCATTTCACCAACTCTTGCGAATATGACACTGGACGGACTGCAAACTATGCTTGCAGAGAAGTATCACAAGAAATTTGTAAACAGGAAAACGACCTACTATCCCAAAGTACATCTTGTACGCTATGCGGATGATTTTATCATCACGGGTAGAAGCAAGGAAGCTTTGGAAGAAATCAAACCGTTAGTAGTGGACTTTCTCAAAGAAAGGGGATTAACCCTGTCGGAAGAGAAAACAAAGATTACACACATTGATGACGGATTTGATTTTCTTGGGTACAATATCCGAAAATACAAAGGAGTGCTTCTAATCAAACCGTCCAAAAAGAGCCTGAAGAAATTCATGCAGAAAATCCGGGGAATCATTGATTCCAATAAAGGAAGCAAACAGGAATCACTTATAAGGCTCTTGAATCCTCTGATAACAGGCTGGGTAAACTACTATAAGAATTGTGTGGCTTCGGATACATTCAGAAAAGCTGACTACCTGATATTTGAAAAGTTATGGCAATGGGCTAAGAGACGACACCCCAAGAAAGGCAAATATTGGATTGCCGACCGATACTTTACACGGGTAAAAAACCGTAACTGGTGCTTCGTGGCAAACTTCAAGAAAGGCAAGACTGATGACAGGATTGCACTGAAAAGGCTGTATGATACAAAGATTACCCGATATGTCAAGGTAAAAGGTGAAGCAAATCCCTTTGACCCCGAATGGACAGAGTATTTTGAAAAGCGCAAGACTTACAAGATGCTACAGTCGCTCAACGGTAGAAAATCATTGCTGTACATGTGGGAAAGACAGAACCATTTATGTCCCGTATGTGGTAAACCCATAGACAAGGAACATCCTTGGGGAACTTCCCAACAAATAGTCAACGGCAAGAAAGTAAATTTCCTGTTGCATGACAGTTGTAGAAGAAAAGTCATTCAAACTAATAAGATGTAACTATGAGCTGGTTTCTATTAAATAGAAATTTAACACCGCTTGAGCCGTATGATTGGAAACTTTCACGTACGGTTCTGAGGGGGGAAAGGGGCAGTAATGCCCCTGACCTACCCGGCAAGGCTCTCTCTTCGGCGAACATGGCTGAGTACCTGCGCTATATGTACAAGACCGTGCGCAAGTATTACGGGGAGGCAATCGTGGTGACGCAGGAGGTGGACGACATCATTTCCTCGCCTGTCGTCAAGGAGAGCATCATCAACAACTCCGACTGCAAGATACTCCTCGACCAGCGGAAATACATGAACAAGTTTGATGCCATACAGTCCCTGTTGGGTCTTACGGAGAAGGAGAAGTCGCAGATACTCTCCATCAACATGGCGAACAACCCGTCAAGGCTCTACAAGGAGGTCTGGATCGGACTGGGTGGCACGCAGTCGGCGGTTTATGCCACCGAAGTTAGTGCTGAAGAGTATCTGGCGTACACCACCGAAGAAACGGAAAAAGTAGAGGTTTACTGTCTGGCGGAGCAGTTGGGCGGCGACATCGAAGCCGCAATCCGGCAGCTTGCCGAAAGGCGGAGAAAAAAGGAATAAGTAGAAACAGATTCATCAACTAAAAAAGAAAATGCGTATGAGTATATCAAGAACGAAAATGCTGCAAGTCAGCAAGTGTTTAATCGGGCTGGCAGTCATGATGCTGCAATCCTGCGAAACCGTGGACAACCGCCGCGACCAGCTTTGCGGGAACTGGGAGAGCGTTGAGGGAAAGCCCGACGTGCTTATCTACAAGGAGGGCGAAGTCTATAAGGTAACGGTATTCAAGCGGAGCGGCATCCGCCGCAAACTGAAGCCGGAAACCTACCTCTTGCAGGAGGAGAACGGCAACCTGTTCATAAACACCGGATTCCGTATCGACGTGTCCTACAACGAGGCGACGGACATCCTGACCTTCTCGCCGAACGGGGACTACGTGCGTGTGACCCCGAAACCGGACCATCCGGCAAGCGGAGAATAAATAATGAAACCCACTAAAATCCAAAGTAACATGAGAACAAGAATGACACTTATTATCTGCCTGTGCCTGTTTGCAGCCGGCAGGGCAAGCGCACAGTGGGCGGTGATAGACCCGTCCAACATCGCGCAGAGCATCGTGAACACCTCGAAGAACGTAGTGCATACCTCGACCACCGCCCAGAATATGGTGAAGAACTTTCAGGAAACGGTGAAAATCTATGAACAGGGCAAGAAGTATTACGACGCCCTCAAATCCGTGAACAACCTGGTGAAAGACGCCCGCAAGGTGCAGCAGACCATCCTGATGGTAGGCGACATCACCGACATCTACGTCACCAGCTTCCAAAAGATGCTGCGCGACGACAGCTTCACGGTGGAGGAGCTGGGAGCCATCGCCTTCGGCTACACGAAGCTCTTGGAGGAGAGCAACGACGTGCTGACGGAGTTGAAAAATGTGGTGAACATCACCACGCTCTCCATGACCGACAAGGAGCGTATGGACGTGGTGGAACGCTGCCATTCCAAGATGAAGCGTTACCGCAACCTCGTGAGCTACTACACCAACAAGAACATCGGCGTGAGCTACCTGCGGGCAAAGAAGAGGAACGACCTCGACCGCATCATGGGGCTGTACGGCAGTATGAACGAAAGATACTGGTAGCCTATGGAGTTCGACAACCTTCATCAGATCCTGCGCTCGCTCTACGGGCAGATGATGCCCCTGTGCGGTGACATGGCGGGCGTGGCGAAAGGGATAGCCGGGCTGGGCGCGCTGTTCTACGTGGCATATCGTGTATGGCAATCACTGGCGAGAGCCGAACCGATAGACGTGTTCCCCATGCTCCGCCCGTTCGCCATCGGTCTGTGCATCATGTTCTTCCCCACGGTGGTGCTTGGCACGGTGAACAGCGTCCTCTCTCCCGTGGTGCAGGGCACGGCGAAACTGCTGGAAACGCAGACGCTGGACATGAACCGGTACCGTGAGCAGAAGGACAGGCTGGAATACGAGGCGATGGTGCGCAACCCCGAAACCGCCTACCTCGTGTCAAACGAGGAGTACGACAAGCAGCTGGAGGAACTGGGCTGGTCGCCCGCCGACATGGTGACGATGGCGAAAATGTACCTCGACCGGAAGATGTACGAAATAAAGAAAGGCATCCGCGACTTCTTCCGCGAGATACTGGAACTGATGTTCCAAGCCGCCGCCCTCGTGATAGACACCATCCGCACCTTCTTCCTCGTGGTACTGGCGATACTCGGTCCGGTAGCCTTCGCCATCTCGGTGTGGGACGGCTTCCAAAGCACGCTCACGCAGTGGTTCTACCGCTACATACAGGTCTATCTGTGGCTTCCCGTGTCGGACATATTCAGCACGATACTCGCCAAGATTCAGGTGTTGATGCTCCAGAGCGACATCGAGCGTATGCAGACCGACCCCAACTTCTCGCTGGATTCCAGCGACGGGGTGTACATCGTGTTCATGATAATCGGCATCATCGGCTACTTCACGATACCGACGGTGGCAGGCTGGATTATCCAAGCCGGAGGCATGGGAAGCTACGGTCGCAACGTGAACCAGACGGCAGGACGAGCCGGAAGCATGGCGGGCAGCGTGGCGGGTGCAGCCGCAGGCAACATGGTCGGACGTGCTGGGAAACTGCTGAAATAATCAACTGACAATTAAAAACGAATAAAAAACAATGGAATTCAAGTCACTCAAAAACATCGAATCATCGTTCAGGCAGATACGCCTGTTCGGTATCGTCTTCCTCTCGCTGTGCGCCGTGATAACGGTATGGAGCGTGTGGAGTTCCTACCGCTTCGCGGAGCGGCAGCGGGAGAAGATTTACGTGCTGGACAACGGCAAGTCGCTGATGCTGGCTCTCTCGCAGGACCTGTCGCAGAACCGTCCGGCAGAGGCAAGGGAGCATGTGCGCCGCTTCCACGAGCTTTTCTTCACGCTCTCGCCCGAAAAGAGCGCGATAGAGCATAACGTGAAGCGTGCCCTGCTATTAGCGGACAAGAGCGTGTACAACTACTATTCGGACTTCGCCGAGAAGGGGTACTACAACCGCATCATCGCCGGGAACATCAACCAAGTGCTGAAGGTGGACAGCGTGGTGTGCGACTTCAACGGCTATCCTTACCGTGCCGTGACCTACGCCACGCAGAAGATCATCCGGCAGAGCAACGTCACCGAGCGCAGCCTTGTGACCACATGCCGCCTCTTGAACTCGTCCCGTTCGGACGACAACCCCAACGGGTTCACCATCGAGGGTTTCACCATCATCGAGAACAAGGATTTACAAACCATCAAACGCTAACAGGCATGAAAGGAATCGGAAAATCGCTGTGGAGGGTCTATTGGAAACTCCACGACAAAAAGAAAATGCTGGTGGCAAGGCTCAAAGGGTATCTGGACGGCTTGCCGCCGAAGACACGCAGGCGTGTCGTGCTGGCAATGCTCGCCGCATTCGCCGCGCTTGCCCTCTACACCTTCGGCAAAGCCGTCCATGACATCGGCAGGAATGACGGCAGCCGTATGGTGACAGACCATGCCGGACAGGTGGAACTGTCCTTGAAGCCTGAAGTGAGTGACAATTTTACACCTTATTATAATAATATGTATGGAACAGACGAAGAATGAACCTAAAAACGAGAACAAGGCGGCTCCCGACAACGGGAAACCGAAGAAGGTGCGCAAGCCGCTGACCGAAGCCCAACGGCTGAAACGTCAGAAGATGATAGTGCTGCCCGCTATGGTGCTGGTATTCCTCGGTGCAATGTGGCTGATATTCGCACCGTCCTCCGGCAAGGAGCAGGAGCCGGGAACGGGCGGCTACAACATCGAAATGCCCGACGCGGACAAGGCGAACCGCCGGATTATCGGCGACAAGGCGAAAGCCTACGAACAGGGGGCGATGGAAGAACGGCAGGAGAACCGCGACCGTGCCATGCAGCAGTTGGGCGACCTGTTCGACCGCGAAACAGTGGAAGCGGACAATGGCAGTGACTTCGACCTTGCCAATCCCGGTGGAACGGAAGAGGCGGTGAAGCCCGCACCGAAAACCATCCAATCCTCCGCAGCCGCCTACCGCGACCTCAATGCCACGCTCGGTAACTTCTACGAGCAGCCGGAGAACGACAACGCGGAGATGGACGAACTGCTGGAGCGTATCGCATCGCTGGAATCGGAACTGGAAAGCGAGAAAGGCAAGGCGTCCGCTATGGATGAGCAGGTGGCACTTATGGAAAAGTCCTATGAGCTGGCGGCGAAATACATGGGCGGTCAGAACGGCGGCAAGCCGGAACCGGTGCAGGCGGCTGAGCCTTACCCCGTGCAGAAAGCCGGAAAGAACACGGCGAAACCCGTCAGGCAGGTAGTGCATCAGGTGGTGTCCTCGCTTGGACAACCGATGAGTAACGCCGAGTTTGTCGCCTCCTTCTCGCAGGAGCGTAACCGCAATTTCAACACGGCGGTGGGCGTCACGACCGTATCGGACAGGAACACCATATCGGCGTGCGTCTATGGGGCGCAAAGCGTGACCGACGGGCAGGCGGTAAGATTACGGCTGCTGGAGCCGATGGCGGTGGCTGACAAAATCATCCCCCGTAATGCGGTGGTGGTCGGCACGGCAAAGATTCAGGGCGAACGGCTTGATATTGAAATTACTTCGCTGGAGTACACAGGTACGATCATCCCGGTGGAACTGGCGGTGTATGACACGGACGGGCAGCCCGGCATCTTCATCCCCAACTCGATGGAAATGAACGCTGTCAGGGAGGTTGCCGCAAACATGGGCGGCTCGCTGGGGAGCAGCATCAATATCTCCACCAATGCAGGGGCGCAGCTCGCCTCCGACTTGGGCAAGGGGCTGATACAAGGCACGAGCCAGTATATCGCCAAGAAGATGCGCACGGTGAAAGTGCATCTGAAAGCCGGGTACAGGGTCATGCTCTATCAGGAGATAGACTGAAAACAGAATACAGAAAAAGTAACAACAACCAATGTTTAATTTACCACTAAAATCCAAAGTAATATGAGAAAAGTAATCATCATGTTTGCCCTCGCTATGGGCATCGCTACTGCCAACGCGCAGGAGAACGTGACCGTTGGAACGGACAACGGCAGTGTAGAACAGCCGACGACAGAACAGCCGACCTTGACAAAGGAGGTCTATCCGCAGAAGGAGGCGGACGGCGACCTGTACCACGGGCTGACAAGAAAGCTGGGATTTGACCGCATGGTCCCCCCGCACGGTTTGGAAGTGACCTACGACAAGACCGTCCACGTCATTTTCCCCTCGGAAGTGCGCTATGTCGATTTAGGCTCGCCCGACCTGATTGCGGGCAAAGCCGACGGAGCCGAGAACGTCATCCGCGTGAAGGCTACCGTGAGGGACTTTCCGAACGAAACCAACATGTCCGTAATCACGGAAGACGGAAATTTTTACACCTTCAACGTGAAGTACGCCGCCGAACCGCTGCTGCTCAACGTGGAGATGTGCGATTTCATCCATGACGGCTCGGCGGTGAACCGCCCGAACAACGCGCAGGAAATCTATCTGAAGGAGCTGGGCAGCGAAAGCCCGATGCTGGTGCGCCTTATCATGAAGTCCATCCACAGGCAGAACAAGCGCGAGGTGAAGCACATCGGCTGCAAGCGTTTCGGCATCCAGTACCTGCTGAAAGGCATCTACACGCATAACGGGCTTCTGTATTTCCACACGGAAATCAAGAACCAGAGCAACATTCCTTTCGACGTGGACTACATAACGTGGAAAATCGTGGACAAGAAGGTAGCGAAGCGTACCGCCGTGCAGGAGCAGATCGTCCTGCCGCTCCGCGCGCAGAACTACGCCACGCTCGTGCCGGGCAGGAAGAGCGAGCGCACGGTCTTCACGATGGCAAAGTTCACCATCCCCGACGGCAAGTGCCTCGTGGTGGAGCTGAACGAGAAGAACGGCGGTCGCCACCAGTCCTTCGTGATTGAGAACGAGGACTTGGTACGAGCCAATACCATCAACGAACTTCAAGTGCGCTGACTATGAAGAAGTACCTTTTCATGATTATCGCGTCGCTTGCCCTGTTCACAGGGCGGGCGAACGCCCAGCGGTGCCTGCCGAAGATGCAAGGCATCGAGGTCAGGGCAAACATGGCGGACGGCTTCAATCCCGGCGGCAACGACGGCGGGTACAGCTTCGGGGCGGCTCTCTCCACCTACACGAAGAAAGGTAACAGATGGGTGTTCGGCGGCGAGTACCTGCTGAAGAACAACCCCTACAAGGACGCAAAGATACCCGTGGCACAGTTCACGGCAGAGGGCGGCTACTACTTCAAGATACTGTCCGACGCGCGTAAAACCGTGTTCGTCTATGCGGGTGCTTCGGCTCTTGCCGGGTATGAATCGGTGAACTGGGGCGAGAAGGTGCTGCCTGACGGCTCCACGCTCCATGACCGTGACGCCTTCATCTACGGCGGTGCGCTGACGCTGGACGTGGAGTTTTACGTGGCTGACCGTATCGCCCTGCTCGCCAACCTCCGGGAGCGTTGTCTGTGGGGTGGCGACACGAGAAAGTTCCATTGCCAATTCGGGGCGGGCATCAAGATAATCATCAACTGACGCACCGCATGGAGCATACGGACATCGACATGATAAGGCGGATTCCGTTGGCAGACTTTCTCGCGCGGTTGGGGCACGAGCCTGTACGGAGAAGCGGAAACGAGCTTTGGTATCGTGCGCCGTACCGCAATGAGCGCACACCCTCTTTCCGTGTGAACGTGGCGAAACAGCTCTGGTACGACTTCGGTTTGGGCAAGGGTGGCGACATCTTTACGCTTGCCGGGGAGTTTGCGCAAAGCGTGGATTTTATGGAACAGGCGAGGTTTATAGCGAAAGCCGCAAATATGGTGGTTGATAGGTCGGCTTTTCCGACCTATCAACCGAAGCCTGCCGAACCTGCCTTTGAAGGAGTGGAAGCCGTCCCGTTGCTCCGCTCACCGCTGACGGACTATCTGGCGGAACGGGGCATACCTTATGCCGTTGCATTCCACCATTGTTTCCGCCTGAACTATGGCGTGCGTGGAAAGCGGTATTTCGCAATAGGCTTTCCAAACATGGCTGGCGGCTATGAGGTACGCAGCCGCCATTTCAAGGGTTGCATACCACCGAAAGATGTGTCACTGGTAAAGCTGGAAAATACCGCTGCCGACGTGTGCAGCGTGTTCGAGGGATTTATGGATTTCCTTTCTGCTGCCACACTCGGCATAGTCGGCAATGGCGACAGTCTTGTGCTGAACTCCGTTTCCAACGTGGAAAAGGCGATGAAGCATCTGGACGCTTACGGACGCATCAACTGTTTCCTTGACCGTGACGAAGCCGGACGGAGGACGCTTGACGTTCTTGGCAAACGCTATGGCAGACGTGCCTGTGACCGTTCAGCCCTCTATGACGGTTGCAAGGACTTGAACGAGTATCTGCAACTGACAACGAAAAAAGAAATGAACAATAACTTAAAAATCAAATTGAAATGAACATACTGAACAACAAGAACCGAAGAAAATCCATCTTCAAGGCGTTGGCACTCTGCCTGTTCGCCGCCGTGTCGCTCACGCTCGTGTCGTGTGACGACGACATGGACATCCAGCAATCCTATCCCTTCACGGTGGAAACCATGCCCGTGCCGAACAAGGTGACGAAGGGGCAGACGGTGGAAATCCGCTGTGAGCTGAAAAAGACGGGCGACTTCGCCAACACCCTCTATACCATCCGGTATTTCCAGTTCGAGGGGGAAGGTACATTGAAAATGGACAACGGCATTACGTTCCTGCCCAACGACCGCTACCTGCTCGAAAACGAGAAGTTCCGGCTGTACTACACGGCAGAGGGCGACGAGGCGCACAACTTCATCGTGGTGGTGGTGGACAATTTCAAAAATTCCTATGAATTGGAATTTGACTTCAATAATCGGAACGGTAAGGACGACATTCAGACCGTCATCCCTATGGGCAATTTCAAACCTCTGCCAAGATGATGCGTGTATTCATGGCTATCCTCTGTTCGCTGCTGGCGGTCTGTTCCGTGTCCGCACAGATCAGCCGCCAAGAGGGAACGGACAGACAGGCGGCAATCTACCGCCTGCCACTCATGGAGCGGGCTTTTCTATGCACCCGCTATTTTGAAGGCTGGCATGACCAAAGCTGCTATCCCTACTTGGGCTGGGGGCATCGTTTACAAAAAGGCGAAAGGTATTCTGCACGCACCATGACGAAACGGCAGGCGGACGCGCTCCTGCGCAAAGACCTGCGGAAGTTCATCGCCATGTTCCGTAGGTTCGGGGCGGATTCGATTTTGCTTGGCACGCTGGCTTTCAATGTCGGTCCGGCGAAACTTTTGGGCGGCAACGGATACTCCAAAAGCACGCTGATCCGAAAATTGGAAGCGGGCGACAGGAACATTTATCGGGAGTATATTGCTTTCTGCAATTACAAGGGTAAACGGCACGCCATGCTGCTCAAACGGAGGAAGGCGGAATTTGCGCTGCTGTATGTTCCGTGATATGGCAAGTGCCTGACAAAAGAAAATCCGATGAAGCTGCCTGCTTCATCGGATTTTCCGCTTTCATTTCATACATTCGGTATTGTTCCCATGTCGATTACCTCACCGTCCCTGCAATGTTCGATGATGCCGGGTGAAAATCCCATGCTTCCGATTGCGATATGACGGATATACTCCGCATACTCCCGACCTTGAAAATTCTTTCCCGTCAGGTTTTTGAAAATCATCTTCATGCCTGTTCCGTCATCGCTGTGCAAGATGATTTTTCCGTTCTGTCTGATTGCTTCCATGATTAAAACTTGTTTTTGTAAATATTATCGAAGATTAGACAAGGTTTCTTTGCTACTTTCTTTGTCCGCCATCATGCTCACCGAAAGAAAGTAGGGCGGCTTTTGCCGCCCACCCCTCAAAATCGGGTGTAAAGCCCCGTTACCATCGTGAACATTTCTTCCAGCATATCGCAATATATCCCCTTGTGCGTTTCGATGTCCTTCGTCTTGCACTCGAATGTCTTTTTGCTGAACGTCCTGCGGTAGAAACGCATATTGTAGAGGTCTGCCCCTCCGTCATAGATGATGTCAAGGCGGTTGGCACTTGTCTTGTTCCTCGCAAGGCTCATGCGCAAGCCGTTGCCCATGTCTATGAAGTCCTTGCTTCCAGTCATGGCGGCAAAGCGTCTGCCGCCTATCTGCTCCAAAATTGTCTTCGCTATCATATACGCTGTCTTTTAGGGTTTATATGTTGGCGGTGCGGACACCGCCAACTTGTTCAACATTCTGTTATCTCGGCAATGGGTGTGTTTCGTTTCAACCATTCCATCAGGCACTCCATATTGTACTCGCTTGTGATGACTGCCGTATGGCTGTCAATGGCGGTAAACCTGCTACTTTCATAGTCATCTATCCACTTTTTTAGGGTATCAACTCCCCACGCTTCGGCATCGTCAAAGATGCCGTCCAATACTTTGATAGGCTCGCTGAACTTCACTATCAGCGTTTGGTAGGCTGCGTTCATCGTCTGTCCTCCTTTCCTCCCTTTGCCGTGAGCCACTTGTCCCGTGCGGCTCGGCACTCGTCCAACGTGGGTTTGACACAAGAGAACAACTCTCCGTTTGTGGGATGGCGGTAGTCGTACTGCACAAGTGTCCGCTTGCGTCTGCCGATACCTAATTGGAAACGCTCGTATTTCTCCGTACCTGCTTCGGTGCAGGTGCTTATTCCGTTGATGGTCATTCGTGTTGCCATAATCGTTGATTTTAGAGTGGTTAAAAATGTACTGACAAAACTCTGTTGCGCATCACCATTTCGGGGTCACTCGTATAGCGTTGGTGCAGGTAGAAATGGTGGGAGCCGAAGCCGTAAAGGAAAAACCTGTCAAGTTCGTGCTTCTCGGCAAAGTCCTTGACGCTTGCCCTTAACTGCTCCTCACTCGTTGCCAGAGTGAGGAGGTTTACAAATTCAAGGAACATTGTGGGGATTTTATCGTCCCACAGACAAATCATGCTTTCAATTCTTACTTCCATACTATTGGGTATTATAGGTTTATACTATGCCGCTTCCATTCGTTGGCGGATAAGGTTCACGTTGCTGTTCACAAGGTTTACAATGCGGTCGTGGTATTCGGTGTTCTCGTTGCATAAGCCACGGCACTGCACCACCTCCAAAGTTTTCAGTGATACCTCTATCGTTTCTATGCGTCTGCCGTCAATGGTCGCTGAAAGGATAAGAGAATTTTCCCGATTGTGGTAGCCACCCACGCAATGGTGCATCATACGTCCTTCCTCTATCATTTCCTCCACGCTCTCTATGACCTTGATACGGATAAGGTTGTCGGAGAACACAAGTCCGAAGAAGATACCTTTGGCTTTTAGATAGTTCTTCTCGTCCTCAATCGCCTTTTGCCGTTGCTGTTCCGTCCGCTCACGTTCCCTTTGTCGGTTACGCTTCGCCACCAACTTGTCGTGTTCGGCTTTGAGGTCGGCAGGGCAAACGTACTTCGGGCTGTTCGTGTCCTTGCCGAAATGACGCAGGAGGTCTATCGTGTCACGCCACATAGAGCCGTTGGCAATGGTGTAGCCATTTCGGATACATATCTTCAAGGATGCCCAATACTCTACGATATTGAAAGAGTGGTATATATAGTAACGCAACATGGGATATTGCCCTGCCTTCAACAGCGTTTCGGCTCGGCAGTCGGAAAGTATGGCTTTGAAAAGGTCGTAAGGCAGGATGTTGTGATAATCACCCTTGAAGCCGTTGCGTTTCACTTCGGGTATGAAACGCTGTCGGGGGTAGGTGCATACCGGATTTATGTCGTATGCCCGAAATTCTCCGTTCTTGCGTACTTCCATGTCGCTGTATTCATTCCATAGGTCGTAATAGAACAAGGACATGCCACGCAATCGGGCAACGGTCGTTGTCTTGCCGTCGGGGGCAATCCACCTCTGCACCACTTCAAAGATGGAATATTCGGCTGGCTGCCCTGCCTTGTATCGTGACTTGACGGAAAAGAAGCGTATCACTTGGTATCGCTTGCAGGTGGTGACGATGGAGAAATACTCCATATCTCTGAAAACACTCTTTCGGGTGCGCAATGCTTCCAACTCCATACCGCAATGGGAGCAGGTGCATCCGCAAACGGTATCCGCAAGGTCGTGGTCGCTTTTCCACGAATGTCCGCATTCGGTGCAGATGTTCGTGCCGTCTGCCCTTTTGACTGCGTAATGCTTGAAGCAGTGGCGGAAAGCGTATGCCCTTTGTTCTTCGGTCAATCCCGGTAGTCGCTTGCTCAAACGTGCGACTTCCTGTTGTATGCGTGTTTTCGGTTTCATAATCAGAAGTCAAATAGTGATGGTTCAACTTTGGTTTCTTTCTTCGCTGTCGGCTTGTTGCGGTTCTGCAACTTGCGGAGTTCCTCGTCTTGGTATTGTCGGATAGCGTTCTGCCGTGCTTCCGCCTTTTCCTCCGCTGTGAGTTCCACCACATGGTTCACGGCTACCTTGCATTGGATAGGTTCGCCCACCTCTATCTCGTTCTCGTCATAGTAGTGGACGGCTTGTCCGTATATCTCTCCGTCCGTGAAGCCGTTGCAACCACTTTTCTGCACATAGTTCAGAATATAGGTCACGCAATCGTCTATGTTCTTGGCTGGGTTGCGGTAGTTCTTGGCAAAGAGCGCATCTTCCGCTGCCCGCTGTTCCAAGTACATCTGTATCGTTCTTTTGAAATGTTCTGTTCCTTTCATATCGCTGTCGTTTTTATCAGTTATACATTTTTCCGTTTCCCAAAAACTCGTAGTCGTTGGCTGCGCAACTCTCCTCGAAACTCTCCTCGCTGCACTGGTATTCCATATCGTCACGGCACGACTTGAAGAAGCTGTCAAGGCACTTGTCCATGAGGTCGTACAGAGTGATTCGGGTGTCGGGTGCTTTCAGAAAGTCGTAGATGGGTCGAAGAATGTCCTCGTCTGCGCAATAGCCTGTCAGTACGCAGCAATTATCCGTGAATACACGGCTTTTGCGTCTTTTTTTGTAATTGCCTTTGAGGTAGTAGGTTCTCGGCTTGAATAGGGTGTGCCAATAATTATTGACGATGTATTTCAGAAGCCGTATGCCGCTGAGTTCCTCTTCCTCTCCGCTGTAACGTGAGGTGAAGCGGTAGGAATAACGGCACGTGTCATAACTCCAATCGTTAACTTTGACCTTGAACACACTTTCAAATGCTTCCAGCGTGTTACGGTTGTCACTGTCCCATCCGTATTCAAAGGTGTGCAGCCATTCGCTGTATGCGGTTTCTCTCGCTGCTACGGAGAGTTCGGCTAATTGGAAAAGGTCGTATGTCCTTGTTATCGTTCTCATATCGCTGTCGTTTTAGATGGTCTGTTTCAGTATCTCTCTCCAATAGGTCGGCTCCACCTCGCTCAAAAGGAAGTCTGTAAAGTCCCTCCGTGCGTCCTTGTTCAGTTCTCGGTAGAGTTCACGGAACACGGATATGTTGCCGTTGGTGTACGTTTCCACCATGTACACGAAGATGTTGTCCACCTCGTAGTATCTGCACTGCTGCGCTGCCGTTTTGCTGCTTCTCTTTGCCATGTCGGTAGGGGTTAAAGGGTGAATAACCAAAGGATGAAGCCGAAGAAGGCGATTGTGGAAAGGATAGCCATGATTACGCCTATCGTTACTCGGAACACTCCGTTTACAATTTCTCTGATGATACCCCAAAGGATGCCGAACACCCCGAAGGCGGTGCGCACCATTAAGCCGCATATCGCAAGCCCTATGTACTGTGCCATTTGTCTGAAATCTGCCGTTGCCGTCATATCTTCGCTGTTTTGATTTTTTTGTTTTAATGCGGATTCAAGAGCTGAGGGAGTTGAGTTTCAAACTATCTTATCTGCCTCTCGTTTATCCGACATTTTTTTTATGCGTCTTTCTGTCGCATCGGTCGTTTTCGTTTCGGGTGCTTAAAAAGGCAGGGATTAGGGGATGCAAGGTTTTTCGCGGAAATACTACCCGCAGGGCTGGAGATTTCCGCAGAAAACAGGAGGCTTGACCTTGCATTCCCGTCCAATCCCGGAATTACCTTTGCGCCCAGAACGGAAATGACTGCCTGATGCGGCTCACTGAAAGACGCGAAAATGGAGGTAAACGGAAGTGGAGGCAGATTAGACAGGAAAACTTCAAAAGAGAAATCCGTGAAAAAGGGAAAACGTCAAAAGGGAAAGGGACACTGCCGGAGACGTGAAACCGGGCAAACCACCGGCAAGGAAGTATGATTTTATATGTCTGGCCGAGCGTGTCCGGTCTGACGGATAAAATCATTCTTCCCGGTTTGCCTGCCGTGTATGACGGCTTGTTCCATTTACGGATCGGGCGGTCATGCGCGGCTTTCCGCTTACGGCTCAAAGGAACAGCAAAAAAGAAAAATCGTCGGAAACCCGTAAAAGCACCTTTCTGGCATAAGCGCAAAAGAAATGGGCCTTGCATCATCAGTCTAAACTTCTGTTTAGGCGTGAGGCAAAGCCCTTTTCTCCGCTTATGCGGTAGTCGGCATACGTTCGTCCAAAATCTCTTTGGGCGATGGTGTGCCGACGGACAAAACCGCTTTTACGGAAGATATGAATACGAGTATATCAAAAAATCACACTCGAAACACCGAAAAAAAGTAAATCATTGGGGCGTTTGGATAAAAAAGTGTACCTTTGCAATAGAGTTGTTAGATGTAGCAAAGCACAGCATACCAGTGAATTTGCATTGTCGCTAAATCGTTACCATAAAATTGAAACTCTCTTATTCTATTCTGACACACAATTAGATACAGTTTTTTTGACTATCCGGCGCAAAGATACATAAAATTCAACGAATTAATCCTTGTTTCTAGTCCCTCTTTTAGTTGACATAAATCAAGAAATAGTGATTAAACACTAAACAGTTAATCACTTAACAATTCGTTTAGGTGAACCATGCCACGAACAACCCAGGCAGAAAACCTCTGTCAGGTCGAACCCTTCCATCGACTCTTCCGGATATTTGGGAACGACTTCACCATTTTCGAGCACATAAACCAGTAGCCTTTCACCCAGTTCATTCTTCACATACATAGCTGCAATCTTGCATTGCGGACACAATAACTTTTTCATGCCGCAAAGATACAGATTGTTTCCATCACCTACAAGCTCTTCAGAAGATGTTTCAAAAAGCCTGTTCATGATTTACCATCAGAAAAGAAAATACCCACCAGAAAGATGCATTTTAGCAAAATACGCCTGTGATTCTGCATAATCTTCACTATCCTTGTCAATCCAAAGTGTAAGGAAATCAATAATGATAAAAGCTATTATCATATCAGTTCCGGGTGGCGTTCCAACCATCTCACTGCGTAAGAACAAGTGGCTTTCGGTTTCATTCCGTTGGCTGCAGCATAGGCATAAGCAGCTTTCACCAATGCAGCGGCTATTCCGCGACCTTCTATCGGGCGGGGTACAATGGTATGAGTGATGTCGAAAGAATCACCTAAGAGGCGATATTGCACAAAGGCAGTACGACCGTCTACTTCTGTCTTAAATAAATGCTGTTCGGGCTGATGAATAATTTCGTAATCCATAATCTATGTTGTTTTAAAATTGATTTATATCGTTCGTTATCTACTTTTGCAAAAGGGCAGTCTTGCAGATATCATAAGGGGAACTGCGCTTGCACCCACGGTTCTCTACACGAATCGTACCATCGGGACGAAGCATGTAAGTGGCCGTGACATCTACCAATCCGTGTTCAAAACGATTCTCGTAGCGGGCTATTTCGTACCAAAGTCCCATATATCGGTTCAGGTCGAGAGAGGGGACCGTAGTGTGGTCCGTACCTTTAAAAAGACATTCGACAGTAGGGATGGAAAAAAGGAATCCGGCTTCTGTCAGACGTGTCGGGCGAATTTTCTGACCGGCTGTCAGGAAAGAGGCCGCTTCACCGTAAAATATACGGATAGCGGTAGCTACCTTCGTGGCCTGCAAAGGACGAAGCATCTGCTGCATTGCTCCCCCATCCGGAGAAAGCACTACGCCAAAGCGTGTAATGACGAACCGGGTAGGTTGGGGACAGCGTTTGGCTTCTTTCTCCCATGCATAGCAAAGGTCGGAAAGAAAACCGTCGCCGCGTGTACGTGTATACTCGTCCGCCTCCACTTCCGGAGGATAATAGCCCACAGCGGAAGCTGAAATCATCAGTTTCGGTTTTTTCTTGACAGCATTTAACGCACAGATAATACGATGCGTCACCACAATGCGGCTGTTGAACAATTCTTGTTTATACTCCGGTGTCCAACGCTTATTGATGGGTGCGCCAGCCAAATTGATGATTACGTCGCAATGCGTCAATGTCTGAATCAAATGTCCGGACATACCTTCGCGGAACATCGATCTTCCCAAGGGAATAATCCGGTGTCCGCCCTTTTCTGTGAGATAGTTGGAAAGATGTTTACCTATATATCCGGTAGCTCCGGTCATTGCTATATTCATTTTGATTCATTATTTATTTTAACTCTATTAGAAAAACGTATAAAATGCAAGAAAAGTTCTTTGAAAAAAAACAAAATGGGGCTATCTTTGCAAAGCAGACTTAAACTTTAAAGCATCCAAAAAGGTTATAAAATGAAAAGACGAATGAAAATCAACTATATTCTTACACTTATATCAGTATTTTGCATCGGCGCATCCATTCCTGTGTTGACAGGCAGCAGCCAGGTGACCGAACAACATTCCGCCAAATCGGAAGTTCCTTATTGCGTCACCCCGCCCACCGTTCCCACCCAGGTTACTTTTGACGGAAAAACCATTGACCTCCGCCGCTATGACCGTCGCGAACGGATGGATCGTGAAATGATGGCTTTCACCTATATGCACTCCACCACCATGCTACTGATAAAACGTGCCAACCGGTACTTCCCCATCATAGAACCGATACTGAAAGCCAACGGCATCCCCGACGACTTCAAATACCTGATGGTAATCGAAAGTAACCTGAACAACATTGCCCGCTCTCCGGCAGGAGCAGCAGGGCTGTGGCAGTTTATGCCCGCCACCGGACGGGAATTCGGACTGGAAGTGAACGATAACGTAGACGAACGCTACCACATTGAAAAAGCAACCGTAGCCGCCTGCAAATATTTCAAACAAGCGTATGCCAAATATGGAGACTGGATGGCTGTCTGCGCCGCCTATAATGCCGGACAGGGACGTATCTCCTCCCAACTTGACAAGCAACTGGCAAGTCATGCCATGGACTTATGGCTGGTAGAAGAAACTTCCCGCTATATGTTCCGCATATTGGCAGCCAAAGAGATATTCAACAACCCGCAACGTTACGGATTTCTGCTGAAGCGGGAACATCTGTATCCGCCTATTCCTTACAAAAAGATGACTGTCGCCACTTCCATCGATAATTTGAGTAATTATGCCAAATCACAAGGTATCACATACGCACAACTCCGTGATGCCAATCCCTGGTTGCGCGACATCTCATTAAAGAACAAGACCGGAAAGACATACACCCTCTATATTCCCACACAAGAAGGTATGTATTATGATCCGAAAAAAACAGAAGCTTACAATAAACAATGGGTCATCGACTGAGTCTGAACTGTTAGCATGAAACTAAAAGAAAGAATCCATCATTTTTTACATGACGAAAAACTGAAGCGAAAGTTGTACGTCATCATTTTCGAATCGGATACTCCCACCGGGAAACTGTTCGACGTGATTCTTATCGGCTGTATTCTGGCCAGCGTACTGCTTGTCATCATCGAAAGCCTAAAAGGGCTTCCCAGCTTTCTGACGACTCCGTTCGTCGTTATGGAATATCTTTTCACCGCTTTCTTCACTTTCGAGTACCTGACGAGAATCTACTGCTCGCCCCGTCCCCGGAAATACATATTCAGCTTCTTCGGAATCGTAGACTTGCTCGCCACCCTTCCGCTCTACATCGGCCTGCTCTTCCCCGGTGCACGCTATTTGCTCATCATCCGTGCTTTCCGCCTGATACGGGTATTCCGCGTCTTCAAGCTTTTCAACTTTCTAAATGAGGGCGAACGACTGCTCACCGCCTTACGCGAAAGCAGCAAGAAGATTGCGGTATTTTTCTTGTTTGTGGTTATCCTGGTGACTTCCATCGGCACACTGATGTATATGATTGAAGGAACAGAGCCCAACTCCCAGTTCAACAACATCCCGAACAGCATTTACTGGGCTATCGTCACCATGACTACCGTAGGCTATGGAGACATCACCCCTATCACCGGTTTCGGGAAGTTCCTTTCCGCCTGTGTCATGCTAATTGGTTACACAATCATTGCCGTACCGACAGGGATCGTATCTGCCTCCATGATGAAAGACTATAAACGCAAAAGAGACAAAGAATGTCCCAACTGCCATCGCTCCGGACACGAAGACAATGCCGAGTTTTGCAAATATTGCGGACATCATCTGAATCCGTCCGAAATAGATGTGGAAAAGAAATAAATGTTATGACTTATGCTGAAAGAAACGCTCGAATAAAACAATAAACACACATCCCACCGCATAACAAGCTATATCTGCCCAATCGAACGTAGAGCCTAATTACTCACTCAATCACAGGATTAAACTTTTCCGTCAGATACTTCCAATAACGTACAGGCATATCCTGCCTGTGCTTTCTCGGATTCATACGTTCTTTGATACAAATGGCCTTGAAATAAGTTTTCCAAAGTTGTTGGAAAAGTTTCTCATCCTTGTCCATCAGACTTTCATCCAGCATCCCCGTAATCAGATGGGATTCACGGCTGTCATCATCAAACGAGATGGTCGTCACCTCCTGCAAGTCATAATAAAAACCATAACGGCGTTTCATGTCGTAGATAATCCACTTCTGATCGGCAAAACGGTCTTTGAAATGGTGGACGGTAAGAGGAAGCGCATTATACTGCGGTTCGAAAGCTGCAAAGAATGTACCATCCGCAGCTTTCTGAAAACGGACAAACTGCATCAGGTGCACACGTTCGCCATCCACTTTCTTCCATATTTGCGCCAATCGCAAAACGTCCGGATCTCCAAAATTGGTTTCGATGGAACGAGGTGAATCAATCGCTTTACGGATATAACGGAAAATGAGCATCCCTACCTCCGGAAGCTCCGACAGCCAACTTTGCGTAAGGCACCCCAAAGCAGAAACCGAGACTTTCTTCTGCAATCCCCGCCACACACGCCCTGCCTTTTCTTCATCGGTGACTACGGTATGCAACTCATCATAAAATAAGGGCAAAGCATCTCCTTCCGACAATAAATCATCGGGAAAGGTCTTACGAAAATAGGCGTCGAACACGGCAGTCAGCAGACCATCAAAGCTTTTATCGTAAACAAAAATGTTCATGAGGGTATACTTAGTAATTCGTCTGATTAGAAATCAGAAATCAAATCGTAATTGGCGTTTATCCACTTTCTTTTTCGGCTTCGGGAGCAATAAGCTACGTACCCGTTGCGGAGAAAGTTCGTTCACAGTCTGCATTTGAAGAGGTAGTTCTTTGCAGGTAATGAAATATTGCGCCTTCTTCATCACCACTCCTATCTTCTTCAGTTCATAAAAACCCAGTCGCGAAAAACGGCGGGAGGCGACAATCAGCTTAGCCGACTTCACTCCCACTCCCGGCACACGGAGCAACATTTCGTAGTCCGCTTTGTTGATGTCGACAGGAAACTGCTCGGGATGGCGCAAAGCCCACGATAGTTTCGGATCTATCTCGAGGTCGAGATCCGGATAGGCATCATCCACAATTTCGTCCACCTTGAATTGGTAAAAACGCAATAACCAGTCAGCCTGATAGAGCCGGTTTTCACGTACCAAAGGCGGTTGCTTCAATGCCGGAAGACGTTTATCGTACGTATTCACAGAAACGTAGCCCGAATAGTAGACGCGTTTCATGGTCGGTCGTCCGTAAAGAGCTGACGAAAGGAAAAGAATATCTTTGTCCGACTCGGAGGTAGCGCCCACAATCACTTGGGTACTTTGTCCCGCAGGAGCGAAACGGGGTGCATGGCGAAACTTCTGCCGTTCTTCCTTACTTTCCAACACACCTTGCTGAATGTATTTCATCGGAGCGAATACACTTTGATGATCTTTCTCCGGTGCAAGGAGTTTCAGGTTTTCTTCTTTAGGAATTTCAACGTTGACACTCAAACGGTCGGCATACAGCCCCGCCTCATTCACCAATTCACGACTGGCACCGGGAATACTCTTGAGATGAATATAACCGTTAAACCGATGCACCTGCCGCAAATCTTTGGCTACACGCACCAGTCTCTCCATCGTATAGTCCGGATTGCGGACCACTCCGGAACTAAGAAACAACCCTTCAATGTAGTTACGGCGATAGAATTCCATGGTCAGTTCCACCAATTCCGAAACAGAAAATGTAGCGCGGGGAAGATCGTTGCTACGCCGGTTGATACAGTAGGCACAGTCGTAGATACAATAATTGGTAAGCATGATTTTCAATAGCGATATACACCGCCCGTCTTCGGCAAAGCTATGGCAAATCCCCCATCCTCCGACAGTGTTTCCCAGCGTGCCCGGCTTATTGGAGCGCACCGTACCACTGGAAGAACAGGAAACGTCGTACTTGGCAGATTCCGCAAGTATCTTCAGTTTAGCCAGGACGTTTTCGTTCATAATTCACAATCTTGATTCTTTTCGCAAATATACGATTTAAAGACATTGCGCATTAAAATAGAAAGAGGACATATTGCTTCACAACATATCCTCTTTCTCGATATCTTTAAGTAGTCTTCCAAATTATTTCTTAGAAGCTTCCAAAGATGCTTTACGGAATTCTTTCATTGCTTTTTCGATTTCCAAAGAAGTCTTACGAGCACGAGTTCCTGCTGCTTTGTTACCGTTTTCGATCTGCGCGTTAGCATCTTTTGAGAAGTCAGCATACAGAGCTGCTACCTTTTCTACCAATTCTTTCATAATCCTTTTGTTTTTTCGTTAATAATGTGCCGCAAAAATACACTGTTTCCCGAAATAAAAGCATAAAATCAATATTTTTTTTTGAAATATTCTTCGAAAAATATCTAAAAAAAAGGCTTTTCATCATTTTTACCTACCTTTGTAGCCATGAAACTGCTTACAGATACCGATTATATACATGCATTGATTGCTGAAGGAGAGCATCAGCAACAGGATTTTAAATTCGAAATTTCCGACGCACGCAAAATAGCCAAAACACTCTCGGCTTTTGCCAATACGGACGGAGGAAGATTACTTATTGGTGTAAAAGACAATGGAAAAATCGCAGGAGTACGCTCCGAAGAAGAAAAATATATGATTGAAGCTGCCGCACAACTGTATTGCGTGCCGGAAGTGGAATACACCTTGCAGACATATATAGTGGAGGGACGACAAGTGTTAGTAGCGACCATCGAAGAAACTCCCCACAAACCTGTTTACGCCAAAGACGAAACCGGAAAACCTCTAGCCTATCTCCGTATCAAGGATGAAAATATTCTGGCAACCCCCATACATCTCCGCGTATGGCAACAAAGTGACAGCCCTCGTGGTGAACTGATCCGTTATACCGAACGTGAACAGCTCCTGCTCGAACAATTGGAGCATGGCACTTTACTCTCACTCAACCGCTACTGCCGCCAAACCGGACTTTCACGCCGTGCGGCCGAACATCTCCTCGCCAAATTTGTTCGTTATGATATTGTGGAATCCGTATTCGAAAATCATAAATTCTACTTCCGAATCAAAGATGAATGACCACGGACCGAAATTCATGCTTAATACCTGATAGGAAGATAATATCCGCTTTATCACTCACCGGAAATGAATGCTTCATGATTACAGGATAATACAATCCGCCTGTTAAATGATGACCGGGCGCAAAAGAAAGCCAGCATCCAAAGTCCTGTTTTAAGAAAGAGTCTATGCCAAACATCGAAAAGAACTTGGAATGTTGGTGAAAACCAACTGTTTTTGTACCTTTGCACGGAAATTGACAAGTGGTAGTTATATTATATACCTTCCACACACTCAAA
The DNA here is from genome assembly GCF_001688725.2 of Bacteroides caecimuris. Classification (NCBI taxonomy): domain Bacteria; kingdom Pseudomonadati; phylum Bacteroidota; class Bacteroidia; order Bacteroidales; family Bacteroidaceae; genus Bacteroides; species Bacteroides caecimuris. The sequence continues at coordinate 910,453 of NZ_CP015401.2, read as the reverse complement.
TAGTAAATAGTAAATTGTAAAATAGTAAATATAACAATGGGCTTATTTGGTTTATTCAAGAAAAAATCCGATGAAACGAAAGTCGGCAATGTAGAAGATTTCATTTCACTGACCCGGGTGTATTTCCAATCAGTGATCGCCACAAACCTTGGTATCACCAATATCCGATTCCTGCCGGACGTAGCTAACTTCAAACGTTTGTTTAAAGTGCCTACGCAAAACGGTAAACTGGGATTGGCAGAAAAGTCTGCCGCACGCAAAATGCTGATGCAGGATTATGGGTTGAATGAGAATTTCTTCAAAGAAATCGACGCTTCCGTGAGACGTAACTGCCGCACTCAAAATGATATCCAATCTTATTTATTCATGTATCAGGGATTTTCTAATGATCTGATGATGTTGATGGGAAATCTGATGCAGTGGAAGTTTCGTATGCCATCGATCTTTAAAAAGGCTTTGTATGGCATGACGCAGAAGACAGTACATGATGTTTGCACCAAAATGGTATGGAAAGCGGATGACGTGCACAAGACAGCTGCGGCTGTCCGCCAATACAAAGAGCGTCTGGGGTACTCGGAACAGTGGATGACGGATTATGTGTATAATATTGTTCTCCTTGCTAAAAAGGAAACGAAACGGAAGAATGACGACACGGATACGAAAAAATAAGTCGCGTTCAATATTAGAAAAGCATAAAGATTAATACGATAAAGAAAGCGGGGGTTTTGTACTTCCGCTTTTTTGTTATTGTTATCTTTATATACTTTTTTCGGATCAGTCTAAAAAAATCGGGGGACAGTTTGAAAGTCTGGATAATGTGCTTCAGGGCGGTCTATATCACAATAATTTATTCATATCTGCACGGAAATGAACTGTTTCAGCCTATTCAAACAAAGGTATATTCTCATAGGGATAAGTATAGTTGAGAATATTTGCGGATTTTTTTAAATTATAATACCTAATACTTATTCATCATTCTTTTACACGTATTACTATATTTGCAATAATTGCAGTTAGGCCTCCGGTGGTGATCCCTGAAGAAAAGATACTTCGAATTGCTTCCGGAGCTAGCATTTTTTCTCATTGATTTTGAAGGAAATAAACATTATCACTATTTTTGTACGAAATTAAAATGAACGATAACATGGAAATCGAAACACATCCGCTAGAACCATTTCTTCCTGCGAAATCAAAATTGCTTATGCTAGGCAGTTTCCCGCCACAGAAAAAAAGATGGTCTATGGACTTTTATTATCCAAACCTAAACAATGACATGTGGCGTATATATGGAATCTTATTCTTTAATGATAAGAATCACTTTCTGAATTCAACACTAAAATCGTTTTGCCGTGAGCAAATCATAGACTTTTTGAACGAAAAGAGAATTGCCCTGTTTGATACCGCTTCATCCATCCGCCGGTTGCAAGATAATGCATCGGATAAGTTTCTCGAAGTAGTGGAAGCTACCGATGTAGCAACATTGCTGCAACAACTTCCCGAATGTAAAGTCATCGTCACTACAGGACAAAAAGCAACGGACACTCTCCGACAGCAATTCGAAATAGAAGAGCCGAAAGTAGGCGATTACTCCGAATTCGTTTTTGAAGGACGTGCCATGCGGCTTTACCGGATGCCATCATCATCAAGAGCATATCCATTGGCGTTGGATAAGAAAGCAGCTGCTTACCGGATTATGTTTCAAGATTTGCAGATATTGAGGTGAGGTTAAGTATTAGGTATTTAGTATCAAGTGTTAGGTAATAAATAGCATGAATTAAATTATAAACGAATATGGCAACATTATTTTTGCAGTACCCGGCATGTAGCACATGCCAGAAAGCCAAGAAATGGTTAACAGAAAATAGCATTGAGTTTACCAACCGATTAATTGTAGAAGAAAATCCTACGGTTGAAGAATTAAAAGCATGGATTCCACGCAGCGGTCTGCCTATAAAGAAATTCTTCAACACGAGCGGATTAGTATATAAAGAGCTGAAACTAAGCGAGAAGCTGCCTGCTATGAGTGAGGAAGAACAGATAGCATTATTAGCAACGAATGGTAAATTGGTGAAACGCCCATTGGTAGTGACAGACAGCTTCGTTTTGGTCGGTTTCAAGCCCGATGAGTGGGAAAAATTAAAATAATTCAAAACTTATTTACCCAAATGTTTGGAGATTCAGAAGTTTCTACTACCTTTGCAGCCGCAAACACGGGAGTAGCTCAGTTGGTAGAGCACCGGTCTCCAAAACCGGGTGTCGGGAGTTCGAGCCTCTCCTCCCGTGCTGAGTCAAATAGCTGTAAACGATAAGTTTATGGCTATTTCTCGTTTAAGGGTCGGACAAATGTCGGACGAAATCAATTATCTTTGTCGGATACAATAAGGAATATTGGGTCAGTCCGAAAACCCTGTGGGTATGTTAAATCTACACTGTTAGTTTGCATAATCTAAAAATAAAGAATGGTATATCTTACGTAGAGGGAGCGATTAGAATTCACTGGATTGTTGTTTTTTTAAATCTAACCACAAAGAAGTTCACTTTCGCATATTAACATAACTTACCCACAGTTTTTTTCAGACTGCTCCATATAATGTACATTTCCAAAGACTCTTATCTGATTTCCTAATTCTTATTTGTTCTGTCCAATCCTTTAGCAGCCTCAACCAAACGAATGAATTCTCTTCTATATCCTTTACCATCGTTGTTCAGTCCCTGTTTGGCCAAATCAATCACTTTATCGTAACTGGCATTTCCTTTGAAGTCAGACTCCCGAAGCAACTGTCCGAACATAGCCACTGCAGAAGCAAAGTGGAAATCGGAAGATACATTATTTCCTTTATTATCAACGAAAGGAAGTTCCATTTTCTTGCTAACATCTTTATCCGGGGCTTTATAACGCAGTTTCACAGTCAGGAGTTCATTGGAACCTGTCGGTTTCACGCTCACTTTTTCTTTCTTCTGATATTTCAAATCATCTACCTTGCCTACATAGTCATTCTTCACGCCTGTAGGAATTACTTCATAGAAAGCGGTCACTGTATGTCCTGCCCCCATGTCTCCGGCATCTTTGGCATCGTTATTGAAATCTTCATTTTTCAGCAGACGACTTTCATAACCAATCAAACGGTATGCCTGTACTTGTGAAGGATTAAACTCCACCTGCAATTTTACATCTTTCGCAACCGTATGGAGAGTAGCACCAAATTCACCGACCAAGACGCGGTTAGCTTCCTGTAGATTATCTATATAAGCATAGTTTCCATTTCCCTTTTCTGCCAAAACCTGCATCTTTTTATCCTTATAATTTCCCATTCCATAACCCAATACGGTAAGAAATACTCCATTCTTCCGTTCTTTCTCTATTAGTTGTTCCAGTCCTTCCGCCGAAGAAACGCCTACATTAAAATCGCCGTCGGAGCAGAGAATAATACGGTTATTGCCATTAGGGATAAAATTCTTCTTCGCTATTTTGTATGCCAACAAGATACCAGCTCCACCTGCGGTAGATCCGCCTGCCGTCAGTTCGTCTATCGCTTCACGAATCTTCTGTTTGTCGCTACCCGGAGTTGCTTCCAGTTTCACGCCTGCACTGCCTGCATAAGTCACGATAGCTACTTTATCTTTATCACGTAAGTTATTGACCAGTAATTTGAGAGATGACTTCACCAATTCCAAGCGATTGGCTCCCCACATAGAACCGGAGACATCAATTAGAAAAACTAAATTGGATGCAGGCAGATTATCCGTAGGAATTTCTTTTGCCTTCAACCCGATACGAACAAGACGGTGAGCAGAGTTCCAAGGACATTCTCCGGATTCCATGGTAATCTTCACAGGGTCACTGCCTGTCGGTTTCGGATAATCGTATGAGAAGTAATTCACAAGTTCTTCCGTGCGGACGGCGTCAGCAGGCGGCAGTTCGCCTTTATTGATAAAACGGCGCATACTACTGTAAGAAGCGGCATCCACATCAATGGAGAAAGTTGAAAGTGCGGCATCCGATACATTCTTGAAGCCGTTCTCCTGAATCTGCCCGTATTCTTCCGCATTTGCAGCATCATACATGATTCCCGAAGTCGGACATACTGCCCTGTAAGCAGTAGACATTACTTTTGCAGCTCTTGTCTCATGGCCGTATCCTACCACCACACATTCTTCCAATACCAGTTCGTCAGCTTTCATCTTCACATCCAGCGTGGCCGATTTTACCACCCTTCTCTCTTGCTTATACCCGATATACTGAAACAGCAACGTTTCCCCTTTCTTAGCCTGTATCGTGTACCGGCCATTCATATTCGTTACTGTACCCTTCGTAGTACCCTTTATCTGTACCGAACAGCCAACAAGCGGAGTTCCATCCTTTGCATCCGTCACAGTACCCGTCACGGTAATTGCTTGCGCACTCACTGTACCTAAAGAAACAACTGCCATCAGCAGTACGAGCATCACCGCTCTGAATTGATTTGTTTTCATAACTTCCTTATTTAAAAATATGACAATTAGTTCGCTTTTACTATAGAGATGCAGATTTCATAAAGATTCCATAAACCACTCAAACTTTTTTTATTTTTCTTCCCATTGTTGTTATTTCTCCCTTCAATCCCTATCTTTGGCAACAAATAGATGTTATTTTTCAAAAGAAACATATCGAAACTATCGGACGAAGAATTACTGATACACTATACGAAGTCCGGTGATACGGAATATTTCGGTGAACTATATAACCGATATATCCCGTTACTGTACGGACTTTGCCTGAAATACTTGCATGATGAAGACCGGGCACAGGAAGCAGTCATGCAGTTGTTTGAAGATTTATTGCCCAAACTGGGAAATTATGAGATAAAAGTTTTCAAGCCATGGCTCTACCGGGTGGCGAAGAATCATTGCCTGCAACTTTTACGGAAAGAAAATAAAGAAATTCCGTTAGATTATACAGTCAATATTATGGAATCTGACGAATTTCTGCATCTATTAAGTGAAGAGGAAAGTACGGAGGAACAACTGAAGGCATTGCATCACTGCCTAGAAAAGTTGCCCGAAGAACAACGGCTCAGCATTACGCGTTTCTTCCTGGAAGAGATGTCCTATGCAGACATTGCCGAGCAGACCGGATTTACGCTGAACAATGTGAAAAGCTATATCCAGAACGGAAAGCGAAATTTAAAAATTTGTATCAAGAAACAAGCCCTATGAAACTATTGGACTACATACAAGGACTCCGTAAAGGAAAAGAGGCACACCGACTGGAACGAGAGTCGATGCAGGATCCTTTTCTGGCAGATGCGATGGATGGTTACAGCCAAGTGGAGGGAAATCACGAACAACGGATCAAGAAACTGCGAATGCAGGTTTCTACTTATTCGACAAAGAAAAAGAACACCCGCGCTATTATCTGGAGCATCGCTGCCTGTCTGGCTATCGGATTCGGTATCAGCAGTTATTTCCTGTTCCTGAAAAAGAGTATGACGGACGAAGTGTTCATTGCCAAAGAGAGTGTTTCCTCCAAGTTGGCTGAACCCGCAGTTCCGCCCACTCCGGCCATTTCTGCAACTCCAACAGTTCCGGCAACTCCACAAAAGGAAATCACATTGGCTACTGCAAAGGTAAAAACGGATTCCACACCTGTTTCCGAAGATTCCACGCCTGTTTCCGAAATTACTGCGAGACAAGCGGATAAGAAAGATACGATTGCCAAAATCCAAGTGACTTCCCAACCACAACAAGGTACACCTGCGGCAACTGTGCCAGTGATGGAGGAAATCTCGGAAGAGACTGCTGCATTGCAAGAAGTAGTAGCAACGATGGATACTTTCGAATCTGAATCTGATAAGAAAATGAAATTGGCTAAGGTAGCGGCTGTCCTTCCTCCAAATAACATGATTAAAGGGAGAGTGACCGACGAAAAAGGAGAACCGCTTATCGGAGCCAGTGTGGCATATAAAGGAACGAATACCGGAACCATCACAAATATAAATGGAGAATTTTCGTTAGTCAAAAAGGATGATAAGAAACGATTAACAGCGGAGTATATCGGATATGATCCGGTAGAAATCCGGATAGATACCAGTCGGACGATACTCATTGCCATGAACGAAAATAAACAGGCACTCAATGAAGTGGTGGTAGTAGGATACGGAACTAAGGAAAATAAGAAGTCAACCACTGCCGGAAATGTTGTGACGGTTAAGGAACAGGCAAAGAAAGAGATTACTCCGCAACCTGTCATCGGTAAACGTAGCTATCAGAAATACCTGAAAGAGAATCTCGTTCATCCGACGGATGAAAAGTGTAAAGATATTAAAGGGGAGGTAGTCCTTTCTTTCTTTGTTGATGAAGAAGGAAAGCCGCAAGATATCACTGTTATTCATGGAATATGTGAATTCGCTGATAAAGAAGCCATCCGGCTTGTTAAAGAAGGACCTAAGTGGACAAGTGGGAAACTACCGGCAAGAGTAACAGTACGATTCTGAACTTAATAAATACCAATAAGAAGTCACATTTGTGCCAACCTATCGGCATAGTAATAACAACACAAAGCCTATCTTAAATCAGTTCGTAACTAGCCATCTGTATCGGCATATCCAAATTATGAAGCACTTTCTCCAGCAGGATACCCTCGCGGTTATCATATTCATATCCGAAAGTGGCACGAATACCTTGCAGGATAAACTGTGTGGCACGGTCCAATGCCATCGGCAGACTGTCTCCCTGCATCAAAGAACCGGTGATGACACTGGTGAAAGTATCGCCCGTGCCGGGATAATGCGCAGGCAGATAAGGACAAGTCACTTTCCAATAGCGGTTTCCCTGACGGTTATAAGCATAGACAGACGTTTTATGAGGCTCATCATGTACAGGAACACTGGTAATGATAACGACTTGCGGACCTTTATCGGATAAAAGACGGAGATATTCTTTCAATTCCTCATCCGTGTTATCCACTTTATAGGGTTTGTCCAATAAATAAAACAGTTCCGTCAGATTGGGGGTAATCACATCTGCTTTGGTAATCAGATGACGCATCTCCTTTATCATCCCTCCGTCAAAGTTGGCGTACAAACGTCCGTTGTCTCCCAACACCGGATCGGCAACTATCAGACTATCCGCCCGGCGAAAGTCTCTGATAAACTCAGAAACAATCTGAACTTGTCTCGGAGAACCCAAGTATCCAGTATAGATAGCATCGAACTCTACCCCTTGTTTCTTCCATTGGGCAATAATCTTGGGCATTTCGTCCGTCAGGTCGAGGAAGGAGAAATCGGGATATTGCGTATGATTGGACAAGACGGCTGTAGGCAGCGGACAAACCTGAAAACCCATAGACGAAAGAATAGGAATGACAACAGTCAGAGACACGCGCCCCATCCCCGAAAGGTCATGAACGGCTGCTATTTTCTTTACTTTATTGGTATACATATATATTTATAATTAAACGTTTTACAACTCTTATCCTATGCTATGTGTTTTCATTTCATCTATCCATTTCATCTATCGCGTTTCAAAAACGCAGCTACCAGTTCCGCACTATTCAATTGCTTAGCCGATAAATCTTCCATGTGCCCGGCTTCTTCGTCATCGGAAATGGAAACGAAGCAAGTGATTTCCTCCGAACAGTCTCCGAACGCTTTCGCATCTTTGAGTTGTTTCATGGCCGATATTACCGCATTAAAGAAATAAGATTCGCTCGGCAACTCATCATGATGCTCCCACAGCAACCGGCTGAGCTTTACCAACGCACTATGGTGACCGTCCGAATAGCCCCATTCATCGGGAATCCATTTGCTCTCGCTGTCGGGTCCATCATTTTCATTCAAATATTCAACGGTATTCACTGCGAGAAACAGAGTGACACAATCCCTGTCGGAAACCAAAGCCGCCGTATAAATCTGCTCTTCGCCCACTTGATCAAGGACCTCACGGAGGTCTTTCTCCACTGCCTCTCTGATTCTTTCCGCCAATCCCTGATAAAAAGGCGCTATTTCCTTACCCGGCTTGTGGGATTCATGCTCTGACATCCCGGGTTGGTTTATCTGTTGGAGATGCTCTTTCGCCACTTCCAGACCAAGCTTCGCCGCATCCTCAAAATACTCATATCCCAATTCTTCATCTTCCTCCGTGCCACGCCCGAAATAATAGGCTACGCCCAGCGCATTCAGCACCATGGCATTGATTGGATTCCACAACATGTCAATATTTTCCTCCGCCTCCTGAAGATACTCCAAGGCCAAGTCATCGTCCTGTATTACACCAAGACCGTCCTGATAGCAGATACCAAGATAGGCGGCTGAGCGCACCCTGTTTCTATCGTCACTTTGGGGATTCTGATAGGCTTTCTCAAACCATTCGGCAGCTTTGGCATAATCCTGTTCGACGCTGCCCCAGCCGTCGAAATAGTAGTATCCCGCCTGCCACTGAGCATTAGGATGACCTCCAATAGCGGCTATCTCATAGAAATTGAAAGCCATGTCGACATCCCTTTCCACACCGAATCCCTCGTCATAGCAACAGCCGGCGTTGAATGTCGACTGTATATCGTAGCGATGTGCCGCCTTGATGTAATAAGCGAGCGCTGCCTCCGGGTTATTTTTCTCATGTCCGAGGTAATATCCGTAGTTGCCGCAAATCACCGGAGAAATCTCAGCAAGCGCTTGAAAATAAACTTCAAACACCTCCTGCCTGATATCGCAGAGCCCTGACTTACGGATATTGCAATAATTGCCCCAACCGGCACAGATACGCCCGTTAAAGCTGCGCTCGAACCATTCTTTCGCTATCGGATAGGCCCAAGCATTGTAATTGTCCTCGGTTTTGAATTGTTTGGCAAACTCAGGCTCAACAAGCAGATAGTCGCCCCAATAATAAACATTTCCTATCATATAGCAACAGAACGCATTGCCACGCTCAGCCTGTTCGAGAATCTCCTCGAAAGCCTCCTTGAACGACTCGAAAGGCATTCCCCGCTGAACCGCCGGAGTAAAGTTACCGCTTCGTGCGGCACAAAGCACACCTGTAGCGCTCCCCATAAGCGCGCTCTTCTGCATCAGTTTCGAAGCACTGGCATCGTCAGTGGCAAAACCGGCTCCGCTCCATACATACTCCTCTCCCATGAAACAACGTGCGATGAAGCATAATGCGTCTGCATCGCCTTGCTGTGCCGCCTGCATAAGCATCGCGTATCCACGGTGTATCTCTTCCTTGTCGAAACTAGTCCAAATTAAATCTACTGCCTTCACCACCGGCAGACTGTATTTACCGTTCATCTCTTTCCTCCTCTTCTAATTTATCCTCTTCATCTAAAAATCTGAAAGTCAATCGCTGAAAAAACAGATCGTCAAAACGGAGTGCCAATTTCATCGATTCATCTTCAAAACCGGCATTTGCCATCGGTTGTCCACAACAAGTCTGATCCAACGGATAATCAACGTCTACTCCCAAGCTTTTCAATAGTCAATACGATGCCACTCCCACATTGGGGTAAATAGCATTGATATAACAAGGAATAAACAAACCTACTTTCATATTATGTTCTGTAATAATTTAAGCTTCTTCCGTATCACCCGTCTATTTTGCTCAACGGATGTCGATTAATTTGTGTGTTTGCAAGCTGAGTCTCCATTTGGGATGTCGCATTACACAGTCCACTGTTGAAGCAGTGTTATTACAAGAACAAGGCTGAAGGAAAAAATGTTCGGCGGGAAGTTGTTCAAAAATGCTTATATCTTGTCCTTCATAGACCACTTTCACTTCATCCATCCGGTCGATGGCAAGCTTCGCCCCTTGTTTGGGAGAGCAGGTCACCCAGTCGATAGCTGCCGGCAGGGGGCGTGTACCGTTGGTTTCGATGGTCACATACTTACCTGCCTGGTGCAAACGGTCGATCAATTCATCGTCTATCCACAAGGAAGGTTCGCCGCCCGTAAGGACAACGGTGACGGCAGGATATTTTTTCACCTCGGCGATAATTTCATCGTCGGTCATCATTTTTCCTTCTTCGTGTTGTGTGTCGCAAAAGTCACATTTCAGGTTGCAGCCGGAAAAACGTACAAAGATGGCAGGAGTTCCGGTATGGTAGCCTTCGCCCTGCAAGCTGTAAAAGATTTCATTAATCTTTCTCATCATCAAAATTTGTTTGGTTTGCTATTCTTATCCTTCTGCGCCGACGGGATCTTTCTCGTAGATGACAATGTTTCCTTCCGATTCCTGCACTTCTACTTTATAGCATTGAGGAATCTGCTTGCATACCCACCGGGCGATATTCTCCGCTGTGGGATTAAACGGGAGTACTTCGTTCAGATTTTGATGGTCGAGTTTCTCCGTGACCACTTCTTTGATGCGGGTGAAATCGACCACCATTCCTTCGGAATTGAGCCGTTCGGAACGGCAATAGACGGTGATAATCCAGTTGTGACCGTGTAGACTGGCGCATTTACTGCGATACGGGAGTACCAGCTTATGAGAAGCCGAGATCTCCATACGTTTGATTACTGTAAACATGAGTATATGTATTTTAATAGTTACACGCATCTAATGTCACCTCGATGCAACGGCAAAGGTAATATAAAATAGAGTTTTCATCCAGCAAAGAGTGTTATTTTTTCCCTTTTTTTGCACTATCTTTGCCGCATGAAAACTTTATATATTGTTTTAGGTAGTATTTCTCTTGCGCTCGGCATTCTCGGCATCTTTCTGCCGCTACTGCCCACTACCCCTTTTCTATTGCTCACCGCCGCCCTTTATTTCAAAGGGTCTCCCCGATTATATAACTGGCTGCTCAATCATCGGCACTTCGGTCCTTATATTCGCAATTTCCGCGAAAACAAGACGATTCCTCTCCGCGCCAAAATAATTTCTCTCGTATTAATGTGGGGAACGATGCTTTATTGCATTTTCTTCCTGATTCCTTTTATATGGGTAAAGATTCTTTTGGGATTGATAGCCGCAGGAGTCACTTATCATATTCTTTCTTTCAAGACATTGAAATAGTGTGATAGTCCCTGCCGTGCATCGGCAAGTTTATCTTCCCAATGTTTCACGGAGTTCTGGCCAATTATGTCAGTCACATATTTCACGGAAATAAACGGGATTTCTTTTGAACGGCAGACAAATGCCTGTGCGTATGCTTCCATATCTACAACGTCTCCGGTGACATGAGTCAACTCGGTGAGGAAGCCATCTCCCGTATTACAGATCCCATCTTCCGTCCAATGCATGCAATAGCCTTTTTCTTCGAGCAGAGCCGATGAATCAATCTCACCCTCCAATCCGAACTCTTTCATTTTCTGCATATCACGGTCTACGAACTTGCGGCATACAAAAATGTCTCCTACCTGATGGTCGACTGTTCCGGCACTTCCGATATTGAGCACCAAGTCCGGCTGTACCTGGCGGATTGCTTCTGCCAAATGAAAGGCTGATTTCACTTTACCAATGCCTGTACGAACGTAGTAAGGTTCTATATCCGGCCATTTAATCTCTACAAATTCGCCTTGTACGGCGTAGGTTACTAATATTTTCAACATGGATTCCTTTATTTCGTAAAAATCAGTTATTTCTGCAAAAATAACTATTTAACCGGAGTTATCTATAAAATGCAATCAAAAGAGATTACTTTTTACTGTCCGGCTAACGGATGAATCATAATATCATGCGCTAATTACGAACCCACATTTATAGATTTAACCCATCGGGCAAACATAGGGAGGGGGTAAGTATATAGCTTTGCAATAAAGTATATTTTTTCTCCTTCACCCCCCCTTCACAATCCCCACAGTTTGTCACTTTCACAGTTCGTAACCTTCGCATAGGCATTGTCTATCTTATCCAATTGAACAGCTTGCACCTAAGCAGCCGACTAGAGTTGTCCATCTAGCCGACTGTAGTTGTCTGCTTAGCCGACTATAGTCAGCCAGGTGGACAACCTCAGTCGGCGATTGATAAATAGAAATAAAACATACGAGAAGACGGTAGTTTATCAGTAAACAGTCTAGATTTAACATACCCACAGGGGGGCTACTCTCATTTGCAAAGATTGACAATGCCGATGCAAAGGTTACGGGCTGTGAAAGTAGCAAACTGTGGGGATTGTGAAGGGGGGAGACTGTCCGAGAACTCCTCTTTAAACAGAGGTTTGTCGTTGTCCCTCCGCAATAGCCCCTGTTTGTAGCATGGTTTAACATTAGATATTCATGCTTCTCATTCATTTTTCTTATCTTTACCTAAGCTAAGAAACAGAGTTATGGCATATAAGAAAGGTGAAGAACGACAACAGAAAGTACTTTTCCCCGATTGCATAGACGACTATGTTGAGGAGGATGCTCCGGTTCGTTTGTTTGATGCATTCGTTGATAGTTTGGATATGGGCAAGTTAGAGTTTATACGGAACATTCCCAAAGCCACGGGAAGTCCCGGGTACGACCCTCGTGACCTGTTAAAACTGTATATTTATGGTTACTTTTACCAAGTGCGTTCATCGCGCAAGTTGGCCCGTGAGTGCAAATGCAACGTGGAGGTGATGTGGCTACTGGGCAAATTATATCCTGATTTTCGCACCATTTCCGATTTTCGCAAGGATAATAAGGATAGCATAACTAAAGTATTCAAGGAGTTCAATAAGTTCTGCATGGGGTTGAAGCTCTTCTCCAAGTCATACATATCTATTGACGGAAGCAAGTTCAAGGCTGTAAATGCCAAGGATAACAATTTTACGCTCAACAAACTTGACGACCGTATCAAACGTTTGGATGAACATATCACTTTATACATGGAAGAGCTTGACTCATGCGATCGGGAAGAAGGTCGCAAACTTTCCAGAGAAGAACTTGAGCACAAACTGAATGTCTGTAAAGAACGCAAAGCCCGTTACGAAGCATACCGCACTACATTAGAGGAGTCTAATGAAAAACAGATATCGCTTACTGACCCGGATGCAAGACTGATGAAAGCGAATGAAGGTTTCTGCGTAGGCTATAACATGCAGACGGCTGTTGACGCGGACAGCCACATGATTGCCGGCTTCCGGGTCACTAACAGTCCTACTGACCATGGCCAAATAACAAACGTAGCTACAGATGTGAAAAAAGACTATGGGATTGACATCCTTGAGACTACAGCAGACAAGGGCTATGAATGCCCCGAAGACCATACCGACGCACTTGCATCGGGCATTGTACCCAATGTCATCCGGCGTGACGGTGGCTGCACCGAGCAGGTTGAGTTTGAGTACATTGGAAACACCATAACCGATGAACAGAAAGTTAGTACCAACCCCGAGGACTTGAAGGCATGTCTTCAAGCCGGAGTAATTCCCGATGTCTACAACGGAATCTTAACTGATATGGAAATTGTTGAGGTAAAAAAGCGTACATTGCCGACATCCGATTCAGCAGTGCTGGACATGACTTCCGAACAAATGCGTGCCAAAGCTCTTGAAGGCTTCTTCGTTAGGGATGCCGAACGTAACCTTGTCTATTGTCCGCAAGGTGAGATTCTTAGACAGAAATCCATTAAACGAAACGGCAATATACGTTACTGCAACAAGTTGGCCTGCAAGAAATGCAAATGCAAGTGTACCATATCCAAGTTCAAGGAAGCGGACTTTAGTAAGGATGATCTAATAAAGGTTGCTGATACCCGAAGGAAACAAGATGCAGCAAATGACGGCAATGCGAATCTGAAACCAACAAGAATAACCGTTATGAAAAAGGTGGTACGCTATGTGCTACATCTTGACCAAAAGAAAATGGATAATCGCAAATGTTTGTCGGAACATCCGTTCGGGACAATTAAAAGAACGCTCGGATACTACTATTTTTTACTAAAAGGTTTTGCAAAAGTAGGTGCAGAGATGGGATTGCTCTGTCTATCCTATAACCTACGTCGTGCTATAAGTCTCAAAGGTGTACCCGCACTGCTTGCCGCACTCCGATAAAAGACTTGCCGAGGTGCACATCCTTACGAATATAGGTAATAACCACATTTTAAAGTGCATTTTAAGCTTCTAAAACCGATTATCATGAGAGAATTTATTCTTTCAATTGAAAAACAAATTCCACCAGATAGTCTCTACGACCTCAAATCCGCTGCAAGAATGCCATCCTACAGCGAAAATCAGAGTTCTCGGACGGTCTGGGGGAGACTGTCCGAGAACTCCTCTTTAAACAGAGGTTTGTCGTTGTCCCTCCGCAATAGCCCCTGTTTGTAGCATGGTTTAACATTAGATATTCATGCTTCTCATTCATTTTTCTTATCTTTACCTAAGCTAAGAAACAGAGTTATGGCATATAAGAAAGGTGAAGAACGACAACAGAAAGTACTTTTCCCCGATTGCATAGACGACTATGTTGAGGAGGATGCTCCGGTTCGTTTGTTTGATGCATTCGTTGATAGTTTGGATATGGGCAAGTTAGAGTTTATACGGAACATTCCCAAAGCCACGGGAAGTCCCGGGTACGACCCTCGTGACCTGTTAAAACTGTATATTTATGGTTACTTTTACCAAGTGCGTTCATCGCGCAAGTTGGCCCGTGAGTGCAAATGCAACGTGGAGGTGATGTGGCTACTGGGCAAATTATATCCTGATTTTCGCACCATTTCCGATTTTCGCAAGGATAATAAGGATAGCATAACTAAAGTATTCAAGGAGTTCAATAAGTTCTGCATGGGGTTGAAGCTCTTCTCCAAGTCATACATATCTATTGACGGAAGCAAGTTCAAGGCTGTAAATGCCAAGGATAACAATTTTACGCTCAACAAACTTGACGACCGTATCAAACGTTTGGATGAACATATCACTTTATACATGGAAGAGCTTGACTCATGCGATCGGGAAGAAGGTCGCAAACTTTCCAGAGAAGAACTTGAGCACAAACTGAATGTCTGTAAAGAACGCAAAGCCCGTTACGAAGCATACCGCACTACATTAGAGGAGTCTAATGAAAAACAGATATCGCTTACTGACCCGGATGCAAGACTGATGAAAGCGAATGAAGGTTTCTGCGTAGGCTATAACATGCAGACGGCTGTTGACGCGGACAGCCACATGATTGCCGGCTTCCGGGTCACTAACAGTCCTACTGACCATGGCCAAATAACAAACGTAGCTACAGATGTGAAAAAAGACTATGGGATTGACATCCTTGAGACTACAGCAGACAAGGGCTATGAATGCCCCGAAGACCATACCGACGCACTTGCATCGGGCATTGTACCCAATGTCATCCGGCGTGACGGTGGCTGCACCGAGCAGGTTGAGTTTGAGTACATTGGAAACACCATAACCGATGAACAGAAAGTTAGTACCAACCCCGAGGACTTGAAGGCATGTCTTCAAGCCGGAGTAATTCCCGATGTCTACAACGGAATCTTAACTGATATGGAAATTGTTGAGGTAAAAAAGCGTACATTGCCGACATCCGATTCAGCAGTGCTGGACATGACTTCCGAACAAATGCGTGCCAAAGCTCTTGAAGGCTTCTTCGTTAGGGATGCCGAACGTAACCTTGTCTATTGTCCGCAAGGTGAGATTCTTAGACAGAAATCCATTAAACGAAACGGCAATATACGTTACTGCAACAAGTTGGCCTGCAAGAAATGCAAATGCAAGTGTACCATATCCAAGTTCAAGGAAGCGGACTTTAGTAAGGATGATCTAATAAAGGTTGCTGATACCCGAAGGAAACAAGATGCAGCAAATGACGGCAATGCGAATCTGAAACCAACAAGAATAACCGTTATGAAAAAGGTGGTACGCTATGTGCTACATCTTGACCAAAAGAAAATGGATAATCGCAAATGTTTGTCGGAACATCCGTTCGGGACAATTAAAAGAACGCTCGGATACTACTATTTTTTACTAAAAGGTTTTGCAAAAGTAGGTGCAGAGATGGGATTGCTCTGTCTATCCTATAACCTACGTCGTGCTATAAGTCTCAAAGGTGTACCCGCACTGCTTGCCGCACTCCGATAAAAGACTTGCCGAGGTGCACATCCTTACGAATATAGGTAATAACCACATTTTAAAGTGCATTTTAAGCTTCTAAAACCGATTATCATGAGAGAATTTATTCTTTCAATTGAAAAACAAATTCCACCAGATAGTCTCTACGACCTCAAATCCGCTGCAAGAATGCCATCCTACAGCGAAAATCAGAGTTCTCGGACGGTCTGGGGGGGGGGATGAAGGAGAATTTGACTGTAACAAGCATCACATTCAATCATGTTACATTGCAACAAAAGAGTATGCCTTCTTATAAGGAATCAGTTTTTTCTCTGCAACGCGCAAACCATGCCAACACAAACACAAGACAGACTCCCAATCCCCATATCCACAACAAGAAATCTCCCCCTTCGGTTTTTCCATAAGAATGCAAGCCGCTTAAATAGTAATTCACTCCGAACCAAGTCATGATAACGGAAAGAATGGCTACGACCGAAAGCAGATTAAAACACCAGTCGGTCTTTCCTTTCAGAAGAGGAATGAAACGAATATGAAGCACCAATGCATACACAACAATTGAGATCAATGCCCAGGTTTCTTTAGGGTCCCAGCCCCAATACCTACCCCAAGAGACGTTTGCCCAGATGGCTCCAAGAAATGTGCCTGCGGTCATAAAGAACAGGCCGAGGATCATTGCCATTTCATTCAGTAATGTCAGTTCACGGATACGGAACTGGAGCTTCACCCAGTTGGTGGCGGAAAGCAAATTCATCAGTACAAGGTTAAATAATCCTGTCAGTGCGCAAAGCGCAAAGAATACGTAACCGATCATGATAACAGCAACATGAGACATTAGCCAATAAGACTGGAGTACCGGAACCAAAGGAGTGATTTCCGGATTCAGGTGGTTTAGTCCTGCTACAAAAAGCATGATTCCACCCAATAATCCCGCTAATGCCGGAAGAATACGAAATCGGCGGGCAAACAGAAGTCCGCTACCTACCAGCATCCAGGAAGTACATACCATCGACTCATAAGCATTCGCCCAAGGCGCGTGCCCGCAAATATACCAACGTAGCAAGACACCTGCCGTATGCGCAAGGAAAGCGATTGTCAGGAGAGCAATCAGGATGCCACTTAGTTTTCTCCCCCATTTGAAATCTGCAATAATCTCTCCACAAGCAATGAAAAGTAGGATGCCGCCCAAAATCAGGTAAGCCAGACGACACCAGAAAAATAGATTCAGCTGATTATAAAGAAGTTCGGCTTTCACTTTCCGGTTGTCAATAGAGGGAACTTTAGCCTTTGCCTGTTGGAAGATATTCATCATTTCGATGATTTTATCGGCTTCTTTCCAGTTGTTGGAACGAACTCCATTTCCTAATTCATAGATATACCAATCTATGATTTTAGTTACAAACAAAGAGTCTTTCCCATGAAAAGCACTTAAATCATCACCCGATGAATACCATTTCCCCTGCGAATCATTTCCATCCGGGAAAAGCGGCAACAACTGGTGTTGCATGATACGATAGACGATATTTACCGATTCATCCAGTTTCAATAAATCCGATTCCAGCCGTTTTCGTTCCGAAGCCGGTTTGGCGTAAATCGTGTTCATTTCATTTGCCAGGATATAGTTGCCGTCTGCATCAAACACATCTTGCCAGGCAATGTATTTGCCATCCCTGCCGAAACGTTGAAGGAGTTCTTTATTATCGACTTTGATAAAAGGAAAGGCACCCCACTCATCGGGAAAAGAAAGCAGATTCAGAAAGAATTGATCCGAATCCATACCGTTCAGTTGATCGGCTCCATACAATTTGCGTAAGATGGCAGATGTATAACTGTTGACGGGTTCGAGACGCCCATTTGGATTAAGCACTACCAAGCTGCCGAACTTTTCGGCATGTAAAGAAGAAACACAAGGTAGTTGAGAAACCTTAAGAGGGTGTTGCGCTGCTATGGGTGATTGTTGCAAAGAAACCGATTTTTGTTGTGCACTCAATGCCTGCATACTTGATATTCCGGATAAAATCAGGAAGAACAACAAACAGAAAGGAGCATTATTTTTCATTTCTCCCAACTCTTTACGCAACCGTCCGAAACGGGATTTCTTACTGAACAACGTCCATACAAAACCAACAAGCAACAGAAAATATCCGGTATACGTAAGTTGCATACCGGGACGGTCGTAGCTCACAGACAACACAGTGCCCTGTTCATCGGGATCGAACGAAGATTGAAACAGACGATAGCCATCCACATCAATCACTTTATTCATTCGAATGGTTGCCAGCAAAGGAGATTCATGCCCTCTCTTAATTACCAAATCACTTTCATAAGACATCGGACTGTGAGAACCAGGATAACGTTCCAACCTGAAATCATCCAGCGTGACAGAGAAAGGCAGGGAAGTCTTTTCTATCCCTGCTCCCTCATCTCTCATCATGCTGTTTGCCGTTTCCCCCTCACGGATATGCATGATGCCCGTCACTCCGACATAGTGAGTGACAGCAGCTCCCAACCAAATAAAAAGAAAAGCTCCATGAAAAATCAGACTGCCTTTACTGATTCTCTTGAAATAGCTTCCCCGAAGGAACATAGCCGATAGATTAACTGCCTGCAATAACTGTAACAGAATAAACCAGGGAGCATAATAAAAATACTCGCGGGCAATGGCAGCGCCATAAGAGTTTTCCACAAAAGTGGCTACTGCCAATATCAAGGCATAAAGTCCCGCCAAGATATACATCAATACCGGTGAAGCTATCAGTCGAATCCGTTTCATCTGTTTTTCTTTTATAATAAACAATGCTTTTACAAATAAGCAATCCCTTCAATTTCTATCAATAATTCCTCTCTGCATACATCCGCATAAAGATAAGCAATAGGAAGATCCGGACAAAGTTTATCCAAGTCTGCTTTCACAGCCGGCGCATCTTCCTCATTCTTCAGATATACACGAAGGAGTCCTAACTTACCGGAATGTTCCAGCCAATTTTCTCTTCCCTCCTCCAGTCCGATCAAATGCTGGATATTTTCAAGAGTGATTTCCGTTTGCGAAAGTACATCTCCGGTCGTTACACTTTCCTCACCACGAATGGCAGCCGTGCCGGAAATATAAATCACTTCCTGCCGACGGTCGGACACAGACTTTCCTCTTTCGAACTTCGGAGTTCCTTTCTCCGTATCCGCCCGATGACTAATCAGTACCTCATCCGAATAAACATGAGCAGCCCGTTGCCAATCATTATCCAAAGGAACAATATCCACTTCTCCGCTGACAGCATTGAAATCAATCAGTATGCCGCCATATTGTGTGCCGATTCCTGTTGCTGCCGGATAGCCTGATTCCCATGCCGAAGAAGCATAAAACAGAGTGCGCACATCATTAAAATCCTGATAACACTGATTGCCATGTGCAATATCGGTGATACGTTCCAAATAATTCCACTGACGGACAATGTCACCGAAGTTCATCTGTTCCGCTTTCAATATCTCTTCAGCCTTTCTGAATGCTTGTTCCGATTGTTCGCGAACAGGAAGATTCAAATCATCCGCACAAAGTCCTCCTGCTATTATTTCCCGGTAGTGAGGAGTCGCAATCCGGAGGTAGCGGACAGAAGACGTGAACTGTTCTTCTATTGTGAGCGCCTCATCCGCAGCCTCCACCAATGAATGTACCTCCAGCACCAAGTTCGCCACCAACGGTTTTTGAGCCACAAGCGAAACGACCGGACGGGGAGAAACGAAATGCCATTCCACCCATTGTTCCAGAAAGGAACGTTGAAACTTGTATTCCTGATTATCCGTACAGCGTGTAAAGAGTATAAGACGGACCACTCGCTCTTCCCGAACAGCGGATGAAAGTAATTCTTCCGCCATTTGTTCCCAACTGCCTCCTTCCGCTTTATACAAATTACATTTTATTCGATGATACTTCATAGTGCAAATTTCAATGTCTTTTTCTTATGATCTATACTTTATTAATGATAAGAGGTAACGCCTGCCGGAATATCCATGCTATAGACGGACGACATGGTTTTCAAGCCCGGAGTATTTTCCAAAGAATAAAGTATCTTCTTTTGTCGGTTGACCAACAACATGTGTACTTTCTCTTTCGGATTCACATGTCCTGTCCAGTTTGTAATCAGAAAACGCCCGTCGGAGAAATACTGAAAGCCTCCCAAAAACTTCAACGGTTTGCCGGGAATATCCGTATTCGATAATTCCCAAACTATTTTTCCTTCTTTCGTTACTTCAATAAGCCGAGGATTCTGATCTTTATCCGCCACGGCAATCAGCGTGTGTCCGTTAGGCAGGCGGGTCAATGAATGTGGTCCGCCGGGAACCTCCAGGTTCCACACCACTTTTCCGTTCGTATCATACTCCGTCACACACTGCGGACCATAATGCGCCACCAGAAAATGACCATTATCCAAACACCGTGCATTACGCATGAAAGCAAATCCTTCCTCTTTCACTCCTTCCGGCAGAATGCACACTTCTTTCACAATCTTACCTTTGGGAGAGATTTCCAACATACGGCCTGTGCTACATTCGCCCACAAACGTATTTCCATTCTTCAATCGTTGGCAGGCAAAAACCGGGCTTTTAGATTCATAATGAAAGATGGTATCGTTCTGACGAGTCATTTCAAGCACTCCATGTCCGGTGGTGAAAAGGATATTGCCATTAGGCAATACCCATAAATCATTGGAATCGGGGGCTTTGTGTTGCCACACGATTTGATTATTTTCCATCACGAAGACAATTCCTTGCGAATAATCCGTTCCTGCAAACGTTTTTGTCTGTGCAGACAAAAATGCCGGAAACAGAAAAGCCAGAATCGCCATATATATTCTTGTCATAAATATAAATTCAAAATTAGTTTTATATAAAAGTTTTTTCAGGCACGGACGAAACTCACTACAGAGACAATACATATTCCTCCAGCTCTTCCAGTTCTTTTTCGGAAACCGGTTTGCGAGGTCCGTGTACCTTAAGCATATCTTTCATCAAATAACTACGCCCGTCATACAAATAAGGAGCTGTACGCCAACACTCATTCAAAGCTGGAACGTCCATTGACAAACCTTTATCGGGTCCGGTAGTCCAATCTACCTTATACTGTTTCAGGTCGGTATAATATTCTCCGGAGTGACAACTTGCACAGTTTTCTTTAAAAATCTTCTTTCCTCTTTTCGCTTTCGCAGAAAGTTTACCATTTTGAAGATAAGGACTGGGAAGAGGTTTCAGAGACTTTAGATATTCGTCGATAGATTCACTGATTTCCTCCTCTCCTTCCATAAACAGGATATATTTCACTCCCGAACGTACCGCAACTTCGGCATTCTTACGAATACCAGTTGCCATACAAGGCGGAGTCTGATGCGAAAACAAAAGAGTTTTTGTATTCTTCGGATTACCCATGCCATCATTCAGCAAATCCCAGTTAAGCCCGTCCATACGTGCATCATTCGGATGGCAGGTTGCACAACTTTGCCAATTTTGGAAACAAATGGTCGCATCATGGAAATACATATCGCCTTTACCTACTTTAGTGAAAGCTAACGGAGCACCCAAAACCTGCTTCTGCACATTCTTGCCGTTCAAATCCATAGACACCAGTTCCGATGTATAATAATTGGCTGTATAAATTTTACTTCCTGTGGCAACCACCGAACGCGGACCTTTTCCCTGTGTAGGAATGAAGTCACGGATGCCATACAAGAATCCTGCATCATTGGGTATATTCCCCCATGCTTTCATGGAAGGAGTGACCATTTCTCCTTGCTTTGCCTTGGTAAGACGTTCGTGCAAAGCCATACGATCGATGCGCACCAATTCCTGACTGCCGGCAGCCGCTACAATGATTTGTTTATCATCCGGAGTCACAATGACCGACCACGGATTAGCCGCTCCTTTCTGCGGAGTATCCAAGATGACGGAAGTCAGCCACTTCTTTGCCTTCAAGTCAATGATAGACAATGTATTGGTAGCCATCCATCCTCTATCCAATTGATTGGTAGGCAACTGATAACGGGAGATTAAGTGAGTGACATACGCAAAAGTATGATTCTTATCCACCGCTACTGACTTTACGTCTGTAGAACCGTTCGGAAGCATGATACGTCCCGAAACCTTTTTCGAAAGTACATCGACCATGTCGAGCTGTACCGCAATCGGATAAGCCGTAGAAGGCATTTCCGGCAGATTATTCGCAATCAATAGGCAAGAATCACTCGCAAAGGCAGCCATCGACACAGGTTCACGGCCGACAGCGATTTTAGTTTTCACCTTACGGGTTACCGGATCAATCTCCCAAAGTTCGTTGTTGAACCGTTGCGTCACCCAAAGAGACTTTGACAACGGATTATACAGAATGTCCGAAGGCGTAGCTCCGCTTTTTGTTTTGGATTGTACCGAAAGTTTTTTGCCATCCAATTCGTACATCGTACCGCAGTTTCCGTCGCATACCACCCAAAGTTTACCATTCGCATCCTGCGTCATCGCATTGACAGGAGACGGGAAAGAGACTTTCTTTTCCATTTTCTGCCCGTCGGACGACATCTTGATGAGTTCACAGCCTGCCCTGTTTGTTACAAACAAGGATTTACCGTTGTCTGCCAAAAACAAACGGTCCGGCGAAACCGTAGTTTCCGCTGCTTGCCAAGACGCACAAAGAAACAGAGCAGCCATACCAACAGGTATCAATATCTTCTTTTTCATTTTTTCTCTTGTTTAGTTTGAAGGGATTGAATGTATTGACGAATATTCTCCTGATCTTCCGCACGGGCTGCTTCCCGCTTCTTATCATAATAATTGTAGAAGTCGAGATCTTTTTGCGACCAGTTATTCGCTTCGCGATAGTCTCCGATAAAAGGAACAAGCAAGTCAATCCAAAGAGCCACTTTTCGTATTTCCTGCGGAGTCAACTTAGTACCTCCATGTCCGCTTTCCAGACGTTTTATCAGATTACTCGTGTTAGAACCTGCAAAATAAGGCGGTAACAATGTAGGTTGGGATAAAGCACTGATCCAGTTTACTTCCGGATGGTATGCATTACCTCGCCATGCTCCTCCGCCTTGATCCTGAGTAGCATGGGTCAAACTCAAATACGAATCCGTATATTTTCTTTTGCTTGGTTTATCCATTACTTTCAATTCACCTTTCAGACTCATTGGCTGCTTCACTCCATCGTGACAAGAGATACAATGTCTGTCCCAGATAGGCTGGATTTCTTTCAGGTAACTGAAATTGCGTTCGCCCATCTCATCTTCCGGCTCCAATGCCTTGATACCTTTATTCATGGCCATAGATACCGGATGCCCTGCTACAGGAACCGTATTCTTATGTTCGTGACATCCTACGCAACTCTGCACTTCGTTCGGTTGCAAAGTAGACCAGCTACGCATCGTCTGCACGACACGTCCATTTTCATCCAATGCCTGAAAATATAGAGGTTTGCGTGCAGGCACTTTAAAGAAAGCAGAACCATCGGGATACACTTCCGTCACTCCCAACACTCTCTTCACGTCCCAAGCTGCATTACCTACTCCTACAGGAGAGCTCATAAGAGCTCCTCCACCTTTATCATTACCACCCACTTCGCCTACACCCGCTGCACGGAACTGGATTTCTACTACACGTAACTGTTTGATTGTACCCGGTTTTACCCCTTTCAATCCGTTACCTTCGTAGATATTCTGCATATAATATACACCTTCATTCTTCGTATAATCTACCGAAGACGAACGGCGGAACGGACGTTTGCGAGGAGCAACCAATACTGGTTGGTTGCAGGATATACGCGCATCAGAAACCAACAACTCACGTTCTCCATCCGCATTCATCCAATACACACCGAATTCCATCGGATGTCCGACGTAATATCCCAACGGAGTATAAGAAATTAAAAATTCCGTCTCACTTAACGGGAAAGGGTGCTGAAACTGATCGGTAAACTTCCCATAGTCGTCAATACGTTCAGGTTTCGGTTTGTGGACCGGAGCTACAAACATAACACCTTCATTCTCATCACGTCCGGCTTCGGGATCTATAATACCCAATTTACCATGTTGAGGAGTATGATGACCCATAAAAACTCCCATCAACTTACGAGTACCGGGGATTTGGCGAATATGTGCCACCGTTGTCGGGAACCAGCTGTTCATTCCGTAATATTCCGACTGCCCCGTTCCATCGGGATTCATCTGGAACAAAGGTTGCGTCCAAACCTGCCCGCGGTCATTGTAGTCCCAACGAGTATAAACCACACGACCGTCATCCAACAGAGTCGGAGTAACAGTGTGCACCTGGTCGAAACCGACCTGACGCATATAACGTCCTTCCCTGTCGCAGAGATACATATTGCTGACTTCCGTAAACCAACAATCTACCGTGCTTCCGCAACGGGTAGAGTTGAAAAGGATATTGTCATCCGGTAAGTAAATACCTTCAATGTCGGCATGTCCTTTTCCGAAAGTCAACTGTTTGATTTCACGTGTCTTCAAATTCATTTCATACAGATGAAAGTCGTCCTCTTTGGAGGATTTCTTCCAGGAGAAAAGCAAGTGCTGGCCGTCGAAGTGGAGATCCGGATCACGAACCACTCCTTCTTCATCTGTCAACAGCGTTTCTACCTCCGCCCAGATACCATTCATCTTCAACTTCGCCAACGCGCCGCCCGCAATGTAATTACATTCGGCACGGGCATCCGAAACGCCCTCGGTATAAGCAAAGAAAGAAGGACGTAACGTTCTGTACTTTGTAAAAACAATCTCCGGTTTATCGGTTGTAAAGGCAGCCAAACGCTTGATACGTCTTTGTTCACACGCTTTCAAATAAGCCTGGAAAGCCGTCTCGATATTTTCCGGTGTGTTAGTTGCGGAAGCTTTGATGTTCAGTTTCTGCAAGCGCATGGAAAGTTCCTGATTAAAACTCTTACTAAACCAGTCTACATCACCCGTTGTGCCATCCTGTAACCACCAATCATAATAGATTGGATAAGTACGTGTCAATCTCCGGTGCACAGCTTTGATCTTGTTTTCTATCTCTTCCTGATTTCCTTTCTTTCTTATCGCCTGAACTTCCGCATATTTCTTCTGAATCTCGACGATAAAACCTCCTGTATCGGTAGGCTGAAGGGAAGTGTCTTTCGTCTGCCATGCTACGATGGAGAGGAACACACAACATGCCATTCCACACTTCAACAGCTTCATTAATTTCGATCTTATCATTTTATCTTCTTATTTACCTAAATTATCTTCTTGAAAAAAGAACGATTACAAACCTTTCTTCAGCTCCTTATAGGATTCTACAATCTGAATACCACTTGATGTACCGATACGGGTAGCGCCTGCCTGAATCAATGCCAACGCAGAATCGAGATCACGAATACCGCCTGCCGCCTTCACTCCGATAGTAGGACCCACCACACGACGCATCAACGCTACATCATGTACCGTTGCTCCTGCCGTACCGAATCCGGTAGACGTTTTCACAAAATCCACTCCTGCCTCTTTGGCTATACGGCACACCGTTTCTTTCTCTTCATCCGTCAGATAGCAAGTTTCAAGAATGACTTTACAGATCACTCCCGCAGGCTTACAGATAGAAACCATATCTTCTATTTCTTTTTTCACGATTTCAGTCTGTCCTTTCTGCAAAGCACGAACATTGATGACTGTATCTATTTCAGTTGCCCCTTTAGCGATAGCATCACGGGTTTCAAACGCTTTACACTCTACCGTATTCTGTCCCAACGGAAAACCGATAGCCGCGCCTACACGTACGCCCGAACCTTCGAGCAACTTTACACAAGTTTCCACTTCTGCCGGATTGATGGCTACCATCGCAAACTGATAATGACGGGCTTCCGCACAAAGTTTTTCAATAGGAGATGCATCACCGAAAGGTTTCAGATAGGTATGATCGATCATTCCTGCCAACTGTTCTACTGATAATTCTGCAATCACTTCGTTTATATTCTTCTTTTCCATTATTCTGAGTCGTTTAATAAGTTGTTATAAATCTATTGTTTCTTAAAAAGTTAATACGCATTTCAATACTTCACCCCGTTTAACGGCAGCAAAGGCTTCTTCTATTTCTTCTATCGCAAAACGATGCGTGATAAAGTCAGACGCAGAAAGTCTACCTTCTTCAATCCATTGCGCCAATGTAGCCATCGCCGCTTTTTCTTCCGAACGGGTAGGCCATTGATGCATGTGCAGGTCGAAGTTATAAGGAGCTTTTGATAAATCGAACGTCGGATTCTTTGTCATAACACCGTATACGCAGACATCTCCGCCCATCTTTACCAATGGCAATACAGAATTGACAACCGCATCCAGTCCCACTGCATCGATAACCGCATCGTAAGAACGATTGGCAGCAGCAATAAATTCCGGAGTGCTGATTTCAGCAGGAGTATATCCATGATCCGCTCCCATCCGGCGGGCTACTTCCAACTTGGCAGGAAGCATATCTACAATGTCAATCTGTCCCAAGCCGAACAACTTGCCCAACTTCACAAAGCTCAATCCAACAGGACCGGAGCCTACTACAATCACCTTTTTACCCGGAGTCAGATTGAAATCTTTGAAAGCTCCCAGTACCTCACGCCAGGTACAGGAAATCACCGCTTCTTCCGGTTGCACGTGCGAAGGAACCGCGTTCTGAATTTCAAAACTATCCCAACACCCTTGTTCAGGTGTGGCCAACCCTTCTTCTTTCAATACTTCAAAATCGTTCACTACTACATATTCGCTGAAACCGCCCCAGCCGCTATTGATACCCTGTGCGCCAAAATCGGAAATAAGACCGCCAATCACACGGTCGCCCATCTTGAAGTTACGCACTTTCTCGCCTACAGCTACTACAATTCCGGCATTCTCATGTCCCAAAGCCAATGGGTACGTATCTACACCGGGGAACTTTCCGGCTACCAGCTTACTGTCGGTCGCATTACACAAAGCCACCATTTCTGTTTTCACCAATGCCTGATAAGCATTAATGACAGGAGTTTCCACCTGCCGTATTTCTATTTTGCCGGGAGCCGGCACAATGACTGTTTTCATATTGTTCTTTGGTTTTATATAGAATCTAATTCAGTTTTTGCAATCTCAGTATACATATCATATAAAGCATGATAGGCTTTATCAAAAACAGACATCCACGCTTCATATTTCGCCCGGTTTTCAGGAATCGGCAGCACGGTCTGTTCGATACGGACAAAACGGTCTATTACAGAAAAATCTTTAAAGACCCCCGCACCGATACCTGCCAAGATAGCTGCTCCCATTGAAGTAGCTTCCTCCAAATAATTAGGTACACGAATTTCCGCCTGATAAATATCCGCCATCATCTGACGCCAAACAGGATTCTGCGCACATCCGCCGATAACGGTCACTTGGTCGATAGGAACATGTTGGCGGAAGATATTGACAATAAATCCCAAATTAAGCGTGATACCTTCCATAACGGCACGCAACATATCTCCATGTTGATGCCCCAGTGTCAGACCAATGAATGTTCCTTTCGCATCTACATTCCAACGGGGAGTACGTTCACCAAGCATATAAGGCAGGAACAGGAGTTTGTTGGCTCCTATCGGAGAAGAAAGTATCTGTTCGTCAATCAGTTCGAACACACTACGGCCCGATTGAGCCGCTAAGGCCTGCTCATGCTGGCAGAGTTGGTTTATCATCCAGTTGTAAGAGGAACCTGCCGCCTGCATCGTTCCCGACGGATGCAGCATACCCGGCACTACATGCGCCCAGTTCATGGTGCGGCGTTGTTCGTCTACAATCGGCTTTTCCACTGTCAATGCTACCCAGGAGGAAGAACCCAGATAGTTGTATGCACTACCCGGAGCTACACAGCCTACCCCTACTCCGGCACAGCTGCCATCGCCACCGCCACAAATAACGGGGGTTCCCGCCAGTAGACCTGTTTCACGGGCTGCTTCGTTTGTCACTTCGCCGATAACGTCGATAGATGAACGAACGTCCGGGAATAAAGAAAGATCAAGTCCGGCCGCTTCTATGATTTCTTCACTCCACTGCCAACGATTCAAATCGTATGCGTTAGTACCCGAAGCATCGGAAGGGTCTGTAGCAAGAGTACCACACAAGCGATAGTTGATATAATCCTTTGCGTTCAGCATCTTGGCTGTCTGCGAAAAGACTTCCGGCTCGTGTTTCTTTACCCACATCAGTTTCTCTATGGAATAGGAAGCACTGATCCGATGTCCTGTGATTTCATAGAAATGAAGCGGATCTATCTTTTCAGAGAGAATCATCTCTTCTTCCTGCGAACGCTGGTCGCAATAAAGCATGTGAGGACGAAGCGGGCGACCGTCCTTATCCACACAAAGGCATCCCATCATTTGTCCGCTAAGTGCCACACCGGCAATATCAGCGGGGGATACCAGTTCGAGAAGTGCTTGTGTAGTGTCTACAATGGCTTTCCACCAATCATGCGGATTCTGTTCCGCCCGGTTGCCGGAAGCGTAATTTGTTGGGTAAGCAGCTGTGCGCGAAGCAATCAGCAATCCCGATTCGTCGAATAAGGTTGCTTTATTACCGCTGGTACCCAAGTCATGTGCTAATATATACATATATGATTTTTCTTCTTTTCAGTTAATAGAGTTAGAGTGCCGCATTTGTATATCCGGTAAGTCCTACGAAAATACCGCCGACAATACCACCCAGAATAATCACCAGCCAACGGGGAAATGCTTCTTTCAACAGTTCTCCGCGTGTTCCTTTCGGTGCGCAAAGTACATCGGACAAGATAAATCCCATTGCAATCGCCCATCCCATATCTACCCAGGGAGCACTGCCGCGATTTCCCTGATGAATCAGGCTGAATTGCATCGGAAAACCTTCAGCGTCATTCAACAGTCCGGTAGAAAAACCGAATCCGGGCAATTTATGATTGACTACCCAGAAAGTACCGATAATAAGGGCGGCTGCCATAAATCCACCTATCGGACCAAAGTCTTTTACTAATTTAGGCCAGCTCATCAGCACTGTAAAGGTGACGGCAAAAGCTCCGAAAATAGATGTGATGATTCCGGCATGATACATACCGAAAAATTCATTATAAGTCTGTAACCATTCGCTCATTGTTCTTTCCTCCTTAATTTATCTTCCGGGCACAATCGCACGAACGGATTTTCCATACTAGTATTCCTGCCAAAGCACCTCCTATCAGACAACAGATTAAGGTGGGCACTGCATAAAAGAAGTTGGTGATATCTCCCTGAAAGCGGACAATTCCCCAAGCGATTCCGGCAGAACCGATGCACCAACCCTGATCAAGCCATATTTTTCCGGAAGGATTGAGAATGGCTCCATGATAATGATTCATATACCACATAATGCCGATAATCAGCGTTGCCGCCAGCCAACCGCCCATCAGCCCGTATGTCTTCCAAAGTTCCGGCCAAATGCCAAACGCAAATCCACCACAGATAGCGGAGCCGGCAAAGGTTGATAGATATTTTTTCATTTTATTCTTTTTCTTCCAATGACAGTTTAGCCAGTGTAAAAGGCTTATCATGTTTAGTATTAACCTTGTCCGGTCCGGTCACCAAATCGAAACAAGATACAATTACTTGTCCGTTCCACACGATAGGTTCACCAGGCTGATCCAAACCTCCGTCGCTACCGTCACAATCTGGACTTTGAGCAATACGCTGAATCTTTCCGTCTTTATCAATACGTGCAACCGCATTTGCGGAGAAGTCCGCTACCCAGATATTTCCTTTATCATCTATGCACATTCCATCCGTGGTGCGTAACTGGGTGGTATCTTGTGCCCATACATCATTACTTACCACTTTACCTTCCGCATCCATTTTAATGCGATGAACGGCACCATCACCGAAGTTTCCTACAAAGAGGTCGCCCGCTTCATTGAATACGATTCCATCCAATCCGTATTGCACTTCAGGATTCTTCGTGATAACAGTGGTAATGAGATTTTTATCTTCGGATGTATTCGTAACTACCACATCACGGTCATTCATATCAAAACAATATACCCCGCTGACAAGCAATCCCGAAGGATCTTTGATTTGTGATAATGAACTTTGAGTGACATACAATTTCCCGTTGCGGATACGAAGACCGTTTGGGTGTTCCATACCGGATGCTACAGTGATTGTTTCTTTCAATTGACCGTTATCAAACTTCAAGCAAAGAACGCGTCCTTTATTCTTCGCTTTCTCGGCTCCGCTCCAACCTTGATTATCGCAAATAAACAAGTCGCCTTCTTCATTAAAAGCGATTCCCATCGGAGAAGCCCAACCGGTTTCTTCCAATACAGGAACATCGAGCCACTTTGTTATCTTGCCATCTTTAGTGATACGCATCAAGCAAGCGGGTTGTGTAATATCTGCAAAATTCGGACAAGCCAAAATCAAATCTCCATTAGGAGCAACAGCCATTCCGTCCGGTGTCGGACAACAGTCCGGTAGAGTTGCAAACAATTCACTCTTCTGTGGAAGAGAATTTTCCCCACTCTTTTGTTTCGGAGAAGTACATTGAATACAGGTTGCTCCTATCAAAGAAGCGGTCACAAGAGATAGTAAATAATACTTTTTCATGATTAGATAATACAAATGTTTATATTTATAATTTGAGTCCGTTAGTTCGGTACGCAAACATACTAGTATTTATCAGCAAAGAAGGAAAATGACAAATCAATAAAGGACAAAATTCGTTCAAAATGATGCAGAAATTGAAAATTTAGGCGATGAATAGAGAGATAAGGATCAGAATATGGAAGAATAGGAAGCAAGATATGGAGAAAATGAAAATAGAATACGGAGAGAATAAAAAAACAATCCTTTGTAAAATAACATATACGAGATGCATTTATAAGTATGTCATCATAATTAGTTTACTATGATATATACCTTATATTACAAGCAGTATCTATTTGCTTCCTATGCAATACTCTACTTTCCCCTCCATTCATAGCTAATTTAGACGAAAAAGAACATTTTCTCCCGAAAAGTTTTTGTAATATCAGAGTTAATCGTATTTTTGTGTACAATTTTGGTGTAGTGATGACAGAAGAAGAAAAAAAGTTATTGAATTCCTTTGAGACGCAGCTACGGCATTTGATCTATTTGCACGATGAGTTAAAGCGTGAAAATGCCAAGTTGAAGAAGCTTCTCGATATTGAAAAATTAAAAAATGAGAAGGTACAGGCGCAATACGATGAATTGGAAGTCAGCTATACAAACCTAAAAACAGCTACGGCAATCAGCCTTAACGGCAGCGACGTAAAAGAGACGAAGCTGCGATTGTCAAAATTAGTGCGTGAAGTCGATAAATGCATCGCTTTGTTGAATGAATAAGAAGAAGATGTATGAACGATAAAATAAAGATAAACCTGCAGATAGCAGACTCAAACTACCCATTAACCATCAACCGTGAGGAAGAACAAGTGGTACGGGAAGCTGCCAAACAGGTAAATATCAGGCTTAATAAGTATCGGGAAGTCTATAAAAACCTGGAACCCGAAAAAATTATTGCCATGGTAGCCTATCAGTTCTCGTTAGAGAAACTGCAATTGATGCAACGGAATGATACCAGCCCCTATGTGGAGAAGGTAAAAGAACTGACAGAACTGTTGGAGGATTATTTTAAGGAAGAATAAATCCAGGACCGGCTATTCGCTGATAAGAGATAAAACAACCACGCACTGCACAATATCCAAGCAAAAATAATTGCTTTGATATTTGGTGGTGCGTTTTTATTTATATACTTAAATTAAATGTAGAATGATAGCAATAATAGCAACAGCAATTGCTTGCTTCATCGTAGGAGGATTCCTTTCATATATACTATTCCGGTATGTACTGAAATCCAAATACGACAATATCCTGAAAGAAGCGGAGACGGAAGCAGAAGTAATTAAGAAAAACAAGCTGCTGGAAGTGAAGGAGAAATTCCTGAATAAGAAAGCAGACCTTGAAAAGGAGGTAGCATTGCGGAATCAGAAGATTCAGCAAGCGGAAAACAAGTTGAAGCAACGTGAAATGGTGCTTAACCAGCGTCAGGAAGAAATCCAACGTAAAAAAATGGAAGCCGAAGCGGTAAAAGAGAACCTGGAAGCGCAACTTGTGATTGTTGACAAGAAAAAAGAAGAACTCGATAAACTGCAACAGCAGGAAATTGATAAACTGGAAGCAATCTCCGGACTGTCTGCCGAAGAAGCCAAAGAACGCCTGGTAGAATCACTGAAGGAAGAAGCTAAAACGCAGGCACAATCATTCATCAATGACATTATGGATGATGCTAAATTAACTGCCAGCAAAGAAGCTAAACGTATCGTTATCCAGTCTATCCAACGGGTGGCTACAGAAACTGCCATTGAAAACTCTGTCACAGTATTCCATATCGAATCGGATGAAATCAAGGGACGTATTATCGGACGTGAAGGACGTAACATCCGCGCTTTGGAAGCTGCTACCGGCGTTGAAATCGTTGTAGACGATACTCCGGAAGCAATCGTTCTTTCTGCCTTCGACCCGGTTCGCCGTGAAATTGCCCGTCTGGCGCTGCATCAGCTTGTGACTGACGGACGTATCCATCCGGCCCGTATCGAAGAGGTGGTAGCTAAAGTACGCAAACAAGTGGAAGAAGAAATTATCGAAACGGGTAAACGTACTACCATCGACTTGGGTATCCACGGTCTGCATCCTGAATTGATCCGTATCATCGGTAAGATGAAATATCGTTCATCATACGGTCAGAACTTGTTGCAGCATGCACGCGAAACAGCTAACCTTTGTGCTGTGATGGCATCGGAACTGGGACTGAACCCGAAGAAAGCAAAACGTGCAGGTTTGCTGCATGATATAGGTAAAGTGCCCGACGAAGAACCGGAATTGCCGCACGCATTGCTGGGTATGAAACTTGCCGAGAAATACAAAGAAAAACCGGATATCTGCAACGCTATCGGTGCTCACCACGACGAAACGGAGATGACTAGTCTGCTGGCTCCTATCGTACAGGTTTGTGACGCCATCTCCGGTGCACGTCCGGGCGCACGACGCGAAATCGTAGAGGCTTATATCAAGCGTTTGAACGATCTCGAACAACTGGCAATGTCTTATCCGGGTGTAACAAAGACGTATGCTATCCAAGCAGGACGCGAACTCCGTGTTATCGTTGGTGCAGATAAGATTGACGACAAGCAGACAGAAAGCCTGTCAGGTGAAATTGCCAAGAAGATCCAAGATGAAATGACTTACCCGGGACAAGTGAAGATTACCGTAATCCGTGAAACACGTGCGGTAAGTTTCGCTAAATAACGTAATGATTCAAAAAAGAAGATTCATATAAGGGCGAAGAAATTCGCCCTTTTTTAATATCACGACTATGGGAAAGTATCAATTTGAGATTTGTACCAATTCAGTGGAAAGTTGCCTGGCTGCACAAGAAGGTGGCGCAGACCGTGTGGAGTTATGCGCCGGCATACCGGAAGGTGGAACAACGCCCTCCTATGGTGAGATTGCCATCGCAAGAGAAGTATTGACTCACACTCGCCTGCATGTTATTATCCGTCCTCGTGGAGGAGATTTCCTTTATTCGGATATCGAAATCCGGACAATGCTGAAAGATATTGAAATTGCACGAAAATTAGGGGCAGACGGAGTAGTATTCGGTTGTCTGACAGCAGAGGGTGAAGTAGACTTGCCAGCAATGCAAAAATTAATGGAAGCAGCTCAAGGGCTATCTGTGACTTTTCACCGGGCATTTGATGTATGCCGTAACCCACAGAAAGCATTAGAACAAATCATCAAACTGGGGTGCAACCGTATTCTGACTTCCGGCCAGCAACCTACAGCAGAACTGGGAATCCCTCTTTTAGAAGAGTTACAGAAACAAGCCACCGGAAGAATAATATTACTCGCCGGATGCGGAGTAAATGAAAATAATATTGCACGCATTGCCGCAGAAACCGGAATCTATGAGTTTCATTTCTCGGCACGTGAAAACATTCAAAGTGAGATGAAATTCAGAAACGAAGCTGTCTCCATGGGAGGAACAGTACACATCAATGAGTACGCACGGAATGTAACTTCCGTACGAAGAGTAAAAGAGACGATTGAAAGTCTACACAAAAGAATATAGGTAACTGCTTATCTCCACTATTTAATAAGAAATGATAATCATTCTTTTCCAAAAAAACGCATTAAGAATAAGAATTAACGATTATTGTATACCTGCTCTTGTCTATAACCCATGTACAACTTTCATCAATTGCTCACCCAAACCGATTGTATATCCTTGAGAAACAAAGACTACCCTATTAAATGTATCTGCAATGATAAACACCGGCAGAATAGAATTGTTTAAATTCATAGCCTGCACAATCTCTTTGCGGATGCTGTCATCTACATCAATACCGTAAGTGATGGTAGACGGTAGTCCTCTGAATTCGTCGGCATTAAATTTTTTGTATTGTTCTTCCGAAGGGAAAAGAAAGACCATCTTACGCCCCCATTGTTCGAAGTCATTGCCCAAAGCGGCTATATCTCTTAGTGCATGGTTGGTAGGTTCCTGCCCTACCCCAAGAACAGCTACTACAAAATAGCCACGTCCGCAGGTTTGCAGGATACTCCGCTGTTCAGTGCTGTCAACCGGACGATAGGTCGCTTCCGAATTAAAATTGCCGATCACTTGCACCTGATCTTTGCTTTCACGCATCACAAGGTCAACGGTGGTTATCTTACCGGATTCTATAGTAAAAAATGTACTGTTGGAAAGCACCGCGCCACTTGCCAACCGAGTTCCGGTCACCATCATATAATAGCCTTCATCAAGCTCTCTCCCATATTTTAATAAATTACGCCAGGTAGTTCCATCCCCCATATCCGTCTCTCCTTCGTCATAATTAAGCAACTGGAATGTGCCGTTTTTAAACTTGGAAAGAGTGAAATGCGAATAATATTTAGGATCTTCCACAGAGCGGATAGGTGTGTAAGTAGCTTGCAACATTCCCTTTCGGGACTGTGCTGCTTCTGCCGTATCGAAGTTGACATCTTCCTTTGCTAATTCTTCATTTAGAATCTGCACCTTTCCGGTCACTTCATCAATCCAGGCAGCGGACGCCCATCCCATGCTCCGGTAAGCTGCCACAAAGAATATATCACGCGACTTTTCATCAGCCACCCGTGCTTTCCATACTCCCATCGGAGAGATAGGAATCTGTTGGGAATTCAGTTCATTATTGATTTTAATCTCTTTTCTGCACCATTCTATTAATACTCTGGGATCACGTTTCATGCTATCGGGCACAGACTGGTACACTGTTTTTTCAATGGCTTCACGAAGTACCTTTTTATAAGGAGTCAACATTTCATTGGCTATACGAGGAGGGTTAAGGTACATTCTTTTAAATAAATCAGTCTCTATCTTCTCCCAATCCGAGATATTAGTCAGCAGATGATCATTCAATACATCCAGAGTTACATCACGGAGATCTTTAGCCGAAAGACTCTCTAATATCCATATAGCCCGTATTTCCTCCCATGAAACAGCGTCTTTCTCTTTTCGGATGGCTGAAAGGAAGTCTTTCAAGGTTTGGTGGTTTCCTCGCGAAGCAACCAGGAAGTTTACCAGTTTTTCTTTCTTTTCCGGTTGTAAGGTATTTCCATATAGTTTATCTATCCACTCTTTGGCCTGTTTTTCCGTCATCATTGTTGCTACATACGCATTGCGGATTGAATCTTCCTGCGCCATGCGCCGATCATTTTCCGCCCGTTGTTCGGGAGTGACTTCGGGAATATTCGCTCCTTCCACCGGAGGTACAAGATCCATTGGCAAGGAATAGGCTTCACCTTCTTTCCTATTTAAAGAGAGTTGCAATACATCATCTTTTCCAAATGAGATTTTGGCATAACCAAATTGTCCGTCACGAGATGCCCAAACCAACATATCTCCTTTACCGGCAGTCAGGCTGGCTTTCCCCTCTGCATCTGTATATTTTGTGGCTACTGTATAAAATTCCGCATAATTATATATCTTAAATTCGACTTTGGCATCTGCTACCGGTTGACCGTCGGCATCCGTCACCGTTACGATAGCTTTGGCAGTAAGGGCATAATTATCAATCACATTGATTTCTGTGTAATTGGGTGTTTCAAGCATAATCTCTTCCGGACCATTGTATCGTCCGAAAACCTTGGTATGCATCAACATTCCCCGACTAGCAGGGGAATTAAACCATCCTAGGTTCAAAACCGGTTCCGGTTCACAAGCGCCGAAGAAGTACCAATGTCCATCCGCCCATGCTTCCACCCAGGCATGATTATCATCCGTATGTGCCCAACGGGGCGTATACACTTGCCGTGCCGGAATACCGACCGCCCGGAGCGCAGCCACCGTAAAGGTAGACTCTTCACCACAACGCCCATACGCTGTTTTGACAGATGCCAATGGTGAGCTGGTACGCGCGTCACTCGGACGATAGACTACTTTCTCATGACACCAATGGTTCACCTCTAATATCGCGTCTTTCATCGGCAGTCCCTTCACCCTGTCTTTTAGTTCATCATAAAACACACGACGGGAATCATCCAAATTCTCATTATTCACCCGAATTGGCAGAACAAAATGACGGAACACTTCATCGGGAATCTCTGTGCCCCAAGGCATCTCGTCACGGGTCTGCTTCGACAGCCGGACATTCTCCAAGTAATAATCTCCCGGATAGTCCGTCACATCGCCTATCGGCATATAAGCGTAGAGAAACATCAATGCTTCGCGCTCGTAGACTGACAAAATAGAATCGGCAAAGATCGCAAATAAATCTCCATGAGGAAGTGCCTGTTTTTTCTGCTCAAAGTCTTGAGCTACTTGATTCCGGTAGGATTCTTCTTTGAGGAAGTGAGCATTGTTACAAGCAAACAACACAATCGACAAAATCAGGACGCACAAAAGATGGGTAAATGTTTTCATATAAATGTCTGATTTATTCTTATTAATAAGGTTGCTGACAGACAAAAATAGAAGAATATTTTCTGAATACCTAAATAAATACATAAAAATGTGATAGATAAGAATAATATTGTCATTGACGGAAAACTCCGGAAATTTTGTAACAGGTTCGTAATATAGACCGTGTTCGAACTCTCATAAAAAGAAAACTCAAAAGAAAAAGAAGATTTCTATGTTTTACAGCATATAATTCGAAAACAATTTGTATCTTTGCAGTGTTATTAGAGAAAACAAAAATGTAAAACCGCTCTTCAAAACGTGGAGGGCAAAAAAAGAGGAAACAAATTATGAAAAAGAATGCAAATGAAAAAATTATGATGTTACAGTACCGTATTAAACGCTATCAAGCAATGGGAAATGGTGCAATGTGCCAAACATTAAACGGTAAACTTCAAAAACTGCTATCACAGCAGGTTACCATGTAAATAAACACACTAATTATAATAAATAGAGCGAGGAACTTTCGAGTATCTTCGCTTTTTTTATACATTTGCAGAAGAAAGATTATAAAACACATTATGAAAAAGCTATTTATGTCGGTTGCGCTCCTCTTATTGGTCGTAACCTCTTTTGCACAAACACCCGGTTATGAGTTCACAACCGTTGTATCTCACCAAGCAACGCCTGTCAAAGATCAGGGTTCTACAGGAACCTGCTGGTGCTTTGCTACTGCTTCTTTCATGGAGTCGGAACTGCTCCGGATGGGAAAAGGAGAATATGATCTCTCGGAAATGTTTATCGTTCGCCAAAAGTACATGAATCAGATGGAGGACAATTATCTCCGTCGTGGTAAAGGAAGTATCGGTGAAGGAAGTTTGGCACACACTTTCAAAAACGCTTATAAGAAAGCGGGAATCGTTCCGGAAGAAGTGTACACCGGATTGCCGGGTGATAACAAAGACCACAATCACGGTGCATTGTCACGCTACCTCAAAGCATTGGTAGACGCAAATATTGAATCTAAAAAGCGTACTCCGCAATTTGATGCGCTTATTAATAATCTGTTCGATATTTATCTGGGCAAACTTCCCGAAAAATTCACTTATAAAGGAAAAGAATATACTCCTCAATCTTTCACAGAAAGTCTGGGATTGAATATGGATGATTACGTTGAGTTGACTAGTTTCACTCACAAGCCTTATTATGAGACATTCTCACCTGAAGTTCCCGACAATTGGGAAAACCAGCCGATGTATAATCTTCCGTTGGACGAACTGATCGGAGCTATCGACTATGCACTGAACAAAGGATATACTGTATGTTGGGACGGTGACGTAAGCGAACAGGGTTTCTCTTTCAAGAACGGAATCGCCATCAATCCGCAAGTGGAGGATGTGAAAGATTACTCGACTACCGACCGGGCGCGTTTTGAGAAAATGCCTAAATACGAACGTATGGACGAAGTGTTCAAGTTTGAGCATCCTTATCCGGAAATCAACGTAACACCGGAAATCCGTCAGGATGGTTACGAGAAGTTTGTGACAACTGACGACCACCTGATGCACATCACCGGTATTGTGAAAGATCAGAATGGTACTAAATATTATATCACCAAGAATTCCTGGGGAGCGGAAAGCAACAAATCCGGAGGTTATCTGAATATGTCTGAAAGCTATGTACGCGCTAAAACAATCTGCGTGATGGTACACAAAGATTCTCTGCCGAAGGAACTGAAGAAGAAACTCGGTATTCAATAAATCGCATGAAATCAGTTTCGAAGGGAGATTGACTGTTTCATACATTTATTTATTTGGAACTCTCCATTATATTCATATAACAAAAGAAATAGGGCAACGAAGTATCACTACTTCACTGCCCTATTTTTTGTTAACCTACTATATTAAATCCTTTGCTCTTTATTTCTTTTTCAATGTCACGTCGCTGATTTCTACAACGCCGCCTTTATTCTGGGAAAGAATAGCCACATAACAATCTTTCAGAATAGCAGCATCATCTTCTGTATCAGACACTTCCAAGTTAGCATTTGCTTTCTTGCTGCTAATAGCATTTACCACTTGCCCCATATCATAATAAACCACTACTTTAGTCCATTTACCGACATCTTTAATTTTAAAATTGTATTGTGCGCCCGAAGCATTTGGTTGAGCATCCGCGTCATAATCTCTACGCATGAAGAAAGTAGTATTGTACTTACCATTATCGTTCTTTTCTTCATTGGTTTGCTTGATGTATACACTGACCGGAGTTCCTGCTTCTTTAGCTTTTGCATAGAAAGTAAGAACATAGATACCTTTCTCCAAACCATCGGTAATACGTTGTCCCACGAAAGCTTTATACCAAGATATATTCTTTTCAGCACCGGAGTTATCCAATTTCATTGCATTCGGATATTTGGCATCTCCTGTTTCTTCCCAGGCAATAGTAGTTACTCCGTCGGCTTCATTATTCATGATAAACCACTCTCCTGCGGTAGCTTTGTTGGCATTAGTCACTTTAGTCTTTACTTCAGTGGCAAATTTTTCGTTTTTTATCAGGTTCTGCGCACTTACGCTTACTCCTGCTAGAACCAAAAGGCCGGCAAATAATACTTTTTTCATCTTACTGTGATTTAATTGTTTATACTTTATTTTTTCTAGCTTTAAAAATCTATTTCATCCTACTTCACTTGTTGAATAACAAATCCATATTTACCAGTCACTTTCTTTTCTTCAGTCTTTAGTGTGATGCGGTAAATCTCTTTGCCCCATACGTTAGACAGGCGCGGATCATCCAGTTTGATTGTTTCCAGTTCGGCTTTAAACTGCGACGGATAGTTCATTTCCACCTTTTGTCCCTTTACCTCGATACGGATTTTTCCGGCTGACGGGAAAGTCACATTGCCCCAAGTTAAAAAATTCATTTGATTAGAAGCAATAGCCTCATCCAACGTATAAATATCACCAATAATGAGTTTTTTATCATCAAGAGCATAAGAGCGAACCCAGCTTTTCACTTTCGCTTCTGCCGGATAAGCAGTAGCTATATCCGTAGAGAACATTCGTTTCTTCTCATTGCAAACGGTATTGGTAGCTTTATACTCCTGCCCGAATTTCTGCGGTACTCCGTTAATCATCGGCAAGTTGTGATAGTTGCTCTGCATCGTCCAAATGGTATAGCGGTCTTTACCGAACGTCTGTTTGGTATATGTACCTACACCGGCATCAATTATCACAGGAATTGTATTTACATATAAAGAGAAAGTTCCTACATCGTTGTGGTTATGGCTTTCGTTATTAAATCCGCCTTTAGCGGCAACGAACATACCGTTCTTATTCTTCATATAGCAGAATTCCGTCTCGGGATACCAGGTTACATCCGGCATATCATGTTTCGGAGTTGCTTTTGCCAGCTCATTACAGCAAAGTAGAGATTGAAGCGAACGAAAAGCATCGTTGCCCATGGTAGCATACGGTTTTCTTCCTTTCAACAGGTATGCGGCAAAATGCATCATTTCATCGCTGTTTACAGCTTTACCGAAGCGATAGATTAACAAAGGATCGCCCCCGCCTTGTGCCGATGCATCAGCAAAATTCACCACCCAGCCATTGCCTACGTATGAGCGGGACATATATTCTCCCATCCGGCGAATCATCGGTTCATTGAACAGAGACAGTTTACCGCCTGTGCCATCAGAGAGTATCTGCAAATAGTCATAGAGCTTTCCGGCGGCATGTCCCCAGTAAGAGGTTCCCTCCTCACAGGCACCATCGGATTTCACGAAGTTGATAAACTTATCGACTGACTGCATGGAGCGATAAACAGCTTTCGCCAACTTATCCTTATTATTCTCCATCAGTAAGAAACATTGCAGGGCATTAGAGTTACACCAGGGATTCCAGTTGTTGATGATTTCTCCCGGTTTCCAGTTAAAAGCCATCCACCACATTTCATCGTCGTTCATATACGGATCGAGAATACGTTCTTTGATTGCTTTACGCATTTGCAAGGATACCACAGGATTGATTTTGTCGAATGGTTTGCGGAAGAAATAGTGTACCCAGGCCATTAAAGCTCCGTATCCGCCTGAACCGAGGTCGATAATCTGTTCGCGGAAGTCGGGAAGTGAACGTTTGCTACTCTGGCGGGGCAAGTGTGCGGATAGAACCCATGAATTCATTTCACAGCTCATATATGCTCCGTTCAGTAATTGGTCGATAAAACGCCCTTTCCCTTCGGCCAGTTCGGCGAGCATCAAGGCGTTAAGTGCCTGGCGGTTGGCGTCATAAGGAACTTCCATTATTTTACGGTTACCGCTACGTTCGTATTCCAGATAAGCAGTGGCAGGTATCAGTTGCCATTTATAGTCGAGGAGTTTTTCGCCGGCTTCGATGAGGCGTTGCTTATTGGGACCCATCAAAGAATCCCAGGCGGCACGATCTGTATAAGCAGGATAAGGCACCCATGCTTGTTTCATTACCAACACGTTTTTCAACGTAGTTTCGTCTGCCGCTTTTTGCAGCATATTGCGTTCGGTGTAAGCGTTTGCCTTGAAAGAAAAACTTCCCAAAGCTGCTAGTAAAAGAACACAAAATAAATGTTTCATTCGATTCATGGTATTTTCATTCATTTAAGTATTGCAAAGATAACGTATCTGATAAAAAATGAGGTGAGTAAATCATACGAACCTGATGACAAAAAAGTACATACTTCAAAAATAGTACTCTTAATGTTATATTTCTTCCCCTTCGCCTTCAATCCCAATCACTAAATTCAAAACTCAACTGTTCCCAAACACCGTGTTGTTCATCGGCTTCCTCTTTTGGATTAGAGACGGAAAGACCGATGAGCCGGATTGGATGTTGCTCAAATTCGACACTTTTAAGCAATTCTTTTGCTAGTGGAAGTACCCGGTCTAAGGTGGTGAGTTCCTGCGATTGAGTAAGGCTTCGGGTTATCTGGCTAAAATCATGAAACTTGATTTTCAGAGTAAGCGTGTTGCCTTTGAAGTCTTTTCGCTGAAGACGTTCAATCAGCTCTACTGCTACATGGTATAGTTCGATAATGACCGATGAACGGGCTGAAATATCACGTTCCAATGTACGTTCGCAGCCAATGGATTTACGGATACGAATTGCTTCGACAGGGCGTTCGTCAATTCCTCGTGAACACTCATAATACAGTGCGCCGGCTTTTCCGAAATGTGCTGTCAGCATTTCAAGAGAACATTTTCGTAGTTGAAGTCCATTGTGAATGCCAAGCAGATGCATCTTCTTTGCAGTCACCGGACCTACTCCCCAAAAAGATTCGATAGGAAGACGGGCTATAAAATCAAGGGCTTGTTCCGGATGAATGGTACATAAGCCATCCGGTTTACGATAGTCCGAAGCTATTTTAGCCAGAAACTTATTATAAGAAACTCCGGCAGATGCAACAAGGTTGAGCTGTTCCCGAATCTTCTGCTTTATTTCCTTTGCTATATCCACAGCCAGGGAAATATTTTTTTTATTTTCTGTGACATCCAGAAAAGCTTCATCCAGAGACAGAGGTTCGATGATATCCGTATATTCGTGGAAAATCTCATGTATCTGACAGGAAACGGATTTATAAACATCCATCCTGCCAGGTACAAAAATGAGTTGGGGACAAAGACGTTTCGCCTTTTGCGAAGCCATGGCAGAACGAACACCGTAACGCCGGGCTTCATAGCTGGCAGCAGCCACAACTCCCCTCTCTTCAGCATGACCTACCGCCAAAGGTTTGCCACGAAGTTCAGGATTATCACGCTGTTCTACAGAGGCATAGAAGGCATCCATGTCGATATGTATAATTTTTCTCTGCGTCATTGTTTAGAATTAGCAGAGCAAACTTACTATAAATTCCCGAATAAATCCTACTTATCGGTTCAAGAAATAATATGCTTATGATTTTTATAGATATAAGTCAAAAAACATTCAATATCTTATCAAAGATAGTTCTTAATAATACTATATTTGCATATCGTCTATTCAAAATATAGAGGTAGTTAATTAGTTTGTGCCACCATACAACTCTTTAAGATTATGAAAAACACATTATTTTGCTTATTTATCTTTTGCAGTGTTTCCACATTCGCTCAAAATGGAATCACTTTTAAGGTTGAAAAGCTTTCAAAGCCTGAA
This sequence comes from Bacteroides caecimuris, assembly GCF_001688725.2. NCBI lineage: Bacteria > Pseudomonadati > Bacteroidota > Bacteroidia > Bacteroidales > Bacteroidaceae > Bacteroides > Bacteroides caecimuris. The sequence continues at coordinate 867,386 of NZ_CP015401.2, read as the reverse complement.
GAATTACTTCATCTACACTCCCCGAATGAAATTTACGAAAGTCTTATATTATCAGATATGGATATAGAGCCTTATGAGATAAAAGAGAAGAATATCAAGGTTCCTTATCATATCATTGCAAAGAGCGAATCTCCCGACAGTCTCGTTTCTTTTGGCCCTAATTCTTTTTTCAATGGTATATATCAAGCTTATGCGGATCACAGACCATTTGTATTGTCCCCGGAATTGTAAGAGAAGAAAAAAGCTGGAAGGTAGGAATTGTCTCCCTGATGAGAGAAAGAAAAGACTTTGAAGCCCTCATTCATGCAATAGGCTTTGAGATAAAACATGCACAAGTGCAATTGATTGTTGCAGCCAATGCACAAATGCTGTTCCACTATTGGAAATTGGGGAACTTCATTCGATACCACCAAAAAAGATTAGGTTGGGGCGGAAAAGTCAACACCCCGCTTTACATTATTAGAATGCAAAGCGGGGTGCAAATCTCATAAAACACTAAAAATCAGCATTTATTGTGGACCTGGAGGGAATCGAACCCTCGTCCAAACGAGGAAATCATAAGCTTTCTACATGCTTATCTTTGCCTAATTTTTCGTGCAGGAACAGAACCAAAGCCATCAATTCCTACCTTATCCTCTAAAGTTTCATCAAAAGCGCGAGGCCACCTTTGACTATCCCCGATGTAACTGCACCACTGAACCGGAATGCTTCGGAGCAACAGCTTCCGAGTGATGTCTCGTCCTGGCACCTAGTGCCTGGATTAAGCTAATCTACTATACTTCGATTAAGCAGCAAGAGCGTAATTAGTTTCGCCAGATAAAATTTTGATAACTGAGATTTAAGTGGAAATTACCGACCCACTGCATGCTTACCTACCATTTCTGCCCGCTGTCAAATCCAGTCAAGCCCAAATTTTTATTCGTACAGAATAGCGATTGTTTTAGAACTCTTTTCCAAGAGTGCAAAGATAGGAAATATTTTCTAATTAACGAGAAAACGTTAGCAAATATTATATCAAAGCGTTATCTTTACGAAGCTATTTTATATTTAATTACTTCTTACTCTGAGCAACCCAGCTATCAGGAGTATGCGTTCTCACAACGATTTTACTCCCGTTCTTGGTACACTTGATACATTCTTTCCGCAATGTTCTCTCTTTAAAGTCAAAAATGAGATTCGGATTAAAATGTTGCCCGTTAATACGGGTTTCGAAGTGTACATGTTCGGTAGTGGCACGACCAGTACGTCCTGTCAGCCCGATAGCTTGTCCGGCTTTTACGACATCACCAGCTTTAACCAGATTCTTGAAATTGTGGCTATAAAGCGTTTCCAATCCGTTGGCGTGGCGGATTACAACGATATTTCCATAGGCATAATAGGGTTTCGACATACGCACCACTCCATCAAAAGCAGCACGAATCGTATCTTTTGCACAGGTCTTAATGTCTGTTCCCGAATGTCCTCCGCGAGTTCCATAGGCAGAGATTACTTTTCCTCCGGGTAATGGGAAAGCATATTCGTGATCTTTCAGAGAATCCAAATGCAGATAGATATGATTGCCTTTAGCAAATAATCCGGGAGTAGCTACCCGTACATCAGCCATTTCGCGGGCAGAGAAGGAGGATTTATCCTGCCCGTCGGCAGTCAGTGGCAATAATAATAAAACTGTCAGTAAGATAAGTATGTTTTTCATGTCTTTTTTCTTAGAGCACTCATTCTAATTATTCGAAGCATACGATTTCGCCTCCATCCGATTCTGTATAGTTTCTTAATAAGGTTTGTATCATTTCAGCCGCTTCTTGCAAACCTTCTTTTCCGTTATAACCGTTGACTATGGCTAGGATATGAGTGGTTCCGAGATCCATTTTCGTACGTTCATGATCGCTTGTCGGGGTTCCAATTCCGCCAAAAGAATCACGATATACAGGTAATCCTTCAATATTCAATACACCGCGTCCGATACCTTCAAACGGTTCTCCTGCTTTGCCGATACCGAGTTCAAGATGCGTACCTTGTATTTTGTCCGCGTCAAAACCACCGATCGAATGTCCCGTGCGAAGAGACACAAGGTTGATAAGGTCTACCAACGTATCAATCTGATATAACGGGATTCCACGCATCAGGCGGCGGCGTAGAGCTTCGGCTGACGGGCGATAACGTCCGGGATCTTTGCCACAACGCTTATAAGCCTCACGGGTAGCAAAGATAACAGGTTGATGTTTGATGTCTTCCATCTGTGTAGTGGAAGTCAGTTGCCCGGCAAAAGCGTTGATTTCCTGCCAAAGCCCTTCGTTGTAAGCAGTATTCTTCACCGCAGCATACACGGCGGCTCCGGCAAAAACCGGGCATGCGTCTTTTATTTCTTTAGATACTTTTATTTCAAACATAACTTATCATAAACCAATCATCAGCGTCCTGCGATTACGGACACTAATTATTACTTTCTAATCATTATTCCCGACAATATACGACCGGAATCTATTCCCAGTCTACGTGCGGAGAAGAATTCATCATGATGAATATAGGTACAGATTCCAGCCACTTCTATCTGCTCTGCAGGCACTCCGCGATTCAGTAATTCAATCCGGTTGGCTTCCCACAAATCAATATGATATTTGCCTGTCTCCTTCTTCTTCATAGAAATAAGAGACATATCGAAGCCGCTTTCTTCAAAAGCATCATACACTTCATCGCCTACTTCAAATGATTCGAGCGAAATGCTCGGCCCGATGCAAGCTATTACATTTTCGCCTTACGTCCCGAACTTTTGAGTCATGTGGTCCATCACATGACTGACAATATGCTTCACCGTTCCCTTCCATCCGGCATGAACGGCAGCCACAACGTGTTGTTTTTTGTCGTACAGCAATACAGGAACACAATCCGCTGTCGTGACACAAACGCAATATCCCGGCACATTCGTTATCAAAGCATCCATTCCTCGCAGAAGTAGCCGTCTCCTTTCCAATGATTCTTTAAAAAATGATTCATTGATAATCAGACTGGCGCAACCATGACTCTGTTCAGGAATAAATAATTCCTTTATCTGATGATTCATGCACTGAAACAACCAGTCCTGATTGCGATTGACGTTCACACATGAGTCGTTGGTATAAGGCGAACAGTTGAAAGAGCCGTAAGCTCCGGTGCTTATACCTCCGTGACGTGTAGTTACGAAATGAGCTACTTCGGGATATGCATCTAATGACTTATATCCCTTCAACTCGTTATGTTTTGTAAGAGAAATCATTCTTCTTCCCAATCTTCTTCGTATTCATAATCGATATCATCGTCACCATCTTCCTCATATTCATAAACGATGTCTTCATCTTCGCCCATGTCTTTGAGTTCCTGTTGTAGGCGGGTCACGTCTTTCGGACGGTGAACGATAGCTTCTATCTTATTGCTTTCCTTGTTCAGCTCTTCCCAAAGGATGTCTTTCAATACCGAGATGCCCAAACCGGAAACAGAAGATATGAATACGTGTGGTATGCCTTCGGGCAGTGTAGGTTCAATCTCGTCCATCAATTCCTGGTCGAGCATATCGCTCTTGGTGATGGCCAACACACGTTGCTTGTCCAACATTTCAGGATTGAAGGTACGCAGTTCGTTCAGCAAGACTTCGTATTCTTTACGAATGTCGTCGCTGTCTGCCGGAACCATAAACAGCAGTAATGAATTACGTTCGATATGACGCAAGAAACGCAGTCCCAAACCTTTTCCCTGACTGGCTCCTTCGATAATACCCGGTATGTCCGCCATCACAAAGGATTTTCCATCGTGATAGGAAACGATGCCCAAGTTGGGTTCGAGCGTAGTAAACGGGTAATCGGCAATTTTCGGTTTGGCAGCCGAAATGGAAGAAAGCAGAGTTGACTTTCCCGCATTCGGGAAACCTACCAGACCGACATCGGCAAGCAGTTTCAGCTCCATGATAACGGTCATTTCCTGCATCGGCTCTCCCGGCTGCGCAAAACGCGGAGCCTGGCGGGTTGCCGTCTTGAAATGCCAGTTACCCAGACCGCCGCGACCGCCTTTGAGTAAAATCACTTCCTGTCCGTCTTCTGTTACGTCACAAAGATACTCCCCTGTCTCGGCATTATAAACTACTGTTCCGCAGGGTACTTCTATTATTTTATCCGCACCGTCTTTTCCGAAACTACGTCCTTTGCTCCCCGATTCACCATGACCGGCCATTGCGTGACGGTCATACTTCAAGTGCAGCAATGTCCAGTAATTACGGTTACCGCGCAAGATGATATGACCTCCTCTGCCACCATCGCCCCCGTCGGGACCTCCGTTAGGACAATATTTCTCGCGCCTCATGTGCGTAGAGCCTCTTCCGCCCTTACCCGAGCGACAGTATATCTTTACGTAATCAACAAAATTCGATTCAGCCATATTTTTTTAAGAGTTAAAGTAGTCAGTAGTCAGAGCTGTTAATTAGCACACTCCGGCTACTGACTTATTTATTTATAATATTGTATTATTACAATTTATCTACTGCTTCGCAGATTTCAGCGAAGATACCTTCCATAGTACCCAAGCCGTTGATGTGTTGGTATTTCTTTTCGTTCTTGTACCAGTCGATCAGTGGAGCAGTCTGCGAATGATATACGTGCAGACGTTTTTTGATTGTTTCTTCGTTATCATCAGCACGACCGGAATCCTTGCCACGTTTAATAAGACGTACCATCAGTTCTTCTTCGGGAACTTCCAAGTCAAGCATTATAGAAACGTCCTGTCCTCTCTCTGCCAACATTTTCTTTAATGCTTCTGCCTGTGCAATTGTTCTTGGGAAACCGTCGAAAATTACCCCTTTGCTATCTTTGAAGCTGTCGAATACGCTTGCCAGAATATCAATCATTAATTCATCAGGAATCAATTGGCCTTGGTCGATGTAACCTTTAGCTGTTTTACCCAGTTCTGTGCCATTCTTGATTTCAGCACGCAATACATCTCCTGTCGAGATGTGATTGATTCCATACTTTTCTACGATACGTTCGCTCTGTGTTCCTTTTCCTGAACCCGGAGCACCGAAAATTACGATGTTCAACATTTTGTTATTTACAATTTAACGATTTACTATTTACCATTTAAACTGGTACCTATTTAACATTAATCTACTACTGTATAAATATCGGGGTAATTACGTCCGAAACCATCATAATCCAGTCCGTAACCTACGATAAAGTCGTTCGGGATTTCCATCGCGACATATTCAATGTTGAGGTTTACCTTGAGCTTTTCAGGTTTCACCAACAGAGAAGCGATATGGATAGCTTCGGGATTGCGTGTACCTAATGTTTCGAGCAGTCGCTGCATCGTCAGTCCTGTGTCTACGATATCTTCTACGATTACAATGGTACGTCCGGCAATGTCTTCATTCAGGCCGATTACCTCTTTAATCACTCCGGTGGAAGTGATGCCCTGATAAGACGCCAACTTCACAAATGAGATTTCACAAGGGATGGTGATGTGCTTCAGTAAATCAGCAGTAAACATGAACGAACCGTTCAACACACTAAGAAAAAGCGGATTCTTACCTGCCAAATCGCGGTTAATTTCGTTCGCTACGCGAATCACTTCTTTCTGAATATCTTGTTCCTTAATAGAAACGGTAAACAATTTGTCTTTTATCTGAATGGTATCCATAACCGGTAATTTAAAAATAACCTTGCAAAAATACGATTTTTTATTCTACCTCGTGCATCATCTTCTGTAATTTCTTTGAGAGAAGGTACAGAAAAAGTAGATTAGATGCTTCCCCAAAAAAAGAAAGTTCTTATCAAACAGCATAAATCCTGATGATCCACTACATTGTTTTTTCATTTTCATTTCTCATAGTGTAGTGTGCCGGAAGCGGGCATTGAATAAATAGAATCATGCATTCCTTTTGCTTGCTTCCATACACAGTGGCTTAGTCCCACATATTATGGGAAAAGATTCCCTACTACTTGGGAAAGTATTCCCTAGTGCTTGGGAAAATATTCCCTCATTTTGTGGGAAAGTTTTCTCTTAATACGCGGGAATACTTTCCCACAATATATGGGACAATCGGAACTAAGGAGCATCTTCAAGCAAGAAGCCGTTATTTTATCCAATTTGACTATGAGAAATACCCTGAAACACTATGAGAATAAGGTGGATTTTGAGCTAAAATAGGAGAAAACTTATGAGAAACACCGTTTTGGAAAAGTGTTTCTCATAAGATATCTATTTGATTATCTTCCATTTATCTAAAAACTATGAGAATATGAGAAATGCAATGAAGAAATCTTTCGCAGGAAAGCCTGAGAAATAAATGCCTGTAAAGATGGTTTTCTTCCCACAACAAACGGGAAAAGTCAGAAGAATCATGTACATTTGTAATCCGAAAACTAAAAGAACATCGCAATGAAAATATTTCCAAGCAGCAGTATCAAGAAATTGGACGCTTATACCATTGAGAACGAACCTATTGCATCAATCGATCTGATGGAACGTGCAGCAACCGCATTAACAAAAGCCATCACAGACAGATGGAATACGGAAACGCCGGTCACTATCTTTGCCGGACCGGGGAATAATGGCGGAGACGCACTCGCCGTAGCCCGCATGATGGCTGAAAAAGGATATAAAATCGAAGTATTTCTCTTCAACACGAAAGGAGAACTTTCACCCGACTGCCAGACCAATAAAGAACTGGTAGAAATGATGGAAGAAATAAAATTCCACGAAATCAGCACTCAATTCGTACCTCCCGCCCTGACGCCCGACCATCTGGTAATCGACGGATTATTCGGTTCAGGTCTGAACAAACCGTTGAGCGGAGGATTCGCTGCCGTAGTGAAATACATCAATTCCTCTCCTGCCATGGTAGTAGCCATCGACATCCCTTCCGGACTGATGGGAGAAGAAAATACATTCAACGTAAAAGCTAATATTATCCGTGCCGATGTGACTTTCAGTCTGCAACTGCCGAAGCTCGCCTTTCTTTTCGCAGAGAACACGGAATTTGTCGGAGAATGGGAAGTGCTGGACATCCAATTGAGCGAAGACGGCATTGAAGAGATGGAAACGAACTACGAAATGTTGGAAATAGAGGAAATCCGTTCACTCATCAAGCCACGCAAACAGTTTGCCCACAAAGGAAACTTCGGCCATGCACTATTGATTGCCGGTTCAAAAGGAATGGCAGGAGCCTCTGTTCTCGCTGCCCGCGCCTGCCTCCGTTCGGGAGTAGGGTTGCTGACTGTTCATGCACCCATGTGCAACAACGACATCTTGCAGACCTCCATACCCGAAGCAATCGTAGAAACCGACATCAACGAAACCTGTTTTGCCGTACCGACCGACACGGACGACTATCAAGCAGTCGGCATCGGTCCGGGACTGGGACGAAACGAGGAAACGGAAGCTGCCTTGTTGGAGCAACTGGAACATTGCCAGACTCCTGTTGTAGTGGATGCCGACGCTCTTAATATCCTCGCCAACCACCGCCATGCCCTTACCCACCTGCCGAAGGGTTCCATCCTCACCCCGCATCCGAAAGAACTGGAACGTCTGACCGGCAAATGCCAAGACTCTTACGAACGTCTGATGAAGGCTTGCGAACTGGCGCGTACCGCCCATGTCCACATTATCTTAAAAGGAGCCTACTCCGCCATCATCACTCCCGAAGGTAAATGTTTCTTCAACCCGACCGGAAATCCGGGAATGGCAACCGGAGGTAGCGGTGACGTACTGACCGGAGTAATCTTGGCGCTGCTCGCCCAAGGTTATCCCACCGAAGAAGCCGCTAAAATCGGCACGTACATTCACGGATTGGCGGGCGATGTCGCTCAAAAGAAACAAGGAATGATTGGACTGATAGCCAGCGATATTATCACCTGTCTGCCGACAGCCTGGCGACTTGTAAGCGAATAAAAGTTAAGAACTTCCCCTTTTTTCAATAACTTCATTAACTTTGTTTTCAAAACCAGTTAAAAAAGAACCGAATATGAAAAAGTTGATTATAGCAGCAGGACTACTTATGACAACGTCCGCCTATGCGCAAACCGAAGTACTGACGGGAGTTACCCAGGGAAAAGACTATGGAGTGGTTTACAGTCTTCCCAAAACCCTAATAGAACTTGAAATAAAAGCTAACAAAGTCAACTATACTCCCGGAGAATTCAGCAAATATGCTGATCGTTACCTGCGACTGACTAACGTCTCCGCCAACTCTGAAGAGTATTGGGAACTGGCTAGCGTAAAAGTGAAATCCGTAGGTGTGCCCAACAGCGAAACTACGTATTTCGTAAAATTGAAGGATAAGACAGTAGCACCGCTCATGGAACTGACAGAGGATGGCATTGTGAAAACGATCAATGTTCCTTACAGCAACAGCAGTGCAGGCAAAAAAACTGCTCCCGCTCCCGCAGTCCTCCAAAAGAAAGCAAATCCTCGCGAATTCCTGACCGAAGAGATTCTAATGGCCAGCTCTACCGCTAAGATGGCCGAGCTGGTGGCTAAAGAGATCTATAACATCCGCGAAAGCAAAAATGCCTTATTGCGCGGACAGGCTGACAATATGCCTTCAGACGGAGCACAGCTTAAAATTATGCTCGACAACCTGAATGCACAGGAAGAAGCCATGACACAAATGTTCTCCGGCACCTGCAACAAAGAAGAGAGAACATTCACCGTCCGCCTTACTCCTGACAAGGAATTCAACAATGAAGTTGCCTTCCGCTTCTCGAAGAAGTTAGGTGTAGTTGCCAACCATGATTTGGCAGGAACTCCGTTTTATATCAGTCTGAAAGACCTGAAATCGGTCAAGATACCACAGGAAGACGGTAAGAAGAAGAAAGATTTGGATGGAATCGCCTACAACGTGCCCGGACAAGCTCTGGTTACACTGACCGATGGTAAAAAGAAACTTTACGAAGGTGAGCTTCCTATTACTCAATTCGGTGTGATAGAATATCTGGCTCCGGTTTTGTTCAACAAGAATTCTACCATCAAAGTTTATTTTGATCCGAATACGGGAGGATTGCTCAAAGTGGACAGAGAAGAAGGGAAATAGAAAAACGAGGAACTAAACTTCTAAAAAACAAAGAATATGGGTGGTGAAGGATATATGCTCGACATGATACGTCGGCTTAGTGAAGGACGGGAAGCTTCCCGCCTACGTCGTGAACGTGCTAACGATAAGTTGAAGCATCTAAACCGCACCAACGAACCTTATCCATTACCCAACACCACTCCCGAAGAAATGGAACGTATCATCCACGACTCGGAGAAAAAGAAAGAGAAAGACAGCAATTATTTTGTTTGGGGAACGCTTATTATCATGGGGGTCCTGATAGCAATTGCCGTCATACTTTGGGCTGTATTTATCAAATAAATGATAATTCCTATTTATGCGACTGGTATCACCAGTTTTATAAATCCATCTTTCTGCATTTGAGAAAGATAAGCCGATACACGCGACTCGTAGCCCTCTTCATTTTGAAAGTGGTCTGCGAGTTTTTCTATAATCTCACGAACATTGCGTTTTCCATCTATCAGTTCCCATACAGCCGTACCGTGTTCTTCCAATTGTACATGAAGTTCTTTCGACATTCCTTTCGGCACAAGGAAGCGTTGCATCCACGGATATTTAAAACGAGGAAAGGAGAGCACCATTGTCTCCCCTTCCCTTTTTGCTGTAATATGTTCACTGCGACAGGGAATGACCTCTAACAGGTTGATCTTCTCTTTAGCAGCCATCAGTTTTTCTTTATTACATATAACATCATTCTTTTATATTGGGTTCTTCCAGTCCGTAACCCTTCTTCTTGTCGACTATCTTAAGCACGAAACCAAGAATCAGTGCCGCCCCTCCAAGACATGCCAACATCACCAACGGTGCCGTATAGTCATATGCAGTAGCCGCCTCTTCGGGAGTAATCACACCATTCTTCAAATCGCTGACAAGTTGCGGATTCGTACGGTCGAGCACCTTACCGATAAGCAACGGGAAAAGCCACAACCCGATGTTCTGTATCCAGAATATCAATGCATACGCGCTACCGATAATCTTTGCATCCACCAATTTCGGCACACTCGGCCACAAAGAAGCCGGAACCAACGAGAAACTGGCTCCCAACACCAGGATAGTGAGGTAAGCAACGATGATTCCACCCACCGGATTGCCTTTGAAACCAGGCAACACGAATGCAAAAGTAAGATGACAGAGGATAAGCAGCACAGATCCCATGACCAGCATGGACGCCGCTTTTCCTTTGTGATCTACATAGTTACCCAAAATCGGCGTAATGCCAACAGCCAAAAGAGGGAATACGGCAAATACCGTCTCTGCACTCTGACGCATATACCCCATATAACAGAACACCACCAAAGCTACCACCGCCAACATCAACAGCCCCGATTTCAAATTCTTACTCTTCGAGAAGTTGCTGGCAAACGCAGCAGCAGCCACCACCAACATGATGCAATACTGAATAATAGTCACCGTATTGGTAGCCCAAAAAGAATCGGGCGACACTTCGGTAAACGTCAGATTACACTGCAACATATTAACGGCATACTTTTGGAACGGGAGAATGGCTGAATAGTAAAGCACGCACAATAACGCCACCAACCAAAAACCGCTACTTTTAAGAATCGTACCCAAATCACTAATCTTAAACGGATCGTCTTTCTCTTCCGCTTCACCGGTTTGTGCATCCAGTTTTTTGTCCATAAAGAAGTAAACAATGAACATGATTAGTGCTATCATCAACAATACAACTCCGAAAGCTACCGAACGGGATACATCAATGACACCACCTAACTTGGCAAACACCGGTGAGAAAATCATACATGTAGCCACTCCCAAGCGTGCCAGTGCCATCTCCGACCCCATAGCTAACGCCATCTCGCGACCTTTAAACCACTTCACAATACCGCGTGAAACGGTTATTCCTGCCATCTCAACTCCACAACCGAATATCATGAAGCCCACAGCAGACAGTTTTGCCGATGCAGGCATCCCCCTGTAGAAAGGAGAAATACCGAGTTCATCGAACACCGGAATATAATTGAGATTGTTATTAAACCAAGTCTCCAGATCGCTTCCGGCAAAGGCGGTAGTCACGGCATACCAGTTGATAACCGCTCCGACCAGCATCACCACACCCGATAAAACAGCCGTAAAACGCACGCCCATCTTGTCGAGAATGATTCCCGCAAAAATAAGGAAGAATACAAATACGTTCAAGAAAGTTTCCGAACCCTGCATCGTACCGAAGGCGGTAGAGTCCCAACCACGTGTGGATTGCATCAAATCTTTAATGGGAGAAAGTATGTCCATAAATATGTATGAACAGAACATGGCAAACGCCAGAAACAGCAATACGGTCCATCGCATCGCTGCCGAATCTCTTAATGTTGTTTTCACAGTTTTTTTTGTTTTATGTTAATAAAAAAGAGATGCAAGCAATACCCACATCTCTTTTGAACGGATTTAACCACAATATTTTTTTAGACTCGTAACAAAACTTAGTTAACAGAATCCTGCTGAACTGCGTTTGTTTGCGGTGCAGCCGTACCTGCGGGTAAGTTATACGGGTTAGTCTGTTGTTCTTTCTGTGCCTGTTCCAACACTGCGTCTTTAGCAACATCAGAACTAGGAATTACATAAGCAGTAGCAATGCTCATTACCACCATGAAGATAGCTAAACCCCATGTTGCTTTTTCCAGAAAATCTGTAGTCTTGCGCACACCCATGATGGCGTTAGATGAAGAGAAACCAGAAGCAAGCCCGCCTCCTTTTGAGTTCTGAATCAGCACGATGAAACACATCAACAAGGCTGCAATAACCATTAAGATAACGAATAATAAGTACATTTTTAGTTATTTTGAATTAGCGTTAATAATCAATTTCTCCAAAAATCTGATTTGGTCTGCAAAGTAAGCATTTTTTTTTGGATATTTCAAGCTTAATTTTTTAATTATTTCAAGAGCTTTTGAATATCGTTGCTGTTTAACATAGATTTTTGCCAAAGTTTCCGTAAAACAGCTGTCATCTTCCTCTTCTTCCTTCATTGTTTCTTCTTCGGTTGGCTCGTTCGAAGAGGTTGGCGAAGATGGCATTTCTTCTCTTAAAGGTTTCTTGCAGAAGGGAGAATCGCTCTCGCTCTTTTCTATAAAGTCGTCAATCAGTTCGTAGCCTTTGAGTTTGGGCGTTTCTTCGACCGGCTGTTCCGCAGCCGGAGTCTCCTCCAAAAGATAAGAGGTGTAATCCATCGAATAGTCGAAGCTGGTCCGGGCAGTCACTTCTTCGGGGGCTGTGGACAAGAAAGCGTCGATCAATGCTAATGTGCGGTCTACAGACGGTTCGTCTTTCAGCACCTCCGTGAGAGGTACTCCCTTTTTCCGTGCCTGCACATCATAGCGGTCACCTTCAATCAACCGGAACAACTGCCGTCTGTCTGCAATGTAAAGAACTGCTTTCCGCAGTTCTCCACCGAAACTAATATCATGGAGAATATACAGGTTCTTCAGATACAGCAGACGAAGTGATTGAAAATACGGATACCTCGCAAGAAGATTGCGCAGTTCGTACAGAGTATCCCTATTCAGCGTCTCGGGATGCTGAATCCATTGTTGAAAGTTAACAGAAGTCATTTATATTACCAGTTTGCTACAGTTGCATTAAAAATTTGGTCAGTGATCTCTTTAGACATTTCAGCAATCAATCCGTCCTGTACGGCAGTCAGCAACTGGCTAGAGTCGTAGGTACGGAACGCAGAAAACTGTTGTTCAAAGTCTTCGGCATGATTGGTGTTGTTGACAAAACGTACATTAACGGTGATAGTCAACTTCGTCTCCGAAGAGTAACCATCGGCAGATACTGCCTGGTTGTACTGATTGTAACCCGTGATTTCTCCGTCAATCTGCAAGTCGGCATTCTGATTCGGCTTGAGCAGTTGCAGACGGGTCTGCCGGATGAAAATATCTTTCAGGTCCTCATTGAACTTGGTTGCCAACGGAGCATACACATACTCCGACTTGATCGGGAAGTCGGCTATCGAAATGGTCTTTACCTTATCGTAATTGATAGACGATCCGTTAAACTTATAGGAAACAGTGCACGCAATGACTACCAACGGCAAGCCGAACAGTAACAAAGGGCGTATTATTTTCTTAATCCAATCCATATTCTTTTATTTTTCTATAAAGTGTACGCTCGGAAATATTCAAGTCCTTGGCAGCACTCTTCCGCTTTCCATGATGCCTCTCAAGTGCTTTGCGTATCATTTCTTTCTCCACTTCGTCCAGTGACAACGGAGATTCTTCTACATATTCTTCCGTGTCTTGTATGTCATCATCATCCTTGCAAACCGTAGGCTGCATGGTGTGAATGATAGCAGGTACCGAAGGTTGATGCGCCGTCACTACCGGAGTAGTAACCACCGTTCCCATTTGTCCTACCTGCCCTACCTGTCCGGCACGTTCCGCCATCAGGTTGTGCACCATCTTCTTCAGCTCCGCCACTTCCTGACGCATATCGAACAAAACAGAATAAAGAATCTCCCGTTCGCTCTCAAAGCCTTTACTTTCACGCGTTCCCATCAGCGCGGGAAGACGTTGCGTATTTTGTACAGGAAGATAATTCTGCAAGATAGCAGCAGAGATCTCCCTGTTGGTTTCAATGATAGATATTTGTTCGGTGATGTTCTTCAACTGACGAACGTTTCCGGGCCACGAGTAAGCCAATAACTCTTTCTTCGCATCCTCCGTCAACTGAATAGCAGGCATCCGGTATTTCTCCGCAAAGTCTGCGGAAAACTTACGGAACAACAGGAGTACATCGTCACCACGTTCACGCAAAGGTGGTATCTGGATAGGCACCGTATTCAACCGGTAATATAAATCTTCACGGAAACGTCCGTCTGCAATCGCTTGTGTCAGATTGACATTGGTAGCTGCCACTACACGCACATCCGTTTTTTGTACTTTGGACGAACCTACTTTCATAAACTCGCCACTCTCCAGTACACGAAGCAAACGTGCCTGGGTAGACATCGGCAACTCCCCTACTTCATCAAGAAAAATAGTACCACCATCGGCTTCGCCAAAGTACCCTTTCCGTTCGCCAATCGCACCGGTAAACGCACCTTTCTCATGTCCGAACAGTTCGGAATCAATCGTACCCTCCGGAATAGCGCCACAGTTGACAGCAATATACTGTCCGTGCTTCCTCCGGCTATATTGATGAATAATCTGCGGAAAACTTTCTTTTCCAACTCCACTTTCTCCGGTAATCAGCACAGACAAATCGGTAGGAGCTACCTGAATGGCAACATCTATAGCGCGCAACAATGCTTCAGTATTTCCAATAATACCGAAACGCTGTTTCACTTGTTGTATCTCTGCTTTCATCATCACTCGTTTTTAATCTTCGTCTACTGTATCCAGCTTCAGTTTATCACTATCGTCACGTTTCTCGTAATACTGTTTACGCAACGGATTGGCACGAGCCACTTTTTCACGCTGACGATTACGGAACACGTCGATGGCAACATAGATTGCCTGACGGAAAGAATCTTCACAAGCCACTCCCTTGCCTGCAATATCGTATGCCGTTCCATGAGCCGGAGAAGTACGTACCACCGGCAGTCCTGCCGTATAGTTCACCCCGTCTTCCATAGCCAAGGCCTTGAACGGAGCCAACCCCTGATCGTGATACATCGCCAGGATACCGTCAAAATGAGTATAATTGCCTGAACCCATAAAGCCGTCGGCAGCATAAGGACCGTAGCAAAGGATTCCTTTCTCTTCCATTTCTTTCATGGCAGGGATAATCACCTCCTGCTCTTCCATTCCCAACAAACCACCGTCTCCGGCATGAGGATTGAGAGAGAGCACCGCAATACGCGGAGCACCGATACCGAAATCCTGTTTCAGACAACGATGGAATATCATCAGTTTCTCCTGAATCAATTCTTTGGTAATCGTAGTCGCGATCTCTCTGACAGGGATATGTGTCGTCACCAAAGCCACCCGGAAGTCATTCTTCATCAAAATCATCAATGACTTACCACCATTGCCCAGACGTTCTTCGATATATTCCGTATGTCCGGGGAATGAAAACTCTTCCGACTGAATGGTATGTTTGTTGATCGGAGCTGTTACGATAACGTCTATCAACCCTTCGCGATATTCTTCGATGGCACGTTCCAAAGCCCCCAGCGCAGCTTTACCGGCTTCGGGGTCAAGTTTGGAAAATTCCACTTTCACCTCATCATCCGTGCAGTTCACCACGCTCAAACGGTTGCATACCGCTTCGGTAGCAGAGTTGATAATGCTGAAATTGGTCTGTATATCCAACGCTTTGCGATGATAAGCCGCTACTTTCGGTGAGCCGTAAATGATCGGAGTACATAGTTCCAACATCATAGGGTCAGAAAATGTCTTAAGAATCACCTCATAGCCCACCCCGTTAATATCTCCCTGGGTGATACCTATCCTTATCTTGTTATCTTCCATGTTTTTATTTATTAGTTTGTTCCGCTTCCTTAGATACTTCTCCTCCCAATGGAATCTGACTCTGCTGAATTTCATTCGGAAGTTTCAGTGTATACAGAGATGCTTCCATCTGGCGTACCAGGTTGCGTTTCATTTTATCAGGTGAATAAACAAATATTTCTGCTGTAATAATTCGTTGGTTTTTCTCGTCCAGACGAGTATGAGATACATACGGACCACCCATAAAGTCACCCTTCATACGCCACAGGCCACGTGCTTCCATTGTGTAGCTGTTCTTTACATTGATCGGACGGACATCGGTCAGCAAACTATCGGTCGACATATAAACGCCCTCCTTGAATCCGGGGATATTGGCTTTCATCACGGAGTCACGTTTGTGCACAAAATATTCTTTGGTAAACGTATCCTTGTCAGTATAGGGATAAGAGTACATCACAAAGTTACGGTCGGCACTACCCGTGTTGGTAGAAGCCCAGAAGAAATCATCCCTGGTCTTTGAACTGACCAGTTCGGCATCCACCCAAATGTCGCATCCGAACAAACTGTCCACTTTCTGCGAAACGAAATTACTGTGTTTCCCTTCAAGAAGCATAATCTGACGGTTCATTTCCGCACGGGTAAAGAAGTCGACAATCACCTTTTTGTTTTCTTCCACAAACTTCTCAAACTCTTCTTCGTTCGGAGCCTGGATAGTCAATATCATCTGCGGATTGGCATACACGTCCTTCGCATATTTGAACGAGGCTTTCGTATATATATCCTGTATATCTACAATAATAATGTTACGTATCAACTTCAGTGTAGAATCATAATCTTTCGGCGAAGTATACATAATCCGGAAAGAAGGTTCCGACTGCGGCAAACCGGGCATATCAGCATCGAGCGCATCATGTAAAGCCCTTCCGGCAGCACGATCCCAAACACCGTGATCTACTACAACCAAAAGCTCATAAGCACGACCACTAGAGGTGTGATTTCCTTTCAGACCACAAGATGCAACGACAAAGGCTACCAAAGCGATGCATAAAATAAAAGAGTACTTTTTCATGATGTTCGGTTTTATATATTAACTTTCATTATTTTTCTCTTGTTTCGCTGTCGACAGCATACCGCAAGCGGCAAAAATATCTTCGCCCCTGGATGAACGGATAGTGGTGAAAATTCCGTGTGATGTCAGATAATCACGAAAACGGGTCATCGTATCCATATCCGCCCCCTCGAGGTCTACCCCGGGAATGGCATGAAAACGAATCAGATTCACCCTGCAATCCAGCCCGCGAAGAAGTTTCAGCAACTCTTTGGCATAGACCTGCGAATCATTGAGCCCTTTAAAAACAATATATTCAAACGAAAGTCGACGTTGTTTACTAAAATCATAGTTTTTTAACAGTTCCACCATTTCGGTGATTGAAAACGCCTTTTCCGCCGGCATTAATTCAGCACGCTGAACGGTCAGCGGAGAGTGAAGGCTGATGGCAAGGTGGCAGTCATTTTCTTCGATAAAACGCTGCAATCCTTTCCGTAGCCCGACAGTAGAAAGCGTGATACGCTTCGGGCTCCATGCGTAACCGTAGGTAGCGGTCAGTAGTTCCAATGCTTTCAATACCTCATCCAGGTTATCGAGCGGCTCACCCATTCCCATCATTACGACATTGGTCAGTTTGTCCCGTTCCGGCAACGAATGAATCTGGTTCATAATCTGGCTGGCGGTCAGGTTAGCGGTATACCCCTGTTTGCCGGTCATACAGAACTTACAGTTCATCTTACAACCTACTTGTGACGACACGCACAACGTTGCCCGGTCATCATCCGGTATATAAACCGATTCTACAAAATGGTTCTCACCTACTTTATAAAGATACTTCACCGTACCATCTACAGAGCGCATTTCATCTACCGGGGCTTCCGCTCCTACCTCATAGTTCTGCTTGAGCAACTCCCGGTGTTTCAATGACAAATTAGTCATATCATCGATCGAAGTTACCTTCTTTTCGTAAAGCCAGGATGCAATCTGCTTGGCAGCAAAGCCGGGCATACCCAGTCTTTTTGTCAATGATTGAAGCTCTACAAGAGTCATTCCTAAAAGGGGATATTTAGACATTCTTCTTTCTGTTGATAGTTTATATCTGCAAATGTAAGGAAATAAAGTTGGTTTCACCACAGATTAACACAGATTTTCACAGATTAAGACGATTAATAGAGAAGTTTTTAAATGCGGAAGACGCGAATCATCCGGATTTATTCATCAAAAATCCGAGCGATTCGCGTCTATATGATGCACCACGTTATTATTACCTGCCACCTTCAAGATATTTCTGTGGCAATCCAGATAATCTGTGGTGAACTATTTCTTAGAAGAACAAGAAGCGTGTATCCTTTACGTTTGCTTTCAGATACAAATCGTTCATCAAACGGCTGGCAAAGCGTGCGTGCATGTTAGTCAGCGTAGCTTCTTCTGCTTTTGCGTCGAATGTTTCGTTCTGCTTGTCCTTACCGTATACCTGCAATACAAATACTCCGGCATTACCTTTGATAGGAGCGCTCAACTGGTTCACTTCAACTGCAGAAGCATAAGCACCTACCAGCGGTTCGCTGCTGCGCAATGCTGATACGTATGCAGGAGCTGCAAAAGTAACCATCTTCAAAGAGTCGCTGACTGCATTAGTCATCTCTTTGTATTGGTTGAATGAAGTTGCATTGGCAGCTTTCATGTCAGCCATAATCTTTTCAGCTTTCTTCTCTTTTACGATTTCAGCTCTCAACAAATCTTGTACTGCTTTCAACGGACGATATCCTTCCGGCTTAATGCCTACCAGACCTACTACCATCATGTGATCGCTTTCGCCACATTCGTACAAGCCGGAAACATCACCCGGTTTAGCTTTATCAAACGCCCATCTCAAGGCTTCTTTTGTACCTCTTACACCACCGATATTGTGTTCAGAGCTGCTCAAATCCATTCTGTCGAGCAATCTGTAACCGGCTTCTTCAGCGTTAGCTACCATCTTCTCTACAGTAGGATTAGCTGCGATAAACTGGCTGAAATCATTATAAGCACGGTTGTAAGTTTCTTTGCTGAACTCTACTTCACGCTTGATGACAGCTATTTTATATTTGTCTTTTACAGATTTCTTGTTTGTTACCTGAAGAATTATGTTTGCTTGTCCCATCGGCAAGTTCACCAGTTCGTTTACACCTGCATTGTTGATAGTAGAGATGAATTTCAGGTTATCACCGTCTATCTGCGCACCTTCATACTGTGCAGAAGTTAGCCAGTTTGCATCACCGGTCTGACCATATTTCTTTGCCAGATCAGCAAAGTTAGCACCACTCTTGATAGCGTTGTAGATACTGTCAGCCAATGTCTTTGTCTTCACAGCATCTTCTGCGTATACCTGAATCTGACGGAATTCAACAGAGTCGGCAGCAGCAGCTTTAGCTACAATTTTGAAAGAGTTGATTGTATTGTCGGTACCATTATAGTAAGGACCATAAATAGTACCTACAGAAGCAGAGTCCAAACGGGCAACTACATCTGACGGGAAAGCTGTTTTGTTATAGAACAAATCTACATAAGGAGCGTCCGAGCCAGTCGAGCGGATGAAAGAAGTATAATCTTCCGTTGTAGTAGCCAACTGTGCAGTTGCTTCGTCCACTTCTTTCTGGATAGCAGCTCTGTCTTCAGCACTTGCAGTCACTTGTACATCAATGTACTTGATGTCACGAGTTTCCTGATACTGCTTGAATTGTTCTTTCTTCTTGTTATACAAGTCTTTCAGTTCCGATTCTTTCACTACGATTGTAGAATCCACTACAGAAGAGTAAGGAATACCAGCCATCAACACGTTGTATTGGTTCACTCTTGCATCGAAAGCGTCCTGTGCTTCCACCGGATTGGAAAGAAGAGCTTTAGATACCAATGCCTGATACTTTTCTGCCAAACGGCTCTCGATCAGTGTTTTCTGAATGAAAGACCAGTATTTATACATGTTATTGTATTGTTCAGCATACTGTGCCGGCATTTGTGCTTCGCTCATCTTGGCATATTCCACGAGAAACTTGTTCAACATATCCTTGTCGAAGTTTCCTGTTTGCGGATTCTGGAAAGGAGTTTGTCTCAACAAAGGATGAACACCTGCTTTCAGGATGTCCTGGATTTCAGCAGCAGAAACAGTCAGTCCCAGTGCTTTTGCTTCTTTTTCGATCAGTTTATTGTTTACGTAGGAACGCCATACTTCATCGCGCACCTGATTGGTTTGTTCGTCATTCAAAGCGGTCACCCCACGCATGAGTTTCACCACTTCGGTATATTCTTCTACCAAATTCTGATACTCTTGAGCGGAAAGAGCGTCTCCGTTCACCTCACCTACGTCATGTGCCTGATGCGGCTGCATCACCTTCCATGCGTCACCCGCAATGAAAGCAAACAGCGCCAAGCCGATAACAATCACCAATAGAGGTCCTTTCGACCTAATGTTTTGTAACGTTGCCATTTTGATTAATACGATTTATGTTTATTATTATTTCTTTCTTTTGTCATTTTAGCGCACGAAGATACAAAAAATGCTAATATGCATCTATTTATTGGCTAAAAATTTCTTGATTATCGTCATTATTCCAAGACTTTTAATCGCACGAGTTCTATTTTTGTCGCTGTGACCTTAATTATCTTGAATTGATAACGTCCTACCCGGACCACTTCATGCAACTTCGGGAAGCTCTGATATTGGTTCAGGATCAACCCTCCTACTGTCAGATAATCATCCGACTCGGGCAAGTCGAGCCCGTACGTTTCATTGACTTTTTCTATTTCCAGGCGGGCGGACAATACATACTCGCGTTCGTCGATCTGCTTGCTGATATAGGAAGTATTATCGTGTTCGTCTTCTATATCTCCAAAGATTTCTTCAACGAGGTCTTCCAAGGATACGATGCCGGACGTACCGCCAAATTCATCCACCACAACGGCAATCGTTTTCTTTTGCTGCATGAAAAGTTTCATCAGTTTATGGGCAGACATGGTTTCGGGCACAATCGGCACTTGTTTCACATTCTCATGCCAGTTTTTCGGAGCACGGAACATTTCCGACGAATGGATATAACCGACTACGTTGTCGATATTCCCGTCATACACGATTATCTTGGAGATTCCGGATTCTATGAAGCGGCTTTTCAGCTCGTCCAGCGAGGTGGTCAGATCGACAGCCACCACTTCGGTACGCGGAACGATGCAGTCGCGGATTTTGATGTTCGAGAAGTCGAGGGCGTTCTGGAAGATTTTCACTTCCGTATCCAGTTCTTCTTCATTTTCGGCATTATCAATACTGCTTTGTACGAAGTAATCCAAGTCGACTTTTCCAAACGCTCTGTCGGACGCATCCTTGTTGACCTTCATTCCAAAAATACGGAGGAATAGGTAAGATAAACCGGAAGACAGTTTGGAAACAGGATAGAGAACGACATAACAAACAATAAGCGGAATAGCAAAAATATTCAAAACCAGATTGGGATTGATTTTGAAGATTGTTTTCGGTAAGAACTCTCCAGTCACCAGGATAATCAAGGTAGAAATAACGGTTTGAGCCAATACCATCAAGAAATGGTTGTCGATGAATCCTGCCAGTAGATTGTCGCCGATAATCTGTGCCATCAGGATACCATAGATTACCAATGCGATATTATTCCCCACTAGCATAGTAGAGATAAATTCATTGGGATTCTTAAAAAAGACAGAAAGGATACGGGACGTAATTCCCCCCTTACGTTCCATCTCAAAACGCAGTTTGTCTACCGACACAAAGGCGATCTCCATCCCTGAAAAGAAGGCGGAGAATATCATAGTGATAATTAGAGAGATATAAATATTCATAAGTTTTGATTTACGATCAGACGATTTGCTAGGTGCGATTGATATGGTTTCGCCTATTTCGCAGCATCTTTATTCGCTGAATCCGGCAGTGCTTTGGTTTCCGGTTGGGGCGGACCGCCACCCACTTCCTCGTCTACATAGAAAATACCTTCAATATTATGAATGGTATATATGGTCATTTGCTGGTTCGAGTCGAAGCCGTGTCCTGTGATAATTTTGTCCGGTTGCTGGATACGTATAAACTTGTCGGAATACACTTTTTGAGTGGCCTCATTCCAATAGAGCAGTTCTGTATTAAAACGCTCTCCTTTGCGGTTCTGTATATCCACATTCCCTATCAGCTTCCAAAGCCTTTCTTTGTCATAATAATAGGCAGTATCTGCTTTAATACTGGCTTCTATATTAAAGATAGAGTCGAACTGTTCCATGTACACACCTTTTTCAAACGCCCAATACGAAGGCTTTTTACGGTCGTACATCATCCACTCTTCCGTATTCACCCTATAACGTGTCACTCCGGAATCGGAAATAAGGGTAGTGACTCCTAATGTGGTCATCATCGGAAGAGAATCACGTTCTGTGATAGCCTCTCCCATAGCTTTCTGCTTGCCGCCACAGGAAGATAATAAAAGAAGCATAACAACCACCCCGAAGGTGATTGTTATGCTCATGCTTTTATGCAATAAACGGTTTCTTCGTTTTCGCAACATACGGTTATCTAATCGTTGTAGTCTCTCCTATCCAACCGCCGACAGTGATGCGGTCGCCTTGCTTGTAACCTAACATAAACAGGTCTTTAGCTTGCGGAGTATGGCCAGAATATCTACCGATCAATTTGTTAGCTTCTTCAGCTACGCTCGGATCTACTTGTTTTGCACGTTGCAGTTTGTCGATCACTGCAAAATAAGTACATTTGTTCAAAGCAGATTCGTCGCTCCAGTTAGGGCTCATTGCATAAAGATTGGCAATCAGGATGTATGGAGCACCGTAGTTTTCGTTAAGGCTAATAGCTTTTTGGCAATACGCTCTTGCTTGAGACAGTTTTTTGGCAGAAGCCAATACTGCCGCAGCAGCGTATGCTTTTTCAGCCTTCTTCAAATTGTCAGTTTCGAGGTTCACTGCTTCGTCGAAGAATTTCACTGCGCTGTCGATATCACCTTTCTTGAATGCCTGATAAGCACATCCTGTAGCAGCTTCCGCACTAGGTTCTATCTTGTAAACGTAGAAAGCAGCCTGTTGGTAAGCATCGCTTTCAGTACATTTCATCATTTTCATGATGTCGATTACTTTTTTCAGGTAAGCCAAGTCAGTCTGGTTAGCTTCTACCTTCGGTCCATAGATGTTTTGCAGCGATTCACAATCAGCTGTTCCGCTATTTACAAACAAAGCAACCAGATTATCTTTGATACCTAGCAAGTTTTTCTTCTTTGCTTCGTTCGTTTCAGTGGCAATAGCAGCATCAGCATATTCAGAAGCAGCCAAATAATCCTGAATGAATTGTTCTTTATGGGCAGGATCTGTTTTCAGTTTATCCAAAGACATTTGCAGGAAATAGAAGATAGTAGCAGCAGCAGATTCTGCTTTTACTGCATTTACCGACTGGCTCAACCATTGATAAGCCTGATTAACATCAATTTTCGGAGCGAAAGCGATGTAATCTACCGCTTTGATACCCAGAGCTTCGTCAGCAGAAGACACTTTTGTGCCTTTAGCCAAGAACTCATCTGTATATTTGATACGCAAGTCATGCGTATTCATCAACTCATCAAAATATTTCTGATATTCCGGATTATTCCGATCCTTGATTTGTCCCATCAAGCCTTTCAGAATTTTATATCCGTCAGTAAAAGTATAGAAACGAAGCGTCGGGCAGTTTTCCAACACAGCTTTCCAAGGAGTATACGCATCTTTAAAATTACCTGCACGCACAGCTTCATGCGAGATACTACTGTTCGAGTTACAGTTAGTCGCATCCTGTGCTACCACAGTGGTTGCCCCAGCCGAAAGGAACAACATAGCCACAAGCGTTTTAATTTTCATTGTATCTAAATTTTAGTTGTTATTATTATATCCGTCTATTCTTTCTCTTTTAACATTCATCTCCATTACTCTACTCTGCGCTTGAAGAACCAACGTTCGTTGAACGTCAATCCGATGCTAACGCGGAAGATATTTTCGTTTACAAAAGTCGATTCCTGTCCACTGATACGAACAAACTGTCCGCTGACGCTCAGAATGGAACGGGAACGAGGCACAGGCAGACCGAAGCCGGCAGTTACGCCATATTCGCGAGTAGCCTTTTTACCGTCGATCTTATAATACGGAGTCGTATAATAAGCTCCCAAACGATATTTTATATGGGATAAATAGGAACGCCCGATCAAATTGGGAATATATTCCGCACCCACTGATATTTTATGACGGTCACAATACGCGTATGTTTCATTGAAATCATCACGCATAGCATCATCCGATGTATTTACGCCAAACTCAGCTTTCGACCACTGCTGCAAACTATAATCTGCACCGATAGTCAAGCGTTTGTCATAGTTATATGTGAATCCGGCTCCAAACACATTCGGAAGCTCCAGTGTGGCATCCAAATTGTTGCTGTTAGTCGAACTAACCTGTGTCGTTACAGTATAATCATTATTCAGTTTATGTTTCGGAGAAAAAACCGCTCCGATTGTCACTGAATGTTTTTTATTCAACTCTTGTGTGTATTGCGCTCCAAAATCCAACTTATAGTCTGAAACCGATACGGAAGTTTGGCTTATATACGAATTAGCAGAAGCTGTGCTCGGATAAAGCATTGTTAAAGAGCGGGTCATGTCTCCCCAAAAATAAGAAGCGTTCACACCCACAGACAGGTTTTTCAGGATTTTCACTCCGGCACCAACGTACAACTGATGCAAACCGCCTTCACCAACAAGGCTTTTCGTACTATACGGAGAAACACTTGTAGATTCATTGCTTTCCGACACGTTGTATCCTATATTAGAGAACGGCAACAACCCGATACCCATCGCCACTCTCGGATGCAAACGAAATTGCATAGCCAGATAGTCGAAGCTAGAGTTTTTAGCGTTCAGTTTCACACCGCCGCCACTAACATTCATATTTTGCAGACTAACTCCTCCTTCAAAAATAAACGTCAACGAGTCAATGGCTGTATACGAAGCAGGATTCAGCGGATTGATCTGTGCTCCATCCCGAAGTCCAAAAGCAATCCCCCCCATCGCCTTGCTATTACCGAAACTCTGATCGGACAAGTCGCCATAGCCATATCGTGTATAAGGAGAGTTTGTATTATTTTGAGCGATTGCCATTCCAGTAACCATCATGAGCAAAAGCGCACAAAGTGTGTGTTTAAATCCTACCATTATTATAGTTTAAAATTCTATTTAATCCTTTCAACACTAAAAATCTATCTGCAAAGATGATACTTTTTACGCTGCTATCAAAAGAAAATTCATCTCCGCCCGTTAAAAAAACCAAAAGTTCAGGATATTTATGCTTCATAGACTCAATATAACCTGAAATTTCGTATTCCATCCCTTTCATCACCCCGGCGCGTATAGCCGTTTCGGTGTCCCGTCCCATCGGGAGCTTGCGCCCGTCGGTGCCAACCAAAGGCAAACGTCCTGTAAACTGATGAAGTGCTTTAAAACGCATCTGCATACCGGGAGAAATATTACCACCATGATACTGGCCTTTTGAGTCAATAAACTCGTAAGTAATACAAGTTCCCGCATCAACCACCAATATATCCCGGTGAGGAAACTGCTCATTAGCACCCACTACGGCAGCCATACGATCATATCCCAATGTTTCGGGAGTTTCGTACAGGTTGACAACCGGAAGCGGAGTCTGATGATTGAGCCACAGCAAAGGAAACGGCAAAGCAGCCAAATCAGCTAAAACCTTTTCGTTTAAATCAATGACAGTAGCCACAATCCCCTGTTCAATCGGATATTTGGAACAAAGAGCTTTCAGGCAACCCAGCGACTGATTGGATTCGGTCAACACCTCCACCATCTCTCCAACGTTGAAGAGAGCAACCTTTGCCATTGTATTTCCTATGTCGATAATTAAATTCAATGCATTTTCGTCTTTAGCGAGCGCAAAGGTAAGGTAAAAAAAGTAAAATGGAAGCACATATAGCAGGAATTATCTTATTTTTCTCATCTCCCTCACAAAGGGTGTCATTCAAGCCCGGGGATAAACCACTGTCAGCTATAGGATAAACGTAAATGGTCCCTGGGGTGAGCTTCTTTCAGCCCACGCTTGAAGAGCGGTCAAGTGCCGCCTTGAGAACACGCTGGTCCGGCCTCACAAATCCGACTTTATCTTATCGACGACGATAGATTCTTTTCTGTTCTTTTCTGTTTGCGCGCGCGTGTATAGCGTATATTTCATTTATTAATCAGATAGTTACGCGTCCCTTTAACACTTTGTTTAACACTTAGGTAATCATTACCCAATGATTAACCAACACGTAACCAATCCGTTTCCAACGAGTTTCGCCTTCCTTTTTCCTCTCTCCAATTCTGTCTCAAAACAGACTAAAAGAACAGGAGAATCCATCTATTTTTCAAATCTCTCCTCTAAAGAAAAAAACTTTTCTTTATTCAACTGGCATATAAACCGAGATTTATATTTAAATTTGTCACCAAAATAAAACGAACCTGCTAATGAAACGGTTTTTCTTATATACGCTCCTCTCCTTCTTCCTGTTGCTTCCGTCCGCCGGACAAGCATCTGCCAACAGTAACGACTCCATCCGCTTGAGCTTGTTGACTTGCGCTCCCGGAGAAGAAATATATTCCTTGTTCGGACACACTGCCATCCGCTATGAAAATCCTTCACAAGGGATTGACGTTGTGTTCAATTACGGATTATTCAGTTTCAACACTCCTAATTTCATCTTCCGCTTCTCGCTCGGAGAAACTGATTATCAGTTGGGAGTAACTGACTATGAGCGATTTGTGGCTGAATACACATTCTACGGGCGCAGCGTATGGCAGCAGACACTGAATCTGACTAACGAAGAAAAAGCAAAACTAATCCAGTTATTACAAGAAAATTATCGCCCGGAAAACCGGGTGTATCGTTATAATTTCTTTTACGACAATTGCGCCACCCGTCCTCGGAACAAGATAGAAGAAAGCATTGCAGGAAAGGTGGTTTATCCGATAGCACCGCTGGATGGTTCGCGCACTTTCCGCGACATCGTACATCAATATTGCAAAGGACATCCGTGGGCGCGTTTCGGCATCGACCTCTGCATCGGAAGAGAAGCCGACCAACCCATCACACAACGGCAAATGATGTTTGCTCCTTTCTATCTGATGGATGCTTTCGACGGCACATATATTTTCACAGATACCTATTTCCGTCCACTTGTCAAGACCAAAGAGAAGATAATCGACGTCACTCCCGAACCGGATGAAAGCGACTGGACGCCTACTCCGCTCCAATGCTCGTTACTTTTATTTATACTGACAGCCGCCGCCACGATCTATGGCATCCGCCGGAGAACCGGATTATGGGGGATCGACCTTGTTCTTTTTGGCATGGCAGGTATCGCGGGATGCATCCTCGCCTTCCTCGCCCTCTTCTCCCAACACCCGGCAGTCAGTTCCAATTTCCTGTTATTGGTCTTCCATCCGGGGCAACTTCTTTTCCTTCCCTACATTGTATATTGTGTCCGAAAAGGGAAGAAATGCTGGTACTTGACCTTGAATCTAGTTGTTTTAACACTTTTTATAGTGCTTTTTCCTGTAATTCCGCAAAGATTTGACTTTGCTGTTGTACCTTTGGCACTCATTTTGCTGATACGTTCAGCAAGCAATCCGATTGTGACATCTAAAAAGAAATAATGAAAGGACTACTAACTTCCCTCATCACCGTACTGACTTTCACCGGGCTACAAGCCCAGTCACTGCCTTCCGCCCCTAAATTAGTGGTAGGGTTGACCATTGACCAATTACGTACGGACTATCTGGAAGCATTTTCGTCACTTTACGGCGAGAAAGGCTTCAAACGTCTTTGGAAAGAGGGAAGAGTGTTCCATAATGCCGAATATACCTTCTGCGGCGTAGACCGTGCTTCTGCCATCGCAGCCATTTACAGCGGTACGACGCCTTCCGTGAACGGAATCATCTCCCAACGATGGATGGACGCCTCTACCCTTCGCCCCGTCAACAGTACGGACGATACCGAATTCATGGGATATTACACCGACCAAACCGCCGCACCCACCAAATTACTGACTTCCACCATTGCCGACGAGCTTAAAATAGCTACCCAAGGCAAAGGACTCGTATATGCCATCGCCCCCGATTGCGATGCCGCGCTTTTCGCAGCCGGACATGCCGGAAACGGTGCTTTCTGGCTCAATCCCAACACCGGAAAATGGAGCGGAACGACCTATTATGGAGAGTTTCCGTGGTGGGCAAGCCAATACAATGACCGGCAGGCGATTGATTTCCGTATTGCGGGTATGACATGGGAACCGGTATTCCCCCGTAGCATGTACACTTTTCTGCCAGATTGGCGGGATATACTCTTCAAATATAAATTTGACGACGACCGTAACAATAAGTACAAACGCTTCATCGCCAGCCCTTTTGTGAATGATGAAGTGAACGCACTTGCCGAAGAGGCATTGAACAAAAGCTCCATCGGTATGGATGACATTACTGACTTATTGGCACTCACTTATTATGCAGGAAACTACGCACATAAATCCGTACAGGAATGTGCCATGGAAATACAAGACACCTACGTGCGTCTCGACCGCAGTATCGAAAACCTGCTCGAAGCGCTCGACAAGAAAGTAGGACTACAAAACGTGCTTATTTTCGTCACTTCCACCGGATATACGGACAGCGAATCGGCTGACTCGGGATTGTACAAGATTCCCGGTGGAGAGTTTTATCTCAACCGTTGTGCAGCCTTATTGAATATGTACCTGATGGCTACGTATGGCGAAGGAAAGTATGTGGAAGCTCACCACAACCTGCAGATTTACCTGAATCATAAATTGCTGGAAAAGAAGGAACTGAATCTGGCAGAGATCCAACAAAAGTCAGCAGAATTCTTGATGCAGTTCAGCGGAGTGAACGAAGCATATTCAGCCAACCGACTGTTGCTGGGTTCATGGACGCCGGAAATTCATAAAATACGCAACGGCTACCACCGCAAACGTTCGGGCGACCTCATCATCGACGTCCTTCCCGGATGGACCATCGTCAACGAGAACAGCGGCGAAAACAAAGTGGTACGTCATTCTTATATCCCTTCACCGCTGATTTTCATGGGACATTCCGTAAAACCGGCCATTATCCAGACACCTGTAACCATTGAACATATTGCGCCCACACTGGCACATTTCATGCGCATCCGGGCTCCCAATGCCTGTACTTCTGCTCCAATTACCGACCTACGGTAAAAAATTACTCACAAAAACAGGGAGCAAAACATAAATAAATCAGCATTTTAATGTAACTTTGCGGAGATTATTCGCCACAAATCCCACAGATTCACACAGATTAAAAAGAAATATCTGTGTTCTATATGAAAAAATCTGTGTAAATCCGTGAAATCTGTGGTGCAGAAAAAGATAAATAATAAACTAAATGATATAACATGGGATTTAATGAATTTTTAAGCTCGATTTTCGGAAACAAATCCACACGAGACATGAAAGAAATCAAGCCCTGGGTGGAAAAGGTCAAAGCTGCCTACCCGGAGGTTGAGAAACTGGACAACGATGCCCTCCGTGCCAAAACGGAAGAACTCAAAAAATATATCCATGAATCGGCTACTGCCGAACGTGCGAAAGTGGCAGAGTTGAAGGCAAGCATCGAGACACTGGAACTGGAAGACCGCGAAGAAGTCTTCGCACAAATCGATAAGATAGAAAAAGAAATTCTGGAGAAATATGAAAAAGCACTGGACGAAGTACTGCCCGTTGCTTTTTCTATCGTGAAAGCCACTGCCAAACGTTTCACAGAAAATGAAGAAATCGTTGTTACCGCTACGGATTTTGACCGCCAACTGGCTGCAACGAAAGACTTTGTACGTATCGAAGGCGACAAGGCCATCTATCAGAACCACTGGATAGCCGGCGGTAACGACACGGTATGGAACATGGTTCACTACGATGTACAGCTCTTTGGTGGTGTCGTTCTGCATAAAGGTAAGATTGCGGAAATGGCAACCGGTGAAGGTAAAACATTGGTGGCTACTCTCCCGGTATTCCTCAACGCTCTGACCGGAAACGGTGTGCACGTGGTTACCGTGAATGATTACCTCGCCAAACGTGACTCCGAATGGATGGGACCTCTTTATATGTTCCACGGATTGAGCGTGGATTGTATCGACCGCCATCAACCGAACTCCGACGCACGCCGTCAGGCATATCTGGCAGACATCACATTCGGTACGAACAACGAATTTGGTTTCGACTACCTGCGCGACAACATGGCTATCAGCCCGAAAGACCTTGTACAACGTCAGCACAACTATGCCATCGTCGATGAGGTCGACTCGGTATTGATTGACGACGCCCGTACTCCGTTGATTATCTCCGGTCCTGTACCGAAAGGCGACGACCAATTGTTCGAGCAACTCCGTCCGTTAGTAGAACGTCTGGTAGAAGCACAGAAAGTATTGGCTACCAAATATCTCTCCGAAGCTAAGAAACTGATCGCATCCAACGATAAGAAAGAGGTGGAAGAAGGATTCCTCGCTTTATATCGCAGCCACAAGGCATTGCCGAAAAACAAGGCTTTGATTAAGTTCCTTAGTGAACAGGGTATCAAGGCGGGTATGCTCAAGACGGAAGAAATCTACATGGAACAGAACAACAAGCGTATGCATGAAGTTACTGATCCGCTGTATTTCGTGATCGACGAGAAACTGAATAGTGTAGACCTGACAGATAAGGGTGTAGACCTGATTACCGGTAACTCTGAAGACCCGACATTGTTCGTTCTTCCGGACATCGCCGGACAACTTTCGGAACTGGAAAACCAACATCTGACCAACGAGCAACTGCTTGAAAAGAAAGATGAACTTCTGACAAACTATGCCATCAAATCGGAACGTGTACACACCATCAACCAATTGTTGAAGGCTTACACCATGTTCGAGAAAGATGATGAATATGTAGTGATCGACGGACAGGTGAAGATTGTAGACGAACAGACAGGTCGTATCATGGAAGGTCGCCGCTACTCTGACGGATTGCACCAGGCTATCGAAGCCAAGGAACGCGTGAAAGTGGAAGCTGCTACGCAGACCTTCGCAACAATTACTTTGCAGAACTACTTCCGTATGTATCACAAACTGTCCGGTATGACCGGTACTGCTGAAACGGAAGCAGGCGAACTTTGGGACATCTACAAATTGGACGTAGTCGTGATCCCGACCAACCGTCCGATTGCAAGAAAGGATATGAACGACCGCGTTTACAAGACGAAACGCGAAAAGTATAAAGCTGTTATCGAGGAAATCGAAAAATTGGTTCAGGCAGGACGTCCGGTATTGGTGGGTACTACTTCGGTAGAAATCTCCGAAATGCTGAGCAAGATGCTTGCCATGCGCCATATCGAGCACAAGGTATTGAATGCGAAGTTGCATCAAAAAGAAGCAGACATCGTTGCTACTGCCGGCTTAAGCGGAACAGTAACCATTGCTACCAACATGGCTGGTCGTGGTACCGACATCAAGTTAAGTCCGGAAGTGAAGGCTGCGGGCGGTTTGGCAATCATCGGTACGGAGCGTCACGAATCCCGTCGTGTAGACCGTCAGTTGCGTGGTCGTGCAGGACGCCAGGGTGACCCAGGTTCTTCTGTATTCTTTGTGTCACTGGAAGACGATTTGATGCGTCTGTTCTCATCCGACCGTATCGCTAGCGTAATGGACAAACTCGGTTTCCAGGAAGGCGAAATGATTGAGCATAAGATGATTTCCAATTCTATCGAACGTGCCCAGAAGAAGGTGGAAGAAAACAACTTCGGTATTCGTAAACGTCTGTTGGAATATGACGACGTGATGAACAAGCAGCGTACAGTGGTTTACACCAAACGCCGCCACGCTTTGATGGGTGAACGTATCGGTATGGATATCGTGAACATGATTTGGGACCGTTGTGCCAATGCTATCGAAAACAATGATTATGAAGGCTGCCAAATGGAACTGCTTCAGACATTGGCAATGGAAACTCCGTTCACTGAAGAAGAATTCCGTAACGAGAAGAAAGAAAAGTTGGCGGAAAAGACTTTCAACATTGCGATGGATAACTTCAAACGCAAAACTGAACGTCTGGCACAGATCGCTAATCCGGTTATCAAACAGGTGTATGAAAATCAGGGACACATGTATGAAAACATCCTGATTCCTATTACAGACGGTAAACGAATGTATAATATCTCTTGTAACCTGAAAGCAGCTTACGAATCGGAATCTAAAGAAGTGGTGAAATCGTTCGAGAAATCAATCCTGCTCCACGTTATCGACGAAGCATGGAAAGAAAACCTCCGCGAACTGGACGAACTGAAACATTCCGTACAGAACGCAAGCTACGAACAGAAAGACCCGCTGTTGATTTACAAACTGGAATCTGTGAATTTGTTCGACAACATGGTGAACAAGATCAACAACCAGACTATATCTATCTTGATGCGCGGACAAATTCCTGTACAGGAAGCTCCGGACGAACAGGCTGCCCGTCGTGTGGAAGTACGTCAGGCTGCTCCTGAACAACGTCAGGATATGAGCAAGTATCGCGAAAACAAGCAGGACTTGAGTGATCCTAACCAACAGGCTGCTGCCAGCCAGGATACTCGTGAACAGCAGAGACGTGAACCCATCCGTGCAGAAAAGACTGTAGGACGTAACGATCCTTGTCCATGCGGAAGCGGCAAGAAATATAAGAACTGTCACGGTAAAAACCTTTAAGAAGTTGAGAAGAGAGAGTTGAGAGTTAAAAGTTGGGTAAGTAGGAATTTCTATTTCTTTGCGCTCATTTTTGAATCAGCTTCGCTCAAAAGCCTTATCTAATTTTTAACATTAAGGTATAATCTCAAGTTTCAATACACAAAAGAAAGTCTCAAACGGTTAAAAACTGTTTGAGACTTTCTTTTATTCCTCCAAAATTGTACTTTTGTTCAAATTACTAAATAGAACAAAACTATGGCAAAATCTTATTCACTGGCTTTCGTCACTATCTTCCTGCTGACACTGGGCAGTTGTCAGAGTTTGGAACAAATTTCCATTGATTACCTGCAACCTGCCAACTTAAGCTTTCCTCCGCAACTCCGGAAAGTAGCTATCGTGAATAACATCAGCAACGCCCCGAATAATAAACTAATAGCAGCGACTGAAAAAATCAAAGAAGGTACACCGCTGGTAAGCCGTTCCACGGCATACGCCAACGGAGATCCCAAGATTGCCACCGAATCACTGGCTGAAGAAATCGCACATCAGAATTACTTTGAAGAAGTAGTCATCTGTGATTCTGCTTTACGGGCAAACGATAAACTGGCGCGCGAAAGTACATTAAGCCAGGAGGAAGTCCGTCAATTAGCCTCTGATTTAGGAGTGGATTTTATCATTGCACTGGAAAATCTGCAACTCAAAGCAACTAAATCTGTCCGTTTTCTGAATGAGTTCAACTGTTTTCAGGGAGCAGTAGACGTAAAAGTATATCCCACAGTGAAAGTGTATCTTCCCGAACGTAACCGGCCGATGGCTACGCTCCATCCTAACGATAGCATCTTTTGGGAAGAGTTTGGAGGTACTGCCATAGAAGCTGCCAGCCGTATGATTCCCGACAAACAAATGCTGGAGGAAGCGGCGGTATTTGCCGGGACAGTTCCGGTGAAATATTTCGTTCCCATGTGGAAAAAAGGAACACGGTATCTGTATACCGGAGGCTCGGTTCCCATGCGTGATGCTGCTATCTATGTACGCGAAAATTCATGGGACGACGCATACGAACTTTGGAACCAGGCTTTCGAAGGTACCAAGAACCAAAAGAAGAAGATGCGGGCAGCTCTCAACATAGCTGTTTATTATGAAATGAAAGATAGTCTGGCCAAAGCGGAGGAATGGGCGGAAAAAGCACAGCAACTAGCCAAGAAGATTGATAAAAAGAATATCACAGATAGCGCTCAAACCAGCATTGACGATGTGCCGAATTATTATCTTACGTCCTTGTATTTAGCCGAATTGAAGGAGAGAAACGTTCAATTACCTAAGTTAAAATTACAGATGAGCCGATTTAATGATGATTTTTAAGGAAATTGTGTATCAAATCTTATTTTTTTTATACCTTTGAACTTATAAAAACAAAGAACCCATGAAACTGAGCCAACAATCACTATCCATTATCGAATCGGCTATCCAAAAGGCAGTCGCTAAATATACATGTAACTGTGAACAAACAGTTGTAACCGATATACATCTCCAACCGGACCAGACATCGGGACAACTTACTATTTACAATGATGATGATGAAGAACTGGCGAACATCATGGTCGAAGAATGGGCTACGTATGAGGGGGATGATCTTCTCGAAAATGTAGAATCTTCCTTGCAAAATATCCTTTGCAGAATGAAAGATGCCGGAGACTTCGACAAAGTGACTATCCTGAAACCTTATTCTTTCGTTCTGATAGATGAAGAGAAAGAAACTATAGCGGAATTGTTACTGGTGGACGACGATACAATCCTGGTGAACGATGAATTGCTGAAAGGGTTGGATAAGGAATTGGACGAGTTCTTAAAAGAGTTGTTGGAAAAATAATATATGGTATTTGGAGGGATATAACGAGAATAGCAAAAAAGAGGATGTCCAAAAGGGCATCCTCTTATATTATTGAAATTTAGCTATCAAGGAGTTACGCTTTCTTCAAAGCAGCAATGCTTTCTTTCAAAGAATTAATAATACTTTCAGCATCGGCCTGTTTCTTACGTTCTAGTTCGATAACAGCAGCCGGAGCATTATTGACGAATTTTTCATTGCTAAGTTTCTTCATTACACCTTGCAAGAATCCTTCTTTGTGCTTCAGTTCTGCTTCCATACGGGCAATTTCCGCTTCCACGTCAATCATATTACCCAATGGAACAGCAAATTCTGTTGTTCCCATCATGAAAGAAGCAGCACCTTCCGATTTGCTTTCCACCACTGTTACAGCAGAAAGATTACACATCTTGATAATCACCGGATTCATTTTTTCTACCGGATGACTACCCACAACCTGCAATTCGAGTTGTTCCTTCAAAGCAATATTCTTCTGCAAACGAATGCTGCGAACATTACTGATAATTTCCTTAGCCAATTCAAATTCTTTCAGGAAGTTCTCGTTTACTTCATGAGGCGCCTTCATTCGAGTAACCATCAAACTTGCACCCGGTTCGCGCTCACGCAGTTGCTGCCACAGTTCTTCTGTGATAAACGGCATGAAAGGATGCAGCAACTCAAGCAGACGTTCGAAAGAACTAAGCACCATACTATAAATAAAGCCATTAACGGGCTGTCCATAAGCAGGTTTCACAATTTCCAGCAACCAAGAAGAGAACTCATCCCAAAACAGTTTGTAAACCAGCATCAATGCTTCGCTCAAACGATATTTAGAGAACAAATCGGCAACTTCAACCGCAGCTGCATCCAGTCTTTGGTCGAACCATTGAACAGCCAGATGAGCCTCGACCGGAATTTCAATCGTATCTCCGGCATTGGTCCATCCTTTAATCAGACGGAAAGCATTCCATATCTTATTGCAGAAGTTACGTCCCTGCTCGCAAAGGGCATCATCGAAAAGAATGTCGTTGCCGGCAGGAGCCGAAAGCATCATACCCATACGCACACCGTCGGCACCATACTTTTCGATCAGTTCCAATGGATCGGGAGAGTTACCAAGCGATTTAGACATCTTACGTCCCTGTTTATCACGAACGATTCCTGTAAAGTATACGTTTTTAAACGGCATCTGTCCCTCGTATTCGTAGCCTGCCATAATCATACGAGCTACCCAGAAGAAGATAATGTCCGGTCCTGTCACAAGGTCGCTTGTCGGATAGTAGTATTTGATTTCTTCGTTGCCCGGATTGTTGATGCCATCGAACAAAGAGATAGGCCACAACCAAGAAGAGAACCAAGTGTCCAGACAGTCTTCATCCTGACGGAGTTCTTCGATTGTCAGGGCTGCGTTGCCTGTCTTTTCTTTGGCTTTTGCCAATGCTTCTTCGGGAGTAGCGGCTACTACATAACCACCTTCCGGCAGGAAGTAAGCGGGAATACGGTGTCCCCACCACAACTGGCGGCTGATACACCAGTCTTTGATGTTCTCCATCCAGTGACGGTAGGTGTTCTTATATTTTGCCGGATAGAACTTCAGGTCGTCGTTCATTACAGGCGGCAATGCCATATCCGCCAAATGCTGCATCTTAAGGAACCACTGCATAGAGAGTTTCGGCTCAATCACCACGTTGGTACGTTCCGAATATCCTACCTTATTGGTATAGGCTTCCGTCTTTTCGAGCAATCCGGCAGCTTCAAGGTCTTTCTCTATCTGTTTACGAACATCGAAACGATCCATACCGATATACATACCGGCAGCTTCGCTCAATGTACCATTGTCATTGAAGATATCGATACTAGGCAAGTTGTATTTTTCACCCAGCATATAGTCGTTTACATCATGGGCCGGGGTTACTTTCAGACAACCCGTACCGAATTCGATGTCTACATAATCATCCTCAATCACAGGAATGACACGGTTTACCAGCGGAACGATTACTTTCTTTCCTTTCAGCCACGCGTTCTTCGGGTCGTTCGGATTGATACACATAGCCGTATCACCCATAATTGTTTCAGGACGGGTGGTTGCAACAACCGCGTAGCGACCTTCCGCGTCACCTTCTACTTTGTAGCGGAGATAATACAGTTTTCCGTGTTCTTCCTTGTAGATTACCTCTTCGTCAGAAAGGGCAGTCAAGGCTTTCGGGTCCCAGTTTACCATGCGGACGCCACGATAAATCAATCCTTTATCGAACAGATCGACAAATACTTTGATTACACTTTCACTACGTTTCTTATCCATAGTGAAAGCAGTACGATCCCAGTCGCAAGATGCGCCGAGTTTACGGAGTTGTTTCAGGATAATACCACCGTGCTCGTCTGTCCATTCCCAAGCATGTTTCAGGAATTCGTCACGAGTCAGATCGGTTTTCTTGATACCTTGAGAAGCGAGTTTGTTTACAACTTTAGCTTCGGTAGCAATAGAAGCATGGTCAGTTCCCGGCACCCAGCAAGCATTCTTGCCTTCCATACGGGCACGACGAACTAAAATATCCTGGATGGTATTATTAAGCATGTGTCCCATGTGTAACACACCGGTGACGTTCGGGGGCGGGATGACGATGGTGTAAGGTTCACGGCCATCGGGTTTTGAACTGAATAATTTGTGGTCCAGCCAATACTGGTACCACTTTCCCTCCACGTCAGCGGGATTGTACTTACTTGCTAATTCCATATTGTTTTATGTATATGATAATGTATATTCTAAAAATAACGGGTGCAAAATTAATAATTTAAATTCAAATCTTACCACCCTCGGGGTGTTTCTGTGCACGGAAAGAGAATTTATATCCCTCATAAAGAGCGAATCCGTAGAATAGGGCAGTCATCGACATTACATTTTTCAACAGAATAGAGAATATCTCTCCATAGTCTACACCTGCCAGGACTTGAAAATAACCCATTTCATAATCTTGGGAGATATATCCGATAATAGACAAGAAATCACCTAAGATGCAACTAACCAGAGATAATGCCGCACCGATAATTCCAAAAATGGGACGTATTCCCTTGCCCTGCTGCATCGCAAAACCTACCATGAATCCGATAGCAATGGGCATAAATCCTATCTGACGACCTGTAGAAACGGAGATCAAGCCCCATGCCACCGCACCAACGATGCATGCGACAACTGCCCACAATACTCCTTTGGGCAGGTTCTCTTCGGCAAGCATTTCCTCTTCTGTCATGGATACCGGAAAGTCTTCCGGCTTGGGAGGCGTTAATCTTTCCAGTTCCTTATCTTGCTCAAAACTATCACATTCTTCTTCAAAAGCGGGAAGTTCTCCGGTACGTTTACAAACGAGTCCTTTTCCGTTCACAAAATCACGTGACACGCAATTCCTGCAATACTTTTCTATTTCTTCTGATGTAGCCATCTTATCCGGTTTATGTTGAATAACTTTCTCTGATTACGCAGGTACACAAAGTCACTGTTAACAGATTTTTTGCAAATATAGAGGTATTTTTTCGCGCGACGTTTATTAAATGCATATTTTTGTTGACTGATTTTATACAAATGATGAAAAATAAGCCAAATGTAAGATATTTAGCCTTAGGAGCATTATTAATCCTGGTGTGGCTAACGCAATGGATTCCTGCTCTGGCAACGATCTATTCTCAAACAATCTATCCCCTTATCTCCTACGTCCTGTCGTTTTTTTCCGGTTTATTTCCTTTTGCCATAGGGGATTTATTTATTTTCCTTAGCATCACAGGCGTGATTGTTTATCCCTTTTATGCCCGTCTCCGCAAGAAGTTGCCTTGGAAGAAAATCTTATTGCGCGACGGAGAATACTTATTATGGATTTATGTATGGTTCTATCTGGCATGGGGCCTGAACTACTCGCAGAAAAATTTCTATCAACGAACAGAAATCCCGTATACCGCCTATACTCCCGAGATTTTCCAAGAATTCGTAGATGATTATATTACTCAACTGAACCGCTCGTATACTCCTGTCAATAGTATCAATCAAGATTTGATACGAGAGGAAACTGTGCGAATCTATCATCAGTTAAGTGATAGTCTGGGCGTACATCGCCCTCCACACGAGCATCCGAGGGTGAAAACAATGTTATTCACTCCCTTCATTTCGATGGTAGGGGTAACGGGTAGCATGGGGCCTTTCTTCTGCGAGTTTACACTTAACGGAGATTTGCTTCCCGTTAATTATCCGACCACTTATGCTCACGAACTAGCCCATTTATTAGGTATCACCAGTGAAGCGGAAGCTAATTTCTATGCTTATCAGGTTTGCACCCGTTCAGAAGCGATGGGAATCCGTTTTTCCGGATATTTCTCTATATTGGGACATGTATTGGGAAATGCGCAAAGATTACTCCCGGAAGAAGAATACACCCGACTGTTTAAACGCATCCGACCGGAAATTATCGAATTGGCTAAGAATAATCAAGCGTATTGGGCTGCCAAGTATAGCCCTGTGGTCGGTGCTGTGCAGGATTGGATATATGACCTTTATCTGAAAGGGAATAAGATAGAAAGCGGACGACAAAACTATTCGGAAGTTGTGGGACTGCTCATTTCCTATCAGGAGTGGAAAAAGAAATAAAAATCAAGAACAAAAAATAGATATATTTATGTCACATACCAGACAAGAACAGATGGAAGCCTTCGGACGCTTCCTGGACATTCTCGACGAACTGCGTGTTAAATGTCCCTGGGACCGCAAACAGACCAATGAAAGTCTGCGTCCCAACACCATAGAAGAGACTTACGAACTTTGCGACGCCCTGATGAGGGATGACAAGAAAGAAATCTGCAAGGAATTGGGCGACGTATTATTGCACGTTGCTTTCTATGCCAAGATAGGCTCGGAAACAGGAGATTTTGACATCAAAGATGTTTGCGACAAACTGTGTGATAAACTGATTTTCCGCCACCCGCATGTATTCGGAGAGGTAAAAGCAGAGACAGCAGGACAAGTTTCCGAGAATTGGGAACAGTTGAAGCTAAAGGAGAAAGACGGCAATAAGAGTGTCTTGAGCGGTGTACCTACTGCCCTCCCCTCGCTCATCAAGGCTTATCGTATTCAAGACAAAGCCCGCAATGTAGGCTTCGACTGGGAAGAGCGTGAACAAGTATGGGATAAAGTGAAGGAAGAAATCGGAGAATTCCAGGATGAAGTAGCCAATATGGATAAGGACAAGGCGGAAGCTGAATTCGGTGACGTCATGTTTAGTCTTATCAATGCAGCGCGTCTCTACAAGATCAATCCTGATAATGCTTTGGAACTTACCAATCAAAAGTTTATCCGTCGCTTCAATTATTTGGAGGAACATACTATCAAGGAAGGAAAAAGCCTGAAAGATATGTCTCTCGAAGAGATGGATGCTATTTGGAATGAAGCAAAGAAAAAAGGACTGTAAGACCTATGAGTAACATTGATTTAATGGAGGCTCTATTCTGTGCGAGTAGAGCCTTTATTAAATCAAACAGAGCGTCTGATTCATAAATAGACGCTCTGTTTTTCTTTATTTCTTCTTCGAATCGTTTCCTTTATCCTTGCCACGATTCATCCCTTTTATCATCTCTCGGTGGAAGCGCATTTCTGCACGCTGCACGAGAAATATCTTCTTACTTGAAAGAATCTTCTTGAACTTACCCAGATAAGTCTTATCAAGTTGGTCGGCAGCAATACGATTGTCGGCTATCTTATCGTTGATTTCGGCATATTGAGCTTCCGTCGTCTTATCATCTTTACCTTTGCGCATCAAATCCCACGATTCATCATTCAGCTTCTTCTTCTTATCCTGAAGTTCAAAATAGAGGGGAAAAAACTTAGCAGCCTCCTTGTTACTCAATCCAGCCTGTTCGATAATGAATTCCTTTTGTTTTGCCCTGAACTCCTCCCGGGATAAATGCTGATCACATCTGTCAGCAGCCCAAAGAACAGGCATAAAGCCACACAACAAAACGACTAATGCGATTACTTTTCTCATTTTCTGTATTCAATCAATTTTAATAAATCATTCTACACTTGCGTCACTCAAATAAACATATAACGAATAATCATCCAGCATGGCACGGTCTAGTGCCACATCCAGCATTTCGTCCGATACAACTTCAGTATCTACCTCCGTCACCGCCACTTCATCGACCGCAGCAGGTTTGTGTTCTGTCGACGCTACCCGGATAATCAGGGCCGCGCCTACAAACATAGCGGCGAGATAGAGCAATGGTTTCAGTCTTGTCCATGTGCTGACAGATTCTTCCTCAAAAACAACTTTTTCTTTTTCAGGAAGTTTATTTATTACCTCCGAAGTCAGGTTTTCAAAGTAACCATCAGGCACTTTGAAGGAATTTTCCTTACCAAGCTTCTTCAATAAGATATCTTCTTCTTTCATACGTTTTTCTCCTCTCTTTTACTTAGACAACGTCCAATTTAAAAGGTTTAATCTATTTCTTCTAAAAACTTCTCTATTTTCTTCACCGCATGATGATATGACGCTTTGAGCGCACCAACCGTTGTGCCGAAGATTTCCGACATCTCTTCGTATTTCATTTCCTGATAATATTTCAGGTTGAACACCATACGCTGTTTTTCCGGCAAAGTCAATAGAGCTTTCTGCAAACACAACTGTATTTCGTCTCCCGAAAAGTAGGAGTCACTTTCCAGTTTCTGCACAACCATTGCTTCCGGGTCGTTGATAGCTACGGTAGTCATGGCACGTTGTTTGTTTAGAAAGGTAAGACATTCATTCAGCGCGATGCGATAGAGCCAGGTAGACAGCTTCGCCTCGGCACGGAAATAATCGATATTTGTCCATGCCTTGATAAAAGTGTTTTGCAGGAGATCGTTCGCATCCTCATGCGACAGTACCATCCGGCGGATTTGCCAATACAATTGCTCGCTATACTGCGCCACAATCATTTCAAATCCTTTCCGCTGCGTACTCTCCTCTTGAAGGAGTTTCAGAACTTCGCGTTCGTTATAAGGAATCATAATCTCTTGTATCTGTATGTTTATTTATGGTTTCAAATTCAGGTCGTTCATTGCCTCTAGTAAAGACGAATCATATTTATAAATGTCCTCACAATACCTTAAATTATTATCGGCAGACAAATAAACTGTCTGATAATCTATAAATAAAGGTATATATTTCTCTAAACTATAATGTTTCAGTTCGCTGTAGGTCGCACTGTTAGACAACTTCTTCCCCTCTTCACTCACCGGTTTGATATCCATTGCAATGCGAATACGGTCTTCCAACAATTCATCCGGCTCTTTCAACAGGAAGAAAGCAAAGTCGAGTGCTTTCTGAAGGCGGACGCAACCGTGGCTCACCGCACGTTTTTTCAACGTGAAAGCCCACCGGGAAGGAGTATCGTGCAGATATACGGAATGAGGATTAGGGAAACGGAAGATGATGCGTCCCAACGAATTACCCGTTTTATTGTCCTGCTTCACTGTATAAGGTACGCCTTTTCCTGCATACTTAGCCCACCTGATACTATGAGGGTCTACTTGCAGACCGGTCTTATTATCATATACCTTCATGCGGTTGCGGGTAAAATAGGTCGTATCTCTGCGATAGGTAGGGATAATCTCTTTACGGATAATACTTTGAGGGACATTCCAATATGGATTCAGTTCCATATAGTAGATTCTGCTCGACAGCAAGGGTGTTTTATTCTTCACGCTTCCCACGCAGATACGCATTTCCAAGATTGAATCCATCTCTTCATTGATAGCTTGTAACATAAATGCCGCTACATTGGCTACTACATATTTCTTTCCTTTCTCCAAAGCATATTGCCAGCGTGCGCGTTCCATGTTTACCAATAGGCGGTTGCGGTAATAATCCGTAGTATCTGTCTTCCCCCAAGCATTCACACGTTCCAGTTCTTCCTGCATCTTGCGATAAAGCGGAGAAGAAGGTTGTGCTCTGTGAAAAGCAGCAATTGGATTTGCACGCAATGAATCGAGAGCAGCATTTGCAAAAGTAACATCACAATGTTTTAAAGGAATACGATTGATCGAATCATTCCATCTGCGTCCCGAAGGCAAGAAACCAAACTTCAACTGACACACATACGAAAGATATGCGGCTGTCAACTGATATTCCACATCTGCCAACAGACGGTTCATTGTTTTTCCTTCCTGCAACTTCAAAGAACGTATCTGTTGCAATCTCTCACGGATGCCATCGACAGGATAAAGATTCGGGTTAATACCATGCCGGGAGATGTCTCCCAACCAGAACAACATAGAGTCTGCCACCTGTGTGGCAGGTTTATCGGACACAAGCGAGTCATTCAACCAGAAAAAT
Organism: Bacteroides caecimuris; assembly: GCF_001688725.2. Classification (NCBI taxonomy): domain Bacteria; kingdom Pseudomonadati; phylum Bacteroidota; class Bacteroidia; order Bacteroidales; family Bacteroidaceae; genus Bacteroides; species Bacteroides caecimuris. Next base: position 824,848 of record NZ_CP015401.2, on the reverse strand, counting down.
TCATCCTTTTCCCGATAATGAGCCAGCAAAGCCGAATCCCAAGGAGTTACGGGGTTTTCATTCAAATAAGAACGGATCATCAGACGAATACTGTCGGCATCTATTTGATAAGCAGGGTTGAACAGCTCTTGCAGGAAAGCCAGCGAATCTGGTATCAGAGATTGGGGTTTCTCTTTCTTACAAGCTGCCAAACAAACGACGAACAGGATTACCGCTCCCCAAAGCAGGCGTCTATTTCTCATATACAGTTCCTCCATCAATGTCAATACACATATTCTCTTTCGCTAAAATAGTTCGCGGGAAAATGGCGGACGCTTCATCAAATAGAATAGATTCATCCTCGTAACGGGCTGAAAAGTGTCCGATCACCAATTGTTTCACGTTTGCGTCCAAAGCAAGTTGTGCGGCTTGCGCAGCCGTAGTATGATAAGTTTCCTTGGCACGTGCCTGCTCTGTCTGCGCAAAGGTAGCCTCATGGAAAAGCAAATCTACATTGCTGATTTGTTCGGCAAGCGACGGGCGATAAATTGTATCGGAGCAATAAGCATATTTACGAGCTGGAGCCGAAGGGCGGGTCAGACGCAAATTGGGTATTACTTCTCCTTCGGGAGTTACAAAATCCGCTCCGTTCTTGATACGGTTCAACTCATAGACAGGAACTTTATAAAAGTCTACCATATCCCTGATAATATGATTGGGACATTGTTTTTCTTCAAAAAGGAAGCCGCAACAAGGAATACGGTGTTTCAAAGGAATCGTAGTTACGGTCACCGAACGGTCATCGTAGACAAGCATCGGCTCTTTCGTTTCGAATTCATGGAAGAGCACCTTATAAGTCAAAGTCTTGCAAAAGAAAGCAAGCATCGGGGCAAACAGTTCTTCCAGTCCTCGTGGAGAATGAATATGCAAATCAGCTGTTCTTCCTAATAATCCGAATGTAGAGATCAGCCCCAACAATCCGAAACAATGGTCACCATGTAGATGAGAGATGAAGATATGATTCAATCGGGAAAATTTCAGTCGCGAACGGCGTAACTGCATTTGTGCTCCCTCGCCACAATCAATCATAAATAATTTTTCACGCAGGTTTACGACTTGAGAGGTCGCAAAATGTCGCGTGGTAGGCAAAGCGGAACCGCATCCCAATATATATAACTCAAATTTTTCCATGGTATGCAAAGATAAAGCATTTCAGATTCAATCTTGCAAAGGATGAAACTTTTTTTTCTATTCACCACAAAGGATACGGAGGATGCAGAGGGTAAGGAGGATATGGAGAGGATGCGGAGGAGAAGAAGAGGGTAGATTTATATAAATAAATATATCGCCATCGTTAGTTTGTTAAATCAATCCTTCACATCCTCTGTATTCCCCATATCCTCCTTACCCTTCTTACCTTCTCTATGTCCTCCCTACCCTCTGTGTCCTCTGCGTCCTCTGTGGTGAATAAAAAAAGGCGCCCCCAACCAGGAGCGCCTTCATCAGAAAATATTCTGTTCAGATTATTTCTTTCCTTCCAACTGTTCTTTCAATGCAGCCAGAGCGTCAATGTCGCCCAGCGTAGTTGAAGCAGCTTGGTTTTGGATCATCGGAGAATCTTCTCTCTTACTAGAAGATGCTTTCTTTGCGCCAGAAGCAGCTTTCTTTTCTGCTCTTTCTTCAGCTTTAGCTACATCTTCGAAGATACGGCTGTGAGACAAGATGATTCTCTTAGCGTCTTTGTTGAACTCGATCACTTTGAATTCAAGTTTCTCATCCAACTGTGCTTGTGAACCGTCTTCTTTTACAAGGTGTTTCGGAGTTGCAAAACCTTCTACACCGTAAGGAAGAGCTACAACAGCACCCTTATCCAACATTTCGATGATAGTACCTTCGTGTACAGAACCTACAGTGAACACAGTTTCGAATACATCCCAAGGATTTTCTTCGAGTTGTTTGTGTCCAAGGCTCAAACGACGGTTTTCTTTGTCGATTTCCAATACCTGAACTTCGATGTCAGCACCAATCTGAGTAAATTCTGACGGGTGTTTTACTTTCTTAGTCCAAGAAAGGTCAGAGATGTGGATCAAGCCGTCTACACCTTCTTCGATTTCTACGAATACACCGAAGTTAGTGAAGTTACGTACTTTTGCTGTATGCTTAGAACCTACAGGATACTTCTCTTCGATTGTTTCCCATGGATCTTGTTTCAGTTGTTTGATACCCAAAGACATCTTACGTTCTTCGCGGTCAAGTGTAAGAACAACAGCTTCTACTTCGTCGCCTACCTTCATGAAATCTTGTGCAGAACGCAGGTGTTGGCTCCAAGACATTTCTGAAACGTGGATCAAACCTTCTACGCCGGCAGCGATTTCGATGAATGCACCGTAGTCAGCCATAACAACCACTTTACCTTTCACCTTGTCACCAACCTTCAAGTCAGTATCAAGAGCATCCCATGGATGCGGAGTCAGTTGTTTCAAGCCAAGAGCGATACGTTTCTTTTCGTCATCGAAGTCAAGGATAACAACGTTGAGCTTCTGATCCAGTTCAACCACTTCTTTCGGATCGCTAACACGTCCCCAAGAAAGGTCAGTGATGTGGATCAAACCGTCTACGCCACCAAGGTCGATGAATACACCGTAGGATGTGATATTTTTAACAGTTCCTTCAAGAACTTGTCCTTTTTCGAGTTTACCGATGATTTCTTTCTTCTGTTGTTCCAGTTCAGCTTCGATAAGAGCCTTGTGAGATACAACAACATTTTTGAATTCCTGGTTGATTTTAACCACTTTGAATTCCATTGTTTTGCCAACGAATACATCATAGTCGCGGATCGGTTTAACGTCGATTTGAGAACCCGGCAAGAATGCTTCGATTCCGAATACGTCTACGATCATACCACCCTTCGTGCGGCACTTAATGTAACCCTTGATAATTTCTTCATTTTCCAGAGCAGCGTTAACGCGATCCCAAGAACGAGTAGCGCGGGCTTTTCTGTGTGACAGAACGAGCTGTCCTTTTTTGTCTTCCTGGTTTTCGATGTATACTTCTACAGTGTCACCTACTTTCAGGTCCGGATTGTAACGGAATTCATTCAAAGGGATGATACCGTCTGATTTGTAACCGATGTTCACAACTACTTCACGCTTGTTCATTGCGATTACGGTTCCGTCAACAACCTCACGGTCGTTTACTTTGTTAAGCGTACCGTCGTAAGCTTTTTCTAGTTCATCGTGGCTAACGTTGGTTACTGTTTCGCCATTTTCATAAGCATCCCAGTTGAAATCTTCAATAGGAGCTACGTTCTTTAAGTTTTCCATTAATAATAAAATTGTTTAATACTTTAATTAAATAAGACATTATATTATCTATAAATCGGGCGCAAAGGTAGAAATATTTTCTTGATTGACAAAAGAATGGCAGAAGAAAAGAGATTTATATCCGTATTTTTTGTAATATTGCAATTCTTAATTTATACAGTTTTTACCATGGACGAGAGATTGGACAAAGTCAAGGTGCAATGCGACTATTTACCGCTTATTAATTTTGCGATACAGCAAAACGGAGCATCAGTCATTCATCAGCTTTCTATTGAGAACACGACATCTGCCCCACTGAAGGACATTCAGGTAGTAATCACGACAGAACCGACTTTCGGAAATGCCGCTCCGATAGCTGTGGAACAGATTCCGGCAAACGGCTCGGTCCGTCTGTCGTCATTCAATCTCACTTTGTCCGCCAACTACTTCACGCAACTGACCGAACGTTTATCCGGCAACCTGAAAATTGAAATTACTGCTGAAGCGGAACCGATATTCTGCCAAACATATCCTATCGACATCCTGGCATACGACCAATGGGGCGGACTCAATGTATTGCCCGAAATGCTGGCTGCTTTCACCACTCCCAATCATACGGCTGTTGTACCGATTATCAAAAGAGCAGCTTCCATCCTGGGGCAATGGACCGGCAATCCGTCTCTCGATGAATACCAAAGCCGCACTCCGGACAGGGTGAGGAAACAGATGGCTGCTATCTATACGGCTATCGCGGAACAACAGATTATATACAGTACCGTTCCCGCCAGTTTCGAAAAATATGGGCAGCGTGTCCGGTTAGCCGATTCTGTGATGGCACAGAAATTGGGAACCTGCCTGGATATGGCTTTGCTTTATGCTTCCTGTCTGGAGGCAATCGGACTGAATGCTTTAATCGTCATCACACAAGGGCACGCTTTCGCAGGAGCCTGGCTGGTGCCGGAAACCTTTCCGGATCCTACGATTGATGATGTTTCTCTATTAACGAAAAGAACAGCGGAAGGAATCTACGACATTACTTTAGTTGAAACGACCTGCATGAACATGGGACATTCGTCCGATTTCGACGATGCGGTGAAGAAAGCAAACGGAAAGTTGACGGACAGGAATAACTTCCTTCTTGCAATAGACATCAAGAGAGCTAGATATTCGGGTGTACGCCCCATCCCTCAACGTATTTTGCACGGACAGGTATGGGAAATTGACGAAAAAGAGACCAACATTCAGAACAATGCCGTTCATGCCACTCCGCAAAGCATCAATCCGTATGATTTATCGGGCAATGAAACCCAAACCGTAATCACCAAACAATTGTTGTGGGAAAGGCGGCTGCTTGACTTGAGCCTTCGCAACAACCTGCTGAACATCCGGATTACCAAAAACACGCTCCAACTGATCCCAGCTAATCTGGCTTGTCTGGAAGATGCATTGGCTGACGGAGAAGAATTCCGCATCCTACACCGCCCGGCTGATTGGGAAAGCCCGGCGATAGATTTCGGCATTTATTCCTCCGTACCGGAGTCTGATCCGGTAGTTGGTTTCATCAACTCGGAGCTTTCACAGAAAAGACTGCGTTTTTATCTGCCCGAAAACGATTTAGGTAAAGCACTGACTCACCTATACCGTTCCTCGCGTACCTCTATTGAAGAGAACGGAGCCAACACTCTTTATCTGGCTCTCGGACTTTTGAAATGGTACGAGACTCCTTCCAGCGAACGTCCCCGCTACGCTCCCATCCTGCTAATGCCGGTTGAAATCATCCGTAAATCGGCTGCTAAAGGCTATGTGATCCGTTCACGGGAAGAGGAAACAATGATGAATATTACGTTATTAGAAATGCTTCGCCAAAACTTCGGAATTACCATATCAGGATTAACCCCATTGCCCACCGATGAAAGAGGCGTCAACGTCAAACTGATCTATTCCATCATTCGCAACAGCATCAAAAACCAACGTAAATGGGACGTGGAAGAGCAAGCCATCCTAGGCATCTTCTCTTTCAATAAGTTCATCATGTGGAATGACATTCACAACAATGCCGACAAACTGGTTCAGAACAAAATTGTTTCAAGCCTCATCAACGGAAAGCTAGAATGGGAAGCCGCAACAGAAGAAATAGACGCAACGGATATGGACAAACAACTGTCGCCAACGGATATCGTTTTGCCTATCATCGCCGATTCTTCGCAATTGGAAGCTATCTACGAAGCCGTACACGATAAGACTTTTATCCTGCACGGCCCTCCGGGAACGGGTAAATCGCAAACAATTACCAATATCATCGCCAACGCGCTTTACAAAGGAAAACGTGTCTTATTCGTTGCGGAAAAGATGGCTGCCCTCTCCGTTGTTCAAAACCGACTAGCGGCTATCGGTCTGGCTCCGTTCTGTTTGGAAATTCATTCCAACAAAACAAAGAAATCCACCGTTATCTCACAACTGAAAAAAACAACGGAAATTATCAGGCAGACCCCTCCCGAAGAATTCAAAAAGGAAGCGGAACGTTTGCTGAATTTGCGGACGGAACTGAATCAGTATATTGAAGCCCTACATAAGGAATACCCGTTCGGAGTTTCACTATACGATGCCATTATCCATTATCAGTCTGTGGACGTCGAACCTTGTTTTGAGATTCCACAACCTTATCTGGATACATTAGACAAAGATACATTTGCGCAATGGGAAGAGGCTATCGAATCGCTAGTCAGAACCGCCAATGCGTGCGGACATCCTTACCGGCACCCATTAACAGGCATCTCGATTTCCGAATATTCATCTGCCGGAAAAGAAGAAGCCTCCCAATTACTTACCGATTTCATCGACTTATTGGATACTATCCGGCAGAAGTTGGACGCATTTTCCGTACTTTTGAAAGATACGGATATACATCCTACACGCAAAGATTTCCAAACGATCGCCAGTATCATCCAAAAAATACTCGATATTCCGGAACTGACTCCCGGATTGCTGACTCTGCCATTATTGAATGAAACGCTGAATGAATATCGTGAAGTGCTGGTTCATGGACAAAAACGTGATGAACAAAGAAAAGAGATAGAGACAGGATTTACTAAAGAGATTCTGTCCATTAATGTAAAACAGATGCTAGCCAAATGGAATCGTGCATCCGACCAATGGTTTCTTCCCAGATATTTCGGACAGCGAAAGATCAAAAAGACCATCAACATGTATGCTTTAAAAACGATTGAGACAGAAGAGATCAAACCGCTACTCCACCAGATTATCCGGTATCAGGAAGAAGAGGAAGCTGTTCAAAAATACATCAGCCAACTCCCCTCTTTGTTCGGACGATTCGGCAAGAATGAGGACTGGACTGCCATTGAGCAGATTATCAATGACATGGTTTCTCTTCACTCGCATTTGCTGAATTATGCCAAGGACATAGCCAAGGTGTCACAAATCAAACAGAATTTGTCGGTACAACTTGCAGAAGGAATTCAAACATTCAGAGATATTCACGCTCACTCTCTCAATGAATTGTATCAGTTACTGGATACACTTACAGTCATCGAAAAGAAATTGTCCGGCACGTTGGGTATATCAACAGAAGAGCTTTATGCCTCTTCGACCGACTGGATAACGATCGCGCTATCGAAAGCCCAAACTTGGAAAGATAACATCGACAAACTCAAAGACTGGTATCGGTGGTTACAAGCATACCAAACTCTAAATAAACTGGGAGTCGGATTTGTCGCGACAGAATATAAGGAAAAGAATATCCCTACCGACCGACTGACAGACATCTTCCGCAAGAGTTTCTACCAGACAGCCATTCAGTATATCATTGCCAAAGAACCCACGCTGGAATTATTCAACGGCAAGATATTCAACGATATGATTGCTAAATACAAACAAATATCCGCCAAATTCGAAGAAACGACCCAAAAAGAATTGTTTGCGCGGCTGGCTTCCAACATTCCGTCTTTCACTCGCGAAGCTATCCAAAGTTCCGAAGTGGGCATCCTTCAAAAGAACATCCGCAACAACGCCCGCGGTACATCCATCCGCAAACTGTTCGACCAGATTCCTACTTTATTGTCGCGTATGTGTCCGTGCATGCTGATGAGCCCGCTTTCCGTCGCTCAATTCATTGATACGGATGCCGACAAATTCGATTTGATTGTCTTTGATGAAGCGTCACAGATGCCTACTTATGAAGCGGTGGGCGCTATTGCCCGAGGCAAAAACGTGATTATCGTGGGGGACCCGAAACAGATGCCTCCTACCAGCTTCTTCTCGGTCAGCACCGTTGATGAAGATAATATTGAAATGGAGGATTTGGAGAGTATTCTTGATGACTGTCTCGCCTTGTCTATCCCTTCCAAATATTTATTGTGGCACTATCGAAGCAAACACGAGAGCCTCATCGCTTTCAGCAACTCCGAATATTACGATAACAAACTGATGACTTTCCCTTCTCCGGACAACATTGAATCGAAAGTCAGGATAGTCAACATCAACGGTTATTATGATAAAGGCAAATCGCGCCAAAACCGGGCGGAAGCTCAAGCGGTGGTAGACGAAATAGCCAGAAGATTGAGAAGCGAGGAATTAAGAAAGAAAAGTATCGGCGTAGTGACTTTCAGCATCGTTCAGCAAGCTTTAATAGAAGACTTACTTTCCGACCTCTTTATCTTCCATCCCGAACTGGAAAGCCTTGCTTTGGAATGTAACGAACCGTTGTTTATCAAAAACCTGGAGAATGTGCAGGGAGATGAACGCGACGTTATTCTCTTTTCTGTGGGCTACGGTCCGGATGCGGAAGGACGTGTCAGCATGAATTTCGGTCCATTGAACCGGATAGGCGGTGAAAGAAGGTTGAATGTAGCCGTTTCCCGTGCCCGGTATGAGATGATTATCTATTCCACTTTACGATCGGATATGATTGATTTGAACCGGACTTCCTCTATCGGAGTAGCCGGACTAAAACGTTTCCTCGAATATGCAGAGAAAGGAACCAGAAACACAATCAGCAGTGTGACAGCCCAATCAACGGAAGCAGCAGCCTCCATCGAGAATATCATTGCCGATAAACTGCGTTCATTGGGATACACCGTGCATACAGATATCGGATGTTCCGGTTATAAAATAGATATAGGTATCGTTGACAGCGAACATCCATCCAACTATCAATTAGGCATTATCTGCGATGGCAAAAACTACAAACGTACCAAGACCGCACGCGATCGGGAAATTGTACAAAACAATGTACTGAAAGCACTCGGCTGGGATATTTACCGGATATGGACTATGGACTGGTGGGAAAAGCCGGACGAAGTAATAGCAGCCATCCAAGAGGCTATCGCACGCAGAATGAGTTCAAAGGTTAATGCTAAAACAACGACAACCATCGGAATTGGCTCTGATCCAATAACAGCAGAAAAAGATTCTGTGAACAAAGAGTCGACCGACAAAGAAAAAATAACAAAAGAAGAGCCTATAAAAGAAGAGTCAATAGAAGAAGCAGTACCGACTGCCGAGAGAGATAACAATGAAATTTCATTTGTACTCAAAGCATCACCTGCCACCTCAGAAAAGCAAACTGCTTCCGCACAAGACGGAATACGGCAAAAGTACCAATCAGCAAAGATCACTCCAGGCAACTATTCGCCGGAAGTTTTTTTCTTTAACGAAAGCTATCCCGTCCTCATGTATCAAATACGGAAAATTATAAAGAACGAAGCTCCGGTCAGCAAATCATTGCTTTGCAAGAAGATTCTGTCTGAATGGGGAATCAGTCGTCTGGGCGCACGGATAGAAACACAGATAGAGACGGCATTAGATGCACTGAATATCTATCGCACCGAACATGAAGGAATTGTTTTCTGCTGGAAAAACAGAGAGCAATGTATCTCCTATTCTGTTTATCGTCCGGTTTCCGACCGGGAAGCGACAGATATTGCTCCTGAAGAGATAGCCAATGCCATCCGACAACTGTTGACAGACTCCATCAGCCTGCCTGCGACAGATTTGATAAAAGCATGTGCACAACAATTCGGCTTTGTCCGTATGGGATCGAACATAGACGCTGCCATGCAAAGAGGTATTCGCGAAGCCGTGAAAAGGAATTATGCCAAAATTGAAAACGAACGGGTGACGATTGCGGATTAAGCGGATTAAATGGTAGATTCAGGTGACGAAACTAAATTAACACCCTTTCTCCAAACGTTTCAGAGCAGCAATAGAATCGGATACATAGTTATTATCCGGTTCTATTGACCGCCAATAATACAGCTCTCCAATCAGCCGTTTCAGATAAACAGGATCACTTGAACCAATCCGCCGCTGATGTTCTGCCAAACCTTTCGTCAGGATGAAATAGACATTCTTACGGATTTCCCTCTTCCTGGCTTTGGGAATCGTCAGTTTTACACCGGAAGAAATGGACACGCCTGTGATAATCTTTTTGCCATACTCATTGATGAAACGGGTCTTTTTATGATTCGGTTCGAATTTCTCATCACGAATGATCTGTTTAATACGGGGAATAATCTGCTCTTTGGGAAATACATCTCCAGAGAAAGTCAGGTCGTCAGCATACCGGGTATAAGTCAATCCGTATTCCGCTGCCAATGCCGCCAACTTTCTGTCCATCTCATAACTAACGATATTACTTAACGACGGACTTGTAGGTGCTCCCTGCGGCAAGTGTCTGTGCAAACAACATAACGCCCCCAATACTTTAGATACATTTTCCGGATAGCCGATTTTCTCAAATACCTTTTTCACCCTCAGGCTCCGTATAGAAAAGAAAAAATCATGGATATCCATTTTCAACACATACCGCTTTCCTAAATGAGGATTGGCATTGTCGACTACGGAATGACCGCTCCGGAAACCTACCGCTGCCGGATGAATCATTGTTACAGGTAATAATATACGAAAATTAATAATAGTTTGAATAGACTGTAATTTTTCGTTAGGAGCAGAGATCATACGATACCCTCCTTTTCTTTTCCTCATCCAAAACTCCCGGTAATGCGCAGAAACATTTTGTAGTATTTCCTTCAGTTGTCCCGCTTCCATTTCCAACAGATTGGCACACCAGACAACAGCCGATTCATCATACTTTTGATCATACTGTGCTCTTGGAATTATTGCTTCCCAAGCATGCCTAAGCCAGGCTCCATGCTCCCATTTTACTTTAGTAATCTTTTCTTCCTTACGACCGTCTGTCGCTTTCCATCTTTTATACCCCTCTTGTTTTCTGCTTGAGGAAATCATCTTGTAAATCAGAAAACCAGTGACAATAAGTATTGTTATTAGAATTCCGTCCATTTTGTATTATGTATATAAATAAAGAGAAGAGAGGATGGGTTATTTACTAAAATAAATTTAGGTATTTATACCTTAGAATTTATTTTCTAGGAAAATACCTGTGCTTACGAGGCGACTACACCTCTTTGATGCTAAATTCGGTCCTCATCCTCTCTTTCACAAAGATATGTATAATCTTTCGATAAAACAACTGGAACGGGAAAAACTATCGGTTGAACAACTCAAACGTAAACTTACACCCTATCTTTCCGAACCTCCAGTTCTCACTGCTCACAAAGACTCCCACATCGAAAACATGCGTACCGATGCCATATCCGACTTCCATATAAGGCTGAAGATGCGGCATACAAAGCGCACTGACATATATACGCTCATTTTGCACATAACGGGTATACTTCATCAGATGCCGGAGAATAAGGAACGGAGCTTCGTAGGTGAAATGCCCCCGCACATAACGGCGGGAGGAGTTATACCAACGTGAGTCAAGCACCTGAAATACTCCGCCAATTTCATCATTCCAGCCTACGGGAAGATTATGACGGGAGAAATTGGCAAAGTCCACAAAATACAACTCATCCTGGTTAGTGAATGCTCCGAATCCGAAACGATAATAAATATTACGCATCAATCCCATCCGGATTTGATGCTGAAGGTCAAACTCTATTCTTTCATATTCGCCCGTACTTTTAAATACTCCTTTTATTCCCCGTTCATAATCGACCGAGAAGGTTGGATAGATGGAACGCAGGTTAATCTTTCGCTTTCCATTCATATAATAATAGAGTCCCGGCGTCCATTCCACTCGGATACGGGGGGCGAAACTGATATAAGTGTTCTTGAATTTATCCATAAATTCCGGAGGCGGCATCGGATAATCACCGGTTATCACAAAACGGGAAGGCTCTACGGCGGTTCTTCTATGGGCAGAGAAACCCAGCCCGACATCCAGTCCGTTAACCACCTCAACTGTATGGCGGAGATTAAAATACAAGTCCTTGAAATAATCAAGGTGAATTAAATTGAAATCAAAGATGCTGTCCGGCATAGCTTTCAGTTCATCCAGCACCTTACTACTATAAATGCGGTTACCATTCCCCACATTCAACCGGAAGAATCCCCGTTTCTGCGGCCAGTATTCAAAGTCGGCATTCAACGACCAATAGAACTCCTTACGTGTAAAGTTATATCCGAGCTTAGGTACAATACGAAGCACTTTATCCCCTCTGAAAAGACGGTTATAGCGGAAATCCTGCCGATAAGACAAACCGTTACTTCCGCTATAACTGAATAAAAGCGGGTTTATAAAGGGAGAGAACCGTACGCTTCCGATATTAGACAAATTGAATTTATAATCTTCCATCATCAAATCACCGATTGTTCCCCAAAAGGTCTGACTCTTGGATGGCTTTTGTATGGTAGCCGTGTCACGTCTAAGCGCATAGTCGGAATATAGTTTCTTCTCATTCTCATTCAAAGGAATCGGGCGCAAGATAGCAAAGGTAGAGGCATCCGTCTTATAGGCATTCGTATCGCACTGCAAGGAGAAAGATTCCGAAAGATTATATTTCCTCTTTTCTTTCTTACGCACCTTTATTTCTTTCAACTCGATGGATTTATAGTCTAAAGACGCGGTATAATTACCATCCACCTCATTTCCGAGAAATTTAAAAAGAGCCTCTACGTCATAACGTACCGGCAAGAATTCGTTTTTCTTGCCGACATCTCCCATTTTTATCCGGCAGGTAAACGTTATCAATTCCGACCTTCCGGAAAAACGAATCTCACGCACACTCCAGACATTGCTGCTAACTACCATATATCCACCTACCAACTGATCGCTCTTGGTACGGGGAATAAAGCGGACCCGATAATTCAGATTATTAGGATCTCCCATCACGCTGTCTATCCGGTATTTATAATATTTCTGTCCGTTTTTAGCCAGCGGCGACAACAAGCGTTCATCGTTCAGCAAAGAAGAAGAGTAGATATTTACGTTAAAGTATTCGAGCAAACCCGGTAATCCCCTGTTCCCCCTCACTGTTCCTTGGGAGGCTTTCACTTTCTGGTCATAAATATTGGGAGCCGTATAATGGAGGTCACTGTATGTTTCAAGCAGATATTCGCGAACTCCTTTTTGCAAACGAAACATAGAAGGCACATAACGGAGAATAAAATTCTTTTTCTGAATATCCATCCTACCTTTTATATATAGGTTCGCGCGATAGTCACTGACTATTGTTTCATACAAAGGCGCAAAAGTCATCACACGCTCAATGATGGAATCGACGGAGATCTCCTGACGAGTATAAGGATTCATTATATAATTATTGGCTGCCCCCTTTGGAATAAAAGAGAACAGACACAATATGCATCCTATCAATATTTTATCTCTCAATTATCGTATCTCCTCCATTAACGCAGGCAAATATAAAAAAGAATATCGAAAAGCAATGGGATTAAGCTACTAAAATTTATATTTCACCGTTCAACTAAGAACGGTTCAGTCATGAATACATCAGTTGAGAATTCCGCCCCTACTAGAGAAGCTTTTGTAATTCTCCCATAAAAGTTTTTTTTCATTTTTGCCCTCATGCCCTCATATTTCCTCTCAATCCCTTTATTCATGGTGCTTTCCGCTGTTAGGGCAAGTATGATAGCAGAGTGAGGGCAAACGTTTGCTCTCACGCTCCGATCATTCAGTTCATTTAGTCAGTGCCTATATTTTCTTATGAAAGTAAGTAAAAAAGAGATAAACTAGTTCTCTTTGTCCCACATATTGTGGGAAAGTATTCCCTCATATTATGGGAATTTATTCCCAACTAATAGGGAATCTTTTCCCAATTAACAGGGAATACTTTCCCACAATATATGGGACAAAGAGAACCTGTACTTCTCAGGTAATGATTGACTAGTTGTTTCTTTATTCTTGTTACTGAAGTTTCGCAAGTGCTCTGCATAGCTTCTCCTCCTTCTGGAAGGTTACTCTCCCCCAATAACGGGGGAGTCGGAGGGGAAATCCCAAAATACACATGAAGGGATAGCTGGGTTAGTTGGAGAATCAGCAGAGGGGGTATCTTCCAAAAAAAATACATCAATTTCTTAAAATACCCCCTTCAAAATAGGAGTACTTTCAGAAAAAACATATAATTTTGCGCCATCAACCGATAAAAATTAGACCATTTATGTCAAAAATGCGTTTTTATGCCTTACAAGAGCTTTCCAACCGGAAACCTCTGGAAGTAACTGCTCCTTCCAACAAACTCTCTGATTATTATGGTAGCCACGTGTTCGACCGCAAGAAGATGCAAGAGTATCTTCCTAAAGAAGCCTACAAAGCTGTAACCGATGCTATCGAAAAAGGGACACCTATCAGCCGCGAAATAGCAGACTTGATTGCTAACGGCATGAAAAGTTGGGCCAAGTCGCTCAACGTCACTCACTACACACACTGGTTCCAGCCTCTGACAGACGGAACAGCCGAGAAACATGACGGTTTTATCGAATTCGGCGAAGACGGCGGAGTAATCGAACGCTTCTCCGGAAAACTGCTGATCCAGCAAGAGCCGGATGCCTCTTCTTTCCCTAACGGCGGTATCCGCAACACGTTCGAAGCACGAGGATATACAGCCTGGGATGTTTCTTCACCGGCATTCGTAGTAGATACTACTCTTTGTATCCCCACTATCTTCATTTCTTACACGGGTGAAGCGCTGGATTACAAAACTCCCTTATTGAAAGCACTTGCCGCTGTAGATAAAGCAGCAACGGAAGTCTGCCAACTATTCGACAAGAACATCACCCGCGTATATACCAATTTAGGATGGGAACAGGAATATTTTCTAGTCGACTCTTCCTTATATAATGCACGCCCCGACCTCTGCCTGACAGGACGGACACTGATGGGACACTCTTCTGCCAAAGACCAACAATTGGAAGACCACTATTTCGGCTCCATCCCTCCACGTGTCACCGCATTTATGAAAGAACTCGAAATTGAGTGTCACAAACTGGGGATTCCCGCCAAAACCCGTCATAACGAAGTAGCCCCCAACCAATTTGAGTTGGCCCCTATCTTCGAAAACTGCAACCTGGCGAACGACCACAACCAGCTTGTCATGGATTTGATGAAACGTATCGCAAGGAAACATCACTTCAATGTACTCCTGCACGAGAAACCATACAGCGGAGTAAACGGTTCGGGCAAGCACAACAACTGGTCGCTCTGCACCGACACCGGCATCAACCTGTTCGCGCCCGGAAAGAATCCGAAAGGAAATATGCTATTCCTTACTTTCCTGGTAAACGTCTTAATGATGGTTTATAAAAACCAGGATTTACTGCGTGCCTCCATCATGAGCGCCAGCAACAGCTACCGTTTGGGAGCCAACGAAGCTCCTCCCGCCATTCTTTCTTGTTTCCTGGGCTCACAACTCTCGTCCACTCTCGACGAAATTGTCCGCCAGGTAGGTAACGAGAAAATGACACCGGAAGCAAAAACCACCCTGAAGTTAGGTATCGGACGTATCCCCGAAATCCTGCTGGATACTACCGACCGTAACCGCACCTCTCCTTTCGCATTCACCGGAAACCGTTTCGAATTCCGTGCCGCCGGTTCTTCTTCCAACTGTGCCGCTTCTATGATTGCAATCAATGCTGCCATGGCAAACCAGTTGAACGAATTCCGCGCATCGGTAGAAAAGCTGATGGAAGAAGGAGTAGGCAAAGACGAAGCCATCTTCCGCTTGCTGAAAGAAACGATTATCGCCTCCGAACCGATTCGCTTTGAAGGCGACGGTTATTCTGAACAGTGGAAACAGGAAGCCGCACGCCGCGGACTGACTAACATCTGCCACGTACCGGAAGCCCTGATGCACTACGTTGACAACCAATCCAAAGCTGTACTTATCGGTGAACGTATCTTCAACGAGACAGAGTTGAACAGCCGCCTGGAAGTGGAACTGGAAAAGTATACCATGAAGGTGCAAATCGAAGGCCGTGTATTGGGCGACCTCGCCATTAACCACATCGTGCCGACTGCCGTTGCCTATCAGAACCGGTTGCTCGAAAATCTTCGCGGACTGAAAGAAATATTCCCGGCTGACGAATACGAAGTATTGAGTGCCGACCGCAAAGAACTGATTCGTGAGATTTCACACCGGGTGACTTCCATCAAAGTACTGGTTCGCGAGATGACCGAAGCACGAAAAGTTGCCAACCATCTGGAGAACTATAAGGAAAGAGCATTTGCATACGAAGAAAAAGTACGTCCATACCTCGATCAAATCCGCGACCACATCGATCATCTGGAGATGGAAGTGGACGACGAAATATGGCCGTTACCCAAATACAGGGAACTGTTATTTACCAAATAAAATGTCTTCAAGATTGCACGAAAGCTCCCACTTTTGTGCAATCTTTTTATAGATTCGTTCATTTTCTCATTTTTTCTTTTTACTTTTGTGCTGTATAACACAGTTTTATAGCACTCATGGTAAAAATGAATATGTCAGACATCGATATTTCGGAGCCGTTATCCGATATGTTAGCTCCTTTAAATAACGAACAAAAGGAGTTTCTGATGAACAACTATACGATACAGACCTACAAAAAAAATGAAACCATCTACTGCGAAGGAGAAACACCTTCTCATCTGATGTGCCTTATCAGTGGGAAAGTAAAAATCTTCAAAGATGGTGTGGGAGGTAGAAGTCAGATTATCCGCATGATTAAACCACGCGAATACTTTGCGTATCGTGCTTATTTTGCCAAACAAGATTTTGTAACTGCCGCAGCAGCTTTCGAACCCTCTGTTGTTTGCCTGATTCCCATGAATGCTATCTTAACTTTAATTGCCCAAAACAATGACCTCGCCATGTTTTTTATCCGCCAGCTGTCTATTGATCTCGGCATCTCAGACGAACGCACCGTCAATCTGACACAAAAGCATATCCGCGGACGCCTGGCCGAATCTCTCATCTTCCTGAAAGAAAGCTACGGCTTGGAAGAAGACGGATCTACCTTGAGCATTTATCTTTCACGCGAAGATTTAGCAAATCTCTCTAATATGACTACTTCGAATGCTATCCGCACATTATCACAGTTTGCTACGGAACGCCTGATTACAATCGACGGAAGAAAGATCAAAATCATCGAAGAAGAAAAGCTAAAGAAAATAAGTAAGATTGGATAAGAAAATTCCTGCACCAGTCGCTCCACCCCTAAATAGTGAACATACATACAGAAAATATAATTGCAGACATCAGACGTGGTAACAAACAAGCTTTCAAAAAGCTATTTGATGACTACTATCCTATTCTTTGCGTGTTCGCATCTCACTATATTGAAGACAAAGAAGTTTGCAAAGACATCGCACAAGATGTATTGTTAGCTTATTGGGAACGGAAAGAAGATTTCGACAACATTTTGAAAGTAAAAAGCTTCCTTTATACCGTCACCCGAAATAAATGTCTGAATCACCTAAAACATGAGCAATTAGATATTCCTAATTTTTCCGGACAGGAAGAGTTCGATAGTGGCTTCGAAGCTGCCATTATCGAGCAGGAAACATTCCACATGGTTCGCAAAGCGGTAGAAGAATTGCCTAATCAAATGCGAAATATCATCTTATATTCCATGAAAGGGTTAAAAAACCATGAGATTGCTGACAAATTGCAAATTTCAGAAGGCACTGTCCATACGTTAAAGAAATTCGCCTACCGCAAACTTCGCGAAAGTCTCAAAGGCATAAATTACACCTTATTACTATTTTTATGCAAATAAAGTAACTTTTTGATTACCCCGTTTTTTCGATTGGATTGTTTTACTCATATAACAAATCGAAAAAACGATGAATTCATTCAAAGAAAAATTTAAAATTGCAAAAATCTTAGCTTCTTTATTTACCCATTCGTCTACCCCCGAAGAGGAAAAAAACTATCATGCGTGGTTGGATGAGAATCTGGAGCATCAAAAAATAGCCGACCGGATATTAAATAAGGAAACGTATGAAGAAAACAGCCGGTTAATAAAAAGCTTCTCTTCACAAAAGGCATGGGAGAAAGTCTACCCGCTACTGGGAAACAATCAATCTCGTATGGTCTTCTCGTGGAAAAGGAGCCTGAAATATGCGGCTCTTATTTTGCTGTTGATAATACCGGCTTCATTCCTTATTTATAATTGGGCAATCGGAGAGCAAATCGGTGAAATCACTCCAGGAACCCATGGCGGAGAACTGACTTTAAGTAATGGCAACACCTTCAATCTTTTTGAGAATGTCCTTCCGGAGGGTGCAACTGAAGTGTTCATCATTGACTCCAAAGGGATTAATTATCAAACTCCTGCCAACAAGCCCAAAGTGAAAGAAATCAAAAATACGCTTCGTACACTGCATGGTATGGAATGTCACATTGTCCTTTCGGATGGAACAAAAGTACATCTGAATGCAGAATCTCAACTGACTTATCCGATTTGTTTCAGCGATAAGGAACGCATCGTACAGGTTGAAGGTGAAGCCTATTTCGATGTTGCTCCAGACAAAGAACATCCTTTTATCGTGCAAACACCGCACACTTCTATTCGGGTGACAGGAACTTCTTTCAATGTAAGAGCATACGCAGATGAAGAAATAGAAAGTACAACATTAATCAGTGGAGGTGTAAAAATCAGCAGTGGAAATGAAGTATTTGAATTAATCCCCAACCAACACTATACCTATAATAAAAAGACTAATACAAATACTGTCACTAACGTAAACACAGAACTGTATACATCTTGGGAATCCGGATCATTCATCTTTTTAAATGTACCTCTTGAGAATGTAATGTCATATCTTTCCAAATGGTATGGGTTCAAATACACTTTCGAGGACGAAACCGCCAAACAAGTACGAATCGGGGCATCCCTTAATCGTTATAAAAATATGAACCCGATTATCGACATGATAACAGAATTAAACCTGGTAAATATCAAGCAACGAGAAGGTATCTTGCATATTTCCTACAAACAATAATAATACATAATATAACTAACGCATTATGAAAAAACGAACGCAATCCCTGCCATGGGTGGTATCTTATGTAAGCAGAAACGTTGTGAAATTCTGCCTTTTATGGATATTCTCCCTTTCTTCACTCATGATTCAAGCGCAAGACAATCAAAGAATCTCTGTCGACTTAAAAGGAGAAACTTTGGAAGCGGCACTTTGGTATCTACAGAATCGCACAAAATTTATCTTTATGTATGCCACAGAAGATATTGCTAATGTAACTGATATCACTGTTAAGGCTAAGGATAAAACTATTCTTCAAATTCTGGATGAATGTCTGGAAGGTACTAATCTGACTTACGAAATCTCCGGTAGTGCAATCGTAATTAAGAAAAGGAAAAAACCCAAAGTAACCATCAGCGGTTGGATTCGCGACACCAGTGGTGAGGCATTACCTGGTGCCACTGTTACAATCCGAGGATCTAAACAAGGAGCCATCGCCGGACTGGACGGACATTACTCTTTCAATATTCCGGCACAGGAAGGATTGATCCTTACTTTTTCTTTTATCGGAATGGAAAAGAAAACGGTCAAATATACGGGTAAGAAAACAATCAATGTTACCCTGAGCGGTTCCAGTACAGAAATTGATGAAGTTGTAGTCACCGGTTATCAAAACATTCAACGCCGTGATCTCGTAGGCTCTATCACTACAATCAAAGCGAAAGATATTATAATGCCTTCTTACACTACTATTGACCAAATGTTGCAAGGGCGTGTAGCAGGTATGGTGGTCACTAATTCAAGCAGCCGTGTAGGTACTGCTCCTAAAATTCAAATTCGAGGAACCAGTACATTGCAAGGAAACCGTGACCCATTATGGGTAGTAGACGGTATTATCCAAGAAGATTTCCAGGTAACACTAGATAACGGCGAATTGATGACTAAAAACTTAAAAGACATCATCGGTAATCAAATTTCATGGCTGAACCCTGCCGACATCGAAAACATCACAATCTTGAAAGATGCTTCCGCCACTGCTATCTATGGTTCGAAAGCATCTAACGGTGTAATCGAAATCACAACTAAAAAAAATACCACCGACAGGTTGACTGTGAACTATTCTGCCAACTTCAACATCGGACAACGTCCTAATTATGGAATGTTCAACTTTATGAACTCTCAAGAACGTATCCGTTTTTCACAAGAGGCATTCGACGCCGGAATCTCTTACATAACAGTACCTTACAAAGATCCTAACACTTATGAGGGTTTGTTACGCATGCTACAAGAGCACGATATTTCAGACATCGAATACAGAGAACTTTATAACGCTATGGAAACCCGCAATACAGACTGGTTCAAGTCTCTGACACGCCGTTCGTTCAGTCATACGCACAATATTAGTGTTTCCGGTGGAACGAACAAGTTCAGTTATTCAGCATCCATGGGTTATAACAACAGCGAAGGTCAAGAAATAGGGAATGATAACGAACGTATGACCGGACGTATTGCCCTTATGTTACGCCCAATAGAGAAACTAACTATCAGCATGACATTAAATGGTAGTGTTTCTACCACCAACGGCTTCTTTGATG
This sequence comes from Bacteroides caecimuris, assembly GCF_001688725.2. Classification (NCBI taxonomy): domain Bacteria; kingdom Pseudomonadati; phylum Bacteroidota; class Bacteroidia; order Bacteroidales; family Bacteroidaceae; genus Bacteroides; species Bacteroides caecimuris. The sequence goes on along the minus strand of NZ_CP015401.2, from coordinate 804,668 downwards.
ATGTCAACCCTATGAGTTATGCCACTAATACGAGCCGTGCCATTGATCCGGATGCTTACTATATGCAAGAGAACGAATACACATATAAAACAGGTAGTAAAGAAACACTTTCATACAATTTCATCAATGAACGAGATAATAGCGGTTCAAAAGCGCGTTCAAACTTTATGTCAGCCTCTTTAAATGTTAATTGGCATATCCTCGACTGGTTGACCTACCAATTTACCGGAGGTTATTCTAATAACAACAGTACCAATGAAAGCTGGGCTACCGAACGTACATATTACATAGCCAACGAGTATCGAGGATACGATTTTAACTCCGTAACTCCCACCAGTTCCGAATTTAAGGCCGCACAACTTCCATTCGGAGGTAGATTGTATACAAACGATAATAATCAGCATTCCTACAATATCCAAAACAAATTACAATTCAGTAAAGCATTCAATGCTGACAACCGCTTAAATGCATTATTGGGTATGGAGCTCCGTTCATCTACAGCCAAAGGCACTGCCAATACCATTTGGGGATATGTCCCGGACAGAGGTGAACGTATCGTAGCACCTACCATACCTAGCGAAGTAGTATCACCAGGAGGAAGTCCGACAGGCTGGGGAATATTACAAAAAATCTATAATGGAGGTTGGAATAGAACAAACAACACCAACAACTTCCTTTCGTTTTTTGCCACTTTCGCATATTCATTCAAAAACCGCTACGTAATGAATGCCAATGTGCGAAATGATGCTTCCAATGTTTTCGGACAGGATATTAATCATCGCATCGACCCGACTTATTCATTCGGTTTCTCTTGGAGAGCATCGGAAGAAGCTTTCTTCCAAAAGCATCTGTCATGGATCTCCACACTTAATTTCAGAGGAACGTTCGGTATTCAGGGGAATGCCTTAACACGCGAAAGTCCCGAATTAATCTTAAATCAAAACGGGGTACAAGCCGGATATAACCGTTACTACTCTACTATCAGCCAGATCCCCAACCCGTATCTCTCGTGGGAACGTACCAAGAACTGGAACTTTGGGGTGGATCTGGAACTATTCCGCATGTTTTATATGAACCTGGAATATTACACCCGACGTTCCAATGCAGTAATCAATGTTGATTTGCCATACGAATACGGACTTGACCAGATGAAACGGAACGGTGGAATCATTTACAATCGAGGAATTGAATACACATTATCATTCACACCTATCCAAAAGCGTGATTTCGCTCTGAATGTTAACCTGAATGCCTCTAAAAACTGGAATAAAGGCGGGGAAACCAAAATTGATAGAAACACAGCAATGTATCTGAATGGAGACGGCGCCCAAATCTTAAAAGAGGGTTATCCGTTAAGTGCATTCTGGTCATATTCATTTGCTGGTCTTGATGGAACTAACGGTAAGCCGACATTCAACTATGTTGAAGTCCCGGAAGAAGAAAAAAGTAAAGACATCGACCCGACTTCTTACCTTGTATATTCCGGTGAAAAAGAACCATACTTCACTGGAGGACTTGGCTTAAGCTTCCGCTACAAGTCTTTGTCATTGAACACCAGTTTCTCCCTTTTGCTAGGTAGCCATAAACGTTTACCGTCACCTTACCGCGATTTTAAAGGACTCAGTGACATGATGCCTAGTCCAATCAGCAACATAAACCGTGATTTACTAAATCGTTGGCAAAAGCCAGGAGACGAAGCCCATACAAATATCCCCGGACTACCTACATGGCAGAGAGGAATAGGTTGGACTTTGCCTAATACAGATCCTGGTGAATCTCCCATTCCAATGTGGGAAAAATCAGATGCTATGGTAGTCAATGCCTCATTCTTACGCTGTCGGAACATCGGATTATCCTGGCAAATGAAACAAGAATGGTGCGACAAGATACATGCCAAAAATCTGTCTGTCAATTTCAATATGGACAACATATTTGTAATAGCCAGCAAACGTTTCAACGGCTTCGACCCGGAATTAGAAAACAGCATCATGCCACGTTCTTTCTCACTGGGATTTAATATCGGATTTTAAACAATAAACAAAGAGAGATATGAAACTTAAATATTTAATCTATACAATTACACTTACCAGCCTCACCGCTTGTGGAGATTTTTTAGAACCCAAGTCACAGAGCCAATACATCCCCAAAGACGCTAATGCATTACAAGAGATGCTTATCGGAGAAGCTTATCCCCGACAACAAAATACCCAGTTTCTCAACTATCTGGAAATACTCGCAGATGATGTTGAACAGAATCAGGTAGAAGGTTACGGATTCACAGATAATGACAAAGTAACAATGGAAATTTTTGAAGTTCTGTATAGCTGGCAACCTAACATGTTCGAAATACAAGAGAAATTAGGAGGATCCCCCGTGGTCAATACATGGGAAAATCTCTATGAATATATTTTAGGAGCTAATGCCGCCCTTGACTATATTGACGAAGTGTCTGGTACAGAAGTTGAAAAGAACCATATTAAAGCACAATCCTATGCGTTAAGAGCTTTTTACTATTACATGCTAGTCAATCAGTACGGACTTCCTTATAATTATAACAAAGAATCGCTGGGAGTTCCTCTCAAACTGGATAGTAAGATGAGAGAAGAAGGCAATATATTAATGAAACGGAATACGGTAGAAGAAGTATACCGACAGATTGTTACCGACCTAAACGAAGCGGAACGCTTATTTCAAGGTCTCTCCACTTCTCTGCAATATGAACCGAACTACCTTGTCAGCCTACCTATGGTGCAATTATTAAAGTCACGCGTAGCTCTATATATGGAAAATTGGGCAGAAGCGAAAACGTATGCGGAGAAAGTGATCAAAGATTGGAACTTCTCATTACGTGACCTGAATACGATCCCTGCACCGGAAGCGGGTATAAAAGAACCTTATTATACATTCAATACGTATGACTCACCGGAAGTTATCTGGAGTTATGGAACTATAAGAGACCTAACAGGTGAATACGAAGGTTATATCGACAAAGAAGACGAATATGCAGATGGAGAAGAAACTAGAAAAATGTTTAAGGCAGCAGACGAACTGATTAAGAGCTTCCAAGAAGGTGATTTACGTAAAGACCGTTACATCACCAGAGAGATGCAGTACAACGAATGGGAACCGGAAAACAGTACCTTTTATGATATCTACCTCCCTTACGGCAAATACAAAACACTCAGTTCTGTCCCTGCCTCAAAAAGTAGTGATTATTTTGCCCTCTCTTTCCGAATAGCAGAAGCTTATCTGAACTATGCGGAAGCTGCTGCCATGAATAAAGCTGAAGGAGATGCTATAACTGCAATGCATACATTACTGGAAAAACGATACATTGCAGGAAACGCACCTTCCTTTTCCGGACTAACCGGAGAAGCTCTCATCACTAAAATACGTGAAGAACGCAGAAAAGAACTTTGCTATGAAGGGCAACGCTGGTTCGACTTACGTCGCTATGGCATGCTTCCCATACAGCATAAATGGGAAGGAAAAGTATATACACTCACGAAGAATGACCTTTCGTATGTGTTACCTATACCTAAAGAAGTTTTGCAAAGAAACTTATTACTAGAACAAAACTCATTCGGACCGCAACGAACTGGAGTTCCCGTTATTGACTAAAATACAAATAACAAAAACAATGATCACCAATTTTAAACAACAGAGAATTATGAAACCAATATATAATGTATGGATATTACTATTCTGTCTCACATTCTCTTCCTGTTATGATGAAGATATAATCGATCCGACACCAGATCCGCTAGCACTTGCCGGAGGGATCGAATTTCCTCAAGGAGATAACCCATGGGACAATGACGCTTTGGAAATTTATAAAAATTTCGGAGTAAAACTGATATATAAAAATATAACAGAAAAAGACCTCAATAAAAACTGGACCAATGGTGGACTCGGTAGTTCATCAAAAATATTCGATAATTGTCTTAATGACGAGATGGGTGCATTTTACATTACCTTTATGAAAGACCATGTATTCCCTTATCTCAACCGGGAGGTGACTGATAGAGTATTTCCTATGTATTGGTATTTTATATACAATTATTCTTCGCATTCAGTCATACTACCTGGAACAATGGAATTTAACGTCGCATTACTCGAACATGATGAAAGCCAAACCGACTGTTGGTTAACTTGCTTTTGGGGAGATGCAGCTCATTGTAGCAACATTATGTTTGGTACGATGACACCCAATGACCCACTTAAAGAATGGAAATCCCCTATTGCCGGAAATAAAGATAGTTATGCAATACGCCGTTTTAAAATTATCGATGAAATCATACGTACAGCTATCACAAGGGGGAATATTATCATACCGGAAGAAGAGTTTGATGCCGGTTTCGACCACTCAACTCCACTTATCATAGAGGAAGATATTGAGAGCAAAGCTGATGCTAATTACTATCTTAAAAGAGGATATCCCGGTAATATAAATTCATATTCAGCAGACTATATTAAGCCTGCAACCAATCCTTCAACAGCCAAAGAAACATTTATAGGCTATCTGCAAATAGCCATGCGGCTTACTAAGGAAGAACGAGAAGCAAAGTGGCCTTCAGCAACCTATCCATTTCTAAGTAGTAAGTTCGATTTTGTAACAAACTATCTAAAAAAATATAATATTGATTTGGAAGCTATTGCTCAAGGACCAGAAGATTGGGATATCAAACCCTACCCGGAACTACCAGAACTACCGGAAACAGACGAAGGAGATGATGACGATGATGATGATTCTTGGCCAGGCTGGGATTGGTGAGATGATTGGTAAAAAAAGAATCCAACTATTAAGAGAATCATCTTATTAAAGAATAAACAGAGTAACAACAAGGTTACCTAGTATTTTACGATATCTTATAAACTCAAAATCATGAAATTCATAAAAAGACTTTCATTTATATTATTATTCTTATGGAGCACTACTCCTCTATGGAGCGACGACGGGTTACTATTCAAAGGAAAGTTGAGACTACTCAAACCAACCACTTTACAAGTGAAGGATTTGAATGGGAAACTCATTTTAAGTTGTCCCATTAACCAGAACGGAGTATTCGAAACTGAGAAGAAAAACATTTTACCTGATGTATATACACTATATATCGGAAATACAGAGCAAAACATATACCTCGAAAACACGCCTGTAAGTATTACTGGTTTTTTCGATGAAAAGAACCCTGAACAAAGTTCGCTTTCATTCACCGGCATCGATCCGTTTCTGACTTTGCAAACCTATATGCCAACAGAAAGAGACCCGGATATAGCAACGATTTCTACTTCTGTCAAAGGAAAACTGACTCCTGCCATGGCATCTGCATTGGCCTATCTGGCAAATGTAAATGATTACCAATCCAACAAAATGCTATTGGACATGATACCAGAACGAGACAGAAAGTCTTTATCTGCCAAATGGTTGGTAAACAGAGTAGAGGTCCTCTCCCACCAAATCATTGGTGCAGAATGTCCCGACTTTACTTTCACAGATGCCAACGGAAAAAACGTAAGCCTGAAAGACTTCCGTGGGAAAATTGTCGTACTTGACTTCTGTGCCTCCTGGTGTGGTCCTTGTCGTAAAGAGATGCGTAGTATGCTAACCATATACAATGAATTGAAGGCTGACGATCTGGAATTCATCAGTGTCTCGCTGGATGACAGCGAAGCAAAATGGAGAAAAATGCTGGATGAAGAAAAATTGCCGTGGGTGATGCTGTGGGATAAGACAGGATTCCCTAAAAGCAGCAAGACCCCAAGTGCTATTCAGACTGCTTACGGCTTCTACTCCATCCCTTTCCTTGTAGTCATTGACAAAGAAGGCAAACTCGCTGCACGCAACGTTCGGGGTGAACAAGTACGCGAAGCCATTTTAAAAATAAGACAATAAACAAACCGTATAAATTATAACTCTTTCGACAATGAAGAAACTTATATTTCCTATCGTATGCTGTTTTATCAGCGTTACTGTATCAGCCCAGTTAATCAAGCCAAAGACAGAAACACAAAAAAAACAATCCGAACTGGACTGGTTTAACTGTTCTTTCGATCAGGACAGTGTGTACGGAGCCGAAGTAAACAAAGCGTATGATTACCTGAAAGCCAACAAAAAGAAAGCAAAGAAAAAACCGGTTGTCGCACTGATCGGAACCGGAATGGACGTAGAACACGAAGACCTGAAACACGCAATCTGGATCAACCCAAAAGAAAAGTCAAACCAAAAAGATGATGATAAAAACGGGCTTGTTGACGACATCAATGGCTGGAACTTCATCGGTGGTAAAGACGGTCAAGTCATGGAAACTTTGACACGCGAAGGAGAACGTGAATTCTTCCGTCTCAAAGATAAATACGCTGATTATATCTTTGACGGAAAGAAGTATTATAAAATAGTCAATGGAAAACGCCAAGAAGTCCCCGCACCGGAAAACATGGAAGAGTATAATTACTATCGTTATAAAGTCATGCCGGAATCTAGAATCGGTGGAGCTTACGGTGGTCTTCAACTATCTTATGTTATAGAAGAATATGTTGAAAAGTTCGACAAGGACATGAAAAAGCGTTTTCCCGGAAAAGAGTTGACTGTTGAGGACTTCCAAAGTTGTTATGATCCCAAAGCTGAAAGAGACAGTCTTTCTGAAGTTGCCTTTATGCTTACTGCCTACTATTTCAGCATCTATAATACGGATAAATGGGAACCTGTTTATCAGAATATGGGAAAGAAAAGTGTAGAAACAGCTAAAGCGTCTTATGAAGAGGCTTTAAAGAAATACGGGAGTGATAATCGAAAAGAAATTGTAGGTGACAATCCTTTGGATATTAACGATACGCATTATGGTAATAATGTACTGTTGACATCTGATGCGGCAACAGGCGTAATGAAGGCAGGCGTTATCGCAGCTAAACGTGACAACGGCATCGGAAGTAACGGTATTGCAGACAATGCAGAAATCATGACTTTACGCATCCACCCGGGAGAAGGAGAACCATACCTGAAAGATATGGCATTGGCAATTCGTTATGCAGTAGACCATGGAGCAGATGTAATCGTATTACCGGAACAAAACTCCATATATCCGGAAGAACAAAAACAATGGATAACAAATGCATTGAAAGAGGCAGAGAAGAAAGGGGCATTAGTTATAGTTCCGGTTTGGGATCTATCAATGGATATGGATAAAGACGAATTCTTTCCCAATCGTAAGATGAATAAAGAGGAAGAACTTACTAATTTTATGGTAGTTGCTGCTTCAGACAAAAATGGAAATCCGGTATTGAACACCAATTACGGTGCAACTGCTCTCGATATTTATGCTCCGGGAACAGACATTTATTCTTCTTATATGGGTGACACTTATCAAAAAGGAACTGGAGAAGGAATGGCTTCGGCTACTGTAGCTGGCGTAGCTGCTCTTGTGAAGTCTTATTTCCCTAAACTGACCGGCTCTCAAATCCGTGACATATTATTAAAAAGCGTCACTTCACGCAAAGGTGTAGAAGTAGAAAAAGGAATCCGCGTGAACGATAGCCCTTCACAAGATTTATTCCTTTTTGATGACCTATGTATTTCCGGAGGTATCGTTAATGCTTACCAAGCAATCTTGGAAGCAGAAAAAGTCAGCAAGTAAAGATTAATCTATGAAATATACTTGTCTAACAGGAACCGTCATTGCCCTTTGCATGGCGGTCCCTTTATTCGCTCAACAATATAAAGCAACTATACCTTATCGGATAGTAGGCGAAAAAATGGTTATCGAAATGAAAGTGAACGGCAATGCACGCCCTTTTATCTTTGATACCGGAGGGCGCACCGCACTTACCACAAAAGCCTGTCAAGCACTACAAATAACAGCAACAGACTCTATGAAGGTGACAGATGTGAACAACGTGGAAAGCTATTACAAAACTACGCGAATAGAAAATCTGACTACTCCCGATGATGTTATTAACTTTAAAAATACCCCATCGCTAATCATCAATGAAGTAAAAGGCTGGGAATGTTTTGGAGTAGATGGTATCATCGGCAGCGATTTATTTGCAAGTACCATTGTCAGCATTGATTCGCAGACTAAAAATATCATCGTCACATCTGCCGAAAAGCCTTCTACAGCATCTTTACGAAAAATGCTGAATTTTACGAAAGAAGGGGGAATGCCAATTGTCAATGTACAGATCGCTCCGGTCAGCAACATCACCGTATTATTTGATACAGGCAGTCCCAGCCTGTTATCTCTTATTGAAAGTGATTTTGAGAGAATTAAACCGGAGGCATCTATGGAAGTCGTTTCTGAAGGATATGGGGAAGGAAGCATCGGAGTAGCCGGACAAGCAGAGAAAGCATCTTCATATAGAGTACATATCCCCTTATTGTCAGTAGGAGCCACCAAATTCCGCAACTTAACGACCCACACAGATAAACACCCCTACACATTACTAGGTGTAAAGTTATTGCAATACGGAAAAGTGACTATCGACTATCCACGTGGAAGATTCTATTTTGAAGCTTTCCAACCGGATAATGAAATCAACAATCAATGCAACAACTTCGATTTGACGGTCAAAGACGGAGACTTATATGTATCTACCGTTTGGAGCAGCACGAAAGGTAAGATAGAAGTAGGAGACAAAGTGATTAAGATTAATGGCAAACCTACTAAAAAATATGACTTCTGCGAAAGTATTCTGAACGGAATACCGGAATTGAAAGAGAAAAAACAGACGAAGTTAACGATTGAAACTGCTTCCGGAATAAAGAATATTATCTATAAAAAAGAATGACATGAAAAGAATAGGAATACTGAACGGCTTATGGCTGCTATTATTTCTAAACTGCGGACAAGCAACGGTAGCGCAAATCCAGAATAAAGTTTGCGATACCATTCCTTATGAATTCATTCAGGAGAAAATCATTATACCCGTTACTGTTAATGGCGTAAATGTAAAATACATCGTTGATACAGGAGGAAGAACCGGGACTATGTACGACGCCGCAACTGAAATGAAAGCTACTGCCGCAGGATATACGCGCATTTCCGATGTGAATGCACAAGGCTCCAACTATCAGGAAGCTCACGTACAAAATATTTCCATCGGAAAGAACTACAAAATCAAACAGTTGAAAACGATGGTACTACCTAAAGATCCCTTCTTCACAGGGCTGGGAGTTGTCGGAATTCTTGGAGGAGATGCCTTTGCACAGTCGGTAATAACCTTCGATTCCCGTTCTAAAATAATGGTAATCAACTATCCTTATCGTCCCGAAAAGTTAAAAGTTACAGATGGAATTCCGCTGTTGGATGAAACGGAACATCATTCCATTGTCAACGTTCGCTTAGGAAACAATGATTTAAAAGTTCTGTTCGACACAGGTGCCGGAGGCTTTCTGCTTTATTGTACGGAAGATTACAATAGGTTGGCTGACATTTCGCAAGTTACCAATCATGGATATGGTATCGTAGCTGCCGGAATAACAGGGTTGGGCAAACCGGTAGATATTAAAAAGGTATCTGTACCTTCCATCAATATCATGGGAAAAGAATTCACAAATGTAGGTAGTACAACAACTGTCATGAATGGAACGATCATCGGGGTGGATTTACTGAAATATGGTAAAGTGATTATTGATTATATGCGGAGACGTTTTTACTTCCTCCCCTTTGAAGAAGGAAAAACCGACATGGGAGGTGTTCCCGCTCTTTGGAACGTAAGTATATTACCACGCAACGAAAGATTCGAAATTACAACTATATGGGATAGCATGAAAGATACAGTTGCTTTCGGCGACGAAGTGATTAATATCAACGGAACTTCTCTTAAAGATTGCCCCATGAGCCAGATGGCCGTAGAAGAAATTATGAATGCTATACCTGGTGATACTGGCTATATTATCATCAAAAAAGATAATCAAGAGAAAAGAATTGAAATCAGGAAAGAGAAATAAACTTTAAACAGAAAGAATATATGAAACGAATAATAACCAAGATGTATCTCTGTTTGCTTGCATTTTGTATCACAGGAGGCATCAGTGCACAAACACAAAACAGTATGACAGAGGTCATTCCATTCGAAACTATTGATGGGAAAATTATCGTGGAAGCCACTATAAATGGTGAAGTGGCTGACTTTGTCCTTGATTTATCGGGACATAACGCTCTACTTCCTGAAGCTCTCAAAAAGTTAAACATCAATACAGAAAAGAGAGGAACTTTTAGTTCTTACCAAGATTTTGTATTTAAACAGGTACCTGTTGGAAAGGTATATGAAATGGGGACAGTAGCTATTGGTAAAAATACATTTGCAAACGATCTTCCGGCTTTCACATTAGAAGACGAACCTTATCTACGCAAGCTAGGGGTTATGGGTGTATTAAGTGGTGCTGTTTTCCGCACTTCTGTATTAACCATTGACATGCAACGGAAGAAAATTACGATTACACAGCCCTACCGTCCTTCTTATATGAAACTTAACTATCGGGAAAATTTTAACCTGATAACGGGATTAGGAGTAGTATGCCCGATAAACATTCAAGGAAAGCCGATATCTCTTGTCCTGGATACATGGAGTGAAGGATTAGTGAATCTTACTGAAGCTGATTTCAATACATGGAACACACAATATACCAAAGGAAGTAACCAGAAAGTCTCCAATGAATATAAAGAAATAAGTCAAGAAGAGGAAAGCCTCATCCTACCTGAAACGATGTTTGTAAAAACAAAGATTGAAGATGCCATAGCAGTGAAAAACCCATTCTTGAAACGTTCCGTATTAGGCAAAAAGATACTGGACTACGGAATTATATCTATTGACTATATTCATCAGAAAATTTACTTCCAACCATTCGATATGGTTCCTATACCGGAAGCGGAAGCTAAAGTGACGGAAACAAAAGTTGAAGATGGTAAATTGAATCCAATTACCCGCCAGTTCTTCCTCGAACACATTTTCGACTACCGGAAAGGAAATGATTTCATCTATAATGGAGACAAACCGATAGTTATCGATTTTTGGGCTACGTGGTGCGGTCCATGTATGCGTCTACTTCCGGAAATGGAGAAACTAGCTGAAAAATATAAAGGAAAAGTTATATTCTATAAGGTAAATGCTGATAAAGAAAAAGATTTATGCAGCCATTTTAGTGTACAGGCATTGCCTACGTTATTCTTCATCCCGGTAGGCGGCAAGCCAATAATCGAGGTTGGTGCCACGCCGGAAAAGTATGTGCAAATCATTGAAGAACAACTCCTGAAATAAAAATCTCTCTTTTTAATTATATAACTATACTAATCTAAAACTTTAACTAAACGAGGGTTTCCACAATGGACACCCTCGTTTTATTTTATAATCAATCACACTAGAATAAAGTGATTGTCATTTATTTGTTCATATCACAGACCTATTTATCATACAAGTCCTTTAGAAGAGAGATAGCGTTCTGCCTCCAAAGCAGCCTTACATCCACTTCCCGCAGCTGTAATAGCCTGGCGGTAATGCGGATCTGCCACATCTCCCGCCGCAAAAACTCCGGGTACTTTCGTACGAGGGCTATCACCTTCTGTGATGATATAACCTACTTCGTCCGTATCGATATACTCCTTAAATATTTCAGTATTCGGTTGATGTCCGATAGCCAGGAAGAAACCGTCGATAGGCAAACTATAACGTTCTTCATCCGGTTCACCCCAACGTTTCACCAGATTTACACCCTCTACGCCATTATCACCAAACAAACCAACTGCATTGTGTTCAAAAAGAACTTCAATCTTATCGTGGTTCATGACACGTTCTTGCATGATCTTCGATGCACGCAAGAAAGGTTTACGGACAATCAGATATACTTTAGATGCAAGACCGGCAAGATAAACCGCTTCTTCACAAGCAGTATCACCTCCACCAACTACAGCAACCACTTTCTTACGATAGAAAAATCCGTCACAAGTAGCACAAGCGCTTACACCCATTCCGGCATATTTCTTTTCATCCTCCAGCCCCAGATATTTAGCAGTTGCCCCGGTAGCAATAATCAATGATTCCGTTTCAATCACTTTATCACCGTCAATTGTTATTTTATAAGGAGCTTTGTTTAAATCTGCTGCCGTAGCGATACCGAAACGAATATCTGTTCCGAAACGGCTTGCCTGTGCACGCAAATCTTCCATCAACTGCGGACCACTGATACCTTCCGGATAACCGGGAAAGTTCTCTACGTCTGTGGTAGTAGTCAACTGACCACCCGGCTGCAATCCTTCATATAGTACCGGACATAAATTTGCACGTCCTGCGTAAATCGCTGCCGTATATCCGGCAGGTCCTGAACCTATAATCAGGCATTTCACTTTTTCTATTTCTGCCATCTTAATTTATCTTTATTTTTTTGTTATAAAAACATGTTATCTCAAATCTATCACCTCCGCATTGGGATATTGTTTTTTATCAAAAGTAAAAACACGATCCGTATAATTTTGCCCCTTCTGATAACTTGTAACGGTTATCTCATTACGTGTCTGCTGCCCACGCTGCTGAAGCAAAATATATAGAGGTTCATAAGTGTCCTTCGTCACAAAAAGAGTGATACGTTCCAACTCCTGTTTCTTATCCCTGGCAGTCAGAACGACTTCCCAAACGGCTTTTCCACGAAACGTCTTAGTCACCCCAAACTTATAAGAGAACCCTTTCTGATACATATACAGAAAGGTATACGGATTTATCTGCTGCAACTCTTCCTGCGTCGGATTACTGACATTCACTTCATCATTCTTGGTCACATAACTCCATTGCGTTTTTCCGTCAAACCAAGTGATGATATCAGATGTTTTCAGCACGAATTTCTCTCCTTTCAACTGAATTGTTCCATTTTCGGCACCTTCTACCAAGCCGTTTGCCACAGCCTTTACAGTAAAATCAGCCTTCACGCCACCTGCTTTGCGAAACGCCTCTGCCGTTTTGTCAAGAATGACTTTAGCCTGGGACTGCTGTTGTTGAGCAATCACAGGCAAAGACAGTAAAGCTATTAAAACACTAAAAATGTACTTTCTCATTTGATTAATAAACGAACTGTTACTGTAAATTGTTCAATCGCATTTCAAGATCATTATCATCAATGCACAGCACGTCACGCGCCTTACTTCCTTGTGTAGGACCTACAATTCCGGCTTTCTCCAATTGATCCATTATACGCCCGGCACGATTATAGCCAATCGCAAATTTACGCTGAATCAATGAAGTGGAACCTTGCTGATGAATAACAACCAACCGGGCCGCATCTTCAAACAACGGGTCGAGACGTCCCATATCAATATCCCCTACTTCACTATTACTATCTTCACTCACATATTCGGGCAAGAAGAACGGGGTAGGATAACTCTGCTGACGGGCAATGAATTTTGTAATTTCTTCTACTTCCGGTGTATCGATAAAGGCACACTGTACACGCACCGGATCAGCTCCCTGCAAGAAGAGCATATCCCCCTTACCAATCAAACGGTTAGCACCCGGACGGTCAAGAATAGTACGAGAGTCCATCATGGCAGATACACGGAAAGCGATACGCGCCGGGAAGTTGGCTTTAATCGTACCCGTAATGATATTGGTAGTCGGACGCTGTGTAGCAATAATCATGTGAATACCGACAGCACGTGCCAACTGCGCAATACGGGCAATCGGAAGTTCCACTTCCTTACCGGCAGTCATAATCAAATCTCCGAACTCGTCAATAACCACTACGATATACGGCATAAACTTATGCCCCTTTTCCGGATTCAGACGACGGTTGATAAACTTCTCATTATATTCTCTGACATTACGTACATGCGCCATCTTCAACAGATCATAACGAGTATCCATCTCCACACAAACAGAGTTCAGGGTTTGCACAACCTTTGTTACGTCTGTAATAATAGGTTCGCCTCCATCAGGAAGTTTGGCAAGAAAATGATTTTCAATCACCGAATAGATGCTGAATTCTACTTTCTTCGGGTCGACCAGTACAAATTTCAATTCTGCCGGATGCTTCTTATATAATAAGGAAGTAATAATAGCATTCAAACCTACTGACTTACCCTGACCAGTTGCACCTGCCACCAATACGTGCGGCATCTTGCAAAGGTCGAACATAAAGACTTCATTCGTGATGGTCTTACCCAATACAATAGGCAGATCATATTTGGATTCCTGGAATTTCTTACTTCCGATCACACTTTGTCCGGAAACGATCTTCGGATTCTTGTTCGGCACTTCAATACCGATTGTTCCTTTACCCGGTATCGGAGCGATGATACGGATACCGTCAGCAGAAAGACTTAATGCAATATCATCTTCCAAACCACGGATTTTAGAAATACGTACTCCTTGCTCCGGAGTGATTTCGTATAGAGTTACCGTAGGTCCTACCGTTGCTTTAATCGTACTGATTTCGATTCCAAAACTGCGCAATGTAGTGATGATACGATCCTTATTTGCATTTTGTTCGTCCATGTCAATCGTCGGATCATCATTTTCGAAATGCTTCATCAGGTCAATAGTCGGGAAGCGGTAGTTTTCCAAATCCTTAGTAGGATTGTAAGGTTCGAGTTCCGGTCCCTCATATTCCTCTTCAGAAGTCGCAGGTTCTACTTCAAACCCGGGTTCCGTCTCTTCCAAAGGTTCGTCATGCACAACGGGAACAGGATCGGAAATAGTTGGTTCAAACACCATCGTCACTTCTTCACTGTCATCAGACAAAGGAGAATCTTCCAACCCCGGCTGGTTGACAGGGAATTCATCTTCGGGTTCTTCAGCCAGTATATCCATCACTGGTGCCGGAGGAGGTGTCTGTTTATACGTCCGTTCCAAATTGCCCCCCACTTCCTGCGGTTGGGAAGTCGTGAATTCCTGATCGCCTTCTCCTTCCGGGATGATTTCTTCCTTCTCTTTCTTTTCGCGTTTTAAGAAACTCAACGCAAAGAGTTTACGCAGCCAAACAATAGTACGCGTACTTATATATATAAAGAAACAGATAGCAGTTATCAACAGGATCATCCATACACCAGGTACTCCTACTTGCGAGATTAACCAACGACTGACATTGTATCCATGCATACCGCCCAGATAAATGAAAGAATCCTGATAATGATCCATAAAAGCAAATCCGAAGAATATGGAGAACCAGACTAATAAAAGCGTGCAGCCAATAAACCACTTCCACAAGCGGACCACACGTACACGCATCAACTTCAATCCTGCCACTGCCAAAAAAACAAGTATGAAGAAAGAGGAAATACCGAAACAGTCGTTTATCAGATAGCTTGCCAACTGCGCTCCACGTGAACCAGCATAATTCTTCACCTGATTATTAACAGCCGCCAAATCCGCCGAACTACCGCTATCAATAATACTTTGATCGGCAGCCCCCGTAAAGAAGAAGGAGGAAAAAGCCAACAACAGGTAAACGGAAAAGATGACCAGCATCAATCCAATCACAAAATGAACTGTTTCATTCTTACATACAGCCACAATTTTACTAGGGGAAGAGGGAGTGCTTTCTGCCTCCTTATCTAATTTCTTCTTTGCCATGAGTCTTTTATTCTATTTTTATAAAACTGGAATGAGATTCTAAGCCGCAAAAATAATAAAAAAAATAACGAGCACTACGCTCATTCAATCCTTTTTCTTACCTTTGCGTTTCAAATCAATATAGATCATGGAAAAAGAAAGCCAAACGATATTTGATAAGAACGTAATTGAGTTCGTTACAGTAGCCGCCGAATTTTGTGCATTTCTCGAACGTGCCGAACGCATGAAGCGTAGTACTTTCGTTGATACATCATTAAAAATACTCCCCCTGCTCTATCTCAAAGCATCTATGTTGCCCAAATGTGAGACGATTGGGGACGAAGCACCCGAAACGTATGTCACAGAAGAGATTTACGAAATTCTGCGCATTAATCTTTCAGGATTGATGGGTGACAAGGATGATTATCTGGACGTATTCGTGCAAGACATGGTTTATAGCGACCAGCCTATCAAGAAATCAATATCGGAAGATCTGGCTGATATTTATCAGGATATTAAAGATTTCATATTTGTCTTTCAACTGGGACTGAATGAAACAATGAATGATTCATTGGCTATCTGCCAGGAGAATTTCGGCACACTGTGGGGACAGAAACTGGTAAACACACTACGCGCCCTTCATGACGTGAAATACAACCAACAGGAAGAAGAGGAGGAAGAGAACGGTAATGAAGAAGGATTTTACGAACCAAGCGACGACAACGATTATTGTGAAGAAGAAGGCTGTCATTGCCACGACGATGATTGCCACTGCCACGAAGACGGTTGCCATTGCCACGATGATGAATTAAAATAGAAATGTTTGTAAGAAGAACCATAGATAAAGAGGAACTAAAAGAACTCCCGAAAACTGTTTTTCCGGGACGCATTTACGTTATCCAATCGGAAGCTGAAACGGAAAGAGCAGTAGCTTACCTCCAATCCAGATCTGTGATAGGCATTGACAGCGAAACGCGCCCTTCCTTTACCAAAGGACAATCGCACAAAGTAGCACTCCTCCAGATTTCTTCTGAAGAATGTTGTTTCCTATTCCGGCTCAACATGACGGGATTGACCCAGCCATTGGTTGACTTATTAGAAAACCCGGCTGTAATCAAAGTGGGTCTTTCACTGAAAGATGACTTTATGATGTTGCACAAACGCGCACCTTTTGCCCAACAAAGCTGTATCGAGTTGCAGGACTATGTGCACCAATTCGGTATACAGGACAAAAGTCTGCAAAAGATTTATGCTATCTTATTCAAAGAAAAAATATCCAAATCACAGCGCTTGTCCAATTGGGAAGCTGATGTATTGAGCGACGGGCAGAAACAATATGCCGCCACGGATGCATGGGCTTGCCTCAACATCTATAATCTGTTGCAAGAGCTGAAACAGACAGGAGATTGGGAAATGGCCGCTCTCCCACCCGCTCCCAAGGAAAGGGAAGAAGCCACTACCGACCCTATAATCAACCAGCAGTCATAAACGATAAATAACAAGTGATAAATAATAAAATAAGTAATTAATAACCAATAACAAAACTATCTCAATTCTCCTCTCCCTGGGAGAGGGTTAGGGAAAGGCTATATTATGCATAAAGTATATCTCAAACCCGGTAAAGAAGATTCTCTCAAGAGATTCCACCCCTGGATTTTTTCCGGTGCTATCGCCCGTTTTGACGGAGAGCCCGATGAAGGTGAAGTTGTAGAAGTATACACCTCCAAAAAAGAATTTATTGCCAAAGGACATTTCCAGATCGGAAGTATTGCTGTGCGCGTACTGTCTTTCCATCAGGAACCTATCGATCACGATTTTTGGAAACGCAAACTGGAAATAGCATACGATATGCGTCGCAGTATCGGCATCGCCACCAATCCGACCAACAACACTTACCGGCTTGTTCATGGTGAAGGAGACAATCTCCCCGGACTGGTTATTGACGTTTATGCCAAGACTGCAGTCATGCAGGCACACTCTGCAGGAATGCACGTAGACCGCATGACAATTGCCGAAGCTTTATCCGAAGTAATGGGCGACAAGATCGAGAATATCTATTATAAATCAGAAACAACTCTTCCTTTTAAAGCAGATCTTTTCCCCGAAAACGGTTTTCTGAAAGGAGGAAGCAGTGATAATATCGCGCAAGAATATGGTTTGCAGTTTCACGTAGACTGGTTGAAAGGTCAAAAAACCGGATTCTTTGTAGACCAGCGCGAAAACCGTTCTTTACTGGAACGTTATGCCAAAGACCGTTCGGTACTGAATATGTTCTGCTATACCGGCGGATTCTCATTCTATGCCATGCGCGGAGGTGCAAAGCTCGTCCACTCTGTCGACAGCTCTGCCAAAGCAATTGATCTGACGAATAAAAATGTAGAACTGAACTTCCCCGGCGATTCCCGCCACGAGGCTTTTGCCGAGGACGCTTTCAAATATCTCGACCGCATGGGCGACCAGTATGATTTAATCATTCTCGACCCGCCCGCATTTGCCAAACACAAAGATGCCCTGCGGAATGCTTTGCAAGGTTATCGCAAACTGAATGCCAAAGCATTTGAGAAAATCAAACCGGGCGGCATCTTGTTTACCTTCTCTTGTTCGCAAGTAGTAAGTAAGGACAATTTCCGTACTGCCGTGTTTACTGCAGCAGCCATGTCAGGACGTAGCGTACGCATCCTACATCAACTGACTCAACCCGCCGACCATCCGGTAAACATCTACCATCCCGAAGGAGAATACCTGAAAGGTCTGGTACTTTACGTAGAATAACCGGATTCACCACGGATTACACGGATTAACACAGATTTTTATCACAAAGTCATGTAGGGATTCCACAGGGTGCCACAGGGTGCCACGGGGAGTCCCTTTCCTTTTCTAAGGTGAGAACAGAGAATCCGGATATGATGATTGGTTGATAAAAATCTGTGTTAATCCGTGTAATCTGCGGTGATACAAAAGAGCCGTAACAGAAAAACGGAGGATTCAAAGTTAATTAGAGTTAACAAATAGAAGATTTTCGAGAAAACATTATGTTGTATAACATAAACCTTATATCTTTGCACTGTGTTTTTCATGGTATTAGATTTAAGGTTAACAAAGATTGGCTGTCTGGGATAGATAGCCTTCTTTTTTTTATATCCCCCTCATTCGTTTTTCCACGCCCAAAATTCCTCTTTTCTTCGCATTTATGCCTTTTTATCCCCTTTTTATCAAATTACTAGTCCACCTATTCAACGAAAATATTATATTTGCAAGGTTTATGAACATGAAGAGAAACACAAATTTTAAAAAGTCATGAGTATAAAAGTTCGTTTGATTATTATGAATTTCCTACAATTCTTTGTATGGGGGTCTTGGTTAATATCATTAGGTGGTTATATGGGAAGAGAACTCCATTTCGAAGGAGGGCAGATCGGAGCCATTTTCGCCACTATGGGGATTGCTTCTTTGGTAATGCCAGGTATTATCGGTATTATTGCTGATAAATGGTTTAATGCAGAACGTTTATACGGGCTTTGCCATATCGTAGGAGCCGGATGCCTCTTCTATGCTTCTACCGCAACAGGATATGACCAGATGTATTGGGCCATGCTACTCAACCTGTTGGTATACATGCCCACGCTATCCCTCGCTAACACTGTATCATACAATGCACTGGAACAATATAAATGTGACCTGATTAAAGACTTCCCTCCTATCCGTGTATGGGGGACAATCGGTTTCATCTGTGCCATGTGGGCAGTCGACCTTACCGGATTTAAGAATTCAAGTGCACAGCTTTATGTAGGCGGTGCTTCCGCGTTACTGCTCGGGCTTTATTCTTTCACCCTCCCGGCTTGCCGACCGGCTAAATCAGAAAACAAATCATGGCTCTCCGCTTTCGGTCTGGATGCACTGGTGTTATTCAAGAAAAAGAAGATGGCTATTTTCTTTCTTTTCTCCATGCTTTTAGGTGCGGCATTACAGATTACAAATACTTACGGTGACCTTTTCCTAGGTAGCTTTGCCAGCATCCCCGAATATGCAGAATCTTTCGGAGTGAAACATTCGGTAATCCTGCTGTCCATCTCGCAGATGTCGGAAACACTGTTTATTCTTGCCATACCTTTCTTCCTGCGCCATTTCGGAATCAAGCAAGTCATGCTAATCAGTATGTTTGCCTGGGTGTTCCGGTTTGGGTTGTTCGGTTTCGGAGATCCGGGATCAGGACTATGGATGCTGATCCTTTCCATGATCGTTTATGGTATGGCCTTTGACTTCTTCAACATTTCCGGTTCATTGTTTGTTGAACAAGAAGCCAATTCCTCCATCCGTGCCAGTGCACAGGGGTTGTTCTTTATGATGACCAACGGACTGGGAGCTATCATTGGCGGATATGCCAGCGGTGCGGTAGTTGATGCATTCTCAGTGTATGCTGACGGCAGACTGGTGAGTCGCGAATGGATGGATATATGGCTGATATTCGCAGCATACGCGCTGGTGATCGGCATCCTGTTTGCTTTAGTATTCAAGTACAAACACCAGCAGGAGAGTAAAACAAATTAAGTAAAAGAGAACGATGGACAAAAAGGTAGAATTACAAGTTGTAAATATCACGAACAGCCAGGCGCAGGTAGGCGCATTTGCTATGCTATTAGGCGAAGTGGGCGGTGAACGGCAACTGCCTATCATCATCGGTCCCGCGGAAGCCCAAGCTACTGCTTTATATCTAAAAGGAGTAAAAACACCCCGTCCATTGACACACGATCTGTTTACAACAAGCCTCAACGCACTGGGGACCAACCTGATACGTGTGCTAATTTACAAAGCAAAGGAGGGCATTTTCTACTCCTATATTTACCTTAAGAAAGACGAAGAGATTATACGTATCGACGCACGGACTTCAGACGCAATTGCCTTGGCAGTGCGTGCCGACTGCCCAATTCTTATTTATGATTCTATTCTTGAACAAGAATGTCTTCACATGTCATCGAAAAAAAGAATCCGCTCCGAAGAGACGGACAACGAAGAAGAAGAACATGATTTGCCAGGTGCTACTTCCAGAACGCTTGAGGAAGCACTGGAACAAGCTATCAAAGATGAGAATTATGAATTAGCCGCCCGGATACGTGACCAAATCAACTCAAGAAATAAAAACCAGTAAGTAACATTATGCACGTTTTTTATACTCCCGATATACAGAAAAGCAACGAACTTCCCGAAGAGGAAGCACAACATTGTACCCGCGTTCTACGATTAGGTATCGGAGATGAAATCACTCTTACGGACGGTAAGGGGAACTTCTACAAAGCTGAAATTACTGTTGCGACCAACAAACGTTGTTTTGTAACGATCAAAGAAACGATTTTTCAGGAACCGTTATGGCCGTGCCATTTACACATTGCCATGGCACCGACAAAGAACATGGACCGTAACGAATGGTTTGCAGAGAAAGCTACCGAAATCGGATTTGACGAACTGACTTTCCTCAACTGCCGTTTCTCGGAACGTAAAGTCATCAAGACCGAACGGATTGAAAAGATTCTTGTATCAGCAATCAAACAATCTCTCAAGGCGCGGTTGCCTAAATTGAATGAGATGATCGAATTCAATCTGTTCATCAGACAGGAGTTCAAAGGACAGAAGTTCATCGCCCACTGTTATGAAGGTGAAAAACCTTTATTAAAGAATGTCCTGAAACCTGGAGAAGACGCCCTTGTCCTGATAGGTCCCGAAGGAGATTTCAGTGAAGAAGAAGTGAAGAAAGCCATCGAACAGGGATTTAAACCTATTAGTTTGGGCAAATCACGGCTTCGTACAGAAACAGCAGCACTAGTGGCCTGCCATACGCTGAATCTACAAAATCAATAATGAAAAGAAACGCCTGAATCAATAATTATACAACTTTTAAATAACATAAGTATGGCAAAGAAAACGATTTCACGACTCTCGGTACTGGCAGTACTGATTGTTTTTCTGGCAGCATGTTCCAAAACATCGGAATATACCCATGTGATACCGGCTGACGCTTCGGTAGTTGCCTCTATCAACCTCAAATCCCTTGCAAGTAAAGCGGGATTGGATGATAAAGAGAATGAAGCTGCGAAACAAAAAGTACTGGAAGCACTGAAAAGCGGAATGAATGCCGCCACCTTCCAACAATTGGAAAAGGTGATGAAGAATCCGGGTGAATCGGGAATCGATGTAGCATCTCCATTCTATGTATTCTCTTCCTCTTCTTTCCCTTACCCTACTGTTGTAGGTAAAGTAAGCAATGAGGACAACCTTCATGCTTCACTCGACGTGATGGCTAAAGAACAAATCTGCCAGCCGATAAGCGAAGCTGACGGCTACAGTTTTACAACAATGACTGGCAGCCTGCTCGCTTTCAACAGTTCTACTGTATTGATAGTCAATGTAAGCGGAACCACTCAAACCGAAAAAGCCAAAGAAGCCATCACTAATTTGTTGAAACAAACAGCAGATAACAGTATCGTAAAATCAGGAGCTTTCCAAAAAATGGAAAAGCAGAAAAGCGATATTAACTTCCTTGCTTCTATGGAAGCTATCCCTGCAACCTATCGCAACCAGATAAGCATGGGTTTACCAACCGAGGTGAAAACAGAGGATATCACTCTTGTAGGAGGACTGAATTTTGAGAAAGGCAAGATTGCCCTCAAAACAGAAAATTATACTGAAAACGAAGCCGTGAAAGCGCTTATCAAAAAACAAATGGAGTCATTTGGAAAAGCAAACAACACTTTCGTTAAATACTTCCCGTCTTCCACACTGATGTTCTTCAATGTAGGTGTGAAAGGAGAAGGGCTTTACAATCTGTTGAGCGAGAATAAGGAATTCCGCCATACAGTATCTATTGCTAAAGCAGACGAAGTAAAAGAGTTGTTCGGCTCGTTCAATGGTGATATTTCTGCGGGATTAATCAACGTAACGATGAACAGTGCTCCTACTTTCATGATGTATGCGGATGTTAAAAACGGTAATGCCCTCGAAACAATTTATAAGAACAAGCAATCATTGGGAATGAAAAGAGGGGAAGATATCATTCAACTTGGCAAGGATGAATATGTCTACAAAACAAAAGGCATGAATATATTTTTCGGTATGAAGGATAAACAAATGTATGCTACCAATGATGAATTACTCTACAAGAACGTGGGCAAAGCTGCCGACAAATCAATAAAAGATGCTCCATACGCATCGGATATGAAGGGAAAAAACATCTTTGTAGCAATCAACGCTGACGCAATACTGGACTTGCCTGTTGTTAAAATGGTAGCAGGTTTCGGAGGACAGGAAGTTAAAACATATATTGAGTTAGCCAATAAGGTTTCTTATCTGTCAATGAGTTCAGAAGGAGAAATCAGCGAGATCGACCTTTGCCTGAAAGACAAAGACGTCAACGCTCTCAAACAAATCGTAGACTTTGCCAAGCAATTTGCCGGCATGTAATTAATTTGTAAACAAACGGTATGAATAGTATTCACCTGCAGCAAACACTTCCCCAAGTGTTTGCTGACCGTAATTCGGTGACTTCGGATGTATGGCACCAGGATCTTATCTTCCGGAAAGAAGAAATGTATCTGATTGAAGCAGCTTCCGGCACCGGAAAATCTTCGTTGTGTAGCTATATCTATGGTTATCGCAACGACTATCAGGGGATTATTAATTTCGATGAAACCAATATCAAAGCATACTCCGTGAAGCAATGGGTCGACCTAAGAAAGCATTCACTAAGTATGCTTTTTCAAGATTTACGCATCTTCACCGAACTGACCGCTCTTGAAAATGTGCAATTGAAGAATAACCTTACCGGATACAAAAAGAAAAAAGAAATCCTATCATTCTTCGAGCAACTGGGTATCGCAGATAAAATAAATGTGAAAGCCGGCAAACTATCTTTCGGACAGCAGCAACGTGTCGCCTTTATCCGGGCACTCTGCCAGCCGTTCGACTTTTTATTTCTGGATGAACCGATCAGCCATCTGGATGATGATAACAGCCGCATCATGGGTGAACTTATCATTGCCGAGGCAAAGACACAAGGAGCCGGTGTAATCGCAACCTCCATCGGTAAGCATATCGAGTTGCCTTACAACCATATACTTCAACTGTAACGAGTAATAAATAACAAAAAATGAGTGAAAAATAGTAAGTGAGAAAATCAGCCGTCTCCCTCCACTGCAACATTTCAAATCGTAAATCGTAAAATCATAAATAAAATGCCAACTCTTGTCTGGAAGCTCCTCCGCCAACATATCAGTATCGGTCAATTGGCCGGTTTCTTTTTAGCCAATCTATTCGGCATGATGATTGTATTGCTTAGTGTGCAGTTTTATAAAGACGTCATTCCGGTATTTACCGAGGGAGACAGCTTTATGAAAAAGGATTTCATCATAGCTACCAAGAAAATCAGCACACTTGGTTCTTTTGCCGGAAAGAGTAATACGTTCTCTGCCGAAGATATTGCGGATTTGAAGAAACAACCGTTTACCAAAACAATAGGGGCTTTCACTCCTTCTCAATTCAAAGTATCGGCAGGATTGGGCATGCAGGAAGCTGGTATTCATCTTTCCACGGATATGTTTTTTGAGTCTGTTCCTGATGAGTTTGTCGACATCAAACTCGACAAGTGGCACTTCGATGAAAGCACGCATACTATACCTATTATCATTCCCCGCAACTATCTGAACCTTTATAACTTCGGTTTTGCACAAAGCCGCAGTCTTCCCAAACTCTCGGAAGGATTGATGGGGCTGATTCAAATGGATATCATGATGCGTGGAAACGGACGGGTGGAACAGTACAAAGGAAACATTGTCGGCTTCTCCAATCGTCTGAATACGATTCTTGTTCCCCAGTCTTTTATGAAATGGGCGAATGAGAATTTCGCACCGAATGCAGAAGCTCAGCCGGCGCGATTGATTATTGAAGTGAACAACCCAGCAGATTCCGCCATCGCCAGCTATTTTCAAAAGAAAGGATATGAAACGGAAGACGGCAAACTGGACGCCGGAAAAACGACTTATTTCCTCCGTCTTATCGTAGGCATTGTATTGGGAGTAGGTTTATTTATCAGTATTCTTTCATTCTATATCCTGATGTTGAGCATTTTCTTGCTCTTGCAGAAAAATACGACTAAGCTGGAAAGTCTGTTATTAATCGGATACAGTCCCAACAAAGTAGCCTTGCCTTATCAGTTACTCACGGTAGGACTGAATGTTATCGTACTTGTATTATCCATCGGATTAGTTTCCTGGCTACGCAGTTATTACATAGATAGCATCCGATTGTTGTTTCCACAATTGGAAACCGGATCACTGTGGGCGGCTATCGGCATGGGCATTCTTCTATTCATAGTCGTATCAGTAATCAACATACTGGCAGTAAAGAGAAAGGTACTTTCTATCTGGATGCATAAATCATAAATGAAACTGAGTCTATTCCGTACTCCCTGCGAACGATTTTTCATTTTCGTTTCTCATATTCTCATAATTTTCAGATAAACAAAAGATAATCAAACAGATATCTTATGAGAAATACTTTTAAAAAACGGTATTTCTCATAAGTTTACCCGTATTTTAGCTTAAAACAGACCATATTCTCATAGTGTTTCAAGGTATTTCTCATAGTGTCGTGTGCCGGAAACTAGTGTTGCAATAAACAAAACTATGTATTCCTTTTGTATGTTTCCATATACAGTGTTTTAGTCCCACATATTGTGGGAAAAGATTCCCAACTGCTTGGGAAAAGATTCCCAACTGCTCGGGAAAAGATTCCCAACTGCTCGGGAAAGTTTTCCCTTAATATGAGGGAAAGTTTTCCCACAATATATGGGACAATTGGAACTAATGGGCATCTTCAAGCAAAAAGCCACTATTTTATCTAAAAACATAAAGAATCCACACGTTTGATTAAAAAGCATAAAGACTCCGGCAGAATAACACAAAGATATACATCTATCTATACAATAGATATCAGATAGAAAAGGAAAACGAAATAAAAAAGTGATTGAATATCAAACAGGTTAAAATTATTTCGTAATTTTGCAGATATAAAAGAATGAAGCTATGCCGGACTATGATTTAATCGCCATACTCGGACCTACAGCCTCGGGTAAAACTCCCTTTGCCGCTGCCTTGGCCTATGAACTTAACACAGAAATTATCAGTGCCGATTCCCGACAGATATATCGTGGGATGGATCTCGGTACGGGAAAAGACCTTGCCGACTATACGGTAAACGGACGTGCTATCCCCTATCACTTGATTGACATTGCCGACCCTGGATATAAATATAATG
Organism: Bacteroides caecimuris; assembly: GCF_001688725.2. Classification (NCBI taxonomy): domain Bacteria; kingdom Pseudomonadati; phylum Bacteroidota; class Bacteroidia; order Bacteroidales; family Bacteroidaceae; genus Bacteroides; species Bacteroides caecimuris. Next base: position 778,838 of record NZ_CP015401.2, on the reverse strand, counting down.
TATTCGAATATCAACGCGATTTCCTGATTTCTTACGAAGCCATCAAACAAAAAGGTTGTCTCCCCGTTTTATGTGGAGGGACAGGCATGTATCTGGAATCCGTATTGAAAGGATATAAACTGATGCCCGTGCCGGAAAACCCTGAATTACGTGCCCGCCTGGCTAATCATTCTCTGGAAGAACTGACGGAAATATTAGGTCGGTACAAAACATTACACAACTCCACCGACGTAGATACCGTGAAACGTGCTATCCGTGCAATAGAGATTGAAGAGTATTATGCTGCCAATCCCGTCCCCGAACGGGAATTTCCGAAATTGAACAGCCTTATCATTGGTGTGGATATCGATCGGGAACTGCGTCGCGAAAAGATTAGCCGGAGACTGAAACAACGGTTGGACGAAGGCATGGTCGACGAAGTGCGACATTTAATTGAACAAGGTATCGCACCGGATGATTTGATATACTACGGACTGGAATACAAGTACCTGACCTTGTACGTCATAGGCGAATTGACTTATGAAGAAATGTTCAATGGTCTGGAAATAGCCATTCACCAATTTGCCAAACGGCAGATGACCTGGTTCCGGGGCATGGAAAGAAGAGGATTTACCATCCATTGGATGAGCGCGAAGCTGCCGATGGAAGAAAAGATAGCCTTTGTCAAAGAAAAACTGGAAGGGATTTAGTATATTTGGCAGTTATTTATAGTGAGATTTTAAATACAGTAGGATAGAAATACGGATATGAGTGTAGAACCGAAGAAATGGGGAGTGATTTATAACCCGAAAGCCGGCACCCGAAAGGTAAAAAAACGCTGGAAAGAAATCAAGGAATACATGGACAGCAAAGGTGTCGACTATGACTATGTGCAATCCGAAGGTTTCGGCTCAGTAGAACGTCTCGCTAAGATTTTAGCAAACAACGGTTATCGCACGATTGTCGTTGTGGGTGGTGATGGCGCTTTGAACGATGCCATTAACGGCATTATGCTATCCGATGCCGAAGACAAAGAGAATATAGCCCTCGGTTTTATACCGAACGGTATCGGAAACGACTTCGCCAGATATTGGGGCCTCAGCACCGAGTATAAACCTGCCGTAGACTGTATCATCAACCACCGCCTGAAAAAGATAGACGTAGGATACTGCAACTTCTATGACGGCAAAGAACATCATCGCCGCTACTTCCTCAATGCCGTCAATATCGGACTGGGTGCACGAATCGTAAAAATCACCGACCAGACCAAACGTTTCTGGGGAGTGAAATTCCTTTCGTATGTTGCCGCCCTGTTCTCGTTGATATTCGAACGGAAACTATACAGAATGCATCTACGCATCAATGACGAGCACATCCGCGGACGCATCATGACGGTATGCGTAGGCAGCGCATGGGGATGGGGACAGACTCCGAGTGCCGTTCCTTACAACGGATGGCTGGACGTATCCGTCATCTACCGCCCGGAATTCCTGCAAATCATCTCCGGCTTATGGATGCTTATTCAGGGAAGAATACTGAATCACAAAGTAGTGAAAAGCTACCGGACAAAGAAAGTGAAAGTACTCCGGGCACAAAACGCGTCTGTGGATTTGGACGGACGTTTATTGCCTAAGCATTTTCCTTTGGAAGTGGGCATACTTCCTGAAAAGACAACACTTATTATTCCGAACTAATAAAATCAGGCACAGATTACACGGTTTCCAGTAAATCATAATCTGCACAAACTGTGTAATCATCCCGCGTAATCCGTGCTTAAGAAATCAACTAACAATAGTATAAAAATGATAGAACTTAAAAACAATCCTGCCGGCAATTTCTTCCTACTTGCCGGTCCTTGTGTGATAGAAGGCGAAGAGATGGCAATGCGTATTGCCGAACGAGTGGTTAAAATCACCGAAGCATTGCAGATTCCTTATGTATTCAAAGGGTCTTACCGCAAGGCAAACCGCTCACGCCTGGATTCGTTTACAGGTATCGGCGATGAGAAAGCGCTGAAAGTGCTGCAAAAGGTACGCGATACGTTCGGAGTTCCTACCGTAACAGATATCCATAGTGCCGAAGAAGCAGAAATGGCAGCCGAATATGTGGATATTCTTCAGATTCCTGCTTTCCTTTGTCGCCAGACAGACCTGTTGGTAGCAGCCGCCAAGACCGGAAAGACGATTAACATCAAGAAAGGACAGTTCCTCTCACCTTTGGCTATGCAGTTTGCTGCCGACAAAGTAGTGGAAACCGGAAACAAGAATGTGATGCTGACCGAACGCGGAACAACTTTCGGTTATCAGGATTTGGTCGTTGACTATCGCGGTATCCCCGAAATGCAGACATTCGGTTATCCTGTCATCCTGGATGTCACCCATTCATTGCAACAGCCCAACCAAACCAGCGGAGTGACCGGTGGAATGCCGCAACTGATAGAAACCATAGCCAAAGCAGGCATTTCCGTAGGCGTTGACGGCATCTTTATCGAAACGCACGAAAATCCTGCTGTAGCCAAAAGTGACGGTGCCAATATGCTCAAATTAGACCTGTTGGAAGGGCTGTTAACTAAGTTAGTCCGCATACGCGAAGCTATAAAATGACGTTTTTTCCCTGTCTATTTGTGATTTGCGGCTAAATACAACGACAAATTACTCAGAAACATTTATTTAAATTAAATAGAACATGAAACATTTATTACGTGGATTATCCATTGCAGTTCTTATCATATGCTGCAATTTTCAGCCCGTACTTGCACAACCCATGCAACAACTGCCTGTGGACAAGAATGTCCGTATCGGCAAGTTGGACAACGGACTTACTTATTACATTCGGCACAACGCACTCCCTGAGAAGCGTGCAGAATTCTACATTGCCCAGAAAGTAGGTTCTATTCTCGAAGAACCGCAGCAACGCGGTCTGGCTCACTTCCTGGAGCACATGGCTTTCAACGGGACCAAACACTTCCCAGGTGATGAAACCGGACTGGGCATCGTGCCCTGGTGCGAAACCAAAGGTATCAAGTTCGGTACGAACCTGAATGCGTATACCGGTGTCGAACAAACTGTCTATAATATCAGCAACGTGCCGACAGAGAACATCAATGTCATAGACTCCTGCCTGCTTATCCTTCACGACTGGTCAAATGCCATCAACCTTGCCGACAAAGAAATCGACAAAGAACGTGGCGTCATCCGTGAAGAATGGAGAAGCCGCAACAGCGGTATGCTCCGTATCATGACAGATGCGCAGCCCACCCTGTACCCCGATTCCAAATACGCTGACTGTATGCCTATCGGAAGCATCGACGTTATCAACAACTTCCCTTATCAGGATATCCGCGACTACTACGCGAAATGGTACCGCACAGACTTACAGGGAATTATCATCGTCGGCGACATCAACGTAGACGAGATAGAAGCGAAACTGAAAAAGGTTTTCGCCGACGTGAAAGCTCCTGTAAATCCTGCCGAACGTATCTACTATCCGGTAGCGGACAATCAGGAACCGCTTATCTACATCGGTACCGACAAGGAAGTGAAGAATCCGTCTGTCAACATCTTCTTCAAACAAGATGCCACCCCGGATTCTTTGAAAAACACCATCGCTTATTACGCTACGAACTACATGGTCAGCATGGCTATGAATATGCTGAACAACCGTTTGAATGAACTTGCCCAGACAGCCAACCCGCCTTTCACCAGCGCAGGAGCAGGATACGGCGAATTCTTCCTTGCCAAAACGAAAGAAGCATTCAGCCTAAGCGCAAGCAGCAAAATAGACGGTATCGACCTGGCAATGAAGACTGTACTGGAAGAAGCTGAACGCGCACGCCGCTTCGGATTCACGGCTACAGAATATGAACGTGCACGCGCCAACTATATGCAAGCCGTAGAATCCGCTTACAACGAACGTGAAAAGACAAAGAGCGGCGCATACGTTAACGAATACGTGAACAACTTCCTTGACAAAGAGCCGATTCCGGGCATCGAATTCGAATATATGCTTGTCAATCAGATGGCACCGAACATTCCGGTAGATGCAATCAACAAGTTTATGCAACGGCTTATCACCGACAACAACCAAGTGGTCCTGCTTGCCGGTCCCGAAAAAGAAGGTGTGAAATATCCCAGCAAGGAAGAAATCGCTGCCCTGCTGAGAGAGATGAAGTCATCCGACCTGAAACCGTATGAAGACAAAGTTTCTAACGAACCGCTTATCTCCGAAGACATCAAAGGCGGAAAGATTGTATCCGAAAAAGCAGGAGATGTCTATGGCAGTACGAAACTGGTACTTTCCAATGGTGTGAAGGTATATGTGAAGCCGACAGATTTCAAAGCCGACCAGATTATCATGAAAGGTGTAAGCTTCGGTGGTACAAGCGTATTCCCGAACGAAGAAATCATCAATATCTCCCAGTTGAACGGTGTAGCCCTGGTAGGTGGAATCGGCAATTTCAGCAAAGTAGACTTGGGCAAGGCTCTTGCCGGCAAACGTGCGTCAGTAGGTTCAGGCATCAGCAATGCTACCGAAACTATTTCCGGTAGCTGTTCTCCGAAAGATTTCGAGACAATGATGCAACTTACTTACCTGACATTCACTTCTCCGCGTAAGGACAATGAAGCATTCGAATCTTATAAGAACCGCCTGAAAGCGCAACTTCAAAATGCAGATGCCAACCCGATGACTGCGTTCAGCGATACAGTGACACGTGCTTTATACGGCAACCACCCACGTGCTGTCAAGATGAGAGAAAGCATGGTAGACCAAATCGACTATGACCGTATCATTGAAATGTACAAAGACCGTTTCAAAGATGCAAGCGACTTTACCTTCTATCTGGTAGGAAACGTAAATCTGGAACAGATGAAACCGATGATTGCCAAATACTTGGGCGCTCTGCCGTCTATCAACCGCAAAGAGACTTTCAAGGATAACAAGATGGATATCCGCAAGGGACAATACAAGAATGAATTTGCCAAGAAACAGGAAACTCCGATGGCTACCATCATGTTCCTTTACAGCGGCACTTGCAAATATGACTTGCGCAACAACATCCTGCTCAGCTTCCTCGACCAGGCTTTGGATATGGTTTACACAGCAGAAATCCGTGAAAAAGAAGGCGGTACATACGGCGTGAACTGTAACGGAAGTCTTAGCAAATATCCGAAAGAGGAACTAGTTCTTCAGATTGTATTCCAGACCGACCCTGCCAAAACAGAAAAACTGTCTGCCGTTGTTGTAGAACAGTTGAACAAGATGGCTAAAGAAGGCCCGTCTGCCGAACACATGCAGAAGATTAAGGAATATATGTTGAAGAAGTACAAGGATGCTCAGAAAGAAAACGGCTACTGGCTCAATAATCTGGACGAATTCTTCTACACCGGCATCGACAATACAAAAGACTATGAAAAGTTGGTCAACAGCATCACAGCAAAAGAAGTCCAGAATTTCCTTGCCAAGCTGCTGAAACAGAACAACGAAATCCAAGTCGTTATGACTATGCCGGAAGAAAGCAAATAATATTCTCTAGCATATCAACAGAATGATGATACTCAACGAACTACGTAAACATGGAAGGCTCGCCGCCAAACGGCATCCGATGTATGAAAAGAACAAAGTCGCTAAAATACTCGGTTATGTCATGGGCGCATTTTGGGCCGGTTACCTGATATTCTTCGGTACGACGTTCGCGTTCGGATTTTCAGATATGGTTCCCAACCGGGAACCATATCATGTAATGAACGCAGTGGTTCTGATCTTTATCCTGGCACTGGACTTCCTGTTGCGTGTTCCGTTACAAAAAACACCGACACAGGAGGTAAAACCTTACCTCCTGTTGCCGGTTAAACGAATTCGTGTCATCGACTTTTTACTAATCCGCTCGGGACTAAGTCTGTTCAACCTGTTCTGGTTGTTCCTGTTTGTCCCTTTTTCCTTCATCACTATTACCAAGTTTTTCGGTATCTCCGGTGTTATCACCTATCTTATCGGTATCTTACTATTAATTATTGCCAACAATTACTGGTATTTGCTTTGCCGCACTCTTATCAACGAACGTATTTGGTGGCTTCTATTACCTATCGCTTTCTACGGTGGAATAGGCTGCCTTCTTTTTATCCCCGAAGATAGCCCCCTCTTCTATTTCTTCATGGATCTGGGAGACGGATATATACAGGGAAACATTTTCTATTTTCTCGGCACCATACTTGTAATTATGCTTTTATGGCTGATTAACCGCAAGATCATGTCCGGGCTTATTTATGCAGAGCTAGCCAAAGTAGATGATACCCAAATACAACATGTCTCCGAATACAAATTCTTCGAACGCTACGGAGAAGTCGGCGAATACATGAGACTGGAACTGAAAATGCTCTTACGCAACCGCCGCTGCAAAGGTGCACTACGCAATATTTCTATCGTAATTGTAGCTTTCTCTGCTGCACTTAGCTTTTCCAGTATCTATGACGGTAATCTCATGACCTCTTTTATTTGTGTATACAATTTTGCCGTATTCGGAATGATTATCCTTTCACAGATTATGTCGTTCGAGGGCAACTACATTGATGGTCTGATGTCTCGCAAAGAATCGATTATGAGTTTGCTGAAAGCTAAATATTACACATACAGTATTGGTGAGATTATACCTTTCATATTGATGATCCCTGCTATCATCATGAACAAACTTACCTTACTGGGTGCTTTTGCCTGGTTTTTCTATACCATTGGCTTTATCTATTTCTGCTTCTTCCAACTGGCTGTTTACAACAAACAGACAGTACCTCTGAACGAAAAAGTAACAAGCCGACAAAACAATAGCGCCATACAGATGCTGGTCAATTTCGGTGCTTTCGGCGTACCGCTTATCTTATACAGCCTGTTAAATGCACTTTGGGGAGAAACAATTACTTACACAATCCTGTTAGTGATTGGTATCGGATTTACCCTGACCTCTCCTTTATGGATTAAAAATGTATATCATCGCTTCATGAAACGGCGGTACGAAAATATGGAAGGCTTCAGAGACAGCCGCCAATAGACGTTCATGAATCATTAACTATATAAACATGGAAGATCATGATTACCATTGATAAACTTAAAAAGAATTTCGGTGAAAAGGTTGCCGTAGACATAGAACATTACGAAATCAATCAAGGCGACATGCTCGGATTGGTGGGTAACAACGGTGCTGGTAAAACAACTCTTTTCCGATTGATGTTGGATCTACTGAAGGCAGACGATGGAAAAGTGATTGTAAATGATATTGATGTCAGCCAAAGTGAAGACTGGAAAAGCATTACCGGTGCTTTCATTGATGATGGCTTCCTGATCGATTATCTCACTCCGGAAGAATATTTCTATTTTATCGGGAAAATGTACGGACTCAAGAAAGAAGAAGTAGACGAACGTCTTGTCCCTTTCGAACGTTTTATGAACGGAGAAGTGATAGGACATAAAAAATTAATTCGCAACTACTCTGCCGGTAACAAGCAAAAGATCGGAATTATCTCCGCTATGCTTCATTATCCGCAATTATTAATCTTGGATGAACCGTTCAATTTCCTCGATCCAAGTTCCCAGTCAATCATCAAACATCTGCTTAGGAAATACAACGAGGAGCATCAGGCTACGGTTATCATATCCAGCCATAACCTCAATCATACCGTAGATGTATGTCCACGGATCGCTTTACTGGAACATGGGGTTATCATCCGGGATATTATCAACGAAGATAATTCCGCTGAAAAAGAGCTGGAAGATTATTTTAATGTAGAAGAAGAGTGAGGGGATTTTATGAGTTATGATTGATGAGTTACGAATTATGAGTTATGATTGATGGGGTTGATAATTTATGATTGAAATACAGTTGATGAAGGCAAAATTAAGATTTATCTATCTATTAGTTGGGCTGGCCGCTATATTTAGTTCCTGTCGCACTTCCGCTCCCCGGCTCGACTATCAAGCATTGGCACGAGCTTCTATTTTATTAGGTGTAGATATCAATCTGGAAGATAACCATAAGCTCTATCTCGAAGCAGCCGACTGGATAGGGGCTCCTTATCGTGGTGGAGGTGATTCTAAACGAGGAACAGATTGTTCGGGACTGGTTTATCAAGTGTATCGAAAAGTATACCGCACCCAAGTGCCACGCAATACGGAGGACTTGAAAAAAGAAAGTAATAAGGTCGCTAAGCGAAACCTTCGGGAAGGAGACTTGGTATTCTTCACCAGTAGCCGTTCAAAAAAGAAAGTAGCTCATGTGGGTATTTATCTGAAAAACGGAAAATTTATTCATTCCAGCACCAGTAAAGGAGTGATCGTCAGCAACTTGAACGAGAGTTATTATACCAAACACTGGATAAGCGGAGGCAGGATACATTAATTAGAATGACAACAGCCAAAGAGCTCCGTAGCTATCCACACAAAATCATTATGCAGAATTTGGGAGAGTTGGTCTAATAGGCTGCTATGAGAGTTAAAATGCTCATTTATTTGTTGCAATCATTTTATCTCTTGCAAAAAAATAAAAGAAATATTTGTCGGGAACGAATAAAATAGTAATTTTGTGCCCGATTATTCCGCAACGGGTTCGATGAAGAGCTCTTTAAGTGATTAAAGACCACCCGCCGGAGCTAACTTATACATTATATATAAGATGTACGCAATTGTAGAAATTAACGGTCAGCAGTTTAAAGCAGAAGCTGGTCAAAAGTTGTTCGTTCACCACATCGAAGGTGCAGAAAACGGTTCAACAGTAGAATTTGAAAAAGTTCTTTTGGTAGACAAAGACGGAAACGTTACAGTAGGTGCTCCTACCGTAGAAGGTGCTAAAGTTGTTTGCCAGGTTGTTTCAAACTTGGTTAAAGGCGACAAAGTTCTTGTTTTTCACAAGAAAAGAAGAAAAGGATACAGAAAATTAAACGGTCACCGTCAACAGTTCACTGAATTAACAATTACAGAAGTAGTAGCTTAATCAATTAAAAAGTAAGAAGAAATGGCACATAAGAAAGGTGTCGGTAGTTCTAAGAACGGCCGCGAATCACAGAGCAAGAGATTAGGCGTTAAGATATTTGGTGGCGAAGCTTGCAAAGCAGGTAACATCATCGTTCGTCAAAGAGGTACTGAATTCCACCCGGGTGAAAACATCGGAATGGGTAAAGACCACACTCTTTTCGCTTTAGTAGACGGAACAGTTAGTTTCAAAGTTGGTAGAGAAGACAGAAGATATGTTTCTGTAGTTCCTGCAACTGAAGCATAATTATCCGGACTGAAAATATTTAAGACAAGGAGATGCAATCCACAAGATTGTATCTCCTTTCTTTTTTATGTATGTTTTCATTGCTTGGTTGTTCGTTTTTTCTTTATCTTTGCATCCATTAAACGAAAGTTCATAAAAAGTATAGATATGCTTACCATTAAACAAATTACAGAGAACACAGAGGCGGTACTCCGCGGACTGGAAAAGAAGCATTTCAAGAATGCAAAGGAAACGATCGATCAAGTGATCGCTCTTAACAACAAGAGACGTAGCACACAAAATGAATTAGATAAAAACCTAGCAGAGGTTAACTCACTTTCGCGCACTATCGGCCAACTGATGAAGGAAGGAAAAAAAGAGGAAGCTGAAACTGCACGTGCCCGCGTTGCCGAACTGAAAGAAGGCAACAAAGAACTGGATGCTGCCATGACACAAGCTGCAACGGACATGCAGAATGTACTTTATACCATCCCCAACATTCCTTATGACGAAGTACCCGAAGGCGTAGGTGCTGAAGATAACGTTGTAGAAAAAATGGGAGGTATGGAAACCGAACTTCCCAAAGATGCACTCCCCCACTGGGAACTGGCAAAGAAATATGATTTAATAGACTTCGACTTGGGTGTAAAAATCACAGGTGCGGGTTTCCCTGTATACAAAGGTAAAGGAGCACAACTTCAACGCGCTCTTATCAACTTCTTCCTGGATGAAGCACGCAAATCCGGATATACCGAAATCATGCCGCCGACAGTAGTCAACGCCGCTTCCGGCTATGGCACAGGACAGCTTCCGGACAAAGAAGGACAGATGTATCATTGTGAAGTAGATGATTTATACCTGATCCCGACAGCAGAAGTTCCCGTGACTAACATCTACCGCGATGTAATTCTGGAAGAGAAACAATTACCTATAATGAATTGTGCGTATACACAATGTTTCCGTCGCGAAGCAGGTTCTTATGGTAAAGATGTACGTGGCCTGAATCGCCTGCACGAGTTCTCCAAAGTAGAATTGGTTCGCATCGACAAGCCCGAACATTCCAAACAATCTCACCAGGAAATGTTGAACCATGTAGAAGGATTGTTGCAAAAACTGGAACTCCCCTATCGCATTCTCCGTCTTTGCGGTGGAGATATGAGTTTCACTGCTGCTCTTTGCTTCGACTTCGAAGTATATTCAGAAGCACAGAAACGTTGGTTAGAAGTAAGTTCTGTATCTAATTTTGACACTTACCAAGCCAACCGCCTAAAATGCCGTTACCGTAATGCAGAAAAGAAAACCGAACTCTGCCACACGCTGAACGGTTCAGCATTAGCACTACCACGCATCGTTGCTGCCCTACTCGAAAACAACCAGACTCCGGAAGGTATCAGAATTCCGAAAGCATTGGTTCCGTATTGCGGCTTTGACATGATAGACTAATACTTGACATGACAGACTAATAAAAGTAGCCATATACAGAAAGCCACTCACCAAAAGAGTGGCTTTTCTTTTATATTTCGCAAATTAGCTGTATCTTTGCCAAAATTTATATCATTCTGATAGCAGTTACGTAATAAAAACAACAAATCAATTAGATAATGAACAAAATCATTAGCAAGGAACGCTTTTCCGAGAAAGTATTCAAATTTGAAATTGAAGCTCCTTTAATTGCTAAATCCCGTAAGGCAGGACACTTTGTCATCGTGCGTGTAGGTGAAAAAGGAGAACGTATGCCTTTGACTATCGCAGGTTCTGACCTCAAAAAAGGTACCATTACTTTGGTAGTGCAAGAAGTCGGGCTTTCTTCTACCCGTCTCTGTGAACTGAATGAAGGCGATTACATCACCGATGTAGTAGGCCCGCTCGGACAAGCTACCCACATTGAGAAATTCGGAACAGTGGTCTGCGCTGGTGGTGGTGTAGGCGTAGCTCCGATGCTTCCTATCGTACAAGCTTTGAAAGCAGCCGGCAACCGTGTTATCACTGTATTGGCCGGACGCAACAAAGACCTGATTATTTTAGAAAAAGAAATGCGCGAAAGCTCTGACGAAGTAATTATCATGACTGATGATGGCTCTTACGGTCGTAAAGGTTTGGTGACGGAAGGCGTAGAAGAAGTGATCAAACGCGAGAAAATAGACAAATGTTTCGCTATCGGTCCTGCCATCATGATGAAGTTCGTTTGCTTGCTGACTAAGAAATATGAAATTCCGACTGATGTTTCATTGAACACCATCATGGTGGATGGAACAGGTATGTGTGGTGCTTGCCGTATCACTGTAGGAGGAAAGACTAAATTCGTTTGTGTAGACGGTCCTGAATTCGACGGTCACCAAGTGAATTTTGATGAAATGCTGAAACGTATGGGCGCGTTCAAAAATATCGAGCGCGAAGAAATGCATAAACTGCAACCGGAATGTGAAGCAACCAAAGAAATCGACGAAAAAAGCCGTAATGCAGCCTGGAGACAGGAATTGCGCAAATCAATGAAACCGAAAGAACGTACAGCCATTCCCCGTGTAGAAATGAACGAGCTTGACGCTGAATATCGTTCACACAGCCGTAAAGAGGAAGTAAATCAAGGATTAACAGCAGAACAGGCCGTTACAGAAGCTAAGCGCTGCCTCGATTGTGCTAATCCGGGATGTACGGAAGGCTGTCCGGTAGGTATTGATATTCCTCGCTTCATTAAGAATATCGAACGTGGAGAATTTCTTGAAGCTGCTAAAACATTGAAAGAAACAAGTGCGCTTCCGGCGGTTTGCGGTCGTGTGTGTCCACAGGAAAAACAGTGCGAATCAAAATGTATTCATTTAAAAATGAATGAAAAGCCCGTCGCTATCGGTTATCTGGAACGTTTCGCAGCTGATTACGAACGTGAAAGCGGGCAAATCTCCGTACCTGTCATTGCAGAGAAGAACGGCATCAAAATAGCTGTGATCGGTTCGGGACCTGCCGGGTTGGCATTTGCCGGAGATATGGCTAAATATGGGTATGATGTAACTGTATTCGAAGCATTGCATGAGATTGGTGGTGTGTTGAAATATGGTATTCCAGAATTCCGTTTGCCAAACAAGATTGTAGACGTAGAAATCGATAACCTTAGCAAGATGGGTGTTAACTTCATCAAAGACTGTATCGTAGGAAAAACAATCAGCGTAGAGGATTTGAAAACTGAAGGTTTCAAAGGAATATTTGTAGCTTCCGGTGCCGGACTGCCTAACTTTATGAATATCCCGGGAGAGAATTCCATCAACATCATGTCGTCCAACGAATACCTCACTCGCGTTAATCTGATGGACGCTGCCAGTGAAGATTCGGACACTCCAGTAGCTTTCGGTAAAAACGTAGCAGTAATCGGTGGTGGTAATACAGCGATGGACTCTGTTCGTACCGCCAAACGTCTTGGTGCAGAGCGCGCTATCATTATCTATCGCCGTTCGGAAGAGGAAATGCCTGCACGTATCGAGGAAGTAAAACATGCTAAAGAAGAAGGAGTTGAATTCCTAACACTACATAATCCGATCGAATATATTGCTGATGAACAAGGTTGCGTAAAACAGGTTGTTTTGCAAAAGATGGAATTAGGTGAACCGGATGCTTCCGGACGTCGTAGTCCTGTAGCCATCCCGGGAGCAACAGAAACAATTGATATCGACCTGGCAATTGTCAGCGTCGGGGTATCTCCTAACCCAATTGTTCCAAGCTCCATCAAAGGACTGGAACTAGGACGAAAAGGAACCATCACTGTAGATGACAACATGGAATCTTCCATCCCTATGATTTATGCAGGAGGCGATATCGTTCGCGGTGGAGCTACTGTTATTCTGGCAATGGGCGATGGCCGTAAAGCCGCTGCCGCCATGAATGAACAATTGAAGGCAAACGCTGGTAACTAATTGCGGTTTTTAGCCCCTGAGATAAACTTCCCCAAAACGTGGGATAACCTGTTCTAACACGTGGGCGGAAGTTTACCGACACGTGGGCTAAAGCCAACTCACATATGGGCGGAATATTGCTCGTCCCACAACTAAAATAAGAAAAGCCCCGTCTACAAAATGTAAACGGGGCTTTTCTTATTTCAAATATCAAAGATACTTTCTACTTTACCACTTTGTTCGTCGCAGGATCGGGGAAGATTACAGTCGGTTTAAACGACTTGGCTTCCTCAAAATCCATCAATGCATAGGACATGATTATAACGATATCATCCGGTTGCACCTTGCGGGCAGCAGCACCGTTCAGGCAAATTTTACCCGAACCGCGTTCACCTTTGATAATATAGGTTTCAAAGCGTTCACCATTGTTATTATCAGCGATATACACTTTCTCTCCCGGAATCATGTTTGCAGCATCCAGCAGGTCTTCATCAATCGTGATACTACCCATGTAGTTCAGATTTGCCTCCGTGACACGTGCACAATGAATTTTCGACTTCAACACTTCAATCATCATAAGGTTTCGTCTTTTTAATTATTCTTTATATTTAATATTATCAATCAGCCGGACTTCTCCACAGAATACTGTGATGCATCCAACGGCATAGGAAGTATCTTCCCAATTACTAATTTTCTGCAATGTGTTTCCGTCTACAATCTCAAAATACTCCATGCGCAAACCCGGAGCAGCTTCAATTGCATCTTCCACCATCTTTTGCGTCTCGCTCACTGTGTGAGTGGCTGCAAAGTTACGACTTTTAAATAAGGTCTGAGAAATATTTAAAGCATTTTCACGTTCTTCTGCCGATAAACGTGTATTACGGCTACTCAATGCCAGCCCATCTTCCTCACGCACAATTGAACAACCCACAATTTCAAGGTTATATTTCAATTGTCGAACCATCTCACGAATAATTGCTAACTGCTGAAAATCCTTCTCCCCGAAATATGCGCGGTCCGGCAGTACGGCATCAAACAGTTTGCTGACAATCTGGCAAACACCGTTAAAATGTCCCGGACGGAAAGCACCTTCCATCACCGTATCTAATGGTGCATAGCTAAATTGACGAGTGTCCGGTTCCGGATACATTTCGCTTACCGAAGGAGCAAAAGCGAAATCCGCTCCGCATTCTTCCAACAAACGGCAATCTGCATCTAATGTACGCGGATACTTCTCTAAGTCATTTTTATCGTTAAACTGTGTGGGATTCACAAAAACACTCACAACAGTTACACCATTCTCACTTACGCTGCGCTTTACCAGAGATGCATGTCCCGCATGTAAAGCACCCATTGTAGGAACCAGTCCCACCTTTTTACCTTGGGCTCTCAAGACAGTCAATTCTGCCTGTAAGTCCTTGATAGTGTGCACTACTTTCATTTTCGTCAATTGGTTTATGTTTTACTCGTTTGCAAAAACTCTGCAAAATAAACTAATATTTGCCACATAAAGAAAGAATATCTTATTTAATGTGTCTTTTTTTTCGTATCTTTGCAGAATATTATAGTGAACTATTGTTATTATGACAAAGGCGAATAAAGTTTTATTTATTACTCAAGAGATTACACCTTACGTTTCAGAATCCGAAATGGCCAATATAGGTAGAAACCTTCCACAGGCGATACAAGAAAAAGGCCGTGAAATCAGAACCTTTATGCCCAAATGGGGAAACATCAACGAACGCAGAAACCAGCTGCACGAAGTGATCCGCCTCTCCGGTATGAACCTGATCATTGACGATACTGACCACCCCTTGATTATAAAAGTTGCTTCTATCCAATCTGCACGCATGCAGGTGTATTTCATCGACAATGATGATTATTTCCAGAATCGCATGCAGACAGCGGATGAAAATGGTATAGAATATGAGGATAATGACAGTCGTGCTATTTTCTACGCACGTGGTGTATTGGAAACAGTGAAAAAACTTCGCTGGTGTCCTGATGTTATTCATTGCCATGGCTGGATGACAGCTTTAGCTCCTCTTTATATTAAGAAAGCCTATAAAGACGAACCTTCTTTCCGCGATGCCAAAGTGGTATTCTCTGTTTATGAAGATGATTTCAAGAGTACACTTAGCGATGATTTCGCAACCAAATTGATGCTGAAAGGTATCTCCAAAAAAGATTTAGGTGATTTGAAAGAACCCGTAGATTACGCTGCTCTTTGCAAACTCGCCGTTGATTATTCGGACGGAGTCATACAAAACAGCGAAAAAGTAGACGAGTCTATTATTGAATACGCCCGCCAATCTGGCAAATTGGTACTTGACTACCAGAACCCGGAAAACTATGCAGATGCCTGCAACGAGTTCTACGATCAGGTATGGGATGCTACTGCAAACGAAAAAGAAGAATAAAAAATCAAGATACGACGATCATGAAAGCAAAATACGCCTTAATAGCTTTACTGGCAATCGCCTTTTGGGGCTGTGATGACAACACTGCCGGACTGGGATTGGGAATGTTTCCGGGAAGCGACCGGGATATCAACGGACAATTAAAAACATATCCCGTAACAACAATCTCTGTGGCTGCCGGAAGAATTTATGCTAAAACAAATATCGGATATGTCGGTAAATTCACAGATGATCAATTCGGTACTTATCAGGCAGGATTCCTATCTACGCTGAATTGTCCGGAAGGATTGACTTTTCCTGGAAAGTATAACAATACTGCTTTCGATAATAATAAGAAGATTACCAATACAATGGTGGACAAAGCATCTGATGATATCGCGTTAATTCATAAGGACCCCAATGATGAAAGCAGCGAAGTTATAGGCAATATCCACACTGTCGAACTTTATTTATGGTATGATAACTACTTTGGAGATTCATTGACTGCTTGCCGTCTAAGTGTTTATGAATTAAACAAAGAATTGGAAAAGGCGGACAAGAAAGATTATTATTATACAGACATAAAACCCGATGAGTTTTATGAAAAGAACGGCATTTTAGGAAGTAAAGCATATACAGCCGTTGATCTTTCTGTTAAAGACTCTATTCGTAACTTAGACTCCTATGTTCCAAGTGTACATCTTACTTTTGAGAAGCCTATCGCAGCAAGAGTAGGAGGAAACATATTAAGAAAATTCAGAGAAGCACAAGAAAAAGGTGCTAAATTTGATAATAAAGAATTTTTTAAAGCCTTCAAGGGATTATATGTAAAGAGCGATTTTGGAGACGGAACAGTATTATATGTCAATCAGGTTCAAATGAATGTTGTGTATAAGTGTTATGCTGTTGATAGCATAAAAGGAACGCCACTTACGACACACGATGGAAAAGATTCTACCTATTATGCTTATCGTGTCTTTAACTCTACACGTGAAGTTATTCAAGCTAATCAACTCAATAATGATGAAAAAATTAAGGAACTAATTAAGAATGATAAGACTTGTACATACTTGAAAACTCCTGCCGGAATTTTCACAGAAGCAACTCTTCCTATCACCCAAATTAATAAAGAATTATCAGGAGATACACTCAATGCAGTAAAATTGACATTCTCCAATTACAATCAATCAAATAGTAGTAGTAATTTTGGAATGTCTGCACCATCTGATGTAATGCTGATACGGAAAAAAGATAAAGACAGATTCTTTGCAAAAAATCTGTTGATTGATGAAGTTTCTTCTTTCCGCACTTCTCATTCTACCAGCACCAACCAATACACTTTCAGTAATATAACCAGACTTATCAACGCATGTATCAATGACAAAAAAGCTGCCGATAAAGATATAAAGGAAAAAGGGGAGGTTGAATATACAGTGTATAATACAGAAACTGGAATTGATGAGGTTAAATCAACTAAGGATATCACTATATGGGAAAACGATACAGAATGGAATAAGGTAGTATTAATTCCGGTTCTGGTAACTTACGACTCTTCTAGCAGCGATAATTACTATGGTACCTCCAACAATATCATTGGTATTCAACATGATTTGAGACCTGGATATGTAAAATTAAAAGGAGGAGAACTTGGCGGAACACTGAATTTAGAAGTTGTTTATACCAGTTTTACCAAAAGCGGCAACTAAAGACTAAATATAAAAGTTAAGTCCTAAACTCAAAGAGGCTGTCTAAAAAGTCGTTAGTAACTCTAACTCCCCTCCTTCAGGAAGGAGGAGAATTAGGATAAAACCGACTTTTTAGACAGCCTCATCGCTCGAATTAAACAGAAATGAGACGAAATCATAGGTCAGTCCGAAATCATAATCATCCACTAATCAAGTTGTGAAACAGTGTAGTATAATAATCTGAGATATTCAATAAATATTCCTTTTTCCTAGATATGGAGAAACAACTCCCTAAATAGGACTCTCTATAATACTTGCGCAAATATCAAAAAAACCGCGAGTGTGATTTTATCTCACTCACGGTTTCATATAATAAACTCTTATACTTCTTATTTAGCTGTAACCTTCTTAGCTTTTCCCGTGGCCTTCTTCTTCGGCTCGGTTGTTGCTTTCTTCACTTCAGCTTTCTTTGCAGCAGGTTTTGACTTAGCAGCAGGTTCCTCTTTCACTACCGATTCTTTAGCAGTTGTAGTTTTTTTTGCAGCCGTTTTCTTTGCCGCTTCTACTTTTGCCTGTAATTTAGCCAATACCTTTTCCAATTCAGTAATCTCATCCCCCTGATTCTTAATGGTAGTCAACAAAGAATTTAGTTCTTCACTGTCTACATCAACAGGATACAGTGCATCTACCCGTTTGATAAAGTCACCCAAAATATTCATATAGTTGGTGAAAGCATCATAAGGAGAATCATAGATACCACGGTTCAACCACATCCCATTGTTCTTCGTTGTCATAAAACGGAAGTTATTGCTGGCCTGCAAGTAATCCCAATCCTGCTTAATACGACGGTCATCACATAAATGAACACGTTCGGCTACACTATACAGTTTATTGAAAGCCTCACGTTGCATAACATTACCCAGCCAACAACTAGTATCTCTTTCTTCATCCACCCATGACATCGGATAGGCAACATCAAGCTGTGATACTGATTTCAACTTCGTCACGATTTCCGTCGGCGTAGAGAATGTGATTCCTTTAGCTTTTGCACATTCAGGCAGTGCCTTCATGAATTCAAGAATATTAGAAGATAAAGGTTGAGCCATACCAAGTGCACTCAATTCCATAAAGATATTGATGACTTGTTCTTCTTGGGGCAACGCATCGATCCAATTAATATACTTATCGGCAAACAAAGGATATTCCGCCCATTCCGAATTAGAAAAGCGCAAACTGATATCGTCAGAAAGTTTGAAATCCCGCAACAAGAGCTTAAGACTTGGAGCTTGATTACAGTGATAAACATAATGCGGGCTCTTCCATCCCAACGCATGTTTAGCACCTTCCGTCAACATCCCCTTGAAGCCCATAGAAGCTACCAATCCACCAATTTCATCAGAATAAATAAGACTAGAGTTACGGAATACTTTGGGTTCTTTACCAAACATCTGCTTCATCTTATCACGTTGACGAAGCACTTCTTCACGGAAACAATCCTCGTTGGCCAGTGAAGACAAACCATGCGAATAAGGTTCACATAAGAACTCACAACAGCCTGTTTCATTCAGCTGGTGCAATAAATCAATGACTGCCGGAGCATGAATTTCCAATTGTTCCAAGGCTACTCCCGAGATAGAAAGCGCTACTTTAAAAGCACCACCCGAGTTTTTCGCCATCTCAATCAATGTATTGAGAGCAGGAATATATGAACGTTCGGCAACCTCATTCATCCCTGTTTCGTTGGCATAATCATCATAATAGTAATGGTCATTACCAATATCAAAGAAACGATAACGTTTCAAATGGATAATTTGATGTATTTCAAAATAAAGACAGATAGTTCTCATTTTTATTCATTGTTTTGTTATTTACCATAGTTTCTTAACACAGCCTCATAAAGAGCACGGATTCTCAAGCCGACTTTTTCCCAAGTAATCCCATCTACTTCCTTCTTTCCCTCTTCTTTGAGATATTCGAAAAGAGACGGATTGGTACACAGAGAATGGATAACGTCAGCCATCGCATGAATATCCCAATAGTCCGTTTTTATCACCTTATCAAGAATCTCGCCACATCCAGACTGCTTAGAAATGATGGAAGGTGTTCCACACTGCATAGCTTCCAGCGGAGCGATACCGAAAGGTTCAGAGACAGACGGCATGACAAATACATCACTGTTCTTATAAACCTCATATACCTGTCTGCCCTTCATGAAGCCCGGGAAGTGGAATCGATCGGCAATACCACGTTCGGCAACCAAGTTAATCATGGCGTTCAACATATCACCCGACCCCGCCATTACAAAACGAATATTACGAGTACGCTTCAATACAAGTGCAGCAGCTTCTACAAAATATTCCGGTCCCTTCTGCATAGTAATACGTCCGAGGAAGGTGACCACCTTTTCTTTTGAGTGATCGGGACGCGGAATATCCAGCAGTTCCTGCGACAATGGATAAACAGCATTATGCATTGCAAATACCTTTCTGGGATCTTGATGATACTCGTTAATAACAGTGCGGCGAGTAAGCTCGGATACGCACATGATACAATCGGCATGATCCATACCATTCTTCTCAATCGAATAAACAGTAGGATTGACTTTGCCACGAGAACGGTCAAAATCAGTAGCATGCACATGAATGCAAAGCGGCTTTCCACTAACCATTTTGGCATGTACACCGGCAGGATAAGTCAGCCAATCGTGTGCATGGATAATGTCAAATTCCTGCTGACGGGCTACTACTCCGGCAATGATCGAGAAATTATTAATTTCCTCGTGCAAGTTCCCGGGATAACCACCTGCAAATTCCATACATCCCAAATCATTCACATGCATATAAGAAAAATCAGCATAGATATGGTCGCGGAAAGAGTAATATTCTTCCGGTGTCATTTCCAACAAGCGGGATTTCAAGTAGTCATAGTGAACATCACGCCACACAATGGGCACTTGATTCATACCGATTATTTTCAAGAACTTTTCTTCTTCGCCGCTAGGTTTAGGCATACAGAAAACCGTCTCCACATCACCTTGCAGACTCAAGCCTTTAGTTATTCCATAAGAAGCAACTGCAAGACCACCATATATTTTGGGAGGGAATTCCCATCCAAACATTAAAACTTTCATCTTCGTTCCTCCTTTTTTAATAATACTTAGACAGTAGCTTTAAAACACGCAATATTTCTGCCACATTCATCGCAAACGATACCGCACCACGTCCCTTGAAAGGCGGGTTCCCATCAAACAATTCGGGAATGGAACCAATACAATGACTTGTCATCTCATCATCATAACCAATCAGCTGACGTTCAACGAATGACAACCCGCTCATCTTATAAATTCGAAGATAAGCTTCCAGATAGAATCCCATCAACCAAGGCCAAGCGGTTCCTTGATGATAAGCATAATCCCGTTGTATCTGCGGACCTACATAGTTTGGATTATATCCACCGCTCTTCGGACTCAACGAACGAATTCCTTTCGGAGTGAGCAGCTCTTTGGTCACAATATCGAGCACCTGTTTCTTTTGCGCACGATCCAAAGGAGAATAATCAAACGCTACGGTAAATATCATATTAGGACGTACACTCCAGTCCATCATATTACCGTCTACGTAATCAAGCAAATAACCATATTCATTACGGAATACCTCGACAAAAGATTTTCCTGTCACTTCTGCCTGCGCATCAAGTTCATCTGCCAAGTACACGTCACCACCTTCACGCACCAAATCAGCGATAAAACGCAGTGCATTATACCATAACGCATTAAATTCAACAATATATCCAGTACGAGAAATCACCGGATGCCCGTTCACAGTAGAATTCATCCATGTAATCGCTTTATCCGTACCATTAGCAAAAAGTAATCCGTTGTCATGCAAGAAAAGATTTTCATGTTTCCGCTGACGGATAAACTCCATAATATCTTTCAGAAGCTCTCCATATTTCTGACGGCATTGTTCGCGGGAAGTCTCTTTAGCATATTGTTGCATAGCCCAGACAGCCCAAAGCAAAACGTCAGGATGCTCCATTTCATAAATCTTGTATCCTACAGGTTCTTCATTGATAAAGTTACGGATCGCCTTTTCCGCCGTTTTCATCACATCCTCAAACTGGTCGATCTCATCAAGTGCAAGCGTCAGTCCAGGCAAGGCGATAAACATATCACGAGCACGGCATTTAAACCACGGATAACCGGCAAGAATGTAATGCTCACCTTCCTGTTTGTTATGGAATTGATGGGCAGAATTTTTCAGACAATGGTAAAAGCTATCACGTGGGGTACGATCAGCCACTTCCGCCTCAAAGGTCTGTTTCAGTTTACGCGGAGTTGTTTCTGAAATTCCGGCAGAGAATACAATACTCTCTCCTTTCTTGATATCCACCTCGAAATATCCCGGAACGTACAGGTCCTCATTGAAGTCGTACCCGCGTTCCTGCTCTTTCGGATATTCAATGCCGCGATACCAATCGGGCTGGAAATGGAATTCGCACTTTTTGTTCAACTGCATATAAAGTTCCGGATAACCGGGATACATACAGGTTTTAATACCATTTTCCACCAATTGATACTCACGGCTTGCCTGCGGGTTTTCGTGAGTGTACTCACGTACACTTCTGAAAGCAAGGAACGGCCGGAAGCGCAGAGTTGTAGCCGAATGCGCATCAAGTAAAGTATAACGAATCAGGATTCTATTTTCATGATGTACAAAGATTTTTTCTTTGCGGAGGACTACACCTCCGACACGGTAAGTAGTTGCTGGGATATGCTCACAGTCAAACTCACGGATATACTTGTGTCCATTAGGACTAAAGTTGTTTCCCTGATATTTGTGCAATCCCAAGTTAAACTCCGCACCATGTTGAATTACCGTTTCATCAAGAGAAGATAGCAGCACATGATTTTCATCGTCGAGATTGGGAACTGGAATTACCAATAGGCCGTGATATTTGCGTGTGTTACAATCAACAATCGTCGTACAATGATAAGCTCCTGCTTTGTTCGTCCGGAGAATTTCTCTCTGAAGAGATTCTTCCAGATTCGTCATGAGGGTCTTGTCAAATCGTAAATAACTCATAGTTGTGCATTATTAAAGGTTAATTATTGGTCATCATATCGTATATCTATTTTTTTGTCACAGACCATAATATATTAGCTGTAGCAACATATACAATAGGTATAACGCCCAAATGTACAAATTATAGATAAAAACAAAAATAAAAAGCCTTTTTATTTTCAGATTTTGTGCAAATATTCGTAGTATTGCGTAAAATATCTAAAGAAAAGAATGTCATGAAGCAAGATATTCAGCGTATCACGGTGGCTGCCGCAAAGCCCTTGTTCTTAATTTTCATCTTATATATACTCAAGTTTCTGGAAATCGGGATGGACTGGGACTTCTCTCACTTGGGGATATATCCCATGGAAAAGCGAGGTGTAACAGGCATTTTGGCTCATCCGCTGATACACAGCGGATTCAGCCATTTATTGGCAAATACTATTCCTTTATTCTTCCTTTCCTGGTGTCTTTTTTATTTTTACCGAGAGATAGCCGGCAAGGTTTTTGTCCTAATCTGGCTTGGTGCGGGACTGCTTACCTTTATTATAGGCAAACCGGGATGGCACATCGGTGCCAGCGGACTCATCTACGGACTTGCCTTCTTTCTCTTTTTCAGCGGTATTCTCCGCAAATACGTCCCACTGATTGCAATTTCCCTACTTGTCACCTTTCTATATGGGGGGATTATCTGGCATATATTTCCTTATTTCTCCCCCGCCAATATGTCATGGGAAGGACATCTCAGCGGTGGAATCATGGGAGTGCTCTGTGCATTTGCATTCGTGAACCACGGGCCTCAGCGACCGGAACCTTTTGCGGACGAGGAAGAGGAAGAAGAACATGAAATCTCAGATCCTGTTTAAATTCTCTTCAGTCATAATTTTATAGCTGATATTTTAACTTACCCCGGCTCTTCTTGTCGCGTCCGTCTGTAGTTGGCGGAAGAGGTATTAACAGTTGCGCTCTTGGCTATTAATAAAAAACTTCCCGCCCATTAAGTATAAAGTTCCTTCGGACAGGAAGGAAACTTTCTTTTCATTCGATGCAAACTATAAACGCAAGCTTTGATTATATAATTGCAAGCTTCGTTTTTATAATCAAAGCCTTTGTTTTTATAAACGAAGCTTGCGTTTATAGATTACGGTTAATGAAAAATAAGTTTACATACTGATAATAAGAAGTTTATAATTAATGAAAGAGAACTTTTCTATTAATGAATGAAAAGTGGGTTATTAAGAGCCTGCTCCGAGTTTTGCCCGACACAGTTTTGAGAGTTGCTTTCGAGTATATTTTCTGTTGTTGTGAGCAGCAGCATGACGGAGACTATGTGACGAATAAAAAACAGGTCGGTAAAGCCTATCTAACATAATCTCAGGAAAATTTAAACAGGCTCTCAAAAGAAGAAAAAGAAATCGTACAAGAAGAACAGACAATGTCCTAAAATAAATCCGGTATCAATGGAATCCTGTTCCACTCATACCGGAATAATCGATTACAAAATCTAGTTTTCTATTTATAAATACATAAATTCAAGCTAATTCTTTGTGGACAATATCTCTTTTATAGCTTCCTCCAACTTATAATCATGCAAATTACGGACTGCAATCTTACCTTTCCGGTCAATAACAAGGATAAAAGGAATCGCACTTATAGCATAATCTTTGGTAATCGTACCCTTCCAGCCTTTTAAGTCGGAGATTTGCGGCCAAGGAATCTGATGTTTTTTCACAGCAGCTTCCCATGCACTTTTCTTGGTATCCAAAGAAACACTCACAATATCCAATCCCTCTTCATGATAAGTTTGGTACAGAGATTTCAGGAAAGGAAGTTCCTGTACACATGGCACACACCAGGATGCCCAAAAATCAACCAAAGTGACACGACCAGAATGAATATAATCCGAGAGATTCACCTCCTTCCCCTCTATGTCCATGCAGGTAAAGTCGCGATAAGGATAACCGACCTCTGTTATTTTCACAGATTCATTCCAATGTGCGGCAGCCTCTTTTTCCTTTTCTTTCTTCAATTCCGATTTGTGACGATACTCCTCATCTACCGATGCTAATAGTTTCGCATATATCCCCTCAGGGTAATAACTCTCCGGATAATAAAAGAAAAAGAAAGCTCCCACTTCAGTCCCAATATAATCAGAAACAAAACAGATATGAGCCGGTTGCAACTCTTTATACAACGCACCGATACGTTGATTAAAAGCCTCCATTTCCTCTATACTCAAAGTACGTAGTTTGCCCAAAGAATCTCTTTCGGCCACAATGCTATTACTTCTTTTCTTGATTTCCCGAGTCTTGGCCAATATCTGGTTATCATATTGCTGATTCAGGACTCCCCCCTTCAATTGTGTTCCCAAAGGAGTATAGTCCAACGTCACATTCCCTTCCTCCACAATACAATAACAATCCGGCAAACCATACACAAAATGATCATCCTTGGGTGGAAGTGCCAATGTTGCCACAAATGGTTCACCGGTAACGCGATATTCAAAGCTAAAATGACCATTTCGTATCAACGCACTATCCACTTTCAAATCATCCTCTCTCGAAACGACACCTGTATGAGTGAGATAAATATACAACCCGTCATACTCATCCGTATGCACATCCGCCTCCAATTTAAAAATCGGAGAATGTCCGCACGAGGACAGACAAGCACATACCATAAGGATATTCATTACTATACATTTCATATCAATTATTCTCTTTTAAAATCCTCCGATATTCTTCTGAAGTATTCATTATTTCACATGCTTTTTGTACAAACGGGTCCGCAGAATTCAGTATGCGATAGTAATATTCATTTTCATTGAACAATTCGCGCGCAACCAACGCTTTCACTTGTACCCGCAAAAAGTTTTCCGACCTTTCATATTCTTCTTCAGAAAAAACAATATTCGCTTCTTCCGCTACCCGGCATATTTCCTGCAATAGTGCACCGCCATCAAAGTTTTTCTGAAAAGCTTCGAATGTTTTATACTTTTTCAGTAACTCCGGTCGGCAACCTACAACATAGTCGCGTGTTACCTGCTTTTGAACACCACTATACACCAACATATTATACCATCTTGTAAAATGTACTGTATCGGCAGATACAAAAACATCCGGCACAATCCCTCCCTCGCTCCTCAAAACACGGTGAGTACGTAAAGATTCATAGGTCTTGCCGGATTGAGCAGACAACTGCCCACCCCCATAAGGCTTTTGAATAGACCGTCCGCTTGGTGTGAAATAACGCGCCACCGTCAGCCTAAGCGCCGAGCCGTCTTCAAAAGGAAAGGTGTCCTGAATCATTCCCTTTCCAAAGGTAGAGCCTCCTACCAGCACACCGCGGTCCCAATCTTGCAACGCACCCGCCAAAATCTCCGCAGCCGACTTTGTCTGCCCGTTTACCAATACCACCAAACGACCTTGTTCAAACAGTCCTTTGACAGATGCCTGAAACGTCATCCTTTCCATGTGGATGCCATCCGCATAAACTACCGGTTTGTTACCGTCCAATAACTCGTCTGCTATCGCTATCGCCTCATCAAACAGCCCCCCTTCGTTCTTCCGGATATCCAGAATCAGTTTTTTCATTCCTCGCCGAAGTAAGTTCTGAAGCTGTTTACGAAAATCTTCCGCTACATTCTTCGAAAAGACAGAGATTGAAAGATAGCCAGTTTCACTGTCTATCATATAAGCAGACCTCACACCGGAGGATAGTATATAAGTACGAACTATCTTCCGTTCAAAAGGAGTCTTTTTTCCACGCTTGATTTGCAAAGTGACCACACTCCCCTCTTCGCCATTCAATAAGCGGAAAATCTGTCCGTCCTGCAATTGTTCCACTGTTTTCCCATCCACTGACAGAACTTCATCTCCGGCACGGATACCTTGTAGCCAAGCACTGCCCGTCTTTTCTACAAAAGACACGTAAAAATGCCCGTCTTTCCAAGTCCCTTCCATTCCGACTCCTGCAAAAGCTGCCATACCACCTAATGCCTGGTCGTTACTTTTTAGCTCCACAGGAGGCAAGTACTCAGAAAAGGGATCCAGTTTTCCCACCATTTCCGCAATAGTATGGTTTATATACGCCTCTTTTGGAACAGAATCCACATAAAGATGGGTAATCGCATACAACGTCTGCATTAATTTCTCCTCCGGAGTAGATTGCGCCTTCAGGTCACAGTAAACTACCCCCAACAGTATCCCAAACAATATTGCTCTCATACTTTATTATCACTTATTATTATCCCCTTTCATCCATTCCGGCATAGGCGCATCTTTCAGATAGTAATCAAAAAAGCCGATTAACCGTTGCATAAAATCACGACACTCAGCATCTCCGCCCATCTGATGTCCTACATCCCGATAATTCAGCAACCAGGCCGGACGTCCCAACCGACGCATCGCAAAATAGAGAGCCATGCCTTGATATATGCGTACACTTGTGTCTTTCTCACCATGGAATATCAACAAAGGAGTATGAATCTTATCGGCATGCATAACCGGAGAGTTCTCAAGATAAAGTTCCCGATCTTCCCAAAGTGTTTTACCCAAACGGCCTTGTGCATCCTCTTCAAAATACATATTAGGCTGACCCGTTCCGCGAAGCATCAGATAATCTGCCACCTGATCCGTAACCGCAGAACAGGGAGAAGCGCATTTGAATATATTAGTACGTGTCACCAACCAGGCAGTCTGCGAACCGCCCCAACTATGACCGTTGATTCCAATGCGTTCCTTATCGGCAATTCCATCTTTAACAAGTTGTTCCACACCACTTATCACCGCATTATAACAACTTTCGTAAGGAGCACCGATACGATAGCTGATATCCGGACAGAAAATGATATATCCATTACTTACAAACCAGGGAATATCAATCGTCGCACTACTATACTCCGGCAAACGATAACTATTAAGCTCCTGTGACATCTTCTCATAGAATAGTACGATGACAGGATAACTTTGACCTTCCCGGTAATTCTCCGGCAGAAACAAAATTCCTTCATTTTTCTTGCCTTCCAAATTTGTCCAAGTATAAAGCCGGGTAGTTCCCCAGTTAATATCTTTCACCTGAGGATTGGAGTCCGTCACCCGCTTCGGATTTCGCAGAGTCAGATCAGAAACCCAAAAATCTCTTTCTCCATAATCTTCCTTCGTCCAAAGTACTACTTTACCATTGTCCGTGTTAGCTTTTACGACCAGATTCGATTGAGAATCAACAGCCATATCACGCAGGTTCTTACCCGCCAGCAGGTACAATCCTTTCGTTTTACTTTTTTCATCAAATCCTTCGAGATACAATTTATCTCTTGAAGAAACCGGATGCTCAGCCTTGCGGAATGTTATCAGCTCTTTTCTGCCCTTCCCTTGTGTCAGACAGACAGGAGCTTTCTCGCCTTTCACATCCAGACTCCACAAGTCATATCGGTCGTATATGACCACAGTGTGATTGTCCGGATTCCAATGTGCCACTCCATAAGGTGCAGCATCAAAAGAATAGTCATGCTCTTCTTCATATACCGGATAAGGCAATTTCCCTGTTGTCAAGTCCCGGTCGCTCCCCGTAGCCATATCAATCAGCCGCCATGCTTTCAGGGCAGGATCGTACAATAAAACTTTGGTTCCATCGGGACTCCAACTTAAACCATACTTTCCATGACTTGCCAGCTTCTTCTTCTCGCCATTCATTCCGATATAATAAACATCGTCATTGGGAGACATCGTCCAGTCAGATTCCTTATACCAGGGAGTAGCGTCGAAGGCAATACATCCTTTTACATCCTCTCCCTGCGGAAAAGCCAAAGAAGACAGACCTTTTGTAGGCAAAGTAAAACACTCCCCTGTAGCAATATCATAGACATACTTGTCATACTTAGATGCATCAAAACCTGAGCGTTTGAAAGATCGGCGGGGAGAAATGTTCTCGTCCCATATCCACAATTCCAGATTTACCTGATCCGTTTCCCTTTCCACCTGCGGATAAGCTAACGGTTCCAAATCAATCAGCAACTGAGTCTTACTGTTTATCAATCGAGACATAGAAGAAACTTTCGTCCCCTCAGGCAGACCAGTTATATCTTGATAGGACAACAGTTTCGAACAAATACATTTATTCAAATCATATGTATAGATAGAGGTTACATCAAAACGAGTATCATAAGTAGAAGCACATGATAAAGTTCCACATCCTTTGGCATCCGGATTAGCGATACTTGCAATATAACCGGGAACTTCCCCTACTTGGGTTTTTCTTCCTTTCTCCCACAGATACAAAGTCGACTTCAAACTGTCCGCCACACTATAAAGCAACCGACCTGCCTCTACCTGCCCGAAGGTATTTATATCCTCAATGCACTGTTCCTCTCCCGTCAGCAAATTTACAAAAGTAAAGTCTGCCTTTCCGGTTGGCTTATATTGTACATAATAAGCCATGTCGGTTCCTTTTATAGGAACTAAAAAGATATTCTTAGCCCATTGTTTCTCTTGCTGTGTAAGCAAATTTAATGTATAGACAGATGGACGTCCCGAATCATCTCCTTCCTCCTTCTTTTCATATTTCAGCAACTTGCCGTTAGCCATAAACGAAAAATTGGAAAGACCGGCTTTACAGATCGTTTCTCCTGTCTGCACATTATATATATAAGTTGTATCAAGATCCTGACGGTACAAAGCACGATAGTTGTAAACTACCCATTTTCCATTTTCCGATAATTGTATCTGATCTACCGAACGCCACAACTTACAGTCATCCAGTTTCATCGGCCGTTTCTGAGAAAATACCCCCTCTGCTCCCAGCAGGAAGAGCAATATCAAACAAACATATCTCTTCATTTATTTCTTCCGTATTAATTCGACTGCATAACTAATCTCATCAGCCAGTTGTGACGGACTTCCGGAATATCCTTCAGCCGTATAAAGCATCCTACCATTCTTTAAAATTACTTTACGAGGAATACCGGATGAATTGAATTGACTAGAGAAAATACTGAAAACCTTGTTATACCCTTTGGTTCCCTCCTTTAAAGTATCGAACAATACTTTAAAATGTGAGTATCCATTATTATTCAAATACTTCTCGACTGCCGGTTTTCCCTTCATTCCGAAATCCATGGTATTTACAAAATAGAAAACAACCTCCGGATCGTTCGCATAAGCGTCTACAGCAAGTTTCATTCCCTCAAACGCACGTTTACAAGGTGCGCACCAGTTTGCCCAAAAATCAATCACTACAATCTTATCTTTGAAACTGTCACTGCTCACAACATTCCCGTCCATATCCAGCAATTCGAAAGTAGGGATTTCAACATCTGTCATATGAGATTTCACTTCCTCATATAACGCCTCTTTCAATGCCGCACCTTTCAATTTATCAAGATAGACTTTAAACTCGGCATCAGATGCCGGTTTCACTTCCTCACGCAGAGCAGTCATCATATCAGTGGTAATCGTATTATATTTCACCGAATTTTTCAAAACCTCCAATGCTTGTTCTTTCTTTCCGGTAGCTGACAAAATCTCATAACGTACCTGATTGACTGTAGCATCCGCATAAGACAATACATCATCCTTATAATAAGAGAGCCATGTCAAAGCCTCGTCATTCTTATTCAAATCCTTTAATAATTGCAGATAAATTCCCAAACGTTCGTAAAACTGAATGTCAAGCAATTCCTGTGCTTCTTTCGGAGTGTATCTTAATTCTTCCATATTATTAGAAAGGTCATTCCGTTTTTGCACCATTTGTTCCATCAAGGCTTTCGCTACCGGATAGACTGAGTCATTTTTCGCCAACCGAAATTTATAGGCACGGAATATATTCCACCGGAACACTTCACTCAAAGTCACAAAATTCATTGATGGCAAGGCAGCAATAAGTTTGTCATACTGTTTTCCGTCAAAAAGAAAAGAAGCATAGGGACGGGTCAGATTATAATACATATAAGCTTGTTTACGGGAGAACGGATCTTCTATACATTTGTTATATGGATACGTCCTAAAAAATTCTTCAGTCTTACTTACCCGTTCTTCGCCTACCTCCATAGCCTCCACCTGATGAAACATTTGTGCACGAGC
The DNA here is from genome assembly GCF_001688725.2 of Bacteroides caecimuris. Lineage (NCBI taxonomy): Bacteria > Pseudomonadati > Bacteroidota > Bacteroidia > Bacteroidales > Bacteroidaceae > Bacteroides > Bacteroides caecimuris. The sequence goes on along the minus strand of NZ_CP015401.2, from coordinate 748,515 downwards.
AGAAAACCCGTGAGGATATTGTTTTAATATAATACTCTTTATCGAGTCCGCCGTTGCCTGCTCCTGCAATCTGAAACGATAAATATTCTCAAACGTAGAGTAGATGAACTCGGTCATAGCAAACTCTTTATTGATTTTCTGAAAGAAGAAATCAACAGCTTTCCGATTCTTTTCTCCCATACGTAAGGCTACCATGTTCATATAAACATTTACGAACTTCGGCAAATTTGCAGCATAATGCTCCATTTCCTTAGTTGTCCACATCTCTACCGCCTCATCCTGAATATCAAACTTTTGGAAGTAATTTCCAATATGGAAACAAGAAGGTTTACGGAATGTCCCCCATCCCAAATAACCGCCAGGTAACATTTTCCCCTGTGCATCTAATGTCGTAAACACATATCCTCCGTTTTCGTCATTATTATCTATCGTGCGGTTCCATGCTTCACCAGCTAGAAATGATAAAGCGAACAGGGCACAATTGTCAGCCAACCGATAATTTCCTTTCCACTGATTCTTTCCGCTACGGATTAAAGTTACATCGTCCATCCTCCATAAATAATCCTCATAGAGATAGATCGTACAAGACAATGTATCCCGGTTTTCCAATGGTCCTCCTGATGCCTGATAATTAAATGAGATCAGAGAACCTGCCTGCGGTTTTTCAATACCGGACAAACGAGACTGTGCATAAGTAGTTATAAAGTACGCACAGAAAACAAACAATACAAATAATTTTTTCATTTGGTTTTATATCTTATTCTTTATATTTCAATTAATGCAATTGAGAGGTCCTGGCTCCAATCTCATGAAGATCAATACCTAACGTATTTTGAAAATACTCTATCACTGCTTCATATTTATTACGTATCGGATAGCCCTTAACAGAATTCCCCGAAACACTATCATACTGGGTTCCGCAATCAAATTCTTCGGTCAAAAACCTGTTCTCAAATTCTTCCTTACTCATCATAACCAGATATTTCACAAATAATCCGAAATCATAATAATAGTCCATTCCACCATCACGATACTCCAGACAGCCTCCGCCGTTATATCCCCATTCGCCTTCATAATCACCTCCTGCATTGTTTATATAATCGTCGTGATATGTCTGAAACTTTTCAGGAACCTCTATCTTACCTTTCGAAGCAGCATAACCGGCAATGGCAAAAGCAACCTCGCCAATCAGTTCCTTTTTTTCCTCAACGGAAAGTGAAGACAAACGACTATTCACTGCACCAAAAGTCAGATGATTAAGACCATACATAGCTTTTTTAGGAATCTTTTGATAGATTTTATTTCCCTCATCATCATACTCGTATGTATCCTTTAAACTATAAATTTCGGAAGCTAACAGGATTCTATACGGCATATATTTTCTCAGAAAATCGTCACTCCAAATAGACAAGCAATTTTCTTTCAGGAAGTTCCATCCTTCACCTATAGAGGAAGTTTCGGCTTCTACTGCATAGTAAGGAATATACTCTGTAATATTCCAACGGAAATCAACCTCGCCAAACCTATACAAAACTTGCACCCCATATTTATCATAGAACTCAACTATCTCACGATCATATGAAGCATTTCCTTGAGGAAACTCTCCAAAACCCATCGGTTCGGAAGGTGTCAAAGCATCTTCCCCACATGAGCATACTCCAACCAAGAGCAAACAGGATATTAAATATATAAACTTCTTCATACTACTATTCTATTTTATTGTTCCATATTAATATTTAGTTTACCTCGCCTACACGCTCCGGTGCCAATTCATTCTGTATTAAAGCTGAATTTGTATCCATTGCATCCTGTGGAATAGGTAATACATAACCCAGATCTTTCTCCTTCAATGTATATACGGTACGGTTTCCTGATGCATCATACCATGTATGTTCAATAGAAGGCATACCATAACGACGGAGATCAAACCAGCGATGTGATTCAAAACAAAGTTCACGGCGACGTTCTTCATGACAAAATTCCATCAGAGCTGCAGGCGTGGTTAACGTATAAGCCACAAAATTCGACAAACGTTTACTGCGAAGAGCATCCAGGTCATCAACAGCCTTTTGTCCACAAGAGTTATCTCCTGCCATATATTTAGCAGCATAAGCTTCCGCACGATTTAAATAAAGTTCGGCAGTACGCCATACAAACCCCTGTTCCTGAGTTCCACGTTTGGCCATCCAATATTTGTAATACAAAGGACTCATATCACTAAAAAATATATTTCGACGGGCATCCGAAGAATCATATAGTCTCAATAAAGCATTCGAACCGCTCTCAGACACCCTGATTAACGTACCTTCTGTTTTTATACTCCCGCTCATGCTTCCATTAATAAATATTACTTCCGGGAAATTCCTAGAAATTATATTGTTAATAGCATAATGAGGAAAAGCCGGATTACTTAGCTGATATGTAGTCAGGTCAACCAATGCCGGAGCATCGGCCAAAGCCACATCAGCATGCTCTAGCACCTTATCCCAATTTTCCATATACAAATAAATTCGGGAAGCTAGAAGATGTGCTGCTACATTATTTATACGAAACAATCCTAGAGTGTTGTCAGCTTTACCATCCAGCAAACTACAGGCTTCTTCAATATCCTTACATATTTGAGTATAAACTTCCGCAACTGTATTACGTGCAATTCCCTCATCTCTAATTTCCGGTTTGATAACTAGAGGCACTCCCAAAAGACTCTCCGGATTAGTCCCAGCACAATTGTAAGGCATAGCATATAAATTCACCAATAAGAAATAATAGTAAGCACGAAGTGCCAAAGCCTCACCTCTTGTCTGCATTTTTTCATCTTCTGTTCCATCCGCATCTGTCAGCCCGTCTATAACCAAATTACAGGCCATAATACATTTATAAAGTTTCTGATAGGTGTGTAGCAGGTTAGTCATATCATAATCAGCCAGCAACAAGTACATATTAGATTGCCACGTATAGACTGCACGATGAGCCAAGTTTTCATCTATGTAATTATCAGATTGTCCCTGAGCTCCCTCCACATCATCAGTCAATACATCTGTGATAGGATCGAGACAAATGGTAGTTGAATATCCCTCACCATTCAACAATTCTTGAAAAGCAGAAGCTGTTTTCGGTTCAAACTCATCTTGCGAAACTTCTTTCAGGAAATCACTGCAAGAGGAACATATACACATTATGTATACAGAAAGGAATATTGATATATATTTACTATTCATAATCTACAAAAGATTTTTAAGGATTAGAAATTAAGACTTACTGAGAACGAATAAGTCCGTGTAATAGGTAATGCAACACTTCCAGTAGAATCTACCTCTGGATCTTGTCCATTAAATTTTGAGCTACACAATGTAAAAAGATTGGTCACATTAAACGAACAGGACATACCTGCGATATTTAACGGTTGAAGCCATTTATCCGGCAAAGTATAAGTCAACATCAGATTACGACAACGAAAGAAATCGGCTTTTACTACACGTACATCCGAATAATTATACATATCGTATGTATTCTGTTGAGTTGCATTCGCAATCGGAGTATAAACAAAATAATTCCGTGCCTCATCAAAAGCAATACCCGGAATATCAGTATGCTCCTCATCGCCCGGTTCCCGCCAGCAATGCAAGAAATCTGTCGTCAGATTTGTTTGCGGAGTAGGCATCTTCATCGTTCCGCTGAAAAGGAAATTCAAACGTTTCACATGCCCGAAAGCATAAGCAAACTGAGCATTTAATATAAAATTCTTATAACGCAACGAAGTGGAAAGTCCCCCGTTAAACTTCGGATCAGTCGAACCACAATATTTCAGATAACTTTTCGGATCATTACTTTTCTCTACTTCTGATTCATTTGCCGAACAATGTTCAAACATCGCGCGGCCTGTTTCATGATCCAGTCCCTTGAACTCCCAGGCATACAGTGCATTTACCGGCTTTCCATTTTCAAAAGCATTACCAGCCAGGTAATCCAGATAAGTATAATCCTGCTTTGCAGTATTGCTTATATTATTGGTGTTTTTCGAATAAATCGGAGTTAATGTCCAAGTAAAGTCACGCGTTTGAACAGGAATAAAAGTCAATCCCACTTCAATACCATAATTCTTCATACTGGCACCATTACGGAAAGTTTGAGTTGTTCCATATTCACTGGCTACCGGCAAATTAAAAATCAAGTCCTTACCTTTACGCACATAATAATCGACAGTACCCGAGATTCTGCCGTTCAACAAAGAGAAATCCAATCCATAATTAGTTGTAACCGTCTTTTCCCAACGCAAATCAGGATAAGGCAGGCGTTTAATTCCCAATTGGTAGTTCCCAGAAAAACGATTAACTGCAAGCGCCATGTATTGTGCTACAAGATTTGGTCCTACAGAAGTAGGAATATTCCCCTGTTGACCATAAGAAAAACGTATACTGAAATTATCTAAAGCTTTCCAGCCTCTAAACCAACTTTCATCATTTATCTTCCACCTTGCTGCCAAACTCCATACAGGAAGAAATTTATGATTTGTGTATTGTCCGAAACGATTGGAAGCATCCCCACGCAAATTAGCGTTAAAAATATAGCGGTTCTTCAACGCATAAACCAAAGTCGCATAAGCAGATACTGCATTATTCTTCGTATTCTTACGAGACACAGTATGTTTTTCCAACGAAGAATTATTCAGAACCTCGCTTCCGGCACTTTCCTTATCATATTCATAACTGACAGCCATCCCACGATCCGGATAATATCCATATTCCACATCATTAAAACCGTCATATTGATTGGAGATTGCCTCATAGCCAATCATACCATTAATGGCATGTTGCTGCATCTCTCCAAAGGTGGTAGCATACGAAAGTTGAGCACGAGCTGTATAGCCCACATTATTCATCGAATTATAATTCAAAATTCCTCCATGAGGCAATTTGCTTTTCTTTTCTTCTTCACCGTTGGGAATCACCGTACCATAATCATATCCACGAATGCCTGCAATATAATAAGAACGTTCGTCCGCCCACTGATAATTAGTAGAGTTGACATAACGCAGACCAAAAAGCGTCTGAAGCGTCAATCCTTTCCATATTTTCACATCAATACCTACATTGCCACTGAAATTACGGGATTTTGCCTCATTACCGGTATGTGCCAGCTCATTAAATATATTATATGTCAACAGATAGTTATTGGATAACCCATCAATAGTATTAATCTGAGTCGTGTAATATTCATCAGGGCCAATAGCGCGAGTAGTCTGCAACGCATAAGTATAAGGATTCGTGGTATAAAAACCATCACTTTTCTGGTCTGAGAAACTTAAACGAGTATAAGCTCTGACTTTTTTAGTCAGATAGGCTGAGATATTAGAAGTCAAACTGTAACTGGTTGAGTTATCTCCTTTAGTAGTTCCCTTGGAATTATTATATCCGATAGATGTATAATAATTGACTTTCTCGTTACCTCCTGAAATACTGGCACTATAATCTTGATTTAAAGCGTTGCGACAAAGAAGCTTGAACCAGTCGGTATTCATTGTTTCATATTTAGCCACTTGCTCGTCAAATTCGCTTTTTGTAATTTTCATACTGTAAAAATCAAACAAAGCACCTTCGAAACCGGTAGCATAGGGCATATAATCATACAAATATCCTTTCTCTACCACTTCTCTTGAAATACCTACACGCTCTTTCGAATTCATCAGATTATACTGCGAATAGCGAGGACGTCCCGTAAATCCTAAAGATGCGGAAAAACTAATCGAAGGTTTCCCTATTTTACCTTTCTTGGTAGTCAGCACAATCACCCCATTGGCTGCACGTGTACCATATATAGCTGTGGCTGAAGCATCTTTCAAAAACGTAATAGATTCAATATCATTGGGATTTACCCCTGCTATCGCATTGCCTAACAAACTGCGAGTAGCATTTTGATTCACCTGATCAAGCATATCGCTTCCCATCAACACATTATTGAGTTCGTCATTAGACAAATCAATAGGATCTTCATAAACAATCCCATCTACCACCCACAACGGAGAAGCATTACCGTAAATCGTCGAGGAACCACGCATACGGATACGCGGAGTTGCATTAGGAGAACCGGAACTGTTTTGCACCATCAGTCCTGGTATAGTACCTTGCAACATCTTATCTACAGAATTGATAGTCGGTATCTTTATGTCATCCATCTTCACCGTAGAGGTAGCACTTGCCATCAAACGCTTGTCCATCACCTGATAACCGGTAACCACCACCTCATCAACTGCGTTCACCATTTCTTCCAGTTTCACCTGTACTCCCCAACCGTCATTCACCATTTTTTCCACAGTCTTTTTACCTATGAAAGAAAAAGTCAGCATAGCACTTTGCCCTTCCTTTACGGGGATGGAAAAGCCGCCATTCAAATCCGTCAGTGTACCTGTAGAACGACCATTCTTCACCCTGACAGACACACCGGGCAGCGGTTCATCATTTTCATCCACTACCTGCCCTCTTAATAAGCCTTTCTCTAAAGTTTCCTTTTTATCTTTTTTTAGAAACACATGGATATACCTGCCATCAACCGAACTTTTAACAGGATGACCGGCAATGAGTTTTTTCACAGCTTCCGGAGCTGCCAACTCCTGAATAGAAGCATTAACACGAATGGAGTGGAGTTCATTGTAACTAAATACAATTTTGTAACCAGATTGCTTTTCTACCCTTTTTAAAGCATCTGTCAACTTCTCATTCACGCATTTCATCGTGACCTTTTTCTCTTTCTCCTGCGCTGCCAATCCTGTAACAAAGGCAAACATTAACAGGAAACCGACCAGATACTTCCAACTCTGTATACACGGTCTTTCTCTACGCTCTTCATTCAATCGTTTCATCATATATTATTTGCTAATTTAAATGTAAAGTCACAAATAATACGTAATCAACGATAATCGGGTACCGGATTTTAAAAGAAAAATATCAAAAAGTTAATAGATAATAGATTTTACTGAATTATTATTCGGTTTCCATCCAAAGTTACATAAAATATACCAAGTGCATTCAAATTGCGGACTGCATACATCAGACTTTCCGTACGACTGGCTACAAAGTGCATTTTATAATCGAGCATCTCATCATTCTCAAATACCACATCTACATTGTACCAACGTCCCAACTCCTGCATTATCTCTACAAGCGATACATTATCAAAATAGAAATAGCCGTTCTGCCATTCCAGATAAGGGTAAATGTCCACCGCTTGTTTTCTTAACATTCCATCTTCCGTCAGCGACGCTTGTTCTTCCGGCTGTAAAGTCAACGCTGGCGCCATATCGTTGGCAACAGTCACTTTACCTTCCAATAAAGTAACATGAGCATCAAGTTTAGAGTAGGAACGCACATTAAACTTTGTTCCGAGAACTACCGTTTCAAAATAGTCCGTTTTTACAATAAAAGGATGTTCTTTATCAGGAGCTACATCAAAATAGGCTTCTCCTTTCAAATAGACAATGCGCTGTTCTTTCACAAATACATCCGGAAAAATCAATTGACTGGCAGCATTAAGCAAAACAGTAGTCCCGTCGGAAAGAGTAACCGTATAATCCTGCCCGCAAGGAGTGGTCAACGTTTGCAATTGCTCCTCAATAGGCAAAGTGGCAGCTTTCTTTGTACTCAAATCAATAGATTTATGGGTAGCAATTATTCCATGAGCATATAACTGCCGGTCCGGTGTTTCTTCCTTAATTACATAAGTAATATCTCCAAAATTCAACTTTGGATCTACTGCCGACTTATCGGCAGCAAACACTTGAAGCTGCACTACAGAAGGATGATAAAAGAAGGCGCCCAAAAATAATCCGAGAAAAAGTACAGCCGCTACCGATGCAGCAATACACCAGCGTTTCAAACGTAACATCTTTACATTTACGCTCTGTTGCATTTCATGGGAAGAGGGACGTACTTGTTTTTGCTTCTCCCAAAAACGCTTCCGCTCCTCTTCCATATTGGGAAGAGGAACCTTATCCATAGCCATGGCACGTTTATAATCCAATATCAGGCGAATATCTTCCTTATCGTTTATATCTTCTATCATATTGCTACAACTGTCTTTTATATTTATACGGAGTCGATCCTTTTTGAGGCACTTTTTTTACGGTTTTATAACAGATAAACGTTCACGAAGTATAGCCAATGCCTTCATAATGTGTTTCTTTACCGCACTCGAAGTGATATCGAGAATTTCTGCTACTTCCCTATACTTTTTATTATTAAAATAACACTGTTCCAAAACAAAACGCGTACGAGGCGGTAATTCCGATATAATCTGTTTCACATTGTTCATCCGTTCTTCGTATTCCTCCGGAGTCATTCCTTCTTCATCTTCTACTGCCTCTTGCAAATATTCCGCATACTGCCGGGCAGCCTGGTCATGTCTCAAATAATCAATGCATTTATTCCGTACGCACGAATACAGGAAACTACCCACAGTAGCATTTCCCAAACGCTCTACATTTTCCCATGCCTGACCGAACACATCCGATACAATATCACGACAGATCTCTGAGTCTTCCACAAAACCATAGGCATAATAAAGGAGTTGAGGATAATATTTATCATATATCCTGTCAAATTCGTCCATCGTAATCTTCGAACTATCTTTATGCGTCTTCATCTGCGAATGATTTGGCGGTTTATTTTTCTACCTCACTTCAGTGAGAATGCGAGTAAAACCGCCAAATATATAAAAAGAACAAATAAAAAGCAAAAAAAGGGGAGATAATACTCAGGATTTATGCAACGCTTCAAGCAATAACGTTATATTGGCGGTAAACAACCTTACAGAAATAGCCAATAAGATGATACCAAAGAACTTACGAATAATATAGATACCTCCTTTTCCCAGGAAACGCTCTACACGACCAGTCATACTCACTACAAAGTAAACCCAAATCATGTTCAATACTAAAGCTATAATGATATTGACACTGGCATATTCCGCCCGAAGAGAAAGCAATGTTGTGAAAGCTCCAGCACCTGCCAACAAAGGAAAGACAAGTGGCACCAAAGTAGCTTCTTTGATAGGACCTTGGTTCTTGAATATCTCAATATCCAGAATCATCTCCAAGGACATGAGGAAGATAACAAACGCACCGGCAACTGCAAACGATTCAATATCTACATGGAAGAGCTTCAGCATCATATCTCCCGCATAGAAAAATCCGATCAGCAAAATAAAAGAGATGACGGTAGCTTTCATTGCATTCACATCTTTCCCTTTTTCTTTCAGGTTAATTATAATAGGTATAGAGCCGATAATGTCTATCACCGCAAAAAGTACGATAAACGCACTAACCATCTGTTGCCAATTGAAGCCTGCAAACATAATTTCCTCCTTTTTTTCTGCAAATATACTCTATTTTTATACATTCAAACAATAAAAAAAACAAAAAGAAGGGTCAGATATTGGCAGCCGTGTTGTATTATAAGTAAATTTGTACGATTAACAAGAGATTACAACTTATGGAAACAATGTTCGACACTTTGCTCCAATTGCCTTTATTCCAAGGACTTTGTCATGAAGATTTCACATGTATTCTGGATAAAGTCAAACTACACTTTATCAAACACAAAGTGGGAGAAACTATCATTGAGAGTGGTAGTCCGTGTAAACAACTATGCTTCCTGTTAAAAGGCGAGATTTCTATCGTCACTAATTCCAAAGAGAATATTTACACCGTTATCGAACAGATGGAAGCACCTTACCTGCTGGAACCACAGTCGCTGTTTGGCATGAACACCAATTACACCTCTTCTTATGTAGCACATACGGAAGCACATACTGTCAGTATCAGCAAAGCATTTGTACTTAGCGATTTGTTCAAATATGAAATATTCCGCCTCAACTATATGAATATCGTGAGCAACCGGGCACAAAATCTTTACTCCCGTTTATGGAATGAACCCACGCCGGATCTGAAAGGCAAAATTATCCGCTTCTTCTTGTCACATTGCGAAAAGCCACAAGGGGAAAAGACTTTTAAAGTAAAGATGGACGATTTGGCACGCTGCCTGGATGATACGCGATTAAACATTTCTAAAACACTGAATGAATTACAGGATAGTGGTTTAATCGAGTTACACAGAAAAGAGATTCTGATTCCGGATGCTCAAAAACTACTTTAAAGGTTTGCCCTCACGTTGCTACCATTCATTCTATTTTCAGTAAATGATAAAGTGTCCCCTTAACGGACTTCCGGCAGGGAATATTCAGCTTCTGAAGCGCACGGCCAAACACAGCTACTTTATTGATAGCCAACTTGTCTCGTGTCTTCGTCTGCAAATAATTCAGAATCTGCATGGAACCAATCCTGCCAATGCACGGATACGGTCTTTCCCGTCCCAACAGCCGACATCATAAAGATATTCTTCTACAGGATTGTACAAAGGAACAAATTCTGAATTCAGGAAACGGTCTACATCACGATCCCAGGCATTGATACCTTCTTTCAAGGCACAGATAGAGACACTGTTGCGCACACGTTTGTCCACGGGCTTAAAGTAAAAGTGGATGGAATCACGCTGGCGGTATTCCAGATCATCCAATACGGTGTTATAGCGGAATTCGTAACGACGGTTCATAAATTCTTCCAGCAGAAAAGCCGTCTGCTGCTCCCTTCCGATGCTGTTTTTCTTGCCAAAACCCTTACATTCCTGATAAAGATTATGAATCGTCGAGCGTATGATTTGCTCATCTTCTTCCCGATAGTAATGAATGAGCGTCTGCCGCACTGCTTCTTCTTCGGGGATGCCCGCTTTGAAACAATGCTCGGCAAGGTGTACAAGCAAAGGTTGCAAATCATCTCCACGCTTCCAGTCTTCCATTTCCTGAAATGCCCTGTTCAACGCTGCTTCATAAATTTTTGTGAAAGTTTTCGCAGACTCATATCCCGGTTGCAGGCGCGACAAGAGATTCTTCTCGCCCTGCTTACGCTGCCGGAAAGTTTCCTCACCGGGCATCGTGAGCGGTTGTTCCAGACAGAAAGGAACCGCTTCGGGATTATAATAAGGAGATTCGTCCAATGTCATGCGGCATTTCTGCGTCAGCACTGGTGCTTGCAGATTAATATCGTAAGGAAGCATCGGCTGGTAGCACTTTACTGCCAGCCAGTAGGCATGGGCATGAAATAATTCCGCTTCCGCTTCTTTTTTGGGCAGTCCTCTGTCGTCCGGCAAGGCAAAACGCACCCATATCTTCACGCTACGGCCACTGGAACCACAGAATGCGGCAAAAGTCTGGGGCAAAAGCGCCGCCTGCCGTTTCACATATTCCATTTCGGACGGGCCTGCCAGCCGTTTCACTTCCAACTGTACCAGTCCGTTATAATGTTTCATTTTTCGTTCGCCTTCTTTAGTGCGGGTATATGCTACGGCAGAATAGATGTATGGCAGTTTGTCTATATGTTCGTACCGGCTGTACGTACCTTCCAGCATCGGTATCAGGTTTCGCAAAGCCGTAATGTGTCTCGATTTTGTCTCCGTTTTCATTTTGTTGAATAATGTACCTGCTTCGCAGATACTTAGAGCTTCTTTTCCACTCCCGCTGTCTTGTCTGATTAAAGTTATTTTCATCCTTTATTATCTGTTTATCTACCAATATTGCTTATCATTCAATTCCTGTAAAGATACGATATTATATTACGGCATACAAACTTTTCCTCTAATAAAAACAGGCTTTTTTCTAGCATTAACCTTATAACAAAATGCGACATCAATCACACGTAGATGTTTCATTCCGTTCTTACCAAGATTTTCCTATATCATTGTATCTGAATGGCTTGCTGTTTCCCAAGCAGGAAACTGCCACTTCGCCTATATGATTGGATTGACTTGACCGCATGAAATGTTTCAATGAACCTGATCTTTCAGGAAGCATTCAATCACATATCGGTCAATAATGCGTGAGTTATCAGCTATTAACACCTGATTTCTCAGTTATTAATGGCTGAAATGACAATCGTTAATAGTTGACACTTCAGATATTAACACTCTGTAAATCAAACAACAACACCCAAAAAACGATGTGTAATACTCTGTAACAGAGTGAGGGCAAGCGGTTGCTCTCATACTTGCTCTCATACTTGCTACCACACCCGAAACATCGATGAATAAAGGGATACAGGCGAATAGTGAGAGCATGAGGGCAAAACTGCTATCAAATTGCATGTGGAGTTTTAAGGAGAATGCAGTTCATCCTATATCATGAATTATAATTTTAATAGCATCTAACAAAGGAGGCAGATTATGCCTGATTACCTCAAACACAACATCGAATAGTCTCTTCTATTTTCCGCAGAATCCGATTTTTTTTATAACTACTACCAAAATAGCATTTTATCTATCAGGTTGAGCCGATTCTCTCACTTTTTCCACAAAAAAAATCCCAAAGCGGTTTGCAGCCTTGGGATTTATATATCAACAGGAACAATTATTCCCACTCTATGGTTGCAGGCGGCTTGGAACTTATATCATAGGTTACACGGTTTACACCTTTCACCTTATTAATAATATCATTCGACACCTTACCCATAAATTCATAAGGCAAATGCGCCCAGTCAGCTGTCATAGCATCCGTAGATGTCACAGCACGCAAAGCAACGGCTCTTTCGTATGTACGCTCATCTCCCATTACACCGACAGACTGTACCGGCAACAAGATAACTCCTGCCTGCCATACTTTATCATACAATCCCCAGTCACGCAATCCTTGAATGAAAATATCATCAGCATCTTGCAGGATGCGCACTTTCTCCGGAGTAATATCACCCAGAATACGCACGGCCAACCCGGGTCCCGGGAACGGATGACGAGTAATCAGATGTTCGGGCATGCCCAACTCACGACCTACCCGACGCACCTCATCCTTAAACAACAAACGAAGTGGTTCACATAACTTCAGGTTCATCTTTTCAGGAAGACCGCCTACATTATGATGGCTCTTTATCACTGTGCCCGTAATAGACAATGACTCGATGCAATCCGGATAAATGGTACCCTGTGCCAGCCATTTCACATCTTTGATCTTATGAGCTTCTACATCGAACACATCAATAAAGCCCTTACCTATAATCTTACGCTTACGTTCCGGTTCGGTTACGCCAGCCAATTCAGTGAAGAACTTCTCACTGGCATCTACGCCGATTACGTTCAAGCCGAGACATTCATAATCAGCCATCACATTCTTGAACTCATTCTTGCGTAGCATACCGTGATCTACAAAGATACAAGTCAAGTTTTTGCCAATAGCTTTGTTCAACAACACCGCAGCAACGGAAGAATCAACTCCACCGCTTAAACCAAGAACGACTTTATCACCACCCAACTGGGCTTTCAGTTCGGCAACTGTGCTCTCAATAAAAGAAGCCGGCGACCAGTCTTGCTTGCAACCGCAAACATCTACCACAAAGTTCTTCAAGATTTGAGTTCCGTCTTCACTATGGAACACTTCCGGATGGAACTGTACACCCCATACTTGCTCGCCTTCTATCTGATAGGCGGCAATCTCGACCTTATCCGTCGAAGCTATTTTCTTGAAATTATCCGGGATAGCAGTAATCGTATCGCCGTGGCTCATCCATACCTGCGAACAGTCGCGCACACCTTTAAACAGCACATTGTCTTTGCAAAAAGACGCCAAGTGTGCACGTCCGTATTCACGTGTGCCGGCCGGTTCCACTTTTCCGCCATTGGTGTATGACATAAACTGTGCACCATAACAAATACCCAATATCGGATATTTACCACGAATTTCACTCAAATCTACTTTGAAAGCATCTTTATCGTAAACCGAAAAAGGACTTCCGGAGAGAATGACTCCTTTAATAGTCGGGTCTTCTTTAGGAAATTTGTTATAAGGAACAATTTCACAATACGTATCCAATTCACGTACACGACGGCCTATAAGCTGTGTTGTCTGCGAACCGAAATCAAGAATTATTATTTTTTCCTGCATATCAATTGGTTGGATTTTGAATAAATGATGTGCAAAAGTAGGAAAAAGTCAGCAAAGAGATAGAAGAATAGGCATAAAAATCTACTATTAAATCTTTTTTTGGCTGATAAGTAGGTTAGACCGTCACACATGAAGTTGAAAGATTCTACACCACTTTCTTATGCAGTCGGCATAAATGGTTTACCAATATCCGGATTAATCTGAAAAAACGGATTGGAGTAAAATACTCTCTCATATAATATGAAAGAGAGTATCTTATTCATTTCTGTACCGATATATAAACCTGCTTTTAGAGATACGCTTGTCCAAATCCTATAAGACATATTTCTTAAATGAAAAAAGCCGTGGCGGTTACCCTACAAAAACAATCAAATATTTCATTAATTCAAAATTAAACATTAATTTTGCCGCGTTTCCTACGCCGAAAACCTTGCTCGACAAGGTGGATAGGGAGGGAAACGGACATATTAAAGAAAAGACGTTTATTTGGCGTTTTGTTCAGGCAACTCAAAACTTCGCGGTTTTATATAAATTCTGTCTAAACAAAGCAACGATAGATGTCCGTGGGATATGTTATTTTCTTCTTACCACTTTTCTCTCTTCGCGTGAAGAAAGAGAAGTGTGCTAGGAGTATACATATCGGCGTGGGCTTCTGCGTTGCTCGTTCAACAGAATTGGGCAATGCGAAGGCCTTGAGTTGCGGGACGAGTGACAGGTACAGATTCCCGCGCTTTCTTTATATGCCCACACTTAATCATTTACTAAAATGTCAACTCAGGGGAATCGATTGACTGATTGAATACTATGGGATTTTTAATCAGTGGAAAGAAAGAAGTTTCCAAAATGTCTGACAAAGAGAAGATTAGCCTCCTCAAATCTTTACAAACAAATTTAGAAGAAGAAGGATGCTGGACAGCAGAATGGTTGTCCGAACAGAACATCACACTCCCCAAATGCGGTGAAGAAGAGGAAGAAGAAAGACAGCTGGCCGAAACGCACAAGAAGTTGACCGACACCATCGCCGAACTGGAGAAACAGGAAAAGGAAAAGGAGGCTTTGGACAGAGAATATCAGGAACTGTCTGCCAAACTAAAAGAGATCCGGCAAAACATTGCCGAAGGAGAAAAAGAGCTGCAAGAAGAGAAAAAGACAGTCACTCCTTCCACTACCACACCTCTTGATTTGAACGAACTGAAAAATGAGTTGCAAAGCAACCTTACACAAATTCTGGAAACCTTATCAGGCAAGATCGAACACGAGAACCACGAACTGACGCGCATACTGGATAAGGTAGAAGACAAACTGATGCGCAAGGAAGCCGACTTACAAGGATTCCAAGAAGACTCATATTTGAAGGCTACCGCTCCTTTCTTAAAACAATTCATCCACTTGGGCGATATGATGCGCAAAGTAGTAGAAGAGAATCCGACAGATACGGAAACTTCAGCCCCCTATCTCTTAAAGCAGTTTGAACAATTGATAGATAGTATAGACTTCATCTTAAGAGACTTCTCCGTAGAGGTGTTCCGACACGATGAAGAGGATACACGCTTCGACCCGCACACCCAGCAATCATTCGATTACCTTACCGATGACATCACGCTCGACAAAAAGATCCGTCGGACAATAAACCCCGGTTATATTTGGACGTTACCCTACATTTTAAGAGCCAAAGCCAATGGAGAAGCACATCCGTTGAAAGAATACCGCATGATATTCCGCCGCGAGCAAGTGGAATGCTACAAATACATGGATAAAAAACAATAAAAAATACAACAACATGGAAGAATTTTACGGAATAGACTTGGGAACCACCAACTCTTGTATTGCAATCATCGATGAAGAAGACTCGGTAACGGTAGTCACCAACGAAGAAGGACAACTGACCACTCCTTCTGTAGTGGCTTATGACGAAGACGGCTCTCCATACGTGGGAACAGCCGCCAAATCCAATATGGCAAACGATCCGGAACGCACGGTTTCCTTCATCAAACGAGAGATGTCTAACGATAATTACAAACGGAGAATAGGAAACATCGATATCAATCCTATAGACGTTTCCGCCGAAATCCTTAAAAAGCTAGTGAGAGACGCCAATCAAAAACGGCAAGACGAAGAAGGAAAAGACCCGATACATAAAGTAGTAATCACCGTACCGGCCTACTTCGGAAACGCGGAACGGACACGTACCATGGAAGCCGGCAAACGTGCCGGATTGGAAGTCATCTCCTTAATCAACGAACCTACAGCGGCAGCCTTGTCCTTCGGTATCAAGAACAGGCAGAACCGCACAATCCTGGTATATGATTTGGGCGGTGGTACGTTTGACGTCAGCATCATGAAAATACAAAATGGAGTGATGGACACTTTAGCCACCAACGGAAATCACCAATTGGGCGGTGTGGACTGGGACGAGCAAATAGTCGACTATGTCCTGCAAAAAGAAAACTTCAACACTACATGCAAAGAGTTGAAAGAACACGATATGGCCAACTACGGCTCCTTGATCATAGGCGCAGAAGAGGCTAAGAAAATCCTGTCCACTCCCAGCCGGGAAAAAACAACCCTTCGCTACAACTACAAGGGAATACACAACACAGAAATCACCCGAAGCGAATTTGAGGAACTCACCATCGAACTGATGAAGATGACCGACCAGCTTATCGATACCACCATGGAAATGGCGGGCAATCCTAAACTGGACGATGTGTTACTTGTAGGCGGTTCCTCACGCATGCCCATGGTAAAGGCATTTATTGAAAAGAAATTCGGAATCACTCCCCGTATATTTGAGCCCGACCTCGCCGTGGCCAAAGGAGCAGCTTTGTATGCGGCACAAGAAGAAAAAGGATACACCGAAGTCGGCATACAATTGGGCAACGACAAAGGCTCGGCCTCTTATGGTGTGGCAGCCTATGTCAACGGAAAAGAAATGGTATGCAACTTGATTCTGATGAGCGACAATCTGTGTGTAGAGAAAACCTTCGATGAATTTTCTACTTTGAACGATGGACAAACATCCGTAAGAGTAGCTCTCTACGAGAACCGTGTCAATAAAAGTCTTTGCGAAGTACCCATGTCCATACTACTACAAGATGGCGATGTGACATGGGGATATCCCGTTCCTAAAGGAACACCTTTAAAGTATGTCGTGAACAGAGGAAAAGATGGCATCATCAAGGTACATTGTGAAATAGAAGGCAAAACAGCTGATTTTGTTATCAACACCAAAGGTGTATCACTAAACCGATAAATAAGAAATGGTTACTCCTGTATTTGAAAACAAAGTAAAAGAATGGGAACGCAAAAGATTGGAGGTGCGCAAAGGCATCTCCGATCCCCATTACAATGAACAAGAAAGCTATTTCACCGAATTGGAACAAATGGCTTTCAGCAGTCCGGTCAAAAAGAAAGAGATGAACGAGCGTATCGTGCAACTACGTGAGTTTGCCTTAGGAATAGCCGGAATCAAGCCGGATCTGTCCGCCGCACTTAACTCTTTTCTGACATTGAGCGAAACGCTATTCGGAAATCCCGATTTCAAATCGGTAGCCATCAAAGAGAAGCTGGCGGCAGACCTGTTGTCATCGCCAGAAAAAGAAAAACCGCGTCCTCAACCCAAAGACAACGGAAAAACCATCGTAGAAATGGACACCATAGCATGGGACAATGCCACGTCCAAACTGTGGACCGGCAACATCTGGGCCTACGATTCTGTGGCAAACGACTTCCTCATAGTGTTATTCAATATGATAAACGCAGAAAAAAGTGTTCCTTCTGCTGAAATTAAAAGACTGATTACCTTTGCCAATCAAATCAGTGGTAAAGAGGCGCAACTAGCTGCCGATGTACAGAAATTCGCAGCATTGTCCGACAAATACTTCAGCAATGGAAAGATGGATCTTTTCCAAAGGACACTTGCCAACAAAGGAATCCTTGATAAATGGATAGAAACTTACAATTCATTTATCAAGAAAATAAAAGAAGAAGGAGAAAACAAAAGAAGAGAAGAAGACAGGAGAAAAGAGGAAGAAGAAAGAAACAAAAGAGAAAAGGAAGAACCTAGAACCAAAGGAAAAGAACGAAAGAAAGAGAAAAACTCGCACGGTTGCTTATGGTTCCTATTCCTCATCGGAATATTTTGGGCCGGTTATCAATTCTGGTATAAAGACTACAAACGGGACAAAAACGCCCCGCGGAGCTATGTATACGCTACCAATCTTTTTTTACGTTCTTCCGCCATAGCAGATGTAGAATACAACCGGATAACCACCATCCCATACGGTTCGGAACTGATTACCTATTCCAATGAAAACGGATGGGCTCATGTCAAGGCAGACGGGAAAAAAGGTTATGTCGCTTCTGACTATTTGTTGAACTCAGAAGAATTTCATTTACTGAATGGTGTCTGGGGAAATGAAGATGCCAAAGATGCCGTATCCACAGCCAAATGCAGACTGGCTATATTAAATTATTTAAAGAACAATGGTATAAAGACAGGAAGTACAGCTTGGCAACTATACGCTAAGCCCAAAGAAATAAAACCGAACAGTGTCTTGTATCCTCGTTTGAACGATGGTTATGACAACTTCACCGAATTTGCATTCATATTGAAGGACAATCAAACCGGAAACAGGAGACTCGCTTTGTATTCCTTTGAAGAGGATGAGACACCCGTGTTCCGCTATACGGAAGACGCACCAGTCAAAGGTGACATCAAGTCCATCACTTACAACAAATGGAATAATAAGTATAAAGTAACTTATTCGAATCAAGAATCCGGCACTCCGCCAAAGACAAAGAAAGAACCCGTGAAAGAGACACAACCTGTTTCTTCCAACAAGTTGACGGTGCTTTCCACTGTTTTCGCCAACATGGATGACAATGGAGACATCTCAAGTGAATATGGTCAGCAGCTTTATTCCGACATGCAATATTTAATCGGTAAAGTTTCTTACAGAAGACAATCAGCCACTCCGGAAACGGTTACATTAAAAGTTAAAATCATAAGCCCGAACGGTACGGTTGCCAAAGGCAAAGTATCACCGGCAGGGTATACCTTTGAACAAAAGATTACCTTATCGGAAAAAGAAGGCACTTTTGAAACGACCGGATGGGGAAGCAGCGGAGGAAAATCATATCTACCGGGAACATACCACTATGAAATCTGGATGGATGGAGCCAAACTATACACTAAATCCATAAACATCAAAGAAAAGAAAAAAGAAGAAGAAAACACAAATCTTTCTGACGACCACATATATGATGCTGCCGAACAGATGCCGGAATTCCCTCATGGTGGAATGGCAGGAGTAATGCAATATTTGAGTAGAAATATCAAATATCCGGCTATCGCACAGGAAAATGGAACTCAAGGGCGTGTGATCGTGCAATTTGTAGTTAACAAAGACGGTAGTATCACGGATGTAAAAGTAGTAAGAGGTGCCGATCCATACTTGGACAAAGAAGCCATACGTGTAGTTACAAATATGCCCAAATGGACACCCGGAAAAACAGGCGGGAAAGCTATACGTGTGAAATACACCCTGCCTATTACTTTCAAACTTACTTAGATGAGAAAAACAACGAAATTATTAGGGTGCTTCATATTAGGTGCCGTAGCAGCATGGTTTGCTTATAAGTGTTATTTCGATAACACATTGCAGAACATACAAAACGCCAATCTCCTGCTTATATCCAAGCAGGAGATGAAGCTAAGATTGATTGATTATAAAGGAAGGGAATTGTTTGCCGCCCATATCGCTTGTGGATTAAACTATGGAAACAAACAAAAACCGGGAGACATGAAAACACCCGAAGGAGTCTTTTCCATTTGCGACATTCAAAATTCACAGAAATGGACACACGACTTCCACGATGGAAAAGGAGAAATAAAAGGGGCATACGGTCCCTTCTTCATCCGCCTGGCTACTCCCGGACATAAAGGCATAGGCATTCACGGCACGCATGATTCTCTTTCCATTGGCACAAGAGCGACCGAAGGTTGCATCCGTTTAAAGAATGAAGATTTGGAAAGACTGGTGCCCATGCTGAACGTGCCGATGACCGTAGTAATAACCCCTTCCGCACAAGATGAAATAAACAACTAAAATCCAAAGCCTATGAAAACTTATGTATGGACAATCATTCTGTTGTGTTATTGCCTGTGGTGCACGGCACAAACAAAGTACGAAGTAACCGCCAACACTTTTCTGAATATCCGTAGCTACGCAGACAAAGAGGCTCCGGTGTTAGGAACAATAGACAAAGGCGGGAAAATAGATGTGTATGAAATAAATGACGGATGGGCTAAAATCGGATATGACAACGGTTATGCGTATGTCAGCGCACAATACCTGAAGAGAGTGGAGGAAAACAGCACGGTCTCCAATCCTACAGACTCCAAATTCCATTTTCCCTTATTAAACCTGGCGACAGGCAATGCGGAATGGATGGTTTATTTAATTGCCGCTCTTTCTGTGGCACTATTCTTCATCAGAAAAAGCAGAGGAGAAACGCCATTGGAAGATGGTTTACATACCGTTAATTGGCTACTGTTTTTGACAACCGCTATATCAGAGCTTGTCTATTTGATATTGATGGGAGGAAATGCCATTTGGTTTTGCATTCCGGACACTGTAGGTTGGCTATGGACGATTATCAATTTTCTGTTGTTCGGCTTTGTGGTATTCAACCAGTTCGTATGTTTCTTCAACACACTGGAAGATGTAGAATACAACAGTTACGGTTCTTTTGACAAACGATGGGGAATCTACTCTTGGGTAGGCGGTATTATTGCCGGTATTGTAACCGGAATATTTTTCCCGGTTGCTGTTACATTTGTAACCATTGCATTCATTGTATGCCAAATTATTCAAATAGTATTAATATTCAAAGGAGTGGTCCCTAAAGGAGGGTGGACAAGGGCTTTTCTTTGCGTGGCCGTCTATTTGTTGGGCTCTTTATCCACGATATTGATTCTGGCACACTTTGTCGTACTACTCATTATTGTACTGATAGGATACTTCATACTTTATATCATCGGAGAAAGCAGCAAGCGTTCATCTAAGGAATGTTGTGCGAACTGTAACCATTATAGCAACGGTTATTGCCATTATCACAATATCCAAATCAGCGACAGTGACGCATGCAATAAAAAGTGCAGCAATTATAGTTGACCCACCCTTTTTCACGCATAAGTCCCTACTTGGTATGCACCAATTTTTGCCTTGCAACCATGTTTCAGACCCGACAACTCCAAGCTTCTTATATTTTAGAATCCGAGTCATCGGGTCTGGATCCATTACTTTTTCTCTTTCAGCAAGTCGCGGATCTCCGTCAACAGCACTTCCTCCTTGGTAGGTGCCGGAGGAGCAGGCGGCGTAGCTGCAACTTCCTCTTTTTTCTTTGTTGTCAACTTCGTTATCAAACGTATAAATAAAAATATAGAAAAAGCAATAATCAGAAAGTCGAACGTAGCCTGTAGAAACTGACCGTAATCCAAAGAAACCGCCGGAGCTATCTCCTTACCGTCGGCTCCCACTTCCGCCGCTTTCATTACCCACTTCAAATCTGTAAAGTTCACACCACCAACCAGTAAACCAATCGGAGGCATAATAACATTAGCCACCAATGATGATACGATTTTGCCAAATGCACCACCAATAACTACACCGACAGCCATATCGATGACGTTGCCTTTCATCGCAAACGCCTTAAAGTCCTGTAAAAATGTACTCTTTCCCATCTTTTTTCAATATTTAATGTGAATTTAATGCGCGAATATAAAAACATTTTTGTAATTTTGCCCCGCATTTGAAAATAAAACAAATGCGGAGGTAGAGAGATATTTGAACAAATATTATAAAACCCTTAAAAGTTTAAACAAAATGATTAAAGTAGGTATTAATGGATTCGGACGTATCGGACGTTTCGTTTTCCGCGCTGCAATGAAAAGAAACGATATTCAAATCGTAGGTATCAATGACCTTTGCCCGGTTGATTACTTGGCTTATATGCTGAAATATGACACAATGCACGGTCAGTTCGACGGTACTATCGAAGCAGATGTTGAAAACAGCAAATTGATCGTTAACGGTCAAGCTATCCGTATCACAGCTGAAAGAAATCCGGCTGACTTGAAATGGAATGAAGTAGAAGCTGAATACGTTGTTGAATCTACAGGTTTATTCTTGAGCAAAGACAAAGCTCAGGCTCACATCGAAGCTGGTGCAAAATATGTTGTAATGTCAGCTCCTTCTAAAGATGATACCCCGATGTTCGTTTGCGGTGTAAACGAAAAAACATACGTAAAAGGTACTCAATTTGTATCTAACGCTTCTTGTACTACTAACTGTTTGGCTCCTATCGCTAAAGTATTGAACGACAAGTTCGGTATCCTTGACGGTTTGATGACTACAGTTCACTCTACAACTGCTACTCAGAAAACAGTTGACGGTCCTTCTATGAAAGACTGGAGAGGTGGTCGTGCTGCTTCTGGCAACATCATCCCTTCTTCTACTGGTGCTGCTAAAGCTGTAGGTAAAGTAATTCCTGCATTGAACGGCAAATTGACAGGTATGTCTATGCGTGTTCCGACTTTGGACGTATCTGTAGTTGACTTGACAGTTAACTTGGCTAAACCGGCTACTTATGCTGAAATCTGCGCTGCAATGAAAGAAGCTTCTGAAGGCGAATTGAAAGGTATCCTGGGTTACACTGAAGATGCAGTAGTTTCTTCTGACTTCTTAGGTGACACTCGTACTTCTATCTTCGACGCTAAAGCAGGTATCGCTTTGACTGATACTTTCGTTAAAGTTGTATCTTGGTATGACAACGAAATCGGTTACTCTAACAAAGTTCTTGACTTGATCGCTCACATGGCATCAGTAAACGCTTAATTAGAAGCCTGAACCATATAGAAGACCGCTGCGGGAAACCATAGCGGTCTTTTTTTATACATTTCATTTTATATATTGTTAAAAAGCAACGTGTTATCCGTTGAATAAGCTACAATTTTAGTAGCTTTGTACTTCTATGGAGAGATTATTAATAACATTGATACTAGTTTGCACTATGAACAATATAACAAATGCCCAGAATCCTTTCTACGGGCAATATCATACGCCGCACGGAACCGTGCCGTTCGACCGGATTAAAACTGAGCATTATGAGCCTGCTATCCTCGAAGGAATCAAGCTGCAAAATGCAGAAATAGAGGCTATCATACAGAATCCGGAAAAGCCCGATTTTACCAATACAATAGAAGCTTTCGAAGAATCAGGGGAATTACTGGATAAGGTAGTTGCTGTCTTTGGTAATATGTTGAGCGCAGAAACGAATGATGATTTGCAAGAACTCGCTCAAAAGATTATGCCGTTGCTTAGTGAACACAGCAACAATATCACACTGAATGAAAAATTATTCGCACGTGTGAAAGAAGTGTATAATCAAAAAGAGACTTTGCAACTGACACAGGAACAAAAACAGTTACTGGAAAATGCATACAACAGTTTTGTTCGTCATGGTGCCAATCTGAAAGGGGAAGCGCGGGAAGAATACCGACGCCTGACTACCGAATTGAGTAAACTGACACTCACTTTCAGTGAAAACAACCTGAAAGAAACAAATGCCTATCAGATGCTGTTGACAAAAAAGGAAAGTCTCGCCGGATTACCCGAAATTATCATAGAAGCTGCTGCTGAAACAGCCAAAAGCGAAGGAAAAAAAGGATGGGTGTTCACGCTTCATGCTCCAAGCTATGTTCCTTTCATGACGTATTCCGACAATCGTGATTTACGCCAGAAGTTGTATATGGCTTATAATACCAAATGCACACATGATAACGAATTCAACAATATCGATATCGTAAAAAAGATAGCTAATACACGCATGAAAATAGCCCAGCTATTGGGATACAAAGATTATGCAGAATATACGCTAAAGAAAAGAATGGCCGAAAACAGCGAGTCTGTA
Organism: Bacteroides caecimuris; assembly: GCF_001688725.2. Classification (NCBI taxonomy): domain Bacteria; kingdom Pseudomonadati; phylum Bacteroidota; class Bacteroidia; order Bacteroidales; family Bacteroidaceae; genus Bacteroides; species Bacteroides caecimuris. The sequence continues at coordinate 724,569 of NZ_CP015401.2, read as the reverse complement.
TACAAGCTGCTCAACCAACTGCTGGAAGCATACACTCCTACCGCACAACAGGAATACAAAGAAATCCAAGAACTGGCCCGCGAAGAACAGGGTAATGATTTTGTTGTAATGCCTTGGGACTGGAGTTATTACTCAAACAAATTGAAAGACAAAAAATTCAATATCAATGAAGAAATGCTTCGCCCTTACTTCGAATTGGAACAAGTGAAGAAAGGAGTGTTTGGGCTTGCAGAAAAGTTATATGGAATTACCTTCCGGAAAAATACAGAGATCCCAGTTTATCACAAAGAAGTGGAAGCCTTTGAAGTGTTTGATAAAAACGGAAAATTCTTAGCCGTCTTATATACTGACTTCCACCCGCGTTTAGGTAAGCGCTCCGGAGCTTGGATGACGAGTTACAAAGATCAATGGATAGATAAAAAGACTGGCGAAAACAGTCGTCCGCATGTATCCGTTGTGATGAACTTTACCAAGCCAACCGAGAATAAGCCTGCTTTATTAACATTCAATGAGGTAGAAACATTCTTGCATGAGTTTGGACATAGCCTGCATGGTATGTTTGCCAATTCCACTTACAGAAGTTTAAGCGGAACCAATGTATATTGGGATTTTGTGGAGCTTCCTTCGCAAATTATGGAAAACTTCGCCATAGAGAAAGATTTCCTCAATACATTTGCCCGTCATTATCAGACAGGAGAAGTTTTACCGGATGAATTAATAAAACGTCTTGTAGACGCTTCTAATTTCAATATTGCTTATGCGTGTCTGCGACAACTGAGTTTCGGCTTACTTGATATGGCGTGGTATACTCGCAACACTCCTTTTGAAGGAGACGTGAAAGCTTATGAACAGGAAGCCTGGAAAGATGCACAAATATTGCCGGTTGTACCAGAAGCATGCATGAGTACACAGTTCTCCCATATCTTTGCCGGTGGATATGCTGCAGGATATTACAGTTATAAATGGGCGGAAGTACTGGATGCCGATGCATTCTCATTGTTCAAGCAAAAAGGAATATTCAATCAGGAAGTTGCAGACTCGTTCCGCGATAATATTCTGTCGAAAGGAGGAACGGAACATCCAATGGTACTTTATAAACGTTTCCGCGGACAGGAACCAAGTATTGATGCTTTATTAATCAGAAATGGAATAAAGAAATAAGTATTAAGTATAAGGTATTAAGTATTAAACATAACCGCATGAAGAAGAATATCTATAAAATAGTAGGATTATTACTATTGCTTCCTTTATTTTCAGGGTGTAATGATTCGGACGATGTAGCCGCTATCTTTACAGGAAAAACGTGGAAACTAAATTATATCACTGTGGATGGAGGTCATGAGATGTTTCCCTTCTGGGAAAATGAGGAACAAGAAAAAGCAAGTATCAAAGAACTTAATAAAAACGGTACATACAACATCGTATTTGATGGCACAGTAGATGGAGATGTTATGAACGGAAATATAAAAGGAAGTATTATTGCAACCGGTACTTTTGAAGGAAAATGGAGTGCCAATGCCAAAAACAACAGCTTTAAAGCTACTGTTACCACTGCTGGTAATTATGGTAACGACCAACTCGCCAGAAATTTTATAGAGGGACTTAATACAGCCACATCTTACGAAGGAGATAGTAACAACTTATACCTTTTATACAAACCGACATCCGGTAAACAAACTTTCCGTATGGTTTTCCGGGTAGTAAGTAATAAATAATAAACAAACATGAGCACTGAAAAGAAACAATTAGAACTAGACAAACGTTATATTCGTATGGCCAGTATATGGGCTGAAAATTCCTATTGCCAACGCCGTAAAGTAGGAGCTTTAATTGTTAAAGATAAAATGATTATCTCCGACGGATATAATGGAACGCCTTCCGGTTTTGAGAATGTATGCGAAGATGAAAACAATCTGACAAAACCATACGTTCTGCATGCGGAAGCAAATGCCATTACTAAAATTGCACGTTCAAACAACAGTAGCGACGGTGCTACCATGTATGTCACCGCCTCTCCTTGCATCGAATGTGCGAAGTTAATCATACAGGCAGGAATCAAACGGGTAGTTTACTCCGAACATTATCGCCTGGAAGATGGAATTGAGTTATTAAAACGGGCAGGAATTGAAGTTATCTACACAGAATTAGATAACCATTCCTCTCCGAATAAATAAGAAGACGAACGTTTTAAAAAAGGAATAGACATGAGTACAAAAAACTCTTCACGTTTTACACCTGTCATCATAGCAGTCAGCGTGGTAGTCGGGATTCTTATCGGGACATTTTATGCCAAGCATTTTGCCGGCAACCGTTTGGGTATTATCAACGGTTCCTCCAATAAGCTAAACGCATTATTACGCATTATAGACGATCAATACGTCGACACTGTAAACATGACCGATTTAGTGGAAAAAGCCATGCCGCAGATTCTGGCCGAATTAGATCCACATTCAACGTATATCCCAGCCCAAAATCTCGAAGAAGTCAACTCGGAACTGGAAGGTAGCTTTAGCGGAATCGGTATCCAGTTTACCATACAGAATGACACCATTCATGTGAATGCAGTTGTTCAGGGTGGTCCTTCTGAAAAGATAGGATTGATGGCGGGCGACCGTATTGTTACTGTAGACGACAGTTTGTTTGTCGGTAAGAAAGTAACCAACGAACGGGCTATGCGCACTCTGAAAGGTCCGAAAGGTTCACAAGTGAAATTAGGTATCAAACGAACGGGAGAAAAAGACTTACTGCATTTCAACATAACCCGCGGAGACATTCCTCAAAATACCGTTGATGCAGCTTATATGTTAAACGATGACATTGGTTACGTGAAAGTCAGCAAATTCGGACGTACCAGCCATGTAGAATTGTTGAATGCACTGGCACAACTCAACCATAAAAAATGCAAAGGTCTGATCATTGACCTCCGAGGTAACACTGGAGGATATATGGAAGCTGCCATCCGCATGGTGAATGAGTTCCTGCCCGAAGGCAAATTAATTGTATACACTCAAGGCCGTAAATATCCACGTGCAGAAGAATTCGCCAACGGTACAGGCAGCTGTCAGAAAATGCCACTCGTTGTATTGATTGACGAAGGTTCTGCTTCTGCCAGTGAAATCTTCACCGGAGCTATTCAGGATAACGACCGGGGTACAGTTGTAGGACGCCGTTCCTTTGGTAAAGGACTTGTGCAACAACCGATCGACTTCAGTGACGGTTCAGCTATCCGCTTGACAATCGCCCGCTACTACACTCCATCCGGACGCTGCATCCAACGTCCATACGAAAGCGGTAAAGATCGCAACTACGAACTGGATTTATATACCCGTTATGAACATGGGGAATTCTTCTCACGCGACAGTATCAAGCAGAATGAAAGCGAACGTTATAACACCAGCCTGGGACGTACTGTTTACGGCGGTGGTGGTATCATGCCGGATATATTCGTACCGCAAGATACAACGGGAGTCACCTCTTATCTTTCTACTGTTATCAACCGGGGATTGACTATTCAATTCACATTCCGGTACACCGACAACAACCGGAAGAAACTTAGCCAATATGAAACAGAGGAAGAATTGCTGAATTATCTTCGTCATCAAGGATTGGTAGAACAGTTTGTCCGTTTTGCCGACAGCAAAGGAGTGAAAAGAAGAAATATCCTCATTCAAAAGTCATACAAACTATTGGAGAAAAACCTCTTTGGTAACATCATCTACAATATGCTTGGACTGGAAGCTTATCTTCAATATTTTAACAAGACAGATGCTACTGTTATTAAAGGTATTGAGATACTTGAAAAAGGAGAAGCTTTCCCAAAAGCTCCGGTAGCCGTTGAGGAGGAAGAAGTGACGAAGGACAAAAAAGATGGAAAGAAAAAAAGAACTGCGCAAGCGTATAGCATTACTGAAGACCCAACATGCGGATTCGACTATGCGAAAGCTGCAATCAGCTAACATACTGACCGCCCTTGAAGCCCACCCGGCTTTCAGGGCGGCAAATACCGTACTATTATACCATTCGCTAAATGACGAAGTAGATACACATGAATTTATCCAAAAATGGAGCAATAAGAAGCGAATCTTGCTCCCCGTAGTGGTAGGCGATGATTTGGAGCTTCGGATATATACCGGACCTGAAAACATGTCAATCTGCAGTGTCTATGGCATAGAAGAACCAACTGGGGAAGCATTCACAGACTATGCAGCCATCGACTTCATTGTCGTTCCCGGAGTAGCTTTTGATGCTAAAGGTAACCGTTTGGGACGGGGAAAAGGTTATTATGACCGTCTCCTGCCACGCATACCATCAGCCTATAAAGCTGGAATTTGTTTCCCATTTCAATTAGTGGAAGAAGTCCCTGCGGAATCATTCGACGTCCGCATGGATATAATTATAACCATTAATGAAGACGAATTATCACACCCATCCCGCCCACTGCCAACATGCGACAGGAAGTGACGAAGAAACACTTCGCAAGCTGGGTATAAAGATTATAGACAGAATCCCTTTCCTCAACGAAAAATGATGTTTGTAATAACCATAGCACCGACTTTCTGATTGAGAGTGCGCACCAATACTTCACGCCCCATCATCAACTCCTGCCGAAGAGCAGCAGAAGTAAGATGCACATACAATGTCTGATTACGAATATAAAGATTGTTGGTATAAGCTGCCGCCGGTCCTAAGATTTGAGGCCAGGCATCCAACAGCCTTTGTTCGTTCAGCGGAGACTCCAAACTCTCCTGACGAAGAAACTGTTGAATCAGTTTTCCTATTTGTTCGGCATCATTGCGCTTCATTGTCAGCCTCCATTTCTTGAATTGTACCCTCGTCTACACGAAATATCTTATAATCACTACCTACCTTATATAAAATACGGTCGAGATGTTCCCGGTTCGTATCCGTTATAAATATCTGCCCGAAATTGTCTCCGGCCACCAGCTTCACTATTTGCTCTACACGGGAAGCATCCAATTTATCAAAAATATCATCTAATAATAATAAAGGAACAGTTCTGCCCGTACGTTTCAAGAAATCGAACTGTGCCAGTTTCAATGCCACCAGATATGTTTTATTCTGTCCCTGCGAACCTTCTTTCTTTATCGGAAATTCACCCAACAACATGTTTAACTCATCTTTATGAATCCCCCGCAAAGAGAATCCCATTATCTTATCCCGCTCCCTGCTCTGCTTCAACACTTCCAGCAAAGAAGTATCCCGTGCATGAGACTCATAAGATAATCCCACAGCCTCTTTATCCTGAGAAATAAAAGAATAGAAAGATTGGAAAATAGGAATAAACTCCCGGATAAACGCTTCACGTTTCCGAAATACGATTTCACCGGCTTGAGACATCATTTCCTCCCATACAAGAAACAACTCCTCCTCCACCGGGAACTCACTCTTCAGCAATGTATTACGCTGCACCAATGCTTTATTATACCGTATCAATGCTTCAAGATATTCTTTATCATACTGCGAAATCACTACATCCATAAATCGGCGACGTTCATCACTCCCTCCAGCTATCAATTCAGAATCGGCAGGTGAAACCATCACCAAAGGCAGGAAGCCGATGTGGTCCGAGAAACGACTATATTCTTTCTTATTCCGTTTAAACTGTTTCTTCGAACGACGTTTCATCCCGCAATAAATCTCTTCAGGAGTTCCGTCCTCCGCTTCATAGAAACCCTGGATGACAAAGAAGTCTTGTTCATGACGAATATTCTGAGAATCAATCGGATTGCCGGAACTTTTACAGAAGGACAAGAAATACACTGCATCCAGCAAATTCGTCTTCCCCATCCCATTCAGTCCGAAAAAACAATTCAGTTTGGCAGAGAATCCCAGCTCCACCTCTTCCAGATTTTTATAATTTAATATGGATATTCGTTTCAGTATCATTGTGCACACGTTAATTTGTTCACAAAAGTAGCAAGATTTTCGTGGTTTTCGGGTGTAAAACAAAAAAAGATGCTTCTAAATTTCATTTGTAGATATAAAAAAACTACTTTTGCGAGTCGAAATATCAAACTGTGAATAATAACAAAAAGAATCATATAAAATGGCAGAACAAAAGAATCAGAACGAACATCTGAACGTAGAAGATGCACTGACACAATCAGAAGCATTTCTTATCAAGTACAAAAACGCAATTATTGGCGGTGTTGTTGCTGTGATTATTATTGTAGCAGGTTTTATCATGTACAAAAACCTCTATGCTGAACCGCGTGAAGAAAAAGCACAAGCAGCTCTTTTCAAAGGACAGGAATACTTTGAGCAGGATGCTTTTGAACAGGCTTTGAACGGTGACAGCATCGGTTACACAGGATTCCTGAAAGTTGCTGATGAGTACAGCGGAACAAAAGCAGCTAATTTGGCAAAAGCTTATGCTGGTATTTGCTACGCACAACTTGGCAAATATGAAGAAGCTGTGAAGATGCTGGATAGCTTCAATGGAAAAGACCAAATGGTTGCTCCGGCAATCCTGGGTGCTGCAGGTAACTGCTATGCACAACTTGGTCAACTGGACAAAGCTGCTTCTACTTTACTATCGGCAGCAGACAAAGCTGACAACAACACATTAAGCCCGATTTTCCTGATACAAGCCGGAGAAATCCTGGTAAAACAAGGAAAATATGACGATGCAATAAACGCTTACACTAAGATCAAGGATAAATACTTCCAGTCTTATCAAGCTATGGACATCGACAAATATATCGAACAGGCTAAATTGATGAAAAAATAATACTTTATTATATAAGGAGATCGAGGCACGGATTACACCGGATTAAGCGGATTATCTATTCAAACCGTGAAATCCGTGAAATCCGTGCCTTTCTTCTTAAATTTCCCCATACCCCAAAAAACTTCATTTTATAATTCTCAACTTTTAATTTACTATGGCAACAGCTTACCATAACTTATCCGAATATGATTTCAATTCCGTTCCGAATGCAGAAGCAATGAAATTTGGCATTGTCGTATCTGAATGGAACTTCAATATTACCGGTGCTTTACTGAAAGGCGCAGTAGATACATTAAAAAAACATGGAGCAAAAGACGAAAATATTCTGGTAAAAACTGTACCGGGAAGTTTCGAATTAACTTTTGGCGCCAATCAAATGATGGAAAATTGCGATATTGATGCAATTATTGCAATTGGTTGCGTAATTAAAGGAGATACTCCACATTTTGATTATGTTTGTATGGGAGCAACACAAGGAATTACCGAATTAAACGCAACTGGCGATATACCAGTCATTTACGGGTTAATTACCACAAATACAATGGAGCAAGCAGAGGATCGTGCCGGTGGCAAACTGGGTAACAAAGGAGACGAATGTGCAATTTCTGCAATAAAAATGATCGATTTTGTTTGGAGTTTAAATAAATAGTTGTATCTTTGCACCGCAATTGAGAAACAAACCTCCTCAAAAGCAAAAAAGGGCAAATACCAGAGTGGCCAAATGGGGCAGACTGTAAATCTGCTGTCTTTCGACTTCGGTGGTTCGAATCCATCTTTGCCCACAAAAATCTGCGGAAGTAGCTCAGTTGATAGAGCATTAGCCTTCCAAGCTGAGGGTCGCGGGTTTGAGCCCCGTCTTCCGCTCTCCAAAGAGAATCTAAGAAATTAGATTCTCTTTTTTTGTTTTACTTAGCCCACCAAGCATGCGGCACATTGGGATTACGGTAGCTCATGATGAAAATATCAGTTATAAATATAAATAATTGACTAATTATTTGCTATTTTTGACACGTAAATGAAAAACAGCAAATAACCCCTATTAAAAACTTAAAAGATGATGAAAAAACTACTCACAGTCACTGCCATCGGCCTGACTTTGTTAACCTGGCATACCAGTTGTACCCAACAACCAAAAGCTCCGGAAGCCTTTACTCCTATCAAAGTAGAAACTCCTGTCCGCCCTGCTAGACAAGAAGATGTAATCCAACTCGTTACTCCTAAAATTGATACCGTACGTGTCGGTTTCATCGGCTTAGGAATGCGTGGTCCCGGCGCCGTAGCACGCTGGACTCATATTCCGGGAACTAAGATTGTAGCGTTATGCGACCTGCTTCCCGAACGTGTTGAAAAATCACAAGAAATTTTGAAGAATGCCGGACTCCCTGCAGCTGCTTCTTACAGCGGAGAGGAAGATGCATGGAAAAAACTTTGCGAACGAGATGATATTGATCTTGTATACATAGCTACAGACTGGAAACATCATGCTGCAATGGGTGTCTATGCCATGGAACACGGCAAGCATGTAGCCATCGAAGTTCCTGCCGCTATGACATTGGATGAAATCTGGCAGTTAATCAACACTTCTGAAAAAACTCGAAAACATTGTATGCAGCTCGAAAACTGTGTATATGATTTCTTTGAACTAACTTCTTTAAATATGGCACAACAGGGTGTATTCGGAGAAGTGCTTCATGTAGAAGGTTCATATATCCACAATCTGGAAGACTTCTGGCCTGAATACTGGAACAACTGGCGAATGGATTATAACCACCTGCATCGCGGTGACGTATATGCGACTCACGGTATGGGTCCCGCTTGTCAGGTACTTAACATCCACCGTGGCGACCGTATGAAGACATTGGTATCTATGGATACGAAAGCTGTCAACGGACCGGCTTACATTAAGAAACAAACAGGAAAAGAAGTGACCGACTTCCAAAACGGTGACCAGACTTCGACCTTGATTCGCACGGAAAATGGCAAAACGATGCTGATCCAGCACAATGTAATGACACCCCGTCCATACAGCCGCATGTATCAAATAGTGGGAGCCGATGGTTATGCAAGTAAATATCCGATTGAAGAATATTGCCTGAGACCTTCACAAGTTGATTCTAAAAATGTACCCAATCATGAAAATCTGAATGCACATGGTTCCGTACCTGAAAATGTAAAGAAAGCCTTAATGGATAAATATAAAGATCCGATTCACATAGAGTTGGAAGAAACTGCCAAGAAAGTAGGCGGCCACGGTGGTATGGACTTTATTATGGACTACCGTCTGGCATACTGCTTGCAGAATGGATTACCATTAGACATGGACGTTTATGACTTGGCAGAATGGTGTTGCATGGCCGAACTTACCAGACTTTCTATCGAAAACAATTCTGCTCCGGTAGAAGTCCCCGATTTCACTCGCGGTGGATGGAATAAAGTGCAAGGTTATCGTCACGCTTTTGTGAAATAAAACTGAATATATCCTTTTAGCACGAACATAATGAACCAATCCGGCTTCTCCCCCAAAGCCAGATTATTCATGAGGTCGTGTTTGAACATTTTATAGATTATCATAATCACTTTTATGAAAACAGCTATTCCAAAACCTTCTAAGCAAAGCATTATCCGTGAAGCCAGAGATTATGTAATGATTGCCATCGGCATGATTTTGTATGGCATCGGTTGGACCGTTTTTCTACTTCCGAACGATATCACTACCGGGGGAGTACCGGGTATTGCTTCTATTGTATATTGGGCTACGGGTTTCCCCGTACAGTATACGTACTTCAGCATCAACTTCTTTTTATTGCTACTAGCCCTCAAATTGCTGGGGATGAAGTTTTGCATTAAAACTATTTTTGGAGTATTTACCCTCACCTTCTTTCTGTCTGTCATCCAAAAGCTGACAACAGGGTTCGGTCTTCTTCACGACCAGCCCTTTATGGCATGTGTCATCGGAGCATCCTTCTGTGGAGGTGGTATAGGAATTGCTTTTTCGGCTAATGGAAGTACAGGAGGCACGGATATTATCGCCGCCATCATCAACAAATACCGGGACATCACTTTAGGAAGAGTGGTACTTATCTGCGACATGATTATTATTTCTTCCAGTTATTTTGTCTTAAAAGACTGGGAAAAAGTAGTGTATGGGTTTGTAACTCTTTATATTTGTAGTTTCGTTCTTGACCAGGTAGTGAATAGTGCCCGCCAATCTGTACAGTTCTTTATCATATCCAATAAATATGAAGAAATAGGACGGCATATCAACGAATATCCACACCGGGGAGTTACGATTATCAATGCAACCGGCTTTTATACAGGACGAGAAGTAAAGATGATGTTCGTATTAGCCAAGAAGAGGGAATCGCCTATCATCTTCCGGTTGATTAAAGATATAGACCCGAATGCATTTGTATCACAAAGTGCTGTCATCGGAGTTTATGGAGAAGGATTCGATCATATCAAAGTAAAATAAAAAAGAAATGAAAAACCAATATTGAGAAACATGAGATTTCGACCAACCCCCCATTTATTAACAGGCATTTTCATGGGAATATTTTCCCTGACAACATTTAATGTAATGGCTGAAAAAGCCGTGAAACCCTATTGGCAGGATGTGCAAGTAGTTGAAGTCAACAAAGAGTATCCACGCACTTCTTTTATGACATACAACAATCGCGCTGATGCCTTGAGTGGCAAGTTCGAACGGAGCAAGTATTACCGCTTGCTGAACGGAACCTGGAAATTCTACTTCGTAGACTCTTACAAAAAGCTTCCCGACAACATTATTGACCCGAATACAAATACAGATTCGTGGAATGATATTCAGGTACCCGGCAACTGGGAAGTACAAGGACACGGAATAGCCATCTACACCAATCATGGTTATGAATTCAAGCCACGCAATCCGCAACCTCCGGCTCTTCCCGAAGCGAATCCGGTGGGAGTTTACCGCCGGGATATCGATATTCCGGCAGACTGGGACGGACGGGATATCTACCTGCATTTGGCAGGAGCCAAGTCCGGCGTATATGTATATATCAACGGGCAAGAAGTTGGATATAGCGAAGACTCCAAAAACCCGGCAGAGTTTCTTATTAACAACTATGTGAAGCCCGGCAAAAACGTGCTTACCGTTAAAATCTTCCGTTGGAGCACTGGTTCCTATCTAGAATGTCAGGACTTCTGGCGCATGAGCGGTATTGAACGCGATGTTTATCTATATTCACAACCTAAAGCAGCCCTCAAAGATTTCCGGGTGAAGTCTACCCTGGATGACAGCTACAAGAATGGAATCTTCAGCTTGAATGTCGATTTGAGAAATCACGAGAAGGCAGCAACTAATCTTACATTAGTTTATGAGCTATTGGATACACAGGGAAAAGTAATCTCTACTGAAGAGAAGACCGCCTATATCCCATCGAACGAAGTACGTACACTTTCTTTCGATAAGAAGTTGGCAAATATCAGCACATGGACATCCGAACATCCGAATCTGTACAAACTGCTGATGACCGTCAAAGAGAATGGCAAAGTAAATGAAATCATTCCTTTTAATGTAGGATTCCGCCGTATTGAGATCAAACCTATCGAACAAAAAGCTGCTAACGGAAAACCATACGTTTGCCTGTTCATCAATGGTCAGCCACTGAAACTGAAAGGGGTAAATATCCATGAACACAACCCGTCAACAGGTCATTATGTAACAGAAGAGTTGATGCGTCGTGACTTCGAGCTTATGAAGCAACATAACCTGAACAGCGTACGCCTCTGCCACTATCCGCAAGACCGTCGTTTCTACGAACTTTGCGATGAATACGGTCTTTACGTATACGATGAAGCCAATATCGAAAGCCACGGAATGTATTACGATCTTCGGAAAGGCGGTTCGTTGGGTAACAATCCCGAATGGCTGAAACCGCACATGGACCGTACCATCAATATGTTCGAACGTAACAAGAACTATCCGAGCGTCACCTTCTGGTCGCTGGGAAATGAAGCCGGAAACGGATATAATTTCTATCAGACTTACTTGTGGCTGAAAGAAGCTGACAAAGACCTGATGGATCGTCCGGTCAACTATGAGCGTGCTCAATGGGAATGGAACTCCGATATGTATGTACCCCAATATCCGGGTGCCGACTGGTTGGAAAATACAGGAAAGAACGGCAGCGACCGCCCTGTAGCTCCTTCCGAATATGCACATGCCATGGGAAACTCCACCGGAAACCTGTGGGGACAATGGCAGGCGATTTACAAATACCCGAACCTCCAGGGTGGATATATCTGGGACTGGGTAGACCAAGGTCTTCTCCAGAAAGATGAGAATGGAAGAGAATACTGGGCTTACGGAGGTGACTTTGGCGTAGACGCGCCGAGCGATGGCAACTTCCTCTGCAACGGTCTTGTCAATCCGGATCGTGGTCCGCATCCGGCAATGGCTGAAGTGAAATATGTACATCAGAATGTAGGCTTTGAGGCAATAGATGCCGCAGCCGGTATATTCAAAATCACCAACCGCTTCTATTTCACCAATCTGAAAAAGTATCAGATTCACTATAGCGTACTCGCTAACGGAAAGACTATAAAAGGTGGAAAAGTATCTTTGGATATTGCTCCGCAGGCATCCAAAGAATTCACCGTACCGGTAAACGGCTTGAAAGCCCAACCGGGAGTGGAATATTTTGTAAACTTCAGCGTGACAACCACAGAACCTGAACCGTTGATTCCCACCGGATATGAAATAGCATACGATCAGTTCCAACTTCCTATCCAGGCAGAGAAAGCTATTTATAAAGCAAACGGTCCGGCACTGAAAACAACGAGCCAAGGAGATGAGCTAATCGTTTCTTCTTCCAAAGTGAACTTTGTATTCAACAAAAATAGCGGATTAGTTACCTCGTATAAAGTGGACGGCACAGAATATTTCAAAGACAGATTTGGTATTCAGCCTAACTTCTGGCGTGCTCCTAATGATAATGATTATGGTAATGGCGCTCCTAAACGTTTACAGGTATGGAAGCAATCAAGCAAAAACTTCCACGTAACGGATGCAACCATGACAACAGAGAATAAGATAGTTTCCTTACATGTGAGCTACTTATTGGCTGCCGGCAACTTGTATGTTGTCACATACAAAATCTATCCGAACGGAGTAGTCAATGTACATGCCAAATTCACGTCAACAGATATGCAGGCAACAGAAACTGAAGTTTCCGAAGCTACCCGCATGGCTACGTTTACTCCCGGAAGTGACGCTGCCCGCAAGGCCGCTTCCAAACTGGAAGTTCCCCGTATAGGCGTTCGTTTCCGCTTGCCGGCACAGATGAACCATGTACAATACTTTGGTCGTGGTCCGGAAGAGAATTATATCGACCGCAATCATGGAACACTCGTTGGCGTATATAAGACAACAGCAGATAAAATGTACTTCAACTATGTACGTCCACAGGAAAACGGACATCACACAGATACCCGTTGGGTTGCTTTATCTCCAGCCAAAGGAAACGGCCTGGTTTTGGTAGCCGACAGCACGATCGGTTTCAATGCCTTGCGCAACTCTATCGAAGACTTTGACTCTGAAGAAGCTCTGCCCCACCCTTACCAATGGAATAACTTTAGCCCGAAAGAAGTTGCCAATCATGATAAGAATGCCGCCCGTAATGTATTGCGGAGAATGCATCATGTTAATGACATCGTTCCAAGAGATTTCGTAGAGGTTTGTGTGGACATGAAGCAACAAGGTGTAGGCGGATATGACAGTTGGGGTGCACGCCCGGAACCTTTCCACCAAATCCCGGCTAACCGTGATTATCATTGGGGATTCACATTAGTACCTGTTCGCTCGGTTAGTCAAGCTAATGAAGCGGCTAAATACGATTATCGATAACCTTAGTATAAATTTTTAAAGAAAAAACCCATGAAAGATTTATCTAGCATTGTAGCTAAATTTAAAGTCCAAGGTACAGTAGAAGAAATCAAACCTTTGGGTGCAGGACTAATCAACGACACTTACAAAGTAAACACCAAAGAAACAGATGCTCCCGACTACGTTTTGCAACGCATCAATCATGCCATTTTTCAAAACGTAGAAATGCTTCAATCCAATATTACTGCTGTCACCAATCATATTCGCAAAAAACTGGCGGAAGCAGGAGAATCGGATATAGAACGCAAAGTGTTGAGCTTCCTTGAAACAGAAGAGGGTAAGACATACTGGTTCGACGGTGATAACTATTGGCGTGTGATGGTATTCATTCCACGTGCCAAAACGTATGAGACGGTGAATCCCGAATATTCAAATTATGCTGGAGAAGCATTTGGTAACTTCCAAGCCATGCTGGCAGATATCCCGGAAACATTGGGTGAAACCATACCTGACTTCCACAACATGGAGTTCCGCCTCAAACAACTACGCGAAGCTGTTGCAAAAGATGCTGCCGGACGAGTAGCAGAAATGAAATACTATCTGGATGAAATAGAGAAGCGTGCAGATGAAATGTGCAAAGCAGAACGTTTATATCGCGAAGGAAAACTCCCCAAACGTGTTTGCCACTGCGATACGAAAGTGAATAACATGATGTTCGACGAAAATGGTAAAGTGCTTTGCGTTATCGACCTGGATACAGTAATGCCCAGCTTTATCTTCTCCGATTATGGCGATTTCCTTCGTACAGGCGCCAACACGGGTGATGAAGACGATAAAGACCTTGATCGCGTAAACCTCAATATGGAAATATTCAAAGCGTTTACTAAAGGTTATCTGAAAGGAGCCAAATCATTCCTGACTCCAATTGAGATTGAGAATCTCCCTTATGCAGCCGCTTTATTCCCATACATGCAGTGTGTACGATTCTTGGCAGACTATATCAATGGAGATACTTATTATAAAATCAAATATCCGGAACATAATTTGGTTCGTACTAAAGCACAATTCAAATTACTTCAAAGTGTGGAAGCAAACACACCGGAAATGATCGCATTCATCAACGATTGCTTGTTAAATTAAAAAATAAGCTACGCGATGGCGCAGCTATTTTGAGAGATTCTCAGAATTTAAAATATAAGGAGCTGTCTAGCGAGCTTTAAATATTGAAAATCACCCGCGCTATAACTATCTGTAGCGCGGGTGAAATTATTAATGAGAGACTTGTTAGCCAGCCTTTTTTTGAAATCTTTAATCAGGGATATTATTGAATCATCCCTATTTCTCAATTTTTAATCCTCTGTTTTCAATTTAACAAATGCCCCATTCTTCCAATGATAGACAATAGGACGACGGAGAAATGGTTTCAGCTTCTCTGCCGCCTCCTTTGACATATAGTCAGGAGTGGTTAATGTAACAGTCAATTCTGTATTTTCCTTATTAAAATCGGCCTTCATCAATAGCATATCTGCCGAACGGCGTGCTTCGTCAAACTCATAAACGCCTGCTGAATCCGGTGTATTCAGAAAGTCGCCCATCACAGGCAGGGTAATAAAGAGAGATGCCGTAAGCGGTTTCCAGTCATCTGCATAGAAACGGATGCTGCTATCGCAGGCAGGTGCACAAGCTGTAGAGACTGTACAGATCACGTTCGTAGAGTCATTCAAAGCCAATACTTTCATCTGCCAGGTAGATTGAGAAGACATCTGCATACGGATATAATCTTTACTTAGATCAGTCATCTCCGACTTCTTGCCAAAACGATTCTCTACTTGCGCTTTCATCTTACTTTCCAGAAAGTCAATACAATCTTCCCGGTTCACTTTGGTTAGTAACGGGCTTAGAGAATCCGGCATATTCACAAACAGCGTTTTGGCTTCTTGTGCCCAAAGAGTGTTCGAAGCAAAGAGCCCGACAGCAGAAAAGAATATAGTGATTACAAATTTATTTATTTTCATATCTATCTTATTTAACCTGTGGCAAACAGATTTTATGTAACTGTTTTAACTTTTAGACCCCAAATATAAGAATATCATTCCGATTAACACCAGTATCAGATCAATCGCTTTGCTTTTTAAATTCTTTTCACGGAAGATAAGCGCACCGAAAGTGAAAGAGACTACTACACTTCCCCGACGGACCATCGAAACAATGGAAATCATAGAATCGTCATAACTCAATGCATAAAAGTAAACGAAATCGGCAGCCGAAAGAAAGATAGAAATCAGGATAATCGTCCAGTCCCAGCGAAACGGGGTGGTAGACTTTCTTTTAGGCCACCAAAGCAATAACAGGATCGGACACATAATAAAGACCTGATAAACATTATACCAGGATTGTACCAACATCGGATTCAGAGACTTCATCAGATACTTGTCATACAATCCGCTGATAGCACCTGTAATAGCAGCCAGCACGATAAAGAATATCCATTTGTTATGCTTAAAATCAATTCCTTCTTTCTTCCCCGAACGACTTAACATAAAGAAAGAAACAATAGCCAGCATTACCCCGATCCATTGATAGAGATTCAACCGTTCGCCAAATACCAGCATCGCCCCCACGAGCACCATCACCGGACGGGTAGCGTTGATAGGTCCTACTATGGTTAAAGGCAGATGTTTCATTCCGAAATATCCAAATATCCACGAAGCCAGTACGATGAACGACTTGATGATGATATATTTATGTTGTTCCCAGCCAACAACGGGAACATTAAATATCGTTCCTCCCAACAGGTCCGGTTTATATACGGATATCAGGATAAACGGCAGAAAGATGAGACTGGAAAAAAATGTATTTAGAAACAAAACGGGAAGTACCGCATTATCCTTCAACGATTTCTTCTTGAATACATCATAAAAGCCCAGCAAAGTAGCCGAGAGAAATGCTAATAATAACCACATGAGGATATTTACTATTTTAAGATTTACTATTTACTACTTTCAAATATACTTTCGGGGTATTCTACATTTACCAGGAAAAGAGCATTTCCTGGTGCAGAAGTACCCGCTTTGCCACGGTCTTGTTGTTCAATGACCTTACGGAACCCTTCGATAGTAAGTTTCCCCCGTCCCACTTCAATCAGCGTACCTACAATGGCTCGCACCATATTTCGCAGGAAACGGTCGGCACGGATGGTAAATACCCAGGTAGCATCATCTTCTTGCGTCCATTCGGCATGAGTGATATGGCATATATTGGTTTTTACATCCGTATGAAGTTTGCTGAAGCTCGTAAAGTCAGTGTACTCGAAAAGGGTACGTGCAGCTTCATTCATGAGCGCATAATCCAACTGATTATAAACCCGCCAACGATATTGCCGGTTAAAAGGATATTTTGATGTCGTTACATAATACTTGTAAGTTCGCGCAGTCGCATCAAAGCGAGCATGTGCATCCGGCCGGACCCGGCAAACACGATAAATGGAAATATCGGGAGGCAACAGACGGTTTAATTTGTCGGCAACTGATATTTCATCCAACAGCTCATCGAAGTCAAAATGAGCAACCATCAGAGAAGCATGCACTCCGGCGTCCGTACGACCCGCTCCTATTATTTCTATTTCGCGACGCAGAAAGGTAGACAATGCTTTCATCAGGCATTCCTGCACACTAATCCCATTCGGTTGAATTTGCCAACCATGATAGTTGGCCCCGTCGTAAGCCAAATAAATAAAATACCTTTGCACGCTAATTCCTCTTTTTAGGGTTTTCGCGCGCAAAATTAATCATTTTATCTCATTTATCTTTGTATAATTCGCATAAACCTGTATATTTACAGGACAAAATAATCATGATTTACTAATACTTTACAATTATGAGTAGTAGCATTTTCCTCACCATCGCCCTCGTTACGACAGGAATCTTTATTATCCAATTCGTATTATCCATCTTTTTCGGAGATGTAGATGCAGATATGGACGTGGATGCTGATATTAGTAGCGTAGTTTCTTTTAAAGGACTCACCCATTTCGGAATCGGATTTGGCTGGTACATGTACTTGGCAGGCAACACGGAAATCCAAAGCTATATCATCGCCATCCTGATTGGACTCTTCTTTGTTTTCGCCGTGTGGTTCCTTTATAAAAAAGCTTATCAACTGCAACAAGTAAACCGCTCCGAGCAGACCGACCAGCTGGTGGGACGGGAATGTGTAATCTATTTCAAACAAAGTAACAGCAAATATACCGTACAGACCACCCGGGACGGAGCCATGCGCGAAGTAGACGTCATCTCCGAATCCGGAAAAGCATACCAGACTGGCGACAGAACAATGATCACCAGCTACAAAGACGGAACACTATTCATTCAATAACTATTCAAATACACTATTTTATGACACAAGAAATGTTAATCATGGCTGCTATATTAGTGGCAGTCATCCTACTTACTTTTATTGGTATCCTTTCGCGCTACCGCAAATGTAAGAGTGATGAAGTCCTCGTTGTATATGGTAAAACAGGAGGAGATAAAAAGTCGGCAAAGCTATATCATGGTGGCGCGGCTTTTGTATGGCCGATTATTCAGGGATACGAATTCCTGTCCATGAAACCGATGCAGATCGAATGTAAACTGACCGGTGCACTATCCGCTCAAAACATTCGTGTAGATGTGCCGACTACCATCACTGTAGCTATCAGCACCGATCCTGAAGTGATGCAAAACGCTGCTGAACGTATGCTGGGATTAACGATGGATGACAAGCAGAACTTAATCACTGATGTAGTATATGGTCAGATGCGTATGGTGATCGCCGATATGACTATCGAAGAATTAAATTCAGACCGAGATAAGTTCCTGGCTAAAGTGAAAGACAACATCGATACCGAACTTCGCAAATTCGGTTTATATCTGATGAACATCAACATCAGTGACATTCGCGACGCTGCCAACTACATTGTCAATTTAGGTAAGGAAGCTGAAAGTAAAGCACTGAACGAAGCACAGGCTAACATTGAAGAACAGGAAAAGCTGGGTGCTATCAAAATTGCCAACCAGATAAAGGAGCGTGAAACGAAAGTAGCGGAAACCCGCAAAGACCAGGATATTGCTATTGCGGAAACCAAAAAACTACAGGAAATTTCCGTTGCAAATGCAGATAAAGACAGAATCTCACAAGTAGCCATTGCCAATGCAGAAAAAGAATCACAAGTAGCAAAGGCTGAGGCTGAAAAGAGTATCCGTATCGAGCAGGCAAATACAGAAAAAGAAAGCCGCGTTGCCGAACTAAACTCGGATATGGAAATCAAACAGGCGGAAGCTGCCAAGAAAGCTGCCATCGGACGAAATGACGCACAGAAAGAGGTAGCACTTTCCAATGCAGAACTGGCGGTAACACAAGCCAATGCCGATAAGCAAGCAGGTGAAGCTGCCGCAAAATCAGAGGCTGCCATACAAACTGCACGCGAAATTGCACAAAAGGAAGTGGAAGAAGCTAAGGCACGGAAAGTAGAATCTTCATTGAAGGCTGAAAAGATTGTTCCTGCGGAAATCGCCAGACAGGAAGCTATCCTGCAAGCAAATGCCATCGCCGAAAAGATTACCCGCGAAGCGGAAGCACGCGCAAAGGCTACTTTAGCACAAGCCGAAGCGGAAGCAAAAGCTATTCAAATGAAACTGGAAGCAGAAGCGGAAGGTAAGAAACGGTCATTGCTTGCTGAAGCGGAAGGTTTCGAAGCAATGGTAAGAGCAGCCGAATCGAATCCGGCTATCGCTATCCAATATAAGATGGTAGACCAATGGAAGGAAATCGCCGGCGAACAGGTGAAGGCGTTCGAACACATGAACTTAGGAAATATCACCGTATTCGACGGAGGAAACGGCAGTACAAGTAATTTCCTGAATACATTAGTAAAAACAGTAGCTCCAAGCCTTGGCGTATTAGACAAGCTTCCTATCGGTGAAACAGTGAAAGGTATTATCAATCCGGAAAGCAAAACGGAGGAAAAGCCTGCAACCAAAGCTGACGGAGAAAAAAGATAAGAAATAGTTGTAATCCGACATAATATACGCTGATGAGAAAAGAATGATCGCTTGTTCTCATCAGCGTTTGTTTTTTTATATAATTCAAATAAATCTTTGAATATTCCCAATTTATTACGTTCTTTGTGTTACATAAAATATGTAACGTAAAATATGTAATAAGTCATGAAGCCATACAATCCATTCCTTGTATACGGTTACAACAGTCCCGAATACTTTTGCGATCGGGAGAAAGAAACTGATAAAATGATTTCAGCTTTACTAAATGAACGTAACCTGACCTTAATATCCCCCCGACGCATGGGAAAGACGGGACTCATCAAAAATGTATTCTATCGAATGAAGCGGGAAAATAATCCGAATGCTGCCTATTTTTATATGGACATTTACTCTACACGTGATTTAAAAGCATTCATCCAGTTACTTGCTCAAAATGTACTTGGAGAATTAGATACTCTGTCCCAAAACATACTCCGGCAAATGACTGCTTTCTTCAAATCTTGCCGTCCTATTATCAGTGCTGACGAAAGAAGTGGTATGCCTACCATAACATTAGACTTTGCTCCCACCCACGCTGAACAAACATTGAAAGAAATACTCAATTATATGGTAGCCTCAAAGAAGCAATGTTATCTTGCCATTGATGAATTCCAACAAATTACAGAATATCCGGAAAAAGGTGTAGAAGCATTGCTCCGCTCTCATATCCAATTCATGCCCAATGTACACTTTATCTTTTCCGGAAGTAAAAAACATGTAATGGAGGAAATGTTTACTTCTGCAAAACGTCCTTTTTATCAAAGTACCCAAATCATTGTATTAACGGAAATCCCACTGGAGAATTATTATTCGTTCGCACACTCATTCTTTGCTAAGAAAAAAAGAGAATTGACACTAGAAACATTTTCCTATTTGTACCAACTTGAAAACGGACACACATGGTACGTCCAAAGTATACTCAACCGATTGTATGAAAAGAAAATCAGCCCCATTGATAACCGACTGGTAGATAGATGTATAAATGACATTTTAGATGAACAGGAAACCATATATCAAAGTAACCTGACTCTACTAACCAACAATCAAGTAGATTTATTGAAAGCTATTGCCACAGAAGGCTGTATAAAAAACATAAATGCCAATGACTTCATCAAAAAGCACCATCTAAAAACGCCCAGTAGCGTTAACGTAGCACTAAAATCCTTACTAAATAAAGAACTGATATATAATACACCAGATGGGTATATTGTCTATGACCGTTTTTTCGGAAAATGGCTGAAAGATGCAGTAATCTAATATGCACTAGAAAAGATTTTTCGAAATCATTTCTCATATTCTCATACTTTGCGGGATAATCATCTATAATTCAAAAGATTAACACTATGAGAAATACTTTCCAAAAAGGTATTTCTCATAGTATTTTGCCTGAAATGCCATAAAAAACAGGCATTTCTCATACCTTCATCATGCATTTCTCATACCGGGACTGCTATATAATACCTATCTAATCAATGTCAACCCAACCCGAAGATAAGGGAAAAAGGTAGTCAACTATTATCAGGGGATTACAGAATCAGATAGTCCCACATATTGTGGGAAAAGATTCCCTAGCCGGTGGGAATTTATTCCCTCATTTTGTGGGAACAAATTCCCATAATATGAGGGAATACTTTCCCACAATATATGGGACTAATGGAACTAACGGATATACTTACCCAAGATCATAGTATTCTACATATTCGTCAAATTGAGGCATTTCGGTAATTCCCCGCCTGCGGAAAAGTCCCTGTATGTATTCCTGCTCCTTCGGTTTAATCAGCCGTTCCTTGTTGCAACAACGGTAATAGATCGTTTTGCCGAAGTAGGCCATCATCTGTCGTTTGATAACGGTGGCATCAGCCAGCGGCACCTGGTCCAGCAAATGTTTCATGCCCCGTGCAAAGAGCACCGGCTTTTCATCAATAAAGTACGTACAGTCCCCACCATCGGAAGCGATATGTTCGGGATTAATAACCATTACAGTAGCCCGCTCTTTCGGCATTCGGAGAGATACTTGTCGTCGCAGACATTTGTCCGCACGCAAACAATGTCCGTTCAAGCAATGAGCGAAGCTAACGGGCATAGAATTGTAATCGAAATCAGTTTTCATGTGTATTATGTTTAGTGGGAAAGTGACCTATTTTTATAAATCGCTACAAATGTATGAAAAAATAGCGTATATTTGCGAACAAAAAATATAAAATGACTATTTATAAGCTTCGCATATTACCGCTATCTTTACTAGTTATCGGGCTTACAACGCTTACTTCGGGTTGCAAAAAGAAAGACATGTCGCTGAAACTGAACGAGCCGCGCAATGTTCGTGGCGTAGTCAGCTACAAACGTTCTTTCCCTGATTTGAACGATGCACATCTGGAAGCAGCCAAAAAGACTGGGATCCGTCCATTGGCAGACCGGGAGGCAGCAGAAGCTATGAAAGAAAAGCTAACTCATATTACCGACAATGAGTTTTATGTAGTAGATTCACTGACACACTCCATCCCCTATCTCGTTCCTTGTGCCAGCGCGCTACTCGATACGATCGGTTCCAATTTCCTCGATTCATTGACTGCCAAAGGCTTGAATCCGAATCAGGTAATCGTTACTTCGGTGTTGCGTACCGAAAACGATGTGAAACGCCTCCGTCGTCGCAACCGAAATGCTTCGGCAAACTCGGCACATTGCTTCGGAGCCACTTTCGACGTCAGTTGGAAACGCTTCAAAAAGGTAGAAGACAAAGACGGACGTCCCTTACAGGACGTAAGCTCAGATACTCTGAAACTCGTTCTGTCTGAGGTATTAAGGGACTTGCGGAAAGCGGAAAAATGCTATATTAAATATGAATTAAAGCAAGGATGTTTCCATATCACCGCCCGATAAATACCTTTTTTCAAAATTTTTGACCAGCATATCATAAAACCTTCAAGGTAAATTTTGCGTTAAGATGGAAAACAGCTATCTTTGTATGAATCCAACGCTAAAAAAATCAGATTATGAGCAAGCTATATCCTATCGGCATACAGAATTTTGAAAGTCTCCGTAACGACGGTTATCTTTATATAGATAAAACCCGACTCATTTACCAATTAGTAAAAACCGGTCGTTACTATTTTCTTAGCCGCCCCCGCCGCTTTGGGAAAAGTCTGCTAATATCTACTCTTGAAGCATACTATCAGGGAAAGAAAGAACTATTCGAAGGATTGGCTATCGAACAACTGGAAAAAGACTGGATCAAACATCCGATATTACACCTTGATTTAAATATCGAGAAATATGATACTCCCGAAAGTCTGGACCAAATACTCAATGACAATCTGGAACATTGGGAAAGCCTGTATGGCACACGCCCGTCGGAAGTTTCCTTTTCTTTACGCTTTGCAGGCATCATACAGCGGGCTTACGAACAGACCGGGCAACGTGTCGTTATCCTTGTAGACGAATATGACAAACCGATGCTGCAAGCCATCGGAAACGAAGAACTGCAAAAATATTACCGAAACACACTAAAGCCTTTCTATGGAGCATTAAAGAGTAAAGACGGATGCATCAAACTCGGATTCCTTACAGGTGTTACCAAATTCGGAAAAGTCAGTGTATTCAGCGACCTGAACAATCTGATTGATATTTCAATGGATGAACAGTACGTGGAACTCTGCGGTATCACAGAGAAAGAAATCCACGACAATATGGAAGAAGACTTGCATATCTTGGCTGATAAGCAAAAAATGACTTATGAAGAGGTATGCTCCGAACTGAAAGAATGTTATGATGGTTATCATTTCGTAGAAAATTCCATAGGAATATACAATCCATTCAGTTTGCTCAACACATTCTACAAGATGAAATTCGGTAGTTACTGGTTTGAGACCGGCACCCCGACTTATCTGGTAGAATTACTAAAGAAATCTAATTATAATCTCCAACGTATCACGCATGAAGAAACGGATGCAGATGTACTGAACAGCATTGATTCGACGTCCCGAAATCCTATTCCGGTTATCTATCAAAGCGGATATCTAACGATCAAAGGATTTGACAATCGCTTTGAAATTTATCGACTAGGATTTCCCAATCGAGAAGTAGAAGAAGGTTTTGTAAAATACCTCCTTCCGTTCTATACCAATATAGACGTAATCGAATCTCCTTTCCAAATACGGCAGTTTGTCGATGAAGTGGAACAAGGTGATTATGATGCCTTTTTCCGCCGCCTGCAAAGTTTCTTTGCCGATACACCTTACGAATTGGTACGCGATTTGGAACTACATTATCAAAATGTACTCTTCATCGTATTTAAACTCATTGGATTCTATGTAAAAGCAGAATATCATACCTCACAAGGGCGCATTGCCCTCGTCCTGCAAACCGATCATTTCATCTATGTGATGGAATTCAAACTGGAAGGAACTGCCGAAGAGGCTCTGCAACAAATCAATGATAAACATTATGCACAAGCGTTTACTGCCGACAAGCGACAAATATTTAAAATAGGCATCAATTTCAGTAATGAAACAAGAAACATCGAAAAGTGGATAGTAGAAGATTTGCAATAAAATTCACCTCCAAACAATCAGAGAATCCAAAACGTTTGATTAAATTTGCAGAAATTTTTCTTTAATACAACTTAATGATAGAGAAAGCAATTGTTCTTGAGGATGTTGATCCTGTTATTTTTTACGGTGTAAACAACGCCAACATGCAATTAATTAAAGCTTTACATCCAAAGCTGCGTATCGTTGCCCGTGGCAATGTCATCAAAGTGCTGGGCGACGAGGAGGAAATGTGTGCCTTCGAGGAAAATATCACCAAACTTGAAAAGTACTGCGCCGAATATAATTCACTGAAAGAAGAAGTTATCATTGACATTATAAAAGGAAATGCTCCGCAAGCGGAACAGACAGGAAACGTGATTGTGTTCAGCGTCACGGGAAAGCCTATCATCCCCCGAAGTGAAAATCAGTTGAAACTGGTGGAAGGATTCGCAAAGAACGATATGGTGTTCGCCATCGGTCCGGCAGGTTCGGGAAAAACATACACCGCTATCGCCCTTGCCGTGCGTGCATTGAAAAACAAAGAAATCAAAAAAATCATTCTTAGCCGCCCCGCCGTAGAAGCCGGAGAAAAACTCGGTTTCCTGCCCGGCGACATGAAAGATAAGATCGATCCATACCTGCAACCTTTATACGATGCCCTGCAAGATATGATACCTGCCGCCAAGTTAAAGGAATACATGGAATTGAACATTATCCAGATTGCCCCGTTAGCCTTCATGCGCGGACGTACGCTGAATGACGCAGTCGTCATATTGGACGAAGCCCAGAATACTACCGCCCAACAAATCAAAATGTTCCTCACCCGTATGGGTATGAACACCAAGATGATTGTGACGGGAGATATGACACAGATTGACCTTCCCGCTTCACAAACATCGGGATTGGTGCAAGCCCTCCGCATCTTGAAGGGAGTGAAAGGGATTAGTTTTGTTGAACTGAATAAGAAAGATATTGTACGCCATAAACTGGTGGAACGTATCGTGGATGCTTACGAAAAGTTCGATAAAGAAGCGAAATTTTAATATATATATCATTATGAAAGCATTAACAAAAACAGATTTCAACTTTCCGGGACAGAAAAGTGTGTACCACGGAAAAGTGCGCGATGTGTACAACATCAACGGCGAAAAACTCGTCATGGTAGCAACCGACCGTATTTCGGCCTTTGACGTAGTACTGCCTGAAGGTATTCCTTACAAAGGACAAATGCTGAACCAAATTGCAGCAAAATTCCTTGATGCCACTACTGACATCTGTCCGAACTGGAAACTGGCTACTCCGGACCCAATGGTGACAGTGGGTGTGTTGTGTGAAGGTTTTCCGGTGGAAATGATTGTGCGTGGTTACCTGTGCGGTAGCGCATGGCGGGCCTATAAAAGCGGTGTCCGCGAGATTTGCGGCGTGAAATTGCCGGACGGAATGCGCGAAAACCAAAAATTCCCTGAACCGATCGTCACTCCGACTACGAAAGCAGAAATGGGATTGCACGACGAAGACATCTCTAAAGAAGAAATCCTGAAACAGGGATTGGCTACTCCGGAAGAGTATGAAATCCTCGAAAAATATACATTAGCCCTTTTCAAACGCGGTACTGAAATAGCAGCAGAACGCGGACTGATTCTCGTAGATACAAAATACGAATTCGGCAAGCACAACGGTACCATCTACCTGATGGACGAAATCCACACTCCGGATTCAAGCCGTTATTTCTATGCTGAAGGTTACCAGGAACGTTTCAAAAAAGGCGAACCACAGAAACAACTTTCTAAAGAGTTCGTTCGCGAATGGTTGATGGAAAACGGTTTTCAGGGCAAAGAAGGTCAGGAAGTGCCTGAGATGACTCCGGCTATCGTACAAAGCATCAGTGACCGTTACATCGAATTGTTCGAAAACATCACCGGTGAGAAGTTTGTGAAAGAAGATACTACCAACATCGCTGAACGCATATTCAAAAACGTTGAAACGTTCTTGAATCGTTGATAGTCAACAAATGACAGATAATAAATGATAGTTGACAGATAATAAATAACAGTTCGTATGCAATTCATTGCATATAACTTCAACCTTACCTTAATTATCCGCCAACTATCATTTATCAACTATCATCTTCCAACTATCATTTATCAACTATCAATTAAAAAGAATGGACTACCCACAACAACATATCAAACCTTACGACGAAGAAGGAAAAAAGACCGAGCAAGTGGAACGAATGTTCGACAACATCGCGCATACATACGATAAGCTGAACCATACCTTATCTTTAGGTATCGACCGCAGCTGGCGCAAAAAAGCGATTGCCTGGTTACGCCCTTTCCAACCGCAGCGTATGATGGATGTAGCTACCGGCACAGGAGATTTTGCTATCCTCGCCTGCCGCAAACTACAGCCTGCCGAACTGATCGGCACGGATATCTCGGAAGGTATGATGAATGTGGGACGTGAAAAAGTAAAAAAGGAAGGACTGTCAGACAAGATTTCTTTTGCCCGGGAGGACTGTACTTCACTCTCTTTTGCCGACAATGATTTTGACGCCATCACCGTGGCTTTCGGGATCCGCAACTTCGAAGACCTCGACAAAGGACTCTCCGAAATGTGCCGTGTATTGAGACCGGGAGGTCATCTTGTGATTCTGGAACTTACCACTCCGGACCGCTTCCCGATGAAACAGTTATTTTCCATCTACTCAAAAGTCGTCATTCCATTATTAGGCAAACTGCTCTCCAAAGATAAGAGTGCCTACCGCTATCTGCCGGACACCATCAAAGTATTTCCTCAAGGGGAAGTGATGAAAGGAGTCATCGCCCGAGCCGGATTTAGCGAAGTCAACTTCAAACGGCTGACCTTTGGCATCTGCACGCTTTATACTGCAACAAAATAGTAATTCATTGTGAATAATTAATTTACCCCTTATTATATTATGGAAAAATATGGTTTAATCGGCTATCCTCTGCGACATTCATTTTCTATCGGGTACTTTAATGAGAAGTTCAAATCCGAAGGAATCAACGCAGAGTATGTGAATTTTGAGATTCCCAGTATCAATAACTTCATGGAAGTGATCGAAGAGAATCCCAACCTATGCGGACTCAATGTCACCATCCCTTACAAAGAACAAGTGATTCCTTTTCTGGATGAGCTTGATCGTGACACTGCAAAGATAGGTGCAGTCAATGTGATTAAAATTATCCGTCAGCCCAAAGGAAAAGTCAAACTGGTGGGGTATAACTCCGATATCATTGGATTCACTCAATCCATCCAACCTTTGTTGCAACCTCATCACAAGAAAGCGCTGATTTTGGGTACCGGCGGAGCTTCCAAAGCAGTCTATCACGGTCTGAAAAATCTAGGTATCGAAAGCATCTTCGTATCGCGCACCCACAAAGCCGATGGTATGCTGACTTATGAAGAACTGACTCCCGAAATTATGGCAGAATACACAGTCATTGTCAATAGTACCCCCGTAGGAATGTTTCCTAAGGTAGATTTCTGCCCTAATATCCCTTATGAACTTCTGACACCAAACCATTTGCTCTACGATTTGTTATATAATCCGAACGTTACGCTGTTCATGAAAAAAGGAGAAGCGCAAGGGGCTGTTGTGAAAAACGGTCTGGAAATGCTCCTGCTTCAGGCATTTGCCGCCTGGGAGATATGGCATAAATAAGGATTAAAAGTAGTTTTTATGAGGAAAAAAGTAGTATATAGCATCATTATTATCATGCTGGCATTGACCGGCTGCACCATCGGAGGAAGTTTTTATATGTTAAACTTCTCATTGACTCCGAATGGCAAAATTCTGTCTAAAGATGCGGACTCTTATCCTTTCATGTATAAAAACTACCCTTTTTTGCGTCCATGGGTGGATAGTCTGAAACAAGCGGATGCACTGAAAGACACTTTTATCATAAACCCACACGGTATACAACTACATGCGTATTATGTGGCTGCTCCCCAACCTACCAACAAGACCGCAGTCATTGTACACGGATATACGGATAATGCTATCCGCATGTTTATGATCGGTTATCTGTATAATCGTGATTTAGGATATAATATATTACTCCCCGACCTGCAACATCAGGGAGAAAGTGAAGGCCCAGCCATTCAAATGGGCTGGAAAGACCGTCTAGATGTATTGCAATGGATGAACATCGCCAATGAAATCTTTGGAGACAGCACGCAAATGGTTGTACACGGAATTTCAATGGGAGGTGCCACCACCATGATGGTATCTGGTGAGGAACAAAAGCCATTTGTCAAATGCTTTGTAGAGGATTGCGGCTATACCAGCGTATGGGACGAATTCTCTCACGAACTTAAAGCCAGTTTCCATCTTCCTCCTTTTCCACTTATGTACACCACAAGCTGGCTTTGCGAAAAGAAATATGGATGGAATTTCAAAGAAGCTTCTTCACTGAAACAAGTAGCCAAATCACAACTTCCAATGTTATTTATCCACGGGGACAAGGACACGTATGTGCCTACCTGGATGGTATACCCGCTCTACGAAGCCAAACCGGAGCCCAAGGAGCTGTGGATTGTGCCTGGAGCTGCTCATGCCGTTTCGTACCAAGAGAATAAACAGGAATATACCGACCGAGTTCGTACATTCGTCGGACAATATATTCATTAAACCTATTATAACAAGGAGTTTAAGATTCATAACAGAAAAAGTCTCTATATTTGTACACGTAAAATAATCGTTATGAAATCAATATTTACTTTTATATTAGCTACTTTTCTTCTGTTCCCACTACAAGCTCAAGAGAAAGTATATACGGTAGACAACCTTCCGAAAGTTCACCTGCAAAACAAAATGCAATATGTTTGCAACCCAGCCGGAATACTTTCACAGGCTGCTTGTGACAGTATAGACTCCATGCTTTATGCTTTGGAACAACAAACTGGAATTGAAACAGTGGTTGCCGTAGTTCCCTCAATCGGAGAAGAAGATTGTTTCGACTTCTGTCACCAACTTCTTAACCAATGGGGTGTAGGAAAAAAAGGCAAAAACAACGGATTGGTCATTTTATTAGTCACCGATCAACGCTGTATACAGTTCTATACCGGTTATGGTCTGGAAGGAGTACTTCCCGATGCTATCTGCAAAAGGATTCAAACAAGATATATGCTTCCTTACCTGAAAAACGGGAATTGGGACACAGGAATGGTGGCTGGTCTAAAAGCGACTTGCCAGCGACTCGACGGTTCGATGGAAAATGACGCTCTCTCCGATTCTAACAGCGGTGGTTCTTTTGATTTTATTCTTGCCATCCTTTGTTTTATCGCCATTGGCGGAGGTCTTGCTTTCTTTTCGGCACGCAAACAAAGTCGCTGTCCGAATTGTGGTAAACATCAATTGCAAAGAAGCGGAAGCAGAGTCGTATCCCGGATTCATGGAGTGAAGACAGAAGATGTCACCTATACATGTAGAAACTGCGGACATACTATCATACGCCGCCAACAAAGTTATGATAATGACTACCATCACCGGAGAGATGGTGGAGGCGGTCCTTTTATCGGGGGTTTTGGCGGAGGTAGTTTCGGTGGGGGCAGTTTCGGCGGAGGAATGGGCGGAGGCGGTGGTGCCGGCTCTCGCTTCTAAAGAAAACAAGTAAAAAAACAAATTATCAAATTCTATAAAAACAAGAAACATGAAGAAGTCAATTATTATCATCTTAGCCGTTGTGGCTATCCTTGCGATATGGGCAGTAAGTGTATATAACGGTCTAGTAACCATGGAGGAGAATGTAAGTGGCCAATGGGCAAATGTAGAAACTCAATACCAACGTCGTGCCGACTTGATTCCTAACTTGGTAAACACAGTGAAAGGATATGCAACGCATGAAAAGGAAACCTTGGAAGGAGTTGTTGCCGCACGTAGCCAGGCTACTCAAATCAAAGTAGACGCTGCCGACCTGACACCGGAAAAGCTGACGCAATATCAAAAAGCACAAGGTGCTGTAACATCAGCATTGGGCAAGTTATTAGCCATCACCGAGAATTATCCGGACCTGAAAGCTAACCAAAACTTCCTGGAACTTCAAGCTCAACTGGAAGGAACGGAAAACCGTATCAATGTAGCACGCAAAAACTTCAATGATGCTGCACAAGCTTATAACATCAATATCCGCCGTTTCCCGAAGAATATCTTTGCAGGAATGTTCGGCTTCGACAAGAAAGCATACTTTGAAGCAGAAGAAGGAAGCGAGAAAGCTCCGAAGGTAGAATTCTAAAAAAGATTTGATTTACCCAAAGAGAGATCTGATATCATCTGAGATATTTATCTCGGCATTTTTTCATTAGATAAAACACTTCTATATTAAGAGTTAAATTCATAGTTTTCATTATTATGAATTTAACTCTTAATTTTCTATTATTCTTCTCCTTTTCAATAGAATAACCCAAAGTACAAAAGTTAATGATTAACATTTACTAGCACCTAGTTGGCTGTACCAAAAAAAAGCTGTACTTTTGTAGCCGTATACAAAATAATTCTATAACTCATGAGTAATCAACGATACATGATGCGTGGAGTAAGCGCATCGAAAGAAGATGTGCACAACGCCATCAAGAACATCGACAAAGGAATCTTCCCGAAAGCATTCTGTAAAATTATTCCCGATATATTGGGAGGTGACCCGGAATATTGCAACATTATGCATGCCGATGGTGCCGGAACCAAATCATCTCTTGCTTATATGTACTGGAAAGAAACGGGTGACTTATCCGTTTGGAAAGGTATTGCACAGGATGCATTGATTATGAATATCGACGACCTGCTTTGTGTAGGTGCCGTAGACAATATCCTTGTTTCATCTACTATTGGACGTAACAAACTGTTGGTTCCGGGAGAAGTAATCTCCGCCATCATCAACGGAACAGACGAATTGCTGGCCGAACTCCGTGAAATGGGTGTAGGCGTATATGCAACCGGTGGTGAAACTGCTGATGTCGGCGATTTGGTACGTACCATCATCGTTGACTCTACCGTAACTTGCCGCATGAAACGTTCAGACGTTATCGACAATGCCAATATCAGTCCGGATGACGTGATCGTTGGTCTGGCTTCTTACGGACAAGCTACTTACGAAAAAGAATACAATGGCGGTATGGGCAGCAACGGTTTGACGAGTGCCCGCCACGACGTATTCAGCAAATATCTTGCTGAAAAATATCCGGAAAGCTATGATGCTGCAGTTCCTGAAGAATTGGTTTATTCCGGTAAGTTAAAACTAACAGACAGCGTGGAAGATTCTCCGGTTGATGCTGGAAAGTTAGTACTCTCTCCTACCCGTACATACGCACCGGTAGTCAAAAAATTACTTGATGCATTGCGCCCGGAAATCCACGGAATGGTACACTGCTCCGGTGGTGCACAAACTAAAGTTCTGCATTTTGTAGAGAACGTACGTGTAGTAAAAGATAATCTTTTCCCTGTTCCTCCTTTATTCAAAACGATCCAAGAACAAAGCGGTACGGACTGGGCAGAGATGTACAAGGTATTCAATATGGGACATCGCCTCGAAGTCTACCTGTCACCAGAACATGCGGAAGAAGTGATAGCTATCTCCGAATCATTCGGTATCCCGGCACAGATTGTAGGACGTGTTGAGGCATGTGAACAAACAGAATTAATCATTAAGAGCGAATTCGGAGAATTTAGATATTAAAGAATGGCAGACAATAGTACCATACTAGAAAAATTAGACGGACTCGTAGCCCGTTTTGAAGAAATATCTACCCTTATCACAGACCCGGCAGTGATTGCCGACCAGAAACGTTATGTCAAGTTGACTAAAGAATATAAGGAATTAGACGACTTGATGAAAGCAAGGAAAGAATATGTCCAATTACTGGGTAATATTGAAGAAGCTAAAAATATCCTTGCCAATGAATCGGATGCTGAAATGCGCGAAATGGCGAAAGAAGAAATGGACAATAGCCAAGAGCGACTCCCGGCGTTGGAAGAAGAAATCAAACTGATGCTTGTTCCTGCCGACCCGCAAGACAGCAAGAACGCTATTCTCGAAATCCGCGGAGGTGCAGGAGGCGACGAAGCAGCTATCTTTGCCGGTGACCTCTTCCGTATGTATGCCAAATTCTGTGAAACCAAAGGTTGGAAAATGGAAGTCTCCAATGCAAACGAAGGAACAGCCGGCGGATTCAAAGAAATTGTTTGTAGTGTGACAGGCGATAATGTATACGGAATTTTAAAATACGAATCGGGAGTACACCGCGTACAGCGTGTTCCTGCTACGGAAACACAAGGACGTGTTCACACTTCAGCCGCATCAGTGGCTGTGCTTCCTGAAGCAGAAGAATTCGATGTAGTCATCAACGAAGGAGAAATCAAATGGGACACTTTCCGAAGTGGCGGTGCCGGCGGACAGAATGTAAACAAGGTAGAATCCGGAGTACGTCTACGCTATATCTGGAAGAACCCGAACACAGGCATTGCTGAAGAAATCCTTATCGAATGTACCGAGACACGCGACCAGCCGAAAAACAAAGAGCGCGCCTTGGCACGTCTCCGTACGTTTATCTACGACAAAGAACATCAGAAATATATCGATGACATTGCCTCTAAACGTAAGACAATGGTATCTACCGGAGACCGTTCGGCAAAAATACGGACTTACAATTATCCTCAGGGACGTATCACCGACCATCGCATCAACTATACAATTTATAATCTGGCAGCCTTCATGGACGGAGATATCCAGGATTGTATCGACCATCTGATCGTAGCGGAAAATGCAGAACGCCTGAAAGAAAGCGAACTTTAGAGAAGTGGAGAGTTGAGAATTGAGAGTTGAGAGTTGAGAGTTGAGAACGGTTTCTTAAAATAGTAAATAGTAAATTGCAAAATAGTAAATAACAAGATGGATAAGCAACAATTATTTGAAAACATAAAGCGCAAAAAATCATTCCTTTGTGTAGGACTTGATACTGATATCAAGAAAATCCCGGAACATCTGTTGAAAGAAGAAGATCCGATCTTCGCGTTCAACAAAGCAATCATTGACGCGACAGCAGATTTGTGTATCGCCTACAAACCTAATCTGGCTTTCTATGAAAGCATGGGTGTAAAAGGATGGATCGCATTTGAAAAGACAGTAAAATATATCAAAGATAACTATCCGGATCAATTCATCATCGCTGACGCAAAGCGTGGTGACATCGGAAATACTTCTGCAATGTATGCCCGCACATTCTTTGAAGAACTGGATATCGACTCTGTAACAGTAGCTCCGTACATGGGTGAAGACAGCGTTACTCCATTCCTTACTTACGAAGGTAAATGGGTGATCCTGTTGGCATTGACTTCCAACAAAGGCTCTCATGACTTCCAATTGACAGAAGATATAAACGGCGAACGTCTGTTCGAGAAAGTATTACGCAAATCACAGGAATGGGCCGGCGATGACCGCATGATGTATGTAGTAGGTGCTACTCAAGGACGTGCTTTTGAGGACATCCGCAAGATTGTCCCAAACCATTTCCTTCTCGTACCAGGTGTGGGAGCACAAGGCGGTTCACTCGAAGAAGTTTGCAAATATGGTATGAACAGTACATGCGGATTAATTGTTAATTCGTCACGTGGTATTATCTACGTCGATAAAACAGAGAAATTTGCAGAAGCTGCCCGCACCGCCGCACAAGAAGTGCAGGCTCAAATGGCTGAACAACTCAAAGCAATTCTCTGAAAAGGGAAAAAAGGATCTCTAAAGAAAACGAATGCCTTACGAAAGAAAGATAATTAACGACCCCGTATTCGGGTTCATCAATATTCCAAAGGGGTTACTGTACGATATAGTACGGCATCCCCTTTTGCAGCGTCTTACCCGCATCAAGCAAGTAGGATTATCATCTGTTGTGTACCCCGGTGCACAACACACCCGCTTCCAACACTCCTTAGGTGCTTTTCACCTGATGAGTGAAGCTATCACCCAACTGGCTTCCAAAGGCAATTTTATCTTTGATAGTGAAGCGGAAGCCGTGCAGGCTGCCATCCTGTTGCATGATATAGGACACGGTCCTTTCTCGCATGTACTGGAAGACACGATTGTAAAAGGAGTCTCACACGAAGAGATTTCTCTTATGCTGATGGAACGGATGAACAAAGAGATGAACGGTCAGCTGAGTCTTACCATCCAAATCTTTAAAGACGAATACCCGAAACGCTTTCTGCATCAACTTGTAAGCGGTCAGTTGGATATGGACCGGCTTGATTATCTTCGCCGCGACAGCTTTTATACAGGCGTAACGGAAGGTAACATCGGCTCCGCCCGAATTATCAAAATGCTTGATGTAGCGGATGACCGACTGGTAGTCGAATCCAAAGGAATCTATTCTATCGAGAATTTCCTCACGGCACGTCGCCTGATGTACTGGCAAGTATACCTGCATAAGACGTCCGTTGCATACGAAAAGATGCTGATTAGTACCCTATTGCGTGCCAAAGAACTGGCTTCACAAGGAGTGGAACTGTTTGCATCACCCGCATTGCGTTTTTTCCTTTACAATGATATCAATCCTACGGAATTCTATAACAATCCCGACTGTCTGGAGAATTTTATCCAGCTGGACGACAATGATATATGGACAGCCTTGAAAGTGTGGAGCACCCACACAGATAAGGTACTTTCCACTTTAAGCACGGGAATGATAAACCGAAATATCTTTAAAGTGGAAATTTCGTCGGAACCTATTAGTGAGGACAGAAAAAAAGAATTAACTTTGCACATCAGCCAGCAACTAGGCATAACCCTTTCCGAAGCGAACTATTTTGTCTCTACCCCCAGCATCGAAAAGAATATGTATGACCCGGCAGATGACAGTATTGATATTATCTACAAAGACGGCACTATTAAAAATATTGCCGAAGCATCGGACATGCTGAACATCTCATTATTGTCCAAAAAGGTAAAGAAATACTATCTCTGCTATCAGAGATTACACAGATAAGTATAAAATATTCATGCAATAACACGGAAATCTGAAAAAAAAATCCGTTATTTGTGAACTAATTAAATTTTAAATAAAAGACATGGAGTTCTCGGCTAAGCAAATTGCAGCATTTATCCAAGGGGAAATCATTGGAGACGAAAACGCTACGGTACACACATTCGCTAAAATTGAAGAGGGAATGCCCGGAGCAATTTCTTTCCTGTCAAATCCCAAATATACACCTTATATCTACGAGACACAATCAAGCATTGTCTTGGTTAATAAAGACTTCATTCCCGAACACGAAATCAAAACGACTCTTATCAAAGTAGACAATGCATACGAAAGTTTGGCTAAACTGCTTAATCTTTATGAGATGAGCAAGCCCAAGAAACAAGGGATAGATTCATTAGCTTTCGTTGCTCCCAGCGCCAAAATTGGCGAAAACGTATACATCGGTGCTTTTGCTTATATCGGTGAAAATGCCGTGATCGGAGATAATACTCTAATTTACCCGCACACTTTCGTTGGAGACGGCGTGAAGATAGGCAACAATTGCCTGCTTTACTCCAATGTTAATGTTTATCATGATTGCCGCATAGGTAATGAATGTATCCTTCATTCGGGTGCAGTGATCGGAGCTGACGGATTTGGTTTTGCTCCCACTCCGAACGGATACGATAAGATTCCGCAAATCGGAATTGTTGTTCTGGAAGATAAAGTAGATATAGGTGCTAATACGTGTGTAGACCGTGCAACAATGGGAGCTACGGTAGTACACAGCGGTGTCAAGTTGGACAACCTGATACAAATAGCACACAATGATGAAATAGGTTCACATACCGTTATGGCTGCGCAAGCCGGAATTGCCGGTTCTACCAAAGTGGGTGAGTGGTGTATGATCGGTGGCCAGGTAGGTATTGCAGGACATTCTAAAATAGGAGACAAAGTAAGTTTAGGTGCACAATCAGGTGTGCCGGGAAACATCAAGTCCGGTAGCCAACTTATCGGAACCCCTCCTATGGAACTGAAACAATATTTCAAATCATCCATTGTACAAAGAAACCTGCCGGATATGCAGAAAGAACTGCATAACCTGCGCAAAGAAGTAGAAGAATTAAAACAACTATTAAATAAGTAACCAATGCTGAAACAAAAAACGCTGAAAGATAGCTTTTCACTGAGCGGGAAAGGTCTTCACACTGGACTTGATCTCACTGTAACATTCAATCCAGCTCCGGACAATCACGGATATAAAATCCAACGCATTGACGTAGAAGGACAACCAACTATCGACGCAGTAGCCGACAATGTAACAGAAACCACTCGTGGTACTGTTTTGTCGAAAAATGGAGTCAAAGTAAGCACCATTGAACATGGTATGGCAGCCCTTTACGCATTGGGCATTGATAACTGCCTGATCCAAGTTAACGGACCGGAATTTCCTATTTTAGATGGTAGTGCACAATATTACGTACAAGAAATAGAACGTGTAGGAACAGTAGAACAAAATGCCGTCAAAGACTTTTATATTATCAAGTCTAAAATTGAGTTCCGGGATGAAACAACTGGCTCTTCTATCATTGTACTACCTGACGAGAATTTCAGTCTGAATGTACTGGTTTCTTACGATTCGACTATTATCCCGAATCAGTTTGCTACCCTTGAAGATATGCATAAATTCAAAGACGAAGTGGCTGCCAGCCGTACTTTCGTCTTTGTTCGCGAAATAGAGCCGTTGCTCTCTGCCGGATTAATTAAAGGCGGTGACTTGGACAATGCAATCGTAATCTACGAACGTAAAATGTCACAAGAAAGCTTCGACAAGTTGGCTGATGTGATGGGAGTACCTCACATGGATGCCGATCAGTTAGGCTATATCAATCACAAACCGTTGGTTTGGCCCAATGAATGTGCCCGCCACAAACTGCTTGATGTCATCGGTGACCTCGCTCTAATTGGAAAACCGATTAAAGGTCGTATCATCGCTACTCGTCCGGGACACACCATAAACAATAAATTTGCCCGTCAGATGCGGAAAGAAATCCGCCTGCACGAAATACAGGCACCAAGTTACGACTGCAACCGTGAACCGATAATGGATGTAAACCGTATCCGCGAATTGTTGCCGCACCGCTATCCTTTCCAACTGGTGGACAAAGTAATTGAAATAGGTGCCAACTACATTGTAGGTATTAAAAACATCACAGCCAACGAACCTTTCTTCCAGGGACATTTTCCACAGGAACCCGTTATGCCGGGAGTACTTCAAGTGGAAGCAATGGCACAAGTCGGAGGCTTGCTCGTCTTGAATTCTGTCGATGAACCAGAACGTTATTCTACCTATTTCATGAAAATAGACGGAGTGAAATTCCGTCAGAAAGTAGTGCCGGGAGATACAATCATCTTCCGTGTAGAACTGCTTGCACCTATCCGCCGCGGTGTTTCTACCATGAAAGGATACGCGTTTGTCGGCGAGAAAGTTGTTTGCGAAGCAGAGTTCATGGCACAAATAGTAAAAAATAAGTAATAATTGATATTTAAAAGCATGATAAGTCCTTTAGCGTATATCCATCCCGAAGCTAAGATTGGGGAAAATGTAGAAATTGCGCCTTTTGTTTTTATAGATAAGAACGTAGTTATCGGCGACAACAATAAAATTATGGCTAATGCCAATATTTTATACGGTTCACGTATCGGTAACGGAAACACGATTTTTCCGGGTGCCGTTATCGGAGCCATTCCGCAAGACCTTAAGTTTCGCGGTGAAGAATCGACAGCCGAAATCGGAGATAATAATCTGATCCGTGAAAATGTAACAATCAACCGTGGTACGGCAGCTAAAGGGCGCACGATTGTGGGAAATAACAATTTATTGATGGAAGGTGTACACGTAGCACACGACGCATTGGTTGGTAACGGATGTATCATCGGCAACTCTACCAAAATGGCAGGTGAGATTGTCATTGATGATAACGCGATTGTCAGTGCCAATGTATTAATGCACCAATTCTGTCATGTAGGCAGCCATGTAATGATTCAGGGGGGATGCCGTTTCAGTAAAGATATTCCTCCTTACATTATTGCAGGGCGCGAACCGATTGCTTTCAGCGGAATCAACATCATCGGCTTGCGCCGTCGTGGCTTCTCCAATGAAGTGATCGAAAATATTCACAATGCATATCGTATCATCTACCAAAGTGGTTTGAACACGACAGAAGCATTGAAGAAAATAGAAGATGAATTCGAAAAGAGTCCGGAAATTGACTATATAGTCAATTTTATCCGTAATTCAGAACGTGGTATTATTAAATAAACAGTTCAAAATAGTCATATTATGATATACAGATTTACTATCATATCTGATGAAGTTGACGATTTTGTCAGAGAAATACAAATTGATCCGGAAGCAACTTTTTATGACTTCCATGAAGCAATACTGAAATCAGCAGGGTACGCAAACGACCAGATGACTTCTTTCTTTATTTGCGATGATGATTGGGAAAAAGAAAAAGAAGTAACCTTGGAAGAAATGGACGACAATCCGGAAATGGATAGCTGGGTAATGAAAGAAACTACTATCAGCGAACTGGTAGAAGATGAAAAACAAAAACTGTTGTATGTATTCGATTACATGACAGAACGTTGTTTCTTCATCGAACTATCAGAAATTATCACCGGAAAAGATATGAATGGTGCCAAATGTACCAAAAAATCAGGAGAGGCTCCCAAACAAACCGTAGACTTTGAGGAAATGGCTGCTACCGGAAGTTCTCTTGATCTGGATGAAAACTTCTATGGGGATCAGGACTTCGACATGGAAGACTTCGATCAGGAAGGATTTGACATAGGTGGTGGCACTAGCAACCCATACGAAGAAGAAAAATATTAAGTATTAAGTATCAAGTATTAGGTATTAATTGCTATGTAGTATCAGGCAGTTAATACCTAATATTTTTTTAGTCCCGTACGCTTTAATACTTAATACTTCTATACTTAAATACTTAAAAATCTATGCCTACTCTCATTGTTCTTATAGGTCCTACAGGTGTGGGGAAAACGGAGTTGAGCCTGCGCTTGGCAGAAACATTTCAGACAAGCATTGTATCTGCCGATTCGAGGCAGCTTTATGCCGAATTAAAAATAGGCACGGCAGCTCCTACTCCCGACCAACTCAAACGTGTCCCCCATCAACTGGTCGGCACGCTCCACCTCACAGACTATTACAGCGCTGCCCAATACGAAACAGAGGCACTGGAGATTCTGGAGAAATTATTCACGCAACACGAAGTCGTGATTCTCACTGGTGGCTCAATGATGTACGTAGACGCTATCTGTAAGGGAATTGACGATATTCCTACCGTTGATGCGGAAACCCGTCAACTCATGCTACAAAAGTATGAAGAGGAAGGCCTTGGACAACTCTGCGCAGAACTTCGCCTGTTAGATCCGGAATATTACCGGATGGTAGATCTGAAGAATCCCAAGCGGGTGATTCATGCGTTAGAGATTTGCTATATGACCGGACGCACTTATACTTCTTTTCGCACCCAACAAAAAAAACAGCGCCCTTTCCATATTCTGAAAATCGGCCTGACTCGTGATCGGGAAGAACTTTATGACCGTATCAACCGTCGGG
The DNA here is from genome assembly GCF_001688725.2 of Bacteroides caecimuris. Taxonomy (NCBI): domain Bacteria; kingdom Pseudomonadati; phylum Bacteroidota; class Bacteroidia; order Bacteroidales; family Bacteroidaceae; genus Bacteroides; species Bacteroides caecimuris. The sequence goes on along the minus strand of NZ_CP015401.2, from coordinate 684,728 downwards.
TAGACCAGATGATGGAGGAAGGATTATTGGAAGAAGTACGCTCCGTACTTCCCTATCGTCACCTCAATTCACTCAATACAGTAGGCTATAAAGAACTGTTCAAATATCTGGACGGAGAATGGGAACTCTCCTTTGCTATAGACAAAATCAAGCAAAACTCCCGCATTTATTCGCGTAAACAGATGACCTGGTTCAAAAGAGATGAAGAAATAAAATGGTTCCACCCGGAACAAGAAACGGAGATACTAGCGTACCTCCGTCAATCTTTACAATTATAATTAAGATAATGTTTAAAGTCCTTTTCACAAAGATATTGAATCTCACCCAATAATCCTTATCAAATCTATATAAAAATCGGTCAAGCTTTGTTGAATCTAAGTTTATTGTTACTTTTGCAAGTACGAATTAAAACCAAAACCGATTATAAACGCAGATGAAAAAGATCAGCATCACTTTATTACTCTGCCTTCTCTGTCTGACCGGAATGGCACAAGGACAAAAGGCACTCGATTTAAAAGATATTACCTCCGGACGTTTCCGCCCGGAAAATATTCAGGGAGTAATCCCTATGCCTGATGGCGAACACTACACACAGATGAACGCTGACGGCACGCAAATCATTAAATACTCTTTCAAGACAGGCGAGAAAGTAGAAGTAATTTTCGATGTAAATACTACACGCGAATGTGACTTCAAGAACTTCGACAGTTACCAATTCTCGCCCGACGGTCAGAAATTGCTGATTGCTACCAAAACAACACCTATTTACAGGCATTCATACACAGCTGTACATTACATTTACCCTTTGAAACGAAATGACAAGGGTGTTACGACAAACAACATTATTGAACGGCTGTCTGACGGTGGACCTCAACAGGTCCCCGTCTTCTCTCCGGACGGTACCATGATTGCATTTGTCCGCAACAATAACATATTTCTTGTTAAGCTGCTTTATGGCAATAGCGAAAGCCAGGTCACAGAAGATGGCAAACAGAATGCTGTAATCAACGGTATTCCTGACTGGGTGTATGAAGAAGAATTCGGCTTCAACCGTGCTTTGGAATTCAGCGCCGACAATACGCTGATTGCTTTTATCCGTTTCGACGAGTCGGAAGTTCCCTCCTACTCTTTCCCGGTATTTGCCGGACAGGCACCCCACATTGATGCTTTAAAAGATTATCCGGGCGAATATACATACAAGTATCCGAAAGCCGGATATCCGAATTCGAAAGTAGAGGTACGTACGTATGACATCAAATCACATGTCACCCGTACAATGAAACTTCCGTTGGATGCAGACGGATACATTCCGCGTATACGCTTCACAAAGGATGCCAACAAATTGGCTATCATGACATTGAACCGCCATCAAGACCGTTTTGATCTTTACTTTGCCGATCCTCGTTCCACACTTTGCAAACTAATACTTCGCGATGAGTCTCCTTATTACATCAAAGAGAAGATTTTCGATAACATCCAGTTCTATCCGGAATATTTCAGCCTGCTTAGCGAACGTGACGGTTACAGCCACCTCTATTGGTACAGTATGGGAGGTAATCTGATTAAAAAGGTTACTAACGGTAAATTTGAGGTGAAAGATTTTCTGGGATATGATGAAGAAGACGGTTCTTTCTATTACACCAGCAATGAAGAAAGCCCTCTGCGCAAAGCTGTCTATAAAACAGACAAGAAGGGCAAAAAGATTAAACTATCCCAACAGGTAGGAACCAATACACCGCTCTTCAGCAAATCGATGAAGTATTACATGAACAAGTTCTCCAACTTGAATACTCCGATGACGGTTACACTGAATGATAATTCGGGCAAAATACTCAAAACACTTATTACCAATGACAAATTGAAACAAACATTGTCCGGATATGTAATGCCACAAAAAGAGTTTTTTACTTTCCAAACCACAGATGGCGTGAAGTTGAACGGTTGGATGATGAAACCGGTTAATTTCTCCGCATCCCAAAAATATCCGGTACTGATGTATCAATATAGCGGTCCGGGCTCTCAACAGGTATTGGATACCTGGGAAATCAGTTGGGAGACATACATGGCAAGCCTCGGTTATATCGTAGTATGTGTAGACGGTCGCGGCACAGGAGGTCGTGGAGAGGCTTTCGAGAAATGTACTTATCTTAAAATCGGAGTCAAAGAAGCCAAAGATCAAGTAGAAACAGCCTTGTATCTCGGCAAACAACCATACGTGGATAAAAATCGCATCGGTATCTGGGGCTGGAGCTACGGCGGCTACATGACTCTCATGAGTATGAGCGAAGGAACCCCCGTATTCAAAGCAGGAGTAGCAGTGGCTGCACCCACCGACTGGCGTTTCTATGATACTATCTACACAGAACGCTTCATGCGTACTCCGAAAGAGAACGCAGAAGGCTATAAGGAATCATCAGCTTTCACCCGCGCTGACAAACTGCATGGAAACTTGTTGTTGGTGCATGGCATGGCAGACGATAATGTGCACTTCCAAAATTGTGCGGAATATGCCGAACAATTGGTTCAACTTGGAAAACAATTTGATATGCAAGTGTATACAAACCGTAATCATGGAATATATGGTGGCAATACCCGCCAACACCTATACACACGGTTGACCAACTTTTTCTTGAATAACTTATAATGACGGACAGAGTACGTAAGCCCGAATGGCTCAAAATTAATATCGGTGCCAACGAACGATACACCGAAACCAAACGGATTGTCGACTCCCACTGTTTGCATACTATATGCAGCAGTGGGCGTTGCCCTAATATGGGAGAATGTTGGGGAAAAGGAACTGCTACCTTTATGATTGGCGGTGACATCTGCACGCGCAGTTGCAAATTCTGCAACACACAAACCGGGCGCCCGCACCCGCTAGATGCAAACGAACCTACCCATGTAGCAGAATCCATCGCACTGATGAAACTGGATCACGCTGTCATCACTTCCGTAGACAGGGATGATCTACCGGATTTGGGAGCAGCACATTGGGCACATACCATTCAGGAAATAAAACGGCTGAATCCACAAACAACAATCGAAGTGCTCATTCCTGATTTCCAAGGCAGGATGGAGTTGGTAGATTGGGTAATCGAAGCCCGTCCCGACATTATTTCACACAATATGGAAACCGTACGCCGCATTAGTCCGCTAGTGCGCAGTGCGGCAAATTATGATACAAGCCTACAAGTTATCAGACACATTTCTGAGAAGGGAATCAAGTCTAAAAGCGGTATTATGGTCGGGCTGGGTGAGACCCCGGAAGAAGTTGAAACGTTGATGGATGATCTATTAGCAGCCGGTTGCCAGATTCTTACCATAGGCCAATATCTTCAACCGAGTCACCGACATTATCCCGTTGCAGCATACATCACTCCGCAACAATTTGCGAAATATAAAATTGTAGGTTTAGAGAAAGGATTCAACATCGTAGAGAGTGCTCCCCTTGTTCGTTCCTCCTACCACGCAGAGAAACATATTCGTTAGCAAACAAAACATATCCCCTATTTGTTTTGTTGATAGAACCGACAAATAAACATAAGTATAGAGATGGCTCATAAAGGAACACTTTCTTCCGCATTTAACATGTCGCTGGGTTTTATCCCCGTTATTATTTCCATTTTGTTGTGTGAACTTATAACGCAAGACACGGCTATTTACATCGGTACAAGCATAGGTATTGTAGGTATATACCTTTCTTATCGACGCAAGGGAATGTTAATTCCTAATTTTATCCTCTATATAGCAACCGGAGTGCTGGCACTATTATCCTTGGCAGCCCTTATTCCCGGCGATTATGTTCCTCCCGGCGCACTTCCACTTACGCTTGAAGTCAGTATTCTCATTCCAATGTTGAGCCTTTATATGCATAATAAAAGGTTTATCAACCATTTTTTAAAACAGACAGGTTCTTGCAACAAACGTTTATATGCGCAAGGCGCAGAAGCAGCCGTTGTATCCGCACGTATCGCTTTGCTCTTCGGTATATTGCACTTTATTATAATTAGCATTACCATCGTTTTTCAAGACCCGTTGAGCAAAACAAGTATCTTTGTACTTTATAAGGTGTTGCCCCCTACCGTCTTTCTAATGAGCATTCTATTCAATCAGATTGCCATCCGTTTCTTCAATCACTTAATGTCTCATACGGAATACGTTCCTATTGTAAACACCAAAGGAGATGTAATCGGAAAAACACCTGCAATAGAAGCTGCTAATTACAAAAACGCATATATCAATCCGGTGATAAGAATTGCCATATCCACTCACGGGATGTTATTCCTTTGCGACAGGTCATCAACCGCCATTCTGGATAGAGGAAAAGTAGATATTCCCATGGAATGCTATCTCCGCTTCGGAGAATCTTTGGAAGCAGGCGCCACTCGTTTAATCAACCATGCTTTCCCTCATGAAAAAGGTATCAAACCTGAATTCAACATCGTTTATCACTTCGAGAATGAAGTGACCAATCGTCTTGTCTATCTATTCATTGTTGATATTAAAGATGATTCCATCCTTTGTAACCCCCGCTTTAAAAACAGTAAACTGTGGAGTTTCAAACAGATAGAGGAAAACTTAGGAAAAGGTTTCTTCAGCAGCTGCTTCGAAGATGAATATGAACACCTGAAAGGCGTTATTTATATAAGAGAAAAATACAAGGAATCTTAGATAAATCAGGCACGTGTCCTTTCCACTCCTTCACTGTACGTGTCTGTATATACTCTCCTTCACAAGTAATATTGGCAGCGATACAAAGCTTTGTTTGAGGACGGCAATTCAACAAAATATCCTCTATCATCTTATGATTCCGGTAAGGCGTCTCAATGAAAAGTTGCGTTTGATTTTCAGCGTACACACGCTGTTCCAGTGCTTTTAGTTTTTTGGCACGCTCTCCCGATTCAATCGGCAGATAGCCATGAAACGCAAAACTCTGCCCGTTAAAGCCGGAAGCCATCACAGAAAGAATAATGGAAGAAGGTCCAACCAAAGGAACCACCTTCAACTTTTTACGCTGTGCGATAGCAACTACATCAGCTCCTGGGTCAGCTACTGCCGGACAACCTGCTTCGGAGATCACCCCCATTGAAGCACCACCTACTAAAGGTTGCAGATAACCGGAAATATCATCAGGAGAAGTATGCTTGTTCAACGGGTAAAATGTCAATGCATCAATATCAATCTCCCGGTCCACCTTTTTCAGGAAACGCCGGGCAGAACGAACATCTTCGACTATAAAATACCGGATACCGGAGATAATCTCCTTATTATAAGAAGGCAATACCTTTTCAATAGACGTATCACCTAACGTCACGGGCAACAAATAGAGGGCAGTTTCCACTTTTTTAATTGAGAATTAAGACTATACTTTAAAAATCAAATAAGGTTTTGAGCAAAGCTAATTAAACATTGAGAAATGTAACAGCTCAGGAAGCCAAATAGTTGGATTCACTTAACATCTCTTGATAATCTGTAAATTCCAGGAGATCTTTCAGTTTCATGTCCTTATGCTTTTTCATATAAGAAGCGATGATTCTTGCACCCACCCATGTTCCGATCAATGCCGGAGCTTGAGCACCCAACATATCGACAGCCGGAGCAGGTTTCATATAATAGCGGATCACCATCGGGTCACGTGCATGCAGATGATCGTTGGTACAGATATAATTCCATATCTCCTTTTCATTCTCCTTACACCAGTCGCTTTCCCCCTTGGAATATCCCATCGCTTCACCGATATCACTATATCCTAACAGATTCTGCACGACGTAATTGATTTTTCCGGAGTGCATCATCAAGTCAATCAGACAAGTACCCTCATGATAATCCATTCCGTAACGGCTCAAAAGATAAAAAGCAAAACAATCCGGCACAATCCGTTCCGGACGCATCGAACGACATTGATAATCGTAATAGAAACGCTTATAGAGAGGATAATCTTCCCCCATATATTTATCAAGACTGATCCCTAATAAAGAATCCACCAAAACAATAGATTCGTTGAAGGCAGACACTTGCGAATAGATAAACGGCACCTTCGTATCAGGCACTTCCTTCTTCAGTTTCCGGAATCCTTTGTTAAGTCCTTTTTCCACCTCATCCAGATTAGGGTACTTTGCTTCCACATCGCTAAGCAAACGGACTAAAGTCGTATCCGAATAGAATTTCTGCAGACGTTGCGAAATAGTATCATCTTTTACCGTGCCGATAGACAACACATCCTCAATCAGAATTTTCGTCGGCATACGGTAGTCCATCGTCAACTTCTGCATAGCAGAAAAGCTGTTGGAGCGAACGTATTCGCTCAACAGCTTATCATATCTTAGAACAGAAATCCCTTCTTCCTTCTGCTCCGTACCTTTTCCCGTGCTTATCCCACAGGAGGCGAAAAGCATACCAATTAATAAATTAAGAAGAGAGATCCGTAGTTTCATAATCTTTTATCCGTAAATGATGTTACCACTTTCGTCCATATACTCTTCGAGCCCCTTCTCATAAGTAGCCATGGCACGAAGACTCATACCTACGCTGGAGAATCCACCGTCATGGAATAAGTTCTGCATAGTCACCTTACGGGTAAGATCGGAGAACATCACGATGCAATAATCAGCACATTCGTCAGCTGTAGCATTCCCGAGCGGAGACATACGGTTGGAGAAATCAAACAGTTTATCCATACCTTTCACACCCGAACCTGCAGTAGTAAATGTAGGAGACTGCGAGATAGTGTTCACGCGTACACTATGTTCGCGTCCGTAGATGTAACCAAAGCTACGTGCAATGGATTCCAACAATGCCTTTGCATCTGCCATATCATTGTAACCATAGAAAGTACGCTGCGCAGCCACGTAGCTCAAAGCAACGATAGAACCGTAATCAGCAATAGCATTCAATTTCTTGGCGGACTGAATCATTTTGTGGAATGAAACAGCTGAAATATCCAATGTCTTATCCAACATTCCATAGTCAAGATCATCATAAGTACGTTTCTTGCGTACGTTAGGAGACATACCGATAGAGTGGAGTACAAAATCAATTTGTCCACCCAATATATCCATGGAGGTTTTGAAGACATTTTGCAAATCTTCTACGCTGGTGGCATCTGCCGGAATCACCTGGCAATTTAATTTCTGTGCCAAAGCGTCGACTTCTCCCATACGGATGGCCATCGGAGTATTTGATAATGTAATAGTTGCACCTTCTTCTACGGCACGCTCTGCCACTTTCCAGGCAATAGACTGATCGTTCAAAGCACCGAAGATAATACCTCTTTTTCCTTTCAACAAGTTATAACTCATATCTTTTAATAGTTAAATTTTGTGCAAAGATAGGAACTTTCTGCATAAAAACACGAGAAGTGTGCAAATAATAGACAGAAATGACAAAAAATACACGTATTCTATCAATTAGTCCACATCCTCTTGGGGTTTGCCACCTATCTTTGCGATCGATAATTAAGAGGTTTTTTCATAATATTTATTTAAGGTTAGAATTAGGTTAACATGAATTGGTCTTATTCCTCTCCTGCAGGCTGCCTGCGACAGATCGCCTGCGGAAGGACATAAGAATTATGAAATCGCCCTCATTAATCATCACCCAACTACCAAGAAAAACAATAGATGTATAACCATATAGAAATAAGTTACTAAATGAACACATTGACAAAAAGACTCTTCTGGATGGTCATATCCTGTTTACCGTTTATCTCATCGGGATGTAAACAAAGCAAGATTGCCATAAAAGAGAGCTCCATCAGTGACGCTCTCTACCAGAATCTACCTTTTGAAATGCCCAAAGTACAGCAACCGGTTTTTCCTGCTTATGAGGTAAGCATTGAGAAATTCGGAGCCAAAGGCGATGGTCTGTTTCTGAATACCCAAGCAATCAACGATGCTATTAAAGAGGTGAATCAACGCGGAGGGGGTAAAGTGATTATCCCGGAAGGCATCTGGTTGACAGGACCTATCGAACTGTTGAGCAACGTGAATTTATATACGGAACAAAATGCTTTGGTGCTCTTCACCAGTGATTTTGAGGCATATCCTATCATTGCCACTTCTTTTGAAGGGTTGGAAACGCGTCGTTGCCAATCGCCTATTTCCGCACGCAATGCAGAGAACATCGCTATCACAGGATATGGCACATTTGACGGAAACGGCGACTGCTGGCGTCCGGTAAAAAAAGGTAAACTGACTGCTTCACAATGGAAAAAACTGGTAAACTCAGGAGGGGTTCTTGATGAAAAACAAGAGATATGGTACCCCACGGCCGGTTCTCTGAAAGGTGCAATGGCTTGTAAAGATTTCAATGTACCCGAAGGTATCAATACAGACGAAGAATGGGCTGAAATCCGTCCGTGGTTGCGCCCGGTGTTGTTAAGCATCGTCAAAAGCAAGAAAGTACTGTTGGAAGGTGTTACTTTCAAAAACTCACCAAGCTGGTGTCTGCATCCATTGTCTTGCGAGGATTTTACAGTCAACAATATCATGGTCATCAATCCGTGGTATTCCCAAAATGGTGACGCTATCGACCTGGAATCTTGCAAGAACGCGCTCATTATTAATAGTATATTCGATGCGGGAGATGATGCTATCTGTATCAAATCCGGTAAAGATGAAGACGGCCGCCGTCGCGGTGAACCTTGCCAGAACGTTATCGTTAAAAATAATACGGTACTGCACGGACACGGCGGATTCGTAGTAGGTAGTGAAATGTCGGGTGGTGTGAAGAACATCTATGTAGAAGACTGTACATTTATGGGCACAGACGTAGGTTTGCGCTTCAAGAGCACTCGCGGACGTGGCGGTGTGGTAGAAAACATCTACATTAATAATATCAACATGATTAACATTCCGAACGAACCGTTGTTGTTCGACCTATTCTACGGTGGAAAAGGTGCCGGCGAAGAATCGGAAGAGGATTTGCTGAACCGCATGAAGACAAGTATTCCTCCGGTAACGGAAAAAACACCTGCTTTCCGCAATATTCATATCTCTAATATTGTTTGCAGAGGTTCGGGACGTGCCATGTTCTTCAATGGTTTGCCAGAAATGCCGATCAGCAATATTACCGTTAAGAATGTCGTGATAACAAAAGCTACAGACGGTGTTGTTATCAGCCAAGTTGACGGAGTTACTTTGGAAAATGTATATGTAGAATCGTCTAAAGGTAACCATATATTAAAAGCCAAAAATGCTAAGAATCTGACCGTAGACGGAAAGGTTTATGAAGAATTGGGAGCGAAAGAAGAAATTTTAAGCCTCAAATAAAGTTCACTGCAAAAAGAAAACCACAATATCATTATATAGAGTAAAAAGCTCAAATAGCAGACTATAATCTTTTCAAAAGATAGACAGTCTGCTATTTTTTTCTGTTACTTTTGCAAGGAGAAATACGACGTATAATTTCAGCCTTAGAAAATCATGAAGAAGAATCTTTTTATTTTTACTTTCCTTTTAGGAGTTTTCAGTTTGTCTGCCCAGGCGCAGAAACTGGAGAAAACCATCACAGTTGAAGTACAAAACAACTGGAATCAGGCCAAAGCGGATGCTCCGGTTGTTATCAACCTGCATGAGTTGCACGCCGGCTTCAAAGTAAAATCCGCTGTTGTCATGGAAGGAACAAAGGAAATACCATCGCAACTGGATGATTTAAACAGAGACCGCAAGATGGACGAACTAGCCTTTGTGACCGACCTCCCTGCTCACGGTAGAAAAACATTCCAGGTTACACTCTCTTCGGAGAAAAGCACGAAAACTTATCCGGAAAGGGTTTATGCCGATATGTTTATAGTAGACCACCGGAAAGGTAAACATCAACGGGTACAGGCTATCACCGTTCCCGGCACCAGCAATATATACAGCATGGTACGTCCGCATGGTCCGGTTCTGGAATCGGAGTTGGTGGGCTATCGTCTTTATTTCAATGAGAAACAGACACCGGATATTTACGGCAAGTTCAACAAAGGACTGGAGATCAAAGAATCGCAGTTCTACCCGACGGATGAACAGTTAGCTAAAGGATTCGGAGATGACGTACTTCGTGTGTTCGACAGCTGCGGACCGGGCGCACTGAAAGGTTGGGACGGACAAAAAGCGACGCATATCACTCCGGTAGACACCCGCACAGAACGTATCATCTCTTATGGACCGGTGCGGGTGATTGCAGAAATTGAAGTGACCGGATGGAAATATCAGGATCAGGAACTGGATATGATGACACGCTACACGCTTTATGCCGGACACCGCGATCTTCATATCGAAACATTCTTTGACGAACCGCTCAATAAAGAAGTTTTCTGCACAGGTGTGCAAAACATCGTAGGCACTTCCAAGTCTTTCTCCGATCATAAAGGGCTCGTAGGAAGTTGGGGAACAGACTGGCCGGTCAACGACACTGTGAAATATGCCAAAGAAACTGTAGGGCTGGGCACTTGTATCCCTCAACGTTATGTGAAATCGGAAGAAAAGGATAAAGCCAATTTCCTTTATACCATTACCGCTCCAGGAAATAAATATTTCCAGTATCACACGACTTTCACTTCGATGAAAGAGACATTCGGATATAAAACACCGGAAGCATGGTTTGCTCATCTCCGCGAATGGAAAGAAGAGCTGGCTCATCCGGTGACAGTGAAAATAAAAGATAACCGTACCAATAAATAGGGTAGAAACAAATACAACTAAACAAAAATTACGAGGTATCTACCAATTTTTCTATGACTCTGCACAAATATTCCTCCTTGTGCAGAGTCTTTTTATTTACCTTTGCCATCAAATTATATCTATAAATAATCTATCTATAACATGAAACGATTGACACAGACTTTAGCCTTTTGCTTATTAACGGTTTTCACCGCAGTAGCACAGAAGAACTATGTATCTGAAGTATGGGTTTCCGACCTCGGAAACGGTAAATACAAAAATCCGGTGCTTTATGCCGACTACTCCGATCCGGACGCTTGTCGCGTAGGGGATGACTTCTATATGACTTCATCCAGTTTCAACTGCTTGCCGGGATTGCAAATCCTTCATTCCAAAGATTTAGTCAACTGGACAATCATCGGTGCCGCAGTTCCCAATGCCCTCCCTCCTATCGAAACTCCGGAACGACCGGAACACGGAAATCGTGTCTGGGCTCCGGCTATCCGTCATCACAACGGTGAGTTCTATATCTTTTGGGGAGATCCTGATCAGGGTGCTTTTATGGTGAAAGCCAAAGATCCGAAAGGTCCGTGGAGCGAACCAGTCTTGGTGAAAGCGGGAAAAGGTATCATTGACACTTGCCCGTTTTGGGATGAAGACGGGAAAGTATATATGGTACACGCATACGCAGGAAGCCGTGCCGGACTGAAAAGTGTAATCGCTATCTGCGAACTGAATGCGGAAGCAAATGCAGCGATCACTCCTTCTCGTATTATCTTTGACGGTCACGAAGCACATCAAACTTGCGAAGGTCCTAAAATGTATAAGAGAAACGACTATTATTATATCTTCCATCCAGCAGGCGGCGTACCGACAGGCTGGCAGGTCGTTCTACGTTCTAAAAACATCTACGGTCCTTACGAATGGAAAACAGTCCTTGCGCAAGGTAACTCTCCAGTCAACGGTCCTCATCAGGGTGCATGGGTGGATACTCCTACCGGAGAAGACTGGTTCCTCCACTTTCAGGATGTCGGCGCTTACGGACGTATCATGCATCTTCAGCCGATGAAATGGGTAAACGACTGGCCTGTGATCGGTATCGATAAAGACGGTGACGGTTGCGGCGAACCTGTCTTGACTTACAAGAAGCCGAATGTAGGTCAAACATATCCTATCTGCACTCCGCAGGAAAGTGACGAATTCGACGGATATACACTTTCTCCACAATGGCAATGGCACGCTAACATCAATGAGAAATGGGCCTATTACGCAGGCGACAAGAGTTATGTGAGGTTATATTCTTATCCGGTTTTAAAAGAATATAAAAATTTGTGGGATGTAACCAATCTGCTCTTGCAGAAAACTCCTTCTGATAATTTCACCGCAACAATGAAACTTACGTTCAGCCCTAATCCTAAACTTAAAGGTGAACGCACCGGACTTGTTGTTATGGGCAGAGATTATGCCGGAATCATTCTGGAAAATACAGATAAAGGACTAGTGCTATCTCAAGTTGAATGTAAAAGAGCGGATAAAGGAAAACCGGAACAAGCAAATGCTTCTGTCGATCTTTCTCAAAATACGGTTTACCTGAAAGTTCGTTTCAGTTGTGATGGCAAGAAAATCAAGGGTAGCGAAGGCGGACATGATCTCATTGTGATGTGCAACTTCAGCTACAGCCTCGACGGAAAGAAGTATCACCCACTAGGCAATCCTTTCCAGGCAAGAGAAGGACAATGGATCGGTGCTAAGGTCGGTATGTTCTGCACACGTCCCGCTATCGTTACTAACGACGGAGGATGGGCAGATGTAGACTGGTTCCGGATTACTAAGAAATAGTTTCAAATTTAGTTCCCTAGTTTGAAACTTCTAGTTTCATGCCTTGAAACTGTTAGTTCCATACAGTGAAACCATTGGTTTCTTGGTGTGGAACTAATTGTTTCAAGCTGAGAAACTAAAAGTTCCGTGACAAGAAACAATTCTTTCCAAAGGAGAAGATAAAACCCGGCAAGTAGGAAAGGATTTCTTTATCTTATCTTTTTTACCTATTTTTGTATCGGTAAAAGAGATTAAAGGAGAACAATCAGATAGAGTAAGAATGAAGAAACTAGTTATATTTGACCTGGATGGAACATTGCTGAATACCATCGCCGACCTTGCCCACAGCACCAATTATGCTTTAAATAAATTAGGATACCCCACTCATGAAGTAGAAAAATACAACTTCATGGTAGGCAATGGCATCAATAAACTCTTTGAACGCGCATTGCCCGAAGGTGAAAAGACGGAAGAAAATGTACTTCGTGTACGCAATGAGTTCGTTCCTTATTACAATATTCACAATGCAGATGATAGCCGACCTTATCCGGGCATTCCAGCGTTATTATCTTATCTGCAATCCGCAAGTATTCAGATTGCCGTAGCTTCCAACAAATATCAGGCCGCTACCGAAAAGCTCGTTGCCCACTACTTTCCGGAAATTCATTTCACTGCCGTTTTCGGTCAACGGGAAGGAGTCAATGTCAAGCCTGATCCAACAATCGTTTTTGATATATTAAAACTTGCCAATGTACAAAAAGAAGATGTTCTTTATGTAGGCGATTCCGGTGTAGATATGCAAACAGCAGCCAATGCCGGTGTAACTGCCTGCGGAGTGACATGGGGATTCCGTCCACGTACGGAACTGGAGGAATTTAACCCGGCATATATAACAGATACTGCCGAAGAAATAAAAAAAATGGTTCTTTAATGATGATATTCTTATAAGAATAATTATGATTCGGCAAGTAAAACTTCAATAGTCTCAATAAGTTCTCTTGCCGGAGCTTTTATCGTGCTGATTTCATCCTCTGATATTGAATAAATGCAATTATAATCCCCTTTTTGCCGTAATTGTTCCATACGCGCCAAAAAGCTTCCCAAACGTGCACTAATTTTGCCTGTTTTTATAAAATTCAAGCCAAAGCAAGCTATCAACCCATCATGGGTTTTACATGATCATCCATTTTGTATTAATAAAGCCTGAACAGCATGAAAACAAGCATAATAATATCCATTGGAAGCAATATCCCAATACTTCATATCAAACATTTCATCTGCTTGTTTCAAAAATACTTTAGCTTCCTCCAGCTGTAATATCACCAAAGAATTACGTTCTTCATCTGTCAATTTCATACTAATTCAATTCCTTCCTGCTCTACATTTTTATAAAATGGCGTAATACAACTTGCAGCCCATTCTTTCATCGTATACATAATCGGATTAATCCGCGCTCCCAAGTCCCATCCCAACATAGTTAAGGGAAAGCTTACCTTATCATAATCTTCAGGCTCCAATTTTTCTTTATCTAAGATAATCAAAATATCCCAATCAGAATCAATCCGTGCATCCCCACGCGCTTGAGAACCAAACAACAAAGCCTTGCCACCTTTTGGTAAATGCTCTGTCAATGCCTGCTTAATAGACTCTAATATTTTATTTGCATGACTTTTCATATTCGTCTCCCTTTACTCTTCTACAAATATACAATAAATATCAATATAACAATATGACCTACAAGAAAATCGCTCTTGCTAATAATTCATGTTTAGTTCTTATCCATGACTAATATAAATAAAGAATAAAATCTAATATTACATATTTTCCGTACAAATTTCAATATCACTTTCCTTACAATGCATTTTCTTTGCAACAGGTAAAGAAAGGCTCATCTTTGTGTGCCTCAATCCAAGAACAATAGTAATCTAATTTATTATAAAATGAAAAAGCATCTTATACTATTTTTTGCAGGAGTAATATTGAGTTACGGGAATATAAAAGCACAAACAGCTCCCGATAAAAAAGAAATTCTCAAAGTAACCCTTCAGGTGAACGACTATTTCATGAAAAAATATGCCGATTATCGCACTCCTTCTTTTGTGAAAAAAGTAGTTCGCCCCAGTAATATCTGGACACGAAGTGTATATTACGAAGGCCTAATGGCACTCTACTCCATCTATCCCGCAGACGAATATTATCGCTATGCCAAAGAATGGGCGGATTACCACCAATGGGGCTTCCACCGTGGGACAACTACCCGTAATGCAGATAATTACTGCGCCAGCCAAATCTATCTCGATTTATACAACATTTGCCCCGATCCTGAGAAAATACGGAAAACGAAAGCCAATATGGATATGCTGGTCAACACTCCACAAGTAAACGACTGGTGGTGGATAGATGCTATCCAGATGGGGATGCCTATATTTGCCAAAATGGGAAAACTTACAGGCGCACAAAAGTACTTCGACAAGATGTGGGATATGTACGAATATACCCGTAATAAACACGGAGAGAACGGAATGTTCAATGTCAAAGAAGGTTTGTGGTGGAGAGACCATAGTTTTGAACCTATGACTCTAACCGCTTATATTTCAGCTACTTTGCTTTCAAAATTTCAAATAGGTAACGAAACAGTAACGATTTTCAACCGTTAAGCCTGTCCAACTTTGACCGCTGTTTGTCTGCCTAACTTTCGGGTTCAAAGATACGGCATTCTTTTGAAACTCGCAAATATCTGATAATAAATATTTTTGGGTTAGTGCAAGGTGCAAGCTATATATATAAATATATACTTGCACCTTGCACTAAAAAAAAGCACTGGGGTACAAATGGTTAAAACAAAATCCGTATCTTCGTAACCGATTAAAAACAAACGTGTATGATAATAACTAACCGTGAAGAAGTAATAGATAAAGCGTTCGGAGTATTTGTCAGGATGAACTACGAGAAAGCAAGCATCATCACGCTTGCCAAAGCCTGCGGAGTGACAAAAACGGGCATCGTTTATTATTTTCCGCACAAGCTGGATTTATTCATGGCTGTGGCAGACAAATACGTGCTAAAAATGCACGAACCGGGAAACAAGTTTGCCGCTCCTGCCGATACGTTGGAGAAGTTCATCGGGCAATACGTGGCGGGGGTAGCCGCTTCCATGAAAAGGATTGTTGAACTGATTGACGATAATAGCAGCCCGCATGATTGTAGCCCTAACTTCTACTACTTTCATTTCCTGTCACAAGTGCGTATGTACTATCCGGGCATCAGGCAGAAAATTGAGAAAATCTACCGACAAGACTATGACCTATGGGAGAAAGTCATACAAAAAGCAAAAAACAGCGGGGAAATCAGAAACGACACGGACGTGAAGAAAACGGCTACCATGTTCCGGCAAATGTTTTTAGGACTGTCATACGAACAAGCATTTCTGAACGGTCTAAACGTGGACGAACTGGCAGAAAACTTTCGCTATATCTATTCGCTGCTTAAAGCCTGATACAGTTTTGTTTTTTTAACTTCTATTATTTTTGAACGTATGTTCAAAATGTGGCGTTTTTGTTTTATCTTTGGAGCATGAAGCAAAATTCAGCGACATGGATAAGGTTCAGAAACAAAGAGGAAGCATCGTGCTACACAAAGAAACAAGGGACGGTGCAGACTACATACGGATAGAATATGCGAACAGTCAGGCTGTAACCCAACTGCTCGCCCAAGACACGGGTATGGAAATGGCTGGCAACGGCTCTGCATACATGGCATCAGCCGCTTTCAGCCTGCCGGATTTCTACGACCGCTATTCGCCCCACGCCTATATTGATTACAGCCGGGTTTACGTGCGGCATCCCAAACCTAAAAGGGAATACACACTGCCGAAAGGCTACCTCGAACTGCTGGAACAGAAGCGTTACAGCCCCTCGACCGTCAAAACATACCGTGCCTATTTCAGCGACTTCATGGAATATCACAAGGGACGGAACATCGACCGCCTGAAAGTGCCGGACATCAACAAGTACATACTCTATCTTGTGAACGAGAAGAAAATCTCGGTGTCGCAACAGAATATGCGCATCAATGCTATCAAGTTCTATTACGAACAGGTGAAAGGCGGCAAACGGCAATACTACGGCGGTATCACCCGTGCCAAAGAGTACAAGAGCCTGCCCGAAGTGTTGAGCAAGAATGAAATTAAGCGCATCCTTGCACAAATTTCCAACATCAAGCATCACTGCATGATTTCGTTGGTTTACTCTGCCGGACTTAGAAGAAGCGAATTGCTTAACCTGACCCCGCAGGACATCAACAGTGAAACAATGTCGGTTCGCATTATGGGCAAGGGGAAGAAATGCCGTTATTCGCTCCTTTCACCCAAGTTGCTGGAAGAACTACGGCACTACTTCCGGGAATATCGCCCACAAAAATGGTTGTTTGAGGGCGAAACACCCGGAGAGCAATATTCGGCAAGTGCATTGGTGAAAGTGCTGAAAGAAGCCGCACATCGTGCAGGCATCAAACACCGTGTACACGTACACATGCTGCGCCACTCCTTTGCCACACACTTGCTGGAACAGGGAACAGACCTGCACACGATACAGGAATTGCTGGGACACAACGACATCAAGACCACAACCATTTATCTTCATGTGTCAAGTGCCCATAAAGCAAAAATCCCTAATCCTCTTGATACACTGGATAATTCGTGAGGTGCAGTTATTAGAGATTAGGAACTACACCATGAGGTGTGGTTATTAACGCATTATAAGCAATATACACCAAATTATGAACGAACAAGTACAAGAACATTTTAGCTGTGCTGATTGGCTCCTAATACCTGCATCCGTTAGAAAAGATATTGCAGACATATTGGGGCTAACCCTTTTGTCTGAAAATGAACAATGGTATAACAACCCTATACTTTGTACTACTTATGAAAATGCAGACAATTATCTTAATGACCTTTTACCGAGGGTTGATAAGATATTGATTTCGTCATTCATTAACGGATATTATATCGTTGAAGGAAAATGTTTGCGATATATTTACGAAATATTGGGTAAAAGGCTTTCGGCAAAATGTGGTATCTATTACTTCTCTATAGATTTATGGGAATATCGTTACGCTTATGGCTATTATGAGAGTAGCCAAGAAAAGCGTTTCTATTGTGCCGAATTAGATGCTACCGGAAATCTACAAGAAGAAGACAGAGGGTGTGTATTAAGTTGTGAAAATGATGCAGAAAGCCATATCCCAAAGATGAAGATTGAGGACGAGCAAGTTCCTAATTCTTGGTTTCTTCCTTTAGGTATAATGTTCAACTTAGGGATAACGGATGCCGAGATTCAGCAAGCTCTTAGTAAACTATGCAGCATTTATACGCTGAATAGCACAGATGCTAAAATGATAAAGAATATAATAACCGAAAAATTTAGCTTATAACAAGGTCGAGATAACAGCTAAACGCTGTTCCTCACCAAACCATTAGATGTAATTATATGACATGAAAATCTATGAGAATAAAATATTGAGAATACTTGGATTTATTTTTATTTGGATTTATGTATTCGGTGTGGGCATTTGCTTTGCTGCAAAATGGTATGCTATTGGAATATCAGGAGCTATCTTATTGGTTGTTTGGTTAAATTCCGGACTTATTGGTGATACTATTTATAAATATAGAGTAAAACAGGCTACAAAACAAATAAAAAGGTATGGAATACAATTATTTGTTGATTTAAACCAATGTAAAGTCACTACACAGAAATGGAATACCAAGAAATTAAGGATGCAAGAGCCTATCTTTCGGATATTCCATACATGGGAAATCCAATTTTGGAATGGTGTCAGTGGCTATTTATTCCCTGACATTTATCATAGTGAACAAATCGTGTCCACTACAATATACACCGTAACGTACACAACCAAATACAATGGAAAGACAAAAACATTTCGCAGTGATGCAATCTTGAAGGAAAAAGTTTCATTGGAAATGCTATTGCAACACTATGGAATGACAACGATTTACATAAATCCGAAGAATGACAATCAATATTATTTTGATTTGGATTTTCTAAAATAGATACAGCTAACAACGCAGGATAACGGCAAGCCGTTCCTTGCTGAACCATTAATATTAAATGAGAAAAAACGATGAATTGGTATAAGTATTGGTATTACACAATTTATTTCATTTATGACCATTTCAGTAAAAACGCTGAAGATAACAAAATATATTCCATTGGATTTTTTTCCTTAGTTATATATATGTTATTTACAGTGTTGGGATGCTTTATAAATAATTTCTTCGACTTTGAATTAATTGGATATATTGCGCATCCCTTTTCCCATTTGATATTCATATTAATTACATTTCTTATAAACAACCTCCTTTTTGACAATACAATAAATGCAAGAAAAGACAGGATGCTTTATAAAGAATTTAAAACACAAAGAAAAAATGTTTTCTTTATCTTATTGACAATTGGAATTATTTTCATGTTCAACTACAATGCTATTTACTTAAAGAAATATTTTTTCTAATTAGGACAACAATAATATTAACAAAGAACGACAACCCCTGAACGCAGTTTCTTGTCAAGCCATTAACAATATGAGTAGCCTTATCACAGCAAAGAGATTTGGGAAAGTTCTGATATGGGTATGGAACAGATGTATAAAGAAAACTGCCATTCCTTATGAAGAACTTGATTTCCATTACCCCGATTGGGCTTTCATTATTACAGGTTGTATCTTTTTCGGGGTTGTGGTAGGTGTTACCCTGCTTTATTTTGCTTTTATAAAACAATAGACTATTTACAATGAAAGCCCGACTTAAATACCCGATATTCAGCTTTGCCCCCAAAGGCAACATGATATACGTGTTTCGCAAGGAAGAACTGTACACAACGACCAATACCGAGTTGTTGAAGAAGCGGAAGAACTACATTGTAGTGGATGCAACCGGGACGAAATATGTTGAAAAGGGGGCGCACAAAGTGAAGTGGCAAGGGATATTCGGATATTGTATCAGGATGCAGGGACGTGTGATTTCCATTGAATACGAGTACGGGGACAACCCCGAACCGTTCCCGTTACGGAAACTGCAAGAACTGGTAGCGGAACGATACCCCAAGACACGGTGGTTCAAGGAAGAATGCTGGAACAGCGCAGACGAGTTCCGGCAAGCGATTTTCGCCTGCAAGACCTTTGAGGAAGTGGCGGACATACTGATGCCCGAACGAAAAACGAGCGTTTGGCAGCGCATTGAAGAATATTTCCTGCGGGCAGGTTTTCTTATGCTTGCCGCCATGTTCCTTTATCACGTGGTTTGGCGGCTAATCCAAAAGTTTTGGCTATGGGCTACCGGGTAACGTACAGAAAACAAATCAATTTATTCAGATATGGAACAACGGATTACATCATTATTGCTTCCTGCTCCCGAAGCGGAGTTGGAAGCGTCCTGCAAGGAACTGGACGAAAAGGTAACATGGCTGCTGCACAACAGCCGGAAAATGGACAACTATTTGGAACTTGAACCGTTCAGCAAGGACGGGCGGCTGTGCGCCCACGTGTGCGACACGCTCAAAAGCCTGCCGGAAACGCCGACACTGGCGGCATACAAGGACTACAAGGCAATCATTATCCTGCTGGGTATGTCCACCACCCATTACGCCATACTGGACGAACTGGCGGAACAGCACCGCAAGCGGGACGAGATACCCGAACTGACCGCCTACTGCGATGCGCTCCACTGGATGCGACCGGGACGGCAGTACCTCTGCAACGTGTACAACACGGTATGCCACACTTTCCACCTGCTACGGAGAAACCCGGTAAGGGACAACCGCCTGCTGGTGACGGAAAAGGAACTGCGCCACGCCGAACGGATGCTGCCGGAGCTGGGCAGGCAGACATTCACCGAAATGGTGCGTCTGAAAGGCTACATGGTCTATGATGCCGAGCAACTGGCGGACAAATGCGGCATGGAATACGGCTCGTTCCGACGGAAGGTAAAGAAAATGACCGGGTACACGGCTAAGGAATGGGTGATAAAGGAGCGTGCAAAGGACGTGGAACACTACCTGAAGAACACCAACCTCACGCTTACGGAAGTGGCGTTCACCACCGGGTTCGCATCGACATCGAACCTGAACGACTTCTGCAAGGCTTACTTGCTGAACACACCGGGTGAGATACGCAGAAAAGCGCAGGAAACAAGAAAATGCACAGTTACAAGAACGTAATGTGAAAAATCAAGAATAAAACAGATTTTTTATGCCCGTAACTTTGTGCTTCATAAAAGATAAGCACAAGGTTATGGAACATAAGATACCGTTGGAAACATACTTCGCCGGACTGCTTCAAAAAGTGGAATGGCAGATACAGGAATACGAGGACACCGCAGCGGACACGCTGACGCTCTGCCGCCTGTGCGTGGACTACCTGCAAGAGATACTGGGCGAACTCAAAAACTTTATAATCTCCTACCCGTTCGCCAGCACGGAAGAGGAAATACACTTCTTCAAGGAACTGAAATCAACGCTGATGACGCTCAATTCATCAGCGATATAAAGGCGATAGTATATACCGCCAAACAAAAGGCATATCAGGCCGCTGACCTCTTTCAAGTCGCGGCCAACTGGCTTGTTGGAAAAAGAATCATCGAACAGGAGCAGCATGGTCGGGAGCGCGCTGAATATGGTAAACGAATCATAGAGCTTGCATCAGAGGCGTTGACGGCAGAATATGGCAAAGGTTATTCAGCTACCACCCTCCGTAATTATAGGAAGTTCTACCTTTCTTTCAGAGGATTACAAATTCAGCAACCACTGCTTGCTGAATTTAAGAACTGCTTTTTGAATCAGCAACCATTGCTTGCTGAATCTCCGACAACCATATCAGGCAAGGAGTGTGTCTATCCTATGCCGAATAACCTTTCATGGATGCATTATGAGCGTCTTATGCGTGTTAAAAACGAGGATGAGCGAGATTGGTATCTGAGAGAAGCATCTACCGAAAATTGGAGCTACCGTACCCTTGACCGCAACATCGGCTCTCAATATTATCATCGTCTGCTTCAGACACCGGAATCAAAACGTGGTGAAGTCATTGATGAGATGCAACGGCTTACCGCAGATTATCAGAAAGACCGGCATAAATTTCTGCGGAATCCGGTTGTGGCAGAGTTCTTGGGTTTTTCGCAAGATGCGGCGTATTCGGAAACTAATCTTGAATCCGCGATTATCGACCACCTGCAAAAATTCATCCTTGAACTTGGCAAAGGCTATGCCTTTGTTGCCCGTCAGCAGAGAATAAAAACCGACATAGGCGAATATTATATAGACCTCGTATTCTACAACTATATCCTTAAATGTTTCCTGCTAATAGACTTAAAGACATCGCGAATCACGCATGAGGACATCGGGCAGATGGATATGTATATCCGAATGTACGATGAGTTGAAATGTTCGGAAGGTGATAATCCTACAATCGGCTTACTCCTTTGCTCGGAAACGAGTAAGGATTTGGCACGGTATTCAATCCTCAAAGACAGCAAGCAACTCTATGCAGCCAAATATCTGACATACCTCCCGACAAGGGAAGAATTAACCGCAGAAATTGAGCGTCAGAAAGAGATATTTGCCCTGCAAACGGGCAAGAATCAAGATTAAGCCCTTGCATTTCCTGCATTATCCGCATTTTATTATCAATCAAGACATGAAAAGTAATCGAATTGCAATCCATATTTTGTTCATATTTGCAGCATGGACATGTGTTGCATGTGGAAAGACACAAGCATCACCGCAAACAAAAGATGATGTTAAATATGAAGTGGGAATATATGAGATAGTCCCATTTTCGGAGGCTAATTTTCCGGCATTTCCCCAATATGATGATTACCAAAAGGCAAAAGAGATAGAAGAAGTATTATCATATAGAGATTTTTATGTTTATTCTGATACTGCTGTTGTAAATACAATTATAGCCCTCAATAATATAGAAGAGATGGGCTATAAGCACGTTTGGTTGCCTAAAAAATTCGGCAATGCAAACGCTTGCCTACGCCGTCAGCGGAGTGCATCATGTCGGTAAAGTCGCAGTATTCTTCGTAGTTCTTGGAAATCCACTCGTCGAGTAGCTCTTTATGTCGTGGAGGTGGGGTTGTGTCGGCGCTCATTGGCTATAACTGAATTTTAACGGGAGTCAACATTAACTCACGATTCTTAAAACATCCAATAGCGTTCACTTGTTCGCGCGGTTGAATGTCGCAGACATTCAGCATAGTCCAACGACATTCAAAAAGATAGAAAATGAATGTCGCCGACGCATAGGATTCAGTTTGGTGGACAATTTGTGGACAAAATGCCTATAACGAAAAAACTCAACCGCTTGATATATAAGTGATTGAGTTTTGATTAAGTGACCCCGGAGAAGCTACTTTGCATGAAACGTTTAAACAATTCTCCCTGCTTTTCTTTAGGAATACCTACTCCGGTATCCGCTACTTGAATGTATAAACACTTCTTCACCTCATCCACATTCACAGAAAACAGAATTGTCCCACCCGAAGGAGTATACTTAAAAGCATTTGAAAGTAAATTATACACCACCTTATCCAAATTGCCTTTATCAATAAACATTTTATAGGATGGCACAGACGATAAAAAGCGGAAATCCATCTTCTTCTGTTCTGCTACGTCACTGAAACTTAAATATATTTCGTACAGGAAAGCAACAACATCAGTTTCCTGTAGAGAAAGAGCCAACTTATTATTCTGCATTTTTCTGAACTCCAGCAACTGATTTATCAGCCTCAACATGCGCTGTGTACTTTTATCCATGACCTTCAACGGATGCAATAAAGCTTGTGGAATATCATCCGTCCGGTACATTTTTTCCAATGCTCCTTGGATCAATGTAAGCGGAGTACGGAATTCATGAGAGATATTGGTGAAAAATACCAGTTTATACTCTGTCAGTTGTTTTTCAACATTGATGCGGTTGCGCAACCTATTGAAATTAAGGATGATACGATATGTAAAGTACAAAGCTATCAACATCAGGATGAAATATCCGAGCATAGCCCAATTTGTTTTCCAAAACGGAGGCACGATAACAATCTCCAAGGTTGTTTCGGTATCATTCCAAATACCGGCACCATCACAATATTTCACATGGAAGATGTAAGTGCCCGGCTCCAGATATTTATAAGTAGCAAAACTTAACGAAGACGGAACATTCCATCCCTTGTCATAGTTTTCCAGCCAATACATATACTTGATTTGTCCATTATCCGAATAATCGAGAGTAGAAAAATCAAGCATAAAAGAATTCTGGAAATATTTCAATGTAATTTTATCCGAATAAGCTAAAGATTCTTGCAAAGGAGAATCCGGCATATTAGGCTTCACCTGAATTCCATTAACGGACAATCCTGTGATAACAATAGGAGAAAGCAATCTCTCTGTTGGAATCTTCTTCGGGTCAATAATCGTCAATCCGTAGTTTGTTCCAAAAATCAGTTTACCGTCTGCCCCCATACACGCACTGTTCTCGCTATACACATTTCCTAATGTATAAGATGAGAAGAAATAATTCTCGAAAGAATGGTTGTTGGAAATGTTCCCACCCACATACGATTTTTCTTATCACGAAGAATGGAATAAATATTAGAATGAGACAAGGCAAAGAGATTAGAGGGATCCCGTTTATACCACGTATCTCCTATTTTTAGTCCGTCGCCCCGGGTTCCCATCCATATATTCCCTCGACTATCTTCTGAGATGGCATAAATATTATAGGGCAAATAATGATTATCTATCTTGGTTTTCAGATGAGAATCATAATTATACAATCCTCCTCTACGGGTTCCTGCCCATATATCTCCATTCGACATTTTAGTCAGTAACCGGATTGTATTCGAACGGTCAAAGACATCCGGTGATTCCGGATAGACATGTGTAATGCCTTTATTTGAAATGGAAATATGAGACAAACCGGAATATTCGGAGCTTACCCATATCCCTCCCGTTCTGTCTTTCATCAAGCATAGCAGGAAATCTGAACCGATAGGTCCCACATTCTTTCCTTCCGAAACAAAGTGTTCCAACCGGTCCTCCTGAATATCGTAGGTGAAAAGTCCGTTTCCATAAGTTGAAATCCACACAATCCCCCGGTCATCACGCACCACATGATAGCGCTCATAATCTATATATTTCATATAATGGTTGGGGTTATTGTGATTGCTGGTTACAAAGATACATCTTTTCATAGTTTTTTTTTAAGATTTATACAAGCAAAACTAACCAAAAGGAACAACGAATACAAAAAACATAGCAGACTATTTCGAAATGAGGATTATTGTCCATATATATGTCATTTTTTCCATATACTGACCAATGATTTGCATTGGTTCATAATCGGTACGGTTTTGAACAATTCAATGCTTTTCTCTATAACATGGTCAATTCTTCCATCTCCTTCACTTTTCTCTGTTTCTTCGATAAATAAGGAGTTTGCAGGTGGAATGTCTTTATTCTAAAAAGGTTGTCATCTAAAAAAATAAGAACAAGTGGAGCAAATTCTGTATTTCAAGATAAATCCTTATATTTGTATCAAATTCGTCTGATATAAAAGTTGAATATGATAAAAACAATGAATAAGCCACTTACATACGATGATATACCTAAAATGTATCTGTTTTGCAACCACACCAAATGCCCGCGCCGCAACAAATGCCTCCGTTTTCAGGCTGCGATGATTGTGCCCCAAAGTGTTCCTCACTACGAAACGATCAACATCAACCATGTAGCGGGAAATGAGAAGGAATGTTCCTATTTCAGTGCATACACTCTCACGACCTTTGCACTTGGCATCAGCCATATATTAGACAACGTTCCGCACAAAAAAGCTATGGCCATACAAAACAGCCTTAAATCTTTAATGGGGAAAAGCATGTACTACCGTATTCGCAACAAACAACGTCGACTTCATCCATCAGAACAGAAACAAATCGCAAACGTTTTCCTGGAACACGGCATCAAGACAAAGATTAACTTCGACGAATACATTGAAGATTATGATTGGTAAGCCACAAATTGTGACGGGAAAGGTACTTCGAAAATATTTCATAGGAATTGAATAAAAGCTTCATAACAATGAAAAAAAAGTTCCATAGGAATGGGAAAAAAGTTTCATCGCAATGAAAATAAAGTTTCATCGCGATGGAAATAAAGTTTCACGACGATGAAACCAGTGAAACTTTTAGCACAAATAAAGATCAACAGGCAAGCGAAGATCTGAAGGTTACACATGCGTCATATTCTCCTTATAATAAGAAGCATCTGCAGATGCCCATCCAAATGTTCAAACATAAATATTTTAAAAAAAATCAGACGCTACATTTAGGCTTCTGATTCATTTTCGCAATCCGCTCTAGACGCCAGCTTCTCTAGTGCCACTAATTCCCATCCCTTGAACACCAGCGTAATCAATCCAAGCTGGGTATTCCCTTTCGTGCGAGCCACCTTACCATCGTCGGCATAGCGGCGCAACTGTTCTGCCGCATCACGTTTCAGCAAGGCGATGTCGGCATCGGAGGTGTCACGGTGGGCATACTTCACCTCCACGATATAGCTGTAGACTATGTCTGGCTGGCGTACCAGATCGGGCATCATGTAGAAGTCCGCATAACCTTTGGAAGATTCGTATTCGGAAAGAAGGATGTAGCCCTGCGTCAATCCTAAGTAAGCCAACAGAAATCCCTTGACGTGCGCCTCGCCGTCGATAAATTCACGGATGGCACTTTGCCGTTCCAGCTCCTGAGCAAAAAAGCGGAAAACCGGCTCCCACTCGCCACGGTAGGCCATTCCCTTCACCAGTGAGGACAATACGGAGAAGTCTATTTCAAACAGGTCTGCCTGTTGGTAGGCTTCCGTCAGGTAGGTATACAGCTGCTCGCGCACCGTCAGGTTGGGGATGCGCAACACCGTGTCACCCTGATAGCATCTGTCCGGGGTCTGTCTCGTCACGTCTGACCACCTCCCAAATTCTATGCCCCAGCAAGTGTTCATATTTCAGGATGAAGTCCTTCATCATCATGCAGCAATATTCACTGAAACTCTGTTCCAAGTCTTCAGGTCTGGCCTTGATTTCGGAAAAGTTGAAGCGGAGCACCATATATTTATTCTGCCGTCCGGTGGGGTGTTGACCGAGGTACAGGCTGCCGAAAAGCTCGTCGAAGCAGTCGGCATAGTCGATGCTATAGTATGTCTCAAGCATGGCGAGAAACAAGGACTTGCCGAAGCGGCGCGGACGGATGAGGAAAAGATAGGGCGGTTGGCGCTCCATCAATTCGATGTATCGGGTCTTGTCCACATAGTAATAATCCTCGCGACGGATGCGCGGAAAATCGGAGATGCCATAGGGAATTGCTTTCATGATGACTTACTTTTAGGTTTCTACAGACAAATTTAGGCATAAATCTCAATTTATACGCCAGTGGTATAAGAAAAAGTCAAGACTACCCCTTTCTTTATGGCGTGGAAGACGATGAGGTGCCCGATACATTAGCGTTACCGTCCCAATCGACTATACGAATATTTATCTATTAAAAGTTTATTGCTCTTGTTGTTACAAAGGACGACATTTATAAATTGAAATACAAATTTCAACCGTATACAAATGCGTATACACGGTCAATGTATATGCGGTTCAATAGTACTGTTGGTATGAAAGTTTCTATTATTGAGTAAAATTTTGATCTGATAAATAAAAACGTGTGCTATACTGAACAAAATTCAACATAACACACGCATTAAATATGACTATAGTTAAAGAGAGCCTATTTCCTCGGCAGACAACCCGGTGGCTTGCGAGATGATATCAGTTGCTACCCCTAATTTTTTAAAATTACGAGCATTCTCTATCCTTTCTTCAGCACGACCTTCAGCACGCCCCTGCTTTAGGCCTTTCTCCATTCCCTTTTCCTCACCTTTGTGTTCAGCAGTGGCAATGGTACTCTGCCAATCCCGGTAAACCTTCAAGCTGTCCTCATAAGCCTCATATTGCTCTTTAGTAAATTTAGCGATTTCAGCAGCATCGAACAACTTGGTAAATATCCTTTCCTGTAATGCTTTGGGACGTTCCATCAGACGGGAAAGGTTACGTAATACAAAAAGCCATTTCTCAAACATGCCATCAAGTTCTTCCTCCCTTTTATTGAATTTGGGCATCTCTAAATAGACAAAAGTAAGTTTCTCATAGAAAACTTCCTTCGTATGAATATCCATCAACTGAACCTCATGGTGAAAATAGCCCTCATCTTTGTGGTCAAAGGTGAAGTTCAGGACACCGATCACATAAACCGCTTTCAAATGGTAATCCCATTCGCCCTTCTCACCCTGTTCCCGGATAGGGAATGTAGAATAGTACAAACTTCTGTCCTTGAAGAACTGTTGTTCTCCGCGCTGCATCTCAATAAGGATTTTCTCACCTTGTTCATTCTCACAATATACATCGAAAACTGCGCGCCTGTCAACCTCGGAATTGCCCAAATGCTCCGTATTGAGATAAGTCAGATCACGAATGATTTCCTTACCCTTAAAGAGACTATTTACAAAGCTAAGAAGCAACTCCTTGTTCATCTCCGTACCGAAAAGCACCTTGAAACCAAAATCGGTGTATGGATTAATATATTTGTCTTTTAGCAATTTATCTGCCATGGCTTAAAGTTTTTGAATAGAACAAAGATACGAAAAGAAAACTATTGCACAAAATATTGAATGAAAATGAAATGCGTATACACAGCCAATGTATACGCATTTAAATATGTTTTTTTAAAGAAAGATCATTCTAAACGTAATGATTTAATAAAATCGGTAATAAATTCGCAAGAAACATTCATTTTTAATAACAGATAAAGCTTACCACCACACTTGTTTAGCATCTTCATAAGTAAAAATTCTCTCCTCTACACCATTGGTTAGATTATGTAAAATATATAATCGGTCAGCAGGTACATTTGAAAAATTTAAACTGAAATCGGTAGCAATCTGTTCTCCAAAAAATCTCCAAGAAGAATTGTCCCAATATTCCAAACGATATTGATTTCCCGGAACTATAAAGTTAGAATCTGTTTGAGGAACATATCTTACGCGCGTTATCTCATATGAATTATCCTTTCCTAAATCTAAACAAATATTACCTTTTTCTCCCTTATTCTTCTTAAAATAAGTATCGAAACTCCGATCCAAAGCCATCGTCCAATTTGTTTTAGTTTGCTTTATTGGTTCTCCGCTAAATCCACCTGTCAATAGAACTTCAACATTTGTCCCTCTCTTCTTCCCATAAAATTCTATTTCAGCCAAATTACCTTCTTTCTGTTCATCAAAAACTAATCGCACATACCTGTATGGTCTATTCACTGTTACGGTTGAATCAAAAAAATCTTCATTCCCTAATTCATCAATTGTTATTAAAGTCCTGCCTGAAGAGAATTCTCTATCATCTGATACTTCTATTTTAGAGCCCAATAGTCCTTTCCTAAAAGAAGAAATGCGTGTGAATTTCGGGTATTTACGAACCAACCGCATATCTACATGATTTTTTGTGTAACATTGAATCAATTTTACTTCACCACTTTTGGTTAGAACAAACGGCTCTGTAGCCGAAATAAAAGTTCCATTAACATAAAAACCAGCCATATAACATACATCGCCTATCATATTTTGAAAATGAAATACCCCATCAGTCACCTTACCAAAATCAACAGGTACCCATTTCTTATTATCAAACACACAAATAACCCCATATGGATAGTTCTTATATTGTTTCATATCACTGCCCTTTATCTCCACATCATAGGTATTAAAATAAAGATGTGAGACATCCATGCGATTTGGATTTAGCATATAGTCAGGAACATATTTTCTCGCATTCCCATCAATAGCCTGTGTTTCAAAAGTTTGCCGATAAATTTTTGCTGGTTTATAAGCCAATTTCATTTTCTTTCGATCTAATGCGTCAAAAGCAAGAAATGCTCCACTATCCTTTAGAACTGCCACCCATTCATGTCCACCAGCTCTGTTCCCCCAACAATTAACATAATCTATTGTTGCAGGAATGCCACAAGCACGTAAAGCTGCCACATAATACTCACAAAAATGACGACATGATCCTCTACGAGTTTTTTCTAATTGAGATTTAGTTAAAGATATCGCATAATTCCACATTTGCTTACTATTTTGGTATTTACGTACTTTGACAAATTCGTGATATAAATCTTTTATAATCCGACTTTCGTCAAACATAGAATCTCTTAGAGAACGCAATTCCTCGAATTGTTTTCTTCGCTCCGGCTCTATTGGCTCATTGCCAACCCGATAAGGCAACACGTATCTGCAGAATAGATTAAAATCACGCGTGATAAAATTAGGGGCTGTTTGCCATGCTTCAAAAGCCACATCAATATTATCTATTAAAAAAGATGCAGATAAAGTTTTCCTATCATATTCACGTTCAAATAGTGAAGGTTTCATTCTCCCATAAGTTTGAATTAAGGTATGCCAACATTTTTTTGCCAGTTCTGGTTCTGATGAATTTTCTCCTTTTTTATTTAATTCATCATAAAGTGCAAAAATCGTGTCATAACGTTCAATATCCTCTTTACAATAAGCAAATTTGTCATCTATATTATCCAACAAGAATGTTGCTGCCGCTAATTTCAATGAATCATTTTGATAATGTGCTAAAACTTTCCGTGTGATAATCCTATTTCCAGAGTAGAAATACACTCCCCAGCAAATAACAGTAACGCCGAGAAGCAAAAAACTTACATACATACATCGAATTTTACATCAACTGAAAGATTAATTTTAAAGGGTGCACAATTATATATACTCTTTGTACATTTCTCCATTTCATACATTTTAAAAAGGAGTAATTTTGCGAGTGAATAAATATAATAAGGTCCAAACCGATAAAATAAATATGAGAAGAATTGCAATTTATCTATCGTGCATATTCATGTTACTGCCTGTTGCAACAATGACAGCACAACCTGGTTATAACTACTCAAAGTTACAACGGGAGAAACTAAACCGCGGCGTAGTTGCCATTCGCGAAAACCCTTCAGAAGTAATCGTTTCGTGGAGGTATCTTTCTTCCGATCCGATACAGACCGGTTTCAATGTGTACAGAGACGGAAAGAAACTGACAGACACTCCCATCACAGTCAGCACCCTGTTCCGTGATAAGAACAACAGTCAGAAAACGGCTGTTTACGAAGTGCGTCCTGTTCTAAAAGGAAAGGAGACGCATCACATTGACGGTACATACACACTTCCGGGAAACGCGCCTCTCGGCTATCTGGAAATTCCCTTGCAAAAACCGGCAGACGGAGTAACTCCAGCAGGTGATACCTACACGTACAGTCCCAATGATGCTTCCATCGGTGACGTAGACGGTGACGGTGAATACGAAATTATCCTCAAATGGGATCCCAGCAATTCACACGACAATGCACACGAAGGCTATACAGGCGAAGTATACATCGACTGTTACCGAATAAACGGAGAACAACTATGGCGTATCAACCTGGGTAAAAATATACGTGCAGGAGCTCATTATACTCAATTCATGGTATACGATCTGGATGGCGACGACAAAGCGGAAGTAGTGATGCGGACTGCCGACGGAACAGTGGACGGAAAAGGAAAAGTAATTGGAAATGCCGATGCAGACTATCGAGAAGCCGGTACCTTTGACCCAAGCAGGAATCAAATGATGAAGCAAGGACGTATTCTGAAAGGCAAAGAATATCTGACTGTTTTTTCAGGAGACACCGGTGAAGCCTTACATACCATTGACTATATCCCCGCCCGCGGCAACGTTGCCGACTGGGGAGACGCAAAAGGTAACCGAAGTGATCGCTTCCTGGCTTGTGTAGCCTACCTTGACGGAGTACACCCAAGTGTCGTTATGTGTCGAGGCTACTACACGCGTACTGTTCTGGCTGCCTTCGACTGGAACGGAAAAGAACTGAAGAACCGTTGGGTATTCGACAGCAACCATCCCGGATGCGAGCAGTACGCCGGACAAGGAAACCACAATCTGCGTGTAGGCGATGTGGATGATGATGGATGCGACGAAATCATTTACGGTTCCTGTGCTATCGATCACAACGGCAAAGGACTCTACTCTACCCGAATGGGACATGGAGACGCCATCCACCTGACACATTTTGACCCTTCACGAAAAGGTCTGCAAGTGTGGGACTGCCACGAAAACAAACGTGACGGCTCCACTTATAGAGATGCTGCAACGGGAGAAGTGTTGTTGCAGCTAAAAAGCAATACAGATGTAGGACGTTGTATGGCCGCCGACATTGACCCGACTCATCCGGGTGTGGAAATGTGGTCAGGAGATTCACAAGGAATTCGAAACGTAAAAGGAGAAATCATAGCCCCTAAAATGAGAAAAATGCCGACCAATATGGCTGTCTGGTGGGATGGAGACCTATTGCGCGAACTACTGGATAGAAACATGATTATTAAATACGACTGGGAAAATAAAAAGTTTGTTCCGCTTGTCAAATTCACAGGAACTCTTTTCAACAATGGAACGAAATCGAATCCTTGTCTACAAGGTGACATTATAGGCGACTGGCGGGAAGAAGTACTCGTACGCTCCGAGGACAACGCTTCTCTCCGACTCTACGTATCAACTATCCCGACCGAATACAGATTCCACACCTTCCTTGAAGAACCGATATACAGAATCAGTATCGCTACCCAAAATGTAGGCTATAACCAGCCAACACAACCGGGATTCTATTTCGGACCGGACCTTATAAAGATGAAAGGTACTTTTAGAGGATATCAATTCGCCAAATAAAATCAAAATCTGA
Source organism: Bacteroides caecimuris (assembly GCF_001688725.2). Taxonomy (NCBI): domain Bacteria; kingdom Pseudomonadati; phylum Bacteroidota; class Bacteroidia; order Bacteroidales; family Bacteroidaceae; genus Bacteroides; species Bacteroides caecimuris. The sequence goes on along the minus strand of NZ_CP015401.2, from coordinate 652,364 downwards.
TTATCTGCAACAAAATCCCCTTGTATCAATGTTTTGAGAGACACAAGGGGATTTTGCTAATCAACTCTCAATCTCATTATTCACACCACGCTGATAAACCGATGGTGCTACCCCAAACTGTGCTTTAAAGCATTTGCTGAAATAAAAAGGATCACTGATGCCTACCTTGTAAGAGACTTCCGCAACCGTCAGATTATCTTCTGACAGCAACAACTCCGCCGCTTTCTTCATTCGCACCACACGCAAATATTCATTAGGCGAATATCCTGTTACGCCGCGTAATTTCCGATAAAAGACGGTTCGTCCCAACTTCATAAGCTGCGCAAACTCGTCAATAGAAAATTCCGGGCGGGCAAGATTTTGTTCGAGAATGGCAGCCAATCGGTCTGCAAATTCTTTATCCCGGTCGGTAGTACACATAGCCGAACGCACAATACCCGGTTCGTTGGAGAACTTCTCACGCAATTTATCACGCTGTTCGATCAAACGGAATACACGCGCCAACAACAGTTTAACGCTGAATGGTTTGGCGATGTATGCATCCGCACCTGCCTCAATTCCTTCCAGATGCTTTTCCGGTGAGTTCAACGCGGTCAGAAGAATAATGGGAATATGACTCGTATCAAAATCTGTTTTTAGTTTCCTGGTCACTTCAAATCCGGTCATACCCGGCATCAGAACATCACAGATAATCAAATCAGCATCATACGTACGGGCCTTTTCAAATCCGGACGTGCCATCGGCAGCCACTTCCACTTCAAAGTATGCGCCGATTTCTTCCCGTAGAAACTCACGAATATCATTATCATCTTCAATAATCAGCACTTTCCGTTTATTCAAAGGAGCAGCCATCTTTTCCGGGTCTGGAAGCTCTTCCGAAAGCTGTAACAAATGATGTGCGTGACCGTCTGCCTCTTTCAACAATACGTTGCCCGGAACAAGGAAATCTTTCTCCGAATACACCGTCTTATCTGTCGGAATACATACGGTAAATACAGAACCGCCACCTTCATTGTCTTTATACTCAATCGTACCTTTATGCACCTGCACCAGTTCATGACTCAAATGCAGGCCGACCCCAATACTGTCACCGGAGAAATTACTCTGCATAAACCGCTTGAACAATTCGTTCTGTTTCTCTTTAGGAATCCCTACTCCCGTATCCGAAACCTGAATCTGCAATGTTTGTTTCCCTTCGTCCACATTCACCGAAAGAATAATCGTTCCGTTGGAAGGAGTATATTTAAATGCATTTGAAAGCAGGTTATAAGTCACCTTATCCAAATTACCTTTATCAATAAACATCTTATAAGATGGCACCGAAGGCAAGAAACGGAAGTTCATATTCTTCTGTTCCGCCACGTCGCCGAAGCTCAAGAATATTTCATAAAGGAAAGAGATGACATCTGTTTCCTCTAAAGAAAGCGCCAGTTTATTATTCTGCATCTTTCTGAATTCCAATAACTGGTTGATGAGCCTCAACATACGTTGCGTACTCTTATCCATTGTTTTCAGAGGATATATCAATTCGCGCGGAATATCCGTGACACGCTGGATTTTCTCCAAAGCTCCCTGGATTAGGGTAAGCGGAGTACGGAATTCATGAGAAATATTGGTGAAAAAGACCAACTTATATTCAGTCAGTTGCTTTTCTACGTTAATGCGGTTACGCAAACCATTAAAGTTCCGGACGATGCGGAAGGCAAAATACAAGGCTACCATCAATAACAGCACATAGCACAACATTGCCCAAGTAGTCTTCCAAAACGGCGGGACGATTACAATCTTCAGTGTAGTTTCACTGTCGTTCCATATACCCGATCCATTGCTGGACTTGACATGAAGTATGTAGGTCCCCGGATTCAGGTACTTAAAGGAAGCGAAATTCAGTGGAGAAGGAGCACTCCATCCCTGGTCATAGTTTTCCAGCCAATACATATATTTCGTATGTCCGCTATCCGAATAGTCGAAAGTAGAGAAATCTATCAGGAATGAGTTTTGAAAATATTTCAGCGTAATTTCATCCGAATAAGCAAGAGACTGTTTTAAAGGAGAATCCTCCATCTGCGGATTCATCTGGGTCCCATTGACGTACAAATCAGTGAAAACAACCGGAGAAAACGTTTCACTATCTTGTATCTTTTCAGGGTCAATCACAATTAATCCATAGTTTGTACCAAAAAGCAGTTTCCCGTCTTCACGCATACAGGCACTATTCTCGCTATACACATTACCTAAAGTATAGGAAGAAAAGAAATAGTTCTCAAAAGAACGGGTGGACGGGGTGAACTTGGAAATTCCATATTCAGTCGCTACCCAAAGGTTTCCTTTTCTATCTCCCAAAACAGACTGGATCACATCGTTGACCAACCCTTCGGAAGTTCCGTAATGCTCATATTTCAATGAACGATAGTCGTCCTGCGGCGTACAGAGGTTCAGTCCCGAACCGGAAGTACCAATCCACATACGTCCTTTCGTATCACGATAGATACATTTGATTTCATTACTGCAAAATTTTCCGTTTGTATAACTGAAGAGATGATAATTATCACCATCTGCAATCAGTGAGTCCGGATGAAAGATACAAATCCCCTCACCGGTGCCTACCCATACCATTCCGCTTTCATCTTCTTCTATCACACGCACCATCCTCATTCCGAACGTTTGCTGGAAGAAATGCCGGAATTTATATTTCCCGTCAGAAGTAGGTTCAGCCAATTCGAGCCCTCCGCCGAATGTACCCACCCACATACGGTCTTTGCGATCGCGATAAATAGCAAAAACGTTATTATCCGACAATGAAGTCGGGTCGGACGGAGTATTATAATACCATGTATCTCCCACCCTCAATCCATTACCACGGGTTCCTGTCCACATCCGTCCCTGACGATCTTCAGCGATTGCATAAATATTGGAATGGAAATATTGATTTGTCATTTTCGACTGAAGATTCGCGTCAAAGGTATAAAGTCCGCCTTTACGCGTACCTACACAAATATCGCCATTAGACATCTTGGTCAACATACGGATGGTATTCGAACGGTCGAACAGTTCACGGGACTCGGGATAGATGCGGGAAGTTCCTTCATTCAACACTGAAATGCGGGATAAGCCCGAATATTCCGAAGCTACCCAGATGCCACCGGCACGATCTTCCATGACATATTGCAGGAAATCCGAACTGATATGACTTTGATCGTTGATGTTGGCAACGAAATGTTCCAGTTTATCTTCGGCTGTGTTATAAGCAAAAAGCCCATTCCCATAGGTAGAAATCCAGATGATTCCGCGGGAATCATGTACGATATGATAACGTTCGAAGTCGATGTAGCTGATCTTATCTTGAGGGATCAACTGGAAATCTTTACTTTCACCGGTTGCGGCAACCACGTAGGTGAGGCGTCCTGTATGATTGTATATCCAATAGTCTCCGTGGTTGTCGCGAATCAGTTCGCCCTTTTTAATATTCAGACGAGGATCAGCGGCTACTTCTCCAGTCGTAAAATTATATGTATATACTCCGGTCGTAGTCAGAATCATCCATTTATCTTTCAACAAGAAATTTCCGGTAGGTGACGTCTGCCCTGCAACGGTTGAAAGGGCAGCCAGCTTTTTCATCTTCTGCGTAGCCGAATGGTAACAATAAATGTCTCCATCTGCCGTAAGGAAATACATGTCATCCTTATAAGCCAGAGAAGAAGTGAAATGAATCAACCGGTCTTCTATCCGATATTGTCCGTTGGAGACAGAAACCAGTCCGCATTGAGTGCCTATCCAGATACGTCCGCTGGCATCTTCATTCACGAATTTCACCCGGTTGTCCGGCAGGTTTCCACGTTCTGTCCTGAATACGGTGGATGTCATTTCTCCGTTTTTCTGATGCACCATACGTCGGCAACCATTGCCTTGATGCGATAACCATACGTCTCCGTTGGCTGTAACAAATACAGTAGAGTAATTCTGCCTTAACTCGCCGCAACCCGTGTAATCAACAAAACGGGCACGTTGCAAATCATAGCAGCTATATAGTTCAGGTGTAGTGGAAATCCATAAAAAACCATCTTTATCTTCTGTGAGATCGTAAATCCGGTTGTCGGCCAAAGACACTTTATCTCCGGCTTCCGGACGAAAGGTCAGGAAAGAGTTGCCATCATAACGACTTAATCCGTTCAAGGTAGCCAGCCACAAAAAGCCTTTGCTATCCTGATAGATGTATCGGATAGAGTTGTTGGGAAGACCGTCACTAGTTCTCATTTGTGTAGAACGAAGCTCTATTGCACTATAGGCATTCAGTACAAAGCTAACAAGGAAAGTGAAAACTAAAAGGTGTCTTTGCGTCATAAAGATTCCAAGATTAATAATAAATGTTGGACAAAAATAATCAAGATAGTTGAGATAATAAAAGAAACACTCCATTAAATAGTAGGAAGCGGATATGCTAAAGAGCAATCACTACCATTATTTAGACGCGGATTACACGAATGACGCGGATTTTTTATTCTTAAATCTGTGTCATTCGTGTAATCCGCGTCTAAATAATTACAGACTGATAGAATTACTGAAAACTCAATCCATGTGGAACACTTCCGGCAAAGGAATGGATACTGGTGAGTTGTCCGGATTCACTTCCATAATATCCGCCATATAGTCCCACCATTTCTGTACGATTTCCGTATTGCCTAAATCCTGCGAACCTGCTTCTCCTTCCGTTTTTTGGAAAGCAAACAGGATATTTGTTTCCTTATCCCAATAAATCGAATAGTCCGACACTCCATTCTGTGAAAGCAGTGCTTTCAATTCGGGCCAGATGGCAGCATGTCTTTTTTCATATTCGGCTTCACATCCGGGTTTCAAATACATTTTAAATGCTTCTCGTTTCATAGTTTCAATCTATTAAAGTTAATCTTTCTTTTCTTCCGTGTCGATAGCAAAAATAGGTGCTGTCGTCTTTTGTTTCACCTGGTAGTATTGAACGGCACTGTCATTCATCTGCGGATATTGATTTTTCAACAGGCGAATCATTTCCGCACCTGCCCAAAGAACCGGTCCGTAACCATGTGCCGCATATACATTAACCGGACGGTAATAGTAAAAAGCGGGGTCGAAAGCCATTCCCGTACCGACACAGGTTCCTTCCACTTGCCCCTCCGCATTTATCTTGCCGGCTACGGCATGCCATCCCAGATGAGCAACCGGTCCGTAAGCAATGGCGTCAATCCATCCTTTATTGATGGCGTGTGCCAGACAGTATACATATATTGCAGTAGCGGAAGTTTCCAGGTAAGAATCATTCCGGTCGAGCAATTGGTGCCAAAGTCCTTCTCCGCTTTGCAAGGCTGTCACTCCACGTACATGAGCCCGGAAATAATCCATCACTTTCGCACGTTGAGGATAGTCTTCCGGTAGAACGTCGAGCAGTTCGCAAGCCGTCAACATAGCCCAACCGTTGGCGCGCGCCCAACAAAAAGCAGGATGATCGCTACTGCTTTCCACCCATCCGTGACGATACAGTCCTTTTTCGGGGATAAACATACGGTCGGCAAATTGCAGGAATTGTCTCACTGCTTCTGCCAGATATTTATCTTTTTGCTCCTTGTCATAATAACTCATTTGTGCTACTGCCGGAATACCCATAAACATATCATCCAGCCAAAGAGTGTTATGTTGCGGACGGTTACGTGCAAAAGTTCCATCTGCCAAACGATACTCTTTATTAATGATGAAATCAAAATAATTACGTATCAGTTCATCCACAGGAAGCGAGGGATCTTTCAAACGGACTTTCACCATCGCTGCGCATACGGCTCCCGCATCATCCAGTGCGTGCGGAGTGAGGATTTGAAGCAATTGCGGGTCCGTTGTCCCCTTTTCTTTATAAACACGCTTGAAATGCGGTGCTACTTCGGCCAGAAAACGAAAACGATTCTGTACATAATCCATATAGCGTGTATCGCCCGTAGCTTCGGATGCCGCTATCAAGGCAGAGTAGGTCACTCCCCATTCATAACTTGCCAAACGGAAAGCTCCACGCTCCAGTTGTGCCTCCTCTCCCATCGTTGTATAGTTGGTAATCACTTTACCCGTATTCTTGTCTACCACACGGGCGGGAGTCTCCTTATCTATATAAGCAAACACACGGTCTACCTCTTTCTTTACCTGTTCCGGTGTCAAATCACCATACGTGCCCTGATAAGCAGGTTGCAATAAATGCAAAGGCGTGTTTGAGTCATTCACTACAGTTTTCTTTTTCTGTGCGCTGACAGGCAAAGCTATCAGCAACGAAGCAATGGTTATGATACGAATATTCATATTTTATTTTTTAGGTATTTTACATCCTCTGAATAGGGTTCCCTGCAAATCCGGTCCAAAGTAGAATCCCAGTTGTGTCGGCTGGTTGTAGGCTACGTTCTGGGTAGCGATACTGATGCGATAAACAGGATCCTCCAAAAAGGTGTGGAAGCGGTAATCAGTGAGAATGGTAGAGACATAAAGCCGCAAAGCGGTATTATCGGCTGTGCGCAACAGTACTTCTTCCCGCCAGTCGCCTACAATATCTCCTTGCAGACAAGGTGTTGCCTTCGTTCCGTTGTTGGAAAGAGCTCCTTCGAAAATGGCTATACGCTCACATACTCCTTTCTTCCAATTATATTTGCTGATTATATTTCTATCCAGCAGTTCGCGCAGTAAATCACCGTCCCACCAGACAGCCATATTACATGACAATCCTCTGACATCGGCTTTCACCACTTCTCCTTTTATATTTCTTATTCCTCCGGAAGCAAGAGACCACATTTCAACGCCCGGATGGGTCGGGTCAATATCAGCCGCCATGCAACGCCCGACATCTGTACTATCTTTTATCTGGAAAAGTATTTCTCCGGTTGCCGCATCTCTGTATGTACTTCCGTCACGCTTGTTTTCGTGACAGTCCCATACTTGCAACCCTTTGCGGGAAGGATCGAAATGAGTCAGATGAATCGCGTCTCCATGTCCCATCTTCGTTGTGTACAATCCTTTGCCGTTATGGTCGATGGCACACGAGCCGTAGATAATCTCATCGCATCTGTCACCATCTACGTCACCTACCCGAAGGTTATGATTACCTTGTCCGGCATAGTCTTCACAACCAAGGTGGTTACTATCGAAAATCCAGCGTTCTTTCAGTTCCTTTCCATTCCAGTCGTATGCTGCCAATACTGTACGGGTATAATATCCACGACACATCACAACACTAGGATGGATACCGTCGAGATAGGCAACGCAAGCCAAAAAGCGGTCACTACGATTACCACAATTGTCTCCCCAATCCATCAGGTTTCCTCTTTCCGGTACGTAATCAATTGTTTGCATCGCTTCTCCTGTCAGTCCGTTGAAGACAGTCAGATATTCCGGTCCGGTCAAAATACGTCCCTGTTCATTCCGATAGTCAGCTTGCGCATCTCCAATCACTTTACCTTTTCCGTCCACTGTTCCGTCGGCGGTTTTCATTACTACTTCCGCTTTACCATCGCCATCGAGGTCAAACACCATAAACTGAGTGTAGTGTGCACCGGCACGTATATTACGTCCCAGATTGATGCGCCACAAATGTTTTCCTTTCAATTTATAACAGTCGAGGTAGACCTCTCCGGTGTAACCGTCATGCGAATTATCGTGTGCGTTCGACGGATCCCATTTCAAGATAATCTCATATTCCCCGTCACCGTCCACATCGCCAATGCTGACATCATTAGGAGCATAAGAATAACTTTGTCCGGAGGGAGTCGTTCCGTTTTCAGGACGATTCAGCGGGATGTTCAGATAACCAGCCGGAGCATCGGACGGTAACTGATAACTGCTTTCCCTTTTCGATTTGACAGTTTTGACGGTATAAAGCACGGCTTCCTTACCTTTATATGTATCTTGAAAGAAAGTCGCATTCCTTATCGGGCGCTTGTTTAACTTTCTGCCGTTTCTATAAACATCAAAAGATTCGTCCATCGGATCGGAGGACAGATAACGCCAAGACACGACAACGGTAGAAGGATTCTCTCTGATGGCAATTACCCCGCGTCCTAAATGTTCGCGTTTCAATTTCGAAAAGTCATAGTTCGGCTGCGCCACTACAAAAGCAGCTATCATACACAAACTTAAAAAAGCACTTATGCATTTCATAGTTTTATCGTTAATTAATTTACAACACAAAAGTAGGCGGCACAGCCTACTTATAAAATAGAATATTGTACAAATCTATGTAGAAATCATCATATACCCCACTTTTAAACCGCATTATAACTACCTGGTGAACAAAAATGAATATATCTGAACGAAAATCCATTGAAAAAGAAAAGTACGTCCCTTATCTTTGCCAATGAAAATTAGAATGAACACCCAATTAATAAAACAGAATTATTTCACCATGAAGAAATCACTACTCTCATTCTTTACAGCAACTCTTCTTTGTCTTATGACAGGAAAGCCGGTCATGGCACAAGAGTTACTTGCACAAAAAGAGACTTTAGAGACTATCGTAAAAGTAAACGACTACTTTATGAAAAAGTATGCCGACTACACATTGCCTTCTTTCTATGGCAGAGTTCGTCCAAGCAATATATGGACGAGAGGCGTATATTATGAAGGATTAATGGCTCTGTATGGCATTTATCCTCGTGAAGATTATTATAAGTATGCCTACGATTGGGCTGATTTTCACAAATGGGGAATGAGAAACGGCAATACCACCCGTAACGCAGACGACCACTGTTGCGGACAAACTTATATTGACTTATATAATATATGTCCGTCCGATCCGAATATGATCCGGAATATAAAAGCAAGTATCGATATGGTAGTCAACACTCCGCAGGTGAACGATTGGTGGTGGATTGACGCTATCCAGATGGCAATGCCAATCTACGCAAAGTTTGGAAAAATGACCGGTGAACAGAAATACTACGATAAGATGTGGGATATGTATTCTTACACTCGTAACGTGCACGGAGAAGCCGGAATGTATAATCCTAAAGATTGCCTATGGTGGCGCGATCATGATTTTGATCCTCCTTACAAAGAACCGAATGGAGAGGATTGCTACTGGAGTCGTGGAAATGGCTGGGTATATGCAGCTCTTGTACGGGTATTGAATGAAATCCCTGCCAATGAAACACATCGCCAAGATTATATAAATGATTTTCTCGCTATGAGCAAGGCACTCAAAAAATGTCAGCGTGAAGATGGTTTCTGGAATGTGAGTCTTCATGATCCGACGAACTTCGGAGGTAAAGAGACTTCCGGGACAGCACTGTTTGTATACGGTATGGCTTGGGGAGTGCGCAACGGACTGCTCGACCGTAAAGAATATCTTCCCGTCCTTTTAAAAGCATGGAACGCTATGGTGAAAGATGCCGTACATCCGAACGGATTCTTGGGATATGTGCAGGGAACAGGCAAAGAGCCTAAAGACGGACAGCCGGTTACTTATAAGAGTGTGCCCGACTTTGAAGACTACGGAGTCGGTTGTTTCCTACTTGCCGGAACAGAAGTTTATAAATTAAAATAACATAGACAGTTTTTCATTAGGTTTAAAGATAATCATTCATTAGGTTTAGTTAGAGGTTAGTTAGTAGCTAGTTCCCTCACTGACTGTTTAGACACCGGTCGGTGAGGGATTTCAAAAAAAAACAGATTCATGAAAAACAAATTATTCCCGTATATATGTTGGCTGACAGCCATTACATTCAGTTTGCAACTGCAAGCACAAAATAAAGTTTCCGCTCCTATGGCAGATGTCAATCTGGTAATTGACAACACGCTGGACAGCCTGAACAAAGCACGTACCTCGCGACCGGAAGCCGGTTCGAGCCGGAAAGGTGACAACCCTGTTCTGTTCTTGGTAGGTAACTCTACCATGCGTACCGGAACCTTAGGAAACGGCAATAACGGACAATGGGGCTGGGGCTATTATGCAGCTGATTATTTCGACTCTAACCGGATTACGGTAGAGAATCATGCGTTGGGCGGAACCAGTAGCCGTACTTTCTATAACCGTTTATGGCCGGATGTAATCAAAGGAGTCCGCCCGGGAGACTGGGTTATCATCGAATTGGGGCACAATGACAACGGCCCATACGACAGCGGACGTGCCCGTGCTTCCATTCCCGGAATTGGCAACGACACGCTGAACGTGACAATCAAAGAAACCGGAGTGAAAGAAACCGTATATACCTACGGGGAATATATGCGTCGTTTCATTCAGGATGTAAAAGCCAAAGGTGCTCATCCTATCCTATTCTCGCTTACTCCCCGCAATGCTTGGGAAGATAAAGACAGCACCATCATCACACGTGTCAACAAAACTTTCGGATTGTGGGCAAAGCAGGTGGCAGAAGAACAGCATGTTCCTTTTATTGATTTGAATGATATCACTGCCCGCAAATTTGAAAAGTTCGGCAAGAATAAGGTGAAATATATGTTTTATATCGACCGTATCCACACCAGTGCTTTCGGTGCTAAGGTAAATGCAGAATCCGCTGCCGACGGAATACGTGCATATGAAGGGCTGGAATTGGCCAATTATCTGAAGCCTGTTGAGAAAGATACAGTGACAGGTTCCAGTCGGAAAGAGGGACGTCCGGTATTGTTTACTATCGGAGACAGTACGGTCCGAAATGAAGATAAAGACAAAAACGGTATGTGGGGTTGGGGAAGCGTAATTGCCGACGAGTTCAATCTAAATAAAATTTCTGTAGAAAATCGTGCGATGGCAGGACGTAGTGCACGTACTTTCCTCGATGAAGGTCGCTGGGACAAGGTATACAATGCTTTGCAACCGGGGGATTTCGTCCTCATTCAGTTCGGGCATAATGATGCAGGAGATATTAATGCAGGAAAGGCCCGTGCCGAATTACGTGGTTCCGGTGAAGAAAGCAAAGTATTTCTAATGGAAAAGACTGGTAAGTATCAGGTAATTTATACGTTTGGCTGGTATCTTCGGAAGTTCATCATGGATGTTCAGGAGAAAGGTGCCATTCCCATCGTTCTAAGTCATACACCACGCAACAAATGGAAAGACGGAAAGATAGAACGCAACACTGAGTCTTTTGGCAAGTGGACACGCGAAGCTGCCGAAGCCACCGGAGCTTACTTTATCGACCTGAACAAAATCAGTGCTGATAAACTTGAAAAGAAGGGTGTGAAGAAAGCTGCGACTTACTACAACCACGACCATACACATACTTCTCTGAAAGGAGCGCACATGAACGCGAAAAGTATTGCGGAAGGGCTGAAAAAGACAGATTGTCCGTTGAAGGAATATTTGAAGTAAGCAGCATAATATAAGGAAGGCTACGCTACTTATCACTCAATCTATTAATAGAAAAGTTGCTCTTACCCCTTTGCAAACTTCTATTGGGTTAATCCTAAAGTTTTGTTTGCCTAAGAGTAAACTATAAACGCAAGTTCCGTTTTTATAAATGAAGCCTTTGATTATAAAAACAAAGCTTGCATTTATAAAAACGGAACTTGCGTTTATAGTTTGCAATAAGTTAATTGCAAGTTTGGTAGTAAGGGAAAGGAAGTTTACCCTTAATGCGGAAGAACTTTGCTATTAATAGATTGGGAGGCAACTAGTGCTACTTTACACTTGTTCAGTTATCTATTGGAATAACCTCCTGCATATAAATAGCATCCAGACTCCAAAGAGCGGCATCATTCGTGCTGATGCTCGTACATTCATCTAATGGAGACGGTACTTCCGGCGGAAGTATGGTAGTGATGCGGAAAGGCGGTGCAGGTGTATGTTCCAACCGGGTAAACAAATCTTTCCAGGCTTCTTCAGCCATTTGGGTATTACGCAAGTGATAAGCTGCGTAAGCCATCAGGCGGGAAACACGAAAACGGCTATGGCTAAGTTCCCATGCTTTCTTCTTGTAACGTGCAGCATGGTCAAGCCAGGCGTCTTTCCATTCGGGTATATCAATCATACGCATCATTTCATTGGCTATCTCAAATCCGCCCATAATCGTCATTAAATGGTTGGTTGTTTCCAGTTTGGGGTCACATTCGGTTGTGATAATCCCTGTTGACGGATCAAATCCTAGAGCTTTGGGACCGGTAAAAAGGCGGTTAGGCAGGGCGGCAATGCTTTTCATTCCGGCTTTTATTTTATCACGATAAGCAGTGTTACCTGTGCGCTCCCATTCTGTCATCCAATTACCGGCATAAGCCAGCCAGTCGGGACCGATACGCAAACGAGCGGGAGCAGTACAAGGATATTCACTGCGAGGTTGGGCCAGGCGCATAGGGTCCAGTTCATAGAGTTTGTGGTCGGCATCCTTCACTTCAGTCATTAAATCACCGCAACGTTCGTCCGTAGTAAGGTAATAGTAGAAACGGTTCCAGGCGGCCTGGCTGATTCGCGCTTCTTTTGCTCCGCATCCCCAATGACTTACATTATGCCGACTGCCTAATCCGGCATTGGGGCCGATATGGTAGACATCCACTTCACCCGTATGACGCGTCATAGCTTCTGCCATACGCCAGATATCCATACGCCCGGTACGCAGGAAATTATACCATAGCCACATATTAGAAGCCAGTTCCGTATTGTCCCAGGCAAATCCTCCGACATCGTAACGCCAGGTATGACGAACGGGGTCATAAGCGTGCATTACATCACCATAATTCCAGAAACCGTACCACTTGTTTTGTTCGATTGCTTTCTGATAGAAGTCAATATAAGCATCCAAGCGGTCTTCTACACGAGTACGGAATGGAGTGGTACGGTCAGGGAGACTCCATATCCCGAAAGCTTGGCGGGCATGAAGATAATTCGGGGTTGGCATTAACAGACTAGGGCTAGAAAACTGTTTGGCATAATCAGCAAAAGCCTTTTTCCCGGTATAACCACTTTGTGGGATCAGTGTAAACGTAGTGGTACGGGCAATACCGTATGGCGTGCTCATGCCTTCCTGAACATCTTCATAGCTGGCATTCAGGTCATGAGCTATACGATCATAATGCCGCAAATCCATAGGCTCGGACTCCGGGCTCCACAACCAGGCGGTAAGGGTAGCTACCGGGGTTCGTGCGTCTGAGATTTCAATAGAAGAGGGATAAGACTGCCAAAAGTCATGCATACAAAGTCCTAATCCTCCGGTAATATCTCCGACAAAAGTATATCCATCGCTACGTGTGCCGGAAAAGGTTCCTATCCAGGGATTATCGTTATTGGCACGTTTACGAATGGAGAAAGCATCGGCAGTGAGTTGAGACAGACGGTAATCATTCCATGAAGCCCAGTTATCGAGCAGAGAGCGGTTCTTTTCATCGAAAGATTCATAAGGCGGAATACGTTTGCCTTCCATTTGCTGCTCTTGCAGGGAGGATTCATCTGTTGGCTTCTGTTGTGCATCCTTCTTTTTATTACTGTTTTTCTTATTATCTGTCTTATTTAAATTATCTGCCTTATTTAAAGTGAGTATGCGACGCCCTACCAATGGTTGTACCGGCTCGCTCCACACTCCTCCATCTGCACACGAGAAAGCAATATGACGATTATACAGAGCTTCACGCATAGGAACGTCGAAACGGATACCCAAACTACGAATGAAATCTTTCTCCTGATCTCCGTCATAGACGAAACTATGTACCATTTTGATCTGTTCACTGCCACCATAAAAATAAAGACGTACCACAAAAGGAAGCCACTCACGGTTATTCTTCCTATTCCGATGTATCCCTTCCAACTTTACAAGTGCCCGTACAGCGCCCAGACGTTCTATGGTTACTGATTTTATTTCCCCTATGTAATGAGTAAAAGATATTTGAGATGTATTTTCTTGAATCGGCTCGCTTTGAGTATTACAAATCAGACGCGCTTTTTCTCCTACTTTAGTTCCTTTATATAACAGGCTATCAATCAGGGAATCTCCGCGTCGGGGAATAAATACGGAAATTAGCCCTGTTTCAATTTGAATATTTTCAGGCGTTTCAGTGATTGCAATAGAAGCATTAGGCTGTTTATTGATAGTTTTTGCTTTCCGGGGGGCTTTTTCTAATGTCAGTCTTTCTGTTCCGGCAGGAATGACTCCGGCAACTCCGCTCCATTTCACGGAACCATCCGGCCAGTAAGCCAATGGCCAAGTATCTACCGGAATCTCTTGATTTCTATCTGTTTTTAGTCGCAATGAAGTTTCAGGAAATAGGTAGCCTTCATCAAAAGGAACTCCGAAACTTACAGCTTTGTCTTGTTCAGGCGTATTGCCGATCCAATGTAAAGGAACAGTAGACGTTTGGGATGGCAAACATTCGTAGCGGAAGTTTGTAATACGGGTACGGGATAAGGTGGTGCGAAAGCCGAACCATCCTTCTGTCAGAGGTTCGGCATCGCGGAAGTCCACCAGTCTCTTGCCGTCTATGTAATAACTAACTCTATTATTTTCATTTGTTATCTTAATGTGATACCAGTGATTCGCTTTTAGCAAATGTTCGGTATCTGTATATTCTTTCAGTATGGCAGGGCGTACTTTGGGATCTGTGATTCCTGCTTCATTGCCGTCATAACGACGGAAGCGTGTAGTAGAGTTATAATTTCCACCATATCCCATGTAATAGAGTTGCAAAGAATAACAATTCAGAAAGATTCCGCTACGCCACTTCTCACGTTTCCATATATTATCAGGATGTTTTGGGTCCGAAGCCATCCAAAAGCAATTCAGGTCACTCAAACGGTCTCCTTCTTTTTCTACAACTACACATGCATCATATTCAATGGTTACCCGTCCGCTCATCTTTTCTTTCCTCCATAAGGTAAGACCTTTAGGAGACAGTATTTCAGCGGTATCACCCTGAAATGTCACTTTATAATCCGGTGATTCCGACTCTACCTTCCAATATTTATGAAACTGACGGGCGTTGAGGCCGGAAACTTTATTGTTTTGTGCGTTTGTTCCTAAAGTAATGAAGAGGAACAAAAGGATAAAGAGTTTTTTCATATATACATATATTTGCTATCTCACCTTACAAAAGTAGGGAGAGCCGATCAATTAAGAAATAGAATATTATCCATATATATGGTGATTCGTTCAAATATGAAAAGAAAGAACAACCCGATACTGTAACCGGCTTGTTCTTTCTTTATAAACTTATACTAAAATAGAATAAGACTTTTCTTATTCTTTCGGTTCTTCCGTTTCGGATGACTTCAAGGTTTCGGCACCTACATAATAACCAAGGTTAGTTCCCTGATTATATCCCATGTTCTGCATAGCTTGCGACATATCGTATGTATGGTCTGTCATCAGATGCGGAAGACGATGAGTAGTAGGATGATTGGTAGAAAAGATATAAATGGATTTACCATCTTCTGCCCCCATAATCACCTCTTCACGATAATCTCCCAAGAAGTCGCCATAATAACAAGGATTGTATTTCGAAGCATGATTTCCTTGATTACTGCCATAACCGACACTGAAATTCACCAAACGCTGACGATTTAATAATGAATTATTCTTATAACTCAATACCAACGCACGGTCAAACATCTCGCGTGTTCCTTCTCCCGACCAATAAATAGCTACGTTATAACATACACCGCCACCTATACCTGTCGGATAATTCGTATTGACTACCTGCCCTGTGCTACAAGAATACATACCGGACTGAACGGACGACCAATACTCAAATCCCGGACTGTCCGGATCGACATCCGCCACAATGCAACGTCCGACATCACCATTCATTCCGGGTGCATGTCCATTTATCAACGATCCGTCTTTGGCATCAATCACCTGGCATCCATATCCGTGTCCCATATTCGCATACGTTTCCTGTTCTTCAAACGAAGCCACAATCTGCAACCCCGGACGATCTTGGATAAATTTACCAACATGCAGAATGTCACCGTGTCCATTGCCCGAACACCATAGTTCACCGCCATCATCATCAATAGCCGCCGAACCGTATAAGATTTCGTCCTTACCATCTCCATCCAAATCTGCCACACGGAAAGCATGTGAACACATTGCCAGCCATTCGGCTGAATGCTCGGCTGTATCAAACTTCCAACGTGTTTCCAATTTATTGCCTTTCAAATCGAGCGCCCATACCTGCCAATTCTTATAAATACCACGACTGATAATCAAACTTGGATTACTCTTTCTTACACCGGTTGCCTCATCCGGGATGCCATCAAGATAGGCAACACCGATAAAGAAACGGTCCATACGGTTGCCATAATCATCTCCCCAATAATCTATCCAATATTTAGCACGGCTTCTTTTAGAGCCCTCACCTCCTCTGGGGATATTATCTATACGAGTAATTTCACGTCCATCCAATCCTCTACAGATAGATACATATTCAGGTCCTTCCAACACCAGCCCGCAAATAGTGGGTAAAGCAGCACCGGAATACCATCCCTTACCACCTTCCTCACGACAACGATAGTCGTTCACGAATCCATTTGCACCAAGAATCGTTTTGCCATCACCAAACTTCGTACCCTCCGACGAACGGAAGGCAATCTCACACCGGCCGTCTCCGTCAAAGTCGTACAAAATGTATGAAGTATAGTGAGAACCGGAACGGATATTAATGCCCATATCTATTTGCCATAAAAACGTACCATCCATTCTATAAGCTTCCAACAAAGTCGTCCCATTCTTCCATTCCCCTTGATTCGCGCCATCGTACGGTTCTCTCTTCACCACAATCTCCAACTCACCGTCACCATCCAAATCACCTACCTGAATGTCATCCGGTGAATAAGTCAAAGAAGCGTCAGGTACATTCACATTCAGTCGGATTTCACGATAGAACTTCCTTGCCATATCTGATGTAAAAGTGTACTCGCAAAGAGTCTCCGTTTGGTTGGCCAACGTAACACGATAGGTATTGGACTTATCCTTATCAATATTCTCATCAGACCATGAAGTTGCATTCGTTATAGGAGCCTCGTTCAATTTCACTTCAGCTCCGCCATCTTCCGACTTATAAATGTCAAAAGCCACATTTGCCGGATCTGTCTTTAATAACCGCCAACTAATCAACGCAGATGAAATGCCTGTTGTCGCATTAACGTCCTTTTCCCAAATGGGATCATAACTCACCCACATTGCCCGATTGCCTGTAACCACTTCAACCGGCGGCAAAGGCGGAAGTTCTTCCTCCACCACTGGTGGAACCACCGGCTCATCATCTGAACAAGCTCCTGCCATCAACAGACAAAAAGCCCATACCAACAGATTATATTTTTTCATATTTCCAATTCTTTAGTTTAATAATACATTCAAAAACTCCTCTTCCGTTCTTTTCGAACATCCGGGATTTACCATCCCGGATTTTGTTCCAAATTCGGATTCTTAGAACGTTCGCTCTGTGGAATAGGAAAGAAATACATCTTATCATCCCATATTCTATTCTTTGTCTTACGTTCATAAGTATAAGTACCATCACCATTTTTGGTGATTTTCATTTCAACAATGTTTTTGAAATGCTTGTCAGCCTCTTTCCAACGACGCACATCCCAGAAACGATGCCCCTCAAATGCTAATTCAACCATACGTTCATTCTGATATTTTTTCCAGAAAGCATCGTTAGTCATATTGGTTGGAAAGCCCGGCATTTCAGCACGAGTACGGACAATCTTAATGGCATCCACTGCCGAAGTCGTAAACTCGCTATCCGTCTCATCCGGACCGCCTAGATATTTATATACAGCTTCCGCATAATTCAAATAAAACTCTCCAAAACGGAATGTAATCCATGAATGATAGGTCTTTGAAGCTGTACCGGCACGCAAGTCTACTGCCGTCTGACAATACTTTTTCAAATAATAACCTGTCGGAGTACCGCCACTCAACGGTTCCGCATTTAACCCACCCTGATAGGTTTGCAGAGGAACAGTATTCCAGTTTGGCCACTTTTCATCTCCATTCTTGGCAATAGTCAGCCCAAACCTTTTATCGCGACCTTCGTAATAAGGTTTCGTAGGATCGTAATCCTCCATTTCATCCGGACGCAAACCGGTTGCCTGCATCTCATAAGCATCCACCAGAGTCTGCGTCGGACAGTTGCCACCTTTGCAATTTTCCAATCCTATCGGGAAATTGTATCCTTCGAACGAATTGGTGGTAGTAGTGGCACGACGACAGAAAATTAATTCACTAGTAGCATCATTATAGCTATCCTTACTCCAAAGCATGTCATAATCACTTACCAGCAACTTCGGTTTGGTCGCAAACCCGTCATTATCATCCAATAATTCTTTATTTGCTTTAGCTGCACGATACCAAAGTGCTTTATCATCGGAAGGATTGAATAAAGGACTTGCAGCATACAAAGCTGCACGAGCCTTCAACGCCAACACAGTCTTACGATTAGCACGCCCCGTTTCTGCCGGACTGCTAGGCAATGCCATATCTCCCAGTTTGCTATAATCAACCACAATCTTATCCTTGATATCGTCACATTCTGATATAATATAATCAAAGATTTCCTGAGCCGGTCTGCGTGACAACGTATTCGATTCTTCCGCTGTCATCACATGGTCGCTGAAAGGTACATCTCCATATTGCCGCACCAAATTAAAATAAAAATACGCACGAAGAAAACGCACCTCATACTGGTAATTGTTATATCGGAACATTTGCTGGGCATAATCACTATTCAAAGCAAGTTCGGGAAATGTGAGTCCGGTAAACTTCTCCAAATACAGATTGCAATTGGCTATTCCTTCATAACAAGATGTCCACATACTGCCTTTGGCATTCGACGGACTCCAAGAACCATTGTAGAAATCTTCTATCTGGTTTCCTGAATAAGCATATTCAGACTCATCCGTAGCAGAACCCAAAATTGCTCCGCTATAATTTCCAAAGTCCACATCCATGGCCAAATAGATATTTGTTATCAGCCCTCCCACATTACCGAAGTTGAGCTTCACAAAATCCTCATCATAATTATTGTACTCATGATATTCCATTTTATCTGAGCAGGAACCGAGTGTGATTGCACACATCATTCCGTAGATAATGTTTTTCAGTTTCATTCTTTCGCTTTGTTTTTATCATTAAAAACCAATCGTAACGCCGACCACCACACTCTTATTCAGCGGAGTCGCTGCACCATAACATTCGGGGTCCGCCACGTCAATATGGTCAGCACAGAACAAGTCTATCCCTCTCACATACAACTTGGCACTTCCCAACACTTTTGTCTTCTTCATCAGTTCTTTCGGGAACTTGTAATACACCTCCGCATTACGCAACTTCAAGAAAGAACGGTCTGCCAACCAAACCGTATTGGTCTGGTAATTATTGGCATTGCTCTGAGAGCTCAAACGGGGATATTTAGCATTCAAGTTCTCCGGCGTCCAACGATTCTCATAATAATGATTAGAAATCGTCGTATTGTTTATCAACGGCCAGAACATACTCTTGGTATTCAACACAGCAGAATAATTGCCCGTTCCCTGGAACATAACATCTACTCCAAGCCCCTTCCATTCGGCTCCCAAATGGAAAGAATAATAAATTTCCGGTGCCGCCGTACTATAACCTATCGCTGTCTTATCATTAGCATCTATGACACCATCGTTATTTACATCCTTATACTTTACATCTCCAGGGACAACTGTGTTAAACTTGTGTGGAAGACTGTTCTTTATGTCATCTTCGTCTTTGAAGAATCCTTCGGCTATCATACCGTACACTTGGTTCAGCCTATGACCGGTCTCTATCAGATTATCATACACACGCGGTTCTTCCAATTGCTCTTTAATTTCATTCTTGTTCCAAGCAAAATTACCACCCACGTTAAACAGCATATCTCCCCAACGTTTGGTGTAATTAAGCCCGATTTCCATACCGTAGCTATCCACAATTCCGGCATTCTCGAACGGAGCATCCATACCCAACACATCTGTATATTTTCCTTCGGAAGATACCCAAATGTCTTTCCGGCGCTGATAATAACCTTCTGCTGTCAAATCCAAACCACCGAACAGGGTAGCATCTATACCTGCATTGTATTTATAAGCTTTTTCGTGAGTGGAATTAATGGTTGCCAGACGACCGATAATCGTACTTCCAAATTCGGAGTCGTAACTACTGTTGAACTTATACTGCGTACCGGTAGTCGTATAAATCTGATCCCAATAATCATATACAGTATCCTTACCGTCTATTGGCAGATAATCGGCATTTATCACACCAAACGACGCCCGTAACTTCAGGAAATTCACCCATGATACTTCTTTCAGCCATTTCTCTTCCGAAAGCACCCAAGCGGCAGAGATTGTAGGAGAAAAAGCCCACTTATGTCCCGGTGCCAACAAGCTGGAGGCCGATCCGACCAATGCCAAATCTACATAATACCGGTTGTTGAATCCAACATGATTAAACCATGACACATTCTGACGATAGATCGTCGTATTCAGTCCATACGAATCACGATATTCGTAATCCCATTTCAGTTGTGAATAAACATCCCATTTCCTGAATGAACGGTTGTAATCAATGCTCCCGGCAAAGTTAAACTGACGTGCCCAGTTGTTAATGCCTGCATCTTTTCCCATTTCACTATCCTCACCTCCGGAAATAGTTGTGTAAAACGGTCCATTATTAGTCCAATTAGTAGAATAACCAGCATAAGTGTATGTCTTACTATGATCTTCCAGAATATTGGAATAATTATCATAAGCCAAACGGAAATTGGCTCCCAGTCCCTTCAACAAGCCGGACAAATCTTGCGACAACGTAAGATCTGCAAACAAGCTACGGGAGTGTCCCTTTGAATAAGCTGTTCCCTGCGATTGCGCTACAGGATTCAAGGTACCTGCCCAAGTCGTACTGCCTCCCCAACTGCCATTTTCCGCACGAACAGGAAAAGCGGCAGCAGGAATCGAATAAATCATATCCCATAAGTTAGCTGTTGCTCCAGGCATTCTGGATTCGGACAAAGTACCGAGAAGATTCAGTTTCAACTTAGTAGTAGCCGTCAAGTCTATATCCAGATTCGTGCGTAAATTGGCACGCGAATACATATTCTGTGTAGAATAACCTTCATTCATGTTTGCCTCTTTCACAAAACCTTTATCCGTCAATAAATTCGCCATGGTATAATAACGGAATTTGGCACCTCCACCACGAAACTCAATCGTATACTTATTAGAGACTCCCCGGTCTTTGAATGTTTCATCCACCCAATTCACATTCGGATATAAATAAGGGTACAAATGTTGAAGACTTCCGGGTTCTCTGCGGAAAGCCGCAATTTCGGCATCTGCATAACGAGGACTTAATTTTTCATACCCACGCGCTTCATTTACCGCCAACGCATAAGTGGCGGCATCTGCAAACTCCGGACGGCGAGATTGTGTGTTTACGATATGGTCATACGTAAATGTAATTTCTCTCGTGTTATATTTACCACGTTTCGTAGTAACCAAGATAGCACCGTTTACTCCCTTATATCCATACAACGCCACGGCTGCGGCATCTTTCAGGACAGACACGGATTCCACTTCCTCCGGACTAACCAAACTCATATCCCGTTCCAAACCGTCTACCAACACTAAAGGTGTACTGCTCGACAAACTCTGCAACCCCCGTACATAAAAGGTAGGATTTGCCGTCAAACCGGTACTGGTGGCATTTTGCAAGGTGGCAAGTCCCAAGCCGTAACCAAACAACGCATTGGATATATTCTGGGAAGAACGTTTGACAAGTTCTTCGTTATCAGCCGTAGCAACAGCTGCCGTAGATTCATGACGATTGAATGTCCGGTTAGCTCCCACATCCACAGTATGTGCCGCATACCCCATCACGATTGTCATCGGTCCATCCTTCTTTACAACAACTGTAGCAGAGCCATTGTCAACAGAAACAACATTCAGACGTTGTCCCTTTTCGACTGCAATCTCAAATTTTCCATCCTTATCGGTTTCAACCCGCATCTCTGCCGCGCCACCTTCCACATTGACAGACGCTCCATAGACCGGTTTTCCCGATTTATCAACAACAATACCTGTAATGTTGCTGTCTGTGTTCTGTGCTCCTACCGGAATGCCCAAGCAGACCAGCAAAGCCAATATCAGAATCTTATTTTTTCTCATATAAATCAATATTCAACTATTGTTCTAATCTGTTTCGTTGTCTCACATTACCAACCCGGATTCTGAATCAATCCGTACCCTTTGTTAATTTCGGTCTGTGGGAATGGAGAAAGATACCATTTAGGTTCAAATCCATGTGTCCACCAACGACGCATCGGCTTAGATAATTCAAATCTTTGATAGTCAAAACGGATCGGTTGCAACGCTCCTTTGTTCTTATCTCCTTCATTCCATTTCGTATTCCCCTCCATACGATTGCCTGCCTCATCCAAACGATATGCCAGCAAACCATGCAAAGGCTTTTCAAAACGGTCGGCACGTTTATAACGAACAAGATCAAAATAACGGCTGTCTTCCAGCCCCAGTTCCCGAACACGTTCGCACAACAATTCTTCCAGCAGAGCATCTTTGTCGGAAAGCAAATCTTTATCCGTCACACAATCTGCCAAATCCTTCTTCAATCCTACACGAGCACGTACAATATTAATCTGGTCAATAGCTCCGCGATGATCGTTCTTTGCTTGAAGCAAGGCTTCTGCATAAGTCAGATAAATATCGGACAAGCGGAGATAAACCCATTGTGTATACTGACGTTGATATTCAGTTCCCAGATAATATTTCATATTTTTATAACCCGTCGCATAATTACCCGATTGAAGTTTAGCATTCTCTCCTTCGTCATATCCGCCTACCCACAGTTCGTATGGCAATCCGGACATTGTTCCTGCACTCCAATCCAGCATTTTCGGCAATCCGTTCACCATACAATGCTCATACAAGCGAGGATCACGAGTCAACACAATATCGGACAACATTTGTTCACCTGCCTTAAATGTTCCCGTCAGGAACATTTCATCCAATTTACCTTCTTCTACTGTCTTATCCCAGTCGAAAGGCGTACCGTCGGCCCATGAGAACATCTCTACATATTCCTGTGTAGGCGGGTACTCGGTACGACAAAGCGCTTTTGACGGATCTGCCCAAGAATGCCACATATAGGTAGAGGAGTTAAAAGCATCTGACATATTGGTACGGACAGAGTGTAATATTTCCCTGCTGCCTTGACGGACATATCCCATACGATATGCTTGTCGATACTGCTCCGGTGTCTCTACAGACGCTTTATTCAAATCGTATCCTCCTTTGCTATCCAATTCCTTGAAGAAATCTTCACAAGCTTTCAAGCAATTGTCCCATAACTCCGGCCGATACTCGCCATACCACACCAAATGTTGTTGTTCGGCTTCCGAGCTTCCTCCTGCATATCCCTGGTCAGCGTTAAATAATGGAGAAGCTGCGAACTGCCAGATTTTACATTTCAAGGCCATAGCACCAGCTTTGGTCCAATGCCCTGCTTTACTGGTAAGGTCTGCGTCGCTATAAGCCCATTCCAAAGCATTGGAATTGATAGCCTCATCCAACATCTTAATCATGTATTTCACCGTTTCTTCTACAGTGGAACGAGGTATTTCATACCCCGCCTCCGTTCCGGAAAACGAAGCATATAATAATGGAAGACCACCATAATGACGGAACATATCAAAATAGCGTGCAGCTATCAAACATTTAGCTTCCGCTACCAATCTCGCTTTTTCAGTTTCATCCATCCCCGGCACCCGGTCTATATTCTCCATAAAAAGCCAGCACCAACGTACCACTTCCCACACCATTTCACGGGTATATGGAAATATGTTGCCACGTATGTCGTAATTAGCGTTGAGAGTTCCTCCATAATACTGCTTATACACCGTTGCGTCACTGAAATAAAGCGCCCAACAATCAGTCAACGCATCTTTTTTCCCTACATAAGGGCTGGAAGAATCCGGAATATTACCATTGCTATCCGTATTATAAGGCAGACCATAATACTGCCTACTATAACAGGTATTCAAAAACTGACGTGCATATTCGGCATTATTAAATACCGTATCAATCGTAACATTTCCTCCCGGAGCCTTCTCCAAAAAAGAATTTCCGAATTTGATTTCGTCCACACATGAGGTGGAAACCAGAGAAACTGCCGTTCCCACCATCAAACCGATGAACCATTTATTTTGTAATTTCATTATATCTTTCCTTTTGCTGTTTTTAGAATCCTAATTTCAAACTCAATGTATAAGTCTTGGACAATGGATAAGAAGGAGCATTGGTAGCTCTTGCTTCCGGATCTCCCCATAAATAAGGAGTAATTGTCCACAGATTATATCCAGCGAATGACAACTGACAGGTATTCAGCCCAAGTTTTTTCATCAACGGAAAATGGAAGTTATATGCTACTTGAAGCGTTTTCAGACGCAAATACTTCGCATCTTTCTCATAAAGTGTAGAAGTAGCATAGTTATTCGTCGAATTCTCAATCGTAGCTCTCGGATATTCGGAAGATTGCGAAGGATTTTCCGGTGTCCATGTATGATCTAGATGGTAGGCCAACAATCCTCCTTGCTCTCTATTTGAAGTCGAATAGAAGGGCTGACGGAACACATCTGAAATCATACGGCTCACATTCCATGCACCTGTCCATTGAGTACTTACCTCCAGATTCTTCCAACTAAATCCCAAGTTAAGACCTGCCATATATTCCGGATCATCCGTAAAACCATAGTCATAACTTGCATCGTTCGCATCAATCTTCCGGTCACCGTTCAAGTCAACATATACCGCATCTCCATTTTGAAGAATATTTTCGTGTGTCGGGAACGGGCGGTTGAATGTCTGTTCATACAATGCCGGAGTATTTTCATCATAGAAACGCCAGAAAACAAATTGGCTACGAGAACCGATGCGATGACCTTTTTGATATTGATACAGGTTGTTTTGCGGAGCTTCTTTCTTTTCCAGAATCTTATTTTGGTTGTAAGACAAGTTAATACCTGCCCAATAACGGAAATTCTCACCAATCTTATCGTTCCACTTGAAAGAAAGTTCCCATCCCCAACTGTCCACGCTTCCTAAATTAGCGAACGGAGCAATAAATCCAAGCATTCCCGGAGCAGTTCCATCTCGCAAAAGAATGTCATTACGACGTTCTTTATAGTACTCGAAAGTCGTTTTCAAGCGGTCGTCAAAGAAATTGGCATCAATACCATAATTCTGTTTTAATGCTTTCTCCCATGTCACAGAAGGATTGTTCTTCGCCACTTCACGTGCTCCCAAAGCAACCGTACCGTAATCTACACCAAACGCATATCCCCAAGCATTTGCAGAAGAATTTGTTGTCACACGGTTTGCCAAGTCACTCAATCCCACATTATATGGGTCAGGAATATACATGAATCGGGAACCTCCAATTTTATCATTACCCACCAATCCAATACTGGCACGAAGCTTTAAGAAACTCACCACCGACTTCAACGGACGGAAGAAATCCTCCTCACTCATCACCCAACCGATTGAACCTGCCGGGAAATAAGAGAAACGCAAATCGGGCGCAAAGTTCTCAGATCCGTTATAACCCACATTAAACTCAGCCATATAACGGCTCTTCCAGTCATACGTGGCACGTCCTACCACTCCGACATATCCACGAGGAATATCAGGATACTCTTTGGGATAATATTCCTTCTGTTGATTATACAGCAACAGAGCTGTCACTGTATGATCTCCAAAAGTCCGGTTATAATTAAAGCTGGCTTCCATATACCAATCACGTTTCTTGCCTGTAGAATATGAATACTTCACATCCGTATTCTCGCCAAACTTACGATAGGCAATACTTCCATCTTCCATCAATACGGGAGTATACGTGGCTACAGACCCTCCCGAACCTATTTTATTGACAGTAAAAGAACTGTTATAAGAACCTTTTGCTTTAAAAGAAAGCCCTTTAGTCAGAAAATCCAGTTTTTGGTTCAAAACAACATCCACATTCAGTGCATTATTATTAGACTGGTTAAATCCATTACCATAATATCCCATTCCCGTAGTTCCGGTAAAAGGCAGCTGCAATCCATCGGAGAAAATCTCACTGGTTGCATTTACCAATTTCCCATCTATGATTCCGGGACTGGAAAAAGGAGTGGCATAATACATATTCTTGATCAGACCGGAAGATCCCTGACTGGTACGCGGCTGATCCGAATTATTCACATTACCACTGATATTTAATGATAAAGTAGTGGTTTTAGTGACATCCATATCCAGATTCGTACGATAATTAAACCGACGATATTGATAACTTAAATTATATGGAAGATTGAACTCACTAAAAAGTCCTCCTTGTGTATACGCACCCGCAGAAATGAAATAACGCACCCTGTCCGTTCCTCCCGAAATATTCAGATTATGCTGGCTCTGAAGCGTAGCGCTTTTCATTATATAATCCGCCCATTGTATGTCAGGAAAACGAATCGGGTCGGAACCATCCTTAAACTTCTGAATCACAGCATCGCTGAACATAGGAGATTTTTTATCACCGGTCATCATCTGATTATGGAATCGGGCATAATCATAAGAGCTAGCCTGTTCCACCATCTTGGTAGGCATCAGCACGGAAGCAGAAGTTGTAAATGAAATTTTCGCCTTTCCTTCTTTTCCTCGCTTAGTCGTAATCAGAATGACCCCATTGGCTCCACGGATACCAAATACAGCGGTTGCCGAAGCATCTTTTAAGATGGAGATAGATTCAATCTCATTCGGGTCGATATCGTTCATACTTTCACGGTCCACACCATCCACTTGAATCAATGGCGAAGCGTTCTCCCAAGTAGCTTTACCGCGAATCAAAATTTCAGCGGCATCCGCTCCCGGCTCACCGGAATATTGCACGGTGGTCAAACCGGTCATCTGACCTCCTAATACATTGGAAACAGAACCTACCGACACACGGGTCAGTTCCTCTCCTTTCACACTGGCAATAGCACCGGTCATGGTCACTTTCTTCTGCGTACCATACGCTACGACTTCCACTTCTTCAAGCGCAGTCACGTCTTCCACCAGAATGACTTTGATATCATTCTTCGCCACCACAGTCTTATCAGTATAACCGATAAAAGATATTTTCAGTTTTGTCCCGGGGCGTACATTTATTCTGAACACACCGTCAATGTCGGTAATCGTACCGTTGGTTGTCCCTTCCGCAAGCACACTTGCCCCAATTATAGGCTCTCCCTGGCTGTCAACGACTGTTCCTTTTATGGAGTTTTGCTGCTGCACAGTCTCAACAGCTGCCGAAACAGGCTGCAATCCCCATGCAGGTGCAAAAGTTGCCATTGTGAAGAACAAAGCGACAGGCAAAGTGGTCCCTTTTATAAAGTTTATCTTATTCATATATGTATATGTTCATGATATAAATATAGTTAACGAAGTTCTATGCATCGTTTTTAGTTAGAATGCAAGCATCATACGGAAATAACCGGCACGCGATCCACGTTCGCAAATAATATGGTATCTTCCGCCTCCCATGCCATGTGTCCATTGGTTGGCAGCAGAGCGTTGTGTACTACTCCAATAATGTCCACTATTCGTTCCATTATCAACAGAAGTCATGGCATCGCCATTCACATTTTTGAGACATGCATTAATAGCGCTCATATTACTTGCTACCCGCTCCCAACACATGATAGAAGGCAAATACCAAGGAGTCACTCCTGAAGGAACAGCCACTGTCTCACGGTAAGCCATGATATGCCGATAAGCCCAGTCGCAAGTAGAAGGACTTCCTTTTCCTTCATAACACATGGTAAGCAACTGTGTATTATTATATCCCATCAATGCAGGGAAAACCAAATGAGCATCATTCTTATTCGCATCTTTTTCGGTATTAGAAATCACAAACTTACCTGCCCATTCTTCGTCATTAGTAAACCAGTCGGAATAAGTACCTGCTTTACCTGTATGGAACATATGCAGATCGGTTTCTTCCACCAATGAATTTTTTAGAGATAATACAACTCCATGCGTACAAGAAGGAAAATCACGACGCAAGGCATCAACTTCTGCGGTATAAAGATCGGAATGAGTTACACTCGGTTCAGGGTTTCCCACATAACATACAATACCAATCACATTGTCTGGCAAATTGCTCTCATCTGTATCCACAGAAACAATCTTACCATCCGCACAGAAATAGTCTCCTACCTGCAACGTATGATTAATCTTACTTTTATCTTCTATAGTATACATCTTTGCCGTGCCCGATTCAAGAGTACCTTTCGCTTCATATTCCATCTCGTTTACTCCGGTATAAGTACCTTTCACCAAGAATTCCTTGTTAGGATTGACCAAGAAACGGTATGTATCGGTTGTTGCCTGATAATAAGGAGTTGCAGCAGCATTATTCAAGGTGAACGAACCGGCTGCTATCGGCATCAAATAATCATCTATACCACCATTGGTAAAGCTGTATGTCAACTTAGGCATTTTCACCACCGCAAGTGCCATTTCATGTTTCATGTCAAAAGCAATCTGACCTTTCAAACGGTCGCCTTTCACAGTACCTGTACTTGTCATCAGGTCATACTTCGTATAGTTTCCTTCTCCCTGATCCGCTCCAATCGTCCATTTTTTGATGTATTCTTCAAAAGGATTTGTCACTGCGGTCGGATCAAAAATCACATTCTTATTATATGGATAATATGCATAGAATTTCATTCTTTCAAATTCCGAACCTTTATACTCAATGTCATCCCCTCCATCAGACAATACCCAAACACCATCTTCCATGGTGAACTGTCGGTTTCTGATTGCTTCTACCACCACATCTCCTTTGACGGCAAACACACCGATAGCATCTCCGTTTGAGAATCTGGTAGCATAACCCGATTCAACGGCACGTGTTTCACCTTTATCCATATCCGCGAAACCTTTGTCAGACACACTGATTTGAAATCCTTGCAAAGCGTCCGGATTATCTCCACCCAGTTCTTCATTTTGAGAACAAGAGGCAATCATAGCGGCACCGGCAAGGAAAAGCATTGATATATAATTATTTACTTTCATAAATTTCCTATTTTTATTCTTAGCTGTTTTTGTCTATATATAAATATGGTATAACCGATTATTTTCCGACAGGCTTGGAAGTAATTGTTTCTTCCGTAATATTCCAATCAGGATTTGTTATCTCAGTTCCTGTATTAGCCATTCCCGGATCAGAAGTAATCGGATCGTTGTCCTGATTGGTCCATCCTAGGATTTGTGTTTCCTCCGTAATATTCAACACATACTTATTATCGGTATATTTGTTTGCCTTGATAATATAATTGTAAGAATATCCCGGTTTCAATTCGGTCAGGTTCGCAAATTCGGCTTCATAAAGATAACCGTTCATACGTGCTTGGATGGTAACCTTTCCTTGAACTTTCTGTGGCAACAATATAGCTTGTATCGTATAATTGTCTTCTGCTCCTATTTTATCCCACACAATATCATCTTTTAATGAAACAGGTTCTTCGCTTACCGTTGTTTCTCCTGTATTGGGATTGAAAGTTCCCGTGTTTTTCAATCCGATAAGATAGCACGTGATATCATTCAATTCCACTCCTTCGCCTGCTTGGAATTCCAATTTAATGCGACTCATGATATGATTGAATGCTAATTTCACATTTGGATTCTGTGAAGTAGCTTTAGACTTTGCGAACAGAAAGTCAATTTTCGCACGGTCTTTTGCCGTTGCTTGAAATTCGCTGGTTGTAGAGACAGCTACCGCAGGTTGCTCCTCTCCGGATTTTCCCATAAATGGCGCATACGCCACTACATCATATTCATCAGAACCCAGTACCCAAATATCCTCAGCCACACCACCTTTGGCTGCAAAGCGGCTATCCCCTTCGTATAAATAATTAATGTTCACCTGATTGGTTCCACAAGTAATACCTACCGAGTCTTTTAACTCCCAGTTTGTTTCCGTAGCTCTTGTTACAAGTTCATTAGCTTCGTGATTATTAATTACTGCACTAAAAGAAACTTTTGCTCCGGGTTCACCGGCAAATTTGATATCTGTTTCTTTAATATCGTTACTACACCCTGCCAAAAGCAACAGAGCAACAGCAGCCGTTACATAGTTTTTTCTCATACCATGTTTTTTAAAGTTAAACATATGATTGTTGATTAGTAAAATCATGACAAGATTGGATGGATAGCAAACATATTCTTTCCTCGTCAGCAAGTAAAGAATACAAGATTGATTTGTTGTTTTTCATACGCATAGTAATATCTTGTTAAGTTAAACAAATGTTAGATTCTCTTTTTATTAAATGCTTTTTCACAATTATAGCTGTGAAAAAGTGTTGCAAACATAAAGACTAAATTAAAATATAACAATGCAGAATCGTACAAATGCATGGAAAATACCGTCTTTTGCACGATATTCCATGCTACAAGCCGGATTTTTAATCTACGGCTGATGGTTATGAGCCTTTATGTTTCTATTTTATTGTATGGGAAATAGTAATTTATAAACCTAAAAATGATATGGCGAATTTTTCAATTGTAATTGTTCCGACTAAAAAATTATCAAATGGTAGACATCGAATAAGGATCGCAGTAGCACATCATTCGCAGACTAGATATATATCTACTCAGTTTATTTTGGATTCTGCCAGTCAGATAAAGAATGGTAGAGTTGTCAGACATGAGAATGCTGCGAATATGAATGCTTGTTTACGAAAACTGATAAACGAGTATGAGGAAATCGTTACATCAATCAGTTATTTACCTGCAATCTCATGCACTGAACTGATACGTATTATTAACTACGAACAGAAGAAAAAAGGAATAACTTTTCAATCTGTCGCAAAGGAGTATATGGATTTCATGAAAGGAGAAGAACGAGAAAAATCTTATAAACTTTATAAGATAGCTTCAGAAAGATTCATTAAGTATATGAAAGGGGATTTTCCTTTAATTCAGTTAACTCCTCTCCATATACAAGAATTTGCAAATGTTCTTCACGGAGAGAATTTGGCAGATACTACCGTCAGAATATACCTGACCTTGATAAAGGTAATATTGAATTATGCTACAAAAATGAATTATGTAACTTACTCTATCCATCCTTTCATTCTTTTTAAGATGCCTACAAGCAATGTGCGGGAACTCGATTTATCAATAGATGAACTAAAAAGAATGCGAGATGTGCATCTTTTTAAACCTTCCTTGTTGATAGTAAGAGATATTTTTATGCTTACCTATTATTTAGGTGGTATTAACTTGAGAGACTTATTGGCATATAATTTTAAGGATAAAGACTATATGCGCTATATACGTCATAAAACACGTAATAGTAAAAAAGGAGAGAATGAAACCGTATTTACTCTGCAACCTGAAGCTAAAGTAATTATAGATAAGTATCTGACAAAAGATGGTTATCTGAAATTCGGGAAGTATTCATCTTATAAACAGATATACAGTTTGATTTTCCGTCATATAGGCAAACTCTCAATACTCTCGGGAATAAAGAAGAAAGTTACCTATTATTCCGCCCGAAAAACCTTTGCACAACACGGATATAATTTAGGAATCCAGATTGAAAAGATTGAGTATTGCATAGGGCACAGTATGAAAAACAATCGTCCTATATTCAACTATATTAAAATCATGCAGGAACATGCTGATAAAGTATTTAGGGAGATATTAGACCAGCTATTGTAAAAGGTTACCTCATTGTTGCCTGAAAATAACTTTTTCGATTTCATATTTTCCTTATATACAGTGATTTCACTTCAAATCATGAATCTAACATTTGTTTAACTTAACAATTAAAGTATGAAAAGCAACAAAAAAGGTAATCACCTGTACGCCTGTAAGGATACTATCCGACGGCTATTTTTCTTCACTTTGTTCTCCCTTTTAATAGTTGGAACCTATGCCCAGAATAAAACGGTCACAGGTACAGTTATTGACTTTACAGGAGAACCAGTTATCGGTGCCAGTGTATTGGTCAATGGCACAACCAATGGTACTATAACAGATTTGAATGGTAAATTTACCCTCTCTAATGTACCAGCTAAAGGTATGATAACAGTTACTTATATAGGATATAAGAAACAAGAAATTTCTGTCGCAGGAAATACCAATTTCAAGATTACGCTTCAAGAAGATTCGGAAACGTTGGATGAAGTAGTAGTTGTGGGCTATGGCGTTCAGAAAAAAAGCGATGTGACCGGTGCTATGGCGCGGGTTGGAGAAAAAGAACTGAAAGCAATGCCTGTAAAGAATGCCTTGGAAGGAATGCAAGGAAAAACAGCAGGTGTGGACATCACTTCCAGTCAACGCCCCGGTGAAGTAGGAAATATCAATATTCGCGGGCAACGCTCTATCAATGCCGAACAAGGGCCGTTGTATGTTGTTGACGGCATGGTTATTCAAAACGGCGGTATTGAGAATATCAACCCTTCCGATATTGAAGCTATTGATATTCTGAAAGATGCTTCGGCTACGGCTATCTATGGTTCGCGTGGTGCCAACGGTGTCATCCTTGTCACTACTAAAAAAGGGAAACAAGGAAAAGTTACCTTAAACTATTCCGGTACTGTCACCTTTGAAACATTGCATGACGTAACAGAAATGATGTCTGCATCCGAATGGCTGGACTATGCCCGTATAGCTAAGTATAATGCCGGCTCCTATGCATCCGCCGCTCCGACATACGAAGCTGACAAAGCAGCCTTCGGCAGTGTAGCCGCTTCTTGGAAAAATATCGACCAGGCATGGTCAAACGGTAATTACGACCCTTCAAAAGTAGGTTCTTACGACTGGGCTTCCCACGGCAAGCAAACCGGAATTACCCATGAACATACATTAAGCGCATCCGGCGGTTCGGATAAGTTCCAAGGTTATGCTTCATTCGGCTATATGGATCAGAAAGGTACACAACCCGGTCAGGCTTATGAACGTTATACCTTAAAAACTTCATTTGACTCAAACCCGGTAGAATGGTTCAAAATGGGAACTTCCATCAACGCTTCCTACTCTACCCAGGACTACGGCTATAGCTTCTCTAAATCCGTAACCGGTTCCGGTGATTTCTACAGCGCATTGAGAAGCATGCTTCCATGGACAATGCCTTATGATGAAAACAATGAATACATCCGCAATCCGAATGGTGATGTCAATATCATCAATCCTATTCGTGAACTGGATTATAACACCAATCAGCGCCGTACCTTCCGTGCATCAGCCAGCATGTACTCACAAATTGACTTCGGCAAAATATGGAAACCGTTGGAAGGCTTGTCCTACCGTATCCAGTTCGGTCCTGAATTTCAGTTCTATACATTGGGAATTGCCAACGCAGCCGACGGTATCAATGGCGACGGAAACAACGGCGCACAATATAAAAACGAACAGAAACGTGCATGGACATTAGATAACCTGATCTATTACAACAAGACATTAGGCCAGCATAATCTAGGGTTGACATTGATGCAATCCGCATCGGCTTACCATTACGAAATGGGAGATATGAGAGCTACCAATGTTGCGTCGGCAGATGAGTTGTGGTATAATATGAGTTCTGCCGGTACACTGAAAGCTTTTGGTACCGGTCTGACAGAGACTCAAATGGCATCTTATATGATTCGTTTGAACTATGGTTATAAAGACAAGTACTTATTAACAGCATCTATGCGTTGGGACGGTGCTTCTCAGTTGGCCGAAGGACACAAATGGGCGAGCTTCCCTTCTGTTGCCCTTGCATGGAGAATGGACCAGGAAGATTTCTTGAAAGATGTCAGCTGGCTTAATCAGTTGAAACTCCGTTTAGGTGTCGGTGTCACAGGTAATGCAGCTATCCAAGCCTATGCTACTAAAGGAGCAATCACCGGCCTATATTACAACTGGGGACAAAATGATTCTTCATTAGGTTATGTGCCTTCGGATCCATCACAGAAAACACCGGCTAAAATGGCGAACTCTACTTTAGGCTGGGAAAGAACGACCCAATACAATGTCGGTGTTGATTATGGATTCTTTAACAACCGTCTCACCGGTAGCATTGACGCATACAAGACCAAGACGAACGATTTGCTGTTGGAAATGACTATTCCTTCATTGACCGGTTACGTTTCCACTTATTCGAATGTAGGTAAGACATCCGGTTGGGGTATCGACCTGCAAATAAACGCAATTCCGGTACAACTGAAAGATTTCTCATGGAGTACAACCCTGACATGGTCTATGGATAGAAACCGGATTGACCAGCTATCTAACGGCAGAACGGAAGATGTAAACAACAAATGGTTTGTAGGAGAAGAAATCGGTGTTTATTATGACTGGGTATATGACGGTATTTGGAAAACGGAAGAAGCCGCAGAAGCTGCCAAATACGGACGTAAACCGGGACAAATCAAAGTGAAAGATTTGAATAATGACGATACGATAGATGCTAATGACGATAAAAAGGTGGTAGGTTATGTACGTCCTCGCTGGACAGGCGGTTGGAGCAATACCTTCAATTACAAGAACTTTGAACTATCTTTCTTCATTCTGTCACGCTGGGGATTCACCGTACCTCAAGGTGCTGTCACACTTGACGGCCGCTATATGCAACGCAAGGTTGATTACTGGGTAGCAGGAACAAATGAAAATGCAAGATACTACTCACCGGGCTCTAACGGTGAAGGAGCAGACACTTACAACAGTGCCATGAATTACCAGGACGGTTCGTATATCAAAGTGCGTAACATTTCATTAGGTTACAACTTTACTCCGCAACAATTGGGCAAACTGGGTATCAATAACCTGAAATTATATGTTCAGGCAATGAATCCATTCAATATCTATAAGGCATGTGATTTTCTGGATACCGACTTAGTGAACTATGACAACAATACCAAAACGTTCGGTTCACCCACTACCTTAAAGAGTTTTGTCATTGGTGTCAATATCGGATTCTAATAAACAATTAAAAGTAAGAACATTATGAAAATAAATAAAGTATTATTCGCAGCTATACTAACCAGCGTTATGAGCGGTTCGTTCACTTCGTGCAGCGAATCATTCCTTGACGAAGAATTAAAGACCCAATATAGTACCGACCGTTTCAAGACACAGGAAGGACTTGATGAATTAGTGACCGGAGCTTATCAAAAGTTGAAATTCAAATTCAATTATATCTGGGGAATCCAATGTTATAACATGGGAGTGGACGAATTTACCGATGCCAACAATGTGATACCGGCATGGAATCATTACAGCCAGGACTTGAATTCTTCAGAAACTGCTGCTAACCAACCGATATGGGACAACTATTACGGATTGGTTGAACCCGCCAATATACTTCTCCAGAACTTGCCGCAGTATTACAATACAAGTTCGCCTACCTATAACACCCGTTTGGGAGAAGCCTATTTCCTCAGAGCTTATGCCTATTTCGAACTGGTGAAACAATTCGGTGGCGTACCCTTGAAACTGGAACCTTCTACAAGTGCGGAAACTTACTTCACACGTAACTCGGAAGAGGAAATATACACTCAGGTAATATCCGACTTTGGAGAAGCATACCGATTGCTGCCGAAACAAGGAGAATCTGTCGGACGTATCAATAAATACGCAGCCGCCCATTTCCTGGCAAAAGCACATCTGTTCCGTGCTTCCGAATTGTATAGCAGTTGGAACGGGAATTATGTATCTTCCGATTTGGACGCAGTTATCCAGTATGGTTCAGAAGTGGTAGCCGCACATCCACTGTGCGATGACTATGTGGAATTATGGGATTACCAGCAGCCGAACGGTGCAAACGAAAAAGTCAGCGAAGTAATCCTGGCTGCCCAATTCTCCAATGACGAAGCAACATGGGGACGTTTTGGAAACCAAATGCATCTTTATTATCCGTCTGTATATCAAGACCTCAGTGGTTGTAAACGTGACATTTCCGGCGGACGTGAGTTCTCGTATGTCAGTGCTACAGAATATACCATGCAAGTGTTCGACCGTGTCAACGACTCCCGTTTCTGGAAATCATTCATCACTTGTTATGGAGCCAACGAAACCAAAAGTGCCCCGGAATGGACAGACGAAGATATGCCATACGCTCCGGCAGGTGTCAACAAAGGTGAAAAACGTTTCAAAGGCGGTGAGCTAGGTCTAAAATACATCGTCAACAATCCGGGTGACAACCGATATGAAGCATATCCTAACGCTCCGGCATATACAGTATTGAAAGACGGAAAGATGTGTAACACATATACTTATGTACGTTATTTCAAAGGACAATCCCATAGCTGGAACCTAAATGAAAATGAAAAGACCGGCAACTATTACAATATTATCCCGCACAAGCGTTCGGTCGCTTTGTCTAAATTCCGTGACGGTTACCGTGTTTCCATCGCTTCACAATTTGGTACTCGTGACGCTATCATTGCCCGTTCGGCAGATGATGTGTTAATGGTTGCCGAGGCTTATATCCGCAAAGGTGAAGCCAATTATGACAAAGCAATCGAATGGATTAATAAGTTACGCAACCGTGCCGGCTATGCTGACAATGAAGACCGCAGCAAGAACGTAGACGGTGGACAATCCTATAAGAACAATCCTTTCTGTTCAGGAAAAGGTGGCGGTCACTCTGACGAAGGTGCCATCTATTGGGACAAAAACACATACTATGAATCCAATAATATGGAAGGTGCAGAAACTACGGCTTCAACCAAATCTGCAATGAAACTGAATAGCGTGGCAGACGTTTATAATTCTACAGTTGACACTCCTATTTATAATGAATTAGGTTGTACGTCCAATGCCGAAAAGATGATGTGTTTCTTATTAAACGAACGTACCCGCGAACTTTGTGGTGAATTGCAACGTTGGGAAGACTTGGCCCGTACCAAAACATTGGATGCCCGCTGGCATAAATTCAACGACGGTGCTACTCGGGGGATTGGCGAATTCAATCCAAGCAAACATTATTATCGTCCAATTCCACAGGCGTTCTTAGACGGTATCACCAATTCAAATGGTTCTGCATTAAACAATGAGGAAAAGAAAGCAATGCAGAATCCCGGATATTAATCTTAAATAGATATTGTCGATATTGCCACTTATGCTTCTTGAATAAGACTTTATAATCAAGAAGTATAAGTGGCAATTCTTTTGTTGATTTCTAATAAAAACAATAGCACCCTACAAATAGAATCTTCGTAAGATAAGTTCCACCAGTTTCACCTTATAGCTGAAACATCGATGAATAAGGAGATAGCGGGTGAAAGCGTAGGGGAAAAACAGGTGAAGGCTTCCATTATCGCTTTCACCTTTTGAATTTATTTATACCGATTGCTGGACATATAGAGCCATCGTGATGGACATATATAACCACCGTGATGAGTATATAGATGCAATACGGTGAGTATATA
Organism: Bacteroides caecimuris; assembly: GCF_001688725.2. Taxonomy (NCBI): domain Bacteria; kingdom Pseudomonadati; phylum Bacteroidota; class Bacteroidia; order Bacteroidales; family Bacteroidaceae; genus Bacteroides; species Bacteroides caecimuris. Next base: position 614,990 of record NZ_CP015401.2, on the reverse strand, counting down.
GATGTACCATTTCAAGTATTAATAGATGAGAGCCAAGGTGTTAACACCTGACGACTAGGCTATTAACATCTGACAGTTCATCTATTAATACCTGACAATGGATTTGCTATAAGCATATTTTCATTAGCTATAATGATATCCGGATTAGCTATAATGATATTGGTTTTAGCTCAAAGGATATTTTGAAAAGACAAGGTGAAACCGATAATGTTCTGTTTCACCTGATTTCACCCCTCGCTTTCACCCGCTATAGCCTTATTCATCGGCATTTCAAGAATCAGGTGAAAGCGATGAATGGCAATAATCTTATAGATTAGAATTAGATGCTATTCTATATTTATATTGAAAAGACCAATACGCCTGCCGTAGGAATTTCCGGGGTTCCTATCAATACTTTACTGCCTTTCGGCAAATCGAAAGTATAAGGCCGGTCTGAATAGTTCAGAACAATTCCAAAGCCATTGCGGTATTCCATTGTCACGCCATAAGGCAAATCCATTACCGGGATATTTAGCTGTGCATATAGTTTTTTCAATATATCTTTTTCCAACACACCGTTGTGGCTGTCCACTCCTACATAAGTAATCGTTCCTTTTCCCAATTTACGGAAAGTCACAGCGGGGCTTCCTTCGTAAAATTCATTGGTATATGTCGCCCATACTTGTGCATCGGTCGGGGGATTCAGGATTTCTCCCCATGTATTCCAGGCATACTCTTTTCCGTTCATAACAACAGTGCCGGGATCTTCGGGAAGAAGCAAGTCATAGAAATTCATTTCGTTTCCGGTCAGTGGGGTAATCATAGAGCCGAAAGGGGCTTCCGGCAGACGACCATAACGGTCTTTCTGTGCCGTTCGACAGGTCAGGACGAGATTTCCGCCATTCTTCACATAAGCAGTCCATTTGTCTACCAGTTCTTTATCAGCTAATTGATAGGCCGGGGCGATAACGACCGGGTAATCGGATAAGTTCTTGGCTTCTGAAATAAAATCGACGGGGGCTCCGAATGATTTTAAGGCACGGTAATACTTTTCAATATGCGCAAAAGTATCCCAAGTCCGGTTTTGTTTCTGTCGCTCAATGCTCCAAGAGTTTTCAGGATTGAAAAGAATAGCTGTACGACGTGCCAGGTAATCAGCAGGCTTCGCCTCACGGGGAGCATAATGCTTACGAAGTTCACGAATCTCTTTTATAAAAGTTTCATACTCTTTTCCACCGGGGGTAACAGTCACTCCGTCTGTTCCCACTATTCCATAATGATATTGTTCTGTCCCATAGAGCGGTTGACGATAGCGGTAGGTACAGATAAAATCACTTCCGCCGGCAAAGACACTCCACAACCACAAGCGGACAGCTCCCGGAAGGGGCTGGGGATTGATACTGCCCCAGTTCACTTGTCCCGGTTGCAGTTCCATTACACCATACGTTCCCTGTATCGGACGGAAAAAATCATTCGCCCAAGCAATACGCAACGGATTACCAACACGATAGCCCCGACGACCGATTCCCTCATTATCTCCATATACCATGTAACGGGTATAACTTTGGAAATCCAACGCAGGACTACCACCAATATGTCCTTCATCATAGTTCGGTATATAATTGGTTGTTACCCATTGGTTCTTTGCATATTTCTTGATTAGCAGGCATTGCTCATTCAGAAAATCATTGGTTTGCGTTGCAGCAAAACGACGGTAATCCAAAATCTGATGATGGTTCATAAACATCTGTGCACGTTTGGGAAGCGTTATTTCATCAAAAGAAGAATAAGCCTCACTCCAAAAAGCAGTTCCCCATGCATTATTTAAAAGTTGAATGTCATTATTATATTTGGAACGAAGAAAATCACGAAAAGCAAGTTCCGCTTTCGGATTATAGTCAAACTGTACGGCAGGTTCGTTATCAAGTTGCCATCCGATAACACGAGGATCGTTACCATAGTGCTGCGCCAGTTTTTCAATCATCTTATAAGATAACTCTCTGTAAAAAGGAGAAGCAAATGAAGCATGCTGACGGGCTCCGTGATCAAGCACCGTTCCATCTTCATTCTTCAACAGAATTTCAGGATATTTCCGGCTCATCCATACAGGAGGAGTGGCAGTAGACGTACACATTATCACTTTCAAATCATATTTGGCAGCTAACGCTACGGCTCTGTCGAGCCAGGTAAAATCATAGCGTCCTTCTTCCGGCTCCAGTTGCGCCCACGCAAATTCGGCAAAATGAGTAAATTCAAATCCCAAGTCATGCATTTTCTTGAAGTCACGTTCCCACTGGCTTTCATTCCAGTGTTCAGGATAATAGTAGACGCCTGTCCGTGTCAGATCTTTGTCATTAAACCAGGAATTCTCTTTCAATGCTTCCACTACGGAAGCGTCTACCGCAAATGCCGTTCCATGACGAATGCCTCGCGGGAAAGAGACTTGGTCGGACACATCTTCCCATGTCTCGCCATGATCTAAAGAGCGAACGGCACCATAACGATGGTCACGGTATTTATCGAAGTAAACATAAAGCGTATCACCGACAAAAAGAGGAGCAGGTCCTTCCGCCCAATACTTTCCTGTAATAGGCGCCGATACTTTGGTCGGGAATCCTTTTTCTATCTTTTTTGTACGCGTAACGCGCAAATTCTTTTCCGGCGGATTGGAGTTCTCATTCTTGACTATCATTATCAGGTCTCCCACCTTCGGATCTTTCACAATAGCAGCGTCAATCACACTGAAATCAGGGTTGAAGAACATCTTTGTCTTTGAGAAAGTGCGGAAATCCTTTGTTGTCACATAATAAATACGATGGTTCAATCCCTTCTCGCTTTCGCTGGTAGGTATTTCCTTGTGACGACCGGGGATGGTAGTTGCCCAAAAGATATAGTAAGTTTGCGAAGGCTCGTCATAAAAGAGTTCAGGTGCCCAACAATTATGGGCAGTCGGCTCGTGCATCATCACCGGAATAGCCTGTTGTTCACTCCAATGAATCAAATCACGGGAAGAAGCATAACCGATAATCCGATCGGTCCAACTGGAAGTCCAGACCATGTGGAAAGTTCCGTCCGGAGCCTGGCAAATACTCGGGTCACGCATTAATTTATCTTTACCGACGGAAGGTGTCAGATAAGAGCGTCCGCCATTCAAAGGCATCCAGTTCAACCCGTCATAACTATAAGCTAAATGCAATCCATCTTTACTGCCATTGATGAAATAAGAAAAGAGATAAGCAGTCTCACCGGCAAAGATTGTCATTACCGAGCAAAGACTTAGAGCCATCCAAACAACTATTTTTTTCATGTTTCCTTTTAAGATTAAAAAGTTTACCCCGCAAAGATAAGGTATCTCCCAACCTCCTCAAAAATAAAGAGCATGGATAATATTTCAAATCCATGTAGTTTTGTACACCACCCGCCCCATAAGTGCATTTTGATACAATATTCTATGTATCTGTACATCTTTCTATTTACTAAACCCTTAAAAAGCTCTACTTTAGCGGCAGATTTTATAATAGAGATGAAAAACATATCAATTCTATATATCATGAAACAACTTTTAGTAAGTATTGCCATCGTATTTGCCTCTATACTGACCGCAACGGGGCAAAATCATTCTTTCAGTTTATCCGGCAAATGGAATTTCCAGATAGACCGGGAAGATATCGGCACCAAGGAACAATGGTTTAAAAAAAGCCTTGATGATCAGATTAATCTCCCCGGCTCCATGCCCGAAAAGCTGAAAGGAGATGAAGTAACCGCCCGCACCCGGTGGACCGGAAGCTTGTACGACAGCTCTTACTATTTCAATCCATACATGGAGAAATATAGAATAGAAGGGCAAGTGAAACTTCCCTTTTTCCTGACTCCCGACAAACATCACGTAGGGGTAGCCTGGTATCAAAAGAAAGTTACAATACCTTCCAACTGGAGAGGAGAAAGAATCACTCTTTTCCTGGAACGCCCGCACATCGAAACGACCGTATGGGTCAATCAACAGAAGCTCGGTATGCAGAACAGTCTTTGTGTTCCTCATGTGTATGATCTGACTTCGGCTGTTACTCCCGGCAAAACCTGCCTGATTACTATCCGCATCGACAACCGCATCAAAGAAATCAATGTAGGTCCCGACTCTCACAGCATCACCGACCAGACCCAAGGTAACTGGAACGGAATTGTAGGACGAATTGAATTACAGGCCACTCCTAAAGTTCATTTTGAAGACATCCAGATATACCCTGATTTACGCAATCAGAAAGCACTGGTACGCATGAACATACAGTCTGCCTCTTCCACCAAAGGAGATATTACACTTTCTGCCGAAAGTTTCAATGCGGACACTCAACACAAAGTAGCTCCTGTTCAGCAAAGCTTCCGTATCCGTCCGGGAGACAATGCGATAGAGATGGAGCTTCCTATGGGAAAAAATTTCCTCACATGGGATGAGTTCAATCCAGCACTGTATAAACTGACAGCAAAACTGACCAACGGTAAACAGGCCGACATCAAACAGGTACAATTTGGAATGCGCGATTTCAAGATAGAAGGAAAATGGTTCTACGTCAATGGTCGCAAAACAATGCTTCGCGGCACAGTGGAAAACTGTGATTTCCCATTGACCGGTTATGCCCCGATGGATGTAGCTTCCTGGAAGCGGGTGTTCCGCATTTGCCGCAACTATGGTTTGAATCACATGCGTTTTCATTCTTTCTGCCCACCGGAAGCTGCTTTTATCGCAGCCGATCTGGTCGGTTTCTATCTGCAACCGGAAGGTCCGAGTTGGCCGAATCACGGACCAAGACTGGGTAACGGACAGCCAATCGACAAATATCTGATGGACGAAACAATTGCCCTGACTAAAGAATACGGAAATTATGCATCTTACTGTATGCTGGCTTGTGGTAACGAACCTTCCGGACGCTGGGTGGCATGGGTGAGCAAGTTTGTCGATTATTGGAAAGCGACAGATCCACGTCGTGTATATACGGGAGCTTCTGTTGGAAACAGCTGGCAATGGCAACCTCACAATGAATACCATGTGAAAGCCGGAGCACGCGGTTTGAGTTGGGCAGGTGCACGACCGGAAAGTAAATCGGATTATCGTGCGAGGATAGACACCGTGAAACAACCGTATGTATCACATGAAACAGGTCAATGGTGCGTATTCCCGAACTTTAACGAAATCCGCAAATATACCGGAGTCAACAAGGCGAAGAACTTTGAGATATTCAGGGATATTCTGAATGATAACCACATGGGAAGCCAAAGTTATGATTTTATGATGGCGTCGGGCAAACTGCAGGCACTTTGTTATAAGCATGAGATTGAAAAAACATTGCGCACTCCCGATTATGCAGGTTTCCAATTGCTGGCTCTCAACGATTATTCGGGTCAGGGAACGGCATTGGTCGGCGTACTGGATGTATTTTTTGAAGAGAAAGGATATATCAACGCAGAACAATTCAGACGTTTTTGCAGCCCGACTGTGCCCTTAGCCCGTATTCCGAAGTTTGTATATACCAATGATGAAACATTCCATGCCGACATCGAAGTTTCCCACTTTGGTGCAGCCCCTCTGCAAGGAGCAAAAACCAGCTATACCATCAAAGACAAGTTCGGAAAGGTGTATGCCAAAGGAGCTGTCGGCACACAAACGATTCCTATTGGAAACCTTTGTGCACTAGGTAGTGTGGATATGAGCCTGAAGGGGATCGATACTCCGCAGAAACTAAATCTGGAAGTATGTATTGAAGGCAGCGATGCCATCAATGACTGGGATTTTTGGGTATATCCTGCACAAGTGGAACTGACACAGGGTGAGGTATATACCACGGATACACTGGATGCCAAAGCTTTATCGGTATTGCAGGAAGGCGGCAACGTTTTGATTACGGCAGCTGGAAAGATTCAATACGGCAAAGAAGTCAAACAATACTTTACTCCGGTATTCTGGAATACTTCCTGGTTCAAAATGCGCCCGCCGCACACAACCGGTATTTTCCTGAATGAATATCATCCTCTTTTCCGTGAATTTCCTACGGAATTTCATAGTAACCTGCAATGGTGGGAATTATTGAATAAAGCCCAGGTGATGCAATTTACCGACTTCCCGGCAGAATTCCAGCCAACCGTTCAAAGCATCGATACTTGGTTCATCAGCCGGAAAATCGGAATGTTGTTTGAAGCAAACGTATTGAACGGTAAACTGATGATGACCAGTATGGATATCACTTCTCAACCGGAGAAACGAATCGTTGCCCGACAAATGCACAAAGCAATCCTGGATTATATGAATTCGGATGCTTTCCGCCCGTCAGCAACTATTACCCCGGAAGTGATACAAGCATTGTTCACCAAAGTAGCAGGAGATGTGAAATCTTATACCAAAGATTCACCGGACGAGCTCAAACCGAAAATTAACTAAAAAGGAAATTATCAGGCACGGATTACATAAATTAATATACATTCATATTACTTATAATGAAAACCACTATCATAGGCTTACTACTCTTGACTGCAATGACCGTCAATGCCCAAGAAGAAGTCCGAACCTACCAACTGTCGGACGCCCCCCGATATAGCAAGGAGACGGGATACGGATACGATCTCACCGCCACGCCCGAGAAAGGGAGCAAATCACCTTTCTTCTTCTCTGTCCGTGTTCCGGACGGAAATTACAAAGTTACCGTACGCCTGGGAAATAAAAAACAGGCAGGAGTGACCACCATAAGAGGTGAGTCACGCCGGCTGTTTGTTGAAAACCTGCCAACTAAAAAAGGACAATTCATAGACGAAACATTTATCATCAATAAGCGTAACCCTCGTATTTCCGAAAAAGAATATGTACGAATCAAGCCCCGTGAGAAAGCGAAACTGAACTGGGATGATAAACTGACATTGGAATTTAATGGAGATGCACCTGTGTGTCAAAGTATCCGTATCGAACCTGCCGATCCGTCGGTTATCACTGTTTTTCTGTGCGGAAACAGTACGGTAGTCGATCAGGACAATGAGCCTTGGGCTAGCTGGGGACAAATGATTCCTCATTTCTTCGGAACAGATGTTTGCATTGCCAATTATGCGGAATCCGGTGAATCGGCCAATACTTTTATAGGAGCAGGACGTTTGAAAAAAGCATTGAGCCAGATGAAGAAAGGCGATTATCTCTTCATGGAGTTCGGACATAACGATCAGAAGCAGAAAGGTCCTGGAAAAGGAGCTTACTACTCTTTTATGACCAGCCTGAAAACATTCATCGACGAAGCACGGGCACGTGGAGTATATCCCGTACTGGTTACTCCCACCCAACGCCGGAGCTTTGACGCGACCGGACATATCCGCGACACACACGAAGATTATCCGGAAGCTATGCGTTGGCTGGCCGCCAAAGAAAATATACCTTTGATTGACCTCAACGAAATGACTCGGACATTATATGAAGCGTTAGGCACGGAAACATCCAAACGCGCCTTCGTACACTATCCGGCAGGGACTTATCCCGGACAGACCAAGGCTTTTGAAGACAATACCCACTTTAACCCTTATGGCGCTTACCAGATAGCCCAGTGTGTGATTGAAGGTATGAAGAAAGCCGTACCCGAGTTAGCCAAACACTTGAAAATAGATCCGGCATACGACCCGGCACACCCGGATGACGTGAATACATTCCATTGGAACGAATCACCTTTCACAGAAATAGAGAAACCGGACGGAAATTAAAGAATCCCAATATTGACCTATATGAAAAGTAAAAACATCCTTCCCCTACTCGTTGCGGGGTCGTTTTTTATAGCATGTACTCCAGCCAAACAAGCAGGAAGTAACAGCTTCGAATGGGGGCAAGTACCGCAACAACCGGATTTGTCATGGGCTGACAGTGTAGGAAGCCGGCAAATGCCCGGAAACAGTCTTATTTTATCCGCCAATTCTTTTGGCGCAGTAGCAGACAGCACAGTGCTCAGCACGGAGGCTATCCAGAAAGCAATCGACAGTTGCTCCGTCTCCGGTGGAGGCACGGTCATCCTGCAACCGGGATATTATCAGACAGGGGCATTGTTTGTAAAAAGCGGTGTCAACCTGCAACTGGATAAAGGAGTGACTCTACTGGCTAGTCCTCACATTCATCATTATCCCGAATTCCGCTCACGAATTGCAGGTATTGAAATGACATGGCCGTCAGCAGTGATCAACATTGTCAACGAAAAGAACGCTGCCGTCAGTGGAGAGGGAACGCTGGATTGTCGGGGCAAAGTATTCTGGGATAAATACTGGGAAATGCGGAAAGAATATGAAAAGAAAGGGTTGCGTTGGATTGTGGATTACGACTGTAAACGTGTACGGGGTATTCTCGTGGAACGCAGTTCGGACGTTACTCTTAAAGGATTCACCCTGATGCGGACAGGCTTTTGGGGATGCCAAGTTCTTTATTCCAATAACTGCACCATAGACGGACTGGTCATCAATAATAACTTGGGAGGACACGGCCCCAGTACGGATGGTATCGACATCGACTCGTCCACTAATATTCTGATTGAAAACTGCGACGTCGATTGCAATGATGATAATATTTGTATCAAATCGGGACGCGACGCAGACGGTTTGCGTGTCAATCTCCCCACGAAGAATATAGTAATACGCAACTGTATAGCCCGCAAAGGTGCAGGTCTCATCACCTGTGGCAGCGAAACCTCCGGCAGCATACGAAATATATTGGGATATAACCTTCAAGCAGTAGGCACCTCGGCTGTACTACGGTTAAAGAGTGCCATGAACCGTGGAGGAACGGTCGAAAATATCTATATGACCGATGTAAAAGCAGAAAAAGTCCGCCACGTACTGGCTGCGGATCTGAACTGGAATCCCAGTTATAGTTACAGTGTATTACCTAAAGAGTATGAAGGGAAAGATATTCCGGAACATTGGAGAGTTATGCTGACTCCGGTAACACCACCCGAAAAAGGTTATCCGCACTTCCGCAATGTGTATGTATCGAAGATCAAAGCAGAAAATGTAGATGAATTTATCTCTGCTTCCGGCTGGAATGACTCGTTGCGTCTGGAAAATTTCTATCTTTATGCCATCGAAGCGCAGACCCATAAACCGGGGAAAATCTGCTATACAAAAAACTTCAATTTGTCTGAAATAACATTGGATATGAAAGACAAAAAAGCTATTGAACTAAAGGAAAATGAACAAAGTAATATCCACTTCAACTATGCTGAAACAACTCCTGACCACCGTACTGCTGGGAATCTTGCTCATTGATGCGCAGGCACAATCCCTGACTCCGCCTGCCGGTACTTTCCGGCTGGGAATATCGGAGGGGAATGAAAGTCACTGGCTGAAGCCTAAAGAAAAAGTAGAAGGGATCCATTTCCAATGGAAAGCCCTGCCCGATAGCCGCGGCTTTATTCTCGAAGTAGCAGTCACCTCCTTGCAGCAGGCAGACAACTTATTCTGGAGTTTCGGAGACTGTCAGCCGGACATGGATATAAACGTGTTCAGTGTAGAAGGGCAAGCCTTCACCTGCTATTATGGTGAAAGTATGAAACTCCGCACCTTGCAGGCAGTCACTCCCACTGAAGATATCCGTTTGAGTAACGGCCGCCAGGACAAGACTCCCCTCTTGCTTTACGAATCGGGGAAACGAACAGATCGTCCGGTCCTCGTAGGGCGCTGCCCGCTCGCAGCAAACAGTAAACTTTATTTCTGTTTCTACGAGCAAAATGCACAAGCAGATTATAATTATTTTATGTTGCCGGATCTTTTTGCAAAGATTGATGAATCTAAACATAGTAAAAATGGTAACTAGTAGTATCTCCATTTAGCTTAAATCCATACAAAGATGAAAAGAATATATCTACTACTCAGCCTACTCGCCGGTTGCCTGTATATGCAGGCAGCAATCTATAACGTTAAGGACTTTGGAGCCAAAGCGGATGGAAAAACCATCGATTCTCCTGCTATTAATCGTGCAATTGAAGCAGCTGCAAAAGCCGGAGGAGGTACGGTTTACTTACCAGCCGGAGAATATGCCTGTTATTCTATCCGGTTAAAAAGTAACATTCATTTGTATCTGGAGCAAGGTACATGTATTCTTGCCGCCTTTCCCGGAAAAGAAGAAGGATATGATAGTGCCGAACCGAATGAACATAACAAATATCAGGATTTCGGACACAGCCACTGGAAGAATTCCTTAATTTGGGGAATCGGGCTGGAGAACATAACGATCAGTGGGCCCGGACTTATCTACGGTAAAGGGCTGACCCGCGAAGAAAGCCGTCTGCCGGGTGTAGGCAACAAGGCTATCAGCCTGAAGGAGTGTAGAAATGTGACTCTGAAAGATTTATCCATGTTGCATTGCGGACATTTCGCCCTGCTTGCCACAGGAGTAGATCATCTGACTATTCTGAATCTGAAAGTAGATACAAACCGGGATGGATTCGATATTGATTGTTGCCGGAATGTACGTATCAGCCAATGCACGGTGAACTCGCCCTGGGATGATGCCATTGTATTGAAAGCATCCTACGGTTTAGGACGTTTCCAGGATACGGAAAATGTGACGATCAGTGATTGTTATGTAAGCGGTTATGATAAAGGAAGTGTATTGGATGGCACCTGGCAACTGGATGAACCGCAAGCCCCCGATCATGGTTACCGCACCGGACGCATCAAACTGGGAACAGAAAGCAGCGGAGGCTTCCGCAATATTGCGATTACGAATTGTATCTTTGAACATTGCAGGGGGCTGGCATTGGAAACGGTAGACGGAGGACATCTGGAAGATATTGTTATCAACAATATAACGATGAGGAATATTGTCAACGCTCCTATCTTTCTCCGGTTAGGCACACGTATGCGTAGCCCCGAAGGTACGCCTGTAGGCACCATGAAACGTATCCTTATCAGCGACATCAACGTTTGGAATGCCGACAGCCGTTATGCCTCCATCATCAGCGGAGTGCCGGGTGCATGTATTGAGGACGTCACTTTCCGTAATATCCACCTCTATTATAAAGGAGGATATAGCGAAGAAGACGGCAAACGTGTTCCGCCCGAACAGGAGAAAGTATATCCCGAACCCTGGATGTTCGGCACTATTCCCGCCAAAGGATTTTACGTCCGCCATGCACGGAACATCACTTTCGACGGTATCCGCTTCCATTTTGAACAACCGGACGGACGACCGCTTTTTGTAACTGATGACGCAGAAAACATAGAATACTATAACACACCGAAAGAATAATGAATAAAAGACAATGGATAGTTCTTTGCCTGCTCGCCACAGGTGGAGTAATGCAAGCACAACAATGGCCGGACACTCCGATGGAAGCACGTCCCGGCGCCAGATGGTGGTGGCTGGGAAGTGCCGTAGACGAAAAGAACCTGACATATAATCTGGAAGAATACGCACGTGCCGGTATGGGAGCGGTAGAAATTACTCCTATCTATGGCGTACAAGGCAATGACGCGAATGAAATTCAGTTTCTTTCTCCCCGCTGGATGGAAATACTTAAACATACACAAGCGGAAGGAAAACGTACGGGTATGGAGATTGATATGAATACCGGAACCGGATGGCCTTTTGGCGGACCTGAAGTCAGTATCGAAGAGGCGGCTACCAAGGCTATCTTCCAGACATACGAAATAGAGGGCGGCAAAGAGATTGAACAAGATATCAACGTGACTGACCCTAAACAACAGCCATATTCCGTATTAAGCCGGGTGATGGCATACGATGAGAAAGGCAAATGTATCAACCTGACTGCTCACGTAAAAAAAGACAAGCTGCAATGGAAAGCACCTGTCGGCAAATGGAAAGTGATCGTTCTTTACATCGGAAAGACACGGCAGAAAGTGAAACGGGCAGCTCCGGGAGGAGAAGGATATGTGATGAACCACCTGTCAAAGAAAGCTGTCAAGAACTATCTTTCCCGCTTTGACCGTGCATTCAAGAGTAGCAAGACAAGCTATCCGCATACTTTCTTCAACGATTCATACGAGGTTTATCAAGCAGACTGGACGGATGATTTTCTGGAACAGTTCGCTCGCAGACGGGGATATAAGCTGGAAGAGCATTTCCCTGAATTTCTGGATGAAAGCCGTCCGGAAGTCAGCAGACGTATCGTGTCCGATTACCGGGAGACGATTTCCGACTTGTTATTGGAAAACTTCACCTGTCAATGGACAGACTGGGCACACAAAAACGGTAGTATCACCCGTAATCAGGCACATGGTTCGCCCGGCAATCTGATTGATATTTACGCAGCCGTAGATATTCCCGAATGTGAAGGCTTCGGACTGTCGCAGTTCCATATCGAAGGATTGCGTCAGGATTCGCTGACCAAGAAGAATGATTCGGACCTGTCTATGCTGAAATATGCCTCCTCAGCAGCTCATATTGCAGGAAAAACGTATACTTCTTCGGAGACATTCACCTGGCTGACGGAGCATTTCCGCACTTCCCTGTCGCAATGCAAACCGGATATGGATTTGATGTTCGTTTCCGGTGTCAATCATATGTTCTTCCACGGGACGCCTTACTCTCCGAAAGAAGCCGAATGGCCCGGATGGCTGTTCTATGCTTCTATCAATATGAGCCCGACGAACAGTATTTGGCGTGACGCTCCTTCGTTCTTCAATTATATCACCCGTTGTCAGAGTTTTCTGCAAATGGGACGACCGGATAATGATTTCCTGATTTATCTTCCGGTCTATGACATGTGGAACGAGCAACCGGGACGATTGTTACTGTTCACCATCCACCACATGGATAAACTCGCTCCCAAATTTATCAATGCTATCCATCGTATTAATAACAGCGGATATGACGGGGATTATATCTCTGACAACTTCATCCGCAGCACCCGTTTCAAGGACGGACAGTTGGTTACATCGGGCGGAACGGGTTATAAAGCATTAGTAGTGCCTGCCGCGCACTTGATGCCGAGTGATGTGCTGGCACATCTTTATGAACTGGCCAAGCAAGGAGCTACCATTGTATTCCTCGAAAACTATCCGACGGATGTACCGGGATATGGTCAGTTGGAACAGAAACGGAAAAGTTATCAACAGACTTTGAAGAATCTGCCTGCCGTATCGTTTTCAGAAACAACCGTCACCCCGATTGGGAAAGGTAAGATTATCACCGGAACGGATTATGCACGTACATTGGCCTGTTGCCATATCCCTGCGGAAGAAATGAAAACAAAATTCGGGTTACAGACCATTCGGAGAGTCAATGACACAGGACATCATTACTTCATCTCTTCACTGCAGAACAAAGGAGTAGATGGCTGGATTACTTTAGGTACAAATGCCAAAACAGCCGCTCTCTTTAACCCCATGACCGGAGAATGCGGAGAAGCGAAAGTGCGTCAGGTAGACGGGAAGACACAAGTCTATCTGCAATTAAAATCGGGCGAGTCTATCATCCTGCAAACATACCGACAACCTTTACAAGCATCCAAGCCGTGGAAGTATGTAAAAGAACAACCCTTTAGTCTTCGCCTGGACCATGGCTGGAAATTGCACTTTGCTGAAAGTAAACCGGAGATTCAGGGTACATTTGATATAGACCGTCCATGTTCATGGACAAACATAGATCATCCGGCAGCCCAAACAAATATGGGAACCGGCGTGTATTCTTTGGATATTGAGTTGCCGGCTCTGAAAGCTGACAACTGGATTCTTGACTTGGGAGACGTACGCGAAAGTGCCCGTGTCCGAATCAACGGACAGGAAGCAGGCTGTGTATGGGCAGTGCCTTATCAGCTTAAGGTAGGACAATTCCTGAAACCTGGAAAAAACCACATCGAGATAGAAGTCACTAACCTCCCTGCGAATCGGATTGCAGAATTGGACAGACAGGGAGTGCAGTGGCGCAAATTCAAGGAAATCAATATTGTAGATTTAAGATATCGTCCGGCTGATTATGGACATTGGGCTCCTATGCCTTCCGGTTTGAATAGTGAAGTACGGTTGATTCCGGTAGATTTTATACAAGAGTAAGTATCTATCCCCTTATTTGATTTCTGCTACACATAGAAAGTAAAGTTTCATGAGGCTGTCTAAAACCGACTTTTCAGACAGCCTCATGCCTTATTTAGTACATTACGGTATGTAGTGCAATCTTCTGTATACTTTTTAGTCTGTCCGGGTTGTTGTATCTCCACCCATAGCTGTGTGCGTCTTCCTCAGCCGCACAGCCTCGGCATATTTCTCCGTGCTGCGGCGCAGCGCTGTCCTCCCATTCTCCAGCCTGGTCATACCGAGCGTGGCGGACAGTTCCGGCTCGTGCTCGTGCAGGTACTTGCGGAAAGTTTCCGGGTTCAGCCCGAATTCGGCGGCAACCGCTGCCGTAGAGAGTCCGCCCTCTTTCAGCCTCTTGATGGCGGGGGCGTACTTTTGGGCCGTGAACCTGAGGTAGCGTTTCGTAGCGGACAAGGGGATGTCCCACACCTGTCCCATCTGCGTGCAGCCGCGCCTTTCCAAGATCAGCTCTCTGTGCCATGTGCGCAGGTGTGACCTCATAACGATGTCCGAAACGGTGTAAGGCTTCCGGCGCGCTTCCAGTGTTGCGATATAGTTGTCCAAATCACCCTGTATCTGTCTGAGCTCCCGGTTTAACTTACCGACTTCTCTTTTACTGCGTACAGCTTTTTAAAATTTGAGCGGCAAAAATAATATTAAAAGTGACGACAGTCTGTTTTATGTTGAAACTGAAAAATATTTCAGATATTTACATACCTATATAATATATAATAATAACTACCCTTGCCGCAAATAAGAAACAAGAAGTAGGAAAGATTGGTTCTGTCCATTTGGCTTTATTATCACATGTCATCATAGTCTAATCATTAACGCTTAATGAACTGTAATAAAGCCACCGTTCATTTTCATTATAACTAGCTGGCAATCAAAGATTATACTACTATAATCAATAGATTTTCAATAAGACATCTCTATCGTTTCACTCTAGTAAACAGGCTTATGCACTCTAGTGCACAAGTCTATTCACTCAAGTGCAACGGTCTGTTCACTAGAGTGGAATAATACCGATAAAGGCAGGAAAAAACAATAATACCAGTTGCGAAAGATATGTTATCTACCGACTTAACATACAAACTACGGTTATATTGCCTTCTACATATTAGTTTCTTGAAACAAAGACAAGCATAATATGCAGCATGAGAAATACGAAATAGAGTATGAGAAATACCTTCTTTAAAGGCATTTTATAGCTATAAACTATGAGAAATGTATGTAAACATTTTAATTCTCATAGTCTATACATCTAATTATCAGCCAAATGCGATTCTTTATGAGAATATGAGAAATGATTTTGCGAAATCGTTTCTAGTATTGCCTTACACTTCTTCACATACCGGCATATCCATCCCTTTATACACTACCACAATCTTGTGCAATTTCGTAGTGCCAACAGCTCGTTTCACAGTCTCCGTTTCTGCATAGCGGTTAGCTTGTTCGATAGCTTCCTGCCGCAATTCATCCACACGGCTTTCAGAGTCCTTGTATTTTGCATACTTCAATTCTATAATATAACTATGCGTCATGTCGGAATAGATATCCAACAAGGGACATAGGAATATATCAACATAGCCTGCTTGCGTATCTTGCTCGGAGATAGGACGGTAAAAGCGGTTCTGCGCTGTCATGGCAAGGGTGAAGCCATGGACGAAAAATTCACCTTTCTGTTTGTCACGTTGGGAAGCGTAACGTTTCAGGCAGTCGGCAATGTAGCCGAAATAGGCTTTCCATTCGCCATCGTAAGCAAGTCGACTGGCAAGTTCGTTCTTCTCATAACTGCTGAAACTTAGATCTGCGTCATTGTATGTATTCAGCAGATAGGTATAGAGTTGTTCCTGAACCACTTGGTTAGGGATGGTCAGCTTGGTCTTTCCTTTATGTATTCCGCTGATAGTGAGCATACCGAAATAATAGAGCAAACTCACAAAGTTGTCCGGATTGGTGATGCTGACAGCAGGGAAACCTTTCTTCAATTCTCCTGTGATATAGCCTTGACTTACTAAAGTCTGGACGACAGAAGCATCATGTGCAAACTCCTTGTCCTTACGGATAAGCATACGCAATTTTTCATAATCGATACGGATATTATCTTCTACCATATCCCGTGGCGCCCTACCACTCATAATATAGTTCTTAACAAAATAGAGTACCATATTAGAGTTATACATCGTGGTATCACCGTAACATTCCTGCGCAAAACAATAGTTGTCATACCACGGTTTCATTATTCCTATCAGTTCATCTACAGTATGCTTGAAAGGACTGTTTGTTGAATAGTAAGTCAGCATTTCGCGCACTTCCTCTTCAGTGAACCCCATCATTTCGTTAAATTCGGATGTAAGCGAATAATTAGTACCGATATTGAACCCACTAGTCAAATCATCCATTGTTACAGGGCTGACGCCCGTTATGAAACAACGCTTGATACTGGAATAAGTACCTGCTTTTATCTTGTTGAAGAAAGCGCGGAGATAACCTTCGCCATGTGTTTCATTGGTATAGCGGTGCAAGCTTTCGGGGTCGGCAAGTATGGCGTTGGTGAAATGGTCGTACTCATCAATAAACAGATAAATATCTCGACCGGCACGCTCACACTCATGATAAAGAAAGTCGAGCTGATTGACTGCCCCATCCTTTTCATCCAGCCTTTCTTTGATACCTTGCGGCAGAAGGTCGGCATAGACTTCGCAGAAATAATCAAAACAGATTTGGCAATGTGCATCCAGTCCTTCACGGTAGTTACTCAGTTCACCGACAATTCCGGAGAAATTGAGATAAAGCACCAGATAACTATTACGGTCACGCGTGGGATACTTACCTATATATAAGTCTCCGAAGAGTTCATCGAATTTGTCTTTAGTACGCACATCATAATAATGTTGTAGCACATTCAGCGTCAGGCTTTTGCCGAAACGTCGGGGGCGGATGAAGAAAAAGAAACGGTCTGCCTGTTCTATCAGAGGTATGAAATGGGTTTTGTCGACATAATAATAGTCTTCACGACGAATTAATGCGAAGTTCATCATACCATAGGGAATGCGCTTTCTATCCGGAAATAAATATTTTTCCATTACTTTATGCTTTAAAGAAATGAGTACTCTGTAAATGACAGAAACAAAGATAATCTCTTTCTGCCATTCTCACAAACAAAAGCACTTCCTTTTTGGGATACTCTTTCACAAAGGGAAGGATTATTCCTCACATGATTTGTTTTTATTCACCAGACACCCTCATTGAAAATCATTACTCATTTCAATGAGAATCATTCCAATGTAATAATCCCATTCCAAAGGGTTACTCTAAACTTATTACTGCCTGCTCCAACTGCTTCAACGCACATTCCAACGTAGCACGCGGACAAGCAATATTCAACCGCATGAAGCCTTCGCCTTCCTTGCCAAATGTTGCTCCATCGTTCAATGCCAAATGAGCATCTTCTATGAAAAGGCGGTTCAGTTCTTCCTGATTTAGTCCTAATTCACGGCAATCCAAAAAGATAAGGTAGGAAGCTTGCGGACGAATCATCTTGATAGTAGGAATATGCTCTTTCAGATAGTTTTCGGTGAAGTCTACATTTTCCTTGATATAAGCAAGTACTTGTTCAAGCCATTCAGTACCATGACTGTAAGCAGCCGCCACACTAAGATACGCAAACAGATGCCCTTCATTGAATTCACTGGCTTCCATATATGTCTGGAAACGGTGACGAAGTTCGTCATTTTCAATGATTGCATAAGAACTCGCCAGCCCCGGCATATTGAATGCTTTGCTCGGAGACATAAAGACGAGCGAATTCATCCGTGCCTTTTCCGAGATTAAAGCAAAAGTAGGATGTTTATAAGGTGGTAAGGTCAAGTCGGCATGAATCTCGTCCGAGATCACCAGAGTACCGCTTTCATAACAGATATCAGCTATTTGAGAAAGTTCCTCTTTTGTCCATACGCGTCCCCCCGGGTTATGGGGATTACTTAAAATAAGCAGTTTGCAGCCCTGAATATCTTGGCGGAAACGGTCAAAATTAATATAATATTGTCCGTCTTTCAGCACTAACGAACTGAATACGACTTCACGCTCATTCTTCTGTGTTACCAAAAAGAAAGGATGATAAACAGGAGGCATGACCATTACTTTATCACCTTTTTGCGTAAAACATTGAATAACGAAAGCCAATCCGCGGACAATACCGGGAGTGAATGTCAGCATCTCTTCACGAATCGTCCAGCCATGACGCTCTTTCACCCAATTGACAATAGACTCCGACCATTCTTTGCAAGCAAACGTATATCCAAGCACTTCATGCTCCAGGCGTTTCCTCAGAGCTTCTATTACAAAAGGAGCCGTACGGAAATCCATATCAGCTACCCACATCGGAATCAAGTCGTTGCGTCCCCAACGGCTTTCCACTCCGTCCCATTTTACGGAATCTGTACCGTTACGGTTTATTATTTCATCAAAATTATAGTTCATACTGCATGATGTTTTTATGTTATGTGAGACAAAAGTAGTACATTTGTACTCAATTCAAAAAGGAATTTATGACGAAAGCACTATTTTTTGATATAGACGGAACGCTGGTCAGTTTTGAAACTCACCGCATCCCGACTTCTACCATTGAGGCACTGGAAGCCGCCCACGCTAAAGGAATGAAGATATTTATCGCTACCGGACGCCCGAAAACCATTATCAACAATCTTTCCGAATTGCAGGACCGGAATCTTATCGATGGATATATAACGATGAACGGAGCCTATTGCTTTGTCGGTGAACAGGTGATTTACAAAAGTGCCATACCACAGGAAGAAGTGAAAGCAATGGCAGCTTTTTGCGAGAAGAAAGGTGTTCCCTGCATTTTCGTAGAAGAACATCATATTTCTGTCTGCCAACCTGATGATATGGTGAAAAAGATATTCTATGATTTTCTGCATGTGGATGTCATTCCTACTATATCTTTTGAAGAGGCAACAAGCAAGGAAATTATACAGATGACTCCTTTTATCACGGAGGAAGAAGAAAAAGAAATCTGCCCGTCCATCCCTACCTGCGAAATCGGACGCTGGTATCCTGCCTTTGCAGATATTACGGCCAAAGGAGACACCAAGCAGAAAGGGATGGATGAAATCATCCGTTACTTCGATATTAAACTGGAAGAAACGATGTCATTCGGAGACGGTGGAAACGACATCAGTATGCTTCGCCATGCAGCCATCGGAGTTGCTATGGGACAGGCTAAGGAAGACGTGAAAGCCGCTGCCGATTACGTTACGGCTCCCATTGACGAGGACGGAATCAGCAAAGCGATGAAACATTTCGGAATCATTTAATTAATGTGCCGATTTACCAATGCGCCCAAAACTATTATCCCGCGATTTCATGACACAACGTATTGGCAATTAGCACATCAACAAATTTGCATATTATTATATGATGAGCGTAGACACTAACAACGCTGAGTTTCAGGATGCACTGAATCTGATTCAATATACCCGCCAGTCGGTCTTTCTGACAGGAAAAGCCGGTACGGGAAAATCTACATTCCTGCGTTATGTCTGCGAGCATACCAAGAAAAAGCATGTCGTACTTGCTCCGACGGGTATTGCCGCCATCAATGCCGGGGGAAGCACCATGCACAGTTTCTTTAAACTACCTTTCTATCCGCTATTGCCGGATGATCCTAATTTAAGCCTCCAACGTAGCCGTATTCATGAGTTCTTCAAATACACCAAGCCACATCGTAAGTTGCTGGAACAGATAGAACTGGTCATTATCGACGAAATCTCTATGGTACGGGCGGATATTATTGATGCCATCGACCGTATTTTGCGCGTATATTCCCATAACTTGCGTGAACCTTTCGGTGGAAAACAGTTGTTATTGGTAGGCGATGTCTTCCAATTGGAACCTGTCGTGAAGAACGATGAGCGGGAAATATTGAACCGATTCTATCCCACTCCCTACTTTTTCTCTGCCAGAGTGTTCGGACAAATAGACCTCGTCTCTATCGAACTTCAAAAAGTATATCGACAGACAGACCCTGTATTCGTCAATGTCCTTGACCATATCCGCACCAATACAGTCGGAGCTGCAGACCTGCAACTACTTAACACCCGCTACGGAAGCCTGATTGAAGAATCGGAAGCGGATATGTACATCACGCTTGCTACCCGAAGGGATACGGTAGATTCAATCAATGAAAAGAAACTGACCGAACTTCCGGGAGAACCGATTACTTTTGAAGGGGTTATCGAAGGAGACTTTCCCGAAAGTAGTCTGCCTACTTCACAAGAGCTTGTACTAAAGCCCGGTGCACAGATTATCTTTATCAAGAATGATTTCGACCGTCGTTGGGTAAATGGTACGATTGGTGTCATTGCCGGAATTGACGAGGAAGAAGAAACCATCTACGTCATCACCGACGATGGAAAAGAATGTGACGTAAAACTGGAATCATGGCGAAATATCCGCTACCACTATAACGAAAAAACAAAAGAAATAGAAGAAGAAGTATTAGGCAGCTTCACTCAATACCCCATCCGGTTAGCATGGGCCATCACTGTTCATAAAAGTCAGGGACTGACTTTCAGCCGGGTAGTCATCGACTTCACCGGCGGTGTATTTGCCGGAGGACAAGCATACGTAGCACTTAGCCGTTGTACCTCACTGGACGGCATCCAGCTCAAGAAACCGATTAACAGGGCAGATGTTTTCATCCGTCCAGAGATTGTAAACTTTGCCGGACGCTTCAACAACCGCCAAGCCATCGACAAGGCACTGAAACAGGCACAAGCCGATGTGCAATATGCCGCAGCCGCACGTGCCTTCGACAAAGGGGATATGGAAGAGTGTCTGGAACAGTTTTTCCGTGCCATCCATTCCCGCTACGATATTGAGAAACCTGTTCCCCGTCGTTTGATCCGCCGTAAACTCGGCATTATCAATACACTGAAAGAACAGAACAAAAAACTCAAGGAACAGATGAAAGAACAGCAGGAACGTCTGCGCCAATACGCACACGAGTATCTGTTAATGGGAAACGAGTGTATCACTCAGGCACACGACGCACGTGCCGCCCTTGCCAACTATGACAAGGCACTCAGCCTCGACCCGAACTACATAGATGCCTGGATACGAAAAGGTATCACGCTCTTCAACAGCAAAGAGTACTTTGACGCGGAGAACTGCTTCAATACGGCTGTAAATCTTCATCCGGCAAACTTCAAAGCTGTCTACAACCGGGGGAAACTCCGACTAAAAACAGAAAATACAGAAGGCGCCATCGCCGACCTGGATAAAGCGACAAGCCTGAAACCGGAGCATGCCGGCGCGCATGAACTTTTTGGAGATGCTCTGTTAAAAGCCGGAAAAGAAGTGGAAGCTGCGTTACAATGGAGAATTGCAGAGGCACTGAAGAAAAAGAAGAATCCCTAAAAAATTCTCTTTTATCTCTTATTATCAAAAAGTTTTATTAGTTTTGCTCTTCATTATATCCCAAACTCTTAAAATAGAAGTAAATGAAAAAAGGTTTGAAAATCGCAGCTATCACCGTAGGAGTAATTATCATTCTGATGTTTCTTCTTCCTTTTGCCTTCCAAGGAAAGATAGCCAACATTGTAAAAACAGAAGGCAACAAGATGCTTAACGCACAATTTGACTTTAAGAACCTTAACATTAGTCTGTTCCGCAATTTTCCACAGGCTTCTGTCACTCTCGAAGATTTCTGGTTGAAAGGTACGGGTGAATTTGCCAATGACACCCTTGTACAGGCCGGAGAAGTTACCGCCGCAGTCAACTTATTCTCCCTTTTCGGAGATAGCGGTTACGATATTTCTAAAATATTTATCGAAGACACGAAGTTACATGCCATTGTCTTGCCGGACGGACATGCCAACTGGGATATCATGAAACCGGATACAATAGCAACAGTCGAAACACCTGCAGAAGAAGAAACTTCTCCTTTCAAAGTCAAGCTGCAACGCTTTGTTATCAAAAACATGAATCTGATTTATGACGATCAACAAGGAAAGATGTATGCTGATATCCGCGACTTCAACGCTATTTGTGCCGGAGACTTAGGAAGCGAACGTACCACCCTGAAACTGGAAGCGGAAACCAAATCACTCACCTACAAGATGAATGGAATCCCTTTCCTGACAAATGCCAATATCTCCGCTAAGATGGACGTAGACGCCGACCTTGCCAACAACAAATACACATTGAAAGACAACACTATCCGCCTCAACGCCATCCAGGCAGGAATCGACGGTTGGGTAGCCTTGAAAGACCCGGCTATCGACATGGACTTGAAACTTAACACGAATGATATAGGCTTCAAGGAAATTTTGTCATTGATTCCCGCCATTTACGCCACAGAATTCTCCAGCCTGAAAACAGACGGAACTGCAACGCTTACCGCAACGGCCAAAGGTATCCTGCAAGGAGACACCGTTCCGGCATTCAATATTGACATGCAAGTCAAGAATGCCATGTTCCGCTATCCGGCTTTACCGGCAGGAGTAGATCAAATCAACATCAGTGCCAACGTTCAAAATCCCGGAGGAAATATAGACCTGACTACGGTCAACATCCATCCGTTCAGTTTCCGCCTTGCCGGAAATCCGTTTAGCCTGACTGCTACAGTGAGAACACCGATCAGTGATCCGGATTTTAAAGCAGAAGCGAAAGGAGTGCTCAACTTAGGCATGATCAAACAAGTCTACCCGCTTGGAGAGATGGAGTTGAACGGCACCATTGATGCCGATATGCAAATGTCGGGACGCCTCTCATCTATCGAAAAAGAAGAATACGAACGTATACAAGCTTCGGGTACTATCGGACTGACGGGCATGAAACTCAAAATGAAAGATATGCCGGATGTAGAGATTAAAAAGTCTCTCTTCACCTTCACTCCGAAATACCTCCAGTTGAGTGAAACAACCGTCAACGTCGGAAAGAACGATATTACTGCCGACAGCCGGTTTGAAAACTACATCGGTTATGTATTGAAAGGTAGCACATTGAAAGGAAACCTGAATATTCGTTCCAACTACTTTAATCTGAACGACTTCATCACTGCTTTTGCCGATGAAGCCTCCACATCAGAAGCTGCGTCCACCGACTCTGTAGCTACAGCCGCCACAAGTATTGTTGAAGTTCCCCATAACATCGACTTTCAAATGGACGCTAACCTGAAACAAGTGTTATTCGACAAGATGTCTTTCAATAATATGAATGGCAAACTTGTTGTAAAAGATGGCAAAGTGGATATGAAAAACCTTTCCATGAACACCATGGGTGGTAATGTAGTGATGAACGGATATTATTCGACCGCGAACGTGAAGAAACCGGAACTGAAAGCCGGATTCAAGCTCTCCAATATCGGTTTCGCACAAGCTTACAAAGAACTGGATATGGTGCAGAAAATGGCTCCTATCTTCGAAAACCTGAAAGGTAATTTCTCCGGAAGCATCAATGTCCTGACAGATTTGGATGCAACCATGAGCCCCGTACTGAATACGATGCAGGGTGACGGTAGCCTTTCCACCCGCGACCTTAGTTTAAGCGGAGTAAAAGCAATCGATCAGATAGCCGATGCCGTGAAGCAACCCAGTCTGAAAGACATGAAAGTGAAAGACATGACATTGGATTTCACCATCAAAGACGGCCGCGTAGAAACCAAACCGTTTGATATCAAGATGGGAGACTACACACTGAATCTTTCCGGCAGCACAGGACTCGATCAAACCATCGACTATTCCGGTAAAATGAAACTGCCCGCATCCGTAGGCAATATCTCTAAGTTAATGACTCTTGACTTGAAAATCGGAGGTTCGTTCACCTCTCCGAAAGTCAGCGTAGATACTAAAAGCATGGCCAACCAAGCTGTCGAAGCCGTAGCCGATGAAGCAATCAGCAAACTCGGACAGAAACTTGGACTGGACTCTGCCGCTACCGCCAACAAAGACTCAATCAAACAGAAAGTCACAGAGAAAGCTGCGGAAAAGGCACTGGATTTCTTGAAAAAGAAACTCAAATAAAAAAGAGAAGACAATAACCATTTAACCCACTCGTCCCTCCTCCTTCTCCTTTGCGAGAGGGAAGGGATGAAGCTTTTAATATGCTACTGAAACTATATGATAAAAACAATAACCCGCAGGATTTACAACGAATCATCGATATCCTGAATGATGGCGGACTTATCATCTATCCTACCGATACGATGTACGCCATCGGCTGTCATGGTCTGAAGGAACGTGCCATAGAACGGATCTGCCGGATTAAAGAGATAGACCCTCGAAAAAACAATCTGTCTATCATCTGTTATGACTTAAGTAGTATCAGCGAATATGCGAAAGTAGACAATAACGTATTCAAACTGATGAAGCATAACCTTCCGGGACCATTTACCTTTATTTTGAACGGAACCAACCGGTTACCGAAAATCTTCCGCAACCGGAAAGAAGTAGGTATCCGTATGCCGGACAACAACATCATCCGTGAAATCGCACGCCTGCTGGACGCTCCCATTATGACCACCACACTGCCCCACGAAGAGCACGAGGACTTGGAATATATGACTGATCCCGAGCTTATAGATGAAAAGTTCGGCGACATCGTTGATCTGGTCATTGACGGCGGTATCGGAGGTATAGAACCTTCAACGGTAGTGAAATGCACGGATAACGAACTGGAAATCGTCCGACAGGGAAAAGGCTGGCTGGAAGAGAATTAATTCCGCTGACAGCTATCTCTAACATACAAAATGGGCTGCAATCAATTCAACACTGATGCAGCCCATTCTCTTTTTATAAAATCATTTTTATGCTTACTTAATCAAAGATTCCGGATCTAAATGAGCAGACTCGATATCTTTGAAGTAACGGTAAGTACCTACTTTCAATTCCACCGTAGCAGCATCATCACAAACAATAATACCTTTTTCATGCATTTGCAATGCACTGATTGTCCACATCTGCGTGATAGCACCTTCTACTGCATGATACAAAGCACGAGCTTTGTTATGACCGTTTACAATAATCATCACTTCCTTTGCAGAAAGCACAGTACCCACTCCCACTGTCAAAGAAGTCTTAGGAACTTTGTTGATGTCATTATCGAAGAAACGGGAGTTAGCAATGATGGTATCCATCGTCAATGTTTTCTGACGAGTGCGTGAAGTCAATGAAGATCCCGGTTCGTTGAACGCAATATGTCCGTCAGGACCGATACCGCCCATGAACAAGTCAATGCCACCGTATGACTTGATCTTGTCTTCATAACGTGCACACTCTGCATCCAAATCCGGAGCATTACCATTCAGAATATTCGTATTCTCCGGTTTGATGTCGATATGACCGAAAAAGTTATTCCACATGAAAGAATAATAGCTTTCCGGGTGTTCTTTCGGCAATCCAACATATTCATCCATGTTGAATGTTACCACATTCTGGAAAGAAACGATTCCTTTCTTATTCAGGTCGATCAAAGCTTTATACATACCCAGAGGAGAAGATCCGGTGGGGCAGCCCAATACAAATGGTTTTTCGGGGGTTGGATTGGCAGCTTTTATTTTAGCAGCAACATAATGTGCAGCCCACAGAGATACGGACTGATAGTCCGGCTGAATAATAAGTCTCATAAGTCGATTGTTTTATAGGTTAGTTAATAAATTATTATCTCATTCACAGTTTTAACGATCTTTCTTCAAACGATCTGCCATGGCACGTGCCAGGTTTTCACATTGAGTATAAGTCAGGTCCTTCATTGCCTGTTTCATCTCCACCGGATCACCGACCAATTCGAATTTGCCCTTTTCCGCAAACTCTGCCAGACGCTTCACAGCAGCACCTGCCCATGTGAAAGAACCGAAATAACCCAAATAGCGTCCCTTCACCTCACGCAACAAAATCTTTGAGAGCAGCGCTTCCACTTCCGGGAATATCTGATTGCTATACGTAGGAGAACCGATAATCAATCCCTTGTAACGGAAAATATCCGCTATAATATAAGAAGGATGACTCTTTGTCACATTATGCATGACGATGTTCTTAACACCCTGTGCCGAAAGCTCTTCAGCAATAGCTTCCGCCATTTGCTCCGTATTTCCATACATGCTTCCATAAGCAATAACAACACCTTCGTCGGCATCATAACGACTCAAACGGTCATAGATACCAACTACCTTGGCAATATTCTCTGTCCATACCGGTCCATGTGTAGAGCAAATAGCAGAAATAGGTAGTCCTCCCAATTTTTGCAAAGCTTTTTGCACGGGGCTTCCGTATTTGCCTACGATGTTAGAGTAGTAACGAACCATTTCCCCCCAATACTTATCCACATTGATCCGCGTATCCAGGAATCCGCCATCTACAGTGCCAAAGCATCCGAATCCGTCGCCGGAGAAAAGAACGCCATCCGTTTCATCAAAAGTCATCATCGTTTCCGGCCAATGCACCATCGGAGTCATATAAAAACGCAGTTTATGATGTCCCAAAGCTAAGAAATCACCTTCCTTTACCAGATACTGTTCGCCGGTTACACCGTAGAACCCTTCAATCATACCGAATGTCTGCTTGTTACCCACGATAATAATTTCCGGATAATGTTGCTTAATCAGTCGGATAGATCCCGAATGATCCGGTTCCATGTGGTTTATAATCAAATAATTAATGGGACGTTCTCCAATCACTTGCTTGATCTTACGCAAGTAGACTTCAAAATAACAAATATCTACCGTATCCACCAATGCCACCATCTCATCATCAATCAGATAAGAGTTATATGAAACTCCATAGGGTAATGGCCACATCCCTTCAAATCTGTGCTTGTTACGGTCATTCACTCCCACATAGTGGACATTTCCTTTAATTCTTGTTTTATGTTCCATTCTTCAAATCCATTTAATATTTCTTCCACCATCTATATTCCGCTCAAACAGCTATTTATTCAGTGGTAAGTTTATCGTCTGCAAAAATAATCCTTTTTTCCGAATCCCTATACTTCTTACCTTGATAAGCACCTCTTTCTTTCATTCTTTTTTGTAAACGCGCTACAAATTCATAATTTCTCAATCCCCAGTCCGGAGCTATTAATAAATCTTTAGGAGATTGGGAAACAAAACGCTCCACAACTATATCGGGACGGAGATGTTCTACATAATCAATCACCAGATCAATGTATTCCTCCACCTTGTTAAACAAATGAAAACCATCAGGAGCTTCATCATACTCATGTGCCATTCGTGTACCACGAATCAATTGTAACTGATGGATCTTGAGGGTAGCTAAAGGCAGGTCGGAAAGTATTTCCGCTTGTGCCACCATCGTATCATGCGTTTCTCCCGGAAGTCCGAGGATGATATGTCCGCCTGTCAAGATACCACAGGCGGCTGTCCGCCGGACGGCTTCCACCGTATCGGCATAAGTATGCCCCCGGTTTATGCGTTTTAAGGTTTCGTCACAAGTGCTCTCGATCCCATATTCAACCATAAGAAAAGTATGTTTGTTCAATTCTTCCAAGTAACGCAACAAACTCTCCGGCATACAATCGGGGCGTGTACCTATCACCAGTCCGACCACCCCGTCTACCGTCAACGCTTCTTCATATTTACGCTTCAAGCCTTCCAGTTCGGCATACGTATTGGTATAAGCCTGAAAGTAGGCCAAATATTTCATTTCCGGATATTTATGAGCAAAAAAGCATTTACCTTCTTCCAATTGGGTAGTGATAGACTTCTCTGTCCGGCAGTAATCCGGATTAAAAGTTTGGTTATTGCAATATGTACATCCGCCCCATCCTTTTGTTCCGTCACGATTAGGACAAGTGAAACCTGCATTCAATGAAATCTTTTGCACCTTGTAAGGAAAATATTTCCGCAGAAAAGTAGGAAAATCATTATATAATAACTGTGTAGACATATTCATTCACTTCTTTTTTTATTTTACCTACAAACATAAGCAAAATCATCGAGTTATGGCAAGTTGACACAAAATATCTTCAATACATTAAAAATTTCATAATTTCCATAAGATAAATTAATAAACATTGCTATTAAAAAAATTATTTAATTAGCTTTGTCCTGATTTTAGGCATTGGCAGGAGGATACTTGTGAAAGTCTTGTGCAATTATTCCCCAATTATGATTTCATCTCACCATACCCCATGCAACTCTTGTCAATAAAATTATCCTCTTTATATTCTGAATAAGATTATAAAGAGGATTTTTTAACGAATATTATTTATTTCACTTTTCCAAAACAAAGAAGAGAGACCAATATTATTGCCCAACCGTTCTGCTAGGTGAAACATTTATAACAGGGCTGTAGTGAGAGTATATTACAAAATCAGAATAAACAGATTTTATATCCCCAACCGTTCTTTCAGCAACCGGTAGCCGGAAAGGCTAACCCGAAGTTTCACCCCATTCTTCAATAGTAACTGATAGGTTTCTTTTCCAAAAAGCTCGACCCGGGAAATCTGCGTAACATTCACAATCGTAGAACGATGCACCCGAACAAATGTATCTGGAGAGAGATGAGTTTCAAAATACTTCATGGTCTGCTCTTTCAGGTATTCGCCTGTGGGGGTTATCAGCATCACATAATCTCCACACGCTTGTATGTAGATCAATTCGTCTGCCTTCACCAAATGAATCCGGGAACCGTCTTTCACTGTAATACGATCTATCCATTCCATGGGTGATTCTTCCTGCTGTTCAGCCACATTCACCTGATGTACCGCCAGTTCTTTTTCCATTTCCAGGTTTTGTACTTCTTCTTTTGTGACTATCAAGCGGTACCATAGAGTAATGGCAATTAAAACCGGTAATCCGAACAATAACCGGAAAGGGATTGTCTGCGCAAAAGGAACATAGGACACTCCTACAATTCTCACCATTATATCACAGACCATAAAACTTCCTGCCAGCCAAAGCAGACTTCCAACGATAATCATAATTACATCCGTCTGGAACAACGAGACAAGACCGACCACAAACCATGCCAGATAGGCGATAGCCACCAGCCAACCAATCGTTGCTATTCCATCTACCAAAGCGGGAAGATAATCGTTTCCGGTGTATCCACAAACCAAAGTTACCTGGAATGCAACCAGAATCAATGCCAGCACCAGCATCGGAATCCAACGAAAAGGAGATTCTATAATCGGATGTGCTTTCATACGCTAGCCTTTAACCTCCAAGCCTCCGAAAGAAAGTGTTCCCCGAATTACTAACACACTCTCCTTATTTATATTTCCATTCTGCCAACGTTTATCATCACATCCTCCAAAGAAAGCATTGCATTTAAACACGACTTTCCAGTCAGAAGGGACATATATCTCAACTCCTCCCCAACTGCAATCCAAATCTATGTATGTTTCTCCGGGTGCAATATGAGTATGCCGCAAATCAATCGTTGTTCCTCCAAAGGATGTGCGAATGACAGCTCCTTTAAACAATTCGTCAAGTACCACGTGACGGGCAGCTCCCCAAACATTCTCAGCACGTAGAAAACCATCTACTGACTCTGCCTGCTGTTGCTCACTTTCAAAATTCATGCCGGATTGTCCCTGATGCATCTTCATCCATTTCTGACGATGTTGCATGGCATGATGATGCGCCCAATGCCCCCGCCTATTCTTGCCGGATTTTAAAAAAAATAAGACACCTGCTGTGATCAGAGCGATAGGCCATACCATTGCCTGCGAATTTTCTGGCAACCATGAAAGCCCTCCAATCAAAAAATACACACCTATCAGCAAAAAGATGATTCCACCGATGAAATGGCGGCGAATCATAGAATATATACCTAATATAATAAGGAATGAATGCCAGGATACGATCATATCGAAGACTTCAGATGTAACCCATCCCATATTACGGGCAAACAGCAGAATCCCGGAAAGGATAAAAAGCGAAGCTATCAGTATTTTACCGGAAAAGCCTGTAGCAGTGGGAAATTTTTGTTTCTCTTCCATTGTCTCTATTACTAATTGATTAATGGTTCAAAGATACATCATTTCCCACTGCTTCTACAGCCTTTTCTGTTGATTTCCAGTATAAATTCCGATGAATGCCGGATAAGAACCGGTGAAACTGACTATAAAGTATCTTACCTGATAAAGATAATTCTTAATACGAAGTTTGCAGATTACTTCTTTCCACCGCTATTTTGTTTTTCAATAATGTCATGCACCAAACTATTCATATACATTTCCAGATTTGTATACTGGCCATATTTATCTATCGTTTTTCCATTGCCATCAGAAGCATCATGAGGATTTAATCCGAATTTTCTCTCCCATGCATCAGGCATACCATCATTATCAGAATCAATCAAGGCACTTCTCTGTAAAAGAACTGGCCATGCGGAAACATTTTCCGAAGTATTTAACGAGAGCAAATCATCCTGACTATCTATCAATCCTGGTTTCGGATATCCTTCACTTTTCCAAATACCTCCTTCTCCATTATGAACATTCAAACCTTTATATCCAGCTGTTCTCGTACGTGTTTCCTTCACAATACGTGCATCCACATCATCTCGATGCAATGAACACCCCGCATAATCCAACACTTGTTTATAAGCATTGAAAGCAGAATGTGTCGTTACCGATGCAAATTCGTGAGGTTTGTCCAATCGAATCGAGTCTTTAGTTTTTTGCGTAACCACTTTCTTATAATTATTCGAAAATTGATTGTAAACTCCATATTCCCAATTATTAGCTGTAGCCTTTTGGTTGTTTTTATCATCTACCCCTCCATCTACAACGTTACCATCGATATAATACTTTCCCCACAGATATCCCCCATTCCTATTTTCTGTTGCATCTATAGCAAAAATCCGTCCACGTTTAGAACCTGTCACCGTTGCAGGACCTGGTTTATAATAATTGTTCACTATATTAATATTCATCCTTTCACCACCATACGAACTGTTCATACCCCAATTATAGATCACATTATTGCGAAAATCTACATAATCACCATCACATTCTCCATTCTTACGTACCTTAGCTCCTAATCCGAAACGGGGATTCCGGCTATCATGATGGGCTAATAGATTATGGTGATAAGAAGAGTGTTCGCCTCCCCAAATTCCTCCATATCCATGAGGACCTTTGGTATGTCCACCTAATCTAAGACTTTCAGAAATAATGCACCACTGCATAGTAAAATCATCATTTTCATAAAAAGAGGCACATTCATCTGTACACCAGCTGATAGAGCAATGGTCTATAATCACATTCCTTGCCCCTTTTCCTCCTAAAGCATCTGCACCGTCAGGATGCACACATTCTTTATTACCCATACGGAAACGTAAAAAACGGAGAATTACATTACTAGCATAATTTGTCACCGGATAACCCGCTATGCAAATACCGTTTCCCGGTGCAGTTTGTCCCGCAATAGTCAAATTCCCTTTCCGTATTTTTAGGTCTTTATGCAGAAATATTGTACCGGACACTTGAAAAATGATAGTACGAGGACCATCCAACTTTTCTATACCATAACGTAAAGTGCCAGGCATCCCATCATCTACTAAAGAAGTAACAATATACACTTCACCTCCACGTCCGCCTGTAGTCATACGTCCATATCCTTCTGCTCCGGGAAAAGCAGCCAACTCTCCAAAATCAAGAGTGTTACCAATACCAGAAGAGGCAAAAGCAGCCTCATTTCCGATCAGAGTTAATAAAACGGTTAAACAACGAAAGATCAAATTCATATTCATATTTTTATTTATGGAATAATACAAAAATACACCAAGCTTATTTATTGTATTCCTCCTTTATTCTGTTCCTCAACAATCTTTTGTACCAAGCTATTCATATACATCTCCAGATTTGTATATATTCCTTCCTCATCTACTGTTTTACCATTTCGGTCAGAAGCATCATTCGGATTCAAACCATACTTTTTTTCCCATTCATCAGGCATACCATCATTATCCGAATCCTTCAGAATAACACCTTGTACCAATTCAGGCCATGCTGAAGATTCTCCAACAGGAATCACATCATCCTGACTATCAATGATACCTTTCTTTGGATACCCCACGCTTTTCCAATCAATACCTTCAACAACTCCCTGACCATTGTGCTCGTTCATTCCTTGATAGTTCGCAGTCCCGGTACGAGTCTCCTGAACAATACGTTCATCCACTCTATCCCTGTGCAAAGAACAACCTGCATAATCCATAACACGCTCAAAAGCCGTACGGGCATCATGAGTGGTAACAGTACCTGTTTCTACAGGAGTGGTACGTCTAAGAGCTTTTTTTATACCTTCATCCAACGTTCCATACTTTTTATCAAACTGATTATAAACTCCGTACTCCCAGTTATCCTTTGTAGCCTTCATACAACGATCGTAATCAGCCGCACCATTCATTTGCCCATCATCCACCACATTTCCTTGGATAAAGAAATCTCCCCAAGTGTCAAAAATGGCCGGATATGATTTCTTATCCGAATCACTCACTTTTTTGTCAATGGCAATAATACGTCCACGTTTAGAAGTACCAGTAGGAGTGGCAGGCCCCGGCTTATAAAAATTATTCACAATATTTACATGCATGGCTTCTCCACCATAACAAGAGTTTCCACACCAGTTATAAATGACATTATTACGCATATCAACAATTTCATTCTCTTTGGTCGAATTAACTCCAGGACCTAGACGAGGATTACGGCTGTCATGATGTGCCAATAGATTATGGTGAAAAGAAGCTTTCATCCCTCCCCATATCCCACCATAACCATGAGGACCTTTTGTATGCCCGCCTAAACGCAGACTTTCAGAAATAAGACACCATTGCAGTGTAAAATTCTCATTTTGATAGAAAGAAACACATTCGTCAGTACACCAACTCATAGAACAATGATCAATCACTATATTCTTATGATACCGACCGCCAAAGGCGTCGGCTCCGTCTGCACTGACATCTTCTTTATTTCCCATTCGAAAACGCATAAAACGGACAATAACATTGTCTGCTTCCAAGAAAACCGGATAACCAGCCAAACAAATACCATCCCCCGGAGCCGTCTGTCCTGCAATGGTCAAATCTCCATTCTTAATCTTTAAATCACCGTTTAAATGAATAGTTCCGGATACCTGGAAAACAATTGTACGTTTTCCGCTTAGTTTCTCAATACCATAACGCAAAGTTCCGTTCTGTAATTTGTCCTCCAATGAAGTAACAATATATACATCGCCACCACGCCCACCGGTTGTGTAGCGTCCATGTCCTTCTGCCCCAGGAAAAGCTGGTATCTTTTCATCTTGAGTTTCTCCAGTCCCTTCAGGTTCTTTAGGCAATTCATTTGCGTCACCACCATCAGTACACGCCAGGATTCCAAAAGCAAATAAAATGGCTAAACACCATTTACTTGGAATTATATCCATTTTCATACATTATTAGATTAATTATTTGATTAATGAGAGCAAAAGTAGGTAGGATAAAGAAAAGTCTTGTTCAAATTTTGTTTTTCCAAATCATTGAAAATGATAAAACAAGGCCTTTTCAAGTTATCATGTGCATTTTTTGTTTCAACACTATTCTAAAAATGCCTGTCGGCTATTAAAAAACAAAAAATACTAGGTCAAAAACAAATATTGCACATAGCTATATTCACATTCATATACTTTTGTACCGAGGAATTAACTCTAAATATAAGTACGGAATTAAAAACAACAACCATTAATTAATAAACATGCAAAGAATGTCTAACAAAGTGAAAAACATGCGCAGTTGGCTGCTAATGCTATTTGCAGCGATATCGCTTGGCGTATCAGCGCAGACAATTACCGTAAAAGGTAATGTGAAAGACACAACAGGGGAACCGATCATTGGAGCTTCTGTAGTAGAAAAAGGGAATACTACCAATGGTACAATTACCGATTTAGATGGTAACTATTCTATCAAGGTTCCTTCAAAAGCAATCCTTACAATTTCTTATATCGGAATGAAAACTCAGGATATTGCTGTAAAAGGACAAAGTCAAATTAATGTCACTCTTTCCGATGACACACAAGCATTAGACGAAGTTGTGGTAATTGGTTACGGAACCGTTGCAAAAAAAGATTTGACTGGTTCCGTATCTTCCGTTAGTGCCAAACAGATAGCTGCCATTCCGGTATCTTCTGCATCAGAAGCATTACAGGGAAAAATGGCCGGTGTATCTATCACAACGACTGAAGGTTCTCCCGATGCAGACGTAAAAATCCGCGTACGTGGTGGCGGTTCTCTATCTCAAGACAATTCACCGCTTTATATTGTAGACGGATTTCCCGTATCAAGTATCTCTGATATTGCTCCAACAGATATTCAATCGGTAGATGTATTGAAAGATGCTTCTTCTACTGCTATTTATGGTGCCCGTGGTGCAAATGGTGTTATCATCATTACTACTAAATCTGGTCAGGAAGGTAAGGTGCAGGTAAACTTCGGTGCATCTTACGGTTTGCGCAAAGTGACCAAGATGGTCGATGTGCTCAATCCGTATGAGTTTGTGATGTGGCAACAAGAATTAGACCAAAAAAGTTTTAATTATGGCACCTTTGACGATCTGGAGATTTATAAATCATACACAGACACCGACTATCAAGGAGAAATATTTGGTCGCACCGGTAATCAACAACAATACAATATTAGTGTCAGTGGTGGAAACAAAGATACCAAATTCAATATCAGTTATTCACGTAACGACGAAAAAAGTATCATGTTGAACTCAGGTTTTGCCAAAGACAACATCAATGCTAAAATAAATACAAAAATCAACAAATGGCTAACATTTGACTTCAATGCCCGTTTATCCTATCAAAAAGTAAAAGGAACCGGAAGCGGTGCAGATGACAATCAATCAAGTGCAACCACTTCTGTAAATGCACGCTCTGTAGTATTTGCTCCTGTTGAAAAATTAATCAGTGGCGGCAGTGACGATGATGAAAACGTTAATAACGCACGTTATACGCCTATCGAGATATTGAACGCGACTTACAAACGCGTTAGCCGCTTCCAACAAAACTACAATGCCGGAGTGAACTGGGAACCCGTAAAAGGACTTAAATTCAGAAGCGAATTCGGATATGGATGGAAATACAATAATACTGACCAAGTATGGGGAGTGGAAGCTACAAACAACAGTAAATACGGAAATCCGGGAATGCCCCAAGCGTTATTAACCAAACTTATCAACAAGAACTGGAGAAACGCCAATACTGTTACATATAATAACGATAAAATGTTCAATTTGAACCACAGAATGAATGTCATGTTAGGTCATGAAGTATCCAGCAGCTACGACCACAAAACAACAATGACATCTGTAGGTTTCCCTAAAAACATGTCAATAAAAGAAGTACTTGCTAATATGGGACAAGGTCAGGCACTTCCCACAGATACATACATTGGCATCAAAGACAACTTGCTCTCTTTTTTCGGACGTATCAACTACACCATTAACGATAAATACCTGATGACCTTCACCATGCGTGCAGACGGCTCCAGCAAATTTGCCTCCGGCAATCAATGGGGATACTTCCCTTCATTGGCTTTAGCATGGCGTATATCCGACGAAGCTTTCATGAAAAACTCCCAAGAATGGCTTTCCAACTTAAAACTTCGTTTAAGCATCGGTACGGCAGGAAACAATCGGATTCCCTCCGGGTCGCTAGAAACAACTTACTCACTAGCAGGTTCGGGAGACAAACATATCTATTTCAACAATACAAGCAGCGTGGTTCTGCAAAGAGGTAAAAACTTGTCCAACCCGAACTTGAAATGGGAAACAACGCTCACTCGTAATATAGGTTTGGATTTCGGCTTCTGGAACGGACGCCTTTCTGGTAGCTTAGATGCATACTGGAACACGACCAAAGATTTGTTGATGCAAACTACCCTCCCCAAAGGAGCTGGTTATGAGTTCCAATATCAGAATTTCGGTCAAACCTCCAACAAAGGTATTGAGCTTGCTTTAGACGCTATCCTTGTCGACCAAAAAGATTTCGGTCTGAATTTCAACTTCAACATTTCTTATAATCAAGCTAAAATTGACAAACTGCCTACAAATAAAATCTGGCAAAGCAGTGGCTGGGGTGGCAGTCTCATCGCTGGTATCGATGATTTCCTAATTGAAGAAGGTGGAAGACTAGGTGAAGTATACGGTTATAAACTAGATGGTTTCTATACTACAGAAGACTTTACTTGGGATAATGGATGGAAACTTAAGGAAGGACGTGTCAATCCGACGGAATCGGGTATGAAAGTCAATAATTTCGGTCCTGGATCACCCAAACTGAAAGCAAATGCAGATGGTAAAATCGAGAAAGAACGCCTTGGAAATACAATCCCGAAAATAACCGGCGGTTTCGGTATCAATGCACGATATAAGAGCTTTGATTTAAATGCATTCTTTAACTATTCATTGGGAAACAAAATTATCAACGCTACCAAACTTGCTTCCGGATTCTATAGTGACACAAAAAAAGATTGGAATCTGAACAATGAATTCAACCTTAGCAAACGTTACACTTGGATTGACCCTGCCAACGGAATGGACATGACTTCCAAAAGCTATATCAACGAATTTGGAAGCGACTATGCTATCAACCGTCTAAATGAAATAAATGCCGGTGCCAGCATATTCAACCCTGCTTCCATCACACAGATTCCACTTTTGGACTGGGCTGTAGAAGACGGTGCCTTCCTGCGTGTCAACAATATTTCCATCGGTTACACATTGCCGAAAGTTTTCGTACAAAAACTACAAATGCAGAATGTGCGTATCTACTTTACAGGATACAACCTCTACTGCTTCACTAAATATTCCGGTGCCGACCCGGAAGTAGACACTTGTCGCAAAACACCTATGACTCCGGGCATAGACTATTCAGCCTATCCTAAAAGCCGTTCATTTGTAGGTGGTATAAATGTTACATTCTAAAACAGATACATATATGAAATCAATTATAAAATACATCATTGGAGGAATGGGGTTACTGAGCATCACCTCTTGCAGCGATTTCTTAGATCAAAGCTCTCCTTCCGAAATCAAAGGCGACATGGTTTTCAACTCGCTTACTTTTACAGAACAAAGTTTGAACAAAGTATATGCAGGGCTTACCCTCGACCACACTTATGGTGCCCGCATCCCTCTGAATTTCGGATTCAATACAGATATTGAACTAGTAGATGCCGACGTTAACAAACCGGCTTCTTTCACCGAATCCAGTGAACGCGCTTTAGGTAATTACAATGGAGAAAGCATCAGCGGTTCCTGGTCAAAACTGGATGACAATTGGAAAAACTGTTTCGCCATTATTGAGGACGCCAATCTTGTCGTAGAAGGAATCCGTTCCAGCGAGTTGTTCCAAGAAGGAAATCCGGCACGCAACAAGATGGCTAATTTCTTGGGTGAGGCACTCACCATCCGTGCCATGGTCTATTTTGACCTTGTAAAAAACTATGGAGACCTGCCAATGAAATTCGAAACGACCAAGGTAGACGGTTCCAATTTATATGTAGCCAAAAGCGACCGAGACGATATTATGGAACAATTGCTGAGCGACTTGGAAGAAGCTGCAAACTATCTCCCCTGGGCAGGCGAATCCGGCTATACGACCGAACATGCCACTGCAGGTTTTGCTCACGGCTTGTTCGCCCGCATCGCCCTTGCCAAAGCCGGCTACAGTATCCGCGAATCCTCCAAACCCGGCTACGAGACACTTGCCGGCTCTGACGGTACATACCCTACCCAACGTCCGGGAGAAGCAGAAAGAAAACTGTTGTATGAACGTGCACTGAAACATCTGACAGCTGTTATTGGAAGCGGTGTACACAAGTTAAATCCTTCGTATGCAGACCAATGGTTCCAAGTAAACCAGCGGAAATTGGACAATACTTATAAAGAAAACCTATACGAAGTAGCACACGGTCTGAATAAATCCGGAGAAATGGGATATACCATTGGCGTGAGAATCAGCGGTGTAAGCAGCTACTACGGTGCTAAAGGAAACTCAAGCGGAAAAGTGAAATTAACCGCTCCGTTCTTCTGGTCGTTCGACCACTCTGACCTGCGTCGTGACATCACATGTGCCACTTATGAACTCAAAGAAGAAAACGGGCACATCAAAGAGAATATGCAAAAAAACGCCCCATTCGGTATCTATGTAGCAAAATGGGACATCCGCAAAATGAACGACGAATGGCTGAATGCTGTCCGTGCGAGCGATGCAAAAATCGGATATGGCATCAACTGGATTGCAATGCGTTATTCCGACATACTATTAATGTATGCTGAAGTTATGAACGAACTGTATGGAGCTGATGCAGCCAATCCATTGGGGGGAACTGCCATGACAGCCCGTACCGCACTGACAGAAGTTCACAGCCGTGCGTTCGACAACAAAGCCAATGCACAAGCGTATGTAGCTGCTATCTCATCAGGTGACGATTTTTTCAACGCCATCGTGGATGAACGCGCATGGGAATTTGCCGGAGAATGTGTCCGCAAATATGACTTGATTCGTTGGGGATTACTCTCCAAGAAGATCGACCAATTCAAAGAAGACTACCGCCAACTCACTACCATAGCTCCCAAATACATCTTCTATAAGATGAAAGCCGATGATGAATATTCCATCGACATGAGTAGTATTTGCTGGTATGAATATCCCTCCTTTGTCAGCGAAATCAATAACGAATTGGATGTCAAGAATGCTATAAAGAATGCCGCAGATCCCAATTGGAAATACGTTCCGGGCTGGGGAACCTTCCCAAATGGAAAGATAGAGAAAGACGCAACTACAAAGCAAGAAGTGTTCAAAGAGGACGGAAGCACCTCCAACGACTCCAACCTTTCGGGATTAACAGACTATGTTAGCACAGGTCTGAACAAGACCGTAAAAAACAGGCATTTGATTCCACTAGGTAGTAAAACGATTTCAGAATCAAACGGAACATTAGCCAATTCATACGGATTCTAATTGATAAAAACGATTATTATGAAAATTAGTACAAATATACACACGCTATTAAGCATCATTTGCTTAACAGTTATTTCATTTTCGTCTTGCGACAAAAGTAATGACTGGAGTTCGGACGAACGATACAACCGCTTATTCCGCAGCAACAATCTTGCGGTTACTCCCCAAACATTCGAAGCAGAGGTTATTTGGAACGCAACTCCCAACACCGACTACTATATCATAGAGGTAAATAAAAACGAATTTACAAATGACGAACTGCAAGAAGGCTCTATCATCTACGGAGAAGACAAAGGCATTACAAGCAGCCCTTACAGTATCACAGGACTAGAAGAGCAAACGACGTATTACTTGCGTCTGCGTTCCTGTTCCGAATCTGCCCAACCGTCTAAATGGTGCACTTTGGAGGATGGCACTTTCACCACGAAGAGCGAACAAATTATCGAAAGTAGCAGCAACGTGACCAGCAAGAACGCCACCATCCACTGGACTGCAGGAGTGGACGTTACCCACTTCCTCATCGAATCTACCGAAGAGGAGACACGCCGCGACATCACCGCCAACGAGAAGAATGCAGGTCAAGCTACGTTGACAGGACTCAAAGCTGCCACCACTTACAAAGTTTCTATCTATAACAATCAGAAGTTGAGAGGAAACTGTAAATTTGAAACGACAGAAGACTTTCCGGAAGGATACACCATAGCCAACCTGAAAGAGGGCGATGACATTGATGCAGTTCTTGCCGAACAACAAGGAGATGTAGTGCTCGTCTTCCCTGCTGGAAGCACTTTCGAACGTACGGAAAAACTTAGTATTCCCGCATCGGTAAATGCAATTATCTTCTGGGGTGCCTCCGGTGGAGCACAGCCTAACTTCAAGCCCAAAGAAGTGACAGCCACAGAAAACACGACTTCTATCAAGTTTTATAACATGAACCTCTACAACAATGGCAAAGGCAGCGATTACATGATTAACCAAGATGCCATGACAACGGATGTAAACATTTCCTTCGATAAATGCAAGGTATCCAAAACTCGTGGTATATTGCGTGTGCAAGGCGGCGGTGTGGGATGCTCCATCAATCGTATAGAGTTTACTAATACTACCTTCAGTGAAATTGGTTCGTATGGTGTCATCAACATTAAAGACATGACGGGAAATCTGAATTCCATTCATATAAGTAAATGTACATTTAATGATGTAGCCGCCACCGATGGACCAACATTTACACTCACAGCACAAAATACAATGCATCCTATCACATTCAATATCGATCAATGTACATTCTATGCTTGTGATCAAAAAAGTGGAAAACACTTCATTGATGCAAACAAAGTGGAACTACACGATATCAGAATCACAAAATGCTTATTCGCCAACTGTGGTAGCAGCGATGCCAAAAACAAACTATGTAGCGTAAAGAGTATCGTTAAAGAAACTTCCGACAACTGGTATACCACCGATTGCGCATGGCACAGTGAGGCACAAGCGATGTGCACCGAATATAGCAAAACATCTGCCGAACTCTTTGAAGATCCTGAAAACGGTAATTTCAAAATTAAAGACGCTTTATTCAAGAACCGTGCAGGTGACCCACAATGGTTCAGTGAATAATATAGGTTTTACATAAAAAACATATAAAAAAGATAGGGCGAATGTATATTTGAATATATACACTCGCCCTACTTTTTTAATATATACTCCCAAGCAAATGAACGTTTACAAACAAAGCATATAAAATACACTTTGAGTTTGGAATATATGAATTGAGAAGTCCATAGGAATAGTCTCTTAAATCATTTATTTCCTAAAAATAGAATAAACAAAGAGATTGTTACTACGTATTACCGACCTATTTTTTCCTTATACTCAGTCGGTGTCATACCCACCTGCGCCTTAAAACATTTGCTAAAATAACGCGGGTCGTTGATTCCGACCATATATGAAATCTGCGTCATATTAAACTCTCCGGTTTCAATCAGTTGCGTAGCACGCTTGATGCGTATTTCTTTGATAAACTCAATAGGTGCCAGTCCTGTCAATGTCTTCAGCTTCTTGAAGAACACGGAACGACTGACAGCCAATTCACGTACCAAATCATCCACTACAAGGTCTCCATTATCCATGTTCTGCTCCATCAATTCCACCAGTTTATCCATAAATTTACGGTCATTTGGAGACATATCAGGAATAGTCGGTTGCTGTTGTGACTGTAGTTGCGTTTGCTCTTCTTCTCGCTCCGGCACTATCTTTCTTTCCTCTTCAGCCATAGCCTTTGTCAACGCAACTAATTCACCGGAAGTAACGGACATATTGATATGCATCAAGCTATCCCGATAGAAACTTTGCAGTTTCTTACGCTGCATCAACAGATTTTCCACACGGGCTTGCAGATAGGTAGCACTGAAAGGTTTTGTGATATAATCATCCGCACCATATTCCAATCCTTCCAGTTTACTTTCAATCGTAGTTTTGGCAGTAAGCAGGATAATAGGTATATGGCTGGTTGTCATATCCGCACGTAGTTCACGCGTCATTTCGATACCGTCTTTCTCGGGCATCATCACGTCACTGATAATAATATCCGGAAGATACTTCAATGCTTTATTCGCTCCTTCCCTACCATCGGCGGCTTCCACTACCCGGTACATCGGAGAAAATATACTACGCAAGAATTCACGTAACTCCTGATTATCTTCGACTAATAACATCAGTTCTTTGGAGTTTTCTTCTTTCGCAGCATCTTCCTCATAAACGGCTTCAATTTTCTCCGAATCATCGGGTATCAGCGTTTCAGACTGAATGGAAGAGTTGGCTATATCCACTACCTGCCCCATCCTTACCGGAGCATCCGCATCTTCCAGAATAAACTCGGTTTCCTTATCATAATGTTCTTTCCCTTTCAGGAAATCGACTTTGAAACAACTTCCTTCTCCCAAACGACTATCCACGGAGATAGTAGCCTTGTGCATCTCCACAAGCTCTTTCACCAATGAAAGTCCGATACCTGTACTAGCCTGATTGAAAAGATTCTTATCTACCAGATTCTCAAAACGGACAAACAGTGACTTCTTTTTGTTTTCCGCGATACCAATTCCCTGGTCTTGTACACCGATAGAAACTGTATTCTCATCTTCACGGATAAACATCGTTATCATCTTGCCATTCGGCGTATATTTAAATGCATTGGAAAGCAGATTGAATACAATCTTTTCCAGCTTATCGGCGTCCACCCAAAGATAAAGATGCTCCTTTTCCGTCTGAAACAGGAAATCAATCCGGTGCTCTTCGGCCACAGCCTCAAAATTATCCATCACCTTGCGCACGAAAGGAACGATGTCCACACGCTGTACCTGCATCTTCATCTTCTTGTTCTGAATCTTACGGAAGTCCAATATCTGATTGACAAGACGAAGCATACGGCTGGTGTTCCGTTCAACCACCACCAACTGTTCGCGGGCATCAGCCGGCAATTTATCATTCTTCAAGACCTGCTCTACCGGACCTGCTATCAGCGTAAGCGGAGTACGCAACTCATGGGATATATTCGTAAAGAAGCGCAGTTTTATATCCGAAATCTGCTGTTCGACCGACACTTCATGCTTCAACCGGTAAATGGTGAACAGGATATAAACGGCCACAAGAATAATAATCAGAATAAAAAGTATATAAAGCACGTATGCTATCGGCGTTTCCCAGAAAGAAGGCAGAATGACAATATCCAAGATACGTTCGTTATCCACCCACACACCATCGCTATTGGTAGAACGGACACGAAGTACATACTCTCCTTTCGGAAGATTCGTATAAGTCACGCTACGCTGTTTGTCGGCAAAGGTCCACTGTTTTTCAAATCCGTCGAGAATATAAGCATACTGTATATTTTGCGGATTGGTATAATCGAGTGCCGCGAAATGAACGGAGAAAATATTCTCTTTATGCGAAAGTACCAATTTATCAGCGTCGTCAATATCCACTTTCAACAATGAGTTGCCGCCGGGGGTAATGTCCTCATTAGCCACTGTCAGTTTGGAGAATACGATAGGCGGGATATAGCTGCTCTTACGAATAGAGTCAGGATTAAATATAAAGACTCCGCCGCTGGCACCGAAAAGCATACTTCCTTTAGCAGTTAATGCCGAAGCGGCTTCACTAAAACGTACAGGGAAAGTGATACTACGCTCGTCATAACTTTCAAAACGTTCTTCAGAGGGAATGAACTTACAAATTCCATTCTCCGTACTAATCCATAAATTCTGCTTACTATCTTCGCGGATGGAAAGCAGGACATCGGAAGGAAGACCATCCAATACGCAATATGACTTGAATTCTCCGTGACCGTTCTTACTGATAGATACCAGTTTGTTGAGTCCGCCGCCGAAAGTAGCCAGATAAAGTTCCTTTTTCTTGGTGGAGATAATCCAATGGACATCATTATTACTCAAACTTTGCGTATCATTCGGCATACGGGAGAAATGATAGAACTTCACATCCTCCGGTTTCTTAAAGTTCTCATCAAAAGCAACGGCCCCCGTAGTTGTTCCTACCCACAAGCGTCCGTTGTTATCGGAAGTGATGAAACGAGCTTTGTAACAAGGATCAATGGGATAACCTTTCAGGTTGTTCCGGTGATTGATAAACAATGTCTTTCCTGCTTCATTCTTCGTAATATAATTGATACCTCCGGCAAAAGTTGCCAGCCAGATACGCCCATAATGATCTTCATAGATGCAATATACATTATTATCGCTCAAACTGTACATATCATCTTCACGATGAAGATAACGGGTCAGCTTATAAGACATTCCGTT
Organism: Bacteroides caecimuris; assembly: GCF_001688725.2. Lineage (NCBI taxonomy): Bacteria > Pseudomonadati > Bacteroidota > Bacteroidia > Bacteroidales > Bacteroidaceae > Bacteroides > Bacteroides caecimuris. The sequence continues at coordinate 571,163 of NZ_CP015401.2, read as the reverse complement.
GGAAGAAGTCGGCTCGGCACGAACAAGACCGTCTCCTTTGGTCGCAATCCAGATGATTCCTTTTGAGTCCTGAATAACATGATAAACGGTGCCCGGCATGGGAGTACCGGTGGCAGAAATGGTGCCGTTTTCGGTAAGATAGCCTTTATATGTTTTGTCGGCATCATATATACGAAGTATACCGTCTTTCAAGCCAACCCACAAATTTCCCAGTTTATCTTCACACAGGGCACGCACCTCATTATGCAACGATTCGTGTTCATGAGGCATAGGGATTATCATCGTAAAAGGTACATTTCGATAAGTCACTTTCTCCAATCCTTTAGAGTGGGTACAAAGCCACAGATTACCTTGTTTGTCGGAAAAGGCTGAATGAATCTTATTGGAGAAACGCCAGTCACGGCTACCCAGTCCGTTATAGAAAGGAACCAAGCATTTCTTTTGAGGATCGAAGTAAGAAAAACCTCCTCCGTAAGGATGTACCCACAGATAACCGTTTACGTCTTCATGAATATGAAAAGCCGGACGGGAACGTTCGGGATTGCTGTATTCTATTGGAATTTGTTCACGGGTCACCACTCCGGTCGAGGGATTAAAATGAGCAACAACGCCCGGTTCTTCCTGTTCGAACCACACTTCTGAAGAACGGTCTACGTATGCAGAAAGGATCGGCTTTGCGGGTAACGCCTTACAAGTCAGGAACGAGTAATGTACGTTTGTTTTTGTTCGCAGATTGTAGGTAAAGAAACCATCCGAATCGGTAGTAATAACGGATACGTCCGGTGCAATGGGATGAATGGAGGTGATCTGTCCTTTTGTGGGAAGCTCGATCAACGTAAATTCTCCGCTTTCTTTCTGATAAGACCAGATGCGACCATGATCCGAGGCGAAGCAAATATCCTTATCACGTTCCTGCACAGCATAGAAAGCCTGATTCATTCCGCCAAACTTTCCTTTTGTTTCTGTAAAATAAGAATTCGGTTCTTTCTTTCCGGGACGGATTATCCCGAGACCGTTATCCGTCAGCAACCAGTCATTGCCGGCTTTATCCTGATGAACTTTGAATACATGTAAAGAAGGAAACAGTTCCGTCTTGCTGGAATAAATATCCCATGTCAAGCGATTATTCTCATCCGGATGCGTCAAGATACGGATGGCTCCGTCGTTTTCCGTTAGCAGCCAGACGGTTCCGTTGGGCATCACTTCAATGGTATGCACATTGAAAGCACTCCCCTCTTCTCCGGCAGCAGGCACTTGCTCGAAAGTCTCAGTCTTCGGGTCAAAACGATGGACACGGTTGTCATAGGTCAGCAACCACAGAAAGCCGTAACGATCTTCATACATACGGTCTACGCGGTTATTGGTCAGACTGATATAGTTTCTCTGACGGGCCTTGTATGTTTTAAAGGTATAACCGTTGAAACGGTTGATACCATCCCAGGTGGCAAACCAAAGGTTGTCTTTGTGATCCTGTAAGATGTTCATCACCGTATTTTGGGATAATCCATCTTCAGTAGAATAGTGGGTGAAAAAACAGTGCTGTTGCGCGTATGTTGAGAACGCAATAGCTAACAAAAGAATTATTGAAATTAAGGTTTTCTTCATCATATCACTCGGTTCTGTGCCGTAAAGATAGAAAAATACTTGTAGTTTCATGCAATCTTTAGCGGCTATTTAACAGAATCGGGCCAACATGACTTATGTCTCTATTTTTTTTAAAATATTCGGCAATGCGGCTATCATGTAAAAAGGAAGGTTAATAAGTTTGAAATGTTTTCCCTCATTAGTAGTAACTTGGTCTATAGCATAATTTCTCGACCAGATTCGAACTGCCAAATCATGCTCCGTTTCATTCATAAACTGATGAATGGATTTTAAGTGGGCATTGTGTCCGTTTTTCACTTCAATTGGAATGATTTTCCCGCCATATATGTATACAAAGTCCACTTCAGCAGAACTTCCCCTTTTAGCACGTACCCAAAACTTTTGCTTCTTACCTACTTCGTTGGAAAGAGCTTTTAATTCCTGCGCAACGATTTGTTCGGCAGCCATACCTCTCCATGTATCTGTCAAATCTTTACTGAGAAGATATTCTTTTTGTATTTCAGCCGCATAATTTACTAGTCCTGTATCCAGCCAGATCAATTTAGGAGCGCGTTTCAAATCTGTGGTAGCTGGCATTATCGTATGAGTGGTAGGATATACTAACTCCAGCAACAATGCTTTTTCCAGAGTACGGAAAGCTTCGCCCGTTTCACGGGCTTTGTAAGCGGACTGTGCAAATCCTCCTAAAGTGACAGCTTGCCCTGCATATCCCCAACCTTCATCCAGTATGTAACGAATCACCGCAGCTTGCGTGTTTGTCTCCGCATACTTTTCCACATCATTCTTGTAGGCATTTAGCAGTTGATTGTAAGTATCGGACAAAGATACAACATCCCGGTTGGCAGCATACCTCGCTACAATTTCGGGCATCCCGCCTATCAGTGCATAACTATTAAAAAGTAGCATTAATTGTTGATGGAAAGCCTCCGGCAAACGTGCTTCCAAAATCCAATCTACAAACCGTCCCTCTCCTATTGCCTGAAGAAACTCAATAAAGGAACACGGATGCAAAGCCATATACTCCACCCGTCCTACAGGCAACGAGACATGTTTGTCCAACATATTTTCCAGAAGAGAACCTGCTGCAATAACATACAACTCCGGCAATTCCTCGTAAAAGTACCGCAACAATGCAACAGCTTGTGGCGACGACTGTATCTCGTCGATAAAAAGCAGGGTTCGTCCCGGTCTCTGCGGCTTATTATCATACAAAAACAATAAAGGCAGCAACATCTTTACATCATCAGTAGACTCAAACAAATCCTTTGCCTCTTTCTTTTCAAGGTTTAAAGACAGGAAATTATCAAATTCTTTGCCAAACTGCTCAACAATAGTGGTCTTCCCTACTTGGCGGGCTCCTCTCAATATCAGAGGTTTTCTATTATTTTTCTCTGCCCACTCATGCAACTGCTTCTGTATCCTTCGTTCAAACATATCGTAATTTGCTTATTTACAGTTACAAATATACAAATTTGTTTCATTATAGGGGTGAATTCACCATTTTTTTGTTTCATTGCAGGGGTAAATTCACTTAGTTTTTGTTTCATTGCAGAGGTATATTACACCAACTTTGTACCAGTTCAATACAGTAAACACTAAAAATAATCTTTAGTTAATGCTATTTTTAAAAATAGTCAATACTGCACTTTTTATTACTTTCTCTTTTGAGATAGTAGACATTCCCATCAATTTTCAAAAGTATATTTTCAACGCTTTACCATTATCAGTTTATTTCCGTTCTCTATCGGATTCCATCCGTCTTCTCCTGCCAAAACTGCATTTATCTCATATCCTTTCAGATTCTTCAATTGTTGGGAAAAACCAGCGCGCGCTTTCGGATGGGCTCCTTCGCCCCGACTTTCATATTCGGCATAAAAGACAGTTTTCTCGTTTTCCTTCTTGCCCCAGTTGTTCCAGCCAATGGGAAAAATGTGTTTCCCCAGTTCGCAACGGATGAATACAGCTTGTGCATACGGACGCCAAGGACGGGACAGATACACTTTTGTGGCTTCCGGTTCCGCAGTCAGTTTGCAATCATAGAATACATAGCCATATTTTTTTCCTTTATCAGTAGAGGGAGCGGTGACATAACCATCCCGTTTGCTATGAATGTGGCAACGGTTGAAAACAGCCGTAGACCAACCGAAGATAAAATCAACCGTTCCTTCGATGTAGCAGTCTTCGTAATATTGGCGGCTTTGCTTGCTGTATGTATAGAGGGTGTCCTGGAAACCTAGAAAACGACAATTCTTAAAATAGACACGATCGGCAGACACAAAGCAGGCAACTGCTTGTCCTACGGGACCTGATGAGTTCTCGAATGTGATATTCTCCGCATAAAAATCGGGGGCATAGATGTAACAGCTGGACGAACCGGAAGTTCCCATGTTCTCGCCGAATACATTTTTCTTGTTTGCAAAACCGTCATAAGTCAGTACCGCACCGTTTTCTCCAATCAGGGAGATATTAATCTTGGATTCGGGGATGATGAGTTTCTCTTTATAAGTTCCTTTACGAATCAGGATAGTGGTACGGACGTCTTTGCGAAAATCGGGGACAGCATTGATAGCTTCCTGCACGGTAAAGAAATCACCGCTACCGTCTTGGGCTACCACATAATCGTAATGACGGATATACTCCGCCAGTTCGGGAATTTCCTTGCCGATGGCATCTACTGCCAGGCCTGCGATGGTTCGCGCTCCATAGACATTCAAGTGGGTATTGTCTTCACGACCTTTCGGAAAAGCGGGAATCTGATTGGGGGCGACAAACATAAAAAGCTTTTTCGATTCTACAGGTCCAAGCTCTTGCACCAAGTCGTGAGTGATTTTGTTCATATCAACAAATACAACTCCGAGTTCTTTCGCTACATTGCGGGGGGAATCCAAATAAGCTCCATGCGTATCGAACAAAACGGTTCCTTCTTTCGGTTGTTCCTTTTCCCCCGGTGTCCGGCGGATATCCTTAGTGATGGAAGCATCCTTCGGTTGTACGAAGTTACGGCGGACAATGGAATTGAACAATACGGGGATGCCGCCTTTCGCACGGGTTTCGTTTACATAACGGCGGAGATTGTCATCGAAAGTAGTTCCCGGTTCGGTGTGGCGGATAGAATCCGCTTTTTCATCATTATGTCCGAACTGAATAAAGACATAATCGCCTTTCTTCACTTTGGAGATGACTTTTGCCCAACGCCCTTCGGAGATAAAACTCTTGGAACTGCGTCCGTTGGCAGCATGATTGTCAATCTTTATGTCTTCGGAGAAAAATCCGGGAAGTACCATTCCCCAGCCACGTTCGGGATTTCCGCCATCCAACTTCTTGTTAGCCATAGTCGAATCGCCTATCATAAAGATAGTTACGACAGGTTTGTCCGCGCGAAATGCAGAGCAGAGAACAAAGGCAACTGCCAACAACAGTACTAATTTACTTCTATTTTCTTTCATTTTCTTTATACTACACTCTATAACAAAAAATCATTTTTCTCTTTCACCTATCACCGGCATCCATCAAACGCCCTATTCACCGCTTCCCAACCTTCTTTGTTTCCAAAAGCTACCGGAAGCTACATTTCTCTCGTATCTAAGTTTGCTTATCCTTATCGGAACAAAGTGTTTCGCTATACGAAACTATTAGTTTCAAGCGTTAGAAACTTTAGTTTCACGCTGAAGAAACTCAAGTTTCAAGTAATGGGAACAACAATTCCAAGCGATGAAGCTAATGGTTTCAAGGTCAGAAACAAATATTTCGTAGCGTAGAAGCTATCAGAAGCGCTAATGTTTCTACTTATAAGGATACCAGTTGCTGCTTTCTTTAAAGATATTCTCCGGCGTGTACCTCAATGCTTCCTTTTTTGTGAGTTGTTTCCCCCATGCCACACGTCTCGATGCACCTGCACCTTCGCCTGTATTTCCAAATTCGGCATAACGGGCTGTCTTTTCGTTCTCCGGATTCCTCCAATTGTGCCATCCTTCGGGACGAATATGATTACCAAACTCACAATTGATAAAGACCGTTGCCGCATAAGGACGCCACGGACGACCCAAATATACTTTTTTCACTCCCGGAGCGGCCGTCAACTTACAGTTTTTGAAAACATAACCAAACTCTTCACTTTGAGGAGTGGAAGCGGCAGTGATATACGAATCACGTTTACTATGCAGTTCACAATATTCGAATAGAGCGGTGGAAGGACCAAAAATAAAATCGGTAGTTCCCTCGATATAGCAATTCGTGAATAAGAGACGGGCTCCTTCGGTACCTGTGTAAATAGTATCCTGATTTCCCAGGAAACGACAGTTGACAAACATCAGTCTATTACCTTCGGTGTGAAGAGCTACCGCTTGTCCCAGTGGAGCCGCATTATTTTCAATCGTCAGGTCTTTGAAAGTGATGTCACTCCCTTCCACTTTGACCGTATAGGTGCGGAAAGTACCCATCTTATTGATATTGGCATGGTCATCATAAGTGATAATCGTTTTTTCTGCGCTTTCGCCCACTAATTGCACATTCTTTACCCAGGAAGGAATGACCAGTTTTTCTTTGTATATACCGTTCTTGATATAGATCGTCACCGTATAATCCATAAAAGCGCGGACAGCTTCCACGGCTTCCTGAATGTTACGATACTCCCTTGTCCCGTCGCGTGCCACGACTAATGTGTCTTTGCGTTGCTGTTGTTGTGCATAAACAGATGTTGCTCCCACACCCAGTAGAAGCAAACACATCATTCCTTTAAAAATAGTCCTTTTCATTGTCGGAAATTACTTTTGTAAACGTTCGTATTCCAAGCTAGCCATAATAAATGGTCCTACAGCTTTAGGATCGTTATTGCGGATAGTTTCATTAATATAATAGTCATAATCGCCGGAACGATATACCTTTCCTCCCAATCCTGCCACTGCACAAGCCTTGGTGATGGTTACCAATCCGTTCTTGTCCACTTCGATAAAATTATCCAGAAATCCTTTGTAGCCTTTTAATGCCACATCCAGATAAGACTTCTCAATATATCCCAAACGAACCGCCTTAAAGAGCGAATAAATAAACATAGCGGAACAAGAAGATTCTACGTAATTACCCTTATCACCACTCCGGTCCATCACCTGATACCATCCTCCGGTCTTCGGATCCTGAAGTTTCTTCACCTGCACAGCTACATTATTCAATATATCAAGCAGGGAATCTCTTCCGGCTTCATGCTGCGGAATAAATTCGAGCACATCCACCAATGCCATCGCATACCATCCCATCGCACGTCCCCATGTATGTTTCGACTGTCCGGTCACCTGATCCGCCCAACGTTCGGTGCGGCTTACATCGCACGCATGACGATAAAGACCATTTTTAGGATCGTATGTATGACGGGCACAAGTGACAAACTGGTTGATTACATCTGCATAGTCCTGCGGAAGATTATTGCGGAATGCATATTCTGCATAGAAAGGAGCTCCCATGTAAATTCCGTCCAGCCACATTTGGTGGGGATAAATCTTTTTATGCCAAAAGCCCCCGTCCTCATTGCGCGGTTGTCCTTCAAACTGGCTATAAAGCAGATCGAGCGCTTTCTTATATTTAGGATTCTTGGTTTGCTCATAGATACGGAAAAGGATTTTTCCGGAGTTGATGCGGTCGAGGCTATAATCGGTTAATTTATAAGCGGTAATGCTTCCGTCCTCGTGCACCATTGTATCCGCATACGCGATGGCGTAATCGCGAATTTTCTTGTCGCCATAAGTGTCGTACACATCAAGCATAGCTCCCAGTTCAAGTCCGTGGCAATAATCCCACTTCAGTTTCGGCTGAAAGTCGAGCTGCCAGGATTCGGGGTAACGGATCATTTCCGATTCAGTCAGTCGCACAGACCAGGGAAGCTTGCTGTCTACCTGTTGTGCCGATACGGAAGCGGTCATTGCAACCAATAAAACCACTATAAAAAAATTATAAAAAGGAGTTCGTCTCATGGTTTGTTATTTTAAGGATTCAACATAGTCTTTTTTCACGGTACGAAAGTAGTGTTTTTCCTCCAAACCCAGTGGGATTTTTTAGTCAAGTAGGTGCATTTTTTGTTTTTCGTGCACGGAAACGACTAATTTTGTGCACGCAAACGTCAAAAATGTCCATTTTTGATGCAATATCTCATAAATTAAGAGTTTCGTTTTGGAAGAAAGCAAAAAAGGTCTTACTTTTGGCACGGTTTACAACTAATACCCTCTGGGGAAACACAGGTAATTTATCATTAAAACAGAGAAAAAATAGAACAGAATGGAAGAAGTATTTAAGTACATTATCGGTCTTGGAGCGGCAGTAATGATGCCAATCATTTTCACGATTTTAGGAGTATGTATCGGTATTAAACTTCCCAAAGCGCTGAAGAGCGGTTTGTTGGTTGGTGTCGGTTTCGTTGGTTTATCAGTAGTGACGGCATTGCTCACCAGCAGCCTGGGTCCGGCATTAAGTAAAATGGTTGAAATCTACGGATTGGAATTGGGAATTTTCGACATGGGTTGGCCTTCTGCTGCGGCGGTAGCTTACAACACTTCAGTCGGTGCTTTCATTATCCCTGTTTGCTTGGGAGTCAATTTATTAATGTTGCTTACCAAAACAACCCGTACCGTCAATATCGACCTTTGGAACTATTGGCACTTCGCATTTATCGGTGCTATCGTCTACTTTGCTTCCGACAATATCTATTGGGGATTCTTCGCTGCCATCATCTGCTACATCATTACGCTGGTAATGGCTGATATGACTGCTCCTGCCTTCCAGAAGTTCTATGATAAAATGGACGGTATCTCTATTCCTCAACCGTTCTGCCAAAGTTTTGTTCCGTTTGCTATTGTAATCAATAAACTATTGGATAAAATTCCGGGATTCGACAAACTGAATATCGATTCTGAAGGCATGAAAAATAAATTCGGATTGATGGGTGAACCGTTGTTCTTGGGTATCGTAATCGGTTGCGGTATCGGTGCATTAGGCTGCGGAAGCTGGAAAGAAGTAGTAGACAGTATCCCAAGTATATTAGGACTGGGTATCAAGATGGGTGCGGTGATGGAATTAATTCCACGTATCACCAGCCTCTTTATCGAAGGTTTGAAACCGATCTCTGACGCTACCCGCGAACTGATCGCTAAAAAATATAAGAGTAACACAGGACTGAGCATCGGTATGAGCCCTGCATTGGTTATCGGTCACCCGACTACCTTGGTAGTATCTCTGCTGTTGATTCCTGTCACAATCTTTCTGGCTGTTATCCTTCCGGGCAACCGTTTCTTACCGCTGGCTTCTCTGGCAGGTATGTTCTACCTGTTCCCGATGATTCTGCCTATCACAAAAGGTAACGTAGTGAAATCATTTATTATCGGTCTGGTGGCATTGATTGTAGGTTTGTATTTCGTAACAGGACTGGCAGGCTTCTTCACACTGGCTGCTAAAGATGTATACGAAGCAACAGGCGACCCGACAGTGAATATCCCCGCCGGTTTCGAAGGTGGAGCACTCGACTTTGCTTCCAGTCTCTTCTGTTGGGGTATCTTCCACCTGACTTATAGTCTGAAGATTATCGGCCCTGCTATCCTCGTGGCACTGGCACTCGGAATGGCTATCTACAACCGTATCCGCATGACCAGAAACGACGCAAAGAACACATTAAACAGTAATAAGGAATAAGTCGAAGAAGACTTTAACTGATAATAAGTAGTATATAATAAAAAACTCGAAAAATGAAAAAATTAGCAATTGCAATGATGTTGGGTATCGCAGCAATGTCTGCCTCCGCCCAGGTGAATTACAAGATGCAAGTGGCTTGCAGCCCGCAAGACGTGAAAACGTATGACACTAAGCGCTTGCGTAGTAGCTTCCTGATGGAAAAAGTAATGATTCCGAACGAAATCAACGTTACTTATTCTATGTACGATCGTCTGATCTTCGGTGGCGCAGTACCTGCAACAAAAGAATTGGTACTTGAAACAATCGACCCGCTGAAATCTAAATTCTTCCTCGAACGCCGCGAACTAGGTGTCATCAACATTGGTGGCGAAGGTATCGTAACCGTAGACGGTAAAGAATATACGCTGAAATTCAAAGATGCTCTGTACGTAGGTAGAGGCAAGCAGAAAGTGACTTTCAAAAGCAAAGATTCCAGCAATCCTGCCAAATTCTACATCAACTCGGCTACTGCCCACAAGGAATACAAGACTCAATTGATTACTATCGACGGACGTAAAGGTTCTCTGAAAGCAAACTCATTTGCTGCCGGAAAATTGGAAGAAAGCAACGACCGCGTTATCAACCAGTTGATTGTGAACAATGTACTTGAAGAAGGTCCTTGCCAACTGCAAATGGGATTGACTGAACTGAAACCGGGTAGCGTATGGAACACCATGCCGGCACACACTCACTCTCGTCGTGTAGAAGCATACTTCTACTTCAATGTACCGGAAGGAAATGCTATCTGTCACTTCATGGGCGAACCTCAAGAAGAACGCGTCGTATGGATGCAGAACGAACAAGCTATCATGTCACCGGAATGGTCTATCCACGCTGCTGCCGGAACAAGCAACTACATGTTTATATGGGGTATGGCAGGTGAAAACCTCGATTACGGAGACATGGACAAGATCAAATATACAGAAATGCGCTAACCGTTGCGTATTCCTGTATGACATATAATTTTTCAGACGCAGATAACGCGGATAGCACGGATCAAAAAATAAGGATTCGCATTATCCGCGTCATCTGCGTCTAAAAGATTAGACTCATTTGCTCTTGATTTATAAATACGCTTATTTTCTTTCTGTATTACCCCCAACGTTGTAAATGATAATGCTATGAGACATTTTTATACCCTTTGAAACAAATAGCATATATAATGCAACGAATAATACATGATTTTGACCAAATTTTACAAATAAAATTCAGTCGAAATACCGACCTTTGTCAACGAAACAAAATCTATTTAAATCCATTATCATGAATGCATTTCAAAAAACAGGCGAAAAGATGACCAACTACAGATGGACCATCTGTGCTATGCTATTTTTTGCTACTACAGTTAACTATCTCGACCGTCAGGTTCTCTCATTGACGTGGGATGAATTTATCAAACCGGAATTCCACTGGGACGAATCTCACTACGGTACTATTACTTCTGTTTTCTCCATTGTATACGCTATATGTATGCTGTTTGCCGGTCGTTTTGTCGACTGGATGGGAACTAAAAAAGGATTTTTATGGGCTATCGGTGTCTGGTCGGCAGGTGCTTGTCTTCATGCCGTTTGTGGTATTGTTACAGAAGCACAAGTTGGACTTCATAGTGCAGCAGAACTGGCCGGTGCCACAGGAGACGTGGTAGTGACTATTGCTACTATCAGTATGTACTGCTTCCTCGCCGCCCGCTGTATCCTCGCTTTAGGAGAAGCCGGTAACTTCCCTGCTGCTATTAAAGTAACCGCAGAGTACTTCCCTAAAAAAGACCGTGCTTATGCTACTTCTATCTTTAATGCCGGTGCATCTATCGGAGCATTGATCGCTCCTCTTTCCATTCCTATTCTGGCAAAAATGTTCGGTTGGGAAATGGCATTTATCGTAATTGGTGGACTTGGCTTTATTTGGATGGGCTTCTGGATATTTATGTACGATGCCCCGTCGAAAAGCAAACATGTCAATCAGGCAGAGCTTGATTACATCGAGCAAGATAATCGCGAAGCAGGCAGTGCTCCAATGACAGACGAGAAAGATGAAAAGAGAATGAAGTTCTGGCAATGTTTCAGCTACAAACAAACATGGGCCTTCGTCTTCGGTAAGTTCATGACTGACGGCGTATGGTGGTTCTTCCTTTTCTGGACTCCGTCTTATCTGAATACACAATTCGGTATCAAAACCTCCGACCCGCTGGGTATGGCGTTGATCTTTACGCTTTATGCAGTGACTATGTTATCTATCTATGGTGGTAAACTACCTACTATCTTCATCAACAGAACAGGTATGAATCCGTATGCAGCCCGTATGAAAGCGATGCTAATCTTCGCCTTCTTCCCGCTGGTTGTACTGTTAGCACAACCGTTAGGTACTGTTTCTCCATGGTTCCCAGTTATCTTAATCGGTATTGGTGGAGCTGCTCATCAATCCTGGTCGGCCAATATATTCTCTACCGTAGGCGATATGTTCCCAAGAACAGCTATTGCAAGTATCACCGGTATAGGTGGTATGGCAGGAGGCGTAGGCTCTATGATTCTTCAGAAAGTGGCAGGTAACTTGTTCGTATATGCTTCCGGAACAACGATGATCGACGGCAAAGAGGTGGAAATGACGAAAGAGTTACTCGAACAAGGAGCACAATTCGTACACCCAGCCATGACATTCATGGGATTCGAAGGTAAACCAGCCGGATATTTCGTTATCTTCTGCGTATGTGCAGTAGCTTATCTGTTGGGTTGGGTTATCATGAAGGCATTAGTTCCGAAATACAAACCTATCGTATTAGAGTAAATCTATCCGAACACATAGAATCGTTAAAAACAAAAGAGTAACTCGTCGCCGAGTTACTCTTTTGTTTTAACCAATTATTCAAAAAAATGAAAAATGAAAAAATAAAAAAGCCTCTTCTCACGAAGAAGGCTTTTTAGGTTTACTTATCCTGCATCATCCTCCTGCAAATTTTTTAACCAAAACACTAGAAACAGTGTCTCTGCATTCCTATAATGAAGTATAGTAAACGTTAAGGTGAAAAAAAGGGAAGTCTCACGACTTCCACAATTCTTCTAACCTTAAATCTAAATCTCTATGAAAAAAACGTGTTGCAAATATAGGCGTTTGTTCAATATAGAGGTGTTAATGAATTACATAAAGAGAGAATAAAAACTAACATCTGCAAAAATGATGCAATTTTTCAGGAGCCTTCTATTAATTTTAATAAACTTTCATAGAGCGGATTGCGTTCGAGTAGTTCGGGAACTCCTGTGATAAACATTTGTTTTCTTGCACGAGTCAAGGCAACATTCAGTTTTCGATCGATCAAAACACCCTCTTCTTCCGCCAAATTGGATAGAAATTTTAATTGGTAAGGGTAGTTGACACAGAAGGAATAGATTATTACATCACGCTCGCTTCCCTGAAACCGTTCTACTGTGTCAACCAGAATTCGATTCAGCACCGGAATACCTAATGATTCTATTTCTTTTTTTATCAATGCTATCTGACTCCGGTAAGGAGTAATGATCCCTAAAGTACGGGCTTCGTCAAAATCTGTCTGATGATCTTCATAAATGCGAACAGCTAAGCCGGCAACAATACGTGCCTCCGAATAGTTGATCTTTGCAGATGCTCCCACCTTCTCCGGCACAGAGGGATAAAAAGCCAAGCGACAGATGGCATCGGATGATTCTATTTGGTGAGGTAGGCCGACAGGAATCAGACGCCCTCCATAAAAGGCACGATTGGCAAACAAAGCAACTTCCGGATGCATTCGCCCTTGACGGCACAGCATATCGTAGGAACGATGAACCGTTGCAGTACAGTTCCGGTAGAGGCGTTCAAACAAGGAATCTTTCAGATTGGTCAACCCGATAGACAGTAAAGATTCATCATAAATGGCCGATTGCTCCGTATTTTGCTGTACCACAGCAGGCAGTTGTTTATGATCTCCGATCAAGACAAACTTATCTATTGCATCTTTTCCGTCTTCTCCACGTGCACAGAGGATGCCTAACAACTGCGGTTCCAATATTTGGGTAGCTTCATCAATAATGGCTACATCAAAATGTTTCAGACGGAACAGTTCCGGTTTGCCGGAAATAGCCGCTACTGTTCCCACAATAATCCGACAATTCCGGATACGTTCGTACACCTCCGAACGACGGTTACAAGAGGATAATTCATTTTCAATCAGATGCCTGCGGTAGGCTTCATCACATGACAATTCACTTCCTACACGAATAAAATCAACTGCTGGAGCAATGGAAGCCAGCGACTTGCATATCTCATCGACAGCCCGGTTGGTGTATGAAAGCAAAAGAATCTGCGCATCTTTATCTGCATGAAAAGTCTCTACCATTTTCTTCAGGGCACATGAAGTTTTGCCTGTTCCCGGAGGTCCGATAAGAAGGAAATAATCCTGCGCGGCTTTTGCTTTCAGGGCAACTCGCGTAAAATCGTCTTCCGAACGGGAAATCATGGAATCCAATGATTCATCAAACCGTGGAGGACGCTGTGACAACAATAAGTCACGCCGCTCCTTCCTTGCAGAAAGATAAGCATACAACCCTTGATACATCGAGCGGAATGTTGTATCCATTGTATCATGTTCTATCGCATAAAGACTTTCGGCAGGAAGTACGGATGGATTCTGCTGGGTAGCACGCAAGCGGATACCTATTTCGCTTTCTGTCAGGTATTCGATATTGCCTTTGAAAACCATTTTATTGGTGACGTTATCTGTATCGCGGTTACGTTCATAAAGGATTATGGCGTCTCCTTGACGAAAATTAGGAAGAAAAGTCTCTGTTTCAAGAGCTTCACTTCTGACAGTCTTACTTGCAGAGGCTTCATTTCCGGTAATATCATTTCCAATAGCTTTATCTCCGGTAATGTCATTTACGCCAGAGTCATTCAACAAAGTTTTCCCAGCCTTTTCCTTTTTAAAGAAAGAAAAAGTAAGTCCGGCTTTATGTTCATCGGCCGCATGATTCTCCTTTATTTTCAAATCATAAATGATTTCTCCTGCCTCGCATTTCTCCGCTAATGTAGAAAGCCATAAAGAAGCTGCCCCGGTACGTCCTTCATAATCCACATCACCAGATTTTGAAGTATAAAGTTCCTTTGTAATGAAGTTGTACACCGCATAGAAGTAATTCTTTTCCAGTGGAGAAAGAGCTTTCAGTTTCGATTGAAAGTTATCAATAGAGGGACGCAGATATGTTTCCCAAAAACGTCCTTTCAATCCCCGTTCATTCAAGGTGGAGGCATTGATTTCTTCCAGTTTTTGTGCCGTATATTCCAGGCTATTTCGCAATTGGACGCCATATTCATCGGCCACAATGCGGTTACGCAAGTCAATCACCCGACGCACCATCGCCCACGAAGGACGGGAGGGATAAAGAAGCGGATAACGGGTATAAAGCAAATAGGCTTTCACTTTCCGATGATCCATTCCCATCGAATATTGCAAGACTGCTTGATAAAGTAACATCTGTACTTTATTGTTCTCCTTCGGCTCTACCTTGCCCCGGATAGCATATTCATCCGCCTTGCCGGATTTCATTTCTATGAAAGAAGACATATCCCGCTGCATATAATCGAGACGTCCCTGAAGTCCGAGTGCTTCACAGATATAAGACGGTTCGAGCACGGCATCCGTCTTGTCCAGTTTATAACCGGCTGCATAAAAGGTATCATTAACCGTTTCACGAATATGATCGAAGTGCAGTTTGCAGTCCTCAAAGAATTGGCGTTCTTTCTCTTTGTCGCGCAAATCGGAACAGGCAGCCAGCTCAATAGGATAACGCCGGAAGGCTTTCTGCATACAGGTACGATAATCTATGTCTTCACTCTTCGCATGAATCCATTCGTCCAGGAAAAGATTGGCTATATTTCCCAGTAACAGAGGGCGGGCATTTTCGATCGGTTGAAGGCGGGAAAGAAAATAATTGGCCGGATGATGCCCGTAATCACGGAAACACTCTGCCAAAGAACTGATATCAAGTAAATAATCCGGTTCGAGTACAATGAAAGAAGGAGTCAGGATTCCCGCCTCATCCACTGCAACATCCAATAAATTGACCTGGGCATGACGCCAAAGCAGTTTGCACGTCTCTGCAAACTCTTCATTGATTTGAGGGATATTATAACGAACTAAATATGGTTTCTCCGAGACTTCATCCAGGGGAGTCACATACAAATATTGCTCATCGGCATACTGGAAGCAGACACGCATCCGCTGCACCCGTTCGCGGGCAGGAGGCGCAACCAGATAGGTGGCGTCCGAACGCGGAAGCAGGCGGTATAGCTCCAAGGGAATATCCTCTTCCAGAAGTTTACGAATAAAGAAAGCTAATGTTTTCGCATCGCGCAAGAGTTGTTTCCGGTTGGGCTCCTGCTGGCGGTTTAAGATAGCATTCGAAGTGAGCCGGAAAGTATGCAGCCGGTTCTGCTCTGCAACAGAAAGACCAACCTTAGCCGCCACGAAGCTGATTCGTGCGGAAAGGTCGGTCATCTGTAAACTTTCGTTTTGCATTTGCGCGCGACAAATACGCTCCAGCAAGTCGCGCATTTGCTTATATCCTACGGCAAGATAAGCATCTTTCGCCCGGCAAACTGCTAAAAGAATTTCATAAGATTCTACCGCTTCACTCTTCGGACAGGGCAACTTCATCTCCAGCTTCATCTTCAACTTCCTCTTCTGTTTTCTTCTTGTCCTTTATCATCAAAATACTCATCTCGTACAACAGATAAAGCGGAATAGCAACAACACTCAAGGTGAACGGGTCTCCCGTCGGAGTAATAATAGCGGCAGCTATCACTATGATGACAACCGCATGACGGCGGTATTCCCGCAAGAAAGATTTGTTGACCACTCCCAATAAAGAAAGCAACCATGTAACCAATGGAAGTTCAAAAGCCAATCCCATGCAGAGAATCAGCATCATAAAATTGTCGATATAAGAATTGAGCGACAGGATATTTTCCACTTCCGAGCTCAACTGATAGGTAGAAAGGAAACGGAGAGTCAGCGGATAAACCATAAAGTAGCCCAACAGTACACCGATGAAGAACATCACTGTCCCGACAGTCAACGCTTTACGCACGCCCTTTCTCTCATTCGGATAAAGGGCGGGATTGATGAAACGCCATATTTCAAAAAAGATATAAGGCATAGCCGTCACCACCGACAACCAAAATGCCGTCGACATGTGGATAAAGAAAGGAGCGGCCAAATTGATGTTGACCAACTTCACATAAAATTGTTGTGTGAAGAAATCATCGGTCAAATCAAATGTTTTGCCGATATGCCGTAATAAATCGTAGAATATGAAATCATTATGGCAAGGCGCAAGTATCACATGGTCGAAGAGATAGGGCATGGCGATAAAATAGCCTATCGCTAATACAAGCCAAACTCCCACTACCCGAAAAAGCACCTTACGCAGTTCGTCCAAATGATCCCAAAAGGTCATTTCTGCCATCCGTATGTTGTGCTCTTTTTAGTTTTTAGAAGGATCTACAGGTTTGTCCAACTCGTCTTTTGCCTTGTTTATTTCTTCTTTCGCTTCGTTCACACCGTCTTTGAAGCTCTTTACACCTTTGCCTAATCCGCGCATCAGTTCAGGAATTTTCTTTCCACCAAAAAGAAGAAGAATAACCAAAGCGATAATAATCCATTCGGAACCACTGGGCATTAAGCCTAACAATAATAAGTTTGTCATAAGTTTATTTGATATAAGAGGTTTTTAATAGTTGCTGCAAATATAGTCATTTTCACCACAGATTACACGGATTCACACAGATTTATAGCTTATCTTTCGATTTATTTCTACTATAAATCCTCTTCAATCTGTGTGAATCCGTGCAATCTGTGGTGAATTAATCCTGATAATATACCCGTTTCACCCGTGTCGATATGCTTGTCAACACTTCATAAGGAATCGTATCCAGCTTATCGGACAACACCGTAATCGGCAGATCATCACCGAAAATAATAGCCTGATCGCCTTCCCGACAATCAATATCCGTCACATCAATCATACAAACGTCCATACAGATATTCCCCACATAAGGAGCTTTCTTTCCGTTCACTAGGCAATAGGCGTTGCCGCGTCCCAAGTGGCGGTTCAGTCCATCCGCATAACCGATAGGAATAGCTGCAATGCGGGAAGGACGTACCAAATGCCCCATCCGACTATATCCTACCGTATCTTCTTGAGGAACATCCCGGATCTGAAGGATGGTGGTCTTGAGCGTACTTACATTATGTATGATCGAATTGTCTATCGGGCTGACTCCATAAAGTCCGATTCCCAAGCGCACCATATCGTACTGTGCTTCGGGAAAACGCTCGATTCCTGCCGTATTGCAGATATGACGGAGAATCTTATGAGAGAAAGCAGCCTGCAATTCTTGCGAACCTTTCTCGAACAATTCAATCTGTCCACGGGTGAAAGCGTCGAACTGCGACGAATCACTTCCTACAAAATGAGAGAATACCGAACGGGGAATCACTGCACTCTGATTCTTCAGTCGACGGATAAGCAATGGAATATCCTCCACCGCAAAACCCAAACGGTGCATACCTGTATCAAGTTTCACATGAATGGGGAAGTTGGTGATTCCTTCTTTCTCCGCAGCTTTGATAAGTGCGTCAAGCAGATGGAAATTATAGACTTCCGGTTCCAGTTTATAATCAAACATGGTTTTGAATGCGGTAAGTTCCGGGTCCATAATGATAATCGAAGCGGTAATGCCAGCCTTGCGGAGTTCGGAACCTTCGTCAGCGACAGCTACGGCCAGATAATCGACATGATGTTCCTGCAAACTCTTGGCTATTTCATACGAACCAGCTCCGTAAGCTGATGCTTTCACCATACAGATCATCTTTGTTTCCGGATGGCGAAGCATAGAACGGTAATGGTTCAAGTTGTCTACCATCGCTCCGAGATTTACTTCGAGAATGGTTTCATGTACCTTCAATTCGAGTGCTTCGGATAACAGATCAAAGTTGAACACGCGGGAACCTTTCACCAAGATCACTTCCGAATGAAGCGATTTGAGTATATTGGATGCAAGAAGTGCTTCTGTATTAGGGAAGAAGTAGCGTTCGAGATCATCATCAAAACGAGCGGAACAAGAAGATATCTCCTGCCCTACTCCAATCAGTTTATTAATACCTTTACTCTGCACCAATTGTGCCACACGCCGATAAAGCGTAGCGGTACTTTGTCCGGTTTCCAGTATATCCGACAGGATAAGCGTCCGTTTCAAGCCTTTCTTTTCTGAGCGGCGTACAAGGAAATCGAGAGCAATATCCAATGATGCCAAGTCTGAATTATAGCTATCATTAATCAGTACACAGTTATTCTTTCCCTCTTTCACCTCCAGACGCATGGCAATCGGTTCGAGACGAGCCATCCGCTCGGTTATCTGGTCGGCAGGTGTCATCAGGTAAAGACAAGCTGCCAGACAATTCAGTGCATTTTCAATGGAAGCGTCATCGATAAAAGGAATACAGAAAGTATTATCCATCTCCAGATAACGATAAGATATAACGGTATGATCTTCTTTCTTGGTCACACGGCTGATATACAACGGACGTTCGATGTCGGTAAGGCTCCAGGCAATCTCACGCGCCGTCAACATTGATTTTGCGACACAATTACTAATTAACTCGTTATCACCGTTATAAATCACGACATCACAGTCTTTAAAAAGCGTCAGCTTTTCCATGCATTTCTCCTGCAAAGAGAAGAAGTTTTCCTGATGGGCACCACCGATATTGGTCAGAATACCAATGGTAGGCTTAATCATTCGTTTCAAAGCTCCCATCTCTCCCATCTCGGAAATGCCGGCTTCAAAAATACCCAGTTCGGCTTCTTCAGAAAGTTGCCACACAGAAAGGGGAACTCCGATCTGCGAATTATAACTGCGTGGAGAACGAACGATACAACGATCCGGGCTAAGTAACTGATGCAACCACTCTTTCACAATGGTTTTTCCATTACTGCCGGTGATACCGATCACAGGAATTTTAAATTCATCACGGTGTGTTTCGGCAAGCTTCTGCAAAGCTTTCAGAGGATTGGGAACGATGAGGAAATTGAGAGTTGAGAGTTGAGAATTGAGAGTGGGCTGCGCACTATCATGCTGCTCCGATTTCTCTATTTGCAATTCTCCATTCTCAATTAATTTAAAGTCTTCTTCCGTAATTACAAAATTACGTACGCCCCGATCGTATAGTTCGGGGATATAACGGGCTCCGCTATTTCGTTTGGTAGTTAAAGCAAAAAAAAGAGTTTCTTCCGGAAAACTCAAAGAGCGGCTGTCTGTTAGCAACCAATCAATATTCGCTTTATGTTTGCCCACACGGCGGGCACCGATACTTTCGGCTATGGATTCAATCGTATATGACATAGTTCTGTTTCTTTTTGAAAATCTAAGTACGGGTATTTTCCGATAAGTCGTTCTATTTTTAACACTATTTGTCCTAAAAAGCGTTGATACGCTTCTGACTCGGGATGAAAGGGTTTGTGCGCCAAGTCTCGGCGGATGTCTTGCACAGCTACGATAACCTGCTTTGTTTCAAGAGAAAAGAAGGTTTCGGAGAAGCGTTCCCACAGGTAACGAATCGCCAGAGGAGACGGATGCAGCATGTCGTCGGCATAGAAACGATAATCACGTAATTCGTCCAATATGATTTCATAAGAGGGGAAATAGAACACTCGCTCCGGGAACAGTTGTTGCAATTGGTCGATGGCAAGCAGCAGAGTCGATTTGCTTAACTGGTTGGCGTGCATCCCGTCGCGTATATGACGGATCGGGCTGACTGTAAACAGCCATTTCAGATCCGGATTCAGGGCTGACATTTCGGTAATGAGTGCTGTATAATCTTCTACAATTTCTTCAACAGACAGCCGGTAACGCAAAAAATGACTCTCCGGCAATTGATGGCAATTAGCTACCACTTGTCCACTCTCCTTTTGTTTATAAACGTAAGCAGTTCCCATTGTCACCATCAGCCAGTTCAATTCCGGCAGTTTTTTATGAGCATGGTGAAGACGTGAATTTACGGTATGCAATGTCTCTTCGGGCGTAAAAGCAGAAAAAGAGCCATGATGCATCGGGCTATGCCATAAATCTTTGTAGGCAAACAGATCTTGTTTGTTGTATTCCTTATTTCTTATAATCTCCCTCAAAGCAGATGAGACAGATAAAGGATTATAAAGAATACCAAAAGGATTCAGGTCCAGTTGAAATCCGGCATCCATTAATTGTCGCCCGATATTTTCCGCAAAACAGGACCCCATCAGAAGAATATGATCTGCATGACTGACCGACGGCATCCCGGCAGGTAATTCTACAGATGTTTGAAAGTTCATACAATTTTCCATCATTTCATTACGTTTCATGTGCAAAAGTAATCAAAAAACCATTTCCGCCCTCTTTTTCCTCACGATTCAATAATCTTAGCAAGCATAGAAAAACAGATACGTCTTTATACCGGATAAGTTTTTCACTAAAAAAGGAGGTCGAATATACTTTCTTTTCGTATTTTTGCACTAAATTTCCTAGAATCATGAATAGTGGACAAACATATAACTTGTTAAACTCCATCAATTACCCCGAAGACCTACGTAAACTAACCGTAGAGCAACTGCCGGAAGTATGTGGTGAACTAAGGCAAGACATTATTAAAGAACTTTGCTGCAACCCCGGACATTTCGCCGCCAGCCTGGGAACCGTGGAGCTGACCGTAGCCCTACACTACGTCTACAATACACCATACGACCGTATTGTATGGGACGTGGGACATCAGGCATACGGCCATAAAATTCTGACAGGACGCCGTGAAGCATTTTCTACAAACAGGAAACTCGGTGGAATCCGCCCTTTCCCATCTCCGGAAGAAAGTGAATATGATACTTTCACGTGCGGACATGCTTCCAATTCTATTTCTGCCGCTCTCGGTATGGCTGTCGCAGCCGCCCGGAAAGGAGACACGCAACGTCATGTAGTAGCCATTATCGGCGACGGTTCAATGAGTGGCGGACTGGCTTTTGAAGGACTGAACAACGCATCTGCCACGTCGAACAACCTGCTCATTATCCTGAATGACAATGATATGGCAATCGACCGCAGCGTAGGAGGCATGAAGCAGTATCTTTTCAACCTAACGACTTCCAACCGCTATAATCAGCTACGTTTCAAGCTCTCGCGCATGCTGTTCAAGCTTGGCATCCTCAACGAAGAACGCCGCAAAGCACTCATCCGTTTCGGAAACAGCCTGAAATCAATAGCCGCGCAGCAACAGAATATTTTCGAAGGAATGAATATCCGCTACTTCGGCCCGATAGACGGACACGATGTAAAGAACCTGGCAAGAGTATTACATGATATCAAAGATTTACAAGGACCTAAAATTCTGCATCTGCATACCGTCAAAGGAAAAGGATTCGCCCCGGCAGAGAAACATGCTACCGAATGGCATGCTCCCGGCAAATTCGATCCCGTCACCGGCGAACGTTTCATTGCCAACACCGAAGGAATGCCCCCGCTTTTCCAGGACGTATTCGGAAATACACTGGTGGAACTTGCCGAAGCCAACCCGAAGATTGTCGGTGTCACTCCCGCCATGCCCAGCGGCTGTTCGATGAATATACTGATGGAGAAAATGCCGAAACGCGCTTTCGATGTCGGCATTGCCGAAGGACATGCGGTTACCTTCTCCGGAGGGATGGCAAAAGACGGACTGCAACCGTTCTGCAATATCTATTCTTCTTTTATGCAACGGGCGCATGATAATATCATCCACGACGTAGCGATTCAAAATCTTCCAGTTGTATTATGTCTCGACCGCGCCGGACTGGTTGGCGAAGACGGTCCCACTCATCATGGAGCTTTTGATATGGCATGTTTACGCCCGATCCCTAATCTGACTATCAGCTCCCCGATGGACGAACATGAATTACGTCGCCTGATGTATACGGCACAACTGCCGGACAAGGGACCGTTCGTGATCCGCTACCCCCGTGGACGCGGCGTACTGGTAGACTGGAAATGTCCGCTAGAAGAGATCCCGGTAGGAAAAGGACGGAAACTGAAAGAGGGTAGCGACCTGGCAGTGATTACTATCGGACCGATAGGAAATGTAGCCGCCCGTGCCATCACCCGGGCAGAAGCAGCTTTAGGTCTGTCTATCGCCCATTACGATTTACGATTCCTGAAACCGCTGGATGAAGAGCTGTTGCATGAGGCAGGACGTAAATTCCAACGTATCCTGACCATCGAAGACGGAATTATCAAAGGCGGTATGGGTAGCGCTGTCCTCGAATTTATGGCAGACAACGAATACAAACCGACCGTGAAGCGTATCGGTATCCCTAATATATTTGTAGAACATGGGGCAGTTGCCGAACTGTACCAACTGTGCGGCATGGATGAAGAAGGGATTCTGACTAAAATAAAAGAATTTATCAATTGACATGAAGATTATTATTGCCGGTGCCGGCAACGTAGGCACCCATTTGGCCAAACTGTTATCGCGCGAAAAGCAAGATATTATCTTGATGGATGATGACGAAGAGAAACTAAGTGCTCTTAGCGCCAACTTTGACTTGCTGACTGTTGCCGCTTCTCCTTCTTCCATCTCCGGATTGAAAGAAGTTGGCGTCAAAGAAGCCGACCTGTTCATCGCAGTCACACCGGACGAAAGCCGCAACATGACTGCCTGTATGCTTGCCACCAACCTGGGAGCCAAAAAGACAGTGGCGCGTATCGACAACTATGAATATCTTCTACCCAAAAATAAAGAGTTTTTCCAGAAGCTGGGAGTAGATTCGCTGATTTACCCGGAAATGCTGGCTGCTAAAGAAATCGTATCTTCCATGCGCATGAGCTGGGTACGCCAATGGTGGGAATTCTGTGGAGGTTCGCTGGTTCTGATTGGTACGAAGATGCGCGAAAAGGCTGAAATCCTGAATATACCGTTGCACCAGCTGGGCGGTCCCAACATTCCTTACCATGTAGTGGCTATCAAACGCGGAACGGAAACGATTATCCCTCGCGGAGATGATGTTATTAAATTGCATGATATTGTTTATTTCACCACTACCCGCAAGTACATTCCTTATATACGTAAGATAGCCGGCAAAGAAGACTATGCCGACGTACGCAATGTAATGATTATGGGAGGTAGCCGTATCGCAGTCCGTACCGCACAATATGTGCCGGACTATATGCAGGTAAAAATAGTGGATAATGACCTGAACCGTTGCAACCGTCTGACAGAGCTACTGGATGACAAAACAATGATTATCAACGGAGACGGTCGCGACATGGACCTGCTTATCGAAGAAGGGCTAAAGAATACCGAAGCATTTGTAGCCTTGACCGACAACTCGGAAACGAATATCCTTGCCTGTCTCGCCGCCAAACGTATGGGAGTAGAAAAGACGGTGGCAGAAGTGGAGAACATCGACTATATCGGTATGGCAGAGAGCCTTGACATCGGCACGGTTATCAATAAAAAAATGATTGCTGCCAGCCATATCTACCAAATGATGCTGGATGCCGACGTGTCTAATGTGAAATGCTTGACTTTTGCCAATGCAGACGTTGCAGAATTCACCGTACCGGAAGGAGCTAAAATAACCAAACACCTGATTAAAGACCTGGGACTTCCCAAAGGTACCACCATCGGAGGAATGATCCGTAACGGAGAAGGTATCCTGGTGACAGGTGATACGCAAATCCGCCCCGGCGACCATGTAGTCGTATTCTGCTTAAGCATGATGATTAAAAAGATTGAGAAGTTCTTTCACTAAGTATCAACAAATACTTGTATATGATTAACTCGAAGATGATATTCCGGATTCTGGGTTTTCTGCTTCTGATAGAAACAGTTATGCTATTATGTTGTGGAGGTGTTTCTCTTTTTTATAAGGAGAATGACTTGCAGAGTTTTCTGGTTTCATCGGCTATTACCACTAGCATCAGTATTCTGTTGCTCTCCATCGGGAAAGACGCAGTGAAATCCCTGAATCGCCGTGATGGATATGTCATAGTCAGTGTAGCATGGGTCACCTTTTCCCTTTTCGGAATGTTACCTTATTATATAGGAGGGTATATCCCAAGTGTTACGGATGCATTTTTTGAAACGATGTCCGGGTTCAGCAGTACGGGTGCCACCATCTTGAATAACATAGAGTCAATGCCTCATGGAATACTTTTTTGGCGGGCTATGACGCAATGGATAGGCGGTTTGGGTATTGTATTCTTCACCATTGCCGTTCTGCCGATTTTCGGTATGGGTGGGATTCAGGTGTTTGCAGCAGAAGCCAGCGGTCCTACTCATGACAAAGTGCATCCCCGTATTGGTATCACTGCCAAATGGATTTGGGGTATTTATGCCGGAATGACAGGGACATTAATTGTCTTATTAGTATTTGGAGGTATGAGTGTGTTTGACAGTATATGCCATGCTTTCACGACAACCAGTACCGGCGGATTTTCTACCAAACAAGCAAGTATCGAATATTATCACTCACCCTATATAGATTATGTAATCTCTATTTTCATGTTTCTTTCGGGCATCAACTTCACACTATTACTGTTGATGTTCAATGGAAAAATAAAGAAGTTCATTCATGATGCAGAGCTAAAATTCTATTTCAGGTGTGTTTCTTTCTTTACTATATTTATTGCAGTCTGGCTTCATCAGACTTCTTCTATGGAGATAGAAGAAGCGTTCCGTAAATCTCTTTTCCAAGTGATTTCCTTGCAAACGTCTACGGGATTTGCCACAGCCGATTATATGCTTTGGCCTTCTATCCTTTGGGGATGTCTTGTAATAGTGATGATCATCGGAGCCTGTGCTGGCAGTACAACAGGAGGTATCAAATGTATTCGTATGGTTATCCTGTTTCAGGTTGTGAAAAACGAATTCAAGCATATCCTTCACCCTAATGCCGTGCTCCCGGTGCGAGTTAACAAACAGGTTATTTCTCCTTCCATCCAGTCTACCGTATTGGCCTTTACTTTTTTATATGCAGTCATCGCTATCATCAGCATACTTATCATGATGGGGCTGGGAGTCGGTTTTCTGGAATCAATCGGAACCGTAATCTCAAGTATGGGTAATATGGGACCGGGACTCGGTACATGCGGCCCGGCTTTTTCATGGAGTCAATTGCCTGATGCCGCCAAATGGTTGCTTTCTTTTTTAATGCTCTTGGGACGTTTGGAGTTGTTTACAGTATTACTACTTTTCACTTCCGATTTCTGGAAAAAGAATTAAAAGAATTCTCATTAAACTTCTCCTTCACATCCTTCACAGATGGTAATCATCTGTTTGATAGGTGTTTTCTGTGAACAAATTAAGAAAAGTCTTTTCTTCACGCCCTTCACGCCCTTCACAATCCCTACAGTTTGCATTTTTACAGCCTGTAACCTTCGCATCGGCATTGTCAATCTTAGCCAATTGAACAGCTTGCATCTAAGAAGCCGACTGGAGTTGTCTACTTAGCCGACTGGAGTTGTCCACCTAGCCGACTATAGTCAGCCAGGTGGACAACCTCAGTCGGCGATTAATCAATAGAAATAAAGTATACGATAAGACGGTAGTCTATCAGTCATAAGAAGGCTGATTCTTAATATTGGAAATGAATAAACTATGGTGATATAGGCTGCTTTGAAACACATTGTACAAACTTCCAAACTGTCATCCCGTTTTTTAGACTGATCCCTATTTGGGGGAGTGGGAGAGCTAAAACCACCGATAAAATGGAGTTGTTTTAAAGAACTGAAGGCTGAAGACTGTTTTTTATTCTAATAAAATGATATTGTTGAAACCATATTAACTAAAAACGAATCTAAAAGATATGGAGTTAAAAAAAGCTTTTTTGCCATACCGACTTTGCAAAAAGTATAAATATTAGTTCTATATTTGCAGCCGTTAAAAGAGATAGATGAAACAAAACTTAAAAATCGGACTACTTTTAGTGTTGGCTTTGCTCATCCGTTGCGCAACTAACGAAGCAATGGAAGATGCGTGCAAAGTTTCCTCCCCGACTTATCGGCAAGAGAAATGCTATGTATCACAAGATCGTCCGATTCAGGATGCTTTGGAACGTCTTTATAATCTTTATACGACGCAAACCTGTGATATGAGTCATACAGACGTCGCACATGTTCCGACAGATAAAAGCATGTTTTTGTTAATCGCTTATTTCTGCGACCATTACAAACATCAAAGTCCACCTTACCCTGTCTCGTCCCATTCTCCTACATATTATTACGATCCTATCTCCTATTATATATATGGGTTGAGAAAGATTGTCATTTAGCCTATAGTACAGTCGACTCTTTTACTCGTCATTTATTACAGTTGGTTTTATTCTCCGTAGGGCGAATAGACTAATTGCTTATTTCTATATAATATTCAATCTAAACAGCTATTGAATTATGAATTTTACATTTTTAGTTGTTGTTTTACTGACAGCGCTTGCTTTTGTCGGTGTAGTAATAGCCCTCTCGCGTGCTATCTCTCCCCGTTCATACAACCTGCAAAAGTTTGAGGCTTATGAATGTGGTATACCGACACGTGGTAAATCATGGATGCAATTCCGTGTAGGCTACTACTTGTTTGCCATCCTATTCCTTATGTTCGATGTCGAAACAGCTTTTCTGTTTCCGTGGGCGGTAGTTATGCGTGACATGGGACCACAGGGACTTATTAGTGTTATCTTCTTCTTTATCATTTTAGTTCTAGGCCTCGCTTATGCCTGGAGGAAAGGAGCTTTGGAATGGAAATAACCAAAAAGCCAAAAATAAAATCTATTCCGTATGATGAGTTTATCGACAATGAATCATTGGAAAAGTTGGTCAAGGAACTTAATGCAGGAGGAGCCAATGTTGCCCTCGGAGTGCTTGACGACTTTATCAACTGGGGGCGCAGCAATTCACTGTGGCCGCTTACCTTTGCAACCAGTTGTTGTGGTATCGAATTTATGGCACTGGGTGCCGCGCGTTATGACATGGCCCGCTTTGGGTTTGAAGTAGCACGTGCCAGCCCCCGTCAGGCTGATATGATTATGGTATGCGGAACAATCACCAATAAAATGGCTCCGGTACTGAAACGACTTTATGACCAGATGCCCGATCCGAAGTATGTGGTTGCCGTAGGCGGATGCGCTGTCAGCGGAGGTCCTTTCAAGAAGTCCTATCACGTAGTAAACGGGGTGGACAAGATTCTTCCGGTAGATGTATATATTCCCGGATGCCCGCCACGTCCTGAAGCTTTCTATTATGGCATGATGCAATTGCAACGCAAAGTGAAAATAGAAAAATTCTTTGGTGGAGTAAACAGAAAAGAGAAGAAACCGGATTATTTAAAAAATGAAGAATGATTCTACATTCTGCAATTTAAGGATTTATGCAAGAAATACAATTTATAGCTCCTGCAGCGTTACACGACGAGATGCTGCGCTTGCGAAATGAAAAACAGATGGACTTTCTCGAAAGCCTCACCGGTATGGACTGGGGAGTAGCCGATGAGAAAGACGCTCCGGAAAAACTCCGCGGCTTAGGCGTAGTCTACCATCTGGAATCTACCATTACAGGCGAACGGATAGCACTGAAAACAGCGACAACCAACCGCGAGCTACCGGAAATACCGTCTGTCAGCGACATCTGGAAGATAGCCGACTTCTACGAACGTGAAGTTTTTGATTTTTATGGCATCACCTTTGTCGGTCACCCTGATATGCGCCGGCTCTACCTGCGTAACGATTGGATCGGTTATCCAATGCGTAAAGATAACGATCCGGAAAAGGATAACCCACTGTGCATGACCAATGAAGAGACGTTTGATACGACTCAAGAAATAGAACTGAACCCGGACGGAACTATCAAGAACAAAGAGACGAAACTGTTCGGCGAAGAAGAATATGTAGTCAACATCGGTCCGCAACACCCTGCCACGCATGGCGTGATGCGCTTCCGTGTTTCTCTGGAAGGTGAAATTATTCGTAAGATTGATGCGAACTGCGGGTATATCCACCGAGGCATCGAGAAAATGAATGAAAGCCTCACTTACCCTCAAACATTGGCTTTGACAGACCGTCTGGACTATTTGGGCGCGCATCAGAACCGCCATGCATTGTGCATGTGTATTGAAAAAGCCATGGGTATTGAAGTCAGCGAACGAGTGCAGTACATCCGTACCATAATGGACGAGTTGCAACGTATCGACTCTCACTTGCTGTTCTACTCTTGTCTTGCTATGGATTTAGGAGCGTTGACAGCATTCTTCTATGGATTCCGTGACCGCGAGAAAATTCTCGATATCTTTGAAGAAACTTGCGGCAGACGTCTGATTATGAACTACAACACGATTGGCGGTGTACAGGCTGATCTTCATCCTAACTTCGTCAAACGAGTAAAAGAATTCATTCCTTATATGAGAGGAATCATCCACGAATATCACGATATATTCACGGGTAACATCATCGCACAGAGCCGTATGAAAGGAGTCGGTGTGTTAAGCCGTGAAGATGCCATCTCTTTCGGTTGTACCGGAGGTACAGGCCGTGCATCAGGATGGGCGTGTGACGTACGTAAACGGATGCCATACGGTGTATATGACAAAGTCGATTTCAAAGAAATCGTTTATACGGAAGGCGACTGCTTCGCCCGTTACCTGGTGCGTATGGATGAAATCATGGAAAGTCTGAACATCATCGAGCAATTAATAGACAACATTCCCGAGGGACCTTATCAGGAGAAGATGAAACCTATCATTCGTGTTCCGGAAGGCAGTTACTATGCAGCAGTAGAAGGAAGCCGTGGTGAATTTGGTGTCTTCCTGGAAAGTCAGGGTGACAAAACGCCTTACCGCCTGCACTACCGTGCTACGGGATTGCCGCTTGTTGCTGCAATTGACACCATTTGCCGGGGAACAAAGATTGCCGACTTAATTGCTATTGGCGGAACAATAGATTATGTCGTTCCGGATATTGACAGATAATACTTAATTATTAAAAATATATGTTCGACTTTAGTATAGTAACAAACTGGATACATGAGCTACTGCTCTCCCTTATGCCGGAGGGATTAGCCATCTTTATAGAATGTGTAGCTGTCGGCGTGTGCCTCGTAGCACTGTATGCCATCCTGGCTATCATATTGATCTACATGGAGCGTAAGGTTTGCGGTTTCTTCCAGTGTCGCCTTGGTCCGAACCGTGTTGGTAAATGGGGTTCTATCCAAGTGGTCTGCGACGTGCTCAAAATGCTGACCAAAGAAATCTTCATGCCGAAGGGTGCCGACCATTTCCTTTATAATCTTGCTCCATTCATGGTGATTATCGCTTCATTCCTGACTTTCGCTTGTATTCCTTTTAATAAAGGTGCGGCGATTCTGGACTTTAATGTGGGCGTGTTCTTCCTGTTGGCAGCTTCCAGCATTGGAGTTGTCGGTATCTTGCTGGCAGGTTGGGGCAGTAACAACAAATTCTCTTTGATCGGTGCCATGCGAAGTGGTGCGCAAATTATCAGTTACGAACTTTCGGTTGGTATGAGTATCATGACAATGGTAGTGCTGACAGGAACCATGCAATTTTCTGAAATCGTAGAAGGACAAGCTGATGGTTGGTTCATCTTCAAGGGACATATTCCTGCGGTCATTGCTTTCATCATCTATCTGATTGCCGGAAATGCAGAATGTAACCGCGGTCCGTTCGACCTTCCCGAAGCGGAAAGTGAGCTGACCGCCGGCTATCATACTGAATACTCCGGTATGGGTTTCGGTTTCTTCTATCTGGCAGAATACTTGAATCTGTTTATCGTAGCCAGTGTTGCCGCCACTATCTTCCTGGGAGGATGGATGCCGCTGCACATTGTTGGTTTGGATGGATTTAACACTGTGATGGATTATATTCCGGGCTTTATCTGGTTCTTCGCCAAAGCATTCTTTGTGGTATTCCTTCTGATGTGGATCAAATGGACTTTTCCACGCTTGCGTATCGACCAGATCTTGAATCTGGAATGGAAATATCTGGTTCCAATTTCTATGGTAAATCTATTATTAATGGCATGCTGCGTAGCTTTCGGCTTCCACTTTTGATAAATGAAAATTATGGAATATAAAGATAAAAAATATACGTACTTAGGTGGTCTGGTGCATGGCATCAGTACACTGGCAACGGGTATGAAAACCAGCATCAAGGTATACTTCCGTAAGAAAGTGACCGAGCAATATCCCGAAAACCGGAAAGAGCTGAAAATGTTCGACCGTTTCCGTGGTACGCTGAATATGCCCCACAATGAGAATAATGAACATCGCTGTGTAGCTTGCGGACTGTGCCAAATGGCTTGTCCGAACGATACAATCAAAGTGACCAGCGAAACCGTCGAAACAGCAGATGGAAAGAAAAAGAAAATCCTGGCAACCTATGAATATGATTTGGGGGCCTGTATGTTCTGCCAGCTCTGTGTCAATGCTTGTCCGCACGATGCCATCACGTTCGACCAGAACTTCGAACATGCAGTCTTCGACCGGACGAAACTTGTCCTGAAGTTGAACCACGACGGTAGTAAAGTAATAGAAAAGAAAAAAGAAGTTTAGATATGGGATCAACACTTGAAACAGTAGTATTCTACTTTTTGGCAGCATTTATCATTGCTATGTCCATCATGACAGTGACTACCCAACGTATCGTACGCTCAGCCACCTACCTGCTCTTCGTGCTCTTCGGCACGGCAGGCATCTATTTTTTGCTGGGTTACACCTTTCTGGGTTCCGTTCAGATCATGGTTTATGCCGGTGGTATCGTCGTTCTTTATGTATTCTCCATCTTGCTGACCAGCGGAGAAGGCGACCGGGCCGAGAAAGCGAAACGAAGTAGGCTCTTGGCAGGCCTTTCCACGATGATTGCCGGTTTAGCAATTATCTTGTTTATCACGTTGAAGCATAATTTCATGCAGACAGCTAATCTGGCTCCGCTAGAAATTAACATTCATGCTATCGGGAATGCTTTATTAAGTAGTGACAAATACGGCTATGTATTGCCTTTCGAAGCTGTCAGCATATTATTGCTGGCGTGCATCATCGGTGGCATCATGATTGCACGTAAGAGATAGGAATTTTAAGTATTAACTATCAAAATAGAGTTCGAATATGATACACATGGAATATTACCTGGTAGTTTCTACCATCATGATGTTTGCAGGAATCTATGGATTCTTTACCCGCCGAAATACACTGGCTATCCTGATTTCTGTAGAGTTAATGCTGAATGCTACGGACATCAACTTCGCCGTATTCAATCGATTCCTTTTTCCGGGGGGAATGGAGGGTTATTTCTTTGCACTCTTTTCCATCGCCATCTCGGCTGCGGAAACTGCAATAGCTATCGCCATCATGATTAACATTTATCGTAATCTTCGAAGCATTCAAGTGCGCAACCTGGATGAGCTGAAGTGGTGATTTGTTTCACACCATGAAACCAAACAAAAGGTCCGGATATAGTGATGATAAGCTATAAGACCAAGAATTAATAATAACTCAAGTAATTAAATAAAACTGTATGGAACTAACAATTCTAATACTCCTTCTTCCTTTCTTCTCCTTTCTCATATTGGGAATCGGAGGTAAATGGATGTCCCACCGGACAGCGGGTACAATCGGTACGCTGATATTGGGAGCAGTAGCAGTGCTATCCTATGTCACAGCTATCCAGTATTTCTCCGCTCCACGACTGGAAGACGGAACATTCGCCACACTGATGCCTTATAATTTCACGTGGCTTCCTTTTACAGAGACCTTACACTTCGATTTGGGCATCCTGCTCGATCCTATATCGGTAATGATGTTGATCGTCATCTCTACAGTGTCACTGATGGTACATATCTACTCTTTCGGTTACATGAAAGGAGAAGTCGGTTTTCAACGCTATTACGCTTTCCTATCCCTGTTTACCATGTCTATGCTGGGATTGGTCGTTGCAACCAACATCTTCCAGATGTACCTTTTTTGGGAGCTGGTGGGGGTAAGTTCTTACCTGCTAATCGGTTTTTATTATACAAAACCAGCTGCCATCGCTGCTTCCAAGAAGGCGTTTATTGTTACTCGCTTTGCTGACTTGGGCTTCCTGATCGGTATCCTGATTTACGGATATTACGGTGGTACATTCGGATTCACTCCGGATACGGTATCCTTGATAAGCGGTGGAGCTTCTATGCTTCCGTTGGCTCTCGGACTGATGTTTGTCGGTGGTGCCGGTAAAAGTGCCATGTTCCCGTTGCATATCTGGTTGCCGGACGCCATGGAAGGTCCTACTCCGGTCAGCGCATTGATTCATGCGGCTACCATGGTAGTTGCCGGTGTATATCTGGTGGCACGTATGTTCCCACTTTTCATTGCATACGCACCGAATACGCTGCACATGGTTGCTTGGGTAGGTGCAATCACTGCATTCTATGCAGCAAGTGTGGCTTGCGTGCAATCAGACATCAAACGCGTATTGGCTTTCTCTACCATTTCACAGATTGGTTTCATGATGGTAGCCTTGGGTGTTTGTACTTCCATGAATCCGCACGAAGGAGGTTTGGGCTACATGGCTTCCATGTTCCACCTTTTCACACATGCCATGTTTAAGGCATTGCTCTTCCTCGGTGCAGGTAGCATCATTCATGCTGTACATTCTAATGAAATGTCCGCTATGGGAGGTTTACGCAAATATATGCCGATCACTCACTGGACATTCCTGATTGCTTGTCTGGCTATTGCCGGTATTCCTCCGTTCTCGGGCTTCTTCTCGAAAGATGAAATTCTGGCTGCTTGTTTCCAATACAGCCCTGTAATGGGATGGGTGATGACAGTCATCGCCGCAATGACAGCTTTCTATATGTTCCGCCTCTACTACGGTATTTTCTGGGGGAGCGAGCCGCCCCGGGCAAGTTCCCATTCGGAACATAACACGCCGCACGGAAACTTGGAAGCGGCACCTTGCCGCCCTTGTCGCCCTTGCCACCCACACGAAAGTCCGCTGGCTATGACTTTCCCGTTAATGTTCCTGGCAGTTGTAACTTGTGGGGCAGGATTTATTCCTTTCGGACACTTCATCAGTTCGAATGGTGAATCTTATTCTATCCATCTCGATCCGTCAGTAGCTATTACGAGCGTTGTTATTGCGATTATTTCGATTGCAATCGCTACATGGATGTACAAGAATGCCAAACAGCCTGTTGCCGATTCGTTGGCAAAACGATTCAAAGGTATGCACAAGGCAGCCTATAATCGCTTCTACATTGATGATATCTACCAGTTTATTACGCATAAGATTATCTTCCGCTGCATCTCTACTCCTATCGCATGGTTCGACCGTCATGTAGTGGATGGCTTCTTTGACTTCCTGGCATGGGCCACCAATACAACAAGCGACGAGATTCGTGGTTTGCAGAGCGGTCAGGTACAACAATATACGTATGTGTTCCTTTGCGGTGCACTGGCACTTATCCTACTGCTGATTCTCTAAATAGTAAATAGTAAATCTTTAAATAGTAAATCATAAAGATGAATTTCTTATCCATATTCGTACTTATCCCCTTATTGATGCTTGCCGGACTCTGGGCAGCACGAGGAATCAAAGCCATCCGGGGGGTTATGGTTACTGGCGCATCGGCACTTCTGATTGCTTCCGTCGTACTTACATTCCTCTATCTGGGAGAACGTAGCGCTGGAAACACGGCAGAAATGCTTTTCCGTGCAGACACGCTTTGGTATGCCCCGCTTCACATATCTTATTCAGTAGGTGTTGACGGAATTTCGGTAGCCATGTTGTTATTGTCTGCTGTCATCGTATTTACCGGTACATTCGCTTCCTGGCGCCTGCAACCGCTGACGAAAGAATATTTCCTCTGGTTCACCCTGTTGTCTATGGGAGTATTCGGATTCTTTATATCCGTCGATTTGTTCACCATGTTCATGTTCTATGAAATTGCGTTGATACCGATGTACCTCCTGATTGGTGTATGGGGATCAGGACGTAAAGAATATGCAGCCATGAAACTGACTCTTATGCTGATGGGCGGTTCCGCTTTCCTATTGATCGGTATTCTCGGAATCTATTTCGGCTCGGGAGCAACCACCATGAACCTTCTCGAAATTGCACAGTTGCACAACATACCTTTTGCACAGCAATGCATCTGGTTCCCGCTGACTTTCCTCGGCTTCGGTGTATTGGGCGCCCTTTTCCCATTCCACACATGGAGTCCTGACGGTCACGCTTCCGCCCCGACTGCCGTATCCATGCTTCATGCCGGAGTATTGATGAAACTGGGAGGTTACGGATGCTTCCGTATCGCCATGTATCTGATGCCGGAAGCAGCCAACGAACTTTCCTGGATATTCCTGATACTGACAGGCATCTCTGTAGTCTACGGAGCCTTCTCCGCTTGTGTACAGACCGACTTGAAATATATCAATGCTTATTCATCCGTATCTCACTGCGGACTGGTTCTTTTCGCCATTCTGATGCTAAATCAGACAGCAGCAACAGGAGCAATCCTTCAAATGCTTTCACACGGATTAATGACAGCCTTGTTCTTTGCTCTGATCGGTATGATATATGGACGTACACATACACGTGACATTCGCGAGCTTGCCGGTCTGATGAAGATTATGCCGTTCCTTAGCGTATGTTATGTAATTGCCGGTCTTGCCAACCTCGGTCTGCCGGGATTAAGCGGTTTCATTGCTGAAATGACTATCTTCGTCGGCTCTTTCCAGAACAACGACTTATTTCACCGCACACTGACCATCATCGCCTGCTCTTCGATTGTGATTACCGCAGTCTATATCCTGCGCCTGGTAGGTAAGATCCTATACGGAACCTGCACCAACAAACATCACCTCGAACTGACCGATGCAACGTGGGACGAACGTGTAGCCGTTATCTGCCTCATCGTTTGTGTTGCCGGACTAGGTATGGCTCCATTCTGGGTTAGCCACATGATTGGTGAAAGCGTATTACCGGTTGTCTCACAACTAATCCCCTAACTCATAAATCATCATTCTTAATTCATAAATATACAAGATGGATTATTCACAATTTCTATATATGCGAGAAGAGCTGTCGCTCATAGCTGTCTTACTGCTGCTATTTCTAGCTGACCTCTTCATGAGTCCGGATGCACACAAAAATAGTGGGAATGCACGCCTGAACACCATGCTGCCCGTTATTCTGATGGCTATCCATACAGCTATCAACTTGATTCCAGAAACTGCTGCCGATGCCTTTGGTGGCATGTATCACTATGTACCGATGCACACAATTGTTAAATCGATCCTGAACGTCGGTACACTGATTGTTTTCCTAATGGCGCACGAATGGATGAAAAGAGAAGATACTTCATTCAAACAAGGAGAATTCTATGTGCTTACACTCTCTACCTTGTTTGGTATGTATCTCATGATTTCCGCCGGACATTTCCTGATGTTCTTCATCGGGCTCGAAACAGCTTCTATTCCGATGGCAGCATTGATTGCCTTCGATAAATACCGTCACAACTCTGCCGAAGCAGGTGCCAAATACATTCTGACAGCTCTTTTCTCCAGTGCATTGCTGTTATTCGGTCTGTCAATGATTTATGGTTCTGCCGGAACTCTTTATTTCGATGACCTCCCTGCCCATATCGACGGAAATCCGTTACAAATCATGGCATTTGTATTCTTCTTCACAGGAATGGCATTCAAGTTATCACTGGTTCCGTTCCACTTATGGACAGCAGACGTTTACGAAGGCGCTCCGAGTACAGTTACCGCTTATTTGAGTGTTATATCAAAAGGATCGGCAGCATTTGTATTATTGGTCGTCCTTATCAAAGTATTCGCCCCAATGATCAATGACTGGCAGGAAGTACTTTATTGGGTAATCATCGCTTCTATCACTATTGCCAATATATTTGCTGTCCGTCAGCAAAACCTGAAACGTTTGATGGCGTTCTCCAGTATTTCGCAAGCGGGATATATTATGTTAGGCGTTATCGGTGGTAC
Organism: Bacteroides caecimuris; assembly: GCF_001688725.2. Lineage (NCBI taxonomy): Bacteria > Pseudomonadati > Bacteroidota > Bacteroidia > Bacteroidales > Bacteroidaceae > Bacteroides > Bacteroides caecimuris. The sequence goes on along the minus strand of NZ_CP015401.2, from coordinate 534,800 downwards.
GGCACAAGGCATGACAGCTTTGATATATTACGTATTAGTCTACGCTGTCGCCAACCTCGGAGTATTTGCCGTAATTACTATTGTGGCACTACGCAGTCAGAAATTCACGCTCGAAGATTACGCAGGACTTTATAAAACGAACCCCAAAATCGCTCTCTTGATGACTCTGTCTCTGTTCTCATTGGCAGGCATCCCTCCGTTTGCCGGATTCTTCTCTAAATTCTTTATCTTCATGGCTACTTTCGATGCAGGTTTCCACTTGTTGGTATTCATTGCATTGGCAAATACTGTGATTTCTTTGTATTACTATCTATTGATTGTAAAAGCAATGTACATCACCCCTTCCGACAACCCGATTCCTACTTTCCGCAGCGACCGTTGCACGAAATGGGGACTAGCACTCTGCACACTGGGTATCATCGGACTGGGTATTGCAAGTATCGTATATCAATCCATCGATAAACTGTCGTTCGGAATTTAAACGGACTACCTTTTCACCAAAGAAACGGTCTTGGTTTCATGTCAGTATCAATCGACATCAAAACCAAGACCGTTTCTTCTATACAAAAGTCGCTTTTATTAATGAGGAAGGAAGATTCTGTATCGCTCGTTGTCTGTTTGCATATTTTGTATCATTGTAAGACAGAATGTCTATCTTGGCAAAAGATGAACTCGACAAGGTATATGCCTCTTCCTCAAAGAGAAAGAGTTCATACAGGATCGTCATAAACTTAACGTCAGTTCGATATAAATTTTCCCGAAGGAGGGGAAGCCATGCGGGAGAACTTATATCGAACTGACGTTAAATTTAATGACCGCATAGGATGATCCGGTTGGATAACGGTGTAGCCATAGTAATAACAAATTTATAAGCGTTTTATCGTTTGGTTAGTTTTCTATCTTTACTCCTATCCGCCGGAGATCCGACCCGGACGGATTCTGGAAGACACGCAAATCGAATTCAGGAATAATGGCAAGCACATGATCGAAAACATCTGCCTGTATACCTTCGTAGGCAACCCACACTTTATTGGCAGAAAAGAAATAAAGTTCCAGTGGGATACCGGTTTCGGTAGGCTGAAGCTGACGTACCATACAGGTCAGGTCTTGATTGACGGTAGGGAGATTTTTCAAATAGTTGGTCAGATAGGCGCGGAAAACTCCCAGGTTTGTTTGCCGACGTCCATTCACTAACACAGAGTTGTCGATATGATGTTTCTTATTATATTCTTCCACTACCTTTTCCGTTTCATCCACATAGTCTTTCAACAGTTGTATCTTCCGGTATTTTGCCAACATTTCCGGCGTACAGAATTGAACACTAGTCATATCTATATTGATGGAACGTTTCACACGACGTCCGCCGGATTCCTGCATTCCCTGCCAGTTTTGGAAAGAATCACTAATCAACAGGTAAGGAGGAATAGTGGTGATGGTATTGTCGAAGTTACGTACTTTTACGGTATTCAATGTTACTTCTATCACTGTACCGTCCGCACCGTATTTCGGCATCGTGATCCAATCGCCTACCTTCAGCATATTATTGGCAGAAAGCTGGATACCGGAGACAAATCCCATAATACTATCTTTGAAAACCAACATCAGAACGGCAGCAGAAGCTCCCAATCCGGTCAGCAATACCACCGGACTCTGCTTTATCAGAATACTGATAATGACAATAGCTCCTATAAAGAAAAGAATGACTTGTGCTGTCTGCAAAAGTCCCTTCAAAGGTTTGTCTTTATATTGTTCACGCGCGCTATATACCAGATACACAGCCGTAAACAAAGCACTAACGAAGCGAAGAAAGACAGCAAGGATATAAACCATGCAAAGTCTTCGAAGAAAATCAAGCAAAGCAGAGTCTGCATGTTCGGGAAAGGCAATAGGAATAGATATATAAATCAATACAGGCGCCACCATCCTACTGATGTTCACCATTACTTTATCATTAAATACAATATCATCCCAAGTTGCTTTCGTCTGTTTCACCAATTTAGCCACAGTGCGCAGAATAATCTTGCGACAAATCAGATTGGCAAGTAGTGCTATCCCAATAATAAACAATAAGATGATAATATTATCAATCTTATCAGCCATAGCTTCATCCACTCCCATCGAGAGCAAAGCATGATTCACTTCTTGCATCACTACATTACCGACCTCTTCAGGTTGCCCGTTTGCCAATGCTACACTCACTGTATCAACCACTTCCTTCACTTCTTTCATAAGCAATCGTCTCTCTCTTTTTTAGTTTTTCTTTTATTTATGATTTCTGCTTCTTTTCTTCTTTATTCTTTCCTTCTTCCAAATATTCACTGATATCCTGCCGTAACCAATCATAATGAAAGAGTCTTTTGTAGGCTACATTCTTCTTGAGCATGATTTCTACGTTCACCTGGCTGTTCTGATAACAAGTCAGTTCGTTTCTGAATTGCTCATTGTGTTCGGCGAGTCGCTTGATTTCCTGTTCCCGTTCACGGCGCAGCACGGTACAGACCGGAATCAGTAGTTTCATTACCACATTATCCATCACATGGTGTCCTTGCATATACAAGTAAGTAGTCTCCGGCACCAAGCCCAGTTCCTTAAATTCAGTTCGCAATCCATTCACCTGATTAATGTTATGGGGGAATTTCCTTTTCAACTCTGCCAACTTCTGATTAACCCGTTGTTGAAGAGATTCCAAGCTCTTTTCCGGATGCCGGAGATTAATCTCGCGCAAAGAAGTATAGGTATGGAAATCGTACATGGGAAAGGTGTAAGTATCCCGTTGACGATAGAACCATACATTCCAGAGAAAAAGCGGATATACAATTTCGGAGTACTTCTTCAGATAGAAGTTGAAATCTAAAATGGAATGGTCATTCAGCGTAGCCTGCACACATACTTCGTGAAGGCTTTCGGCAAAACAATGATAGTTTTCAATGGCGTAGGTATAAGTCTGAAAAATATACCTGTTCCGGTTGATTTTACGGGAGGTATTGGTAGCTCCCTGCAACAGGAAATCGTAGTCACTGTCCACACAGGCAATCAGACTTCTCCCCAATTCGGCTGTATTCAGCGTGTTCATGAGCACCATCTTTTTTCCTTTTGCCAGGGAGGTGGCCGAAGGAAGCATCACTTGGAAATAGTGTTCGTCGTCTTCAAACTCTTCAAGCAATGTGCGCCAGAAAGCGATATCGTCATAGCTTTCTACGTAAGCGATGATACGTCGGCGGGCTTTCTTCGGATAAAGCTTATGGGCGGCATTGAAATAAGAAGAAGTCAGATTATCTCGTAGTGAAGTTGCCATTTATTTTATTACAGGTTACGAATTACAAATTACAGTTGGGAGAATCCTTGTCAAGCTTGTACCCTACAGTGGTAGATATATCGCTTACTTCTGTCACGGCATCCAGCCAGCCTTCCATAATGACGGCAGGCGAATGGGTAGTCAGGATAATCTGCACATTCGGATTCAGTTCACGTATCATGGCAATCAGTTTCTGCTGCCATTCGATATGAAGGGAGGCTTCCGGCTCATCCATAAACAATACACAATGGCTGTTGTCCTGCACAAGTACGGTCAGCAGGATAACCAGCATTTGCTTTTCACCGGACGACAGTTTATAAGGAAATAATAGTTCGCCATCCTGATAGAAAGCGATATCGTTCCGTTTCCTGTCTATCTTTTTGCGTGTATAGCTGAACAGTTCGTCAATCATATCCTGAAAACGACGCTTGGCTACAGATAATGTAGCTGCCTTACGACGTTCTTCTTCATCAATGCTGGAAAGCATTTCAATCATCTTATTACCAATGTTGACCTGATAATCGAGGTAACGGCGTTGCAACAGGTAAAGTTGCCAGTCCAGTTCGGACTTTACATTCTTGTCTGCCATGCGGGCTGTGAAGTCACCCATAATCAGGGGACGGTCGTAGCTCCGGATGACGTCATAAGGAATATAGGTTGCCTGGGGATTGTCGAAAAAGAGACGTACTCCGTTCTTCTCGTCACTTTTCATTTCACCGGAAAGTTCTTCGAGGTATCCCACCGAACGGTTCAAAATGGTAGTCTTCCCCACTCCATTGATGCCGGAGAGAATGTTCACATCGGGACGCAAATCCCATCCTATATTAAAGCGTTCCCATAGTCCGTGTATCTCGATACGACGGATATAATTAGCTTGTTGTTCCATAATATTCAAGTTTAATCAAGGCAAATATAAACAAATCATACGATAAAAGACTACCTTTGCAACCGTTTTCTCTATTTGATTGTTAATGATATCAGAAATAAACAGTAGTAACATGGACAAAAGTAAGAACCTGTATGGTCATTTGTTTGCACTTACGGCAAACGTTATGTGGGGATTAATGTCTCCCATCGGCAAGTCGGCTCTTCAAGAATTTTCTCCGATATCTGTCACTACATTCCGCATGGTGGGGGCAGCCGCTGCTTTCTGGATCCTTTCCATGTTTTGCAAACAGGAACATGTGAACCATCAGGATATGCTAAAAATCTTCTTTGCTTCACTGTTTGCGCTAGTATTCAATCAAGGAGTGTTTATCTTCGGGCTTTCTATGACTTCTCCTATTGATGCTTCTATCGTAACTACCACTCTACCTATTGTAACAATGGTTGTAGCAGCCATTTACTTGAAAGAACCTATTACCAATAAGAAAGTACTGGGGATTTTTGTAGGTGCGATGGGAGCACTTATTCTCATTATGAGTAGCCAGGCAGGAAGCAACGGAAATGGAAGCCTGATTGGCGACTTGCTTTGTCTCGTTGCGCAAATCAGCTTCTCCATATACCTGACTGTATTCAAGGGATTGTCTCAACGATATTCGGCAGTAACGATTAATAAATGGATGTTCATATATGCGTCGATGTGTTACATTCCGTTCTCCTATTATGATATTTCTACGATTCAATGGACTTCTGTTTCCACAATTGCTATCATAGAGGTATTGTATGTCGTATTAGGAGGTAGTTTCCTCGCATATCTCTGTATTATGACTGCGCAGAGACTGCTCCGTCCTACGGTAGTCAGCATGTACAATTATATGCAACCGATCGTGGCTACCATTGCGGCAATCACGATGGGTATCGGAAGTTTTGGCTGGGAGAAAGGGATAGCTATCGCGCTCGTATTCCTAGGAGTATATATTGTGACTCAAAGTAAATCGAGAGCTGATCTTGAAAAAGCAGAAAAGTCTCATTTCAAATCCTCAAAATAAGTATCGAGCAAGCTTCTTGCGGCTACAAATGAAGTCAGGTTACCTTTCAACACCTGCTGTTCTTTCTCTAAAATCATCGCTTCAATCTTCGGGTTATGATAGAAACTATCGCGAAGTTGTTCATTGATGCTTTCATACATCCAATATTTACTTTGTGCGTTACGGCGATATTCAAAATAACCGTTACCCTTCACGAAGTCAATATATTCATCAATCATATCCCATATCTCCTTTACTCCCAAGTTATAAAAACCGGAGTAAGTCAGCACTTTGGGAATCCATCCGGATTCAGGTGCAGGAAACAGATGCAATGCATTACGAAATTGGGTGGCAGCTAACTTGGCACGTTCCAGATTATCTCCATCCGCCTTATTGATAACGATACCATCCGCCATCTCCATAATACCACGCTTAATCCCTTGCAGTTCATCGCCCGTACCGGACAACTGAATCAACAGGAAGAAATCAACCATTGAGTGAACAGCCGTTTCGCTCTGTCCCACTCCTACTGTTTCCACAAAAATCTTATCGAATCCGGCAGCTTCACAAAGAATGATCGTTTCACGTGTTTTGCGTGCCACTCCTCCCAAAGAACCGGCTGACGGACTAGGGCGGATGAACGATTTAGGATGTACGGAAAGCTGCTCCATACGGGTTTTGTCCCCCAAGATACTGCCTTTACTACGCTCACTGCTAGGGTCGATGGCCAATACCGCCAGTTTGCCCCCCTTTTCGAGCACGTGCAGACCGAATACATCTATGGATGTACTCTTTCCCGCACCGGGAACGCCGCTGATACCAATCCGGATCGAATTACCGGAAAATGGCAGACACTTCTCTATGATTTCCTGTGAGACAGCCTGATGTTCAGGCTTTACGCTTTCCACCAATGTCACAGCCTGACTCAATATAGTGACATCACCTTTCATGATACCTTCTACAAACTCTGCTACTGAAAGTTGGCGTTTCTTCGGTTTCCGCTTTAAGTAGGGATTCACAGATGAGGGTTGTTCAATGCCTTTATTGACAACAAGTCCCTTATATTCTTCACTATTTTCAGGATGTTCCATAATCATAGGGGATTTAGCGTTTGATATTGATTTCGACTTTCGGACGTAACGGATCATTCGTTATCATCAGGATACGTAAATGATGCTTCTTATTACCTACGTCACGCTTACGAATAGTTACTTTGAGCTTTGTCATTCCATCCGGAGGAAGGACCGCCTTCTTCAGGCTCACCCCTACTGACGAATTGAATACCTGCAACTTACTAATAACTAACGGAGCCTTTCCGGAATTGGCTATCAATATCTCATGGCTTACCTTATCCTTCTTTATCAACGGGATACTAAGATCAATATCCGTTTCCGAAATGTGCATGGCAGGAGCGTTCAGAGAATCTTTTTCCGTCATACGTGAGAAGTCGGGAAGAAGAATAGCCGAAACCGGTATTTCATTATCTTCGCTCACCTTATCACCGGAGAAACGGGAAAGGTAGACAGAAGTTTGTGTCAATCCGTAATCTTTTAGCTGGCTCGCATCCAGCGTCAGTTTGATAGTTCCTTTCTTGCCTTTCAACAAGACTTTGGGTTCCGCTTCCATTTTCAGGTAAGGAGGCAGATGCATCAACACCGGTTCGTAAGGACGATCGGAAAGATTGGCGATATCAAAGGTCAATGAAGGTTGCTGTCCGCGATAGACATCAGAGAAAGCAAATTCATCACGATCCAAACGAATATTTCCAATTGTATAAGGAAGTATCTTTGTATAATCTTTTATTTCCTGCACTACTTCACCGGTGAACTTCAGATAAACCAAGCTCGGACTGGCATTGCTATATATTCCTATCGACTTTTCAAAATGTCCTAACGCTTTTGCATCAAAAGAAGCTTTTACTACTCCTTTACCTCCCGGGGCAATCGGTTCTTTAGTCCAGTCGGCCACAGCACAGGCACAAGAGGTGGTAACGTTGGTCAGTACCAATGGCTGGTTTCCCGTGTTAGTGATGGTATATTTCACTGTCACCGGACGTTTCCACTCAATTTGTCCGAAGTTATGTGTCTCTTTGTTCGAAGAGATACGAGGTTGGGCAACGGCTGCCAAAGCGACAGTAAGTAAAGAGAATATAGATAGTAAACTACGTTTCATGCGATATTTTTTATTTTGGTGCACAAATGTAGGGGTTTTAGATGAGTTTTTCACCACAGATTACACAGATTAACACAGATTGACGAAAGAGGATTATTCTCTCCGTCAAGAGGTATCAAATAGATTCAGGCACGGATTACGCGGATTACACGGTTCATTAGATAAACTGAAACCGTAAAATAGGCGTAATGCGTGCCTGGATATTTCTTTTGCAAATATCTTGCGTTATTCTTTAATGTCTACCGTTATCGAAGCAGAATGTGAAGCATATTCAGGTGCGTATGCACATTGCATGGTTGCCAGACCTGTTTCGTAAATTCCTGCACGGCTGACACGGTAACTATATTCCAATACATATACTCCTTTTCCTAAATGATCGAAGAAGAAATTGGTCGATGCATCTTTGACGTCTACGTAATAGCCCAGTCCGTTGTTCCAACGATAACCGGAAATGCTGCCGATCGGTTCGAAGCAAGCTCCCCGCTGATCTTTCAACTGCACAAAGTCCATCGAACGGTCTACACGGATGCTCAAACGGGAAACGACTTTATCACCTACCTTAAGAACTGTCTTCGCTGTTATAGGTTGTAATTGAGGGGCGTTATTTACCATACGTTCCACATACAATTGTTTCTCTACATTCAACTCACCACCCTGTTGTTTCACATCATTGATGGGGGATTCAAATTCTGCATACACAGCTCCCCAAGCGATACCCGGATTTCTCTTTTCCACTTCAATCTTACGGGCATCCACCACGCTCTTCTGTGTGAAAGAACGTTTGATATATCCCAATCCGGGAACTGTTGTTTTACTTGGAGCAACCGTTTCCAGCACTTCATTAGCAATTACAATTCGTACATCTCCCTGATTGTCAAGCAAGTTAGCACCTTTCATCAACAACGCAAATACCGCGTCGGCAGTAGCTACCGGAGAGTTCCATTGTTGTGTTTGCTTTTGCTTCAACAGCCAAAGTTTCATTTCTTCCACGGTATCACTGTTACCGCCTATCGCCTCCAATGCTTCCATCACATCTACGTAAGCCTGCATCTGCATTCCGCCCCATGTATACGGATTCTCGTTGAAAGCAAAGAACATTCCCTGTTCATCCGTCTTGGTCAGGAATTCTTTCAGAGAAGCGACAAATTCCTGTGCTTCTTTCTTGCGTCCGGCTTTATCCAGTACAATAGCGGCAATCGCTTTCGTATCCATTGAAGGAGAAGTAAGCAGTTCTCCTACCTTAGAAAGATAATAGGTATAAGCAGCTTTATTGGCCGCAGGCACCTGCTCTCCGGAAATAGCGATGAGATACAAATATTGCAGAATACTGCCCGAAACACCTGTAAACTTCACTCCTTCTTTCTGTGCTTTCAAGATTTCCTTATATTCATCTAAAGCTGATTGATGAAGGTAAGTGAAAGCATTTTGTTGCAAAGAGAGAGCTGTACCTGTTAATTTCTCACCTGTCAACATAGCCAGACGGGCATTCAGTTCGGCGATATAGGCAGTAACATATCGGCTGCCGGTCATTCCTTTATACCACGACCATGCACCGTTTGCGTTCTGCAACTCCTGCAATCGAGTCAAAGCCGCGATATTATTACTACGGATATTGTTCAAGTCAAACAAAGTGGCGATACGTTCTTTCTGTTGCTCTTCCGTTTGCGCTTCGAGCACCCAAGGAGATTCGGACAGAATGATGTTCTTCACTTCCTGATTCTTTTGCAGATTGCTCAAGAAGGTTTCTTTCGTACCTCCCTGCAATTTCCAACTTTCAAACACTGCTTTGATCTTCGGCTGACTGTTCATAATGAACGAAGCCAAGGTATTTGCATAATATGCCGTAGCCCAGGAGATCGCATTATTGCTTGTAGGAAGACTCAAAGAAGGCAATGCCTGAATAGCATACCAGGCCGGATTTCCTGTAAACTCGACAGTCAGTTTACGGTCGGTTGCCGTTTTACTTTGTTGGTTGAACAGACGGGCGAGTGAGAAAGTACGGGTTTCTTCTCCACGTACAGGCATTGGAAGTGTCTCTACCAAATGCTCCTTATTGCTAAGCACCGGAAGCAACTGTTGTTCTCCATCGCTGAAAGTACCGCTGTCGGCTATCATCCGGCATCCCAATATTTCGTATTTATCACTGACGGTAAACTGGAAGCTCACGCCCATCGTCTTTCCGGCAACAAGGCTGAATTTCTGTTTTTGTGTACTGATTACTTTCTCCGTCATCGGATCGAAAAGAATCAGAGTTACTGTTCCGGCTTGCGGCTTACCAGTCATATTAGAGATAGAAGCTGTAAGAGAAGTCTTATCTCCCACACGTACAAAGCGGGGAAGATTAGGAGTCAGCATAAACTCTTTGCTCGTGGTAGCTTCACCGTCCAATGTTCCCATCAGCATCCCTTTCGTATGAGAATATCCACGGAAGTTCCAACGCGTCAGACTTTCGGGCATCGTGAAAGAGAACGAGATTTCCCCCTGTTCATTGGTGCGAAGTTGCGGGTAGAAGAAGGCCGTTTCTGCAAGATTCGTACGCAAGTCGGCAGGAGCTTCGGGAAGTGTTTCGCCGTCAGACGATTCATCCGCTTTTTCTTCCATCGATACTAATTCCGATTGAGACTCCACATTATTCACGGCATCAGCAGCCATAGCCGATTTCATCTTTGGCGCACTAACATCCATCGCCGAAACACTGCCTGTCAACGTCGTCTTTCTTGTTGATCCATATCCTCTCACCATCACTCCGGCCAATTTTCCTTCTAAAGCAATTCCGACACCATACCCTGGCTGCATCACAAAACGATCATACGCCAATCCCGGCACTTTAAGGCTTTTCGTATTCCACCAGTAATTAAATGAATTATTGCCGGAATATCCGCTCATCCAATTAGAATACGGAACAATCTGACTATAGAAGACTTGGAAATTCTGCTGACGGTTCCATATCTTGTCCAATGAAGCATCATACATCGTTGCCAGCATCTCCGCATTAGCGGCTTGTCCTTGCGGCGTTTTAATCGTCAGTTTCCATTCTTCCTTCTGCCCGGGACGCAACTTATCGCGGAATACTTCCCACTTCATAGTCAATGTCTTATCCGGCACACGTCTGGTCAGTCGGGCATGTTCCTGATAAACCTGTCCATCTCGTACCATACAGAAATTCACAAATACACCGTCACCATAACTCTCCTGATATGGATATTCGAAGCGAACAATCGTATCAGACAAGTTCAACGTCTTACTTTCCAGCAGTTTATCACCAGAGAATACATTCATCATCACATAGGCATCCTTTTTCGACGTACCGAAGCAGAATACAGCCGGATGAGTCGCATCAAATTCCATATTCTCTCCATAGAACCAAACCGTCGTTTCTACAGGCGGACGTTTGTCCTCAATGGAGAAAAGAATCGTGTTAGTATCAGCAGTTACTTCCTTGCCCTGATTATCTTTCACCGATGCTTTCAACATATATGGTCCCGAAGGAAGATTCTTCCAATCGAGCGTTATTTCTTCGTTAGAAGTAAAAGTTCCCGTTAAAACCGGTTTCTCTTCCAGTTGTTTGAAATCCTGGTCTTTGGCAGGATATAAATAATAATTTCCTTTCACTTCCACAGGGTGCCCATTCAGGTTCTGCACGTTAAACATCGTGTCGAATGGTTTATCCTTACAAGTCTTATCATGCAATTCTACCTGCAAAACCAACGAACGGTTTCCGGCCGAAATGACATCCGTAGAAGATTGTGTTTCACCCGCCACATTGGTAACAATAGCTTCAATGGAATAGCGATAATATACTTTATCATCATTCTTATAAGAGTCACTTTCCTGCAGGCGGACCGGGATCGTAAATTCTCCGTTCTCATTGGCCGTCACTTCACCGGAAGCAATCTGTACCGATTCCGCAAACCGCCAAAGGCTGTATGTAGAACGCATCACTTTATATTTCACCGGAAGATCCTGAAGCAATACACCGCTATAAGATTCTATCTTGCCTTTCACCTGCACTTCATCTCCCAACTTGTAACTTCCCTGTTGCTTTTCAAAAGTAATGTCAAATGTCGGACGTTTATAATCTTCCACGCGGATACTTGTACGACCTCTTCCTGCCTTCAACGAGAACATTCCGTTCAGGCAAGCTGAAGGCAACGCAAAATCAGTGGCAAACGAACCGAACTCATTGGTACGTACCGACTTCTGCCCCACTTCCTGATTATTCGCATCCAATAAAGTCACCGTATATTCCTTGTTCGGGAGTACATTCGCCGTATCTGATTTTTGAGAATAGGCAATTCCTTTCACATACACCGTTTGTCCGGGACGATACAAAGAACGGTCAGTCAATAAAGTCATATTTTCCGCCACTTTATCTTCGTCACCGTAATATCCGTAACTTCCTGCATAGATACCTTGTTTCGGCATCGCCGTATCCATACCCTTGGAGGCTTTCAAATAGCGGTATTCAGATTTCCAGGGAAATACTACCTTGCCATCTTTGTCCGTCGTAAACTCCTGCAATACTTTTTCATCGTTACTATACATCGTAACTTTCGCATTCGAAATAGGATGTCCCGTCTGTCCGTCCAGCGTCACCACCTGATATTGTTTTTCCGGCAAACGACAAGTCAACACCTTGAAACGTGTTACGTCGAACTTGCTTTCACTGTCTCTCTTTGCACGAATATCCGGTATGATACGCATTATGTAAGCTCCCAGTTCAGGAGCTTTGAACGTAAATACCGTGTCCTGTGTCCGGTAATCTTCCGGGCGAATTACAGAGTAATGTTGTTCTTTTATCAGTTTCTTCGCCTGATAAATCCGGACGGTGAAGCCATCCAGATTCTTATGTGAGGCTCTCAGTTCTATCTCTTCGTTCGGGAAAGCCTGATCTGCTGCATAGACATTCAAATAAGGAGCCAATATCTCTTCCCGAAGATTTTTCAGAGCATTGATTCTGTCATACTCCGGATAAAGACGAATCGCCTCATCGCAAAGCTGCAATGCATTAACCTGCTGTTGCTTTTCAATAGCATAACGGGCTTGTGCCAGGTACACTTCAGCACATATCGGTTCCGAAGCATATTTACTTTTCAATGTATTCAATGCTTTCAGGTAAGTGTCATCCGTCAATATCGAAGCCGCTCCCTTTGCTTGGAGAGGACGGATATATCGTTCCGCTCCCCGTCTCCATTCCATATAGTTAAGTGCGGTCAACACATAACCTTCTTTCAATCCGGCTGCTTTATAAGCAGAAAGCATATTCTCATAAATAGCTATTATATCCTGTTTCACCGGATTTACAGCGTTCGTTTCAGCATACCCGCCACTTAGTTTTTCCACTTGCAACAGAGCATCAATTCCACGGGAAGCTAATAAATGATAGAAATCGTGATGATAATATTCACTCGTTTTCCCCAATTCTACGAAAGGGATATAATCGCGTGAAGAAGTTTTGAGTAGTAATACAGAGTCAGCCAAGGCTTCTTTCACATTTGTCCGCACTTTCTCTACAAACATATTGGCGGTCCACTCGCGTATATCCGCGGAAGGCATCTGGCCTACGATTTCCGTCCGTTGGCGAAGTTGCCACTGATTGTTGGCAGCATAATTTGCATAAATTCCGGCTATCAGAGAGTGCAAAATAGCACGGTCCATTGGTTGGTCGGTTTGTTTCACCCACTGTTCCAGTCCTTTCAGACCGGCATAAAGACTATCAGGATTCAATATTTCCCGGTATTTCATCCGACACGTGTATGCTTTGAGCATCTGCGGAGAGTTTTTCTCTTTTTCCCCTTTTTGATAAATCTCATCAGTCAGTTTGATCACTTTCTTTGGCAAGCTCTTTTTCTCTGCTTGCTCCACTTCTTTCCATAATTTGTCGAAAGTTTGTGCCTGCACCGCGGGAATCACTCCCAACCATAGTAGCACCATCATACAAATCTGCTTTACTTTCATAATCTTTCTAGTTTAAGTACACTATAAGTCTCACTCTATAGATAACAAAGTAAAGAAATAAAGTTTAAAGATTTGTACTTTTTAGCTTAAAAAAAGCTATTATCAAGCTAGCAACCTTATACTGTATCGTATAGACGTTAGCTCATAGTTTCGGCAGAGTCTTCTATTGTAATTCATCTATGAAAATGTTCTTTCTACAATCCATCTTTTTTGAATAGGTCTGAATCCTTGTTTCATAGATGGATCAGACTGATTTATTTCTTATTTCTCCCCTTTTTCCCGGTGAAAGAAGTACAGATTCCGATTGTCCCACATATTGTGGGAAAAGATTCCCTATTGCTTGGGAAAAGATTCCCTCATTTTGTGGGAACAAATTCCCATAATATGAGGGAATACTTTCCCACAATATGTGGGACAATCGGAACTTGTACTTCTTTGGTAATGGTTGACTACTTGTTTCTTTATTCTTGTTACAGATTGACCGGCAAGAACACTATGAGAAATGAAAATCAAAAATACGGTTCTTCGTCAAATTTGGTGGCAAATTCCTTATCTCTTTATTCCCAAGTTAATAATTATCTCTTTTTACTTACTTTCATAAGAAAATATAGGCACTGACTGAATGAGCGGAGAAAAACTTATCACCAGATTTGAAGAAGAACCCCAAAAACAGAGAAGTGCCTGCTGATGCGCAAAAAGCACATATATCAGTATCAATCAACGGATTGAATCAAAAAGGAAATTCGGAGAGAGTGAGGGCAAACGTCTGCCCTCACTCTGCTATCACACTTGCTCTCACAGCGGAAAGCACCATAAATAAAGGGATTGAGAAGAAATATGAGGGCATGAGGGCAAAAATGAAAAAAAACTTCTATGGGAGAGAATTGCAAAAGCTGAATTCAAATGGACTGAAACGATATTACTGTAACGTAAGTCCGAAGGACGGAGTGGTAGGAGAAACGAAGTTCTTCCTATCTTATTGATGACAGGCTTATGTATTTACCTACCACCTCCCCCTACGGGGACTCACCCCCTCCGACTCCTCCGTTATCGGGGGAGAGCAACCTTCCGGAAGGAGGAGAATAGGAATAGTACAAGCTTATGTCGAACTTTCTAAAAAAAGTGGGGATATCGTCTTTAATAACGTATCCCCACTCTAAACCTAGTTAATGTACTCTTTCTCATTTCTCAATTCTGTACCCCCATGAAAGCATTTCATTACGACCTACTTCACTAAGGATTTTTCTAACTAAAGAACTCATTTTCTTTACCATAATCTTTAAAACTTTAAATTACTAATTCCTGAAAACTAAAAAAATAAAACTTACTTGTTTGGCTTAGCATTAATTGTTGAATATCCCCAAACATGTACATCGGCTTCGCCGATCTTTCTAAACAATCTTTTTAAACTTTTCATTTTGTTATCCTCTTAATTACATGTTTTATAACACAAAAATACGGCCTTTGTTTATACATTGATCCAAAAAAAGAGAGAAATTCATGTTTTATAGCACATTTATTGACTTGCATCAATTAATTTATTTGCTATAAGGAAAAACAGCAATATATGTTGCAACCAATATAACAAAAAGGCACGGATGAGATTTCATCCGTGCCTTCGCTATAAATACCTATTATATAATAGGAGAATATTTATATAACAAAGAATACGCTTATTTCAGTGGAGTTTGTTCTAAAGTAGCCACCAGGAAGTCGTAGAACTTCTGCACAGTAGGAATCAACGCTCTTTCGTCCGGTGAGTGCGGTGAGCGCAAAGTCGGGCCAAAAGAAATCATATCCAGCCCCGGAATAATGGCACCAATAATACCACATTCCAAACCTGCATGAATAACCTTCACTGCGGGTTCTACTCCAAACTGTTGCTTATAAGATGATTTCATCGCGTGCAGAATCGGAGAATTCACATCGGGCTGCCAACCGGAATAGCCTCCTGTCATCTCTACTTTCATTCCTGCCATAGAGAAACAAGACTCCAGGCTGGTGGTCAGATATTCCTTCATGCTATCGCTTGAACTGCGAGCCAGAATTTTAACGGCTGCCTTTCCTTCACCAATCGTTATAATAGCAAGGTTGGAAGAAGTCTCTACCGTATCTGGAACAGTAGGAATCATACGTGTCACACCGTTCTGGCAAGCAAAGATGGCATCAATCAGATTGTCCTGAATCTCTTCAGGCACTTGCCCCGCAGGAAGTTCCACACGTTCAGCCGTAAAGCTGATCGGAGTTTCAATAGTCGAATACTCTTCATTGAACAGGTCTTCGCAGTATTTCACCAAGCCCAGCAGTTCTTCTTCATTTTCAGCCGGAATAGTAATAACCGCATGTGCTTCACGTGGGATAGCATTACGCATATTACCACCTTCCCAGCTAGCCAAACGAGCTTCATAACCGGCAACCGCTTCACGAACGAAACGAACCAGCAATTTATTGGCATTGGCACGTCCTTCATTGATTTCCAATCCCGAATGTCCGCCACGCAATCCTTTCAATGTAACTTTCACTGCGATATCTCCTTCATCAGGAGCTACTTCTTTATATTCCAAAGTTGCAGTTACATCCATACCTCCGGCACAGCCAATATACAATTCGCCTTCATCTTCCGAGTCCAGATTTAACAGTATCTCTCCGTTCAGTGTACCCGGCTTCAAGCCGAATGCACCGTACATGCCGGTTTCTTCGTCTTTCGTGATAAGAGCTTCCAAAGGACCGTGTTTCAGGTCTTTTGCTTCCAACACTGCCATAATAGCAGCTACACCCAATCCGTTGTCGGCACCCAAAGTAGTGCCTTTTGCTTTTACCCAGTCACCGTCTATATAAGTTTCAATCGGATCTTTTTCAAAATCGTGTACAGTATCGTTGTTCTTCTGCGGAACCATATCCATGTGCGCCTGGAGAATCACACCTTTCCGGTTTTCCATACCCGGAGTGGCGGGTTTACGGATAATCACATTACCTGCTTCATCTACAAAAGACTCCAGCCCCAGCTCTTTTCCGAAACCTAAAAGAAATGCTGTAATCTTTTCCATGTGTCCTGACGGACGGGGAATCTGTGTCAACGAATAAAAATGCTTCCACACGTTCTGTGGAGCTAAAGAAAGAATGGTACTCATAATAAATATTTTAAAACTATTTTAAATCTGATAATTAAACAGTGCCAAGTTATGGAAAAGTTTTCAGATAGCAAAGAACGTTAACAAAAACATTCATTTCAAAGACAACATTCGCATATCACCCAAGGATTTTCTTTTGGAAAAACATCATTTCCTATGTCTATTAGTAAACGGCAGAGCAGCCAAGCCGTACACACCCAATAAAACAACCAAAAAGGTTTGAATACCGTGTACAATCAGGGCAAATATTCCGGCATCCGTCACGTTTACTCCATAAAGCATCATCATAGAAATGATGGCAAAATGCCAGGGTCCCGCTCCGTTAGGGGTAGGCACAATCACGGCAAACGTGCCGCCAACAAACATGACCAATGCCGCAAGGATACCCAAATGTGCCGTAAAGGCAAAGCTGTAGAATGTAAAATAGAAATGGAGAAAGTAACAAGCCCAAATAGCCAGTGTATAAAAAATAAAGAGAGGTATGTTGCGCACGCCTTTTAAAGACATAATTCCTTCCCATATATTCAATACAAATCCTTTCACCCGTTCGTAGAAGAACAACGTTTTTCTTAAATAATAAAGAAGTATCACCACACCAATAAAACAAAACAGGATGATATAAAACCACACCGAAGTCAAAAGATGGACTAATGAAGGAATTTTCGTCCCGGTTTGCTGAAGGAAAGTGACGAATATCGGTAATTGGAGCAATACAGTGACGCCTGTGATGAGGAGAATAGTCAACGTATCGACCAGCCGCTCCGTAACAACTGTTCCCAACGACTTGGCAAACGAGACATGATCATATTTAGCCAATACCCCGCAACGGCTCACTTCCCCGATCCGGGGAACCACCAGACTGGCAGCGTAGGAAATGAAGATAGCATTCACACAATCGCTTCTCTTCGGAAAAGCGTCCAGCGGCTCCAACGTCTGCCGCCACCGCCAGCCACGAAAGACTTGTGCAAGCACTCCGAACAACAACGAGAAGAGCATCCACCACCAATTGGTACCGTGTAATAATACATCGCCCGCTTTTGTAAAATCAAAGTCGCGATATACCCAGAATAAGATAAAGCCGCCTAAAACAATCGGTAATATCAGTTGCAACGCCTTTTTTAATAGTTTCTTCATCCTTAATTCTTCATTAGCTTCGCCGACACATCATTCATTTTTTAATAAATAGTGGTACGTTCTTCATTTAAAAGAGTTACCTTTGTCAGCTGCAAAAGTAATTATTTAGTTGGTAAATGAAATTAGTAAAGCCTAAAAAGTTTCTCGGACAACACTTTCTGAAAGATCTGAAAGTTGCGCAAGATATTGCCGATACCGTCGACACCTTCCCCGAACTGCCTATTTTGGAGGTAGGACCGGGCATGGGAGTATTGACTCAATTTTTGGTAAAGAAAGACCGGTTGGTAAAGGTCGTAGAAGTTGACTATGAGTCGGTTGCTTATCTTCGTGAGGCCTATCCGTCATTGGAAGACCACATCATCGAGGATGACTTCTTGAAAATGAATCTTCACCGGTTGTTCGACGGGAATCCTTTCGTACTGACTGGTAATTACCCGTATAATATTTCCAGCCAAATCTTTTTCAAGATGCTGGACAATAAAGATATCATCCCCTGTTGCACGGGAATGATTCAAAAAGAGGTAGCCGAACGTATTGCAGCCGGACCGGGCAGCAAGACATACGGTATCCTTAGCGTATTGATACAGGCATGGTATAAAGTGGAATACTTGTTCACTGTCAGCGAACATGTGTTCAATCCGCCTCCCAAAGTGAAAAGCGCTGTTATCCGCATGACACGCAACGAAACCAAGGAGCTGGGATGCGACGAAAAACTATTCAAGCAAGTAGTGAAAACGACCTTCAACCAGCGACGGAAAACATTGCGCAACTCCATCAAACCTATTTTAGGCAAAGATTGTCCACTCACGGAGGACATATTATTCAATAAACGCCCGGAACAACTATCGGTAGCAGAATTTATTGATCTGACCAACAAAGTGGAAGAAGCGCTAAAGACAGCCGGCAACGCCCAATAATCAGCGGGCAACAGTGAGCAGAGAACTGGATTTTGTAATTTGTAATTCGTAATTTGTAATTGACAACGATGAACGAGGAATACATTGACAACGTTAAACACCTTATTGAGCAAAAAGACGCCGACAAGGTAAAAGGTCTTCTCATCGACCTCCATCCGGCCGACATCGCCGAATTGTGTAATGACCTGAATCCGGAAGAAGCAAAATTCGTCTATCGCCTGCTAGATAACGAAATTGCCGCCGACGTGCTTGTCGAAATGGACGAAGACGCTCGTAAAGAGTTGCTCGAAATGCTTCCTTCGGAAACAATCGCCAAACGCTTCGTCGACTACATGGATACGGATGATGCCGTAGACCTGATGCGTGAGCTCGATGAAGACAAGCAAGAAGAGATCCTTTCGCACATCGAGGATATTGAACAGGCAGGAGACATCGTCGACCTGTTGAAATACGACGAAAATACCGCCGGTGGTTTGATGGGTACGGAAATGGTACTCGTCAACGAGAACTGGAGTATGCCCGAATGTCTGAAAGAAATGCGGCAACAGGCGGAAGAGCTGGACGAAATCTATTACGTATATGTCATCGACGACGACGAACGTCTGCGAGGTATCTTCCCGCTCAAAAAGATGATTACTTCCCCTTCTGTATCGAAAGTGAAACACGTGATGCAGAAAGATCCGATTTCGGTGCATGTAGATACTCCCATTGACGAAGTAGTACAGGCGATTGAGAAGTATGACTTGGTAGCTATCCCCGTCGTCGACAGTATCGGGCGACTTGTGGGACAAATCACCGTCGACGACGTCATGGATGAAGTTCGTGAACAGTCGGAACGTGACTATCAGTTGGCATCCGGTCTTTCGCAGGACGTGGAAACAGACGATAATGTATTGAGGCAGACCACTGCCCGTCTCCCCTGGTTATTAATCGGTATGATCGGCGGAATCGGCAACTCTATGATATTGGGCAATTTCGACGCCACCTTCGCCACTCATCCCGAAATGGCGCTATACATCCCGCTGATCGGCGGTACGGGAGGAAATGTCGGAACACAATCTTCAGCAATCGTTGTGCAGGGTTTGGCAAACAGCTCGCTGGATGCTAAAAATACATTCAGGCAAATAGCAAAAGAGTCCATAGTCGCTTTAATTAATGCCACTATTATCTCCTTATTAGTATATACCTACAACTTTATCCGGTTCGGCGCAACGGCTACGGTCACCTATTCCGTATCCATCAGCCTGTTTGCCGTGGTAATGTTCGCTTCTATTTTCGGAACACTGGTACCGATGACACTGGAGAAGTTCAAAATCGATCCAGCCATTGCAACAGGTCCGTTTATATCCATTACAAATGACATCATTGGAATGATGTTGTACATGGGAATAACCGTTTTATTGTCATAAAAACACGATAAACAAAAAAAAATAAGCAAAACAGTATGAAGTAATTGTTTTATTTCATTAATTTGTGACCCAAAACTAATATACAATGATGGACGCTCATGACACTAATCAACCCTTGAACCAAGGGGAATTAGAAGAAGAAAAAAAAACAGTTGAGGTTTCTGAAGCTATTACAGAGACTCCGACTGAAGATGTTACTGCCGAAATTCAACCTGAAGCAGCCTCTAAGCCTGCCACTAAGGAAGATGTGCTAAACCTCCTCAAAGAGCTTGCTCAAGACGCTGAAAATGCGAACAAGCAGGAAATTGACAATCTGAAACAATCATTCTACAAGTTACATAATGCCGAGTTGGAAGCTGCTAAGGTACAGTTTACAGACAACGGTGGAAACATGGAAGATTTTGTTGCCGAAGAGGACCCCACAGAACAAGAATTCAAACGCCTGATGGGGATTATCAAGGAAAAACGCAGCAAACAGGCTGCCGAACTGGAACGCCAAAAGGAAGAAAACCTGCAAGTGAAACTTTCCATTATTGAAGAACTGAAAGAATTGGTGGAATCCGGAGATGACGCCAACAAATCTTATACAGAGTTCAAGAAGCTGCAACAGCAATGGAATGATACGAAACTGGTGCCGCAAGGTAAAGTGAATGAACTTTGGAAAAACTATCAATTATACGTAGAGAAGTTCTACGATTTATTGAAACTGAACAACGAATTCCGCGAATATGACTTCAAAAAGAATCTGGAAATCAAAACGCACCTCTGCGAAGCTGCCGAAAAGTTGGCTGACGAGGAAGATGTTGTTTCCGCTTTCCACCAACTTCAGAAGTTGCACCAGGAGTTCCGCGACACAGGTCCGGTAGCCAAAGAACTGCGTGATGAAATCTGGAACCGGTTCAAAGTAGCTTCTACCGCTGTCAACCGCCGCCATCAGCAACACTTCGAATCATTGAAAGAAGCCGAACAGCATAATTTAGATCAAAAAACCGTCATCTGCGAAATCGTAGAAGCGATTGAGTATGATGAACTGAAAACATTCTCTGCCTGGGAAAACAAAACCCAGGAAGTGATCGCCCTGCAAAACAAATGGAAAACCATCGGTTTTGCTCCCCAAAAGATGAATGTGAAGATCTTCGAGCGCTTCCGCCATGCCTGCGATGATTTCTTCAAGAAGAAAGGAGAATTCTTCAAGCGCCTGAAAGAAGGAATGAACGAGAATCTGGACAAGAAGAAAGCACTTTGCGAAAAAGCGGAAGCTTTGAAAGATAGTACAGACTGGAAAGCAACCACCGATGCACTGACCAAACTTCAAAAAGAATGGAAGACCATCGGACCGGTTGCCAAGAAACACTCGGATGCTATCTGGAAACGGTTCATCACAGCTTGCGACTACTTCTTCGAACAAAAGAACAAAGCTACTTCTTCACAACGCTCCGTAGAAACAGAGAATATGGAAAAGAAGAAAGCGTTGATTGAAAAGCTGTCTGCCATTGACGAAAACATGGATATCGAAGAAGCAAATGACTTGGTTCGGGATTTAATGAAAGAGTGGAACGCTATCGGTCATGTGCCGTTCAAAGAAAAAGATAAGTTGTACAACCAGTATCACGGAATCATCGATCAGCTATTCGACCGCTTCAACATCGATGCTTCCAACAAGAAGTTAAGCAACTTCCGCTCGAATATCAGCAATATCCAAGGAAGCGGCACACAATCGCTGTACAAAGAACGCGAAAAACTGGTACGTACTTATGAGAATATGAAGAATGAGCTTCAGACTTATGAGAACAATCTGGGCTTCCTGACCTCTACTTCTAAGAAAGGCAGCAGCTTGTTGACTGAATTGAACCGCAAGGTGGATAAGTTGAAAGCAGACCTGGAACTGGCATTACAAAAGATCAAAGTTATCGACGAATCAATAAAAGCAGAAGAATAAGAATTCTGCTCGATTTAGAAACATTAAAAACAGGTTTTATACTCACTTGAGCTATAAAACCTGTTTTTCTTTTCCACTAAACAAAACGACAGGCAGTTTAAGATTGCTCCAACTTAAGGATTTATTCGGATCAGTCTAAAAAATCGGGGACAGTTTGGAAGTCTGGGCAATGTGCTTCAAGACGGTCTATATCACAATAATTTATTCATGTCTGCACGGAAATGAACTGTTTCAGCCTATTCAAACAAGGGTATATTCCGGAGCAGTCTGAAACCCCTGCGGGTATAGCCCGAATTCACACTGTCAGTTTGCATCATCCAAACAGCATTGCTTCATAGTTTTGCATGGTATTTGTGCTGGTTCTGAAACATCCGTACCCAAGATTCTCCATTCGGCGGTTCACTCCGGACGCTTAATCTTGGTTAACAAACTGATAAAAAAATGAAAAAACAAGCTCCTTCCGGAGCCTTCCCGAAGATTCTGATTTTTTGTCTTTTCCTTGCTTTTCCGCTGCTTTTTCGTCACTTCTCCGTATCACCTTCGTATCACCTTCGTTTCACCTTCGTTCCCTCTTCGTTCTAAAATTGAATAAATATTTACTTAATATCCGTGAAGAAACGAAAATGAATGCTTCATAAAGCGAGGATAAAGCGGAATTTGATACTTAATCATTAAATAATGTAAATCAATAGATAGCTTGTTGCGTTTTTCAAAATGCGGACAAACTCTCTTTTATTGCGTTTGCATCCGTTAACAGAACGGGGCGCCTGTCGGAAAACTTTCTCCCGCCGGTGATTGTTGACTGCATTGAAGCATAATTACAGCGCGGTTGAGCCCATTTAACCAAGAACGGCATCGGATGGAAACAAACAGGTCAGTCTGAAAACCCTGCGGGTATGTTAGAAAACCCTGCGGATATGTTATGCTAATTCAAGTCTCGCGCAAGCGCTCTGCATAGCTTCTCCTCCTTCTAGAAGGTTGCCCTACACCGATAACGGGGGAGTCGGTAAATTTCTACTGCCCCCATTTTTTTCGGATGGTATTTGTCAAAGCACAAAAAACCCGCTAAAATTGCATTTTTAGCGGGTTTTTGTCAGTAAAAAGCTGATATTTTGTTGGGCTACCTGGATTCGAACCAGGAATGACAGGACCAGAATCTGTAGTGTTACCATTACACCATAGCCCAATGATTTTCGTTTGCGGGTGCAAAGATACAAATATTTTGGGAATTCAAAACAAATTCGATGTTTTTTTTGCAAAAATGTCCAAATAAGCTTTCCAAACAAAAGTATCTCCACTAAAAAACACAAAAATTGAGGGATAACTTTCTTGTATCCAATAAATCAACGTATATTTGTCAAAAATATCACGTTTATTATCAGAAACAAAGGGTCACCTTTTTTTGTTATAGACAAATAAAGAACATGAATTATTAATCCCAATTACAGGAATGAACGATACTAAAGTATTAATTGAAAAAATAAAAGAAGGAATTCAAGAGAAAAAAGGTAAAAAGATAGTCGTTGCCGATTTAACCAGCATAGAAGATACCATCTGTAAATATTTCGTTATCTGTCAGGGAAATTCTCCCAGTCAAGTGAATGCAATAGTAGATTCGATCAAGGAATTTACACGCAAAGGAGCGGACAGCAAACCATCGGCTATTGACGGACTACGGAATGCAGAATGGGTAGCTATGGACTATTCTGATGTATTAGTGCATGTTTTTTTGCCGGAAACAAGAGATTTTTACAACCTTGAGCATCTTTGGGCAGATGCCAAACTTACTCTAATCCCCGATTTAGACTAATTAATGATTATGGACAATAATAATAGCAATAATAACAATAATAGCAATAAACCTAACAATAAGGTTAATATGCCGAAGTTCAACCTGAACTGGATGTATATGATTATTGCCCTTATGCTTCTCGGCCTCTGGTGGGGCAGTGATTCAAAGGGAATTGGAAACCAAACGGTGACTTACAGCGAGTTTCAGGATTACGTAAGAAAGGGTTATATCAGCAAAGTATTGGGTTATGAAGACAAGTCTATCGAAGCTTTCCTCAAACCGACTGCCATAGGGGCTGTTTTTGGAGCAGACTCTACCAAAGTAGGACGCAATCCTGTCATTACAAGTAGAACACCATCCACCGATAAGCTGGAAGAATTTTTGCAGGCAGAAAAGGAAGCCGGTCATTTTGACGGTTCATCTGACTATCCGCCCAAATCGGATATTTTCCCTTCAATTCTGATTCAGATACTCCCGCTTGTCTTGCTGGTCGCATTATGGATATTCTTTATGCGCCGTATGAGTGGAGGCGGTAGTGGTGGTCCCGGTGGTGTATTTAATGTAGGAAAATCCAAAGCCCAGCTTTTTGAAAAAGGCGGAGCCATCAAGGTTACATTTAAGGATGTAGCAGGTCTGGCAGAAGCCAAACAAGAAGTGGAAGAAATTGTAGAGTTCTTGAAAGAACCGCAGAAATATACGGATCTGGGAGGTAAGATACCCAAGGGAGCACTGCTGGTAGGCCCTCCGGGAACCGGTAAGACATTGCTTGCCAAAGCGGTGGCCGGCGAAGCGAATGTGCCTTTCTTCTCATTGGCTGGTTCCGACTTCGTGGAAATGTTCGTGGGTGTAGGTGCCTCCCGTGTCCGCGACTTGTTCAAGCAGGCAAAGGAAAAGGCTCCCTGCATCGTCTTTATTGATGAGATTGATGCCGTAGGACGTGCTCGCGGCAAAAACCCTGCAATGGGAGGAAATGATGAACGCGAAAACACATTGAATCAGTTGCTGACAGAAATGGACGGTTTCGGTTCCAACAGCGGTGTAATTATCCTTGCTGCTACCAACCGTGTAGATGTACTCGACAAGGCACTGCTCCGCGCAGGACGTTTTGACCGTCAGATACACGTGGACCTGCCCGACCTGAACGAACGTAAAGAAGTGTTTGGAGTACATTTGCGCCCGATTAAAATAGACGATAGCGTAGACGTAGACTTGCTGGCACGCCAGACTCCGGGATTCTCGGGTGCGGATATTGCCAATGTCTGCAACGAGGCTGCACTGATCGCTGCCCGCCACGGAAAGAAATTCGTAAGCAAACAGGACTTCCTGGATGCGGTAGACCGTATCATCGGTGGTTTGGAAAAGAAAACCAAAATTACAACGGAAGCTGAAAGACGCTCCATCGCTTTGCATGAAGCAGGACACGCCTCTATCTCCTGGCTGTTGGAATATGCCAACCCATTGATTAAGGTTACGATCGTTCCTCGCGGACGTGCATTGGGAGCTGCCTGGTATCTGCCGGAAGAACGTCAAATCACTACCAAAGAGCAGATGCTGGACGAAATGTGTGCCACTTTAGGAGGACGCGCCGCTGAAGATTTATTCCTCGGCCGTATCTCAACAGGCGCCATGAACGACTTGGAAAGGGTGACTAAGCAAGCATACGGCATGATTGCTTATTTAGGTATGAGCGACAAACTGCCGAACTTATGCTATTACAATAACGAAGAATATTCTTTCAACCGCCCATACAGCGAAAAAACCGCCGAATTGATTGACGAAGAAGTCAAGAGAATGGTGAACGAGCAGTACGAACGCGCTAAGAGAATTCTGTCAGAGAATAAAGAAGGACATAATGAACTGACGCAATTACTGATTGACAAAGAAGTAATCTTCGCAGAAGACGTTGAACGTATCTTCGGTAAACGCCCCTGGGCTTCCCGCTCAGAAGAAATCATGGCCGCTAAAGAAAGCCAGGATGCCGCTAAAGCTGAACAAGAACTTGCTCAGAGGTTGAAAGAAGAAGAAAAAGAAATCAAAGAAGAGGAAGCTGAAAATACCGTAAAGGAAAAACAAGCACCCATAGAGACCAAAGCTACCGCAAAAGGTAAAAAAGATTACTATGGAAGGCAAAATTTGCGTAGAAGGTAAGTCTGATGGAGAAGAACAAACTAACGGGTCCAACTAATTAAAACGAATAGATTTTGATTAACAATTTCATAAAACGAGCTATTACAGGTGCACTCTTCGTTGCCATCTTGGTGGGGTGCATCCTTTACGACGCATTCAGCTTTGGAATTCTATTCACTGCTATCAGCTCACTGACCATTTATGAGTTTGGGCAGCTGGTGAATATGCGTGCAGAAGGAGTGAAAATAAACAAGACCATTAATATGCTCGGTGGAGCTTACTTGTTCCTTGCAGTCATGGGATTCTGCATTGATGCGGCCGATTCGAAAATATTCATCCCGTATGTGCTTTTATTGCTTTACATGATGATTAGCGAGTTGTATCTGAAAAAAGAAAACCCGGTACTTAACTGGGCCTATTCTATGCTTAGCCAACTTTATATCGGTCTGCCTTTTGCTTTGCTGAATGTATTGGCTTTTCATAACGATCCGGAATACAGCAGTGTAAGTTACAATCCTATCCTACCGCTATCCATCTTTATTTTCCTTTGGTTGAATGACACAGGAGCCTATTGCATCGGTTCATTAATCGGTAAGCACCGGTTGTTCGAACGCATTTCTCCCAAGAAATCATGGGAAGGTTTTATCGGCGGCGGAGTGGTAGCAATCGGAGTATCTTTTATACTCGCTCATTACTTCCCATTTATGTCAATAATTGAATGGGCAGGACTGGCACTGGTGGTTGTTATATTCGGTACATGGGGCGACTTGACGGAGTCGTTATTGAAACGCCAGTTGCACGTTAAAGATTCGGGAACTATTCTTCCGGGACACGGTGGAATGCTCGACCGTTTTGACAGCTCTCTGATGGCTATACCGGCAGCAGTCGTTTATCTATATGCATTAACATGGTTCTAACGGAGGATTCTTTCTCAATCTATTAGAGCTACAATAAATAAGGCTACAACAAAATCAAAAGAGGCTGTCTAACTTTTCAGACAGCCTCTTTTGTTCACACACAGTATATCATAGTTAAGTTATCGGATCGAAGAAGTGGAATGAGCATCCTTCGCTGCTTCCGGTACACCAACCGGGTGATCCAGATCAAGCACAATCACTCTTCCTTCTCCATGTTCTCTTGAATTTATTGTCACCTTAAAACCTTTGGGTGCTACCCAGGAATCTTTCGGTGTAGGGAAGAATTTTTCCAGATTATAAGAAACTCGTCCCCATCCCCAATAGTCAGTCACATCCTCATACGTATTATAACGCAGCTCCAAATGTATGTAACCATCTTTATCCATATTGAATGTTCCCGGTTCTGAAGGTTCACCTGACTCTCCCAGCTCCATCTTATTTTGCACAAGACTAATACGATGCTTCTCCGAACGAGGCAGCTCTTGGCGGAAAATTATGTTCAGAAACTTTCCTCCCAACCACATATCACCCTGATAAATCAGAATAGGATCATTTCCGAATTCTTCCGCTTCTTCCTCTGTCGACATATCTTCCACTGGTTTTGTCAACAGTTCCTGTATCCCTTCCATCTTCACCTGCACTCCTTTTCCTCCTTCCATGTCATACAAAGGATTAAAAAAAGCCACAACACGTTCACCGTCCACTGGTTTAAACCAAGGGATAGAAGTAGCAACCGGATCAATCACACCCCAATTATCACCTTCCAAATAATACCCTCCTCCACCGGTTGCACGAACAGTCGCCCAGTCCCAGCTGAAATCTCCAATAGAATAGCCATCATCATCACATGATTGTAACATTGGCACTAATGCCAATAATAAGATTCCTAAAAGCCACTTAATTTTTTTCATATCTTTTTCCTTTCTTTGATTTTAGTCTTCCGCTCTATAAATAAAAAAGCCGTGCATTTACTGCATCGGCTTTACGTTTATTCAGAAAAAGAAAGTTATTTTTTCAACAAACGCAGCATTTCACGGGCTGCGTGACGGGGAGCACCGGCAGGTCCTAACCGTTCGGCTACATATTCATATCCCGAAAGCATTTCATTTCTATATGATTCATTTTCAATGATATTTTTCAATTCGTTCTGCATATTCTTCACGGTCATCGTATCCGCTACCAGTTCCTTTACCACTTCACGGTCGGCAATCAAATTAACCAATGAAATAAATTTCACTGTCAAGATATGACGCCGCAAAAAAGAAATCACTTTTCCGATCGGTGTGTGATAACAAACCACTTGAGGAACACGAAACAACGCCGTTTCAAGCGTAGCTGTACCCGAAGTAACTAAAGCTACATCTGCATGTTGCAACAGTCGATAAGTCTGATCGAAAATGATTTTCACTTTCGCTTCTCCTACATATTGTTTATAATACTCGGGAGCAATGGCAGGTGCCCCTGCCAAGACAAGCTGAAAATCAGGAAAAGCGGAAGCAGCCTTCAACATATCCGGCAAATTATCTTTGATTTCCTGTTTCCGGCTACCGGCAAGAAGAGCGATAATCGGCTTATCTTCCAATTGATTCTCTGCAATAAAGTACTCCTTATTTTTCGGATGAGCTGCCTGATAGGCCGCCACCTCATCCACGGTAGGGTTTCCTACATAGTGAATGGGGTATTGATGCTTTCCTTCAAAGAATTCCACTTCAAAAGGAAGGATGGAGAAAAGCTCAGCTACATCTCGTTTTATATTCTTGATGCGGTATTCTTTCCACGCCCATATCTTCGGAGAAATATAATAGTAAACCGGTATCTGTGTCTTTGCATGGACAAACTTGGCAATATCAAGATTGAACCCCGGATAATCTACCAGAATAACAACGTCCGGCTCCCAAGAAACAATGTCTTCTTTGCAACGCTTCATATTTGCAAAGATAGTGCGCAAATGGAGTAATACAGGGATAAAACCCATGTACGCCAACTCCTTATAATGCTTCACCATCGTTCCTCCGACAGCCGCCATCAAGTCACCTCCGAAAAAACGGAAATCAGCCTGCGGGTCTTCTGCCTTTAAGGCAGCCATCAGATGAGAAGCGTGCAAGTCACCGGAAGCTTCGCCGACAATCAGATAATACTTCATAGAATTGAAAATTGAAGATCGAGAATTGAAAGTTATGAGTTACAAAGGTACACGACTAACAGAGTGCCATGCTTTCCTTTTCAACTTTCAAATCTCAATTAATTAAACCATTTATTAAGTTCGTCCATAAAGTGATAAGCTGTCACGTCAACCGTAGTCGGGGTGATAGCAACATAGCCATTTGCCAAAGCCCAATGGTCGTTCTTCTCGTTTTCAGGTTCATGATCGGTAAATTCACCGGTCAGCCAGAAATAGTTAGGATCATTCAGGCGAGGGCAGGCAGCCCATTCATTCGTCCAACACCCTTTCGCCTGTTCACAGATTTTCACTCCTTTTATATCGGCTGTATCGGGGAAGTTAACATTCAGGCAAGTTAAAGGAGGAAGTCCTTTTTCTAAGATCATAGCAGCGATACTGCGGATATAAGGACCGGCAGCCTCAAAATCAGCATCGGGTGCATGATTGCACAAGGAGAAGCCAATAGAAGGAATTCCATTCAAACAGCCCTCAAACACCACTCCCATCGTACCGGAGTAATGCACGTTAGTGGCAGAGTTATCTCCATGATTGATACCACCGACTACCAGATCCGGAGTCCGGTCGAGCACTGTGTTTCGTGCCAATTTGATGCAATCGGTCGGTGTTCCCGAACATTTATAAACAGTCAAGCCTACTTCTTTCTTTACCAACTGGTAATGAACTGGCTGCGTCACCGTCAGCGCACACCCACTACCGGAACGCGGAGCATCAGGTGCCATCACTATAATCTCACCCAAAGGGCGAAGAAATTTCACTAGTTCATGAATACCTTTAGCCATCACGCCATCGTCATTCGAAACAAGTATCAACGGCTTCTCTTTTTCCATATATTCAATCCTTTCCTTTTTTATATTCGCACAAAAGTAACAAAAAGAAGCCGTATCGCCAAACACCTCTCCACATCAAATCGAAAAGTCTCTTTCACCCCACTCCTACCCGTTTACAAATCTTAATCTTCTGCAAGCGAGCAAAAAAAGAAATAAATATCCAATATAAATATGTATATTTGCAAGCTCATAAAGAAAAAGGCAGATGATGAACCTGTCGAAATTTTGTAACCGTTTCGTCCGACAGTTATTAACAAAACAGGCGACTTATCAACAGAAATTGCAAAGTTTCTCTTTTTTCGTAGGCGCTCTAAGGATTTATCACTTATTTCGCTGCCAATAAATTTAGAGAATATGGGAAAAATTATTGCTTTGGCCAATCAAAAAGGCGGTGTAGGAAAGACAACGACTACGATTAATCTCGCAGCTTCACTTGCTACACTAGAGAAGAAGGTACTCGTGATAGATGCCGACCCGCAAGCTAATGCCTCTTCCGGTCTGGGAGTAGACATCAAGCAGTCGGAATGCACTATCTATGAATGTATTATTGATAGAGCCAATGTACAGGACGCTATCCTTGACACGGAGATTGATTCTTTGAAAGTAATCTCTTCGCACATCAATCTTGTAGGAGCAGAGATTGAAATGCTGAACCTCCCAAACCGAGAAAAGATACTAAAAGAAGTACTCACGCCTTTGAAGAAAGAATATGACTATATCCTGATAGACTGTTCGCCTTCATTAGGACTGATCACGATTAATGCCCTGACGGCAGCCGACTCCGTGATTATCCCCGTTCAAGCTGAATATTTCGCTCTTGAAGGTATCAGCAAATTATTGAATACCATCAAAATCATCAAGTCGAAACTGAATCCGGCTTTAGAAATCGAAGGTTTCTTACTGACAATGTATGACTCTCGTCTGCGTCAGGCTAATCAGATTTACGACGAAGTGAAACGTCATTTCCAGGAACTGGTATTCAACACCGTTATTCAACGAAATGTGAAATTGAGCGAGGCTCCCAGCTACGGTGTCCCGACCATCCTTTACGATGCGGAATCTACCGGTGCCAAAAATCACCTGGCCCTTGCTAAAGAAATTATCAACCGAAATAAATAAAAGAAAGAAGAAGATATGGCAACACAAAAAAGAAATGCATTAGGACGTGGTCTCGACGCCTTGCTCTCAATGGATGATGTGAAAACCGAAGGGTCTTCTTCCATTAATGAAATAGAGCTGGCAAAGATTACTGTCAATCCCAACCAGCCCCGCCGTGAGTTTGACGAAACAGCATTACAGGAACTGGCTGATTCCATTGCGGAAATCGGTATCATCCAACCTATCACCTTACGCAAACTCTCGGACGATGAGTATCAGATCATCGCGGGAGAGCGTCGTTATCGTGCATCACAAAGAGCAGGATTGAAAACAATCCCTGCTTATATACGCACCGCCGACGACGAAAACATGATGGAAATGGCGCTGATTGAAAATATCCAGCGTGAAGACCTGAATGCCGTAGAAATCGCACTTGCCTACCAACATCTGCTCGATCAGTACGAACTGACACAGGAACGTCTTAGCGAACGTATCGGAAAGAAAAGAACGACGATTGCTAACTATCTGCGCTTGCTAAAATTGCCGGCTCCGATACAGATGGCCCTGCAAAACAAGCAGTTGGACATGGGACATGCCCGTGCACTGATTTCATTAGGTGACCCTAAACTACAAGTTAAAATATTCGAAGAAATACAAGAACACGGATATTCAGTCCGCAAAGTAGAAG
The DNA here is from genome assembly GCF_001688725.2 of Bacteroides caecimuris. Lineage (NCBI taxonomy): Bacteria > Pseudomonadati > Bacteroidota > Bacteroidia > Bacteroidales > Bacteroidaceae > Bacteroides > Bacteroides caecimuris. The sequence continues at coordinate 503,304 of NZ_CP015401.2, read as the reverse complement.
AAATTGTTAAATCATTAAGTGAAGGAGAAGCTGTGAAAAGCGGCACACGGAAAATAACACCCAAACGTGGCAAACTTCCTGAAGAATTCAACTTATTGAAGCAACAACTCTCCGGTTTCTTCAACACCAAGGTACAACTCACCTGCTCTGAAAAGGGAAAAGGAAAGATCAGTATTCCTTTCGGTAACGAGGAGGAACTGGAACGTATCATGGAAATCTTCGATACGCTAAAGAAGTAAATGACAAGAAAAAGTAAGAAATATCAGTTACTAGTCAGCACCCTGCTTCTCTGTTTTTTACAAGTGGCAGGGATTGATGTGTATGCACAATCCACTGTTACTCCGGCACGGAAAGATACAACAATCATACAGCGTGAAGCGCCGAAAGCCCGTGCACGAAGACATCGTGAGCCAGCCGTACAAGACTCGGTGAAGAAAGATTCTATCCGGATCATACCATCCAAAGAGCTTCCGGCCATCGACAGTTTGTCAGCTGCTAAAATACAGATAGCAGACAGCTTGGATGCAGCCAACAAGAAAGAACTAAAAAAGATAGAGCAACCTGCCCCCATTGTTGTAAAAACCGACACTGTGCCACCACCTGCTCAAGATATTAACAAGAAAATATTTATCCCGAATCCGACCAAAGCAACGTGGCTTGCCGTCGTATTCCCCGGTGGAGGACAGATTTACAACCGTAAATACTGGAAATTACCTATTATATATGGAGGATTTGCAGGTTGTGCTTACGCCTTAAGTTGGAACGGCAAGATGTACAAAGACTATTCGCAAGCCTACCTGGACATTATGGACAGCAATCCGAATACGAAAAGTTACGAAGATTTGTTGCCCCCGAACTCCACTTATAATGAGGAGCAGCTTAAAAACACATTAAAACGAAGAAAAGATATGTTCCGCCGTTATCGGGACCTTAGTATATTTGCTTTTATCGGAGTTTATCTGATCTCTATCATCGACGCTTATGTAGATGCAGAGTTGTCTAACTTCGATATAACCCCCGACTTGAGTATGAAAGTAGAACCAGCTGTTATCGACAATAACAACCAGTTCCGCTCCAACAGTTTAAAAAATAAGTCGGTTGGTCTGCAATGCGTATTACGATTTTAAAAACACTATTTAGATTGATCTTATTATTGAAGCATGAAGAAATTAGTTAACTATCGTTCGATTATTTTTCTTTTACTAGTGGCAACGTCGCAGGTAAAAGCGCAAAGTGTAGATGTAGTGATTCGTGAAAATGGAACTGAACGCAAAGAAAGCATCGACCTGCCTAAAAGTATGACATATCCACTTGACAGTCTGTTGAACGACTGGAAAGCCAAAAATTATATTGACTTAGGTAAGGATTGCAGTACAGCTGAAATCAATCCTTTATTCAGCGACTCTGTCTATATCGACCGCTTGTCACGCATTCCGGCTATCATGGAAATGCCTTATAATGATATTATCCGCAAATTCATCGACATGTATGCAGGACGCTTGCGCAATCAGGTTTCTTTCATGTTAAGTGCCTGCAACTTCTATATGCCGATTTTTGAAGAAGCATTGGATGCATACGGGCTTCCACTGGAACTTAGATATCTCCCGATTATCGAATCTGCCCTGAACCCCTCTGCCGTGTCACGCGCAGGCGCTTCCGGTCTGTGGCAATTTATGATCAGTACAGGTAAGATCTATGGCTTGGAATCAAACAGCCTGGTGGATGAACGCCGCGACCCGATTAAAGCAACTTGGGCTGCCGCACGCTATCTCAAAGAAATGTATGACATTTATGGAGACTGGAATCTTGTGATTGCTGCTTATAACTGTGGCCCCGGCACTATCAACAAGGCAATCCGCCGTGCCAATGGCGAAACGGATTACTGGAAAATTTATAATTACCTGCCTAAAGAAACACGTGGTTACGTACCTGCCTTTATCGCCGCTAATTATGTGATGACTTACTATTGTGACCATAATATTTGTCCGATGGAAACAAATATCCCGGCAAGTACCGACACAGTACAAGTGAACAAGAATCTGCACTTCGAACAGATTGCTGATCTTTGCAACGTACCTTTGGATCAAATCAAGAGTTTGAATCCGCAATATAAGAAGCAAATGATTCCGGGTGACAGCAAGCCTTATACTTTAAGACTCCCCATCGATGCTATCAGTAACTTTATAGATAAGCAAGATACAATCTATGTACATCGCGCCGACGAATTGTTCCGCAACCGGAAAACCGTTGCAGTAAAGGAAATTACCCCCTCAACCCGTAAAACGACAGCAGCTGTTGCCGGTAAAGGCAAACCGACCTACTACACAATAAAAAGTGGAGACACTTTGTCAACCATCGCCGGAAAGTATGGCGTCACAGTTAAGGATATACAAAGGTGGAATGGAATGTCCAACACCAAAATTGCAGCAGGAAAACGATTGAAAATATACAAATAAACTGCTTCCTGCTTGCATCGTTCGGAAATTTGCTTATTTTTGCAGAACTAAGCAAGTGAAAGGATAACAATTATGGATAATCTGCCCCCAAAAGAAATAAGTGATGAAAAAATGATCAACCAGGCGTTCCACGAACTACTGAATGATTATCTCAACACTAAACATCGCAAAAAAGTTGAAATCATTACGAAAGCTTTCAACTTCGCCAATCAGGCGCATAAAGGTATCAAACGTCGTTCGGGCGAACCTTACATTATGCACCCGATTGCCGTTGCCAGTATTGTATGTAATGAGATCGGCCTGGGTTCAACTTCTATATGTGCGGCCTTGTTGCATGATGTAGTAGAAGACACTGATTACACAGTAGAAGACATTGAAAATATCTTTGGTCCAAAGATTGCCCAAATTGTAGACGGACTGACCAAAATATCTGGCGGAATTTTCGGTGACCGTGCTTCAGCACAAGCAGAGAACTTCAAGAAGTTGCTGCTCACCATGTCGAACGATATCCGGGTAATCCTTATCAAGATAGCCGACCGTTTGCACAACATGCGTACCCTCGGTTCCATGTTGCCCAACAAGCAATATAAGATTGCAGGCGAAACGCTTTACATCTATGCACCACTTGCTAACCGCCTGGGTCTCTACAAAATAAAAACAGAACTTGAGAATCTAAGTTTCAAATATGAACACCCCGAAGAATATGCAGAAATAGAAGAGAAGTTGAATGCCACAGCCGCCGAACGCGACAAAGTTTTCAACGACTTCACTGCTCCTATCCGTACACAGTTGGATAAGATGGGATTAAAATACCGGATACTTGCCCGCGTAAAATCAATCTATTCTATCTGGAACAAGATGCAGACCAAGCATGTTCCTTTTGAAGAAATATTTGATCTACTAGCTGTCCGTATCATCTTCGAGCCACATAACATAGAAGAAGAACTCAACGACTGTTTCGACATTTACGTTTCCATCTCCAAGATATACAAGCCTCATCCGGACCGTCTGCGCGACTGGGTGAGCCATCCTAAAGCAAATGGTTATCAGGCATTGCATGTCACCCTGATGGGTAATAACGGACAATGGATTGAAGTCCAGATTCGTAGCGAACGAATGAATGACGTTGCCGAACAAGGTTTCGCCGCTCACTGGAAATACAAAGAAGGAGGAGGCAGCGAAGATGAAGGAGAGTTGGAAAAATGGTTGAAAACCATTAAGGAAATATTGGATGATCCGCAACCGGATGCCATAGATTTTCTGGATACCATCAAACTCAATTTATTTGCTTCTGAAATATTTGTGTTCACCCCAAAAGGTGAGCTGAAGACTATGCCGCAGAATTCTACGGCTCTCGACTTCGCGTTTTCCCTGCATACGGATATCGGCAGCCATTGTATTGGTGCCAAAGTCAACCACAAATTAGTTCCATTAAGCCATAAATTGCAAAGTGGTGACCAGGTTGAAATCCTGACCTCAAAATCACAACGCGTACAACCGCAATGGGAAGTTTTTGCAACCACTGCGCGTGCCCGTGCCAAGATAGCATCCATCCTCCGCAAAGAGCGTAAAGCAAACCAAAAGATAGGCGAAGAAATCCTTAACGAGTTTTTGAAAAAAGAGGAAATCCGCCCTGAAGAAGCTGTTATTGAGAAGCTGCGCAAACTGCATAATGCCAAGAATGAAGAAGAACTGCTGGCTGCCATTGGCAGTAAAGCAATCGTCTTGGGAGAAGCGGATAAGAATGAACTGAAAGAAAAGCAAACCAGTAACTGGAAGAAATATCTGACTTTCTCTTTCGGCAACAGTAAAGAGAAGCAAGAAGAAAAGCCGCAAGAAAAAGAAAAAATCAATCCGAAGCAAGTGCTCAAGCTGACGGAAGAAAGCTTGCAGAAAAAATATATCATGGCGGAATGTTGCCATCCTATTCCCGGTGATGACGTATTGGGATATATGGATGAAAACGACCGGATCATTATCCACAAACGTCAATGCCCTGTTGCTGCCAAACTTAAGAGCAGTTATGGCAACCGTATATTAGCGACAGAATGGGATACGCACAAAGAACTATCTTTCCTGGTATATATATATATAAAAGGTATAGACAGCATGGGACTTTTGAATGAAGTCACTCAAGTCATCTCCAGACAGCTCAATGTAAATATCCGTAAGCTGACCATCGAAACGGTGGATGGTATCTTTGAGGGAAAAATTCAGTTATGGGTACATGATGTAGATGATGTGAAAACCATCTGTAACAATCTGAAGAAAATACAGAATATCAAACAGGTGAGCCGCGTAGAAGAATAATGTTGATCAACACATTCGTTATCGATCAACGTTATTCTACTCCCGTCCATCCAATTCGCGTTTAATAGCCAAAAGCTCTTCTTTTATCGTTTTCAGCTTATTTACAATCTCGTAATTACGAACCGTAGCTTCTTTATTATCCTTCAAACGTTGCCGGGCACCGGGAAGTGTCATACCTTTTTCTTTTACCAAATGATAGATAAGACCGATCGTTTCTACGTCTTCTTTGCGATACTGACGTATTCCTCTTCCCGCTGTCTTAGGAGAAATTTGCGGAAATTCCTTTTCCCAAAAACGGAGCAATGACGGATTGACTCCGAACATGTCTGCAACCTCTCCTATCGAATAATATAATTTCAATTCTTTGTCGGTATTAAGCATAACACTCCTACTCCTGTTTTAAGATTTTAATCAAACACTTTACCATGATTGGCTGCCAACTGAATCATCCTCTCATAATCTTCGGCACTCAAATCCATGAAATAATAATTGACCGGATTCACTACTTTCCCTTTCACGTACACTTCATAATGCAAATGCGGACCGGTACTTTTTCCTGTACTACCCACTTTTCCGATAATCTCACCACGTACCACTTTCTTTCCAACTTTCGTATTAAATCCCTGCAAGTGAGCATACCGAGTGAGATACCCGAAACCATGATCTATTTCGATGGTATTACCGTATCCGGTTTCCCATCCCACTTTTACCACTGTTCCGTTGCCGGTAGCATATACATCCGTTCCCGAATGAGCAGAGAAATCCATGCCTGCATGAAACTTTGTCGTACCATAAATAGGGTCGATACGTGTACCATAACCGGATGCTGTCTGACGAAGATCTTTATTCGAAATAGGCTGTATGGCCGGAATACATTTCAGCATTTCATCGTGGTTCTTACACATATCAATCACATCATCGAAAGATTTCGACTGGATATAAAGCCTTTTGGAAAGCACATCCAACTTTTGAGTCGTATTCACCACCAACTTGGCATTCGCCAAATCCATCAGTTCTTCGTAACGGTTCGTCCCGCCATAACCTGCCTGACGAATAGCCGGAGAAACAGGATCTGCCTGTAAAATCACCCGATACAGATTATCATCACGTTGCTGAATATCCTGAAGCACCCCCATAGCGTCGTCCAAACGCCGGGAAAGCACATTGTACTGTGCCAAAAGACGGCTGTTTTCAATTCTTAATTCCTTCTCTGACGGAGAACCAAAAATCAAAAGCAATACAATAAAGCAACCTGCTCCCAACCCCATTCCATAGAAAAGCCGACGCAGGATACTAAGCGCACGCTGCCGTACGGTAGGGTAAATTCGATCATAAGTCTGGGTCTGTGGATTATAGATATAGTATACTTTGCGCATCTTTTTGGAAATATTTCGCTTGTTAATACGGCTAAAGCAATAAAAGCAATTCACTTTTCACTGACTATCAAACAATTATACAATCAATTATTAAATTTTGTGACCAACATCTCATTTCAACCACTACAAAAATACATCTTCTAGCCATAACAACCAATTATTTAAGAAAAGAAAGCAACTAAAATAAAACATTTATCCTATCTACACATTCCATTGCGACATTCTTTCCAGACTAAGTTACTATAATTTTCTGACATGGCAAAGTTGGGATTTGTGAAAGCCGGAGCTTTTTTTATGCTGCAAAGCATTTTATGAATCGGGAGAGAGCAACCTCTCTAAAAGAGAAGAACCGTAACAGCATAGATGTATATCAAACTGACGTTACTTTTATAGAGTATATACGAATAATATTAAATGCAAAACTGTTTTTCTTTGTTCTTTCATTTTTTTTATATACATTTATACCGAGATCTTAACGCAGGTTGCACAACCGTTTATAATCAACAAAAAATTAAAAGCTATGAAAGCAATGAAGTATTTGTTATTTGAGCTACCATTATTTTTTTTATATGAAATGAGCAGTCTACAAAGAATGAAATTATTGGCAATCATACCAAGACTACAAAATTGTACAACTGTCCAGCAATTGAATGATTTGATGAGACAGGTGGCTCTTACTTGTAGGACCGAATTTCAATTTGTAGAAACATACATAGACAGATTGGATTGGATTGAAATTAATTAATCAAAAACTACAATGAAACAACTTTCCGCTTCCGCGCAGGGCGGGCGGAAGCGGAAAAATTTTCCAAACAAATATAGACTATTATGAAATTCAGTAGAAATTTGATATTACTATTGGGCTGCCTGCTGACAACCGCTACGCTGTCAGCACAAACCATAGACTCGGAAAGCAACGTCCCATCATACAAGCGTGTATATGTATTCAATGCAGGAATAGGATTCGGGATGCCGGATATGTGTGGAGGCGGTATCAGCTCGTGGGATGTACCCAAAGATGAAGACAGAGCCGGATTTACCTCTTCCCTGCAACTGATGACCTTCTCTCCCCGCAGCGCCTTCGGATACGGAGCATACTACTATCATTATCGGGGTAAGAAGCAAAAGTATGAAAATATGGACGAAGCATCATCCTTCCATTACGTAGCACCCCAAGTCTCCTTCCTCAAACGGCAGACGGCCTTCGAAAGAGGAGTGGGCTACATTAATGCCGGAGTGGGCTACGTCCGTCACCAGGCCAAAGGAACCCTGATGCCACAAGCAGAGCCGTCACAAACGGACTATCGGACGAGAGTTTCCGGCATCGGTTGCAACATCGGTCTGGCTTACGAATACATCTTCGACTCGAACATAGCCCTCAGACTCTCCGTAGATGGCATATACGCCCGGTTGAAAGGACTCCATCAAGGAAACAGCTATGTCGACCGGTCGCCCGTACGTCCGAAAGAAAACATACACCTGTTTGTTCCGTCCTTGGAGCTGGGATTGTCCTATTATCTCTTCCATCGGTGAGTATTAAATGAGTATTAAACTGATTAGGAAACCCAGGGCAGACGCATTATATTTTGTCTATCAATTAGTCAACTATTATCTATATTTCATTTTTATTATTTGTCTTATTATTAATCTATTAATATTTTGTATATTAATTATTTATTTGTATTTTTGTTGTATTGAATTTAAACAAAAATAAACCCTAAAATGAGCTTAATTAGTCTTTGTAAACAACTTGAAGATCCTCGTATTGACCGAAAAAAAGAACACTCTTTGGAAGTCATCGTTTATATAGCCTTGTGTGCTGTAATCTGTGGAAGTGAAAGCTGGAATGAAATAGAACGGTTCGGTATTTGTAAGTTTGACTTCTTTAAACGTCGTTTTCCTGATTTAGTAAAGATCCCAAGTCATGACACTTTCAATCGTTTTTTCAGTTTACTCAAACCCGGTTATTTTGAATTGGTCTTTCGTGATTGGGTATCTGAGCTTTGTGGTAAGTATGAAGGGGTTGTTGCTATAGACGGTAAAATGCTTCGTGGAGCAAGTAAGTGCAGCAAAGACAATCCCTTTGGCAAAAAAGGATTCAAGCTTCATATGGTTAGTGCCTGGGCTGTTTCCAATGGAATCAGTATGGGTCAGGTAAAAGTAGATGATAAAAGCAATGAAATCACCGCTATTCCTTCTCTTATAAAATCTCTGGATTTGCAGGATTGCATAGTGACAATTGATGCTATTGCATGCCAAACAGATATTGCCGAAGTAATAATAGAAAATAATGCAGACTATATTCTGGCATTAAAGGCCAATCAAAAAAACAGGTTAATGGATGTGGAACGATGGCTAGACGAGATGGATGGTGTTGATATTGATCGGCCGGTATACCGTTCACACTATGGAAAATATGTCACAGAGGAGGTTTCTCATGGGAGAATTGAGACTCGTGAATGTCTGGTTTATAGCCCGGGAAAGATTATGGAATCAATGCTGAAAGATAAATTTGAGGGGGTCAAGTCCATCGTAAGAATTAGTACCGAAAGACTGGAGGTAGCCACTAAAAAACTTTCCGTAGAAAAAAGATATTACATTACTTCACTAGGGCTAAAACCGAAAGAAATTTCAGAGGCTATAAGATCGCATTGGGATATAGAAAACAGGCTACATTGGCAGTTAGACGTATCGTTTAGAGAAGACGCAGGAAGGAAAGTAGGTAATGCTGCGCAAAATTTTTCTTTAATTAATAAGATAGCCCTTTATATCATCAAACAAGATGAAACAAAGGGCAGTGTAGCAGCCAAAAGAAAAAACGCAGGATGGAATGATGAATATTTGTTCAAACTATTAAATAAGATAAAAATATAATGCGTTTGCCCTGTTAGGAAACCGAGTGCCAACATCAGATATCGCCTCTCGGTTTCCGTCCCATCTGCCTGACACATTTTTTTTAATTATAAGTTTGGTCACTTCAAATAGAGCATTTGTAGAGACGGTTACTTCCTTAAGTTTTTATTTCAATCCTTTTTAAACAAGCTCTTCTCATCGCGTCCATCTGTAGCTGTCAGAAGAAGTATTAACAGTTGCGTTCCTGGCTATTAATGAAAAACTTACTGCCCATTAAGTGTAAACTTCCTTCCGATAGGGAGGAAACTTTCTTTTCACTCGATGCAAACTATAAACGAAAGCTTTGATTGTATAATTGCAAGTTGCGTTTATAGAATCAAAGCCTTTGTTTTTATAATCAAAGCTTGCAATTATAGATTACAATTAATAAAAAACAAGTTTACATACTGATAATAAGAAGTTTACTATTAATGGAAAAGAAGTTTTCTATTAATGAACCAGAAGTGGATTATTAACGAATGAGAAGTAAAAATAGCCATTCGCTCCTCTTTGTTATCGGTAAGTATCATTAAAACCGGTTATTACATTTGGTTATTAATGAGATACTTTAGAAGACACATCCGTATTGCCCCCTCGCACAATATATTGAAACAAACTTTTGCCATATCGCAAAAACAAGCTATCTTTGCACAGTTTTTTTGAGAATATTAACCTCAACGATAGATATATAGAAGATATGTTGACTGCAAAAGAGATCAGAAATTCATTCAAGAATTTCTTTGAGTCGAAAGGACACCACATCGTTCCGTCGGCTCCCATGGTGATAAAAGACGACCCTACCCTGATGTTTACCAACGCGGGTATGAACCAGTTTAAAGATATTATTTTGGGCAACCATCCGGCGAAATACCAAAGAGTCGCCGACTCTCAGAAATGTTTGCGCGTAAGCGGAAAGCATAATGACCTGGAAGAAGTAGGACACGATACGTACCACCACACCATGTTCGAAATGCTTGGTAACTGGTCGTTCGGCGATTACTTCAAGAAAGAAGCCATCAGCTGGGCGTGGGAATATCTGGTAGAAGTCTTGAAACTGAATCCGGAACATCTCTATGCAACCGTATTTGAAGGAAGTCCTGAAGAAGGATTGGGCCGTGACGACGAAGCTGCTTCTTATTGGGAACAGTTCCTGCCGAAAGATCACATCATCAACGGCAACAAACACGACAACTTCTGGGAAATGGGTGATACAGGACCTTGCGGACCTTGTTCCGAAATCCATATCGACCTCCGTCCTGCTGAAGAACGTGCCAAAATCTCCGGCCGCGACCTCGTCAACCACGATCACCCGCAGGTAATTGAAATCTGGAACCTCGTGTTCATGCAATACAACCGCAAAGCAGACGGCAGTCTTGAGCCGCTTCCTGCCAAGGTTATTGATACCGGTATGGGATTCGAGCGCTTGTGCATGGCATTGCAAGGCAAAACATCCAACTACGACACAGACGTATTCCAGCCAATGCTGAAAGCTATTGCAGCGATGTCGGGTACAGAATACGGAAAAGACAAGCAGCAAGATATCGCTATGCGTGTGATTGCCGACCATATCCGTACCATTGCATTCTCAATCACAGATGGCCAGTTGCCTTCCAACGCCAAAGCAGGTTACGTAATCCGCCGTATCCTTCGCCGTGCCGTTCGCTACGGATATACTTTCCTCGGACAGAAACAGGCATTTATGTACAAGCTGCTGCCCGTGCTTATCGACAACATGGGAGAAGCTTATCCCGAACTGATTGCACAAAAGGCACTGATTGAAAAAGTAATCAAGGAAGAAGAAGAATCATTCCTCCGCACTTTGGAAACTGGTATCCGTCTATTGGACAAGACAATGGAAGATACCAAAGCCAATAGAAAAACTGAAATCAGCGGTAAAGATGCCTTTACCTTATATGATACATTCGGCTTCCCGCTTGACCTGACCGAACTGATTCTCCGTGAAAACGGAATGACCGTCAACATCGAAGAGTTCGACGGAGAAATGCAGCAGCAGAAACAGCGTGCCCGCAACGCCGCCGCCATCGAAACAGGTGACTGGATTGTACTGAAAGAAGGGACTACTGAATTTGTTGGTTACGATTACACTGAATACGAGGCTTCTATCCTTCGTTACCGTCAGATCAGACAAAAGAACCAGACATTGTATCAGATTGTACTCGACTATACTCCGTTCTATGCAGAAAGTGGTGGTCAGGTAGGTGATACAGGTGTATTGGTGAGCGAGTTCGAGACGATTGAAGTGGTCGATACAAAGAAAGAGAATAATCTTCCGATACATATTACCAAAAAGCTGCCCGAACATCCGGAAGCTCCGATGATGGCATGTGTGGATACCGACAAACGTGCCGCCTGCGCAGCTAATCACTCAGCGACCCACTTGCTGGATGCTGCTTTGCGTGAAGTGTTGGGAGAACATATCGAACAGAAAGGTTCATTGGTTACACCGGATTCATTGCGTTTCGACTTCTCTCACTTCCAGAAAGTGACCGATGAAGAAATCCGTAAAGTAGAACATATCGTCAATGCAAGAATCCGCGCTAATATCCCATTGAAAGAATATCGCAATATTCCTATCGAGGAAGCTAAGGAATTGGGAGCTATCGCCCTCTTTGGTGAAAAGTATGGCGACAGAGTTCGTGTGATCCAGTTCGGTACTTCTATCGAGTTCTGCGGTGGTACACACGTAGCTGCAACCGGAAATATCGGTATGGTGAAAATCATCTCCGAAAGTTCTGTTGCTGCCGGCGTTCGCCGTATTGAAGCTTATACCGGAGCACGCGTGGAAGAAATGCTGGATACGATACAAGATACACTTAGCGACTTGAAGGCTCTCTTCAATAATGCACCTGACTTAAGAATTGCCATCCATAAATATCTGGATGAAAATGCCGGGTTGAAAAAGCAGGTAGAAGACTTCATGAAAGAGAAAGAAGCAGCTTTGAAGGAAAGACTACTGAAAAATGTACAAGAGATCCGCGGTATCAAAGTAATCAAATTCTGTGCTCCGCTACCGGCAGAAGTAGTGAAGAATATCGCTTTCCAACTTCGGGGGGAAATCACAGAAAACTTATTCTTCGTAGCCGGAAGTACAGACAACGGCAAACCGATGCTGACAGTTATGCTTAGCGATAATTTGGTTGCAGGTGGCCTGAAAGCTGGTAACTTGGTGAAAGAGGCTGCCAAGCTGATTCAAGGTGGCGGCGGTGGACAACCTCACTTCGCTACTGCAGGAGGTAAAAATACTGACGGACTATCGGCGGCAGTTGAAAAAGTACTGGAACTGGCAGGTATCTAAGAAAGCAGTAACATACATCCCATACAAGAACCGTGCCTTAAAGTCATCCGCACTTTAAGGCACGTTTTTTTGTTTCTAATCCCGCGCGCTATCTACAACCAACCGGTCTCCTGCCAAAAATATTCGTGATATAAACTCAATTATCATAACTTTTTCCTACCTTTCCTCTAAAAAGAAAAATCCCCCGCTCTTATATTCGCATGTAACTTACTTGTATCTAATTAATTATACTTATAGTCCGTAAATTTTCCCACAAAACGCCTAAGACGACAAGTATTTTGTCGTCTGAACTAGTAAAGTTTGTTACTTTCCTCTTCAGCCTAAAAGGACTACGCCGGTGTCCAATCCCTCTATGGATACAATAATTTTGTAAACGCGCTCATGTGGCAGCACAAAGGTAATTATGTTGTCGATAGAGGTATATCGGAAAGGTCTATCCGACCAATAACGATTCTAATGCTTGAAGATCATTTTGCCATTCCGCCTGCTTTTCAAGCCGCTTGAGGTAAACATCTATAAAATCCTCGTCTTTTGTCAGCATGTGCCATACCGCAACCAATAACTTTCGGGCAATGGCTACTTGTATCTTCATCTTGTTCTTATGGCGTTGGGTGCATTGCACGTAGCTGAAGTTTGAGAAAAAGCAGTTTCGGGTTCTTGATGCGACCCAGGATATTTCAATCAATATCTGACGCAGGAATCGGTTCCCATGCGTCGTCCTGTTGCTTTTGACTTTATTGTTGCTTATATCATTGCGTGGTTACACTCCTTAAATATAGGACATTCGTAACAATTAAACGAAGTATGAAGCAGAGTTTCAGGGTTGGCCTCGGTTTTTATTGTGCCGGTGTAGAAAAAATCGATTTTTCTATATAATTTTGTAGGTCCAGTAAAAGAGTTATTTGAAAGCGTGATAAACATGGTGTTCCACAGAGGCTTACTAATTTCTTATCCGTTGCCCACACCTCACGCGGATTCTTTTTAATCTGTTTACAGTCAAATAAATAACTTCGGACTGTATCAAATATAGGAATAAAGTCACTGCTGGGCACTTAGTCCCAGCTGATTTTCAATTGTTTATAATTTAGTTCTTTGACATTTTTGTAATCACAATAGGTAAGTATCTCTCTTACAGGTGTTTTATCCAGTAGAGAAAAGCTCAAAATTTGTAGAATTTCGTAGATTGGACGGTTGACTTTCAATTTGTAAGCGACAATGGCAACCAGACAGTATGTTATGATGGCACAGTACACTTGTGTCTTGACTGCATTCATCGTGGTGCCCCAAAAAGATTTTACTTTCAGGTGTTGCTTTATCCATTTGAAAAATAGTTCCACCTGCCAACGGTTCTTATATAGCAAAGCAATTTCCTCTGCTGAGAGTTCCATGTTGTTGGTGATGAACACAAATTCTCTGTCCAGTTCTTCATCGTAGTATTTAACCCGCCTGAGTTTGTCTGAATATGCTTTGAGCGATTTATACGTTTCAAGCATTCCAATCTGGTCACATTTTATTCCGGTTGTTTTATCGACTTCACGGGAATACATTCTACGGAATCTCATATTATCCTTTGCACGTGTAACGAAGTAAGCACCACAGGTGTGAAGCTTATGCAAACGGGTGAAGTCAACATATCCTTTATCCATGATATAGAAACTTCCCTTTTCATAACTCAACTCATCCAGCATGTTTACGTCATGTACTTTAGCATTGGTTACCAGTACGACTGTCGGTATGGAAGTTTTTACATCATACAAGGTATGAAGTTTGATGCCTCCTTTGTATTTCCTAAATTCTGCCCACCAAAAACATTCAGACAAAGGTCTATGGTGGAGGAATCAAAGGCATAAACATTACCGTCAACTTTCACCTCAAAGTCATTTTTGTTGTAGCTATTACGGGCTTCCGCAATCAGGGTATAAGCAAATTCTTCGTAGATACGATAATCTCTATTCCGGTTTGCTTTCCCCAGATTGGTACGGCTAACTATTGCACCGAATCCCAAGTGATAATACTTGTTCTTGTGTGCCTCGAGGCTGAGCATAAGGTCACGCATACTGTCTCGGGCGGTCAGTTGTCCGAAAATCATGCACTGCATCTGATTCCAACAGGTGAATGTTCTGATTTTCTTATTCCCGGAATACTTCTCTACCAAGCGGTCAAAGAGTAAGCGTCTCCGCGATGTCGTTACTTCTTCCATTTATCCGGTAACAGTTCCCTTATCACCTTTTTGTCAGTGTTTGGTTTAATCTCAATAAATTTGTTCAGTATGTCTTTGAAGTAATCGAATGAGTTTATCCCATTAAGTCTGCATGAGCACGCTAATGAATATATCAGCGCTGCTCTCTTTGCTCCTTGATGACTTCCGCAGAATAGCGAGTTCTTTCTACTTAAACTGATATACCTGTTTAACCTTTCTATCTCGTTGTTATCCAGTTCATACTCGGGTTTGAGCACATAATTGCACAATGCGGGATATTCATTCAGGGTATAATTGACCGCCTTGCTCAAATTACTTTTTGGCAAGGTTGTCTTTTTCGCCTGTATTTGCAACAGTTCATCTTTTAATTCGCTTAATATAGGGATCGCATGCTTCTTTCTGTATTCCAAGGCTTGTTCAGGTGGATATTCAGGTGGCATTTCATGTTCTTTCCTATATAACCTATTGATAATTTCTATAATTTTTTGTGCGTCCTTATTCTGTTTTATATCCAGAAACTTTCGTTTGCAATGTTGGAAACACGCCAGACGGATCGCATTGGGGTATTCTTCGGTCTCCAATATTTTGTAATCCCCCAACCCGTCACACTGTACAGCTCCCCGGTAATCTGGTTTAAGATACCGGGTGAGTACTTTCTTGGCCCGTGAACCGTTTTCGTAAAAGAAGTGCACCAGTCTCAAATGGCTTGCCATAGCCGCCCAAATATATCCTTTGCAGGAATTCTTTCCGGTCTTTGACTGGGCTCCTTTTTCCAATATGGTATGATAAGTCTCATCCATATGCAGATAATCATCCTCGTGGACGGCATCGCGCAGAACTTCCTGCAGGACATCCAACATCTGTGCCGCTTTCCGGATCAGCCCGTGTGCGGTAGACTTGTTCATTTCGAAACCGTTTTCGGCAAAGAGTTTGATAATTCTTTCCACGGGCATGGAATAGATATAACGTAATTGCAGGATACCGGCAATGAAAGAGGCATCATAATTGGAGTTCAGCAACGGCGTGGCAGGCAGACTTCCGGCTATAATATTTCCCAAATACCGGTAATAATACCGGTGGTTAATATGTTTGATGAAACGGGGAGGGATATATTCGTAGCGGATGGAATCCACTATCTTCAAAAACTCCCCGAATTCGGGCTGGAAGCCGGGACAGGACGGATAGATATCATGTTCTTGTATCTCCAGGCCAAAGTATTCCTTACGCCGGGCATTGTTGTTGCCGCGTTCCTTTGGAGAGGGGGCTTCTTTCTTTCGGTTCCCTACCGGTTCGTCAGCGGATGGAACAGGGATTATTTTCTCTGATTTTTTAGTTACCAGTTTGCTTAATGCCCGGTTGGTCTTCTGCATTTTCTGCATAGACGATTCCTTTGCAGCAAAGGCTTTTTCAAGCGATTGTAGTGCTTCTGTAAGAGTTTCAACCTGATGGGTAAGAAGGAAGGCATTGTCCGACTGGGCAGACAACTGTTCGGACATACGCTTGTTCTGAGCAAGCAGCTGGTTGTTTTGTTCAACCAGTTGCCTGTTCTGTTCTTTGGAAAAACGTAATTGTTCCTCCAGCAAGCTTATTATCCGTTTGTAATTCATGGTGTAAAGATACGGATAATATGTTAGTAAAACAAATCATATTCATACTTAAATATTTATATATCAACGCATTAATCGGTTGAAAACTATATTTTAAAACGTTTTCTCAGAAGTACTGAACGCGGCGAGATGCCTCTCATTATCATAAAAAAGATCTCCCATTCAAGCTTACACAGCCCTTGGGAAGGCTTAAAACGGGGTAATTCAAAAGTGCCTTCTTCCAATCGTTTTTGATATAAAATAAATCCATCGGTATCCCAGCGAAGTACCTTGACCATGTCTTTTTTCTTGCCGAAAAACAGGAAAGCGTCTCCGCTTAAGGGGCTGGCATTCATCTGTGAGCGGATTAATTCAGAAAGACATTCGATTCCTTTATTCATATCAATATAGCGTGGATAAAGGTAGTAACTAATGTATTCATTCAGACTGAACATAACTTTGGGCACTTAGTTTGTTATAGGATTCGATGAATTTGGTCAATGCCGGGGCATGGGCTTGTCGGATATTGACTGTCATGCCGTCAGGAAATGTAATGGAAACGCCTTTTAAAACTTCAGGGGAGGATACAACCTGCACGGAAGCCGGCTCTTGTTCAGCAGGCGGACGGGAGGTTTTACGCCGTCCGTAAAAGGTCTGGGGGATTTCAAAAGAGGGATCAGAGGTGGAACGTTCCAACAAGACTTCATAGTATAATACGCTGAGATCAATGCCATGACGACGCATCCATTGACGGACACTTGCAACACGGACATTGTAGGGTTCACAAAAAGACTGAAAACTCAGATAACTATCAGGAAAACTACGAAGATGATGCTTGTAGTCTTCAACAATCAAAGGATAAGAAAGATTGGGAGGAGCCATGTTTTTTTGAGGGCAAAGGTAGAAGACAATGACAAATAAAACAAGACGGCATCGCGGAGACGCTTACGTCAAAGACACGACGGGGAAGAAAATCTGTAAGTTGAGCGAAGATATATTTGCCTTGATTCATTGTTTTGAGCTTTTGGGCAAAGCTAAAACAACTTTTCAATTCAAATCGTCACGCTCCAAAAAAATACATAACTATGCGATTATCAAAGATTTCAAAGAACGATGTTTAATTTAAAGTGCCCACTAGTGGAATAAAGTATGAAATCAGTTAGTTTGAAATCAGTTGATTTCAAACTAACTGATTTCATGTTTGATATTCCAACCATCTATTCCATCTGCTCTTTCGGATAATTCACCAAATACAGTGTCTTCGTCGCCCGAGTGAAGGCGGTATACAACCACCGGAAATAATCGGGAGTCAGATACTCGTCCGTCATATACCCCTGATCTAAAAATACATTCTGCCACTGTCCGCCTTGCGCTTTATGACAGGTTATTGCGTATGCATATTTCACCTGTAAAGCATTGTAATGTGGATCGGCTTTCATCTTTTTCATCCGGTCTCTTTTGTTTGGAATATCTATATAATCCTCAAGTACCGTATAGAACAATCGGTCATTGTCTTCTTTCGACAATGCAGGTGAGTCCGAACGTAAGGTATCCAATAATAGATTCGCATCCAATTCAAAATCATTCTGGTCAGGAAATCTGAGAGTCACTTCCGCAAAGCGAAAACCATACATCTCCCGTGTCTTACGAACACGACGCACGACTGCAATTTCTCCATTGGCAATGAAGTCCATTTCCTTATATTGCTCCGTCCAATAATAATTATTTTTGGCTATCATCAACATATCTCCTGTATTCAGTTCATCTTCCCGCCAAAGGATCTGTGCACGTATTCCGTTATTATATAGGTTCGCGCGTTTATTAGAACGACAAATCACAATCGTCTCATCCATGCCGTCATGATCATAACAACTGGTAATGGCATCAATCAATTCCGTACCCGGCATCATCTTTATATCAGGAAAACCTGTTATTTTTATTTTAGGTAAAGAATAACAATCATCCTCCGCTATCAGTTGCCTCAACTGCGTGGCATTCCACAATATTCCGGATTCTTGTACCTGCCGAACCACTTGGGTAAGATCAATCTCACGCACTTCAAGTCCATAACCTTTCAATGCATCAGCAAAAAGCGCAGGACTCAACTCCTCACCTACCGGGGGAAGCTGTGCGGTATCTCCCATCAACAAGAGCCGGCAACCTTGCCCCGAATACACAAATTGCACCAAATCATCCAATAAACGTCCTGTTCCAAACATACTGCCCGACAGTCCTTCGTTTGAAATCATGGAAGCCTCATCGACAATAAACAATGTATTGGTAGCTAAATTGTCATTGATCGAAAAGTTACTAAGCTCATTAGAAAAAGATTGTTGTCTATATATTTTTTTATGAATGGTAAAAGCCGGATGTCCTGCATACACTGAAAAGACTTTTGCCGCACGCCCTGTAGGAGCCAACAATACAGACTTCTGCTGCAGCTGATCCATCGTTTTCACCAATGCCCCTACCAACGATGTTTTACCAGTACCAGCATACCCTCTTAAGATAAAGACTTCATCTGCCAGCGTAGACAGCAGAAACTCTGAAAGAGATTTTACAGCAATTTCCTGCTCTAAAGTTGGTTGGTAAGGAAAATTTTCCTTAATTTGCCTTTCTAAATAGTTATTTATCATTTTTGTACGAGAAAAAAGTTCAAGGAACTATCGTATTTAAATTTATTTATTCTATTTTTGCGATGCGAATATAACAACTAAAAACATAATTTATCATGAAAACAGTATTTAATATTGTATTAGTGCTCTGTGCTGCCGCATTAGTTTATATCTGCTACAGCAGCATTATGGGTCCTATCAATTTTGAAAAGGCAAAGAAGGAAAGGGAAAAAGCTGTTATTGCCCGCCTGATTGACATCCGTAAAGCACAGCAGGAGTATCGTATGCTACATCGCGGAATGTATGCCCCCAGATTAGACACATTGATTGATTTCGTTAAAAATCAAAAATTGCCGTTCGTTATGAAAATCGGACAGCTGACAGATAAGCAGTTGGAAGATGGATTGACTGAAAAGAAAGCAGTAGATATCATCCAAAAAGCGAAAAAAACCGGCAGATACGATGAAGTTAAGAAATGGGGACTTGAAAACTTCAAACGTGACACTATGTGGGTAGCTGTATTGGATACTATTTATCCGAAAGGATTCAATGCAGATTCTATGAAATATATTCCTCACGGTAATGGTGCTCAATTCGAAATGAACGTTAAAAACGATACTGCCAAATCTGGTGCCCCAGTATATTTGTTCGAAGTAAAAGCTCCATACGAGACATACTTAGGCGGACTTGACAAACAAGAAATCATCAACCTGAAAGACCTGGATTCTAAACTAGGCAGATATAGCGGTTTGATGGTAGGTTCTATCGATACTCCAAACAATGGTGCTGGTAACTGGGAATAATGATTGATTTTACTAAATCAAAACAATATACTTTATCCATCCGTCTTAGTACGGATGGATTTTCTTTTTCTATCTATAACCCGATTCATAACGATTCGCTTTCAATAATAGAGAAAGAGATAGATACATCTCTATCACTTACAGCCAATCTAAAGGCAGTCTTTCACGAATCGGACTTCCTAAATCATCCTTACAAACAGGTAAATATAATGATGGCAAGCAAGCGTTTTACAATCGCGCCATTAGACTTGTTTGAGGAGGAACAGGCAGAACTGCTGTTTTATCATAATCATCAAAAAAGAGAAAACGAAACGGTGCTCCATAATATCCTAAGAAAGAATAATGTAGCTGTCATCTTCGGCATAGATAAAAGCGCACAAACCTTTTTGAATGGGCAATATCCCGAAGCTCGTTTCTATTCTCAATCCACTTCATTCATTGATTATTTTTCTGCAAAAAGCAGATTAGGAAACAGTAAGAAGATGTATGTTTCTGTACGCAAAGACGGCATTGACATCTATTGCTTTGAACGAGGACATCTGCTTCTGGCCAATTCCTTTGAATGTACTCATACAGAAGATCGTATTTATTATTTATTATACGTCTGGAAACAGTTGGAGTTTAATCAGGAACGGGATGAGTTACACCTAACCGGAATACTTCCTGAGAAAGATGTTTTAATGAGTGAACTGAAAAAGTTTATCCTACAGGTATTCGTTATGAATCCTGCAACTAATATTGACATGCAAGCCTTATTAACATGCGAGTAATCAGCGGTATTTACAAACGAAGAAGATTTGACGTGCCTCGGACATTTAAAGCACGCCCTACAACAGATTTCGCCAAAGAAAATCTGTTTAATGTACTCAATAACTATATCGATTTTGAAGAAGGAGTAACAGCTCTTGATCTGTTTGCCGGGACGGGAAGCATCAGTATCGAACTGGTATCCCGTGGATGCGACCGTGTTATCAGTATTGAGAAAGACCCTGCACATCACTCATTCATCTGCAAAATCATGAAAGAAGTGCAGACAGACAAATGTCTGCCGATACGCGGAGATGTATTCAAGTTTATCAAGAATAGTCGCGAACAGTTCGACTTCATTTTTGCCGATCCTCCCTACGCTTTAAAAGAGTTGGAAACAATCCCCGAATTAATCTTTCAGAATAATCTTCTCAAAGAAGGAGGATTATTGGTACTGGAGCATGGAAAAGAGAATAAGTTCGAAGAAAATCCACATTTCCTTGAGAGAAGGGTGTATGGAAGTGTGAACTTCTCACTATTCAGATAAGAACTAAATACAATTTCATCCTTATTAAAGTAGCGGAGCCAATAAACGCACGATAGACTCCGCTGCTTTTTGCATCGACGAACGTCTGACCCAATTCTTCAAAAAGATCTGTGTACTTTCGCGCTGGTCCTGAAGAAATATTTCTTTCATTTCAAGGGCAGTTTCTGCGTCATATATAAAAGCATTCACCTCAAAGTTATGCTCAAAGCTACGGAAGTCAACATTGGTAGACCCTACAGTGGAAAGCATATCATCTGAAACCATCAGCTTAGAATGTAGAAAACCTTTCTTATAAAAATAGACTTTAACACCTGCCTGCATCACATCTGCCAAATAAGAACGCGATCCAAGATGAGTTATCCAGTTATCGGCACGTTCCGGCAACATCAGGCGTATATCCACCCCAGACAATGCAGCTGTTTGCATAGCCGCTAATATTTGTTCCGTAGGCAAAAAATAAGGTGTTTGCATATAGAAATACTTTTTGGCACTGGTAATGGCAACAGTCAATCCCTGCATGATTTCTTTCCATGGTCCGATAGGCTCACTCGTGACAATTTGCACTAAAGAACTTCCGCAAGAGTCAACCTTCGGAAAATAACGGGAAGCGGTTATCAACGTACGGTCTACAAAATACCAATCAAGCAAAAAAGCCGTCTGTAAACCATGCACCGCCTTACCTTCCAACATGATATGCGTATCGCGCCAAATACCCCAAGAAAAGCCACGCATATAACGTTCTGCCAAGTTCATCCCTCCAACGAAGCCCACGCGTCCGTCAATAACGACAATCTTTCTATGGTTACGGTAATTCACCCTACTGGTAAATAAGGGAAAACGTACTTTCAGAAAGCTCCTGACTTCAATACCGGCATTGCGCATTTCTTCAAAAAAACGATTAGGCACATGCCAGCAACCTACATCATCATAGATAACCCGTACTTCAACCCCGTGAGAAGCCTTTTCTATCAGCACATCCCTGACCATACGCCCGATAGCGTCATCTTCAAAGATGTAATATTCCATGTGGATATGCTGCTTCGCTTTTTGCAGTTCACGCAATAATGATTGAAGTTTGGTATATCCTTCGGTATAGACTGCCACACGGTTCCCCTCAAATGGAAACGCTTGGTTCGTTTGCTGGAAAAGCGGAATAAGACGAGAGTATTCATAGGGAACATCCGAGCAATCCTGCGCCAGATATTCGACCATTGGTTTCTTCAATAAGCGGTTGTAGCTTTTTTGCCCAATAATACGTTCGCGACGTTGACTCCGCCCAAAGAAAAAATAAAAGACAAGTCCGACAATAGGAAGGAAAAGCAATATGAGTATCCATGCCATAGTCTTAACAGGATTACGGTTGTCAAGAATGATAATGACAATCGTACCGATAATGGCTCCGAAATAAAGAATATCAAAAGCCACTGTTGCTATTTGGCTGAGTATATAGTTCCAATCAATCATAGGAATCTCCTTTCATACGGATACTAAACAACAAATATAGAGTAAATTATCGGATTAACAAAGAAGTCCTGGTGACAACTCTATCAATCGTTGCCGTCAGGACTTCCTGTTCATCCAGACTTTATATTGATTAAAAGCGCATGGGTCTACCACCGCCACCAAAACCATGTCCTCTTCTTGGGTCTCCTCCAAAGCCATGTCTATTACCAGCTTTTCCACCCAAAGTATTAAAACGATATACAAAATGTACCATGAAATAACTTCCCAAAGTATTGTATTCCGTATCACTCATCATTGTTTCACTAATAGAACGGGATAAATTAGTTTGTTGCTTCAAGATATCATAAATTTTAAAACGAATAGTCCCAGAGTTATTCTTCAAGAAATTCTTAGATATCTGGGCATTCCATAACACCTCATTATTATTTAATCCACCTGTGTATCCATCCTTAAACCGACAGTTTACATCCGTAGAAATAGATATCTGCCATGGAAGATTTACATTCGTATTAGCTCCTATATAATAATCAAACGTCTCGCGGTTACTATTTTCTTGCTTGCTATTTCGAACCAAATTATAATTGACCGAACCGCTTAAAGACAAATCAAACAGTTCACTACGGTAACTACTCGTAAAACGTTCGCCCAAAGCTAGATTATGCGTAGTACTTAACTCCTGATCTAAATTTTTATTATTTCCAACGCTTGTATAACTTACCGCATCACTATATCTGGCATTTGTATTAGATGAGATTGTAAATTTCTTATTTTTCAACGGAGTATTAAAAGAAAAATATCCTCTCGCCTGCCAATTCCCATTTACATTCTCCTTTTTATAAACCCGTGCACCAGTTTCAGGATCATACGTCATTTTATTAGCTACAGAATTCAATGTATTTGTATAATATAAATTAACAGAATAACTACGCATAGCTTCTGGCACATACTTCCTATAATCAAGCGTGAAACTATTGTTGAATGAAGGCTTCAAGTTTGGATTACCATATCTCATATTCATTGGATCAGTAATATCAATCACCTCTTGTAAATCTTCAATATTAGGAGTGCTACTCCGTCCACGATAACGGAACATTAACATATGCTGTTTATTAAACATATAACGGAACATTATTGAAGGAGCCCAATTCAGCACATTTTGTTCGGGATAGTTTTTTTTGTAATTAGGACCAATAGTTGTTTCGCTTAAAGATGTTTGAGGAGTTAAGCCAACGCCAACACTATACATCATTTTAGGGTGAATACCGCGCATAGAAACATCTGCAGTATGAGTATCATAAAAATTTTCCACACGCGTACTTAAATCATTATCATATCCGCGTTCCATGTATTCCGGATATGGATAACGATTAATGCTATCATATACTAATGCCTGTGACAATTGTTTACGATGAGCAAACTCATAACGCAATTGTAAGAAATGGTTCTTAAAAACAGGTTCAGTATAAGAAGCAGATATACTCCAATTACGGCTGTCACTATTACGATCTGTATATCTTGCAATGTCAGAAATACTATCCAACTCAAAAAACTCAGTGCTTGAATTAGAATAAGAATCTGATTCGCTATCACTATAGCCGAAACGTGCTCCTAAATACAAATTTCGCCCTTTATTATTCAACCTCCGAAAGGCCATCAAAGTACCATTAAAAGATGCATTATGACTTTTAGAAGAAGAGGCAGCTTCCTTTTCATTAACAGGGCTATGCAAATTATTTTCCGTTTTTGACCAAGAACTATTACTTGATTCCGTCTGTGAGTAGCTACCATTGGGACGAAAAATTATTGTAGTCAATGTATCAGGACGCCATTCCAAACGAAAATCAACCTTAAAATCATGACGATTACGATTTGAATAGTTTTCACTCTGGGCAAAAGAAGAAGTTTCGCCCAAGAATGTTTCTGAAGAAGTTTTACGACGGGCATCATTATCAGAATGTCCATACTGAACATGTCCTCCAATTTGAAATTTCTTTGTGTCTTTAGCAAAATTAATACCCAAAGATTGTGCCGTTGTAATACCGGAACCTGCATTTCCACCTCCTAATCCCTGTCCGGCATCACCAAATTCTGAAAAACCTTTATTATTGGTATTATTAGCAGAACCAATTACAGAGATACTGGAATCATCTTTAAAACGGCTAATCATCACCCCACCTTCATATCGTTCTTGACTTCCATAGCCTGCAATCAAATTTCCAATCCATCCCTTCTTCATCCCTTTCTTCACAGTTAAATCCAAAACAGGTTCTTCCTCACCATCATCAATTCCTGTGATACGCGCCATATCACTTTTCTTATCATAGGCTTTTACTTTTTCAATCATATTAGCAGGCAAATTTTTCATTGAGACTTTAGGGTCATCGGAGAAAAACTCTTTACCATCAACCATAATCTTTTTGATTTCTTTTCCATTTATAGTGATCTTACCTTCATCACTAACTTCAGCACCAGGAATCTTCTTTACCAATTCTTCCAACATTGAACCTTCAGGTACAGGATAAGCAGCTGCAGAGTATTCTGTCGTATCAGCTTTTACAGTTACAGGAGGTGCTTCGGCAGTAATCACCGCTTCCTTCAGCATGACAGCATCCGGGTCCAATGCAATGGTTCCCATTTTTTTATCAGTGGTGTTAGCAGATAATTGTACCGGCACGAACTTGGTTCGGAATCCAATATAGGAAACTTTCAACACATATTTTCCGGCTTTCACTTTGGGGAGAGTAAACCATCCCTGGTTACTACTGGCTATACCTGCCGCATAAGCGCTATCGGGTAATGATAACAATTGAACTGTAGCCTGCGCTGCAGGCTCTTTTGTGTCGGCTTCCACCACACGTCCCGAAACAGTAATAACCTTATTCTGTGCAAAAATTGAGAAGGTGCATAGCAACATCAGCACCAACCCTGCTGAAAATCTTTTCATTTACCTTATTTACGATTATATTAGTAGCAATAACAATGCCTTTTTGACAAATCGAATCGCAAAAGGTTTAATTGAAAAGAAAATTATCTTTTAAAGAATCGATCAACAAGCGTTTTTTTCAGACCAAACTCCAGACAAAGCACATTAAAAACCAGAAAAGTCAGGAAAGAGGAAGTATCGACGTTTATCACATCTCCTTGCATAACACGCCACAACATACCACCAAAAACGAACAAGAATGTCAAAAAGATGGCATTACGAACAGCCGAATTACGGATTTGCTCCGTTTCACGGCTTTCATTCTTACTTAATGCAAAGATTATTAACAAGCATCCTGCCATCATCAACAACTTTGTACATTCTTTATAAAACAGCAAATTAGTATCAGTCACCACTCCCTGCATCACCAAAATAAAAGGGATGAACAGAGCAACCAACAAGACAACATATCCTAAAGGACGACAATATACAGGTAATAATGCTTTCATGATTAAACGTTTTAACGAGACAAAAGTAAGCAAAAAAAGATATTTTATATACATTTGCAGAGTAAAAAAGCAAAAAGAATCATGAGTAAACAAGAAGTTATTCTCTGCGAAAGCTTGGAAACGAGCCTCGGTCGTGCCATTGAGCTATGTCCGCATGACAAATTATTCGTCCTCACAGACGAGCATACCCAGCGTCTTTGTCTCCCCTCTCTAAAAGAATCGGGTCTGTTGAAAGATGCTGTAGAAATCTGTATCGGAGCAGAAGATGTACATAAAACTCTGGAAACACTCGCTTCCGTCTGGATGGCATTAAGCACTCAAGGGGCTACCCGCCACTCTTTACTTATCAATCTAGGAGGAGGGATGGTGACAGATCTAGGAGGTTTTGCCGCAGCTACATTCAAACGGGGCATTTCCTATATCAATATACCAACCACCCTGCTCGCTATGGTGGACGCATCAGTGGGGGGTAAAACAGGAATCAACTTCAACGGACTGAAAAATGAAATCGGTGCTTTCGCTCCGGCAAACAGTGTATTGATTGAAACGGAATTCCTACGCACATTGGACACACACAATTTCTTCTCCGGATATGCTGAAATGTTGAAGCATGGGTTGATTAGTAATACGGCACATTGGGCAGAATTGCTCAAATTCGATTCCTCTAGTATTGATTATGCAGCTCTCAAACAATTGGTAGGTCGATCGGTACAAGTGAAAGAAGACATCGTAGAGCAGGATCCCCTCGAACATGGAATCCGCAAAGCATTAAATTTGGGACACACCGTAGGACATGCGTTCGAAAGTATGGCACTGGCAGAAAACCGTCCTGTATTACATGGATATGCAGTAGCTTGGGGAATTGTGTGCGAACTGTATCTTTCTCATCTCAAAGTAGGTTTCCCGAAAGAGAAAATGCGGCAAACGATCCAGTTTATCAAGGAGAATTATGGCGTATTTACCTTCGACTGCAAAAAATATGACCAATTGTATGCCTTTATGACGCATGATAAAAAGAATACTTCAGGTACTATCAATTTCACCTTACTGAAAGATATCGGAGACATTTGCATCAATCAGACTGCCGATAAGGACACTATCTTCGAGATGCTCGACTTCTATCGCGAATGTATGGGAATTTAATCTATCCTACAAATGATATAATTATTTTGCACACCTACACTCTTTGTATTTATTCGATTGATACATAGAGATATAAGAGCGTGTAAGATACCGTTGCAGATGTGTGCAAGATAATTATACCATTTTAAACTCTATGTTAATCTATTAACAACCAACACATTGTTGCATTGAAGAGTTTACAGGTGCGCTTTGTGTATCCACTTCAAAATACGGCTGCTATCTTCTTTATATTATTCAACTTTTCAAGCAAAGAATTATTCTTTCGTGCCACTTGTATATTATAGTCTGTTTGCATTCTTACCAGCAAATCGGCATTGATACCTAAAGCCGCCTCTAAGAGCAAAGCAAACTCAGTGGTTATTGGTCGTTTTGCATTCAACGTCTCATTTAAAGCGGAATAAGACAAACCAAACTTCTTTGCAAAGTCCTTTTGTTTTATGCCTCTGCATTCCAATTCTTCCTTAACCAGTTCTCCCGGATGGTAGGGACGGAATGATTGTAAATTGTTCGCTGTTATACTCATAGTTCCTATTTATAATGATTCGTAATATCTACCAAAGAACATATTTCTACAACTGTTTGATTGCCTGCATTGGTAATTTCCCGAAATTCCAACCTATATTGGTCATTGATACGCAAAGAGGAAAGCCCTTTTTTATCACCTTTCAACTTTTCATAGTTCAAAGCTCTATATTGATATAAATCTTCCATTCGGGAAGCATTCAATAGAGCCTTAACACACTTCAAATAGCCATTGATAATTTGAGGCTGAAATCGATGTTTCTTATCATCGGTCTTTCCTTTTTCGTAAAGTTCTACCAAATACTCTTTTTCAAATTCTACATTCATGCATTTGTTCTTTGATAATACAAAGGTAACATATAATTGTATAATTCGCAATATTAGCGAATTATTTCTTATCTATTGTAATAAGACGAGGCTTTTTGCATGTATTTTGCACTATATAGGATATAAAACAACCACCGAAGTTGCCTCATTGCTATTTAGAATCTTATCTAAATAGCACTTGACCGTATGAATGTATAACACTAATAATAAGCAAGATAAATCACTTGCAACAGATACATATATATATTTTACAACGATTTATTTGTAGATTTAAAATAAAGCACTACCTTTGCATCCGCAATTCGGGGTGTAGCTCAGCCCGGTTAGAGTACGCGTCTGGGGGAATTGAATAAGATTACCGATAATAAACTTATAACAACATACAAATCAAGGAGTTAAGACAATACTTAACTCCTTATTTTTTACCTGCGAATACCCTACGAATAAGGTTTCCGGGAAACTTGGTTTATTTAATCCGATTATTGCCTTTTGCTATGTGGATTTTGCATTATTGCATAGCAAATTTTACAAGTATTCGTTAATGCCTCTATTAGAGACAAACCCATTATAACAAACAGGGTAGGACAGCTATCGCCCTACCCATGTCTTAGACGCTCCGTTAGAAGCCTTACTACATATATCAGTAATGTGGAAATGTCAATTGGAATATTGTTTTAAAACTAACATCACCCAGCCCATTCTTTTCATAGATATAAAACTCTATCATATTTTTAGAAGGAAGGTCATTCCCAACAGTTGTATATGTGCTCAATTTATGAGGTGTATATACAACGACATTTGAATATAGCTCTAATTTATATGCCAATATACCTTTATACTTATACTCGCCCTCAAACATCCCAACATATTGCAATGTTGCGGAAAAAACATCCTCTTTCCCATCCCTGCTTATCCCGTCAATAGTATATACTCCTTGCCCCTTATTTACGAAATTAACCTTGCTTGTAGTGGACGAATAATTGTTCCCGAATTTTACATCAGTCATTTTATATCCTAAAATACCCCCTCCTTGACAAAAACAAGTAACGGAAACAACTAACAAGACCCAAACTAATAAAACTCTTTTCATAATATCGTAGATTTGCTCCCCACAGCCCCGACAGGAAAGGTTTATATAAAAAGATAGCGTGAGGCTGTTAGAATTATCTGTTTTAGAGGCTCTGGTAAACCCGTGGTACAAGATAAAACGACACCCCACGCCAAGCCATATATATCACTGATATATACAAGATTAGCATGAGCGTTTGTATCGTCTATCCCCGTACCACATGAAATTTTACCAGAATTTCTAAAACGGGATAAAGCTAAACGCTTCCTTTAATTAATATGTCACCAACAGGTCGTTAACCTGTTAGCGGGACAAATATAACTAAAATCCAACGTTCTACAAACGTTTTTAGGGATGTCGTGGAACAAATTTACTCATTTATTGATAGTTCACAAGATTTTAGGGAGGGAACTCCGATGAGACTATTGCATTTTGAAATGTCGTATCTCTTATGGATGCCTCGAAACAGCCTCATCATCATACCCACGACCTCAAACAGACCTTACCATTCGATTACATTCCACTCGTTTTTAGGTGCTATATGACATTTTCGCCCTCCACATTGCAAACCCTCTATGATGTTGTACCCTGTCATTACATAAGTTTATCATCATACAATGAAGATTTGAGAGTGTTACATCCTCTTTACTTACAACCTGTATTCATTCTATCGACCGAGCATACCCACCTTATCACATAGAATTAAGCAACCTCGTATTAGAGCGTTTAAGCCATTATTACACCCCACCGAACACTTTTATTGTATCTGATAAGTTTTTGGCTGTGCACGACCAATAGCCCCCTCTATTAAAAGATAAGGCTTGATAATCACCCGAAGAGTAAACTTAGGAAGTGGAGTTTACACCCTATGATGATTACCAAGCCTTATTTGAATAGAAAGAGGACTAACAGGCGGTATTGAATATTCGTCGTTCCTCTGCGACGCTCATACCGTCTGCCGACTGCTCCAACAGCCCGGCAAGATATTGTTCTATTTTGCCTGTCAGTTCCAAGGTCAGGTTAGGGAGAGTCAGATGTTTTTTGCCCCACTCCAACGCTTCTTGGATTTTCTTTTGTATTTGCCCATGTAGGACACGGTCGGATGGCTGCGGATTTGCCCGAAGTTTAAAAAGGACGTGCTTCACATAATAAGACAGGTTTTGGTCGGCATTTGCTATACAAATACACCACTTGGCAAAGTCTTTGGCGCTCTCAAAAATATGGTAATCCACATCCCAACAGTCATTAGGCAGTTTCACCATATCCTCATAATATCCAAACCACTCTGCAACCAGCGTCCAAAATACCTGTTTACTCCAAAGCTCCTCTGCCACTATATCCCTACCAAACAACCTATTCAGTCCTTTGGTGCTAAATGTCACCTCGTACCTCAATAAGTTTCTCGGCAAGTTCTCTCTTCCATATTTAGGCAACTCACGCTTCTTCTTTGCCTCCTGTATCTTATCATAAAACTTGCAACGCACCTCTTCGTCCTCTATGTACTTAGTACCATTCCACTCATTAGGTCTAAATTTCTTCATGGCGTCCAACTTCTGCATATACATAATAGGAGGCTCTGTCATACTAAAGTTATGTGCAAACTCCGCAGACTCCACCACTGCCTTATACATAGGTACACCCAAGTCCTTGCTCAACTTCATTATAAGCCACTTGACTTGTTGTAATGACAAGGTCTTTAGATTATGTCCCCACAGACATTTAGGAAGACTGCCCTCGAATGACACATACGTTTCTGTGGCTATGACTCTACGTCCAAGCCAATACCCCTTACCACCTGTACCATTGGCAAAATAGTCCTTTACAACTGTACGTTGCAGGACTGTTTGCCAGTCGTACCCTGTTGGCAGGTCATATAGCATTAATTTGATTTTGTCATACATGGCTGTGAGATTGGAATGTATATAGAAAGTTATACATAATAAAGCATATTAACTATTTACGAAGCCGTGCAGCTAACTGGCTTTCCATTCGTTTTATAAATTCGTCCTTGGTTTCCTGCTTTCGGGCAGTCATCCACGCTACGATTTCGTCACGCTTGAACACGAGTTTGCGCCCGTTTGTCCCGGAACGATGACAAGGTATTTCACGGGTACGGGTCCACTTGTAAATAGTGTCCTTTGCATAGTTCGTAAGCTCACAACAAAGTGTAATATCAAACACTTCGGGATAATCTTCTATCCGTTTTGGCTCTCTTTTGGCGTTCTGTGGTTCGGTTTCGGGTATCGTTGGTACTGTTCCCAGCATGGAAACAATAACTGCCCGCAACGACCTTATTTGAACCAAAGCGTAATACTCCCATTGCTGTTGTAAAAACTCCATGTCGTGAAACATCCATGCGCTCTCTATTGCATCACGGTGATGTTCATTGATAAAGCCGTATTGAGCTATGGAATTATACAGGAAATCTGCAACCAAACCTGTTTTACCCTCTTTTTGCAAATAGGTTTCCTCGTTATAGACATCTTCCAACTCTTGGCTGTCCATGTTTAGTTTGCCTTGTCGGACGGCTGATAACTTTTCATCATAAGTGGATATGAAGAAGCCGTCCCGCCATTGGTTTATAGCCTCATCCACCTCATTTAAAGCCTGTTTTAGCTTTGTCTTATTACCATTCGTTAGTCTTTTTACATAGGTGCGCAACCATTCCTCATGCGCAAAACGGGCTTCCCCTTTGAGCGACTTGTCTATCAAGCCGCCCAAAGGCATATTTATTGCCATACTCATAATTAAAGGATTTTAGCTACTCTGTCTAATACGCTTGTTGAAAAACTGTCAAGATATACGTTTGTCGTTGTAAGATTACGATGCCCCAACGCTTGGCTGATAATTTCACGGGGGACATCATTGCCTTGTAAGGTCATGGCCATTGTATGACGGCTGACATAGGTAGTCAGGTTCATACGAATACGGAGCAACTTGCCTAATTGCTTTAAACCGTCATTTATACGTTTGTAACGACTACGGATATGGTCATACAGTTGTTCCCCCTCATAATCCCTTGTTATTATTGGCAGCAAATAGTTGCCTGTCAAAGCAGTATTTGCCTTAAACCATTCCAACTGCTCTCTTATGGCAGGGGTTACAGGTATTGTTATAGGCTTTGCATTTTTAGCGTTCTGTGTCTTTTGTCTTTTATAAACGATATGCTCCTCTGTCCCAAACGTGTCAATATTGTTTTTAGTCAGCATGGCTTCATCTATAAAACTCATACCGAAACATAAATAGGAAAACAGGAACACCCTACGGGACAACTCCAACACAGGATTTTGTTGAGGCGAGTTTTTTATCAGCTCCAAATCATGTGGTGAAAGGTAGCGTTTGGCTGTTTCCTCTGCCAGCTTACCGATTTCAAAGCCACCCTTACCGAAAGGATAGGTGTTTGATGAGGCTTCACGCTCTTTTATCGCCTTGTTTATAACCGCCCTTAATGTTTTGAGGTAGTATTTACGGGTGTTTCCGCAACAGCCGTCTTTTTCCATTTCAAGGTTAAACCGATTGATGTACTTTACATCCAACTCGGAAAACAGTCGTTCCTCAATCTTGTCATCATACTTTGCCAGCATATGCAAAGTACGCTCATAGACTTTTGCGTTACCGATATGCCTTGTGGCTTTTAGGTTTTCCACCTGTCGCATGAAGTAGTCATAAACCTTACCCTGCTTTGACATACCAAGAAACTCCTCTTCGAACTGGTTAAGCGTCCAGTTTACCCGTTCCTCCATGAACTTTTGTAGGATTTCATCCTTTCGAACTTCATAACGGTTCAGCAACGCATTGTAATTTTCGTAGTTAGGATTGACACGCTTGTCTTTTTTAAATCGGGATGCCAATTCGTCCCATTGTCCTTTCGTTGCCGACAGTTGCAAGTCGATGTACTTTGTTTTGTCCTCTTTTGCCACCCTTAAACAGACGGGGCAGCTTCCGTCCCTTCTAATGTTGCTTTTGAAAAGCACGATTTTTGTCCTTGCCATGTTGTTGTTTTTCTTTTTAAGTTATATGGCCGACGAAATTATTTTACACTTTACATAGGAATAAAGTATAGAGCTTCACTCTCGCTCAATGCAAAGATAGATAATTCCGATGATTAAAACTACATCATTGCAATGGCTCAACAAGGAAGGTTCCTTAAAACATTGCGAAATTGGGACAGACTTTAACCTACATTAACCTTGCAGTCTATTTGCATCCCAATTGTTCGTCCTGTTTTTCGATTAAGGTTCGATTAAGGTTCGATTAAGGTTTCGGGATGATTAGACGCTTTTTATTGCAATAAGACGAGGCTTTTTGCATGTATTTTGCACTATATAGGATATAAAACAACCACCGAAGTTGCCTCATTGCTATTTAGAATCTTATCTAAATAGCACTTGACCGTATGAATGTATAACACTAATAATAAGCAAGATAAATCATTTGCAACAGACACATATATATATTTTACAACGATTTATTTGTAGATTTAAAATAAAGCACTACCTTTGCATCCGCAATTCGGGGTGTAGCTCAGCCCGGTTAGAGTACGCGTCTGGGGGGCGTGTGGTCGCTGGTTCGAATCCAGTCACCCCGACTGGTTAAAGAGGTTAGAAACCGAATGGGTTCTAACCTCTTTTTATTTTGAAAACAATGAAAGAAGATACTAGACATATCCATATCAGTGAATACAATTATCCTCTTCCGGATGAACGTATTGCAAAATTCCCGTTGCCTACCCGCGACCAGTCCAAACTCTTAATATACCGTCGTGGAGAAGTCAGTGAAGATGTTTTCACTTCTTTGCCGGAATATCTGCCGCAAGACAGCCTGATGATATTCAATAATACGAAAGTCATCCAGGCACGCCTCCATTTTCGAAAAGAGACGGGAGCACTGATCGAAGTGTTTTGTCTTGAGCCGATCCAGCCAAACGATTATGTCTTGAATTTCCAACAGACAGCACATGCCGCCTGGCTTTGTATGATCGGCAATCTGAAGAAATGGAAAGACGGACGGTTGAAACGCGAAATGACCGTCAAAGGATTCCCTATTACCCTGACCGTTACCCGAGGAGAATGTAAAGGAACCAGCCATTGGGTAGATTTTGCATGGGATAATCCGGAAGTGACGTTTGCCGATATCCTTGAAGTATTCGGAGAACTTCCTATTCCTCCTTACTTAAACCGGGATACAGAAGAAAGTGACAAGGAGACTTATCAGACTGTTTATTCTAAAATAAAAGGTTCGGTAGCTGCGCCCACGGCGGGATTACATTTCACTCCACGAGTATTGGATGCACTTCAAGAGAAAGGGATTGATCTTGAAGAATTAACCCTACATGTAGGAGCAGGCACATTCAAACCTGTAAAAAGTGAAGAAATCGAAGGTCACGAGATGCACACGGAATATATATCGGTCAACCGGAGCACCATCAAAAAACTGATTGACCACGACGGTCGTGCTATTGCAGTAGGGACTACTTCTGTACGAACTCTAGAAAGTCTGTATCACATTGGAGTCACATTGGCTGAAAATCCATACGCTACGGAAGAAGAACTGCGTGTCAAACAATGGCAGCCTTATGAAAAGTACGACCAGATTCCTCCCGTTGTTGCGCTGCAAAAGATATTAGGATATCTCGACAGGAATGGTTTGGAAACCCTTCACACCAGTACACAGATTATCATAGCACCAGGATACAATTATAAAATAGTGAAAGCGATGGTTACTAATTTCCATCAGCCACAAAGTACCTTGCTGCTTTTGGTTTCAGCTTTTGTAAAAGGGAATTGGCGCACTATTTATGATTATGCACTGGCGCATGACTTCCGGTTCTTAAGTTATGGAGATTCTTCTTTATTAATACCATAAAATATTCTCCTCTCCGAAAGATTTTACCCAATTTTACCCAATATAAAAGACACTATGCCAAGCGATAATAACCAGGAAATGTTCCCTATCGTAGACGAACAAGGAAATATCACCGGAGCCGCCACTCGCGGAGAATGTCACAGTGGTAGCAAACTGCTTCATCCGGTGGTTCACCTTCACGTATTCAATGCCCAAGGAGACATCTACTTACAGAAACGTCCCGAATGGAAAGACATTCAACCAGGAAAATGGGATACGGCTGTGGGCGGACATATTGATTTGGGCGAAAGTGTAGAAATCGCCCTAAAGAGAGAAGTCCGTGAAGAATTAGGCATCACAGACTTCACCCCCGAGCTTCTCACCAGTTATGTTTTTGAATCCAGCCGTGAAAAAGAGCTTGTTTTTGTCCACAAAACCGTTTATGAGGAAGAAATCCACCCCAGCGACGAACTGGACGATGGACGATTTTGGAAGATCGAAGAAATAAAAGAAAATCTGGGTAAAGGAATCTTCACTCCCAACTTCGAAGAAGAGCTGAAAAAAGCCTCTCTTATTCCTTCTCTGCCCAAGTAATAATCTATCCAAGTAATAATCTTTTCAAATAGCAGACTTTCTTATAAATTAGGGAAGTACACAACTAATACCAAAGAAGTACAGTGAGGCAAAGTTTCCCTATTAACAAGAGAAGTATTCCCAGTTAACAGGGAAAAGATTCCCTATTAGTAGGGAAAGTATTCCCACATTTTGCGGGAATAAATTCCCATAATATGAGGGAATACTTTCCCACAATATATGGGACAAATGAAAGATGTAACAGAAGTAAACGAAGATTGCATAGTTTCATTGATTCATTACTATTTCCGATACACTATGAGAAATGAATGCAACAAGTATGAGAAACAGGATCAAATCCGAGCTTTTTTACGGAGAAACTATGAGAAATGCTGTTTCAAAAATCATTTCTCATAATCTATCCTATTAGTTTTCTGTCATTTACATCTAACGAATGAGAATATGAGAAATGAAATTCAAAAATCTTCTCTGGGAGACGCTGTTAAATTTAAATTTGAAAGAGAGGGAGGAACATTATAAATTAAATATTCTGTTACTCAATGACAGCTGCAAAGCCGCCATTTCTAACCATCTTTATAGTTAGCTGCTCTCCGGCTTTCACCTGGGATGACTTGCAACGATAATCCATCGCCTGACGTCCTGCGTTGATACCATCCTCAAAAGAGGTCATTTGATAAGAGCGATCTTTATTCAAGAAATCTAACTTTATGGTAAACTCACGTTCCTTTTTACCATTATTAGCCATTCCTCCTATAAACCACTTATCTCCTTTCCGTTTTGCTACAATGACATATTCACCTGCTTTAGCTTCCAGTGCCACAGTCTCGTCCCACGTTACGGGAACTTGTGTGATGAAACGGGTACAATCTTCATTACGATAATAAAGAGTAGGATTATCCGCCAACATCTGCAAACCACTCTCAAAAACCACAAAGAGTGCCAACTGATAAGCACGTGTTCCGATACTTGCAGCATTAGGACGTTCCGACCGATACACATTAGGCTGCATACTAATCATCGCTCCGGGAGTATAATCCATCGGACCGACAGCATTGCGCATAAACGGCAAATACAGACTATTATCCGGATAACAACCGCCCATTTGTTCCATGCCACGCACTCCTTCGTAAGACAACACATTCGGATATTTATATTCCAGTCCGGCCGGTTTGAAAGATCCATGAAAATCGACAAACAAATGATGCTTGGCTGCTTCTCGGGCTACCCGTTCGTAAAAGTTGACCATCCACTGGTCACTTCTGTCCATGAAATCAATCTTAAGTCCTTTTACTCCCCATTCCTTGAAAGTCTTGAAAAGATCAAAATTGTTTTCTACCGTCAACCACGTCAGCCAAAGCACAATCCCTACATTTTTTTCCTTGCCATAACGAATCAACTCGTGCAAGTCAACTTTAGGATTAGGCGTATAAGGATCACGCGTACTTTTAGCCCAGCCTTCATCCATAATGATATATGGAATACCAAATTTAGAAGCAAAATCAATGTAATACTTATAAGTATCCAAGTTATAACCGGAAACAAAATTCACATCCGGTCCGTAAGGAGAAGCGTCATTCCACCATTCCCAGCTCACCTGTCCCGGCTTAATCCATGAAACATCCTGGAGTTGATTCTTTTTAGCCAGTTTATAAGTCATTGTGTTCTCAAGCAACTGCTTATCATTTTTACTTATCACAAAGTAACGCCAAGGATAATTTCTCGTACCTTTTGTTTTCGCAATGTAATCAGCTTCTTGAGTAATCTTCACGCTACGATCACTGTTCTCGGCAAACGCAAGCGGAGCTTTAGGAAAAACAGAGATTGCTCCGTTCGTGCCCGTTCCTTTGAGAAACATACATGGATAATCAGCCAGATCCGACTCGCTGATTAATATTTTATAGTCTTTTTGTGTGTCAACCAATACCGGCAAAACAGCTATCCGTTCTTCAGGCTTCCACGCATTACTTTGAACATGTGTGTAAGGTTCCTCATAAGCTGTATGGAAACTTCCCGGTTGTTGCAAGTGAAGAAGATAATCCGACGGGAAGTTGATAGCACACTCTTCGTTCATTACTTCAACATCCCCTTTCTGTGAGGTAATAAACCGGTAAGCAACTCCATCGTCAAAAGCACGGAATTCTACTGAATAGTCTTTGAAGGTCAGTAGCAATTGATTATAACGATTACTGACTTTCGAATATTTCAAAGGAACAATAGGAGTTAATTGCTCGTCGATATTCCATTGCTTCTGACGACGCAACTTAGGATTCTGTCCCAACACTTGATTTTTCAGAACCAACAGAAGAGAATTGTCTTTCAACAATACATCTCCGTTATAATCTATACTATAATAGATTTTATCCGAGAGATTCAAGGACACTTTCAGTTCTCCATTGGGAGAAACCAACTCTAACCGGTTCTGCGCATGAAGTAGTGAAACCAAGCACAAACACACAACTAACAGGATATATCTTCTCATGATTTAGATATTTAATTAATTCATCGTTTTACAGTGGCAAATGTAATAAAAACATCACTTCGTACGATCAAACGGACTGGGTAATACTCCTTCAAAAGTCATTTTCACAGGTTTGATATACCCGTTTTCATCAAAATACATTCGATCAATACAAGTTTCACGACTATTTGCCGCTGTTTCACCTAACGGACGACGATGATAAACAATATACCACTCATCTTCTCCGGCTCCTTTTATCACCGAATGATGCCCTGCTCCGGTAGCTACCGAAAGATCCTGTTCCAGGATTTTACCAACCCTTTTGAACGGACCAAAGGGGGAATCTGAAATGGAATATGCTACACTATAGTTCGGGAGTCCCCAGCCACCTTCCGACCACATGAAATAATATTTTCCATTACGTTTCAACATAAATGGTCCTTCCACATAGTTTTCCGGAGTGACTTCCTTATACATCGTTCCGTCCTCAAAAGGAACAATACTCAACAAGTCAGGAGCCATTTTCACCATATTACAATGTCCCCAGCCACCATAATACATGTAATATTGCCCGTCATCATCCTTGAATACAAACTGATCGATAGGTTGAGCGCCATGAACAATCTTATCAATCAGCGGCTTGCCCAAAGCATCCTTAAAAGGTCCGGCAGGATTATCTGACGTAGCGACACCAATTCCCCCCACTTCATTATTATTTTGGATATCATTGGCTCCGAAAAACAGATAATACTTATCATTCGCCGCAAGCACCGCTGGCGCCCAAAGAGCACGACGAAGCCAACTGATATTCTCTTTTGATATGACTTTCGGATGCTTTGTCCAGTTCACCAAGTCTTTAGACGAAAAAGCATCCATAAAGGTTTGTTCATCATAAGGTGCCGAATACGTAGGATAGATCCAATATTCATCTCCAAACACGACTCCTTCGGGATCGGCATACCAACCTTTAAAAACAGGATTGCCACTCGTTTTCTTCTCTGAAAGAGTTGCCTGATATTTCATTGTCTTTCCAGGCAACGACAAAGAAGGAGCTACTG
Source organism: Bacteroides caecimuris (assembly GCF_001688725.2). Lineage (NCBI taxonomy): Bacteria > Pseudomonadati > Bacteroidota > Bacteroidia > Bacteroidales > Bacteroidaceae > Bacteroides > Bacteroides caecimuris. The sequence goes on along the minus strand of NZ_CP015401.2, from coordinate 464,545 downwards.
CTTCATCCGATACCGCACGCTTATAGTTCGGTTTACTGCTCATGACAAAACGTAGTTTCACGCCATCACGTATATCCTCATATTTCAAATAAGATTTGTCATACTTCTTGCCATTCACATACAACTCCTTTACATACACATTCTTCGGTGACCAATTATCTGCTACCATTTCAATAGCTTTTCCGTTACTCATCCGAACTGTTATTGCCTCAACGCAAGGAGAACCGATATTATACATATTGCTTGAAGGAGCCACCGGGTAAAAGCCAATGCAATTGAACATATACCAAGCCGACATCTGTCCGCAATCGTCATTGCCACTTAATGCATCCGGAGTATCGCCATAGAAACGGTCAGCAATCGTACGGACCCACTTCTGACATTTCCAAGGTTCTTTCAAGTAATTATAAAGATACGCTACATGATGGCAAGGTTCATTTCCATGCCAATAGGCTCCGATACGGCCTTGAATATCATGTGCTCCCGGTATGTCATCCGGCAACTCTACCGTGAACAGTTCATCCAACCGATTGCGGAACCAGTCTTCGCCAGCTTCGTTCATATATCCTTGTACATCTTGTGGTACATACCAGGTATATTGTACAGTAAAGCCTTCCGTAATATCCCCCCATCCATTTACAGATCCGGGGCCCTGATAAGCTACCGGAGTAAACGGTGTACGCCAGTTTCCCTGACTGTCCTTGCCACGCATATATTTCGTTTCCGGATCAATCAAAGTCTGATAAGAGAGTGCACGATTCAAGAAATAACGATAATCATCCTCCTTACCCAAAGCCTTGGCAGCCTGTGCCATGCAATAATCATCATACGCATATTCCAATGTTTTAGATACTGACTCCGCCTCTTTATCGAAAGGCACATATCCCATCATACGATATTCCGGCAAACAGTCATAATTCGGATTCATCGCCGTGGTCTTCATAGCCTCATACGCACGTTCGTAATCGAATCCTTTCACTCCCTTCACAATCATGTCAGCCAATACGGAAACGGCATGATAACCAATCATACACCAAGTCTCATTTCCATAAAACGACCAGATAGGAAGCATTTTCTCCACACTTTTATCATAATGAGCCAACATGGAATTGGCAATATCGGCATTCACTTCCTGTTGAACCAGATTGAACCAGGGATGCAAAGCCCGGTAGGTGTCCCAAAGAGAGAATACCGTATAGTTGGTAAACCCTTCGGCTTTTTCTATATTTTTATCTAATCCTCGAAACTGCCCGTCTGCATCCTGAAAGATGAACGGATGCAAAGCCGCATGGTAAGCCGACGTATAGAATGTTCTTTTCGTTTTACGGTCGGCAGTAAGGGTATATTTTCCCAGTTCTTTTTCCCATAGTGCTTCTCCTTTAGCTTTCAGGTCATCGAAAGTGAGTCCGGCAAGTTCCGCTATATTGTTCTTTGCCCCGTTTGTGCTGACCGATGAAATAGCAGTTTTTACAATCACTTCCTCTCCGGCTTTTGTATCAAAAGAGATGCAAGCCATCAGATTCTTTCCCCAAGCCTCATAGCTGCTACGAAACCGGGAAGTATTGTAAATCACCGGCTTCTTATTCTGCATAAAGCGCAAGCCGGTCAACTTTTTAGAGAAAGTAGCCGTGAAATAGATATGCCGTTCCGGTCCCCAGCCTTTCACCAGTTTATATCCGGTGATGGTAGAATCATTTTCCATGCGCAGATTCGCCCATTCACAAGATTGCCATAAAGTATGGTTCATATCGATCATTATAAAAGCTTTATCCGATTGAGGATAGGTGAAGCGGAACATACCGCTACGCACCCCTGACGTCATTTCAGCTTTTACTCCATAATCAGACAGTTCCACCGCATAATAATTAGGTGATGCCCATTCCTTTTCATGAGAATAACGTGAGCGATATCCCTTTGCCGGCTCCTCACGTGTCCCCGGATCCAGTTTCATCTCTCCTGTTCCGGGAATAAACAAGAAGTCTCCCAAATCAGGTATACCAGTCCCGCTTAAATGAGTCAGACTGAACCCCAACAAGGTGGAATGATTATATTTATAACCGGAAGCCGCATCATAGTATTTACTATCCGTGTCCGGACTCATCTGAATTCCTCCGAAAGGAATCTGCGCACCCGGATACACATTACCATAACCATCTGTTCCCACAAATGGATTCACATAATCAATCAGTTTCTCGGTTTGAGCCATGCCTGGCAAAATACTCACCAGGCACAGCCATACTAAAAACAATCCTCTTTTACCCATTACACTCACCATATTTACATTATTATGCTTGTATATCACCTACAGCGACCTGATACTCATGCCACAATTCGTCAATACTATATTCATTCCCTAAAATATGTTTGATAGCACCATCAAACGACCAAGGCACCACCTCCAACGTACTGCGATTGAACTTACGCAGGAATTCAGGATCTTTGTTATCACGCAACCAGACAAAGAAATAACCTGCCGTACGATAACCGTCCATATAGTTCCCGCCTTTCGGACGGGCATTAGGACCATCGAAGCCACCGTTTGCCACACGTACAGCATCTGCCATACCTTCAATAAATGCCCAGAACACACGATTGGTTCCATAAGAACCGATTCCTTGCGGTTCCAGCTGATAAGCATGTGTCAGTTCATGCAACAATACCCCGCGCGTTTCGAAAAACAACTTTGCCGTATCATTCGCTGCAAAAGATTTTTCAATATGACGTGTACTGTAGAAAATCGTCACATCACCATTGCCACCGCCTTTAGCAGAAATACCGTTGATATCTTCCAAAGTATAATGTATCTTGTGCACTGCGGGAATACTATCTTCCGGAGAATTGTAAAGAGTAGCTAATACAGTACGTGCCTGTTCCTTGATGTACGATTCAGCATCGGGAATAATCCGGTGATAAATGTCCGATCCCAACGTTTCCGGTGCTTTATCCTCAAACAATATAGCACCTGTATTGTACTCTTTCCATACATCAAAATTATCCTTCACCTGCTTTTGCACACTTGCAGCACAAGCCCCCATACCTACCAGCAGGCAAGCAGCATAGATTAAATGTATCTTTTTCATATTTCTTTATTGATTATTGATTGATTCCGTTAGTTAATGAATAAGGTTTATCCTCCGGTGATAATCCGCGGCGTTTGTTAGGTGACGCACCCATCTTGAATTCAAGCACGCCTCCTTTCAAAAGGTCTTCATGTGTAATATACATCTTGTCGTATACTTTGCCGTTCAATTTCAGCGACTGCACGTAACGTTTCTTATCGCTGACACCCGGCGCTTTGATCTCCAATGTCTTTCCATTAGGAAGCGTCATCTTCAGATAAGGTAGGTAGGGAGCTCCCAATACATACTGGTCTGTACCAGGACAAACCGGATAGAAGCCCATCACGGAGAAAAGGTACCATGCTGACATCTGTCCGCAATCATCATTTCCACCCAATCCGTTAATATCATTCTTATACATCTTATTCAGAATCTCACGCAGCCAGTACTGTGATTTCCACGGCTGGGAAGTCCACGCATATAGATAAGGAACATGGTGGCTCGGTTCATTCCCATGCACATATCCGCCGACCAAACATTCTTCCGTAATATCCTCATTATGTTCATAGTACTTCTCCGGCAGATGCATGGAGAACAGTTCATCCAATTTCTGCACGAACGTCCCTTCTCCTCCCATCAAGTCGATCATGCCAAATACATCGTGTGGCACATGAAAAGAGAAATTCCATGAATTGCCTTCAATAAAACCTTCACCATAGGTTTGTAATACATCAAACTCTTTCTTGAAAGAACCGTCACTATAACGGGGACGTGCAAAACCAATACTTGTATCATAGATAGTACGATAATTGAGGGCACGCTTTCGGTAAGTCTCCGCTATTTCCTTGTTACCTGCCTTCAAAGCTGTCTGATAGATAGTCCAATCGTCGTATGCATACTCCAAAGTAGAAGAAGCTGCTGTACCACTTTTGTCAAGCGGAATATATCCCAGCTTCATATAATCAGCTATACCTTCATAATACGGAACGGTGGATGTACTGACCATTGCCGCCAATGCCTCATCCACATTCGAAAAGACGCCTTTGGTTATTGCATCCGCCAGTACAGACACAGCATGATAACCGCTCATACACCAGTTTTCATTTCCCATCAGACTCCATATCGGCAACATTCCGTGCACGCTTTGTTGCTCATGTTTAATCATGGATTCCACCATATCCGCATTGCGTCCCGGTTTCACCAGATTCAGGAAAGGATGTTCCGCACGATAGGTATCCCAAAGGGAAAATATAGTATAGTTGGTGAATCCTTCCGCCCGGTGTATGTTATGATCCAGCCCACGATAGGAACCGTCTACATCCATATACACAGACGGATTAATCATGGTGTGGTAAAGAGAAGTATAGAACATTGCTTTCTGATCGGGCGTACCTTCGATCTCGAAATGTTTCAGTTCACTATTCCAATCTGTACGAGCAGCTTCCGCCAACTGTTCGAAACTCTTTCCGGAAGCCTCGGCATGCAGATTCTTAATGGCCCCTTCCGTACTGACTGCCGACAATGCCACTTTTACAACCAGTTCCGAATTGTTAGCGGTATCGAAGTTAAAGTAAGCCACGATTTTTCGACCTGTGATTTCGGGGAAGTTCTTTTCCAACTTAAAACGACGCCAAAAGCCATTGTACAATACTTTTTCCTTATCCTTATATCCGTAGTCTTTAATCGGCTGTGACAAAGAGATAGCAAAATAGGTATAATTCGTACGCGCCCATCCATTGGTGATACGATATCCGGTCAACAGAGTATCGTTTTCGACTCTCAAATTGGCCCATAGAACTTTGCCGTCATAATTATAAATACCATGCACCAGATCCAAAATCAAATGACCATCTTTTCCTTTCGGGAAGGTATATTTATGTATACCCGTCCGTTGTGTTGCTGTCAGTTGGGCCTTAATGCCATAATCGTCCAGTATCACTTCATAATATCCGGGAACAGCTTTTTCTGTAGCATGGTCAAAACGTGAACGGTATCCCTCTTCCGGATAATCCGCCCGACCGGGATTTAACTTCACATCGCCAACAGCAGGCATCAACAAGATGTCTCCCAAGTCAGAATGTCCCGTACCACTAAGATGAGTGTGACTGAAGCCAACAATGGTCTTGTCCCTATATTGGTAACCGGCACAATACTCGTAGGCATTTTTCTGATAAGCTCCATTTACATTATGCGGAATTGTGTCTGTGTCCGGACTCAACTGTACCCATCCGAAAGGAGTGCAAGCACCGGGAAAAGTGTGCCCCATCCCATTGGTCCCGATAATCGGATTCACATAGTCTACCGGCTGTTGGGCTATGGCGGACAAAGTTGCTGCCGCCATAGTCATCATCAATACTTTCTTTCTCAAATTATTCATATCAGCTTACTTTGCGTCACGAGAGAATGAATACGGGAAGTCTGATTCGTTGATACCTCTTCCCTTATTCGGTTTGTTATCCATATCAAACACCAGACGACCGCCTTTCAACAGATCGAAATGGTTCAGATAATTCTTTGTATAATTCTTGCCATTATAGTTCAATGAACGAATATAACGATTATCATCGTTATTCTTCGGGGCGGAGATTTCCAATTTCTTGCCGTTCTCTAGTGTAATCGTTGCTTTCTTAAAGTAAGGAGCTCCCATCACATATTCATTGCTGCCCGGACATACCGGATAGAAACCCAATGCAGTAAATACATACCAAGCCGAAGTCTGACCGTTATCTTCATCTCCACAATAACCGTCCGGAGTAGGAAGATAGAGGCGGTTCATCGTCTCACGCAACCAATATTGGGCTTTCCACGGTTCGCCGGCATAGTTATACAAATAGATCATGTGCTGGATAGGTTGGTTGCCATGTGCATAGTTACCCATGTTAGCAATTTCCATTTCACGAATCTCGTGAATCACTCCTCCATAATAGCTATCATCAAATACAGGAGGAAGATTGAATACAGAATCAAGCATACTGACAAACATCTTCTTGCCGCCCATCAGATCAACCAGTCCTTGTACATCGTGGAATACCGACCATGTATAATGCCAACTATTTCCTTCCGTAAAGGCATCTCCCCATTTAAAAGGATTGAAAGGAGTCTGGAAAGTTCCGTCGGAATTTTTTCCCCGCATCAACTTAGTTTCCGGATCGAACAGATTACGGTAGTTCTGACTCCTTTTCTTATAAACATCCAGTTCTTCTGCCGGACGACCTAATTTTTCACCCATACGGTAAATGCACCAGTCATCGTATGCATATTCCAATGTGCGTGCCGCATTCTCATTAATTTTCACATCGTATGGCACATAGCCCAGTTTGTTATAATATTCATATCCACGGCGTCCGGTAGTAGAAACTTTCGGATGTACGCTATTGGCCCCTTTCAGTAGACCTTCATACATTTTTTCTGCATCCGCTTTGGTTATATTCTTCATGAAAGCATCCGCCACTACAGAAGCAGAATTGTTCCCAACCATGCAACCACGATGGCCCGGGCTGGCCCATTCAGGAAAGAATCCACTTTCAAGATAGGTATTCAACAGGCCTGCCTGCATCTTCTCACCCATTGAAGGATATATCAAATTAACAAATGGAAACAAGCAACGGAAAGTATCCCAGAATCCAGTGTCGGTAAACATATATCCCGGACGGATTTCACCATTATAGGGGCTGTAATGCACAGTTTCCCCCTTACCGTTTACCTCGTAAAACATACGGGGAAACAACACCGAACGATACAAACAAGAGTAGAACGTACGCATACGGTTCTCATCGCTGTCTTCAACCTTGATACGCCCCAAGACATTGTTCCATGCCTTACGACCGGCCTCTTTTGTCTGTTCAAAGGTCTTATTACCAATTTCTTTCAAGTTCAGTTCCGCCTGTTCGGGGCTGATGAATGAGGATGCCACTTTTGCATGCACTTGTTCTCCTTTTTTCGTCGAAAATCCGATAGCAGCCCCCACGTGATTGGATTGCAGTTCGAGATGTGTTTCAACCAAATGATAGTCTGCCCATACTTTATTGAAAGTAAAAGGCTTGTCGAACTCTATCACAAAGTAATTCTTAAAGTTTTGAGGAACACCGCCACTATTGCGTGTCGTATAACCGATTATTTTATTTTCTTCGGGAATCACCTTCACATACGAACCGCGATCGAAAGCATCTATTACCACATAGGCATCGGAGGTTTCAGGGAAAGTGAAACGGAAATGTGCACAACGTTCTGTCGGAGCTATTTCAGTTGTCATATCATATTCCGACAAATAAACACTATAATAATAAGGAGTGGCTTTCTCTGCTTTGTGAGAGAACCAGGAAGCACGACTATCCTGATCAATCTTCAACTGTTTAGTCATCGGCATGATTGAAAACTGACCGTAGTCATTGATCCACGGACTGGGCTGATGCGTTTGCTTGAAACCTCTGATTTTGTCGGATGCATAAGTGTAAGCCCAACCGTCACCCATCTTTCCGGTTTGTGGCATCCAGAAATTCATTCCCCAAGGCAACGCAATGGCGGGATATGTATTTCCATTGGATAGTGATATTTTCGAATCAGTCCCCATTAAAGGATTCACATAGTCTACCGGTTGCTTTTGTGCAAAGGTAGAGGAAACTCCCAATAGCAGGGCTATTGCGAAAGATAGTAGTTTCTTTTTGTTCATGGTCTACGAATTAAACTATTAATACTAGATTATCAAGTCTTTTTTATTTATGTTACAAATTAAAGCATCTTTCAGCAATTATCAGTCCTCTGATACGCCAAAATAAGAAAAAATAGCAGTATAGTCAACCAAAGGAAACGAGTGTCAACGAGAGTACAAGTTAAATAACTGAGAATCAAAACATAATATTTATGTGTATACAATGAGAGTACAACCGAAAGACTAACCGTTTAAGCAATAGAGAGAGGATAATTAGCCTTTACCCTCTCTCCAATTCTATCAGAAACAAATATTTATTATTACCTAATTAGTTCCATCCCGGGTTCTGATGTCCTTCCAACGCAGGATTAGCCTGAATTTCATCTAACGGGATAGGCCATAACAAAGCATATTCAGGAATGGCTCCGGCTCTTGTGCTTCCATCAGGCTTGTTCTGAATCTGAGCAGATGAAAGGGCAGTCCATTTCAACTTTCCAGTTTCAGTAGATGCTTCCGGATACAAACGAGTACGGCGAATGTCATCCCAAATCTTAAATTCCAACGGCAATTCATGCAGACGTTCAGTCAAAATCGCTTGCACCAGATTGTCTCCTGTAGCAGTCTCATCCATCAGTCCTGCGCGTTTACGCACTTGGTTGAGGTAATATTTAGCGCCACCGACAGCATTATCTTCATGCCCTGTACGTGCCAGACCTTCGGCTGCAATCAGCAAGACTTCCGCAAAACGGAATACTGGCATATTATAATCGCCGTCATGACCGCTAATCAAAGCATTTTCATCAAACCATGCCCAGTTGCCTGCATTGTTCAAAGTATGAGTCCCCCCTGCAGCATCGGTATATTCCCTAAAGAAAAACTGTTTCTCATGTCCCCGAATATCAGCAGGATCATAGCTGTTAAGCAACATATCACAGGGAAGGTATGCATTATATAACACGTCTCCTCCCGGATGGAACACTCCCCACTGAAATGCATCCGCTCCGATAGAACGGCAAGCATAAGAGTTACCTACACTATAATCACTATAATTATATTCTTTAGCATAAATGATTTCTGCAGAACTTTTCGTAGTCTTGATTACATTATATGCCGAGCTCAAATCATCAGTCGTTCCATTCGGATGAATAAGTTCGTGAGGACTATCATTGATCACTTTCAAAGCCATCTGTGCTGCTTTTCCATAATAGTCTGTTCCACCGTTTAACGGTGCACCAGCCCATTGCAAATAAACTTGTGCCAGCAAAGTCTGCGCCATTGCCCTAGTGACATAACAGCCATTATCATAAAACGTTTTATTCGGCAATGCATCCCCGTTGACAATATCCAGCAAGTCGGCTTCAATTTTCTTATAAACCTCTTCAGCAGAAAGACGTTCTTTGTACATACCTTCTGTAGATGTGTAAGGTTCTGAAATATAAGGAACACCACCAAATTCTTTGACCAGCCAGAAATATCCATATGCACGGAAGAATTTACCTTGAGCCACATAATTATTAATAGTAGCTTCATCCAGCACCCCGGTCATTGTCGGAATATTGGCTATAACAAAGTTGGCACGTGAAATACCTTTATAAAACTCATGCCAGTATTTCATTGCAATATCATCAAAAGACTCAATATTGAAGTTACACCCTTCGGATGCCGTAGTAAATGTTCTATCCTTACGCTTATCAACGTACAATCCGGACACAATACCACCCCACATTGTCGCTTTAGGAGTCCAGCCACCGCCTACATCAGTGTTATGTAAATAAGGTACACCACCGAAATACAATGCGTTCACACCCGACTCCGCATCAGCTTTCGTCTTCCAGAATTGGTCAGATGACTTCATATCCAATGGTTCTTCTTTCAGGAAATCGTCGCATGAATTCAACAACACAGAAAGTGAACACATACAAAATACAGATATATATACTTTTAATAGTTTCATAATTCTTATGGTTTTTATAACGGTGAATTAAAATGCTACATTAAGACCGAACGTAAACGTTCTCGGACGCGGATAGGTGAAGAATTGGCGGTTAGCCCCCCATTTGTTGTCACCTAAACGAGATGAGTTATCCGGATCGTATCCGTTATAGTCCTTAGAAGTAATCAGGAACGCGTTATTCACATTCGCATACAAACGCAATGAAGACAGACCGATCTTCTTAATCAGTGTCGGATTGAAGGTATATCCGAGCTGAATCATGTTACAACGCAAATAAGAACCATTGCAAACCCAGTCATCATCTGCCTGGTTATTAGCTCCCTGACCAAAGTTATTCAGACGAATTGCCTGTTCTTTACCCGACGGATTGAGAGTTGGATGCCATGCTTCCTTATAAAGACGGTCTATACCGTTAGTTAGGAAACGGGCTACAGTAGAGTGATAATATTCTTGCATCACGTCCACCCCCCATGTAAACTGGAAATCTAACGTCAAATCGAATCCTTTATAATTGAAGGTATTGATAAATGAGCCCATCCAGTCAGGTAAACCGTTACCGATAATTTCACGTTTCTTATAAGTCACCTTCTCACCGATAGTGGAAGGTATGTTCATTGTCTCCGGGTCCCAGTTAGACGGGATTCCATCATAGATACCAGCACGCTTATAACCATAGAAAGAAGAAAGCTCTTCACCTTCACGAATCAACATATCGTAACCCACAAAACCGTCGGTCGTAATCTGACGCTTACCGGTGACAGGATCAACAGATGCACTTTCATCCAACTTCTCTACACGGTTTTTGTTGAAACCTAAATTAAGAGTGGAAGTCCACTGGAAATCATGTGTCTGAATAGGATATGCTGTAACCAGAATATCTAAACCACGATTGGAAACGGCTCCAATATTATCCATAATGGAAGAGTAACCTGTTGATTCAGGAACCGGACGGTCGAGCAACAAATCCGAAGTATACTTATAATAATAGGAAATATCGAAATTCAGCCTGTTATTGAATAAACCCAACTCGAATCCTAAGTCCCACTGTCCTGTCTTTTCCCATTTCAGGTCCGGATTAGGCATATTGTCCAGATAAGACACAACGTGCAGAGCATCACCAATGATTGTATTCGACTGGCTCACTGTAGCCAATGATTTATAAGTACCGATTTCCGAATTACCTGTCAGACCGTAAGAAGTATGCAACTTCAGTTTGCTGATCAATGAGTTATCTTTCAAGAAGTCTTCATTAGAAATCATCCATCCCAAACCGACTGATGGGAAAAATGCATATTTATTGTTCTGTCCGAATTTGGAAGAACCGTCATAACGACCGGTTACGGTAGCCATATACTTGTTGTCATAAGAATATGCCAGACGCAAGAAATAAGAGTTCATCGCCCACTTGTCGTAATCACTGCCAACAGAAGGACGGTTCGTACCGGAACCTAAATTATAATATCCGTAGAAGTCATCGATATACTTACTGTCGGAAGCATTGAAAGAGGTATAGCGATATTCCTGCCAGGACATACCTGCCATTGCATTAAGATGATGTTTATTAAAATCTTTCACATAAGTCAGGTAAGTTTCTTCCTGCCAATACAGTGAATTGGAATTACTTGCAGAAGCTGATCCTTCAGTACTCTGATTAATCATCGGACGCGGAGTGAACGGCGTATAGTTAGCGTCGCGATTATTGTGGTAATCGATACCGAACTGGGTTTTCAGATCTAATCCTTTCATGAGATGGAAAGTCAAAGCCGCATTACCAAAGATCTGCGTACGATATTGCATAGCCTGCATTCGTTCGAGCAACTCAACGGGATTACCTACACCTTCCGGGCTGAAACCTTGTTTTCCACTATTAGGATCAGTCTGATTGTTGAGAATAGAACTTGTATTAATTATATTTGTCTGCGTATATTCGCCATCCAGCTTAACTGGCAAGAAAGGTAACTGTTCGATCATTGTACGCAATGCACCTTGTCCGTAGGGGTTATCAGAAGTTCTGTTACCCCAAGTATGGTTCACCAGCAAATTAACGGAAGTAGACAACCAATCTGTCGGTTTGTCATCATATGCCAGTTTTGCGTTGATACGTTTGAAGTAAGAGTTCAGCAAAATACCCTGTTGATCGGTATAATTGATGAATGCTCCGATAGAAGATCCTTCTCCTGTACGTTGGATACTGATCTGATGGTTATGAGAGATGGCAGTGCGGGATGCTTCATCCTGCCAGTTGGTATTATATTTCGGAGAACCGTCTGCATTGAACAAACGTTCGTCTGTGAATATCTGTGACAGATCAGTTGTGAAGTTCTTGCCTTGAAATTCGTTGGCATTTTCCAATCCCTGCTTGAAGGTAGACATCCATTCGTTAGCATCCATTACGTCTATTTTTCTAGCCATCTTACCGATAGACAATGAACCATCATAGGAAACATGGACTCCTTTTCCTGCATTACCACGCTTGGTAGTCACCATGATAACACCATTCGCACCACGGGCACCATAGATGGCAGCAGAGGAAGCATCTTTCAATACTTCGATAGATTCGATATCATTCGGATTAAGCAATTCGAAGTTTGACATCACCACTCCATCGACTACGTACAGCGGTGATGCCGATGCGTTGATAGTAGAAATACCACGAATGATGACACGTGATTCTCCACCCGGCTGACCGGTATTAGAGAAGATATTCACACCGGCCACTTTACCCTTCAATCCGTCAAGCGCATTGAATGATTGTGCTTTCAGCATGTCTTTACCTTTGGCTGTGGAAATGGAACCCGTCAAGTCTGATTTGCGCATGGTACCATAACCTACAACGACTACTTCGTCCAGTGCTTTCGTATCCGATTGCAGAACTACGTTCAGAACATTACTCTTTAATTCCGAGACTTTAAATTCTTGTGTGATATAACCAATATACGAAAACACCAAGGTGGCATTGGAAGGAACAGAGAGAGTGTATTTACCGTTAATGTCAGTGATTGTTCCTGTACTACCGTTTTTAACTTTCACCGTACCACTGATAACCGCCTCTCCCTGATCATCGGTTACCGTACCGGAGATTGATTTTACAGATTGAGCATTCATGCCCAAACTCAACATCATACCTATTATAAATAAGGTAAGATACTTTAGTTTTTCATTCATAATTCCTTTAAATTTGATTAATAATAAGGTTAATTCCCTTTAAAAAGATTGTTGCAAATAAAGGTTATTCGAATAAAACTCCAATGCTCTACCTTGCCAAAAAAACGGCAAAATAAAGATACATATTTAAAGCACAGAATGGCAAATTAGAGCACAGGTTAATACTCTAATAATCAATATAATAAAATTAACAGAAGGGATTTAGAGCACAAGGTTGTGACAAACAAATAAATAATAATGTTTCCCAACTAATCACCTATACGAAAGAATTTAATCTGACAATCAGCATACCTTTCGCTGTTCCCGATAATCTTTCGGTGTCATCCCGAACCGACGGGTAAACTCTTTATAAAAATAAGACCGGCTGGAAATACCGACCTCCATAATAACATCTTGAATAGAAAGTTCTTCATCAAGTAACAGGCGGGCTGCCTTTTCCATACGGTAACTCTTTATTAAATCACCGGGAGCAGTATTGGAAATTTCCTTGAATTTACGATAGAACTGACGGGAACTCATTGCCATACGATCAGCTATCAACGTTGAGCCCAGTTCTTCCTTGTCCAGGTTTTCTTCAATCACCTTTAACAATTTGCGAATAAAATCAGCTTGTTCGGTAGTTGTACAGATAATCTGTCCCGCCAAATCTCCCAGTTCCTCCATATATATCTGCTTCGCTTCCCGCTTTCCATAAATAGCATTATGGACAACTTCCCGCAAAAACAATATATCATAAGGAAGTACAATATAAGAATCAGACCACAAGATCAGTTCCCGCTGAATGGCCGAACCAACTTTCCAGGTTAACAATGGAATAAAAGCTGTCTTTGAAAGCAGAGTACGATTTCGGCTAACATACTCCATAAAAGTACTTTCAGCATTGGCATACATTGTCATATCCACTAATAATAGATCCGGAGCCGACCGACGAATTTCGTCAAAAGCAAGCTGCACACTCTTTACTTGATGAACCACATATTCATCAGCCAGGAAATTACTAATCAACCAAGTCATTTCATCTCTGTCTTCCAACAAAAGCACAGTTTTTTTCCCTTGTTCACCTGCCACTGTCAAGATCGCCGGTTCAAAGATAATCGTCAACCGATTACCACTCTCATCATTATCATAACGAAGAACGGCATGAATACGTTCCAAAGCTGACCGTACAAAACCTAAAAGTAAATGCACAGCGAACACATGATCGGAATCTTTCTCCGTCACCGAAGAAGCTTTATCTGAAAGATATTCATACAACGCTTTCGCAGTAGCATCTTTAGAAGAAAAATGTAGCTGCATCTTACCATCCTGTTCTGACATTTCTACTATTACGCCATGAGTACCCTTCATTTCAGTAATCCGGAGATAGCAGCAATAAAGAATACTATATAATGCATTCTTGTAAACTGGAAATGTTAAGTGTTCCGGAATCATTGACGATATAGAAGAATGATCAATCCCTTGTTCTTCCAACGTACGCAACACCTCTTGAGAAACTCCCTGTATACTCATACGTGCAGAAACAATAAATCGATCCGGAAAGAATTGTTTAAGTTCTTCCAAAAACAGAGCGTCAGGATTAAGAAGTGCGCTCATCACAGTTTCGCGTATCAGTGACACTTTCTCAAGACATTGCTCATAAGAAAGATTCTCAGCACGCAATTGGTCACAATAATTATAAATGAGAGTAAAATCTTCAAGCATCCTACGGTTTGTATATACAGTCTCGGATTTCCGACAACTTTCTGTCCCCATCAGTGTTTTCATCATCCGTTCCTGAAGGTAGTTTTTACGTAGTAAATATATCACGTACCCTAACAGCAACAAGAAAATGATCAAATAAACAAAATAAGCCGCCACCGATCGATACCAGGGAGAAAGGATATATACCGGAATAGAAAAATGCCGATATTCCATATCAAATACATCCCTCTTATAGCGTACCTTAAAGATATAATCACCTGCCGGCACTCCTGTATATGAGGCTTCATTAATACTACTAAAAGAGGTCCAATCCTTATCATATCCTTCCAACTGGTAAGAATATTCTATATCTTCTCCTGATAAAAAATCCGGAACAACAAAAGAAAGTGCAAATGAAACCTCCGTCCCCTTCAACTGTAATGCCTTACCATCATCTGTATAGTAATCTCCATCTTCCTGAACCACTTGCGTATGTCCAACAGTCAACTTACGTAACAAAATATCCGGATAAAATTCCGGAGCAGCCTGCACCTCTTTATCCAAATAAAGCAACCCGTCAATCCCACCGAAAAAAAGCTCCTGTGTATATGGACACATGTAATAAGCATCATCGCTAAACTCGCCGATTTGAACACCTGCACTGTAAAAGTAAGCATGTGATGAGCCATTTATCGGATTATATTTAATCAGCCCCCGATTCGTACCAAGCCATAAGAGTCCGTTCTCATCTTCAAGTACACCATGAATCATATCATTGAGCAAACCTTGCTCCCGTCCGATATAGGTAGCTTTCATCTGTTTTCCATTAGAATTCAGACATACCAATCCTGATGTTGTCCCTACATATAACAACCCTTCTTTGGTCCGATACAGGCTAAGCACATCGTCTACCGACTTATGAAGCATTTCTTTCAAAGAAATCACCTTATATTCTTCAGTCCGCTTATCAAACCGTACGAGTCCTTTCTCCCGACTGCCAAGCCACAAAATAGAATCCCCCTCGGACAGCATTGGATAGAACATCGTAATTTCTCGCTGACCGTGAAAAAAATGATAACTTTTCTGCGACTTGAAACGAATGGTACCTGCCTGCTTCTCAAGTATTAATTTATGAAAACCGAAACCGGCTGTCACCAC
The DNA here is from genome assembly GCF_001688725.2 of Bacteroides caecimuris. Lineage (NCBI taxonomy): Bacteria > Pseudomonadati > Bacteroidota > Bacteroidia > Bacteroidales > Bacteroidaceae > Bacteroides > Bacteroides caecimuris. The sequence continues at coordinate 448,881 of NZ_CP015401.2, read as the reverse complement.
ATAAAGTACACTATCATTTTCCTCATAAATGCCATGTATCTCGGTGGGTTGTGCCGGCAGATTCTCCACAGAATGCAAAGCTTTGTCTTCAAAAGAATAGTAAAATAGTCCCGGATCTCCAGATCCTATCCAAAAGCCATCCATATAACGGCTTTGAACCAATTTATAAACAGGAAATTCTTTATTCCATCGTATATAAGACACAACATTTTGCTTACCTTCAGGAGAGTAAACTGTAACGGTAGAAGCCTCTTCATTCTCACGATAATCCGGTATATGCAACAGTCCATCACCCTTCGTCCCGAACCATAGCCCACCACTATCGTCTGTCATAACAGAACGTACCTGCCTGCTTAAGTTAGATGACAGTTGATTGAGCATCAAATTGGTAGCAATAGAATATTTCTTAGCATACATAATCGTTCCTTGTCCGTCTGAAGCAACCCATAGGACATTCTGATGAGGATCTCGATAAATACTATATATACGTACATTCCGGTCGACCACTTCTTCTTTATATTTTTGTGAAGTACGGAGACGGACTAACCCATTCGTTCGAAAACCAATAATAATATCTTCATAGAAAAGGGCTATTCCTGCAATAGTTCCATTCTTCTGCACTAATGAAGAAAGGTTACGAATATAAATTTTAGATTGTCGGGAAATATCATAAACATAAAGATCATGCTCACTATCGATAAAACAAAGAACACCATTCTGATAAAAGACATCTTCAATAGGTTTCGCATGAAAATTAGTAGATGAAACAGTTGAATGAATTGATAATGTGTCACAATCAAAAGCATCCTGCGAAACCTGTAACAGCTCCCCTGTTTGTTGGGTGAAAATCCACAAAACACCATCATCCGTTACGAATGCCCGTTTATCCATATCTTCTACGGGTACTTTCAGATTCTTAATCTGTACAAATCGTTTATAAGATGTATTATAGTAGAAAATTCCACCATGACTCACCACCCATGTGTTTCCTTTAGAATTGGAATGTAGATAATAATCATCTGTAAAGTCATAATATCCGACAACTTGCCGTGAATTCTGTGAAAGACGATTAATCCCCAAATGAGTAGAAATCCACAAACAATTATTATCCGCCTGCTGAATAGAATGGATTACGTTGTTACTCAAAGCCTTGGGAGCTGAAAAATCGGAACGGAAAACTTCCATGCTTCTGCCGTCATAACAATTGACTCCATCGTAAGTACCGAACCACATCAACCCTGTATTGTCTTGAAAAAGACAAAGCACAGCGCTATTAGATAATCCTTGCTGATAATCTACTTTCCGGAAGATATATGAATCTTTACCACCATCTGCCTGACAGATCAATGAATAAATCAATAGAACAAAAGGAAAAATCAAGCGCATTTTCATTGTGTTAATCATTAATATCATCTATTAAATATCAGGCAATCGCTTATATGTTTTGTTTCGCAGTGCGAAAGAAAATAGCCATTAATAATCGATGCCTTTGATTCTCTTTACACAAAGATACGTTTTTATACGGAAAATGCAACTCTATTTTATCAAGTACCTCTATTTTCAACAATTACTTCACTACTAAGTTCACACAATCTAAGAGTCTGCCTCTTCCATTTTTCAATGATCTCATCATTATAAATAATGCAATCAGTTTTATTTTCATGCCGTACGTTTATCAATATGCATATTTAAGCCATGTGTTTATCATTGATATAAGACCTATAAAGTTGTATACCAATTGATATTCTTGTGGTGTATCTATGCTAACGACGCAGAGAAGTAAGCTTTGTTGATTACTTCTCTCTCAACACTGCTTACTTCTCATGTAATCTATTAATAGAAAAGTTGCTCTTGATTAAGTCCAAACTTTCTTTTTATTAACAGTAAAGTTGCTTTTCATCCCTTCCAATCTATAAATGCAAGCTTTCATTTTAAGTTTGTAAATAACAAAAGAGAAGTTTACTATTAGACGAAAGGAAGTTTAGACTTAATCAAAAGAAACTTTATTGTTAATACTCAAGGAGAAGAGTAACTCTTATCATTCAGTGGATATCATCCTAATAAAAAAGTCTCGTATATCATGTGAGACAACTTATTCAGTTATCTTTATGATATACGAGACTCAAATGTTATAAATAAAATCCTATTTTACAGGATATTATTTTGCTAATTCATTAATTACATCCATAATTTTCTGACCGATTTCCTCGGCAGCTTCCATGGTAGAAGCTTCACTATACACACGGATGATCGGCTCTGTATTACTCTTGCGCAAATGTACCCATTTGTCGGCAAAGTCTATTTTCACACCGTCGATATCGTTGATTTCTTCGTTCTTATAGATTTCCTTCACTTTGGCAAGGATAGCATCTACATCGATTTCCGGAGTCAGGTCTACACGGTTTTTAGCAATGAAGTAAGGAGGATAAGTAGCACGAAGCTCGCTAACCTTCTTTCCTTCGTGAGCCAAATGGCTAAGGAATAATGCAATGCCTACCAATGCATCACGTCCGTAGTGACTGGCAGGATAGATTACTCCACCATTTCCCTCACCACCGATAACGGCATTGGTTGCTTTCATCTTCGTTACAACATTTACTTCGCCTACGGCAGAAGCGCTGTATTCCATTCCATACTTGCGAGTTACATCACGCAAAGCACGGGTAGAGCTCAAATTAGAAACAGTGTTACCGGGGGTATGTTTCAGTACATAGTCGGCAACAGTAACCAGTGTATATTCTTCACCGTACATTACGCCATTCTCGCAGATCATTGCCAGACGGTCAACGTCGGGGTCTACAACGAAGGCTACATCGGCTTTTCCACCTTTCATTAAGTTCATGATGTCACCGAGGTTCTTTTCAAGCGGTTCGGGGTTGTGCTGGAAGTTTCCGGTAGGTTCACAGTAGAGTTTTTCTACATGTTTCACCCCCAAACGTTCAAGAAGTTCGGGAAGAATGATACCGCCTACCGAGTTTACACAGTCAATGGCTACACGGAAATCTGCTTTTTTGATAGCTTCTACATCTACCAGATCGAGAGCCAGTACACTGTCGATATGTTTCTGATTATAAGTCAGGTCTTTGCGGTAAGAGCCCAAGTGATCTACGTCGGCATAGTCAAATTCTTCTGCTTCAGCAATACGAAGTACTTCGTTGCCTTCGGCTGCATTCAGAAATTCGCCATGTTCATTCAGTAACTTCAGTGCATTCCACTGTTTAGGGTTATGAGAAGCTGTCAGGATGATACCGCCACAAGCGCCTTCCATAGTTACGGCAAGCTCTGTGGTGGGAGTAGAAGCAAGATCGATATCTACTACATCCCAGCCCATTCCCATTAATGTGCCGACTACTACGTTTTTTACCATTTCACCTGAGATACGGGCATCGCGTCCCACAACAATCTTGTTGCTCTTCGCTTTGCAGGTCTTACGAATTAACGTAGCATAAGCCGAGGTGAATTTTACAATGTCAAGCGGGTTCAGTCCTTCTCCCGCTCCTCCGCCGATGGTTCCGCGGATTCCAGAGATAGATTTGATTAGAGTCATAGGTTTTTAAATAAAAGATTTATTTAATGTTAGTGCTTTAGCTTTTTGCTTTTTCAAACTTACGGATATCATAGAAATAAGGATTGACATATTGTTGTGCAGTTGTATGCCCCATCTTAGAAGGTACAATCAAGCGTACATGGGCATTATTATATAGATATGGCAAAGCCAACAACCATCCGGATGGAATCGCAGTTCCGTAGCCCATAGACGTCCATAAATAGTCATAACCAAACCCTTCAACAATGATTTTTCCATAGGTAGTAGATATGTTTTGCTCATAACGGAATGTCAGTGGATGCTCATAGTAATCAGGAACATCCATCCATCTATCCAAAGCCACATTGAAACATGTGGTATCTCTTGTCATTATATTCATTTCTACATACCGGGTACAAATATTATCATTAGTAGCGAATGAATCTATAGCCGCCGGATGTTCCGGCACTACCAATTCTCCCTTATTTACTATTTGCATATACACGCCATTAGATGAAAAAGCAACATATTCATTCCTGCTTAAATCGGTCTGATAACCTTTTTCTTTAAACTGATCTTCGGAAATGACACGAATATCATTATCTTTGATGAAATTATTCACCGCATTTTTCTCGTCTTCCAGCATTTCTGCATAAGTCTTCGAATTGTCGCATGCCTGGAACAGACTTCCGGCGGTTAACAAAGAGAGAAATAAAAATACAAGTTTCTTCATTATCTGTTATTTAGCTATATTCCGCACAAATGTATCTCAAAATCATTAAAAGTTGAAAGAGGGAAGTTGAAAGTTCGTATCTTTTAACCTTTCCATATTCACTTTTAACCTTCCATCTTTAGCTTTTCGATGTTAATAAAGGTTTATACTTCTCAAGCGCTTTCTCAAAGACCGCTTTTGCCTCTTCCATCGTTCCGAAAAACTCACCGCCCGAAGCGTTCAAATGTCCGCCACCGTTGAAGAATTCAGCGGCTAACTGATTACACGGAAAGGTTCCTACCGAACGAAGGGAGATTTTAATCATCGGCTTCTCTGTATCTTCCCGCAAAAAGCAGGAGAAACAAACATTCTTGATGGAAAGGGGGATATTCACAAAGCCTTCACTATCACCTTTTATATAGTTGAACTTACTTTGTTCGGCTTTTGTCAATGTGATTAATGCCGAATTACAATCCGGATAAACAGTCATGTTCGACAGTACATAGCCCATCAAACGCAAACGGCTCTCCGAATAGGTATTGTACACCTTACGGTAAATATCATCTTTATCGATTCCTTTGGAAAGCAGCTCGCTGATGATAAAATAAATTTCCCGGTTATTCGAATTATAAGTGAATCCTCCTGTATCTGTCATCATGCCTGTGTAGATACATTCCGCACCTTCCTTCGTGATATCACTGAAATATCCCATACGACAAATCAGCCGGAATATCAATTCGGAAGTAGAAGAAATCTTAGGATAGGACATTACAATCTTACAGAATTCTTCGGGATACAGGTGATGATCGATCATGATTTTACGTGCAGGAGCTGCAGCTACAGCGTCTGCCATATCGTCAATACGCTTCAGTGCATTGAAGTCGAGACAACAGATTACGTCAGCTTCGGCTATCAACTTATCGGCAAAATCTTTGTAACGGTCATACAAAAGAATATCCTTGCTGCCCGGCATCCATCGCAGGAAATCGGGAAAAGCATTCGGCACAATTACGTTTACTGTTTTTTCCTGTGAGTTCAGGAAATGATATAATCCCAGTGAAGAACCGATAGCATCGCCGTCAGGAGAAACATGGGATACAATTACTATTTTGTCAGCTCTTTCAAACCATTTAGTAAAATGGTCTATTTTGGCTTGTTCAATTACTTTCGTCAACATACTCTTAAACTTTATCAAGGTGCAAATGTACGATAAATCTTTGTACTTAGAGCAAAAAGCGAACAGAACCTTCGTCGGACAAAGAGATAAATCGCAAACCGGATTTCTTACATTCGCTTTCAAAGAGGTGTTTGCGGTATTCCGAGAGGGATGCGTCCAATATGACATAAGAGAAAGAAAAGACTTGGGCGAGCTCTTCCAGACGACCGTCATATCCTTTGCATAAGTAAAGATACTTAATATATAACGGAGAAACGGCGGATTTGTTTCGCCAACGGTTATCGTTTATGACACATACACGACAACCATGATAAGATATAATCTGCTGTTGACGGCTAAGTTCAGCATGCCGGCAATCAGTTGTTATTTCTTGGGGAGGAAGAAGGTGATGACGCTTCCAGTAATTAGCAGCCATGCGTTTCAGACGTTTTTCATTGGAGAGAGTATCCATATAGTTTATCCAGGATTGCCCGTCACTCTTTATGCAATGTACTGCCGGACAACCACGCACATTGTAAAAGACTAAACTCGTTTGAGGACGATCCAGCCAATACAGCGTTGCATGATAAGTCCCCATCAACAAGATAGAAAAAAGACAGATTTGCAGATTCCGGTATCGGCGATTCATGAAATAATAGGCTAGCAGAGCGATGACAATATAGATACCCAGTACTTCTGACTGATAAAGCCAAATCCCATCTATAGAAGCGTAAGGAAGCTGTTCTACCCATCGGACAAAGAAATTAAGCCCTTCCAACAGTTTTTTAACACCCCCGGCCATTCCTATCTGAAGCCAGGAAAAAGGAGTCAGAAGAAGCATTACGACAGCAGCATATAAGATAATCGTAATCAAAGGAATAACTACTAAATTCGTCAATAGAAAATGCACGGAGAATCGGGAGAAATAAAACAGAACAAGCGGAGCTGTTCCTATTTGTGCGGCAATAGACACGCTCATGAGTCCCCAAACATACTTTCCTATTCTACTTTTCACGGTAATCAAATGGTAGATCGGCTTTTGGATAAACAAGATAGAAGCAACAGCAAGGAAAGAGAGCTGAAAACCAACATCGAACAGCCATGCAGGATTGCAGAATAACATCAACCACGCAGCTACTGCCAATGTATTTAAAGATAAAGGTTCACGACGAACCATATCCGCCATGGCTAAAATCGAAAACATACTGACCGAACGTACTACCGACGGAGAAAGCCCTGTAAAAAAAGCAAAGGTCCACAAGAAGACAAGAAGGAAAACAGAACGCACACATCTACCTATATTTCCTCTTCGGGCAATAGGTTTCAGAATGAAAAAGATCATTGCATATAAAAGTCCGATATGCAAACCGGATAAAGCAAGAATATGACTTGCACCGGCCACCGAATAACTTTCACGAACCGAATCACTTAATTCTGTCTTATCTCCTATTGTTAGTGCTGAAAGTACCGCCAGTTCATCCCCGTTGAATCCCAGTTCCTGATAAAGTGAAACCACGTTTCTTCTACAAGAGCTGGCTATACATTGGAGGTCAAAGTTATTCATTCCGTCGCATTTTATCCATTTCCCGGATGCAACATATCCTGTTCCGCTAATGCCTTTCCGCATCAGGAAGCGGGCATAATCAAATTCATCAAAGTTTCGATTATTGAGAGGAGGAGAAATGCGGGCAGAAATCAACAGTTCATCTCCACTCTTCAAACGGGAGGCAGACGAATCTTGCTGTAGATAAAGAACCGCAGTATGCCCTATCGGATATATGCCCGCAGTATCACGACGTTCTTTTAATAATGCCTGACAGAGGTAAGTATGTTCTTTAGGTTGAGGCACATCCGTTATCAAAACCCGGTACACAGTTTCTTCTTTCGGAAAAGAGCAGACAGCCTGTTGCAATTGTCCAGTCATTCCAAGCCATCCTCCCGTAAAACAAAGGGCGGAGATAGCTATCCCAAAACACCATCGCAACGAATAGCGTTTCAGAAAATAAAGAGCAAAAGACAATGCAGCCCAAAAAACAAAGGAGAGAATACCACAAAGGGAATCCCATGAACGATCAAAAAAATGATCTCCACAAAAAATGCCTGCTATCCAAGGGATAAGCAGGCGTATAAATGGATATCGATGGATATAAAAGGAATTCAATAGATTAGTCACAATTTATGCAACTGACGAATCATTTCTTCCGGCTCCTGTGCACCAAAGACAGCATTTCCAGCCACCAGCGCATCGGCTCCCGCCTCAACCAAACGAGCCCCTGTTTCCAGATTCACGCCACCGTCTACTTCAATCAGGGCTTTCGAACCTGTCCGTTCAATCAGGGCACGCAGTTCACGAACTTTTTCTACCGAATGTTCGATAAACTTCTGTCCGCCAAATCCCGGATTCACGCTCATAATAAGCACCATATACACATCCTGAATAATATCTTGTAAAAGAGCTACAGGAGTAGCCGGATTGATCGTTACAGCAGGCTGCATCCCAGCTTCTCTGATTTGTTGAACCACCCGATGCAGATGTGGACAAGCTTCATAGTGCACATTCATCGTATGAGCGCCCAATGCTTTTACTTCCGGAATGAATTTCTCCGGATTCACAATCATCAAATGCACATCCAACGGCTTCTTACTTAACTTCGCTACATATTTCAGTACCGGAAAGCCAAATGAAATGTTCGGAACAAATACTCCGTCCATAATATCAATATGTACCCACTCTGCTTCACTGCGGTTTACCATTTCAATATCCTTTGCCAAATATCCAAAATCGGCAGAAAGAATAGAAGGAGCGATAATCGGTTTCATAATTCTTTTATTTTAGGTTCTAATTGTCTCGTGTTCGGGACAGTTTTTATTCTATCTTATTGTCAGATCACTTCATCTTGCACCCATCTTCCAGGTGATAACCACGAAGTAACTCATCTGTTTTCAGTCGTTTTTTACCAGGTAATTGCAAAGAAAGAACAGATACAAATCCATCCGGTACTGCTACTTTCATAAATTTCTTGCCATCAGTCACGATTGTTCCAGCAGCCAATTGATGTGATTCGTAAACCTTCTCACTTTCAAATATTTTCACGACCACACTTTCTGCTTTTTCGGAAGCAATCAGTTCACTCCAAGCAGCGGGGTAAGGTGATAGTCCACGAATAAAATCGTAGATCTTCTTCACCGGCTGGTTCCAGTCAATCCGGCAAGTTTCTTTAAATATCTTCGGAGCAGGACGAAGTTCACCGACAACTGCCATTTCTTCTTGGGAAATCGTTTTGACCGTTCCATTCAGTATAGCATCTACTGTTTCAAGAACCAGTTTTCCTCCCAACATCATCAATTTATCATGTACCACTTCTACATTATCCGTATCTGCAATAGGTACGCACACCTGTTGAATGACCTCTCCGGTATCTATTTCATGCTTCAAAAAGAAAGTTGTAATCCCGGTTTCCGTATCACCGTTGATAACCGCCCAGTTGATAGGAGCAGCTCCACGATATTGAGGAAGTAAAGAAGCATGAAGATTAAATGTACCCAGGCGCGGCATATTCCATACCACTTCCGGCAACATACGGAAAGCAACTACAATCTGCAAATCGGCTTTCCATTCACGCAACGCTTCCACAAAAACCTCATCTTTCAACTTTTCCGGTTGAAGCAACGGTAAATTCTGTTCGAGCGCATATTGTTTGACAGGAGAATATTGAATCTTATGTCCGCGTCCGGCAGGTTTATCGGGCATCGTAATCACACCTACTACATTATAACCGCCTTCTACCAATTGACGCAGGGTCTCTACCGCAAAATCGGGAGTCCCCATATATACTATTCTTAAATCTTCTTTCTTCATATTCTAAATATGTTATCATTACTAAGGTACGGATTAGTCTTCAGAAAAATGTACCAGCACTTGACGATACGAATTAAATATCTTTGATTTAGAGACAAATCCCTGATAGCGCCCCTCCTCATCTACGACCGGAAGATTCCAGGCTTTCGTATCATCAAACGTTTGCATTACTTGCTCCATTCCATCCGTATCGATAATCCTGGCAGAAGCAGATGTCATCAATTTATTAACAGTGAAACGATGATAAAGTTCCTGCCGGAACATGATGTTACGAATATCATCGAGCAATACAATTCCCAACAATTCACCCGTTTTCTTATCTGTCACCGGAAAGACATTTCGATGGGAAGCTGCGATTGCCTTCACCAGTTGCCCCAAATCCATTTCCGGGTGTACGACAACGAAATCTTTCTCCACCACGTTTTCCATTTTCATCAGCGTTAACACAGCTTTATCCTTGTGATGTGTCAGCAATTGTCCCTTCTTAGCCAAACGCATCGAATAGATACTATGAGGTTCGAAAGCAATAATTGTCAGATATGAACTTACAGATACGATCATCAACGGAAGAAATAAATCATACCCACCTGTCAGTTCAGCTATCAGGAACACTCCTGTCAATGGAGCATGCATGACACCACTCATGACTCCCGCCATTCCCATCAATGCGAAATTCTTCTCCGGCAAATAAGGGGAGAAAGCAAAGTCATTGCTAAAATGAGAGAAAACAAAACCGGCAATACATCCCAAATAAAGCGAAGGAGCAAAGATACCACCACAACCACCGCCACCGTTCGTTGCGCTGGAAGCAAATACTTTCAGCAAGATAATCAGCATCAGATAAACCAGCAATAAATTGCCATAACCATAAAACATAGAGTTGTTCATGACCGTATCCCACTCTTCGGCAGACGTTCCATTCAACAAAAGATTAATCGTATCATATCCTTCACCATAAAGAGGCGGGAAAAGGAAAATCAATACACTCAGCATCACACCACCGAAAGCCAGTTTCTTGTAAGGGTTATTGAGTTTGCCAAAAACACCTTCTACCGAGTTCATGGCACGTGTGAAGTATAACGAAATCAGTCCGCAAAAAATTCCCAGCAAGATAACGTAAGGAATACGTTCCAATTCAAACGGCTGATCGAGGTGGAACTTAAACATTGCCTCCGTACCGGTGACTATGTACGAAACAGTTGCTGCTGTCACAGCAGAAATCAGCAGGGGAAGCAAAGAAGACATGGTTAAGTCAATCATCAGCACTTCCAAGGTAAATACCAGTCCCGCAATCGGAGCTTTAAAAATACCGGCAATGGCACCTGCCGCACCACAACCTACGAGCAGCATCAACGTGCGATGTTCCATCTTAAACACGCTCCCGAGATTGGAACCGATTGCCGAACCTGTCAGTACAATCGGTGCCTCTGCTCCGACCGATCCACCAAATCCGATAGTTATGGCACTAGCGATAGTAGACGACCAGATATTATGTCGCTTGATACGCCCTTGTCTACGGGAGATGGCATATAGAATTTTGGTGACCCCATGACTGATGTCATCTTTTACAATATTACGCACAAACCAACCTGCAAGGAAAATACCGACAACCGGATATACCAGATACAGGTAGTTGGCTTCCGTTACATTAAAATTATCAGTCAAGAAATTCTGTATCTGATGGATAAAGAACTTCAATACCAAAGCTGCAAACGCTGTGAAGATTCCGACCAGAAAACTTAATATCAGGATAAATTGCTTCTCCTTTATGTTTGCTTCCCGCCATTTGATGCAACGCTGCAATAAACTAAGTTTCTCTTCTTTCATTTATTCGCGAATTATCTTTATCACTCCACCTTTTCCCAACTTAATGATGCTTGAGGGTTTCGGCTTATTCATATCATCCTGACGAAAGCCAACGATATAATCTACCGCCGATTTGATTTCATCACTGATTTCACTAAAATTAGCAGCACCCGGCTGCCCGCTGACATTAGCCGAAGTAGAAACAATTGCTTTACGGAACTGTTGACAGAGCCTTCTGGAAAAATCTTCATTCGTCACACGAATCCCTACACTGCCATCTTCGGCAAGCAAATTAGGTGCTAAATTACGTGCTCCGGAATAAATAATCGTCAACGGCTTGTCGGCAACTTCAATCAAGTCCCATGCTACATCAGGTACATCCTGTACATAAAAATCTACTTTAACCGAAGAGTCCACCAACACCAACATAGCTTTACTGTCAGCACGTTTCTTTATCTCATACACCCGGCGTACAGCCTCCTCATTAGTCGCGTCACAGCCTATACCCCATACGGTATCAGTGGGATAAAGGATCACTCCTCCTTCATTCATCACCTGACAGGCTTTTTTAATATCTTCTATCATTCCTTGATTAATTTCCGTTAAGAACAAGACGCAAAAATAACATATTTATTCCATTTAGTGAAATCTATCCTGACGTTTTTAAATTACCCTTTAAAATCAACTATTGGCAGACAATAATTTATCCATTACATGATTACAAGCTTGTTTCCCTAACAGGAGAAGCATCCCCAGACTCCGCTTTAAACGATTATTAACGAAATTCTTCCTTATCTCCAAAAGCAGAATCATTAGAATTCTCTATCTTTGCCTCAAATTCAAGCAAGAAAGCAAAAGCGCCATTTTTGTGTCAAATTTAAAATGTTTAAGAGAAAACAATGGAAGAAATCGTATTTCATCACATATTACCTATCCAATTGCGATTCAATGATGTAGACAAATTTGGTCACGTCAACAACACTGTTTACTTCTCCTTTTACGACTTAGGAAAGACTGAATACTTTGCTTCAGTATGCCCCGGAGTAGATTGGGAAAAGATCGGAATTGTTGTTGTCCACATCGAAGCGGATTTCGTCAAGCAGATATTCGCATCCGACCATATCGCCGTACAGACTGCTGTTTCTAAGATAGGTACCAAAAGCTTTCACCTGATCCAACGGGTTATCGACACAGAAACGGAGGAAGTAAAATGTATCTGCAAGTCTGTTATGGTTACTTTCGACCTTGAAAAACATGAATCCATGCCACTGACAAAGGAATGGATAGAAGCAATCTGCAAATATGAAGAACGGGACTTGCAAAAAGCATAGATAGATTTGAAAAGTACTGCTTCTTCTCCCCTTACCTATTAATAGAAAAGTTGCTGTTTATCAGATGCAAACTTGCTTTAGTCTAACAGCAAAGTTTTATTTGCTTAATTATAAACTATAAACGCAAGCTTTGATTATATAAATGCAAGTTCCGTTTTTATAAATGCAAGCTTTGATTATAAAAACGGAACTTGCATTTATAGTTTAATATTAACCAAAAACAAGTTTGCCGCTAATGAAGAAAAAGTTTAGTATTAATGCAAAAGAAATTATCTATTAACTAATTGGAAGTAAAGTAGTATTAGATTAGAAACCAGGCAAGGCACCTTTGACGCTAATATTCAACGTATCGGCTATTTATATAGATTTGTTCTCATGGCGGTTCATTCTGAAAACATTCCGGTTTTCCACTGCCCTTGAAATATTTTCGTCTTATCTACTATACACTTCCGCTTTTTTTCGTACTTTTACCCCTTGTTGGGAAGAAGTGCCTTTCGCAACCCTTGAGAACAGAAAAAGAAAAAACAATATATAAAATGAATCACAAATGGAATTATCGACCCATTACACCCGAACAGGCAGAGACAAGCCAGACATTGGCCCAGGAATTAGGGATTAGCCCGATTCTTGGACAACTTTTGGTACAGCGGGGAATTACGAAGGCAGCAGATGCCAAGAAGTTTTTCCGCCCGCAGTTGCCCGACCTGCACGATCCGTTCCTGATGAAGGACATGGATATTGCAGTAGAACGTCTGAACAGGGCGATGGGAAAGAAAGAACGTATTCTAATTTATGGAGATTATGACGTAGACGGTACTACTGCCGTGGCATTGGTCTACAAGTTTATTCAACAGTTCTATTCGAACCTTGATTACTACATACCCGACCGATACAACGAAGGGTATGGCATTTCTAAAAAAGGAGTGGACTACGCCGCTGAAACCGGTGTGGGACTGATTATTGTACTCGATTGCGGAATAAAAGCAGTAGAGGAAATTACGTATGCCAAAGAAAAAGGGATTGACTTTATCATCTGCGACCATCACGTGCCGGATGATATTCTCCCGCCTGCCGTAGCTATATTGAACGCCAAACGCCTGGACAACACGTACCCGTACACCCACCTTTCCGGTTGTGGAGTCGGTTTCAAGTTTATGCAGGCGTTCGCCATTAGTAACGGCATCGAATTCCATCATCTGATTCCGTTGCTCGACATCGTAGCCGTGAGTATCGCATCGGACATCGTTCCAATTATGGGTGAAAACCGTATTCTCGCCTACCACGGTCTGAAACAACTGAACAGTAACCCGAGTATCGGCATGAAGGCCATTATCGATGTATGCGGACTTTCTGAAAAAGAAATCACCGTCAGCGATATTGTGTTTAAAATCGGACCGCGCATCAATGCGTCGGGACGTATCCAGAACGGAAAAGAAGCAGTAGACCTGCTGACGGAAAAAGACTTCTCGGCGGCACTTGAGAAAGCCGGACAAATCAACCAGTACAACGAAACCCGGAAAGACCTCGACAAGAGTATGACGGAAGAAGCAAACAACATCGTTGCCAATCTGGAAGGATTAGCCGACCGCCGCTCTATTGTGCTCTACAACGAAGAATGGCACAAAGGAGTAATCGGTATCGTAGCTTCCCGCCTGACGGAAGTGTACTACCGCCCTGCCGTGGTACTGACACGGACGGATGACATGGCGACAGGCTCCGCACGTTCTGTTTCCGGCTTCGACGTATATAAAGCAATCGAGCATTGCCGCGACCTGCTGGAAAACTTCGGAGGACATACATACGCCGCCGGACTATCAATGAAAGTGGAGAATGTGGGTGCTTTTACCAAACGGTTCGAAGACTACGTTTCACAGCATATCCTGCCGGAACAAACCAGTGCCGTCATCGAGATTGATGCTGAAATCGACTTCAGGGATATTTCTTCCAAGTTCTTCAACGACCTGAAGAAGTTTAACCCTTTCGGCCCCGACAACACGAAACCCATTTTCTGTACTCATCACGTCTATGATTATGGAACGAGTAAAGTAGTGGGACGCGACCAGGAACATATCAAGCTCGAACTGGTTGATAATAAATCGAATAATGTAATGAACGGCATCGCGTTCGGACAGAGTTCGCACGTGCGCTATATCAAAACGAAACGTTCGTTCGACATCTGTTACACTATTGAAGAAAACACGCACAAGCGTGGCGAAGTTCAACTTCAAATCGAGGATATAAAACCGATTGAATAAGTATCAGGAGATATTAAAACAATATTGGGGATATGACTCCTTCCGCGACTTGCAGGAGGAGATCATCACCAGTATCGGCGAAGGCAAAGATACACTGGGGCTCATGCCTACCGGAGGCGGTAAGTCCATCACCTTTCAAGTGCCTGCTCTCGCCCAGGAAGGGATTTGCATTGTCATTACTCCGCTCATCGCCCTGATGAAGGACCAAGTGCAGAACCTCCGCAAACGCGGTATCAAAGCTCTTGCCGTATATTCCGGCATGACGCGGCAGGAAATTCTCACTGCACTTGAAAACTGCATCTTTGGTGATTACAAATTCCTTTATATTTCTCCGGAACGTCTGGACACGGACATATTCCGCACCAAACTGCGGTCGATGAAAGTCTCTATGATTACGGTTGACGAAAGTCACTGTATCTCACAATGGGGATATGACTTCCGC
This sequence comes from Bacteroides caecimuris, assembly GCF_001688725.2. NCBI lineage: Bacteria > Pseudomonadati > Bacteroidota > Bacteroidia > Bacteroidales > Bacteroidaceae > Bacteroides > Bacteroides caecimuris. Next base: position 433,794 of record NZ_CP015401.2, on the reverse strand, counting down.
CCCGCTTACCTGAAAATTGCCGAGATACGGGCACTGTTACCGGGAATTCCGGTACTGGCACTTACCGCCACCGCCACTCCGGAAGTGGTGAAAGATATTCAAGCTCGCTTGGATTTCCGTGAAGAGAATGTTTTCCGCATGAGTTTCGAGCGGAAAAACCTGGCGTATATGGTACGGCAAACAGATAACAAGACTCAAGAACTGTTGCATATCTTACGAAAGGTACCGGGCAGCGCCATTATCTATGTCCGCAACAGACGACGAACCAAAGAAATCACCGAATTACTGGTAAATGAAGATATCACCGCCGACTTTTATCACGCCGGACTGGATAATGCCGTAAAGGACCTCCGTCAAAAACGTTGGCAAAGCGGCGAAGTTCGTGTGATGGTAGCTACCAATGCTTTTGGCATGGGGATTGATAAGCCCGATGTGCGTATCGTATTGCATCTCGACCTCCCCGATTCTCCTGAAGCCTATTTTCAGGAAGCCGGACGTGCAGGAAGAGACGGTAAGAAAGCGTATGCTGTAATCTTATATACTAAAACGGACAGAACGACGTTACACAAGCGTGTAGTGGATACTTTTCCCGATAAAGAATATATCCTCAATGTGTACGAGCATCTGCAATATTACTATCAGATGGCAATGGGCGACGGTTTCCAATGTGTCCGCGAATTTAATCTGGAAGAGTTTTGCCGGAAGTTCAAATACTTCCCGGTTCCAGTAGACAGTGCGCTGAAGATACTGACTCAAGCCGGTTATCTGGAATATACGGACGAGCAGGACAACGCTTCCCGTATTCTTTTTACGATTCGCCGGGACGAACTGTACAAACTGCGGGAAATGGGAACGGAAGCGGAAGCTCTGATACAGATGATTCTCCGTTCGTACACCGGAGTGTTCACCGATTATGCCTATATCAGCGAAGCCACCCTGTCCGTACGTACCGGACTGACCCGTGAACAGATTTATAACATATTGGTCACGCTTACCAAACGTCGCATCGTAGATTATATTCCGCACAAAAAGACTCCTTATATTATATATACGCGCGAACGGCAGGAACTTCGTTTTGTCCACATCCCCCCTGCTGTCTACGAAGAGCGTAAAGCCCGGTATGAAGCTCGCATCAAGGCGATGGAAGAATATGTCATTTCGGAGAATGTGTGCCGAAGCCGGATGCTGCTCCGCTACTTCGGAGAGAAAAACGAGCATAACTGCGGACAATGTGATGTTTGCCTTAGTCACCGTGCAACAGATACGCTGACCGGGGAGTCTCTTGAAGAACTGAAAAAGAAAATAGCAGAATTACTTGCCCAAAAACCGCATACGCCGGCAGAAATAGCCGAGAAAATAGAAGCGGAGAAAGAGAGAGTCAGTGAAGTCATCCAATATTTATTGGAGGAAGGTGAGTGGAAGATGCAGAATGGAATGATACATATTTCAAAATAAGTTACTACCTTTGCAAGGTAACTCAAAAATAACACAACCATGCCGAACTTTTTTAAATCTTTCTTCTCCGGTAAGTCGGAAACTCCAGAAAGTGAAAAACAGAAAAACGATCAGAAAAATTTCGAGATTTTCAAATACGACGGTTTACGTGCGCAACGCATGGGACGTCCGGATTATGCAGTAAAATGTTTTACAGAAGCTCTTGCCATCCAGGAAGAGTTTGAAACAATGGGTTATCTTAGCCAACTCTACATTCAAATGGGAGAAACGGCAAAAGCCCGCGAACTGTTGGAAAAAATGGCTGCCATGGAACCTCACCTCACGAGTACTTTCCTGACACTGGCAAATGTATGCTTTATCCAGGAAGATTATCAGGCCATGGAAGAGGCTGCCCATAAAGCAATTGCCATTGAGGAAGCGAATGCCGTAGCTCATTATCTGCTAGGAAAAGCCCGCAAGGGACAAAACGACGAGCTAATGACCATTGCCCATCTCACCAAAGCGATCACTTTGAAAGACGATTTCATCGAAGCCCGCCTGTTACGTGCAGAAGCTTTGCTGAACCTGAAACAGTATAAAGAAATGATGGAGGATATAGACACTGTACTTGCCCAAAATCCGGAGGAAGAAACTGCCATGCTCCTGCGTGGAAAAGTGAAAGAATCCAACGGCCAGGGCGAAGAAGCGGAAGAGGATTACAAACTGGTGACGGAAATAAACCCGTTCAACGAACAGGCTTACCTTTACTTAGGACAACTTTATATCAATCAGAAGAAGCTGACGGAAGCCATCAGATTGTTTGATGAAGCCATCGAACTGAATCCGAACTTTGCAGATGCCTACAAAGAACGCGGACGTGCTAAATTGCTGAATGGCGATAAAGATGGTTCTGTAGAGGACATGAAGAAATCTTTGGAACTGAATCCGAAGGAGGAAGCTGGTCTGAACGGAGAATTCAAAAACTTGGGACCGAAACCGGAGGCACTGCCGGGAATCTTTTGATTGTTTTTTTTGATTGTTTTGTAAGATATATCATAAAAGTAGTGGTCGTTTCTATTTTGGAAACGACCACTACTTTTATATATAGGGATCTAACTAAAAAGGACTCAATTCTACAATCCAGAAACATTCCGTTTAATCCTCCCTATATCTTATACCTTTTTCATCCTTTTTAGATGAAAAAACAAAAAAAATATCGTTTTTTATTTGCATCTAACAGAAAATTATTACTTTTGCCCCAGAATTAGAAACCAAAGCAAAAAACAAAGATTCGAATGAAATCATTTACTTATGCATATTACTTCTTTTTTTACTTTTACTTTAGCAACAAAGTAGAGCGGGAGTTTGTATGTATCAAGTGACAGTGATGCTTAAGGACTGAATAGAGAAATCAATCATATAAATCCCGCTCCAATATGGACGCGGGATTTTTTTATATAATACATTAGAACAATGAAAAAGATAGCAATTCAAGGAACACTCGGCTCATATCATGATATCGCCGCACACAAGTACTTCGAGGGAGAAGAAATAGAGTTAATCTGTTGTGCCAACTTCGAAGACGTGTTTACTTCGATACGAAAAGATAGCCAGGTTATCGGAATGCTAGCCATCGAGAATACGATTGCAGGAAGCTTGCTGCACAACAATGAGTTGCTGCGACAAAGCGGCACACAAATCATTGGTGAATACAAACTGCGTATCTCGCACAGCTTCGTCTGTCTCCCTGATGAGAGTTGGGAAGACCTGACTGAAGTCAACTCCCACCCTATCGCCCTGATGCAATGTCGCGAATTTCTGCATCAACATCCACAGTTGAAAGTAGTGGAAGGTGAAGATACTGCCCGCAGCGCGGAAATCATCAAGAATGAAAATCTGAAAGGCCATGCCGCCATCTGCTCCAAAGCAGCAGCCGAACGTTACGGCATGAAAATTCTTCAGGAAGGCATTGAAACGAACAAACACAACTTCACCCGTTTTCTGGTAGTTGCCGATCCCTGGCAAGTGGACGAACTCCGCCAACATCATGTCAACGCAACCAACAAGGCAAGTATGGTATTCACTCTTCCGCACACGGAAGGCAGTCTGTCGCAGGTTTTGTCTATTCTATCGTTCTATAATATCAATCTGACAAAAATCCAATCGTTACCAATCATCGGACGGGAATGGGAATACCAATTTTACGTAGATGTAGCTTTCAACGATTATCTAAGATACAAGCAATCTATTACCGCAATCACTCCATTAACCAAAGAACTTAAATTATTAGGCGAATATGCAGAAGGAAAGTCAAACGTATAAAATCGCTCCTGCCGACAGATTGGCAAGCGTTAGCGAATACTACTTCTCAAAGAAACTTAAAGAGGTAGCACAGATGAATGCTGAAGGAAAAGATGTCATCAGCCTCGGTATCGGAAGCCCCGATATGCCTCCTTCAAGGGAAACCATCGAAACATTGTGCAACAATGCTCATGATCCTAACGGACACGGTTATCAACCGTATGTAGGTATCCCCGAACTGCGCAAAGGTTTCGCCAATTGGTATCAACGCTGGTACGGAGTGGAACTGAATCCGAATACGGAAATACAACCATTGATCGGTTCAAAAGAAGGAATCCTCCATGTTACGCTGGCATTTGTCAATCCGGGTGAGCAGGTGTTAGTCCCGAATCCGGGATACCCCACCTATACTTCTTTAAGTAAGATACTTGGCGCGGAAGTTATCAACTATGACCTGAAAGAAGAAGACGGTTGGATGCCTGACTTTGAGGCACTGGAAAAGATGGATCTTAGTCGTGTAAAACTGATGTGGACCAACTACCCGAATATGCCGACAGGAGCCAATGCTACTCCGGAAATCTATGAGCGCCTTGTTGATTTTGCCCGCCGAAAGAATATCGTGATTGTGAACGACAATCCATACAGCTTTATCCTGAACGATAAGCCTATCAGTATTCTAAGTGTGCCGGGAGCCAAAGACTGTTGCATCGAGTTCAACTCTATGAGCAAAAGTCACAATATGCCCGGCTGGCGTATCGGTATGTTGGCGTCGAACGCAGAATTCGTGCAATGGATATTGAAAGTGAAAAGTAATATCGACAGCGGTATGTTCCGTGCCATGCAACTGGCTGCAGCAACTGCTCTTGAAGCAGAAGCAGACTGGTATGAAGGCAATAACGAAAACTATCGCAACCGTCGTCACCTCGCCGGTGAGATTATGAAAACATTGGGATGCACCTACGATGAAAAGCAAGTAGGAATGTTCCTTTGGGGAAAGATTCCCGCTTCCTGCAAGGATGTAGAGGAACTGACGGAAAAGGTGCTGCATGAAGCAAGAGTGTTTATCACTCCGGGATTTATTTTCGGCAGTAACGGAGCAAGATATATTCGTATCTCTCTTTGTTGCAAAGACAATAAACTGGCGGAAGCACTGGAAAGAATAAAAAGAATATAGGTTTCTGTTGTTCTCTCTTCAAAGAAAAAGAGAAGAAAACAGCAGCATAATGAGACAGAACAAATTCAACGAAAACAAGTTATTAAAAGAATAAAAACAAATAAGAATATGGAACTCGAATCAATTTTATTACCGGGCATTGAAGCTAAAAGACCGATTGTTATTGCCGGCCCTTGTAGCGCAGAAACTGAAGAACAAGTAATGGATACAGCCAAACAACTGGCTGCAAAAGGACAGAAAATATATCGTGCCGGCATTTGGAAACCGCGTACCAAACCGGGAGGTTTCGAAGGTATCGGCGTAGAAGGGCTTGCCTGGTTGAAAGAGGTAAAGAAAGAAACAGGAATGTATGTTTCTACGGAAGTAGCAACAGCCAAACATGTTTACGAATGTCTGAAAGCGGGTATTGATATTCTTTGGGTAGGCGCACGTACCACTGCCAATCCTTTCGCCGTACAGGAAATCGCCGATGCGCTGAAAGGTGTTGATATCCCTGTATTGGTTAAGAACCCGGTGAACCCGGATCTCGAATTATGGATCGGAGCACTGGAACGTATCAACAACGCTGGTTTGAAACGCCTGGGTGCTATCCATCGTGGCTTCAGCAGCTATGACAAGAAGATCTACCGTAATCTTCCCCAATGGCATATTCCTATCGAACTGCGCCGCCGTATCCCTAATCTTCCGATTTTCTGTGATCCGAGTCATATCGGTGGAAAACGCGAGTTAGTAGCTCCGCTTTGCCAACAGGCGATGGACTTGAACTTCGATGGTCTGATCGTAGAAAGCCACTGTAACCCGGACTGTGCTTGGAGTGATGCTTCTCAACAAGTCACTCCGGATGTACTCGACTATATCCTCAATCTGCTGGTGATCCGTACTGATACGCAATCTACTGAAAGTCTGTCACAACTCCGTAAACAAATTGACGAATGCGACGACAATATCATTCAGGAGCTATCAAAAAGAATGCGCGTAGCCCGCGAAATCGGTACTTACAAAAAAGAGCATGGAATCACCGTTCTTCAAGCCGGACGTTACAATGAAATCTTGGAAAAACGTGGCGCGCAGGGCGAACAGTGTGGTATGGACAGCGAGTTTATGAAGAAAATTTTCGAAGCCATCCACGAAGAATCGGTTCGTCAACAGATGGAAATTATTAATAAATAAAAAGCAGCCTCTCCCCTAACCCTCTTCCAAAGAGAGGAAAGAAAGTAACCTCCTGTTCATATTGACAAGAGTAACTTTTAGTCTGTTCTCCTTGGGAGAGGGTCAGGGAAAGGATTTTTAAATAAATATTATGAGAATATTAATCCTTGGAGCCGGCAAAATGGGCTCTTTCTTTACTGATATATTAAGCTTTCAACATGAGACGGCCGTGTTCGACGTCAACCCGCACCAGTTGCGTTTTGTCTATAACACGTATCGTTTCACCACATTGGAGGAAATTAAGGACTTTGAACCGGAACTGGTTATTAATGCCGTTACAGTGAAGTACACGCTGGATGCCTTTCATAAAGTATTGCCTGTGTTACCGAAAGACTGTATCATTAGTGACATTGCCTCTGTAAAAACAGGACTGAAGAAGTTTTATGAAGAAAGCGGTTTCCGTTATGTCTCCAGCCACCCGATGTTTGGTCCTACTTTTGCTAGTCTTAGTAACCTAAGCAACGAGAATGCCATCATCATCAGTGAAGGAGACCATCTGGGAAAAATATTCTTCAAAGATCTCTATCAGACATTGCGTTTAAACATCTTCGAATATACGTTCGACGAACACGACGAAACAGTAGCCTACTCGCTTTCTATTCCGTTCGTATCGACTTTTGTATTTGCTGCCGTAATGAAACATCAGGAAGCTCCGGGAACTACGTTCAAAAAACACATGGCAATTGCCAAAGGCCTATTAAGCGAAGACGACTACCTGCTTCAGGAAATCCTGTTCAACCCACGCACTCCGGGACAGGTAGCCAATATCCGCACAGAGTTGAAAAATCTTCTCGAAATTATTGAGAACAAAGATGCGGAAGGAATGAAAAAGTATCTGACTAAGATTCGGGAGAAGATTAAATAATCCATTATCTATTATATAGAGAGGGATCAGGGGAAATAATAATCTTCCATGTACCTCTCCGGTTACAGAACCATCCTTTATATAGGCAAGATTTAACGATCCTCTGCATACTTTTTTGTTTGCAGGGGATTTTTTTATGTGTACCTTTGTATCCGCAAAAACGGATTCACAGGAGAAAGAATGATAGATCAAGTTACCATAGACCGGATATTGGACGCGGCACAAATTATGGATGTCGTTTCGGATTTTGTCACCCTGCGCAAACGTGGTGTCAATTACGTCGGTTTGTGTCCGTTCCACAGTGATAAAACCCCTTCTTTTTATGTCTCTCCCGCCAAAGGATTATGCAAATGTTTTGCTTGTGGAAAAGGTGGAAACGCAGTGCATTTCATTATGGAGCACGAGCAGATGTCATATCCGGAAGCGCTGAAGTACCTTGCCAAGAAATACAATATTGAAATCAAAGAGCGGGAATTAAGTGATGAAGAGAAGTTTGTGCAAAGCGAACGCGAAAGTCTGTTTATCGTCAATAACTTTGCGCGCGATTATTTCCAGAACATACTAAAAAATCATATAGACGGGCGTAGCATCGGTATGGCTTATTTCCGCAACCGTGGCTTTCGCGACGACATTATTGAGAAATTCCAATTAGGCTACTGTACTGAAAGTCACGATGCATTCGCCAAAGAGGCAATCCAAAAAGGATATAAAAAAGAGTATCTGGTAAAAACCGGACTTTGCTACGAAACGGATGACCACCGATTGCGGGATCGTTTTTGGGGACGTGTGATTTTCCCTGTCCATACGCTTTCCGGTAAAGTGGTGGCTTTTGGCGGACGTGTACTTGCCAGTGCAACGAAAGGGGTTAAAGTAAAATACGTCAATTCACCCGAATCGGAAATCTATCATAAAAGTAACGAATTATACGGTATATATTTTGCCAAACAGGCTATTGTAAAACAAGACCGTTGTTTTTTGGTTGAAGGTTACACGGATGTAATCTCCATGCATCAATCCGGTATAGAGAATGTGGTTGCTTCTTCGGGAACCGCCCTTACATCGGGACAAATCCGTATGATTCACCGGTTCACCAACAACATGACTGTGCTTTACGACGGTGACGCAGCGGGTATCAAGGCCTCTATCCGGGGAATTGACATGTTGTTGGAGGAAGGTATGAATATCAAAGTCTGTCTTCTTCCCGATGGGGACGACCCGGACTCTTTTGCCCGCAAACATAACTCAACGGAATTCCAAGCTTTCATCTCCGAACATGAAACGGACTTTATCCGCTTCAAAACAAACTTGCTGCTGGAGGATGCAGGAAAAGATCCCATCAAGCGTGCGGAACTGATTGGCAATTTGGTGCAAAGTATTTCTGTTATCCCGGAAGCAATTGTCAGAGATGTCTATATCAAAGAATGTGCACAGTTACTTCATATAGAAGATAAGTTACTGGTATCGGAAGTTGCCAAACGACGGGAAACTCAAGCAGAGAAACGAGCTGAACAAACGGAACGGGAACGCCGGATGGCTGAAAGAACAGCTACAATGTCTCAAGGGACACCGCCTGAAAATGCTCCGATGCCCAACGGAGATATTCCGTTGTCCCCTGAAATAGATAACGGATATACAGAGGTTCCTCCCGCTCTGCAGGAAGACAACTATGCATCTTTTATCCCCCAGGAAGGAAAGGAAGGACAAGAATTCTACAAATTCGAACGGCTGATATTACAAGCGGTAGTTCGTTATGGAGAAAAAATCATGTGTAACCTGACTGATGAAGAAGGAAACGAGATTCCGGTAACCGTTATAGAATATGTGATTAATGATTTGAAAGAAGATGAGTTAGCTTTTCATAATCCGTTGCACCGCCAAATGTTATCGGAAGCTGCTGCACACATGTATGATTCCAATTTCATTGCTGAACGTTACTTCCTGGCACATCCTGATCCGGTAATCAGTAAATTGAGTGTGGATTTGATTAATGTGCGGTATCAGCTTAGTAAATACCACTCCAAATCCCAAAAGATCGTAACAGATGAAGAGCGTCTCTATGAAATGGTTCCGATGTTAATGATTAACTTCAAATATGCAATCGTAACAGAGGAATTGAAGCACATGCTTTATGCCCTGCAAGATCCTGCTCTCGCCCAAGATAATGAAAAATGTGACTCGCTTATGAAACGCTTTAATGAGTTGAAGACCGTACAAAGCATCATGGCAAAACGATTGGGTGACAGGGTTGTTCTGCGATGACTCCTCATCGGTGCCGTGAGATGTCTTCATCGGTAACGCACATCCTCTTCATCGATACCGAAGCCTGCCTTCCCCGATACCGAAACCCAATAGCGTTTCTTACCAGGTTTTCTCTACAAAGTCCCGTGTTGAATCAGATTCATAAACTCTTCACGAGTTTTTGCCTGATTGAAAGCCCCAGTAAAATCTGAAGTAGTAGTAATAGAGTTTTGTTTTTCTACACCACGCATCTGCATACACATGTGTTTGGCTTCCACTACCACCATTACACCTAACGGATTCAGTGTTTCCTGAATACACTCTTTGATTTGCAGTGTCATGCGTTCCTGCACTTGCAGGCGATGAGAGAATATATCGACTACACGGGCTATCTTGCTCAACCCAGTGATATAGCCGTTAGGAATATAAGCCACGTGTGCCTTCCCGTAGAACGGCAACATGTGATGTTCGCAAAGGGAGAAGAAATCGATATCTTTCACAATCACCATCTGACTGTATTCTTCCTGGAATTTAGCAGAGCGAAGCACTTCATGAGGATCCATGTGATACCCTTTCGTCAAACTTAACATTGCTTTAGCCACACGCTCCGGAGTTTTCAGCAACCCTTCCCGTTCGGCATCTTCGCCCAACAAAGTTATAATACTACGATAATGACTCTTCAACTCCTCCAGATTCGGAGAAACAATTTCTTCTTTTTCTAACATGATACAATTATAAAGGAATATTAATCTGGTCTCTTACAATAGAAACCTCTTTGAACACACCGGTAGACTTCAACCGACGCATCATTGCGTCCGCCTCTTCAATGCTCCGGAAATCACCTACACGACAAAGCCAACGAGGTGGATTGAACGAAGTATATACCGTCAATTCCGGAAAATACACTTTGACGCGTGATGCTACATGATAAGCATCATTCTTAGCCTGACGAGTATTATTACCGGCATACGCCTGTATTCTGAACCCGGAAGTCTTTATTACTTTCTGTTCACCTGTTGCAGGACGTTCCATCCCTATCAGAGCCTCAATACGGGGATCTTGATGAATAGTCACCTTTCCTTGTCCCGGAACGTTACGTTCCAGACTTTTGACAATGCTCTGTGCCTGTACACCGACAACTGCCAATACCAACATCAAAGTAAATAAAGCTAGTTTTCTCATTCTATAAACAATATTTAGGCACGGATTACGCGGGTTACACAGTTTTTAAAATCTCTTGGACCAAACTATACCGTTTAATCCGTGAAATCCGTGCCTGAAAGAAGTTTTAATTATGCGTTAAAAGCATCAATGATACCTTTGAAATCAGATACTTTCAGAGCAGCACCACCAATCAAACCACCATCAACGTCCGGGTTAGCGAACAGTTCTTTAGCGTTAGAAGGTTTGCAGCTACCACCGTAAAGGATAGAAGTATTGTCTGCGATTTCTTTGCCATACTTGTCAGCTACGATAGAACGGATGAAAGCATGGATTTCCTGTGCCTGTTCAGGCGAAGCAGTTTTACCTGTACCGATAGCCCAAACCGGTTCGTAAGCCAATACAATCTTAGAGAAGTCTTCAGCCGACAGAGAGAATACAGATTCCATTTGTGCGGCTACTACTTCGTTCTGCTTGTTAGCTTCGCGTTCTTCCAACACTTCACCGATACAGAAAATCGGAGTCAGACCGTTAGCCAAAGCCAATTTTACTTTTTCTTCAAGGATAGCAACTGTTTCACCGTAGTATGCACGACGTTCAGAGTGTCCCAGAATTACATATTTTGCACCAGTAGAAGCAACCATTTCAGCAGAAACTTCGCCTGTATAAGCACCTGATACTTTGTCGGCACAGTTTTCAGCACCTACACCAATCTTAGCAGCGTCTACCAACGGAGTAACAGAAGCCAGGTGGATAAACGGAGTACAGATGATTACATCACAGTTAGGCTTTTCGTTAGCCAATGCTTCGTTCAGTTCTTTAGCCAAAGCGATACCCTCTTGAAGGGTTTTGTTCATTTTCCAGTTTCCTGCAACAATGTTCTTTCTCATTTTGTTTTTTATTTTAAAGGGTTAATAAATTTACGATTGGACGATTGACGATTGAACGATTCAAGTTAGTGTTCGTTACAGAGGGTCGCTCGTTATCTTTTACTTTCTTATTCTTGTTCTTCTATTCCTTGATTCTTTGTTTCCGGTTCTTTGCTTTTTATCTCTTTTTCTTGTTGCTTCCGCTTCGCGGTTTTCCGTTCCCGGCGGCGAACGACCAACACATCCACCCCAAGCACTAACAACAATGGAATAACAAACCACAGGAAGACATATCCTACCGTATGAGCGTCACTGCTCACTTTCTGCTTTCCTAGCGGCAGATTCTCCAGTTTGTCCGTCAGTACGTATTCATCCGGTATATCCTCATCGCTCCATTTATTCAGAATGGTTCCATTCTTAATCAACATCAGCCCTGGATTGGAACGAACCATCGTCTTCAATGTTATATCATCCATTTGGCAGAAAGGATATTCGGCTCCTGTCTTGTCCTTCCACAATTCTATCTGTTCCTCCGGTGAAGAAGTGAGGCAATAAAATTTGTAGCCATGCTCCACCGAATAGTCATATATCTCATTAATCAAATCAATGTTACTATCATCCGCCTCTTCAATGCGATGAGCAACCAATAGGAAAGTATATCCTATATCTGTCAATACATCGTCTGTTATATCTTCCCCCGTATTCAGATCTATCATAGAAAAATCATGAATAGCCGGTTCATATCCTTTTTCCTTAAGGATGGTACGCGTATCGACAAATGTCCAGGTACTATCCGGATAGTTATCCAACGTAAATTCTTTCTGCTCTCCGTTCTTCTCCAGGATAAAGATGCTTTCATATACGCTTGGTTTGGCTCCTTCGAGCATTGTCATTCCTTCCAGGATATTCTTTCCGATCTTGTAAGGACGAAAGTCTAAAACAGGCAAACGGTCCAGGCAATAGAACGATAAAGTAAACACAAAAAACAGTGTATAAAGAGAAACCAGCCATTCCATCTTCACACTGATAAAACGAATCAGCATCCTCCTGTGACGGAAAGCCATTATTGCCGCAAACAGCAGAATGATATTCTTTCCAAATGTTTCCCAATTCGTCAATACCCAGGCATCACCAAAACAACCGCAGTCCGAAACCGGATCAAAGATGGCAAGATACAAGGTCAGTGGGGTCATGAAAATCATCAGCATCAAAGCCAATGAGGTAGCCAATGTTCTTCTTGTTGCAAAGAACAAAGAGATACCTATAAAAAACTCAACGGCGGATAAAACGATACCTCCCAATAAAGGGAAGAATGAAGGGAACCAGGAAGCCATTCCGAATGCAGTCAGATAATCCTGTATCTTATACTGGAAACCCAGCGGATCAACTGCCTTTACAAATCCGGAAAAGATGAACGATGCCGCCAACAGAAAGCGACACATATTCGCCACTACCTCCTGAATGATATGTAAGTTCTTATCTTTCAAATTCTATCTTAATCAGTCCGAAAACAGAGTAATTAATCATATCCATATAATTGGCATCAATACCTTCTGACACCAATGTATTGCCGGCCAAGCTCTCAATCTGCTTGGTACGGTAGATTTTCATCAGAATCAAGTCCGTGTAAGAGCTGACACGCATGCTCCGCCAAGCTTCATCATAATCATGATTCTTGGCAAGCATCAGTTCTAATGCCTCTTTTGCATACTTATCGTACAAAGCCATCGCTTCTTCATTACTGATGTCGGCAGACTCGGCATACCCTAGTTCCAACTGGATAAGTCCGACAATGCCATAATTGACAATCGCAATAAACTCAGCACGGATTCCCTCGTCAATCAGGGTTACTCCTTTGGTTTCAATACTACGAATCCGATTGGCTTTAATAAAAATCTGGTCAGTCACCGAAGCCGGACGCAGGATACGCCATGCAGGTCCGTAATCGTGCAGCTTCTTGGAAAATAAGTCACGGCACAAAGCGATGACATGTTCAAATTGTTGCTTGGTATCTTTCATCTTCTTCCAAATAGTGCGCAAAGGTAACAATAATTAAGTAAAAACAGAAAGAGGGCACTCTAAATTATATTAAAGTGCCCTCTTCTAAAGATATTGTATTACTGTTTTATAAGCTATATTTTTTATGAACAACGCAAAACCTGTCCGATGCGCAAAGTAGTAGTCGGTTTGATACGGTTCAGTTTGCAAAGTGTACTAACTGATACGCCACGCAACTTAGCAATGCGGGACAGCGTATCGCCACTCTTCACCTTATGATAACGAATAGCACCGTCAGCCACTTGAGTATCATGAGAACCAGCACGCTTCACACCTTTTGCCTTGCGGAACGTATAAGTATCGGCAACGATATCTTGTTTCGGGAAGTCGAACATATAAATCGGATTAATTGCAATCCCCAGAAAGCGGGTTTCGAAATGAAGATGCGAACCAGTAGAACGTCCGGTGTTACCACCCAATCCGATTACCTCTCCGGCTTTCACTAATTGATTTTCTTCAACCAATTGTTTTGATAAATGACCATACACAGTTTCCAGTCCATTATCATGACGGATAACGACATATTTTCCATATCCTCTACGCTCATATTTTACGATACGTACTTTCCCGTCAAAAGCAGCTACAATAGTATCACCTATATTCACTTTCAAATCCAATCCATTATGCATTCTTCTCCAACGAGGTCCGAAAGGCGAAGTTATTTTTGTACTTGTGGTCGGCATGTGAAATCCTGTCAAGTCAATTGTATACGTCTCGGGGATGATAGCATTTGCATAAGCATGTACATACTGATTATTCCAGTTTGGATAAAGACTTAGGGCGGGATATTCAGACTGTTCGGCACGAATTTGCTTCTGCAATGCCAAAGAGTCTACTGATTTTAATTTTTTGTCTATCGGTGCTTGGCGGGCAATCAGGTCTTGTGAGAAAGAGCTCAGACTGACCATAGCCGCAACAGCGACCAATCCTGTTTTAATAATGCTAAAATTCATTCCTTCTTTGTCAATTCAATTAATATTCATCGTTTGCGTACAGGTAATCGAATGTAGCCTGTCTGTAATCGAATATTTCTTCCGGTTAAAAAAATCTCGTTAATTCAATAGCTGCAGTCTCCGGAGAATCGGATGTATGAACGATATTTTCTTGAAAGCTCATACTATAATCCCCGCGAATAGTGCCAGGGGCAGCTAAACGTCCATTAGTCGGTCCCGCCAACGTACGGACTGTTTGAATAGCATCCACACCTTCGAAACAACAAACAATGACAGGAGCTGCCATCATCGAATCTTTCACACGCTGAAAGAAAGGTTTGCCGCTAAGGTGGGCATAATGTTCACTTAACAATTCATCAGTCAGTTGCATCATCTTCATGCCGGCCAACCGTAATCCTTTACATTCAAAACGATGAGTAATCTCACCAATCAATCCCCGCTGAAGGGTACACGGTTTCAAAATGACCAGCGTTTTTTCAAGCATAATACTCGACTTTGCAAATGGTTAAACAATACATTTACTAAAAAAATTCCCCCAAAGGTAGTATTTTCCTATGAAAAGGCAAGAGAGTTATTAACTATTTTTCAGATGCTTAGTACGAAAAGAGGGAGCAATTGAGCCGTTAAACTCCTATAAATAGGGAGAATAGATGCGAAACATGTTTTGCAACACATATACGCAAATAAACTGCATGTTTAACCGTTTTTCAACTTATAGCAGCCCAGTTAACATTCGTTTTTCGCAAGGATTTAAGTTGCCTCCACAAAATTTCATTCTCGGGATTCTGTGCCGCAGGGTCTTGTTCCACAATACTTTCAGCTATGGCGCGAACGTATTGCAACAGTTGCCCGTCGCGGACAATATCCGCAATCTTCAAATCGAAAGCAATGCCGCTTTGCTGCGTACCTTCAAGATCACCGGGACCACGCAATTTCAAATCGGCCTCGGCTATTTCGAAACCATCATTAGTACGTACCATGATTTCCAACCGTTTCCGGGTGTCCTCCGTCAACTTATAATTCGTCACCAGAATACAATAAGACTGTTCCGCCCCACGTCCTACCCGACCACGCAACTGATGTAACTGCGAAAGCCCGAAACGTTCTGCATTTTCAATAATCATCACCGAAGCATTCGGAACGTTTACCCCGACTTCAATAACGGTAGTAGCCACCATGATCTGCGCTTTGCCCGAAACAAAAAGCTGCATTTGCTCATCCTTCTCGGCTGGTTTCATTTTGCCATGCACTTTACAAACTGCACATTTGGGAAACTCTTCCAGAATATGTTGATATCCCTCTTCAAGGTTCTTCAAATCAATCTTTTCGCTTTCATTAATCAGCGGATAGACAATATAGACCTGACGTCCTTCTTCAATTTGTTTGCGCACCGAACGATACATACTTTCCCGGCGGTTATCAAATTGGTGGATAGTAGTAATCGGTTTTCTTCCGGGTGGAAGCTCGTCGATAATAGACACGTCCAAATCACCATACAATGTCATTGCCAAAGTGCGTGGAATCGGGGTAGCCGTCATCACAAGTACATGCGGAGGTTGAACATTCTTACTCCAAAGGCGGGCGCGTTGTGCCACACCAAAGCGATGCTGTTCGTCGATAACAACAAAACCTAAAGAAGAGAAATTGACAGTATCTTCAATAACGGCATGCGTTCCTATTAATATCTTCACATCTCCGGTCAGCAATCCGGTCAGAATCGCTTCCCGTTTTTTGCCTTTAACAGAGCCTGTCAACAGTTCGACACGGATATCCATGCCAAAGAGCAGTTCTTTGATTGTTTCATAATGCTGGTTCGCCAAGATTTCGGTGGGCGCCATCATGCAAGCCTGATAGCCGTTATCCAATGCCAGCAACATACTCATCAAGGCAACCAGTGTTTTCCCGCTTCCTACATCTCCCTGCAAGAGGCGGTTCATCTGCCTGCCACTGCCGACATCGTTCCGTATTTCCTTCAATACCCGTTTCTGTGCACCTGTCAGTTGAAAAGGAAGATTCTTTGTATAAAATGTATTGAACACATCTCCCACTTTCTCAAAGATATATCCACGATATCTTTTTTGCCTGTCTTTAGCATAGCGGAGGATATTCAGTTGAACATAAAACAGTTCTTCAAACTTAAGGCGATATTGCGCCCTGCGAAGCACATCGGAATTGGTCGGGAAGTGGATATTCCGGAGAGCTTCCGTCAAAGGCATCAGATGATGTTCCGCTAGCAATTTGGAAGAAAGTGTTTCAGGCAGAGGCTCCTGTATTTGTTGAATCACCGTTGCCATCATCTTCTCAATCGCATGAGAGTTGAGAAAACTGCGCTTCATTTTCTCCGTCGTATTATAATAAGGTTGCAATCCCACCGAAGAAAGTTTCAAATCTTCCGGTTTGTCTACATCGGGATGCGCCACATTAATACGTCCGTTGAAAACGGTCGGTTTACCGAAGATGATATATTCTTCGTGTAGTTTATACTTACCTAAGATATATTTAATGCCCTGAAACCACACCAAATCCACAACTCCCGTACCATCCGAGAAATGAGCCGTCAAACGGCGTTGGCGTCCTTCGCCAATGGTTTCGAAACCGAGGATTTCTCCTTTCAGCTGGATATACGGCATATTGCCATCTATTTCATGAATGTAATAGATGCGGCTCCGGTCAATATATTTATAAGGGAAATAATAAATTAAATCGTGCAAGGAGTAGACTTCCAATTCCTTATTTAATACAGCGGCTTTTTGAGGGCCTACACCGGAGATAAATTTTATGTCGCGTGTGGATAAATCAAACATTTATAAAAGAGCACTCCCTACTTTTAAATCAAAAGGAGTCGTTATTTTTATATTTTCACGGTTACCTTCTGCCAGACACACAGGTATTCCCATTGCTTCGACAACGGAAGCGTCGTCTGTAAAGAAGGGGGTAAATTCTTGTGTATATGCTTGTTTCAACAATTCTACATCGAACACCTGCGGTGTTTGCACCAGTTTGTAATCATTCCGGCTGACCGTTTCACTTCTTCCGGCATCTGTCAGATGGCGAAGTGTCTCTACCACATCTACCACAGGAATCACTGCTTTCTGCACTTTTGCCAAGTCATAACAACGGCGAATCACTTCTACCGACACAAACGGACGTACTCCATCATGCACCCCTACCAGTCCCGGCTCCTGCACCAGTGCCAGACCGTTCTTTACAGAGTGGAAACGTGTTTCGCCTCCATCGGCAAGGGTATGTTCCACCGCAAAGCTGTGTTTTTGGCAAAGTTGCTTCCAAAAGTCCTGTTGTTCCCGTGGAAGCACTACTATGATTTGAAGTGTTTCTTCATATCTCCTGAATGCTTCCAAGGTATGCATCAACACAGGTTTATCACCCATGGGAAGGAATTGTTTCGGGAGGTCACTTCCCATTCGCAAGCCCTTTCCACCGGCGACAATAATTACATATTTCTTCATGAACGGTTTAGCGTTTAATATACATCGCTTCTACCAGTTCGTCGACCTTTTCTTTACCTACCAACAGGTCAACGATTGTCAAAGCAAATTCCATGGCAGCCCCCGGTCCCATACCGGTAATGGTGTTTCCATCACGTACAACGGGCTCATTTACACATTCTGCCCCCTCCAAATATTGTTCAAAACCCGGATAACAGGTAGCCTTCTTTCCTTTCAGCAGTCCCAGCTTACCCAACACCATCGGAGCAGCACAAATAGCAGCAATAGGTTTATCTTTTGCGGCAAAATCAAGAATCAATTTACGCAACCCTTCGTGCTTGTCAAGTGTGGCAGCTCCCGGCATTCCTCCCGGCAACAGTAGCAGTTCTGCATCGAAGAAATCGCAATTCTCGAAGTTAATATCGCAAAGGACGGATACGTCATGTGCTCCTACTACAATTTCATCCGGTGTAACGGATACGATTTCTACATTAAGTCCGGCACGTCTCAACGTGTCAATAGCAGTCAAAGCTTCAATTTCTTCAAAGCCATCTGCAAAAAAAGCGTATACAGTTCCCATAATGCTTACTATATTTGGTTAATGATACTATCTCAAGTTAAAATAATAGGTGATTGTACCTGTCTGGTTCGTCACTCCATCTATCGTATTAAAACGGGCTTTCTTCGCTGCATCCTCCGCTGCCTTACGCAAAGCGGAATTTACCGTATTCGTTTGAGGGCTAATGCTGGTCGAAATCACTTGTCCTGCAGGATTCACGGTGATATTCACCACAACACGTCCTTCTTCCTGCACATTATATGCAGGCTTCGGCAAACTGCCTGTACCTAAAGAACGTCCGCCAAGATCAAATGTTCCGTAACCTCCGGTTCCGGTCTTCGCTCCGGTAGAAGAGTTTCCCTCCTTGCTGCCTTCGGTTCCCGTACCACTAGCCGCTGTTCCTTTGTTTCCTGTCATTTGCGCTCCTTTTCCAAACGCACCGGACACCCTCTTTCTGGCAGCTTCTTCGGCAGCCTTACGTTCACGTTCCGCTTTTTCTTCTGCCAGCCGTTTGGCTTCCGCAGCTTTTTCGGCTTCCGTTTTTTCGGGCTTCTTCACTGGTTCTTTCGGCTTGACTACCTCTTTAGGTTTCACCGTTTCTTTTTTCGGTTCTTCCGTCTTAGGTTTCAGGGTTACTGTTTCCTCTTCGGTCTGCGTCAATAAATCCTGTTCCGAAGGAAGTTCCGGTGTTGTTTCCGCGGGTGCTGCCACATCTTCATCCATGATATCCACATCCACCAAAGAGGGATCATCGAAACCACTTGCCGCGTCTACATTTCCCATCATCACAGGCACTCCGCCTGCATCTTCATCCGGTTGGGGGACAGTAAAGCTCACCAGAATCAAAAGAGCAATCACTGCCACATGCACCAACAGTGCACCCAGTGCTCCTACATATTCACCCTTTTTTCTTCTGTCCATTGTTTCTTATTTATTTTCAGGCGGGCGCGTAGCCAACACCATCTTAAAATGATTCTCGTTCGCAATGTTCAATACCCTTACAATCTCCCGGTAAGGTACCGATTCATCCGCATACAATGCCACGTACATTTCCGGCTCCTTCTCTGCACAACTCTGCAAGAATGAAGTCAGATCGTTCAGCGCCACCGGCTGCTCTTTTTCATTGCCGAAAGCAGCATAGAAATTCAAGTCTTTATCAATAACCACTCTTGTCAGCGGTTTGGCCGAAGTTTGCTGTTTACCTTGCGGCAACAACACTTTGATAGCATTGGGCGACACCACCGTAGAGGTTATCATAAAGAATATCAGCAACAGGAAGATGACGTCCGTCATGGAAGCCATGCTGAAATTGGGCGATATTCTATTTCTTCTTTTTAATCCCACTTTATGTTTGATTAGGGGTTAGTGATTAGTGATTAACAGATTGGAATACCGGTTCATTTTCCCGCCGGCTCGTTCAACAAGTCCATGAACTCCATGGTACGAGACTCCATTTTATTTACCACGCGGTCTACCAGCATCACCAGATAATTGTAGGCAAACATAGCAATGATACCGACAATCAGACCACCGACCGTAGTAATCATGGCTTCATAGATACCACCGGAAAGCAAAGTGATATCGATGTTACCGCTTCCGGCATTCGCCATTTCGTAGAATGCACGTACCATACCAGTCACCGTGCCGAGGAATCCGAGCATCGGAGCACCTCCGGAAATAGTTGCCATTACAGTCAATCCTTTTTCCAGTTTCGCCACTTCAATATTACCTACATTCTCAATGGCTACCTGCACATCGTTAATAGGACGTCCCAAACGGCTGATACCTTTTTCTATCATACGTGCCGAAGGGGTATTCATTGTGCGGCAATAGTTAATAGCTGCTTTGATCTCACCACTATGGATATAGTCTTTAATCCGCTCCATAAACATAGGGTCCTCTTTTCCAGCCTTGCGAATCATGTAGTTACGTTCAAACAGGATATAGAAACAGACAACAGACAGTACCCCTAGTACAATCATAATCCATCCGCCCTTGATAGCCATATCAAGCATGTTCATTTCAGGAGCGTTTACTTCCGTCAATACGGGATTGGCAGTAGCCAGCGAGTCGGCGATATTCATAGCCCCTTGGGCTAACAAGATCATTGCATTCATGAGCGTAGACAGTTTTTATATTCCTGAATGGTACGTTCGAGTCCCAGATACAATGCATCGCTAATCAACGCATGTCCGATGGAGACTTCATCCACCCAAGGAATGTTTTTATAGAAATAATTTAAATTAACCATACTCAAGTCGTGTCCGGCGTTCAAACCGATACCTAGTTTACGGGCAGTCTTCGCGGCTTCGATAAAAGGAGCGATGGCAGCTTCCGGATTTTTCGGATAGTTCGCTGCGTATGGTTCGGTATACAGTTCGACACGATCCGCCCCTGCTTTCGCAGCATATTCCACCATTTCAGGGTCGGCTGCCACAAAAACGGAAGTACGAATACCGGCGCTGTTAAACTGATCGAGCACTTCAGTCAGGAATTCCAGATTTGCTTTGGTGTCCCAACCGGAATTAGAAGTAATCTGTGAAGGATCGTCGGGGACCAAAGTTACTTGATGAGGTTTAACTTTCAACACCAGGTCAATAAATTCCGGAGCGGGATAACCTTCGATATTAAACTCCGTGCGCAGCAAAGGGCGCAAATCATATACATCCGAACGACGTATGTGACGTTCATCCGGACGAGGATGAACTGTAATACCGTCTGCACCAAAAGATTCACAATCAAGTGCTACCTTCACTACATCGGGGACATTTCCTCCGCGAGCATTCCTTAGCGTAGCAATCTTGTTTATATTTACACTTAATTTAGTCATAGTTCTACGTTATATTTGCCGCAAAAATACAAATATTATTATTAGTTGCCTAATAATACGAAACGCATTCTCGTTTCTTTTTTGGTTATTTAAAGTAGAAATCCAAGAAAAAATGCCAAATTTGCATCCTAAACTAATGATATTGCTTATGAGATTCGCCATTTTCGGAAATACTTATCAGGCTAAAAAGTCCTCTCATGCTGTCACCTTGTTTAAACTTTTAAAGAAACAGGGAGCAGAGATTGGTATGTGCAGGGAATTTTATCAATTCCTAGTTTCTGAAAATATGGATATTAAAGCAGATCAATTATTTGATGGTGATGATTTTACTGCCGATATGGTAATCAGCATCGGAGGCGACGGAACATTTCTGAAAGCTGCCCGCCGCGTAGGAAGAAAAGGGATTCCTATTTTGGGAATTAACACAGGACGTTTAGGATTTCTGGCAGATATTTCGCCGGAGGAAATGGAGGAAACATTTGATGAAATCCAAAACGGCAGATATAGTGTGGAGGAACGAAGTGTACTTCAGTTGATCTGCAACGACAAACATCTCCAAGATTCTCCTTATGCCCTCAACGAAATAGCTATTCTCAAACGAGACAGCTCCTCAATGATTAGTATCCGGACAGCTATTAATGGCGCGTATCTGAATACTTATCAAGCTGACGGATTAGTAATTGCCACTCCAACAGGTTCCACAGCCTACTCTTTGAGTGTAGGAGGCCCGATCATCGTCCCTCATTCCAACACTATTGCCATCACTCCGGTGGCTCCACATAGTCTCAACGTCCGCCCTATCGTTATTCGGGATGACTGGGAGATTACATTAGATGTAGAAAGCAGAAGTCACAACTTCCTCGTCGCCATTGACGGGAGGAGCGAGACTTGCAAAGAAACGACTCAACTAACCATCCGTCGGGCAGATTACAGCATAAAGGTAGTGAAACGTTTTAATCACATTTTTTTCGATACACTCCGCAGCAAAATGATGTGGGGAGCTGACGGAAGACGGTAAGCAGTTCACATTATGCAACCGTTATTCCTCATCACCCGATTCAACTATACGGTACTTAAAAATAGAACTTCTAAAAAAAAGGGACATTCAAGTTGTTGGGAATGCAACAAATTGGGTATAGATTCCAACTAAAGAGAAGAAGGGCCAAGATTTACTATCTTCAGAAATTAGATTAACATAATTTCCCCTTATATTTACTCAATAAAATTAAAATTATACTGATTGCATTTACAAATCATTCTTTTATAGACAACAGTCCTTCATTTTATCAATTTCTCCTTATCTTTATTCGCATACAAACTAGAGAGAAAAACTGCTTCCAATCATTCCCATATGAGTTCCTCACCGAGAAAAGAGTTGTCCCTCACCGAAGAACTTATGCTTCCTCGGTGAGGGACATCTCGTTGATTTTAATCCAACGAAGGCTTCTACGATTAAAAAGCCGCATATTGTATGCAAATTCATGCTACATTCACCCTATTTTCTGTATATTATTGCGATTATTTATGCAGTTCTTTCCCCAGTTCATCCATAAAAGAACAGCTGTTACCCGAAGAAATATTAAAAACAGACCATCGGGTTAGTTAATATAGAAGAAAATTAAAATATCGGTAGAGAAAAATAATACCCTGATATTAATTTAATGTAAACGACTGCGAACCGATCAGATTGCCACCTTCGAAGATATCAACACGGTAGTTTCCGGCATACAGGAATTCTTCTACATCCCAAAATACGTTCACATTCTGCTCTTCCCCGTTATAATCAATATACTTCTTGATAGAATAAGCCAATGTACGGTTCTCATAAGGAAATGTATTTGATGCACTTTTGGTCAACACATCATTATCCGGTTTGGCAATACGCACATAAATGGTACGCTCACCATTTTCAGCGGTTATATTTTTCACAATGGTAAAACTAATAGCCAATTTCACAATATCCTTCACTTTCTTAGCCACTTTACCACGTTTATTACGTGGTTCGATACGAATATTAGTTGCATCAAGTTGCGCTGCCAACGTCACCTTCTTATCCAGATTTTTCTTTTCTTCGGAAAGACTGCTGATTTGTTGTGAAGCCTGATTATATTTTTGTGTTACTTCTGCAATGACCTGTTTCTGTTGTGCAGCCAGTTTATTTAGTGAATCAATCTGATTAATATAACCAACCATTACTTTACGCAAGGTAGCCAATTCTTTCTTTAGACGACGAATCTCTGTTGCATTCGAACTCTTCACAGTACGAAGTTCTTCCAATAGACGTTGGGTCTTCAACTGTTCCTGCTCCAATAATACTCCCAACGAGTCATTAGTAACCTTAAACTTCAATTCATCATATTCTTGCACAAAACGACTATATTCGTTTTCCAGATCTTCCTTATCCAATTGGAATTCCTGCACTAACTCCCGATTAGCTTTTTTTTCGGTAAACAATAAATAAGTAATACCAATAATAGCTATCACCAAGATAGCCACGGCCGCAATAAGAAGGCTTTTTTTACTCATAGTTTCAGTTGTGAATTGATAACGTGCGCAAAAGTAATCATTTCGCAACAGAAGTCAAGCAGAAATACAGAGAGTTTTTTATCCCCCGCTGCTAATCCATATAATTTTAACTTATTTGCTTGCTAATTTATTCAAATTGGCAAAAGCAAAGCACTCAAACACCTTTTTTCGCCAAGATGCCAATTAAACTTATCTTATTGCCTACTATTATTAACTCCACTGCCTATTTTTACTTCGTTTAACTATAGTTACTCTTGCGTATAACTATAGTGAAACGAAGTAATAGTAGCGAACGAAGTAAATCCGAATAGGCAAGCAGCTATAAAAAAATGGCTAAATAAACAATTCTCCATAACAGTGCACTCTCACTATAGCTACATTCGGTTTATAACCGTACCTCAAACAGCTTCCTTTGCCCAAACTTTTCATCCTACCTATTATATTAACGTCAGTTCGATATAAGTTCGCCCGCATGGCTTATATCAAACTGACGTCATATTATTAGGAAGTTTGACCTTTAACTAAAATTATTACGGAAAAATTTCTTTAATCAGGATTATCGTTGTAATTTTGTCGCGCTAAAAGATAAAACAAATTATCAACTTTTTAAATATATAGTATTATGTCAAAAGTAACCGTAGTAGGCGCAGGTAACGTAGGTGCTACATGTGCAAATGTACTTGCTTTTAATGAAGTAGCAGACGAAGTAGTAATGCTGGACGTTAAAGAAGGCGTTTCAGAAGGTAAAGCAATGGATATGATGCAGACAGCTCAATTGCTGGGTTTCGACACTACATTGGTAGGCTGCACTAACGACTATGCTCAAACTGCTAACTCTGACGTTGTTGTGATTACTTCAGGTATTCCTCGTAAACCGGGTATGACTCGTGAAGAATTGATCGGTGTGAACGCTGGTATCGTTAAGTCGGTAGCAGAAAACCTGTTGAAATATTCTCCTAACGCTATCATCGTTGTTATTTCTAACCCGATGGATACAATGACTTATTTGGCATTGAAGGCTCTGGGCTTGCCGAAAAACCGTGTAATCGGTATGGGTGGTGCTTTGGATAGCTCTCGTTTCAAATATTTCTTGTCTCAAGCTATCGGTTGCAACGCTAACGAAGTAGAAGGTATGGTTATCGGTGGTCACGGTGATACTACGATGATTCCTTTGACTCGTTTCGCTACTTACAAAGGTATGCCTGTAGCTAATTTCATCTCTGCAGAGAAATTGGAAGAAGTTGCTGCTGCTACTATGGTAGGTGGTGCTACGCTGACTAAATTGCTGGGTACTTCTGCATGGTATGCACCGGGTGCAGCAGGAGCATTCGTAGTTGAATCTATCCTTCATGACCAAAAGAAGATGATTCCTTGTTCTGTATTATTGGAAGGTGAATACGGCGAATCAGATCTTTGCATCGGCGTTCCTGTAATCCTTGGCAAGAACGGTATCGAAAAAATCGTTGAACTGAACCTGAACGAAGACGAAAAAGCTAAGTTCGCAGCTAGCGCAAAAGCTGTTCACGGAACGAACGCTGCTTTGAAAGAAGTAGGTGCTCTGTAATTAATCCCCTTACTTTATATATCAAGAAAGGCTGTTCTTCACAACGAGGAACGGCCTTTTTCGTTGCCACCGAATATCCGGTATTCGATTGTCAGGACATCTTTATGTTTTGAGAAACCCACATACCGATATCCTGTTTGCTAAGAGCAGCCGCCATCAGGTCGGGAAACTTATCCGGAGTGCAGGCGAAAGTAGGTACGCCGATAGAAGCTAAAAACTCCGCATGGTTCTTGTCATAAGACGGAGCACCATCATCATTCAATGCCGGCAACACAATCAGTTGCACGCCGCTGTCGACAAGAGACGCAAACCTCTTTCGCATCTCTCGCGGATCGCCCCCTTCATAAAGGTCGGTCACCAATACGAGCACTGTATCTTGCGGGCGGGTCACTATGCCTTGACAATAAGTCAAAGCCCGGGCAATATCCGTCCCTCCGCCCAGTTGCACCCCAAAAAGCAAATCGACAGGGTCTTGCAAATCGTCCGTAAGGTCGACAACCGCCGTGTCAAACACGACCATTCGGGTAGAGACAGCCGGAATAGACGCCAATACAGAACCGAAAATGCCGGAGTAAATCACGGATGTCCCCATAGAACCACTCTGGTCCAAACACAGAATGATATCTTTCATGGCTTTCCTCTTACGGCCGTATCCGATACGTATTTCAGGAATAATCGTCTTATACTCAGGCTGGTAATTTTTCAGGTTCTTCGTAATGGTTGTTTTCCAGTCTATTTCATTATAGCGGGGATTCCGGCGACGGGCGGAGCGATTCAACGCACCGGTCACCGCCTGTTGGGTAGGTGCCGACAGTTTGCGGAGCAATTCATCAACCACCCGACGGACTACCTGACGCGCCATCTCTTTATTCTTCTCCGGAATCACCTGACTTAAAGACATCAAGGTAGCCACCAGATGCACATCGGGAACCACCGTTTCCAACATCTCCTTTTCTGTAAGCAACGTAGTCAGATTCAACCGTTTGATGGCATCCCGCTGAATCACCTGCACCACTGTCTGTGGGAAAAACTCACGAATCTCCCCCAGCCATCGGCTGACTTTGGGAGCCGAGGAGCCCAGCCCTCCCCTCCTGTCGCTATCATATACGGCTTCCAAGGATTGGTCGATCCGCCGTTCTTCCACGCTCAACGATACGCCTGTACCATCGGCCTCATCACCCCCCAATATCAAACGCCATCTTTTCAGTAATTCTTCTTCCATTTCTTTTCTTTTACTTTGTTTCAAGTCCCAACAACTGACGAATCACCGGAATTACTCTTGCCGCCTCTTCCCGGTCGAGATTCAAATCCTCTGTTCCGGCAAGGGGACGGGCGGTGGCAGTTCCGGCATGACGTGCCTTTTCTCCCAGTTTACGGCGCTCGGCCGAAGTAAATTCACTGAAAGTACGCCGCAGAATCGGCAACAACTCCATAAACGTCTCTTGCTCCTGCGCACACACCCAAGTATTTACCAGATTCCAAAGACGATCGTCCAATAGTAACACCGAACCCGAAGAGCGCAGGAATCCTTCAAACCAATAAGCCATGTCTGCCGGAGAATTACCAACCGACGAATAGTAACTTAACGTATCCTGCATTTCTTCCATCGTTATCTCGCCTTTATCATTCAGCAAACGAGTGGCGTAACCGGACAATAACGGATGGACATTGGCCGATAAGCGTATTTGACAGATAAAATTACGCCACATCCGGTTCAGTTCTTCCCGATTCAGAATAGAAAGGGCATAGTCTGTGGCAACTAATTTGTCGAGCAGACCGCTTGCCGCTTCTTCATCAATATTGATACATACCAACACACCGCCTGCAAGAATACGCGCAACCATCGCCTCAAGCATACTGCCTACCTTCGAGAAGTCGAGGTTGCGGACATTTCCGTAACGGACGATATTCACCAGTCCGGGAATCGCTTCCATCATTTCAAGAATATCGGTCGAGGCTGCCGAAAGCGCATCCAGCCGCACGGTCATAGTCTCCACCAATGCGGGAAGATCTGCCGGAAGCACCCCGTTCAATAATGCGGTCAACTCAGGAATATGACAAATCTCCTCCATGGTTGCCTGCAAATACTTTTGGGTAGCTTCCATCACCGTATTCCCCCATATCGCCCGCTCAATGATATCGATAATCTGTTCCGGTTTATGATATAAGGTCCATTGTTCTTTAAAAGTACCTTTACCGTCTATTTCTCCGTGAATCGCCCAGTCAATTCCCAACAATTGCAGACGATGAAAAAAGATACTCCGTTCGAGGTCATTGGGTTTGCGGAGGTCCAGTATCAGCTCTTTTATTTCGGCAGTGAACGGAACACGCAGACTTTTCTGTGTCTTCTCCACATCTACCAGCAACGGCACCTTGGGCACATTATCGGGAACGCTTCCCAAACGGTTGCTGATAATGAGCTCTTCACGAATGATTTGCAACAGGATGTCATCTCCAAACCCCATCACTGTAGTCACAGCCTCGTTATATTCGTTCAGTGAAGGATAGGGCAGATTTCGGAGTGCGGCCGTAGCTTGTGCCAGTCGGACAGTCTCAATGACGTGAGCCACCGAAATATCCATATTCTTCTGCCGCAACAAGGAGGCTATCCGGCTTATCCAAAGCGTACCGTCATCTTCCGGATGATGCCAAAGATAGTGATACCATCCCGGAGATTCGATTCCCGCGCCATAACCGCTACGCAGAGCCAACCGATTATATGTCCACGGAATCCATGTACATTCTATTTTTACTTTCGGCAAGCCTTTCAGCAATGCGTTATCCTCTTTCACTTTAGGCATATCCTCCAGTGCGGGCACATGCCAAGCACCGCAAACAACGGCAATGCGCTCAAAGTTTTCTTTCTGTGCCGCCCGTATCATTTTACGCATCCAGGCTTCACGAAGCAAATCACGGGCGGAAGTCTGTCCGGACAGTTCTTCCCGAAGAGCAGTGACCGCTTCCTTCACCGCCTGAAATATATCTTCAGATTCCTTTCGGTGTTCAATCATCATTTCCCACCAGGATTCTCCATCGGTACATCCGGCGGCACGAGCCAGCCAATCAAACGGATCGCCGATTGATTCTTCTTTCTTTTCTTCTGCCGCTGTGACTGTTTCTTCCGCCACTTCCATTTCTGCAGCTTCCATTTCGATCGTTTCCTTTTCGGTCGGGTCTGTTTGTTCGTCAACGGATTCCGTCAATTCTTCCGAAGCCTTCAGTTCTTCCTGTTTACGGAGAGCCATCGAATAAACCAAAGGCAAATCGAAGAAACGAAGAGGAACCCCATTCTGTACGGCATATCGCATCGCCTGCCATTCCGGAGAGAACTCAGCAAACGGATAGAATACTGCCCGTTGCGGTTCGTCGGGCTGATAAGCCAACAACGCAACGGGAGGAACCATCTGCGGATTTCCCACACAAGCAAGCAATGCCTCTGCTTCTGCCGGACCTTCTACCAAAATCAAATCCGGTTGCAGTTCTTGCAGGTAATTCAGCACATTGCGGCATGAACCGGGACCATGATGCCTGATACCTAATAAATGAATCGCCATTTTCTCTTCTTTTTAGATCATATCCCTTGAAGCACGATAGATGTCTTTCCAACCCTCCCGGTTCTTCACGACTGTTTCCATGTATTCCTGCCAAACGACTTTATCTTGTACCGGGTCTTTTACCACTGCTCCCAAGATACCGGATACCAAATCTTCCGCATGGATTTCTCCATCGCCGAAATAACCGGCCATTGCCAAGCCGTTATTCACAACCGAGATGGCTTCAGCCGTGCTAAGTGTACCACTCGGTGTTTTCAGTTTGGTCTTGCCATCGACAGTCGCCCCCTGCCGCAGTTCACGGAAAATGGTGACCACCCGCCGAATTTCCGACAACGCCGGCTTCTCTGCCGGAAGCTGCATCACCTTCTCAAAGCTTTCCACCCGACGACGGACAATATCAATCTCCTCGTCAATAGAGTCAGGCAAAGGCAAAATGACCGTATTGAAACGTCGCTTCAAAGCACTCGAAAGTTCATTCACCCCCTTATCGCGATTGTTGGCGGTGGCAATGATATTGAAGCCGCGGACAGCCTGTATCTCTTTATTCAACTCAGGAACGGGGAGCGTCTTTTCTGAGAGAATCGTAATCAAAGTATCCTGTACATCCGAACCGATTCGGGTCAGCTCTTCAATACGCCCGATCTTTCCTTCCTGCATCGCTTTCATGACAGGAGTCTGTATCAAAGCACCCTCACTTGGTCCTTCCGCCAGCAAACGTGCATAGTTCCATCCATAACGGATGGCCTCTTCACCTGTTCCGGCTGTACCCTGCACTATCAACGTCGAATTGCCCGAGATGGCAGCCGCAATATGCTCACTCACCCAGCTTTTTGCCGTTCCGGGTAAGCCGTAAAGCAACAACGCGCGGTCGGTTGCCAAAGTGGCGACCGCTATTTCCATCAGACGACGGTGGCCGATATATTTCGGAGAGACTTCGAAACTATTCTTCAACTTGCCACCCATCAGATAAGTGACCACAGACTGCGGAGACATTTCCCAGTTCTCCGGAATGGCATAAATCTCGTTCTTTTTCAACTCATGAAGTTCTTCTGCAAATTGCTGTTCGGCATGTTCTCTCAATAAAGCGCTCATATCTTTCAGTTTTTATTGTTCGTTATTTAATTAAGGTATCTATTTTCTGTTTTACATCCATGTACTCCAGTACCAACCGGCAAAAGTAAAAAGTCGTATTGTTCTCCTGCTTTGTCACCGAAGCGGCAATCCGCTCCAACGTACCTCTCATTTCAGCAGGGAAATACACAGCCAATTGTTCCGCCGTTTCTTTAGGAAGATAGTAGTTATTTCGCAGAAGGCGTTGCAAGACATAGGATGAAAATTTCATTCCCCATTCCCCGCCGTCTTCATTAAACCAACTATCCGGAATCAGTCCGCCTTTGATTGTCTGAAATGCTATTTCTTCACGCTGAGAAGGAGAAAGCAACCCCGCTAACGCAAGGCTCATATCTTCTTCCGCATTTTCTTTCAATGTGTAATAAGCCCATACGGAATCTCCGAAATTCAGAATCGGACTTGAAAGATCAAACAATTTCTGAAAAGGAGGTTTCTTCGCCAATTTACCCGCTGCCTTTTCCGGTGTACAGTCGTAGAACTCACTCCAAAAACTTAGTGGCACCCGTTCTGCCAATTGCCTCAACAAGAAGCGATCATCTTTTTCGTCTTTATTGGCACTGACCTCTTCAAATCCTAATTTCTTCATTTCCGGCGTATATTCAATCTTATCGTACGACCACCCTGAAAGAAAATTAAAATGCAATTTCCCACGCAACAACTCCTGATAGGTTTTCACCAGTTCCGAATCCGGCAAGCTGCACAACAATCGGCGGGCAGTCTCTTTGACACTGCCACTTCTGTCCTTCAAAAGAAGTTCCTGCAAGAAAGCCTCGTCCGCTTTGGTCAATCCTATACGCAGACACCGAATCAACTCCTCGCGATGAGCGGCTGATTCATTCTTCAACTCTGTCTGCAATAAAGCCAGTCCTTGTTCGGGCTGTTCCTGCCGCAAACGACACAACATCCGTTTCCGTTCTTCGTGGGAAGCCGTCTCCCAACTTTCATTTCCCGGTTCTCCCCATGCGGGAAGTCCCATTTCCGAAAGCAGCCAACGCCCTCTACGCCCCGACAATTCCGACAACCAACGTTGCTCTTCGTGCCGCTTAGGATTGTTTCGGTCAAAAGCCCTTTGCAATAAAGCTGGCAGATAAACCGGCGGCAACAACTTATCGAAAGCTATCGCTTTACGATATGCATATAATAAGAGATATGAGTTCCGGTTACTATGCAGGGAAGTCAACAGTTCTCCCACTTCGCGGGAGAAGCAGGCTTTACTCTCTTCGGGAGCTTCCGATACGGACACGGGGTCTTTCAACAAGTATGCCTTCAATCCGGCACGTCTGAAAGCGAAACCTAAAGCCGACAGTTGATAAAAAGCTGTCTCCGCATCTTCCGCTTTCTCTTGAATGTCACGCAAGCTGTCTTGCAATTCTTCGGGCAAATCCGTTGCTATCAGTTCACGAGTAGCAGTCCCTAATAATGCTATATTAATCAGTTGGTCAGTTACGTTCATCTTTCCAAAAATAATATTCAGATTGATACCAAATAGTTTTCAATTCCCAAAAAGTAACATCCGCCAGCAGGAAAGCAGCAAAAGGCTTTCCACCGGTAGTAGCAAGAATATCAATACGAATGTTTTCGTCCACATGTACCGGCATGACACGTCCTTCGGCATCTTGCAGGTATTGTGCATTGCCGGCTGTCATCAATCTGACATTATCTACCAATAAAGGGACTTCCTCCACAAAAGGATTGGTCCGGACGATCGTTCTATAATATTGTGTGGCAGTTTCCAAGTCGGGACAACAAGAAGGCTGGAATTTTTCGTCCGACCGTTGCAGTTCTTTGGGCAATGCACGTAAAGCGGCAACTCCTTTGTAAAAGTACAATGGGCCCTGATACGTACCACCGGACAGAATCGTAAACTCCGGCAGCGTTCCCGGAACCATAAAATAAACATACACCGCCATCCGGCGACTCGCCTTTCCATACAACCAGAAAACATCGGTTCGCAAATCGTTCACCTTATTACTTCTTGTATGCAGTACCATCCACTGATCTTCGACAGGTTCTCCCGCCATCACCTCTTCCTTTGATTGCGGATATCCTATTTGAGTACGAATTTCGAATTGCCAGTCAGCCGGAAGATTATCCAAATGTTTATAGCTTTCCGCAAGCAGATATATTTTACTCAGTTTGTCTGTCAGTTTGAATTTCCAGTCCTCCGAATAGTAATTCAACTCCCGAAGTCCCCTCAGCCTGCCTGCCAGCCCTGATGCCTGTGCGTCAACCATTCTCCGCGAGATAGCTTCAAACAAGGTGCAGGCTCTCTCCGGAACGTTGAGTAACCCGTTGCGCAACAAGTCTTTCATCCATATCTGAAGGTCTTCAA
Source organism: Bacteroides caecimuris (assembly GCF_001688725.2). Classification (NCBI taxonomy): domain Bacteria; kingdom Pseudomonadati; phylum Bacteroidota; class Bacteroidia; order Bacteroidales; family Bacteroidaceae; genus Bacteroides; species Bacteroides caecimuris. Next base: position 401,590 of record NZ_CP015401.2, on the reverse strand, counting down.
TCCCTCCCAACACTTTTTGATGACGCACAGCCTGTCTCTTGGCCTGCGCCGCCTCATCTATCGGAGCTGCCGTCTTTTTTTCTTTCCGCTCTTTCTTTTCTTCCTTCTCTTTACGTTTGGAAAGCCATGTTTCCACCCAATCCGGTTCCTCTGCCTGCTTGAAAGATTCGGAATAAGACGCATACATATATAAAAGTCCCAAAGCATGTTTACATGGAAACTTACGGCTGGGGCAAGAACATCTAAATGCAATATCCTTTATATCAACAACTGTTTGATAAGGTGTTTGTCCACTTCCTTGACAATGCCCCCAGATGGCACGGTCACTATACTCCAAAAGCAACCATTTGGCCCGGCTCGCCAAACCTTTTCCTGCCTTCACTGAAGCCGCATCCGGCGCCAATTGGGCAATTTGTTCTTCTGTCAGATTTAATAACATTACGGTATGTTTATCATATTTCCGAATGCAAGTATAACATATTTTTCAAACAGAAGCATTAAAAAAAAGCTAATTCTTTTTGCATTTTCAAAGAAAGCACTACTTTTGCATCGTTGTTTATGCAATTATTGTTTAAGTAAACAAGTTCAAAAAAAGACTCCTTCAATAAACAATTTACATAAGAAGCGGGTTATTAAAAAAGAAGTATCACCTTATTAATATGCAAGATGCGATGAAAAAAGTATTTCTTCTGACAATTCTGCTAAGCCTCACTTTCATAGGAAAAGCGCAAAACTTTCTAAGTCTGGATAGTTGCCGCGCATTAGCTCTTGCCAACAACAAAGATTTGTTGATTAGAAATGAGAAAATAAATGCCTCCCATTATCAACGGAAAGCCGCATTTACGAATTATCTGCCCAATTTCTCGGCAACCGGAGCTTACATGAGAAACCAGAAAGAGTTTTCATTATTAAATAATGACCAAAAAGCTGTGCTTTCTGGATTAGGAACTAATCTGGCAGGTCCTATCCAACAAGCTGCAACCGAGATTGCAACAGCACATCCAAAATTGGCACCACTTATTGCTTCCCTAAGCGGAAAACTAGGAGCGGCTCTGCCGGCTCTCGACCAAGCGGGAAACTCTTTAGTGGATGCGCTCCGTACAGATACGAGAAATGTCTATGCAGGTGCCATTACATTGACACAGCCTTTATACATGGGTGGAAAAATCCGGGCGTACAACAAAATAACAAAGTATGCCGAAGAATTGGCTCAACAACAACACCATGGCGGTATGCAGGAAGTAATCATGAGTACAGACCAAGCTTACTGGCAAGTTATTTCACTGGTTAATAAGAAGAAGCTGGCGGAAGGTTATTTAAAGCTTTTGCAACAGCTGGACAGTGATGTAGAAAAAATGATTCATGAAGGAGTAGCCACCAAAGCGGACGGTCTGTCTGTACGCGTCAAGGTTAATGAAGCGGAAATGACACTCACCAAAGTGGAAGACGGATTGAGCCTTGCCCGAATGCTGTTGTGTCAACTATGTGGCATTGATCTTAGCTCCCCCATCACGCTGGCAGATGAAAATATGGAAGATATTCCATTACTGACAACAGACCTTCATTTCGATTTGTCTACCGCTTATGAGAATCGTCCGGAAATACGTAGTCTCGAATTAGCAACACAGATTTACAAACAGAAAGTAAACGTAACCCGCGCCGAACATCTTCCCTCCATCGCATTGATGGGGAATTATATGGTAACCAATCCTTCTGTCTTCAATAGCTTTGAAAACAAATTCAAAGGCATGTGGAATGTGGGAGTGATGGTACAGATACCTATATGGCACTGGGGAGAAGGTATTTATAAAACCAAAGCAGCAAAAGCCGAAGCCCGCATTGCACAATACCAGCTTCAGGACGCACGCGAAAAAATAGAGTTGCAAGTCAATCAAGCCGCTTTCAAGGTAAAGGAAGCAGGTAAGAAACTGGTTATGTCTTCCAAAAACATGGAAAAAGCGGAAGAGAATCTGCGCTATGCAACGCTTGGTTTTAAAGAGGGAGTGATTGCCACCAGCAATGTTCTTGAAGCACAAACAGCATGGCTGTCCGCTCATTCAGAAAAGATTGACGCACAAATAGATGTGAAGTTAACAGAAATCTATCTGAAGAAATCTCTGGGAACACTGAAATAAATAAAAAGCAGAAAAATAAAGTAAAGAACCCAATCAGAAACAACCCAATCCCTAACCAACTCACAATCCATAAATCATAATTCATAATTCATAAATCATATGGCACCTATAAAATCACAAAACAGCAATATGCTGCTTGCATTCCTTACTCTACTTGGAGTTATTGCAATCGTTGCAGTCGTTGGCTTCTTCATGCTTCGTAAAGGTCCCGAAATCATTCAAGGACAGGCGGAAGTTACCGAATATCGTGTTTCAAGTAAAGTCCCGGGACGTATTCTGGAATTCCGCGTAAAGGAGGGGCAACAAGTTAATGCCGGCGACACACTGGCTATTCTGGAAGCGCCGGATGTAGTGGCGAAGATGGAACAGGCACGCGCCGCCGAAGCTGCTGCCCAAGCACAGAACGAGAAAGCTATCAAAGGAGCACGCCAGGAACAGATTCAGGCCGCTTATGAGATGTGGCAGAAGGCACAAGCCGGAGTCACCATCGCCGAAAAATCATACAAAAGAGTGAAGAATCTGTATGAACAGGGAGTGATGCCTGCACAAAAACTGGACGAAGTAACCGCGCAACGGGATGCCGCCATCGCAACCGAAAAAGCGGCAAAAGCACAATACACCATGGCTAAGAACGGAGCCGAGCGTGAAGACAAAATGGCTGCGGAAGCTCTTGTGAACCGTGCCAAGGGAGCTGTTGCCGAAGTAGAATCTTACATTAAGGAAACGTATCTTATCGCTCCGGCTGCCGGAGAGGTTTCCGAGATTTTCCCGAAAGTAGGAGAACTGGTAGGCACAGGTGCCCCTATCATGAATATTGCCGAACTTAATGATATGTGGGTAACATTCAATGTACGCGAGGATCTGCTTAAAAATCTGACTATGGGAACGGAATTTGAAGCAATCGTTCCTGCACTGGATAATAAAGCAATCAAACTGAAAGTATATTATATGAAAGACCTGGGCAGCTACGCAGCCTGGAAGGCTACTAAAACGACCGGTCAGTTTGACTTGAAAACATTCGAGGTGAAAGCATCGCCGATGCAAAAAGTAGAGAATCTCCGCCCGGGGATGTCGGTTGTCATTGATAAGTAATCATGAAAGAGAAAGAAAAGAAATATATAGCATTGTGGCAGGTCATGCACAGGGAGTGCCTGCGGTTGACATCACGACCGCTTTATCTCTTCTGTATGGTTATCGCTCCTCTTTTCTGCTATATCTTTTTCACAACTTTAATGGACACGGGACTGCCGAAGAATCTTCCTGCCGGTGTGGTGGATATGGATAATTCGTCTACGTCACGCAATATCGTGCGCAACCTGGATGCTTTTTCGCAGACAGGTGTCGTCGCCCATTATAGCAATGTCGCGGATGCACGGATTGCCGTGCAGGAAGGAAAAATCTACGGGTTCTTTTATATCCCCAAAGGCTTGTCGTCGGAAGCACAGAGCCAGCGGCAACCCAAAATTTCGTTCTACACCAATTATTCCTACCTGATTGCAGGCTCCCTGCTTTTCAGAGATATGAAAATGATGGGAGAACTTACAGCCGGATCGGCCGCACGTACCGCCCTATATGCCAAAGGAGCGACCGAGGACCAGGCGATGGGATTTCTGCAACCTATCGTGATAGACACGCACCCGTTGAACAATCCGTGGTTGAATTATTCGGTATATCTATGCAACACGCTGATACCGGGAGTGCTCATGTTGCTCATATTCATGGTCACTGTTTACTCTATCGGTGTGGAAATCAAAGACCGCACCGCCCGTGAATGGCTGCGCATGAGTAATAACTCTATTTATATTGCATTGGCAGGAAAATTACTTCCGCATACGGTAGTCTTTTTCATTATGGGTATATTTTATAATGTATATCTATACAGACTCCTGCATTTCCCTTGCAATAGCGGTATCTTTCCTATGATATTCGCCACGCTATGCCTTGTACTGGCATCACAGTGTTGCGGCATCGTCATGATAGGAACTCTGCCCACGCTGCGACTCGGATTGAGTTTCGCCTCACTATGGGGAGTTATATCGTTCTCCATTTCCGGTTTTTCTTTTCCGGTGATGGCCATGCACCCTGTCTTGCAGGCTTTAAGCAACCTGTTCCCGTTGCGCCATTATTTCCTGATTTATGTAGACCAGGCACTCAACGGATACGGTATGGCTTACTCGTGGAGCAATTATATGGCATTATTAATATTCATGATGCTTCCTTTCCTGGTGGTTCACCGCTTGAAAGAAGCATTGGTTTACTATAAATACATACCCTAAATGAAAGATATAAAATTAAAAGACAAGATAGCCCAAGGCATCAATGACCTGTTTTATATTTGGAAGCGGGAGTTTCAGACAACTTTCCGCGACCAGGGGGTACTGATATTCTTCATACTCGTCCCATTGGGCTATCCATTGCTGTATAGCTTCATCTACGACAATGAAGTAGTGCGTGAAGTTCCCGCTGTTGTGGTGGACGATTCCCATTCATCTCTCAGCCGCGAATATCTCCGCAAGGTAGATGCTACGCCCGATATTCAAATCGTCTCCTACTGTGCCGATATGGAAGAAGCCAGACAAATGCTGAAGAACAGGCGTGCGTATGGCATCATTTACATTCCTTCGGATTTCTGTGATAACATTGCCAAAGGAAAGCAGACGCAAGTCAGCATCTATTGTGATATGAGCGGATTACTTTATTATAAATCCATGCTGATAGCCAATACCGCCGTTTCTCTGGATATGAACAAGGACATCAAGATTGCCCGTAGCGGAAACACAACCGACCGGCAGGATGAGATAACTGCTTATCCGATAGAATATGAGGAGATCTCGATATTCAATCCTACTGCCGGATTCGCCGCTTTCCTGATTCCTGCGGTACTGGTATTAATCATTCAGCAAACGTTATTGCTCGGCATCGGTCTTGCTGCCGGAACTGCCCGTGAAAATAACCGATTCAAAGACCTTGTTCCTATCAACCGGCATTATAACGGAACGCTACGGATTGTATTAGGAAAAGGATTGAGTTATTTCTTGGTTTATATATTGGTAGCTTTCTATGTACTTTTTGTGGTTCCAAGATTGTTTAGCCTCAACCAAATCGGACAACCAGGTTCATTGGCATTATTCGTTGTGCCCTACTTGGCAGCTTGCATTTTCTTTGCTATGACAACATCCATTGCCATCCGTAACCGGGAAACGTGTATGCTGATTTTTGTATTCACATCTGTTCCTTTGCTATTTATCTCAGGAATCTCCTGGCCGGGGGCTGCGATTCCTCCGTTCTGGAAGTATGTATCTTACATATTCCCGTCTACTTTCGGAATCAATGGTTTTGTGAAAATCAATAATATGGGAGCAACTTTGAGTGAAGTGGCTTTTGAATATAAAGCTTTATGGCTACAGGCGGGTATCTACTTCCTCACAACTTGTTGGGTATATCGTTGGCAAATACTTATGAGCCGCAAACATGCGATAGAGAGGTATAAAGAATTAAAAGAGAAAGAAAACTTATCCAAGCAGGTAAGTGATTGATAGATATAAATCCCCCGTCCAAAGAGAGTATAGGACGAGGGATTTTAAAGAGATATTATAAAGAGAGTGTAATTCGATTAGAATTTATAACCTACACCGATAGAGAAGTTCATGTTTTTCGGAGCACCATCGCCATCATAAATTTTAGCCAAACCAAATTCTCCAGTCAAATCAATAAAGAATTTATTAATTTCATAAGCGACACCTACACCAAGTCCAGCATCAAATTTCTTTGCACCTTCCATCAAGATATCTCCATCTTCATCTTTAGTATCTTTAAAGAAATCAATTTTTTCACCGCCTGCTTTATATTTACCAGCAATACCAAATCCGAAATAAGGACCTGCTTTCACCACAATATTCTGATTGTCAGCAATTTCAAATCTTGCAGCAGCCATTACTGGAATTTCCAAATACATTGGATTAGCTTTCAATTCATCCATTTTAGCTCCTTTCTGAGTAAACATCAGAGAAGGTTGAATAGACCACATACCAGTAAATTGGTATTCCATACCAATACCAACATTAAACCCAATTCTCATATCAGTCTCAGAGTCTCCGGTAAAGTTACTCATGTTCATACCAACTTTGGCATTCCAAGAAATCTGAGAATAAGAAACGATAGAAACAAGTGCGAATAGCACAAAAATCAAACCTTTTTTCATATCATTTATTTTTTTAATTTGCCTCCCTCTTCCCTACGGTCAGCATTGTTAGGTAATAGTTTTGTTACCAGGTGCGGGGAATTTTCCGAACTTTACCAGCGTATCGAAACGCACCATATCACATTTAACGTCTGTTTTGTACAGGCAAATATATTTCATTTATTTTAAATAAAAAAACGAACAACTATCTGGTTTTAGCATAAAGGTTATTAAAATGTGACTATTAAAGCAAAAATAGTGCTTATCCGAGCATTTTTTGTGTTTAACTATTCTCAGCATAAATATTAAATCAAAACATTCTTACAATAATCATGCATTTACATTTATTAATACACTAATTATTGTATATTTACGAAATATTCGTAGATTTGCGAAGTATTCGTAATTAAACAACATATCCATGGAAAAGTTGACTATACAAGAAGAAGAAGTAATGATCTACATTTGGGAGTTACAATGCTGTTTCGTAAAAGACATTGTTGCAAAATATACGCAACCGGCACCTCCCTATACCACAGTGGCATCCATCGTGAAGAACCTCGAGCGAAAAGGATACATCACACCGAAACGTGTGGGTAATACCTACCAATACACTCCCGCCATTCGCGAAAATGAGTATAAACGCCATTTTATGAGCGGCGTAGTTCGTAACTACTTTGAGAACTCTTACAAAGAAATGGTTTCATTCTTTGCTAAGGACCAAAAGATTTCGACCGATGATCTCAAAGACATCATCGACCTGATTGAAAAAGGAAAAGAAGATTAATAGAAAATATTCATTACTATGACTCCGGAATTAACCTATTTTCTAAAGATAAATGTAGCGATAGCTCTATTCTACGCATTCTATCGGCTGTTTTTCCATAAAGACACCTTCTTCCATTGGCGTCGGATAGCTTTGCTGAGCTTCTTTGCCATCTCCTTGCTTTATCCTTTATTGAATATTCAAGGATGGATCAAGACTCATGAGCCAATGGTGGCAATGGCAGATCTTTATGCGACAATAATACTTCCAGAGCAAACTGTTACCCCACAACAAGAACCTACGATGAATTGGCAAGAATTAACCATACTCTTTATGAAAATCATCTATTGGAGCGGGGTATTATTCCTGGCAACACGTTTCCTTCTACAGTTAGGCAGTATCATACGATTGCACATCCAGTGTTCAAAAAGCACTATACAAGGGACACGCGTACATCTTTTAAAGAAAGTAAACGGTCCATTCTCTTTCTTCCGATGGATATTCATTTATCCACAGTCGCATACGGAGTCCGAAATCAGCGAAATCATTACCCATGAGGAAACACACGCCCGCCAATATCATTCGGTAGACGTATTAATCAGTGAACTAATGTGTACATTCTGCTGGTTCAACCCGTTTATCTGGCTGATGAAACGTGAAGTCAGAAGTAATCTCGAATACATGGCAGACCACCGGGTATTGGAGACAGGACATGATAGTAAATCATACCAGTACCATTTGTTGGGACTGGCACATCACAAGGCTGCAGCAAATTTATCAAATAGTTTCAATGTTTTACCACTCAAAAATCGTATTAAAATGATGAATAAACGAAGAACAAAAGAAATAGGGAGAACTAAATATCTGATGTTTCTCCCCTTGGCTGCCCTGTTGATGATTGTCAGCAACATCGAAATGGTGGCACGTACCACAGAGAAATTCGCCAAGGAAGTAATGGGACAGGCGACGACACAAGTCACTTCGAAACCCGAAATAGCGACTATTCCCGAACTTCCTGCAGAAGAAATTCAAAAAATCATTCTCCCGCAGGAGAAAAAGGCACAAGAGACACTGGAGACTCATAGCAAGATTGTACCGGATTCCGTCATATTTGAAGTTGTAGAAGAAATGCCGGATTTCCCCGGAGGAATGAAAGCCTTGATGGAATATCTTTCACAAAACATCAAATATCCGGCTGAAGCACACGCAAAAGGCACACAAGGACGTGTGATTGTATGTTTCGTAGTAAAAAAAGACGGAAGTATAGATAACATAAAAGTAGTTCGGAGTGTAGACCCCTATTTAGATAAGGAAGCCATACGTGTAATTACTGCCATGCCAAAATGGAAACCCGGCAAGCAGAGAGGACAAGCAGTAAATGTCAGATTCACAGTTCCCGTTGCCTTCAGACTAACCGATCCCGAACCCGCTAAAGCAGAAGAAATAAAGCAGTCTGATTTGGAAGAAGTAGTCGTAGTAGGCTATGGCTTAAAAGAGGATTCAACTCCCGATGCAGTAGGTATTGAAACAGGAGATACGGAACCTACTTTCAAGGTAGTAGAAACAATGCCCAAATTCCCTGGCGGAACAGCCGGGCTGATGAAGTATCTTGCCAGAAGCATTAAATATCCGACTATTGCACAAAAGAACAAGGAGCAAGGCAGAGTCATCATAAAGATGGTTGTCGGAAAAGATGGCAGCTTGTCAGATATAAAAGTACTACGTAGCGTTTCTCCTTCTTTGGATGCAGAAGCCATTCGTGTAGTGGGTAATATGCCAAAATGGGAACCGGGACAGCAACGCGGACAAGCAGTTGCCGTAGAATATACCCTTCCTATTGTATTCCGGCTACAGTAAATTTATCCCCCAGTGCCGTACCCTTTCCTCATCGGTGGGGAAAGGGGCGTTCCCCGGTGCCGAACACACCCTTCCCCGGTGCCGGACATTTCTTTCATCAATACCGGAAAAAAAGCATTTTTTTCTCTTTCCGTAAAGATAGTTACAAAAATATCCTTATATTTGTTAGCAACAAAACACTATTCATATGAAAAGATTCGCATGGATTATCGGTTTGGTACTCTGCACAGTATGCACTGTACAAGCCAAAGACAGAGTTATCGAACGTCCTCCTCTTCTTGCCTGGAGTTCCAACAGTATCGAAGTTGACAAAATTGTCATGAGTGACACAGTGACCACTGTATATGTGAAAGCTTACTATCGACCCAAATACTGGATAAAAATAGCAACCGGGAGTTTCCTGAAAGACAATAATGGAACGCTTTACCCTATCCGAAAGGGAGTTGGAATTACACTCGACAAGGAATTCTGGATGCCGGAATCAGGAGAAGCGGAGTTTCAGCTCCTATTTCCGCCAATACCGGAAAATGTGACCAGCCTGGATTTCTCCGAAGGAGATTTTGACGGAGCATACAAGATATGGGGAATACAACTCAATGAGAAAAATTTCCGCAAAACTCCACTACCCAAAGATGCGATAATCCACAAAATCAACAAGAAAGCTCAATTGCCGACACCGGAACTCACATATGCCAAAGCCACATTAAAAGGAAGAGTGCTCGACTTTAAGGCAGATATGCCGGCATCAGGCAAATTGCATCTGAATGACCCGGTCAGATGGTTGAACTTCGCAGAAGAAGTGAACATCAATGAAGATGGAACTTTTCAAGTTCAAACAGATGTGATTACGATAACTCCGGCTACACTTGTTTTCCCGTTTGCCCAAATTCCATGTCTCCTGGCTCCCGGTAAAGAAATTTCGATTATCATCAATACAGCCGAATGTACACGCCAACAATCACACTTGCAAAAAGACAGCAAACCGTATGGGAAAAAGGCTTATTACAGTGGTTATCTGGCTGAATTGCAACAAGAACTGATGGACAATTCCATCCAAACCAATTTGGTTAGCAACCCGCGAGAAACTGTGAACGAGGTAATCGGAAAAGACATTGACGGAGTAAAAAACTATTTTGTAGAGAAACGACGTGACATTCATAAACAAATAGAAGAAGCCCCCCCTCAGCCTTGCTGCAAAAGAAGTTCTAAAAGCCAATACGGATATAACCACAGGCATCGGAATTTTTATGGCCAAGGATATACTGATGCGTGCACATGTCGCCAGCCAGAAGCTAAACAAGGAGCAGACAAAAGAATACTACATGAATACCAAAATAGAATTTCCGGATAATTATTTCGATGTATTCAAAGAACTTGTTCTTAACTCACCGGCAGATTTATACGCACCGGAATATGCATACGGGATAGGTGTGTTCGCTTCCAGAAAAGATCTTTTAGAGCAACATCTAGGTACTAATCAGGGAATTCTATTTCAGATGGCGGAAGCATGCAGGTACTACCGCTCCATTGAAGATTTCACACCGCTAACCACCGAACAAACAGCGGCACTTGAAGCATTGCCCTCACCTGCCTACAAAGAGATGCTGACAGATTTTAACAGGAAATTGCTCAAGAAGATAGAACTGAACAAACAGAAAACCGGATACCAAATCAATGAAGTAGGTGAAGTAAGCAACGAGGAGCTATTTTCCACCATTATTTCCAAATTCAAAGGACATGTATTGTTAGTGGACTTTTGGGCAACTTGGTGTGGTCCCTGCAGAATGGCTAACAAAGCTATGATTCCGATGAAAGAAGAATTGAAAGATAAAGATATTCTTTATTTATACGTAGCAGGAGAAAATTCGCCTAAAGGAACTTGGGAGAATATGATACCCGATATCCACGGAGAACATTTCCGTGTGACCAACGATCAATGGAAATATTTAATGGACAAATTCAATATCCAAGGAGTACCGACTTATTTCGTAATAGATGCCGAAGGGAATACAACCTTCAAACAAACAGGATTCCCAGGCACAGATACAATGAAAAAGAAATTGATGGAAGCGTTGAAGAAATAATATATTTATATAAGACGTCAAAACAATTCAATCATCATCTTTATATTATTTAGGCACGGCTAACATGGATTTCACGTTTTTTAGTTAATTGGAACTGTAAAATCCGTGTTAGCCGTGCCTAATTTTAATGACGCCAGACTTAACCTATTTATGCATTTCCACAATCTGAGTCGGAGCCATCTCAACATTACGGCGATCTACCTGGCGGACAACACTCGCAGCCAATGATAAGAAAGCACGTCCAGTAACAGAATCCTCGTCCAATGCAACAGGTGTACCATTATCTCCCCCTTCGCAAATGCTTTGTACGATAGGTATCTGTCCCAACAAAGGAACATTCATCTCTTCAGCCAGCTTCTTGGCTCCTTCTTTACCGAAGAGATAGTATTTGTTTTCGGGAAGTTCGGCAGGAGTAAACCATGCCATATTCTCAACCAGACCAAGAATAGGTACATTCACCTTATCATTGGTAAACATATTGATTCCCTTACGGGCATCTGCCAAAGCCACTGCCTGCGGAGTGCTGACAACAATCGCCCCCGTCATGGCCAGTGTTTGAACAACTGTCAAATGAATATCACTGGTTCCGGGAGGAAGATCTATCAGAAAATAATCCAACTCTCCCCAAGCTGCATCAGCAATCAACTGTTTCAACGCATTACTAGCCATTCCACCACGCCACAAAGTTGCCTGATCCGGATCGACAAAGAAACCGATAGATAATAATTTCACCCCATATTTTTCTACCGGAATAATCATGTCACGACCGTCGATACGTTCAGCATAAGGGCGTGCATCTTCCACCTGAAACATCTTCGGCATAGAAGGACCAAAAATATCAGCATCAAGCAAACCTACTTTATAACCTAATTTAGCCAAAGCGACAGCCAGATTCGCGGACACCGTAGACTTGCCAACTCCACCTTTACCGGAAGATATGCCGACTATATTCTTCACCTGCGGAAGGAGCTTGCCAACTTCCGGGCGGGCAGCTTGTTTACTTTCCGCTGTAATCGTTACCTGCACATCAGGAGAGACATATGCATGGATAGCTGTTTCCGCAGCCTTCAACATTGATTTCATAAACGGATCAGTCGGTTTCTCAAAGATCAATGAGAAGCTGACAGTCATGCCATCAATACGGAGATTATCGGCAACCATCTCCGCTTCCACCAGATTCTTTCCCGTACCGGGATAACGCACCGTTGCCAATGCATCTAATATCAATTTAGGATAGAGAGTCATTTTATTTACTATTTGACAATTTACTATTTACAATTTAAAATCACCATTCGATGAAGCGTCAGTTCACTTTTAGGGCGATGTTTCTGCACAAAACTATTTACTTGTACTTAATCCGCTACGTTTGCTACGATTGTAGCTACGATAAGAATCGAGTTCTATTTCTACATCCGGTTCTTGCAGTAGACCTTCCTGCGGAAGACGGAATTTGATATACTTAATCGCTAAACCACGATCGAGCCATTGTTGTTCATAATAAGTCTTGATACTGAGAATATCATCTACCAAATCGGAATGATATAAATCTTCGGTCATAAATTCAACGGGAAGACGGTTTGCCTCAATCATGTATTTTGTATAGGTAAACATGAAGTTGCTGTCCGTTTTCAGGTGGATAATACCGTTCGGTTGCAGAAACTTGCGGTATCTTTCCATGAAATAAGTGGAAGTCAGTCGTTTGGTCGCTTTCTTCATCTGTGGGTCGGAGAAAGTCAGCCATATCTCGCTAACTTCGCCTTCCGCAAAAAAACGTTCGATGATTTCGATATTCGTGCGCAGAAAAGCTACATTCTTCATTCCTGCCTGCAATGATTCCGTTGCCCCCGTCCACATGCGGGCACCTTTAATATCTACTGCTATAAAGTTCTTTTCGGGAAACATCTTACCAAGTCCGACGGTATATTCACCACGTCCACAGCCCAGTTCAAGCACTATCGGATGGTCATTTTTAAAGAACTCCTTGTGCCATTTCCCTTTCATGTCAAAAGGCACGTTATCTACTGCCGAATAAGGATATTCGAACACATGTGGATAACTCGCCATATCGGCAAACTTTTCTAATTTATTCTTTCCCATATCAATCCTGATTAGGTCGCAAAGGTACTGATTTTGACGTAACCCACAAAAAGAAATGGAGCACAGATTTCTCCATGCTCCATTCTTACATATAGCTGAATTTATTTGTCGATTACATTTCAACCTTTGCTTCAACATTTCCTCCCTGTTGTGCTTTCAGATCTTCATAGAAAGCAGCACGCGCTGATTGCATGTAAGGTATTAGGAAAAAGAAGCCGATACCGAGAGTGATGCAACAAAGAATTGCCCAACCGATAAAGCTCAAATCAAGCATAAACAGTTTCATCTTGTTGTTTTCCATCATAGCCATACTCTTCTCGATAGCTGCGTTGTTTTTCATTTCCGGCTCTTCCTTCAAGATATAGTCCGTCATTGCATAAGAATAATACTTGATGATACCAGGAACAACCAACAACAAAGCCCACAATGCTGTGTAAAGTTGCTGGAGAAACTTAGTTACAAAGATACGGCTGTAATCCTGGAAGCCTTCGAACAGTATTCCAAAATCGATGTCCTTTTCTCTGTTTTTGAACACGCTAAACATCACAATGGCCAAACCGTATGCAAGCGGCAGGCCGACAAACAAAGAACACAATCCACCGATAAAAGGAATAGCGGAAAGTCCACCAGCAATAACTGAATAAATAAGCGCAGCAACAGCTGCCATAGGCCACTTACCTTGAAGTGCCTGACGTGCCTCAGCACGTAGTTCTGAATTTTGTTTTAACATAGTGAATAATATTAATTTATTAATAAATGTGTTATTTCATTATATACGGTTATTCCACAATCGTCACCCAGCCATGTGTATCCGGTTCGTCACCATACTGGATTCCACGCAGTTTATTGTACAATTTCGTACAGATAGGTCCCGGCTTACCGTCTTTAGAGATAACGTATGATTTTCCGTTTTCCAAATCATCAATACGCTGAATCGGGCTGATTACTGCGGCAGTACCACAAGCACCTGCTTCTTCAAATGTTTCCAATTCTTCTTCCGGTATCGGACGGCGTTCCACCTTGATACCCATATCTTCTGCCAACTGCATCAAACTCTTATTGGTAATAGAAGGCAGAATAGAAGTCGATTTTGGAGTGATATAAGTATTATCTTTAATACCGAAGAAGTTGGCAGCACCACATTCATCGATATATTTCTTTTCTTTCGCATCAAGATAGAACTCGCAGGAATAACCCAGATCGTGTGCTTTCTTGTTAGCACGAAGGCTGGCTGCATAGTTGCCACCTACTTTATAAATACCTGTTCCATGAGGAGCGGCACGATCGAACTCACGAATGATAACGTACGGATTGGTAGAGAAACCACCTTTGAAATACGGACCTACCGGAGTTACGAACACAACAAACATATACTCTTCAGCAGGATGTACACCTACCTGAGCACTTGTTCCGATCAACAGCGGACGAATGTAAAGAGAAGCACCGGTTTCATAAGGAGGGATAAAACGTTCATTCAATTTTACAACCTTCAAAATTGCTTCTTTGAATCGTTCTGTCGGAAGTTCTGCCATCAGAATTCCTTGGCAAGTAGATTGCAGACGGGCAGCGTTTTCTTCCAAACGGAAAATACGCACTTTACCATCCTTTCCACGGAATGCTTTCAGTCCTTCAAAGGCTTCCTGACCATAGTGCAAACAGGTTGCCGCCATGTGCAAATTGAGGTGTTCGTCACTACTAACCTCTAATTCTCCCCATGCACCATTACGGAAGTTAATTCTCACATTGTAATCTGTCTTCATGTATCCGAATGACAGATTCGCCCAGTCTATTTCTTTCATATTTTATGTATTAATTTCTTTTCTATTGCATTGAAACGCAAAAATAACTTTTATTCTTCAGATAGCCTCTTTTCTTGCAATAATTTTTCGACTTCCTGGTCAGCTTTTGTCAATTTATCCTTGCAAAAGGCAATAATTTCATTGGCTTCTTTTATTTTCTCACTCAAAATGTCAATATCCAGTTCGTTATTATCTATCTGGCGAACGATCTTTTCGAGACGTTCCATTGCTTGGGAATATGTTTCTTTTTTTCCTGCCACGATGATTGATATTTAATGGTTAATAATGAATGTTCTTACAAATACACAGTCAACGGATAGTTACTTTTCCACCACAGATTGTACTTCTCCTTTCAGCAACCGGGTTGTCAAGCAATCTCCCGGTTTCAGCGAAGATGCATCCGTCACCACTTTCCCGTCTTTGATTGTAATACTGTATCCCCGGCTCAAGAGTTTATCCGGAGAGGCGTCTGCTATTCGCTGTTGCAAAAGTTCCAATCGGTGAGACTGACGGGCCAACAATGCTTTCGCTACTTGTGATAAATCCTTCTTTGCTGCCAGCAAAGAAAAACGAGCATCCGCAAGTTTGCGGTGAACAAGATTGGGAATACGGATTTGGAGTGCCTCCAACCTTCGTTGTTCCTGATCAAGAAGCATATAAGTTCCCTGTTGAAGACGTACAGATAATTCTTCCAGATGCTCTGCAACTTCCGTTACCTGATGAATCAGAAGTTCGGCAGCAGCCGTAGGAGTCTTTACCCGGGTATGAGCCACAGAGTCAAGCACTGTATCATCGCGTTCATGACCAATACCGGTAATGATAGGTAATGGAAATTGCGCACATGCAGCTGCTAGTAGATAAGTATCAAAACCGGATAAATCGGAAGTAGCCCCACCGCCACGAATAATGACCACTACGTCAAATTCATTGATGCGGGTATTGATACGGTCTAAAGCTGCCAATACAGATTCTTCAACTTGATTGCCTTGCATTAAAGCCGGAAAAAGTTCTGTATAAAAATAGAATCCGCCCGGATTGCGCTGTAACTGATGGCAGAAGTCTCCATATCCGGCTGCAGTAGCCGAAGAAATAACAGCAACACGTTGAGGAAGAATCGGCATTTCAAGTTCTTTATTCAACGTCAAAACTCCCTCCTCTTCCAACTGCAATAATATTTCCCGACGACGGCGAGCCATATCTCCCAACGTGTAAGCAGGATCAATATCAAGCACCGTCAAACTGTAACCGTATAATTCATGAAACTGAACAGTTACTTTCACCAGCACTTTAATACCGGAGGTAAATAGTTGTCCGGTGCTTTCCTCAAAGTAGGGTTTCAGTAGGCGGTAGATAGTATTCCAAATCATTCCCCGTGCTTTGGCTACGAGATTATTACTACGAGGATCTTTCTGCACAAATTCCAGATAACAATGCCCTGTCGTATTGGAACGGACATCGCTCAACTCTGCCTGTATCCAATATTCATCGGGCAGGCATTGCTCCAGACTACGGCGGATGAGTGAATTCAGTTCTAAAAGGGAAAGAGAATCCATAAAAAAGAACAGTTAACGTTGAGTTGATTGATATGCCTTCCACAAATCGGGAATACCATATCCATATATATTATCTGGAAAATCAGCTCTGTCACCTGACTGACGTACCAAATCAATAATCTGCTTTGCCGTCAGCTTCGGACAAGCTTGCCATAAGCAAGCTACCATACCGCACATAATCGGAGAAGCAAAAGAGGTTCCATTGGCGCGACGAAGATTTCCATCCGTTCCCATCACATCCGAATTTAAACCGACAGCCACTACGTCCGGCTTCACACGTCCGTCAGCCGTATTTCCGACCGAAGAAAACGGCGCCAGTTCTCCTCTTTTTGTTACAGCTCCTACAGTTATGATATTCTCCGCATCTCCCGGAGGAGTAATCTTCTTCCAC
Organism: Bacteroides caecimuris; assembly: GCF_001688725.2. Lineage (NCBI taxonomy): Bacteria > Pseudomonadati > Bacteroidota > Bacteroidia > Bacteroidales > Bacteroidaceae > Bacteroides > Bacteroides caecimuris. Next base: position 384,728 of record NZ_CP015401.2, on the reverse strand, counting down.
GAATCGGCACCCGAATTTCCGGCACTGCACACAACTACCATTCCTTTATCGGCAGCCTTCGCAGCTTCCCGGGACATCAGCGCATAATGACCATTCAAGTCACGGTGTCTATAATTCTTCGTAGAATCATCAAATGAGTAGTAACCAAGCGATGTATTCACCAAATCCACTCCTACACTATCAGCAAACTCGATAGCTGCCGCCCAATAATCCTGCTCTACCAAATTTTCCGAATATTCGTCTTCACTACGCAGCAACCAATAAGAAGCTTCAGGAGCAGTGCCAATCATCACATGCGGCTGGTTCATAGCCATACAGGACAATACAGACATTCCATGACTGCTTTCTGCATAAATATCTGCCTCCGGATTCACAAAGTCACGCACACCGAGGATACGGATATTTTTCATGGCATCAATCTTATCCACATTATGGAAGCCGGCATCAATCACGGCAATGGTCATTCCCTGCCCCTTAAAGCCGGCATCATGCAGGAGATCGACGCGGCTCATAGCCGCTTGCGTGATTGCAGGACCGTAAAGGCTATCGGTGCGCAACGGTTTATTTATCAATGAGTCTCTTTTAAACGCTCTTTGTGTGACACCTTTCCACACTCTTTCCGTAGAACGTACAAAAAGGAATCCGGCTATTTCGCTGATTAACGTACTGTCATTACAAGAAACAGTGACGAAATTATCCCATTTCCCAGTCACAAGTACATGAACACCTGTTTTTCGTATGGCATCTACATACTCCCTGCAAACCGGTAAGTCTGTAGAATCAATGGGCAATCCCTGTTTCTTTCTCCGTTCTATAGATTTCTTAGACAAATACTTTTCCGGTTTCTGCAAAGAATAGTCCGTAGCCGCTTTGTCTTTCAGACTAATCCGGTATTTTAAGGTATCTCCCGGAGTAAATTGGGCAGATACCCCCAAATACATATTTAGAGCGAGAATCAATACTATAAACTTCTTCATAAGTTATCTTTCTATTTTAATCAATCATAATTCTTCATTTTCTATAATCACCAGCCCGATTCCTCTTTGGGACGCGATGAAAGCTCCTCCCAGCACCCGTCTTCCATCATAAAACACAGCTGATTGTCCGGGAGCAATGGCCGAAGCCGTTTCGAGGAAACGTACCAACAAACGTCCGTCTTCCAATCTTTTCACCTGACAGGGAATCGGACGACTGCGATAACGAATCCGCACCGTCAGATTCTCACACCCGAGCAGTTCCCGTTCATCCACAATCTTATCCTGCTCCGCCAACATGTATTCAGTTTTCAATTGGTCGGCATCTCCAAGCATTACTGTATTTTTCTGCGGATTGATTTTCAACACATAAGCTGGCTTTCCTAAAGCAATCTCCAGTCCTTTTCGTTGACCAATCGTATAATAAGGTGCTCCTTTGTGTTTCCCCAGTTTTACTCCTTCAGAGTTTACAAACCATCCCGGTCCGATTTCACTATCCAGTTCGGGGCACTGCTCACGAAGAAAATCACGGTAATCTCCCTTAATAAAGCAGACTTCCATACTTTCTCCTTCTTTCGACTTTGCCTCATACCCTTTCTCCGCAAGATACTCACGAACCTTCACCTTCGTATAATCTCCCAACGGGAAAATGCAACGTTTCAGCACATCCTGCCCCAATCTCCAAAGAAAATACGACTGGTCTTTCTTATCATCGTCTCCGGTTACTATATAAATATTTCCGTTTTTCTCTTCCAATCGCGAATAATGCCCGGTAGCTATCCATGCACAATTCAACTTATCCGCCCACTCCGTCAGAACCCGGAACTTAAACAACGGATTGCACATCACGCACGGATTTGGTGTACGCCCCTGCTTATATTCGTCTATGAAGTTTTTGACGATGGTCTCTTTAAAAGGAATACGCTCATCTGCCACATAATGTTCAATCCCCATCCGTTTTGCTAACTCCCTGGCATCCTGCGGTTCATCTCCCCACACACGCATGGTAACTCCTACAATCTCATATCCTTGTTCTTGCAGCATCAAGCAAGTAGCGGTGCTGTCTATACCACCACTCATACCTACCAATACTCTCTTATTTCGTTCTTTCATTCGAATTTTGAAAATTTACATGGTTACAAATGTACGAGATTTCAAAGAGAAAAGTTGCTTTTCTGAAAGAAAATCCTTATATTTGAAATAACCAAAAGCGAGAACAATTATGGCTAACCCTAGATTACCGGGCATTTCCGAAAACGAAGAAGCCTTATTGTATGCCAAATTGAATGAGTACAACCGAGGCAGAGCCCCTTTTAAAGAGGCAGGAGTCTACTTAGTGGTGTTGCCCCGACCGGGGAAACCAAACTATTCCCTTTGGCTGTACTCTCCCCTGCCCGAAAAGCAATCCATTCTTTATATACATGACCTGTCACCGGACATTAACGAATCCCTCCGGATCGCCAGTACAATGTTTTATTATTCAAGGCGTTGTCTTATTCTCATGGATTACAATGAGAAAAGAATGCAGAGTAACGGTGACGACCTCATCTTCTTCGGAAAATATCGCGGACATTTTCTTCATGAAATTTTGAAGATAGATCCTGCCTATTTAAGTTGGGTAGCTTACAAGTTCATCCCTAAAATACCGAAACAGGAACGTTTCGTTAAGATAGCACAGGCTTATCATTCCATACATTTGGATATCATGATCAGAAAGTCAAGAGAGAAACGTTCATCAAGCCGCTATCTAGGAGAATTAGGGGAAAAACTGACTGACTTAAAATTAAAAGTCACACGCGTACGACTGGAAGATGATCCGTACAAAACAAGAGTGAACGGCACTACCCCACAGTTTTTTGTCAAGCAAATACTGACTTTAACCAATGCCAGTGGAAACCTGGTTATTATAAGTATTCCATCAAAAAATCCCAGTGCGGTTTCATGCACTCTATCAGGGATAGAACATGAATACCGACTGGGGGATATTATCTACATTGCATCGGCGAAAGTATCACGCCAATACGAAAGCTATGGTTCAAAGTACACGCGCCTTAGCCATGTGAAGTTCGCAAGCCTCAACGTTTAGTCCAATCGTCCTTGACAAAACTTGCTGGATAAGAAATTTTATCCACCACTCCGTCTTTCTGACGAATCCAGGACGTAAATGTACGAGCCCCCTCATCTAATACGATGATACGGGCCCCGTTAGGCAAATGATTATATTCCGTATTTCCACCGGTGAAGCGTCCATAAGCCAGAAGAATACCTTTCCACATCACTGCATAATCATTATCATGATCGTGTCCTACAAACATACCCATCACATCACCCGCTTCTTTCATTGCCGCAAACATTCCCGTATTCAATTTAGGTGCACAAGCTTCCTCCATACGAGTTCCGCGAAGAATCGCATTTTCTGAACGGGCAGCTTCATTGTATTCAGGAAGAGGAATATGGAAAAAGGCAAGAGCCGGCAAAGGCTGTCCACCATTTTGCGCTTTATAAGCTGCACTCTGCTGGCGATACCAATTTATCTGATCGAATGTAAGCCATGCATATCCCTTCACATCTTTCAAAGGAGAATAGGAATGAGAATCCATGCAATAAAGCAAAGCTGCATCCTTCTTAACATTAGAAGACGATTTCACGGTTAATACATAGTCCGGCGATAAGACTGTTCCCCGGTCAGGCAATAAATTTCCGGGAACTTTACGGATAATATCATATAACTGTTCCCGTGTCATTCCCTGTTCATTGTCATGATTACCAAAAGTGACCACGAAAGGCAGTTTGCGTTTAACTACCGGTTCCAATACCTGCAACATTCCGGAATCTGCCGGAGCAGAATAAACAACATCGCCGGTAAAAATCACCAAATCCGGGCGTTCATCATCAAGCACCTGATTTATGCGTTCCAAAGCGATATCAGAAGCCCAGTTGCCGTATTTAAAATGCACATCGGTAAATTGCACAATTTTGAATTTACCATCTTTACTAAATTTCAGTTCACTCTTTTGAGCCATACAAAAAGTCGTTACCAACAAAAAGACAAGTGTTAAGTAAATTTTTAAGAGCCGAATCATATTTATTTGTTTTAGGGGTTAAGAAATCTTCTCTATCAATACGGTAGCGTAGGCTGATATACCTTCTTCGCGACCCGTAAAACCCAGTTTTTCAGTAGTAGTCGCCTTAATGGAAATATCATCCGCATCAATTCCCATGACAGTTGCCATCGTCTCTTGCATCAAAGGAATGTGTGCCTTTAACTTCGGGCGTTCGGCACAAATGGTTGCATCGATATTACCCACTTTATATCCTTTGGTAGCAATCAATTCCACTGTTTTCTTCAGCAGTATTTTGCTATCTATGTTTTTAAATTCTCCAGCCGTATCGGGAAAGTGATAGCCGATATCACGCATATTCGCTGCCCCTAACAAAGCATCGCAAACCGCATGCAACAATACATCAGCATCCGAATGTCCCAACAATCCTTTGGTATGTTCCAAAAGAATACCGCCCAGCCATAATTCACGCCCTTCGACCAGCTGGTGTACATCGAAGCCAAAGCCTACTCTTATCTTCATATTTTGTATAACTAATGAGTACTAATTGAATAAAAAAGATCAACGAATATAGAAATCCAACAGTTTTTCCTCTTCCAGATAACCTTGCAAATGCTGTCCGATACTAACAGGACCTACACCGACTGGAGTCCCCGTAAAGAGTAGATCACCGATTTTCAACGTTACATACTGACTGACATAAGCGATAATATCATCTATCTTGAAAAGCATATCTGCTGTACAGCCACGCTGTACTTCTTTACCGTCGATCAACAGATTGAAGTTCAAATTTTGAATATCTTTATAATGCTCTACCGGAACAAAAGTCCCAATAGCAGCCGATGAATCAAAACCTTTACAAAGCTCCCAGGGGTTCCCCTGCTCACGGAACTTTCGTTGAAGGTCACGGGCTGTAAAGTCGATACCGACTGTCACAGCATCATAATAGCGGTTAGCAAAACGGGGAGCGATATTTTTCCCCAATCGGTTGATACGGACTACCAATTCCGTTTCATAATGTATCTCGCTGGAAAAGTCGGGGATGAAAAACGGTTTGCCATCTTTCAGAATAGCAGAATCAGGCTTCATAAAAATCACCGGCTCCGTATTTACTTGTGTATGTCCCAGTTCTTTGTTATGCTGGGCGTAGTTCATGCCTACTGCAATAATCTTCATTATTTCTCGTTAAAATTCAATCGGTTAAACATAACAGCCAAATGAGCATATAAAGACGTATTCTGCACCACAATATTCTCGGGTACACGGATTCGGAAAGGAGTAAAGTTCCATACGGCTTTTATGCCTCCGTCTACCATCTTATCTGTAATTTCCTGAGCAATATTAATAGGCACGGTCAACACACCGATATTTACATCGTATTCTTTCATCTTTGCCTCAAAGTCATCGGAGTGAAAAATAGGAATACCATTCAGGTCTTTTCCCACCAATTCCGGATTCACATCAAAAGCTGCCACAATCTCCAGCCCGAAATGATGTAAACCTGAATCCCGAAGCAAGGCAGCCCCCAGGCTACCTACACCAAACAAGAAGGCTTTGTGCATATTGGTAAATCCAAGAAAGCTCTCTAACACCTCAATCAGCGCATCAATGTTATACCCTACTCTTGTGCGCCCTGAGATATTGACGTAGGACAAGTCTTTGGCGATTTGAGAAGCGTCAATATTTATTTCCTTAGAGATTTGTGTAGAAGAGACGTACTGCTCTCCTTTTTCTTTCATTAGTTTTATATTAGACAGATACCAGGGAAGTCTGCGCAAGGTAGGCTCCGGCACTTTATCCGCCTCTTTTCGTATAGATGTGCTCATACTTCTTACTAAGTTTGGTATTTTGCAAAAGTACAATCTTTTTTGAGACTGACAATCCTATAACAGAAAACCTTAATAGAGATTAAACAAAACAATGAAAAGAGGTTCAAATTTTGCTCTTTTCCATAAGTTTAATACTTTTGAAAAGGATAAAAAATGACGAGTATGAAAAATAATGATTGGAAAGATAGACTAAACGTAGTATATTCTACGAATCCAGACTTCGGCTATGAAATGGATAACGATGAAGAGCAAGTTACTCTCGACAAAAACAAACAAAACCTGCGAGTTTCCATTGACAAAAAGAACCGGGGCGGTAAAGTGGTCACATTAATTACCGGATTTATAGGTACGGAAAACGACTTGAAAGAGTTGGGCAAGCTACTGAAAAGCAAATGCGGAGTAGGCGGATCGGCTAAAGACGGAGAGATTATGGTGCAAGGAGATTTCAAAACCAAAATCATAGAGCTGCTCATCAAAGAAGGATACTCTAAAACAAAAGGTATAGGCGGTTAAACAAAACAGCATTTTGTAACTAAATATTTTAAAGATGTGCGTTATGTTATACATGGCAATTTCTTGAGGAATATCCCAAAATATAAAAAGGAAAGGCAACTAAATCGTTATGAATTAGTTGCCTTTTTTGTATCTTCCAATAGAGAGTCTTATTAAATATCTCTATTAAGTTAAACGTGTTCCGTTTTTAAGGACACATCATAGAATTTAAATCTGATTGATTATTCAGCTTTCAAAGTGAAACGCTTGAAATCAACAATTTTCAGTTCAGGATCAGCAGCAGCCAACACTTCTCTTACAGTTTTCTTACCGTCCATGATATCTTCTTGGTTCAGCAAGCAAACTTCTTTCAAGAACTTGCCCAGACGACCTTTCGCGATGTTCTGAATCATTTGTTCAGGCAAGTGTGCAGCCTTCTCTGCAGAAACAGTAGCAATGATTTCTTTTGCTTTAGCTACATCTTCAGCTGTAATCCATCCTTTAGCCATGTTGCTTTCCATGTGTTCTTCGCTGTCCACATGAGCCGGGTTGATGTTAGCTTTCTTCAGAGCAGCTTCTACAGCTTTCTGTACCTGTTCTACTTTTGTCTTCTCAATAGCAACTTCAATTTCTTTCTGTTTTACTTCTTCAGAAACGCCATCTTCATCAATTGCAATCGGGTTCATGGCAGCAATCTGCATAGCTATTTGCTTAGCCAACTGCTCGTTCACTTCCTTGTTGAAAGCAACAATCGTGCAAAGACCATTTCTGTTCATGTGATTGTAAACAGCAGTGCATACACCTTCTACAGTCATGTAACCATCCAGTTCCATCTTCTCACCTGTGATACCGCTACGGTCAGTCACTGCATCCTGTACAGTACCGTTACCCATCGGCAATGCTTTTACTTCATCCAAAGTAGTGCATTTGTTAGCCACGGCCAGATCAAGAATATCCTGAGTCAGTTTCACAAAATCAGCATTCTGAGCCACAAAGTCAGTTTCACACTTCAAAGCAACGATAACAGCACGGTCACCAGTAGTTTTAGCCAAAACGCAACCTTCAGAAGCTTCACGTTCCGAACGCTTAGCAGCAACAGCTTGTCCTTTCTTACGGATAATTTCCATTGCCTTGTCGAAATCGCCTTCAGCTTCAGTCAACGCATTTTTGCAATCCATCATACCAGCTCCGGTCATTTTGCGCAGCTTGGTAATATCAGCCATACTTACAGCCATAATAATTTCCTTTATTTAAATGAATAATAATTTTCGAAACAAAAAAATGTGCCAATCTGCCAATCAAGATACAAGCGTATAAATATACTCTTGCACATTAGCAAATTGGCACATTTTATATATTAAGCCTCTTCGTCTTCCTTGATGAAAGCAGCAGCTTTAGCTGCGTTAATAGCTTCTTCGTCAGACTTGTCGAGTCTAGCTTTCACTGATTTCTTCTTGCCTTTGTTAGCAGGAGCTTCACCAGCAGCTTCCATATCGATCTTTTCAGCTTTTCTTTCTTCCAAACCTTCGATCATTGCAGCGCAGCAAGCATCCAAGATAACTTCTACAGATTTAGTAGCGTCATCGTTAGCAGGAATTACGAAATCTACGTTTGAAGGATCAGAGTTAGTATCAACGATACCGAATACAGGGATACCCAAACGGTTAGCTTCGCGAACTGCGATATTTTCTTTCATTACGTCGATAACGAACAATGCAGACGGCAGACGAGTCAGGTCAGCGATAGAGCCCAAAGTCTTATCCAATTTCGCACGTTGACGTGAAATCTGAAGAATTTCTCTCTTAGAAAGGTTAGAATAAGTACCATCGTTAGTCAATTTATCGATAGTAGCCATTTTCTTCACAGCCTTACGGATAGTCGGGAAGTTAGTCAACATACCACCCGGCCAGCGTTCGATTACATAAGGCATATTAACAGATTGAGCTTTCTCAGCTACAACTTGTTTAGCTTGTTTTTTAGTAGCAACAAAAAGAACTTTCTTGCCAGATTTGGCAATCTGTTTCAAAGCTTCAGCAGCTTCGTCTACTTTTGCAACTGTTTTGTGGAGGTCAATGATATGAATACCATTGCGTTCCATGAAAATATAAGGAGCCATTGCAGGGTTCCACTTTCTCTTAAGGTGTCCGAAGTGGCAACCAGCCTCCAATAATGTATCAAAATTTGTTCTTGACATCTTGTTTTTTCTTTAAATCGTTTACTTTCTTTTTTGTTTTTTCTAAACCAACCGCTGGGTAGTCTTACGAGCAGAGTCCCAGTAGTTTAGATACTAAACATATTCCTCTATCAGGCAGCACATTAACGCTTGCTGAACTGGAATCTTCTACGAGCTTTCGGCTGTCCCGGTTTCTTACGTTCAACAGAACGAGGGTCACGAGTCATGAAGCCTTCTGCACGAAGAGCGGCTTTATCTTCAGCGTTCATCTTAACCAGTGCACGAGCGATTGCCAAACGCAATGCCTGAGACTGACCAGTGAAACCACCACCACACAAGTTCACCTTGATGTCATACTTCTCAGCAGCACCCAGCTTGTTCAATGGTTGTTTTACAACATACTGAAGAATAGTTGATGGAAAGTACTCTGCAAGGTCTCTCTTGTTAATAGTAATCTTTCCTGTACCTTCGCTTACGAATATGCGTGCAATAGCACGTTTACGTCTGCCTAATGCATTTACTACTTCCATTATATCTTATTTATATGAATTAATATCAATCATTTTCGGGTTCTGTGCAGCATGTTTGTGTTCGCTACCAGCGTAAACATACAAGTTGTTCAGCAATTTAGCTCCCAGGATATTTTTAGGAAGCATGCCCTTCACTACTTTTTTCAGTAATCTCTCTTCTCCGTTCGGTTTTGCAATCAAACGGGCAGGAGTCATTTCTCTCTGACCACCAGGATAACCAGTATATGACAAATAAACTCTGTCATTCCATTTGTTACCAGTCAGTTTTACTTTGTCTGCATTGATGATGATAACGTTATCACCGCAGTCTACGTGAGGAGTAAAGTTTGGTTTGTACTTTCCTCTCAGCAATTTTGCAACTTTTGCTCCCAGACGGCCTAATGTTTGGTCTGTAGCGTCAACGATAACCCATTCTTTGGTTACAGTCGCTTTGTTTGCAGAAATGGTCTTGTAACTTAAAGTATCCACTCTAATTTTGTTTTTAAATGTTACTACTAAAAATTCTTCACCACTCATTAGTCTTCCCCGGACAAAGGAATACTAACTTGCTATGAATTAATCTCTTATCATTTTGTGATAATAATCGGCTTGCAAAAGTACGGCTTTTCTTTGAATTGGCAAACTATTTTTGTATATTTTTCCAGTCGCCTATTTTATTGAGAGTCTTCTCAATACCTTTTGCACGAATAAACGCCCTTTTATATCATACTGTTCAGTTTTCTTTTATATATTTGCAGAGTCTGAACGGAAAAGCGACAAACTTCCCGGACAGGCATACATTATTATAATAAGAAAAGAAAGCGTTATCAGCTTCATCCTAAAAAACGAAAATCGCCAAAATTTCGACTGATAAAGGATGGAACAGTATGATGCTTCCGTTGTTGTATGTATCTGCACCCTTTTGCAAGGGTGCACACATATATACTATCAGCGTGGGGTGTTTATTCAGTTCATTTATCAGTCTGGTGTTTGGCGATACCACGTTTCTTGATGAACAGTATAGAGTTCCTCACGCTTTTTAACAATGGAAAGCCCGCTGCCACAGGGAAACTGGTGCAGGCACATTACAAGCACAAAAACTGTGGAATCTAAATTTAAAGACATCTATATTGGAAAACTCATACAGCAGAAAGTAGATGAACGCGGTATCAGTTATGCAGAGTTCGCCCGGCAAATTCATTGTGCACGGACTTCTCTCTACCATGGAGCTACGGTTGTGTTCCAATTGCCTATAATTGTAGCGCCGGAGTTACGGACATCATCATGAATAACGGCGTCCTTATTCCTACTTTTCGCCAAGAAGAATACGCTAACCGCCTGGTAGAGTTAATGCAGAATGACAATCTTAGAACCGAACTTCAAAAGAATTCATTTGCCAGCATACAAAGGTTCTATCCTAAAAACATTATACCGCAATGGATTCGTCAGTTTGAGCGGCTACCTTTTTCTCGATAGCTCCTACCTCACATACTAAAAGAACAGGTGGCAGGTGGATATTTACATAGTAATATCTATCTGCCACCCCTCTATATATCGATTTTACACCCTTCCTTCACATGTGCGTTGGAAATTATCTCACAATATCTTCCGGAAATTTAGCCGGCATCTCCACCCTCTTCCAGGTTTCATAATACCAGGTGTTCAACTCATTTCCATTCAAATCATTTTTGATAAAATATTTCAGATGAAGATAATCATTGTCTTTAATCTCAAATTCCAAAATATTGTCCTGATTGTCCAACATCGGGAGATGAATGTTCTTCTCGATACTTTCCTTATAAGAATCGTCCGTGAGTTGTTTATAAGTACCATATCCAGTAATAATCGCATCCGCACCGGGAATAATGGTAAAGTTAACGATTTGTCCGTCATCACTCAATACTTTAAATGTATTACTGGGTTTCAACGCTCCCGGAACATCGGGAGACTCGGATACATAATGGCAGAGCTGCCAAATACCTTTCAAATCGGCCACTTTGAATTTGGTTTTCTTCTGGGCCGTCGCACCTGTTACCGCTAACAACATTATTGAAAGCATGGTAAAGAAATAGAGCTTTTTCATTGTTGTATTATTTTAGTTAACACTCTCGAATGCGTATTTCCAAATATAAAGATTTATTTTGAGAATACAGCAATTCAGAGCATAAAAAAACTCGCATAACCTGAAGATTATGCGAGTTTTACATAAATATACCGAAATATTAGAAATCAGCATTTCTTGGTGTACGTGGGAACGGTATCACGTCACGGATATTTGCCATACCTGTTACAAACAATAACAGACGTTCGAATCCTAATCCGAAACCAGAGTGAGGACAAGTACCAAACTTACGGGTATCCAGATACCACCACATATCCTTCATCGGGATATGCATTTCTTCGATACGGGTCATCAGCTTGTTATAGTCGGCTTCACGTTCGGAACCACCGATAATTTCACCAATTTTCGGGAAAAGAACGTCCATGGCACGCACTGTCTTACCGTCTTCGTTCTGCTTCATATAGAAGGCCTTGATTTCCTTCGGATAATCAGTCAGAATCACCGGACGTTTGAAGTGTTCTTCCACTAAGAAACGTTCGTGTTCGGAAGCCAAGTCGACGCCCCAATAAACCGGGAATTCAAACTTATGCCCTTTCGCAACAGCTTCTTCAAGAATCTTGATACCGTCTGTATAAGATAAACGTACGAAATCATCTTTCAATACACCTTGCAGACGTTCAATCAAGCCTTTATCGAACATATCGTTCAGGAACTTCACATCGTCCGCACAGTTATCCAACGCCCATTTCACACAATATTTGATGAACTCTTCTGCCAAGTCCATGTTATCTGTAATGTCGTTGAAAGCCACTTCCGGCTCAATCATCCAGAACTCTGCCAAGTGGCGGGGAGTGTTGGAGTTTTCGGCACGGAACGTAGGACCGAATGTGTAGATAGCTCCCAAGGCAGTAGCTGCCAATTCACCTTCCAGCTGACCGGAAACAGTCAGACTCGCCTGCTTACCGAAGAAATCATTTTCGTATGAGATAGAACCTCCCTCGTCTTTCTTCAAGTCATACAGGTTCATGGTAGTCACCTGAAACATCTGTCCGGCACCTTCACAATCGGAAGCCGTAATGATCGGCGTATGGAAATAGAAGAAGCCCTTTTCATGGAAGAACTTGTGAATAGCAATCGCCATGTTGTGACGGATGCGGAACACTGCACCGAATGTATTGGTACGCGGACGCAAGTGAGCAATCTCGCGCAAGAATTCCATAGAGTGGCCTTTCTTCTGTAATGGATATGTATTATCACAAATACCCAGCACTTCGATTTCACGAGCCTGAACTTCCACTTTCTGTCCGGAACCCACTGATTCTACCATTTCTCCGTTCACGCTGATACAAGCGCCGGTGGTAATCAGTTTCAGCATCTCTTCATCGAAATTAGCCAAATCTACTACGATCTGCAAATTATTTATTGTAGAACCGTCATTCAGTGCGATAAAGTTTACTTGTTTGCTACCTCTACGGGTGCGAACCCATCCTTTCACATTGACCATAGCGCCGATATCCGTGCGCTTCAACAGATCAACAATTTTTGTTCTACCAATCTTTTCCATTTAACTTTTTCTTTTTAGATACAAGAAGACGAGGTCTCAAATACAGGATGAATTCTTTCCTGCTTTCTTTCCCCGTCCTCTGTCAAGTTGTTATTTATTGACTTATTACTCAAACGAACCCATGCGGAGGTAGTTTACTTCTGCTTCCGACAGGTAACGCCAGTCTCCGCGACGCAGACCTTTTTTGGTCAGTCCGGCGAAGAACACACGGTCGAGTTTTACTACTTTATAACCCAGTGATTCGAAAATACGGCGAACGATACGGTTCTTACCGGAGTGAATTTCGATACCTACCTGGTCTTTCTTGAAATCATCTGTATAGCTGATTGCATCTGCATGGATTTCGCCATCTTCCAACTGGATACCAGCTGCAATCTGCTCCATATCTGCTTTAGTCAGGTTCTTGTCCAGATGAACATGATAAATTTTCTTCTTCAGGAATCTCGGGTGTGTCAGCTTGGAAGCCAGATCACCGTCATTCGTCAGTAACAGTACACCAGTCGTGTTACGGTCCAGACGTCCTACCGGATAAATACGTTCGTTGCAAGCGCCTTTCACCAAATCCATTACTGTACGGCGTTCCTGCGGATCGTCCGATGTAGTAACGGTATCTTTCGGTTTATTCAGCAATACATATACCTTGCGTTCGATGCTTACCGGTTCGTCATGGAACTTAACCACATCCGAACGTTTGATCTTCGTACCCAATTCCGTTACCACTTCACCGTTTACAGAAACCACACCTGCTGTGATAAATTCATCAGCCTCACGACGGGAGCAAACACCTGCGTTAGCCAGGAACTTATTCAGACGAATCGGTTCATTCGGATCAATGAACTGTTCCTTGTACTCGATCTGTTTCTTCAAGCTATACTTAGCGTTCGGATCATAATCGCCGGTACGCGGACGAGGACGATATCCTCCTTGACGATCGTTATTATATCTCGGACGATAACCTCCACCACCGTTGTTGCTGCGATAGCCGCCACCTTCGCCGCTATTAAAACGGGGACGATACGGACGGTCACCACCTTCACGGTTGTAAGAAGGACGTTGGGGACGGTCATAAGAACCACCTTCGCCGTTATTAAAGCGAGGACGGTAAGGACGGTCGCCACCTTCACGGTTGTAGGAAGGACGTTGAGGACGATCGCCATAAGACGGACGTTCACCACCTTCGCTGCTATTGAAGCGGGGACGGTAAGGACGGTCACCACCTTCACGGTTGTAAGAAGGACGTTGAGGACGGTCATAAGAACCACCTTCGCGGCTGTAAGGACGTTGCGGGCGTTCACCTCCTTCATTGTTGACATTAAATCGCGGGCGATACGGACGATCTCCACCTTCACGATTGTAAGAAGGACGTTGGGGACGGTCGCCATAAGAGCGGTCACCGTATGAACGCTGCGGGCGTTCACCTCCTTCATTGTTGACATTAAATCGCGGGCGATACGGACGATCCCCGCCTTCACGGTTGTAAGAAGGGCGATACGGACGGTCACCACCTTCTCTGTTGTAAGACCTGTTACCATCACGGCCGGCACCTAAATTCTCTTCATTGAAAGAATTTTCGCGCCATTCTTCGTTTTCTGTGCTCATTTTTTTATTCGAATAAAATTAGACTTTGGCCTCACGGCCTATTAAAAAAACACGTTTATTATATAAGTAAACAATTAAAGCCCCGTATAAGTATGGGGAGTAATCGCTCTTAACTCTTTTTTAATATCTTCGCTTACATTCAGTTCCTCGATAAATTCCTTAATAGAACTTTCTGTAATCGCCTGATTAGTCCGGGTCAAAGCCTTCAAAGCTTCATACGGATGCGGATAAGCCTCACGGCGCAAAATGGTCTGAATAGCTTCTGCTACCACGCTCCAGCAATTATCCAAATCACGATAAATAGCCGGTTCGTTCAATAACAGTTTACGCAATCCCTTCAAAGAACTTTGGATGGCAATCACGATATGCCCGAAAGGTACACCGACATTACGCAACACTGTTGAGTCGGTTAAATCACGCTGCAAACGGGAAACCGGAAGTTTCACAGCCAGATGCTCCAAAATAGAGGTTGCAATACCCAGGTTACCTTCTGCATTTTCAAAGTCAATCGGATTCACTTTGTGTGGCATGGCGCTTGAACCCACTTCTCCGGCTTTGATTTTCTGCTTGAAGTACTCCATAGAGATGTACTGCCAAAAGTCACGGTTCATATCTACCATAATGGTATTGATGCGCTTCATAGCATCAAAAACAGCAGAGAGGTTATCATAGTTCGAAATCTGCGTAGTATATTCCTCGCGCTCCAGTCCCAGTTTTTCCGCTACAAAGCGGTTGCCGAATTGTTTCCAGTCATACTGAGGATAAGCCACGTGATGCGCATTGTAGTTTCCGGTAGCACCGCCAAACTTAGCGGTAAGCGGGCAGGCTTTCAACATTGCCAACTGGCGTTCCAGACGGTAAACGAATACCATCACTTCTTTGCCCAGACGGGTAGGAGAAGCCGGCTGACCGTGAGTTTTAGCAAGCATCGGAATATTAGCCCATTCTGTCGCATACATTTTCAACTGTGCAATCAGCTCTTCAATCAACGGGTAATAAACCTGCTCCAATGCCTCTTTGATAGAAAGAGGAACAGACGTATTGTTAATATCCTGAGAAGTCAGTCCGAAGTGAATAAACTCTTTGTAGTCATCCATTCCGCCCATCTTGTCAAATTCTTCTTTCAGGAAGTATTCTACGGCTTTCACATCGTGGTTAGTTACACTTTCGATATCTTTAATGCGTTGTGCGTCTGCTTCGGAGAAGTTACGGTAGATATTCCGTAAAGTTTCAAACACGCTACTATCGATTCCTTTCAATTGCGGCAAAGGAAGTTCGCACAAGGTGATAAAATACTCCACCTCTACCTGTACACGGTATTTAATCAGTGCAAATTCAGAGAAATAAGCTGCCAAAGCTTTAGTTTTGCCTCTATATCGACCATCAATCGGGGATATGGCCGTTAATACATCAAGTTCCATACGTTTTCTTAGATAATTATCAGGTTGCAAAATTAACTCTTTTTCCTGAGTTATAAGGTAAAAGGAGAAAGAAAGTTTGTATAAAAGAGGTAAGAAATAAAAAAAGTCTCACGAATTTCTTCGTAAGACTCTTTTTTTTGTAGTGGGCGTTGACGGATTCGAACCGCCGACCCTCTGCTTGTAAGGCAGATGCTCTGAACCAGCTGAGCTAAACGCCCTTGTTAATGAGCCGGAAGTGTTTCGTTTTTTTCGTGTGGGCGTTGACGGATTCGAACCGCCGACCCTCTGCTTGTAAGGCAGATGCTCTGAACCAGCTGAGCTAAACGCCCGTACACTTCCGTTTCAAAAGCGATGCAAAGGTACGGCTTTTTTTGAATTCTGCAAACTTTTCACGTATTATTTTTCAAGAAAGTTTTTATCAAACAAAGAAACACTCTGATTATCAACAAATAATAATAAAAACTTTTTTTCTTGCCACTTTCACTTCTTCCGGTTCATTTAATAAACAGAACCAAATAAAGATAGCCGCACCTCTTTTTTCTATCATTAATAATTAAAATAGAATCTGCAGGAAAACGGGTTAGTCCGAAACCCTGTAGGCATGTTAAATTTCTGTTGCAACTTCTCCTTCACATTCTTCACGGATAGTAAATATCTGTTTGATAGGTGTTTACTGTGAACAAATAAAGAAAAGTCTTTTCTTCACGCCCTTCACGCCTTCACAATCCCCACAGTTTGGCACTTGCACAGCCCGTAACCTTCGCATCAGTATTGTCAATCTTAGCAAATAGAGCAGCTTGCATCTAAGAAGCCGACTGGAGTTGTCCACCTAGCCGACGGTTGTTGTCCTATCAGACGACTATAGTCAGCCAAGCGGACAACTATAGTCGGCGGTTAATAAATAGAAATAAAGTATACAAGAAAACGCTAGCTTATCGGCAATAAGAAGGCTGATTCTTAACATTGGCAATGAATACAAAGAAATTCATTACCGTGCAGACATGAATAAATTATGGTGATATAGACCGCCCTGAAGCACACTATCCAGACTTCCAAACTGCCCCCCGATTTTTAGACTGATCCAGGAAAACGAATTCCCAACAAAGATAGTAACGCAGGAACGCTTAAATCCGGGAAATAACTTTTCCGGTCAAACGTTAAACAACCTGTTTACGAACAACACGTGCCGGATTCCCGACTGCCACACTGTCGTCGGGAATATCTTTCGTCACAACACTCCCCGCCCCTATCACACAGCGATTGCCAATCGTCACACCGGGACAGATAATAACACCGCCACCAATCCAGCAGTCTTCGCCAATCGTCACCGGATAAGCATATTCCTTAGAGCCTCTTCTTTCCAGATAATCCATCGGATGATGCGGCGTATAAATCTGTACACAAGGTCCAACCAGCGTATGGGCGCCTATCGTAATATATCCTCCATCCAGGAAAGTGCAATTGGCATTCACAAATACATGTTCACCCAATTTAATTCCGTCTCCATGGTCGCAATGGAAAGGCGGGCAGATTATTGAAGTTTCAGGAATCTCCGGTACCAGATCTTCCTATAATTCCCGATGCCCCGCATCACAAGTGCTCATTCCCCGCATATGCGCCAGCAGCTTCTTGGCATGTTCAAAACGCAGCTGCAATTCCGGCGCAGCCATATCAGCCAACTGGCTGCTACGCATCTTTTCTACTTCCGTCATACTTTATATTTCTTTACCGTTAGTAAATACAAACTTCCTTTCATCCGAAAGAGATTCGTTAAATTCGAATCCTTCCCAGGAGAAGCTTTTCAAATCCTCCGGATTTTCGATTCTGTTCTTCAGAATGAACCGCGTCATTTCACCACGGGACATCTTGATATAGATCACTATCGAAGCTAATTTCCCGTTCTTCCACACCTGAAATTCGGGAGTAACGACACGTACTTCTCTCTCCACACGCTTCCAATCGAACAAACTTTTCATCTCATCGCTAGCCAGATTGCAGAGTATGCCTCCCGCTTTCTTTATATCTTCGATGAAGACATCCGTCAGACGGGATTTCCAATAAGAGAACATGGTCTGATTACCCGGTTCCGGCAACACTACATCTCCTTCCAAGCGGTAGGAACGAATGACATCTAAAGGCCTCAACAACCCATAACAGAAAGAAGTCAACCGCAGATGTTCCTGCGCATATTCAAATTCTTCTTTCGAGAAATCTTTTGCATTCAGTCGCTTGAATACAATTCCGGTATAAGCCAGCAAAGCGGGCAGTTCCGATGTGCCTTCTGCATGGAAAGCCTGATAACGCTTATAATTCTCCACCGCCATCCTGGCATTTATACGCAACAGGCGTTCCAGTTCATCCACCGAAAACTGTGACATCTGCAAAGCAACCCCGGAAGCTTCTTTTTGAAATCGTGGAACTGTCGTCAAAGGTACTTTCACCTTTGAAGTCTCACTCATAGTCTTGGCACAAGATAGAAGTACTAACATTGTTTTATCTGATTTTATCTTTTCAAGAAACAAAAGTAAAGAAATAAATCGCTTCTCTTGCTGATGGATAGACAGATTCTACTTAGTTTCAACCAATAATTAACTTGAATCATTTATTAATAACCAAAACACGCCCTATATAGCACACACTCTGATGTGCTATATTTACTAATAAAAAAGAAACTCCCTCTTTGGACAAGCCAAAGAGGGAGTTCTCCTTATCTAATAGACAGCTAAAACTGTTTTTATTTATATTCCTGCCAGCTCTTAATCTGAATATCATTCAGTTTCAATTCGCAGAATGCTTCGATAAAGGCGCTTGCCAAACGAGCATTGGTAATCAACGGAATGTTATGATCGATTGCACCGCGACGAATACGGTAACCGTTCGTCAACTCACGCTTGCTGTGATTCTTCGGAATGTTTATGATCAAATCAAACTTATGGTCAGCAATCATCTTCATGACGTTGTTCTCCGCACCCGGCTTCTCATCCGGCCAGTAAACCGGAGTCGTTTCTACCCCATGAGCGTTCAAAAAAGCTGCTGTTCCGGCAGTTGCATAAATCCGATATCCCTTAGCATACAGCACACGGCTGGCGTCTAGCAAATCTACTTTCGACTTCATTGCACCGGAAGAGAACATCACCGATTTTTCAGGAATCTTGAATCCGGTAGCAATCATTGAATTCAACAATGCTTCCGAGAAATCGTCACCGATACATCCCACTTCACCAGTAGAAGACATATCTACACCCAATACAGGGTCAGCCTTGTGCAGACGCGAGAAAGAGAACTGCGAAGCCTTCACACCAATCCAGTCAATATCGAACGCCGACTTGTCCGGGCGTGAGTATGGAGCGTCCAGCATGATACGAGTAGCAGTTTCGATAAAGTTACGTTTCAGTACTTTAGAAACAAACGGGAAGCTACGAGAAGCACGCAAGTTACACTCGATAACCTTCACCTCGTTGTTACGGGCCAGGAACTGGATATTGAACGGACCGGAGATATTGAGTTCTTTGGCAATCTGACGGCTGATCTTCTTGATACGACGAGCTGTTGCAAAGTAAATCTTCTGTGCCGGGAATACCAACGTAGCATCACCGGAGTGAACGCCCGCAAACTCTACGTGTTCGGAGATTGCATATTCTACCACTTCACCATTCTGTGCAACGGCATCAAATTCAATCTCTTTCGTATTTTCAAGGAATTGGGAAACAACCACCGGATATTCCTTAGAAACTTCGGCCGCCATCTTCAGGAAGTTCTCCAGTTCTTCATCGTCATAGCAAACATTCATTGCAGCTCCCGAAAGAACGTAAGAAGGACGAACCAATACCGGATAACCAACTTTCTCAACAAAACCCTTCACTTCCTCAAGGCTGGTAAGTTCCATCCATGCCGGCTGGTCGATACCCAATTGGTCAAGCATAGCAGAGAACTTGTTACGGTTTTCGGCACGGTCGATAGAAATCGGAGAAGTACCCAATACAGGAACCGACTGGCGATAAAGTTTCATAGCCAGGTTGTTCGGGATTTGTCCGCCTACCGAGACAATCACACCGCGAGGTTGTTCGAGGTCAATTACGTCAAGCACACGTTCGAACGAAAGTTCGTCAAAGTAGAGACGGTCGCACATATCGTAGTCAGTAGAAACCGTTTCAGGGTTGTAGTTAATCATAATAGACTTGTAACCCAGTTTGCGGGCAGTCTGAACCGCATTCACCGAGCACCAGTCAAATTCTACAGAGCTACCGATACGGTAAGCACCCGAGCCAAGTACTATTACTGATTTTTCATTCTTATAATAATTCACATCATAACCTTCCACCGCATAAGTCATATACAAATAGTTGGTCAGTTCCGGATGTTCGGAAGCAACTGTATTGATACGTTTCACAGCCGGGAGGATACCCATAGATTTGCGGTGAGCACGTACGGCAAGGTTTTCTTTCTCCATGTTTCCGGTTGGATTCAGAACAAAACGGGCAATCTGGAAGTCGGAGAAACCTAACACTTTAGCTTCACGCATTACATCGGCAGGTATATCTTCTACCTTATTATAGGTGGACAGTTTTGCTTTATAGTCTACGATATTTTTCAGTTTGCCAAGGAACCATGAGTCGATCTTTGTCAGGTCATGGATACGTTCGATGGTGTAACCCTCTTCCATTGCTTGTGCGATAGCGAAGACACGCAAGTCAGTCGGACAAGAAAGTTCTTTATCAAGATCATCAAAGTGCAATTCGTCATTACCTACGAAGCCATGCATTCCCTGCCCGATCATACGAAGGCCTTTCTGAATGATTTCTTCGAAAGAGCGGCCGATAGACATGATTTCACCCACCGATTTCATGCTTGAACCGATTTCACGAGACACACCGGCAAACTTCGTCAAGTCCCAACGGGGGATTTTACAGATATAGTAATCAAGTTGTGGAGCTACGTATGCAGAGTTCGGGGTTCCCATCTCACCAATCTGGTCGAGCGAGTAACCCAAAGCGATTTTAGCGGCAACAAATGCCAACGGATAACCGGTAGCCTTGGAAGCCAAAGCGGAAGAACGGCTCAAACGAGCATTCACCTCAATCACACGGTAATCATCCGTTTCAGAGTTGAAAGCATACTGGATGTTACATTCACCCACGATACCGAGGTGACGGATACATTTGATAGAAAGTTCTTTCAACAAAGCCAGTTCTTTATCATCCAGCGAGCAGGTAGGAGCTACCACGATTGATTCGCCGGTATGAATCCCCAGCGGATCGAAGTTTTCCATGCTGGCTACTGTAAAGCAATGGTCGTTAGCGTCACGAATCACTTCAAACTCGATCTCTTTCCAGCCTTTCAACGACTCTTCTACCAAAATTTGTTTGGAGAAAGCAAATGAGCTCTCTGCCAAATTCAGGAACTCTTCTTCATTGGTACAGATACCGCTACCAAGACCACCCAGCGCATAAGCAGAACGCACCATGACCGGATAACCAATTCTGCGTGCAGCAGCAATGGCATCTTCCATGTTTTCTACTGCCTGGCTGACCGGAGTCTTCATTTCTATCTCGTCCAGCTTCTTCACAAACAGATCACGATCTTCTGTATACATGATAGCCTCTACCGAAGTTCCAAGTACTTTTACTCCATACTTATCAAGAACACCTTGTGTGTAAAGTTCAGCACCACAGTTCAATGCAGTCTGTCCACCGAATGCCAGAAGGATACCATCGGGACGTTCTTTCTTGATAATTTCTTCAACGAAATAAGTATTCACGGGAAGGAAATACACTTTATCGGCAATACCTTCAGAAGTCTGAATAGTTGCGATGTTCGGGTTTACCAATACTGAGCTGATACCTTCTTCTTTCAAAGCTTTCAGTGCTTGTGAGCCTGAGTAGTCGAACTCTCCGGCTTGTCCGATTTTGAGTGCTCCAGAACCCAAAACGAGAACTTTCTTGATTTCCTTTTCCATTTCTTTTGTTGTTATAATATGTTGTTATTCCTAAGTTCGTTTATAAAAAAAATGCGTTACCCTCAAAAAAGGACTAACGCATTACCAAAGAACTAAAATATCGTTTTTGGAAATAAGAGAAGAAGACTTTCGTTTCGGGATGAAGAACATCCGAATGTAAATAATACTTGCTTCTAATTTCCTGTTGATTCATTGTTGACTTCAGAATTTGTGCAAATTAACGACATATTTTGCACATGACAAAAAGATACGTTCACTTTTTTACTGAAATAATTTACCGTGTTAATGAAACAATCGTTTTTCCATTGGCTTTTAATGATTACATTCTTATCTGAAGCAGGCACAAATCATGAAGTAACTGCATTTTGATGTTTCTTTCAGTTTTTATCCTTATCTTTGTCGCCATTATATAATAAGGTAATAAATATGGGAAAAGAAAAAATCATATTGACGGGCGACCGTCCTACCGGAAGACTTCATATCGGTCACTATGTAGGTTCGTTGAAACGCAGAGTTGACCTGCAAAACGCAGGTGATTATAGTAAGATGTTTATCTTCATTGCCGATTCGCAGGCATTGACAGACAATATAGACAATCCGGAAAAGGTGCGTCAGAATGTAATCGAAGTTGCTCTTGATTATCTGGCTTGTGGTATTGATCCGACTAAAGCTACGATTTTCATCCAGTCGCAAATACCGGAACTATGCGAACTTAGTTTCTATTATATGGACCTTGTCAGCGTATCCCGCCTGCAACGTAACCCGACTGTGAAATCGGAAATCCAGATGCGTAACTTTGAAGCAAGTATTCCCGTAGGTTTCTTCACTTATCCCATCAGCCAGGCAGCGGACATTACAGCATTCCGCGCAACGACTGTCCCCGTGGGTGAAGATCAGGAACCAATGATCGAACAGGCTCGTGAGATCGTTCGCCGTTTCAACTATATATATGGTGAGACATTGGTAGAACCGGAAATCCTGTTGCCGGACAATGCAGCTTGTCTGCGTCTTCCGGGAACTGACGGTAAAGCTAAAATGAGTAAATCGCTCGGAAACTGCATCTACCTTTCGGAAGAACCGGAAGAAATCCAAAAGAAAATCATGAGTATGTATACCGACCCGGGACATCTCCGCGTACAAGATCCGGGAAAGATTGAAGGTAATACGGTATTTACTTATCTGGATGCTTTCTGCCTCCCCGAACATTTCGAACGTTATTTACCGGATTATCCGAATCTGGCAGAACTGAAAGCGCATTATCAACGCGGCGGACTGGGCGACGTAAAAGTGAAACGCTTCCTGAACTCTATCATGCAAGAAATTCTCGAACCGATTCGCAACCGTCGTAAAGAGTTCAGCAAAGACATTCCAGCTATATATGACATGCTTCAGAAAGGATGCGAAGTAGCCAGAGCTACTGCTGCAGACACGTTGGCTGACGTAAAGAAAGCAATGAAGATTAATTACTTTGATGATAAAGAATTGATTGAAGAGCAGGTAAAGCGTTTCTCTCAGGAGTAAAACATTTCGTTTAGAAATAAACATAATAAAGAGCTAAAGTAAAGAGGCTGTCTAAAAAGTCGTCAGTAACTCTAACTCCCCTCCTTCGGGAAGGAGGAAAATGAAGATAGAACCGACTTTTTAGGCAGCCTCTTTCTTATCGAATATTTTCAAAGATTCAGTTTGTTTCTTCCTCGTCATTCTTGAACAACACATCCTTTAGTTTCTGATAAAGGAACGAAAGGATCAGCAATATCAATCCCAGAATGATAAATACGATAATCTTGCCAATAGTCGGCATTGCCCATAAATCGTCTAATACGAGTTTGAGCAGAACTATTCCGAAAGTCGCAAGGCTTACCATACGCATCGCTTTCTGATGCAGGCGCATTCCCAATCCCATCTGAACGAAACCGGCAATGCTTAATGAGAGTGATAGTCCGGCACTGAAATCGTCTACACCTACTTGCCAAAGGAAAGAACGTACCATTGTCAGCCAAAGGAGTGTGGCAAGAATATTCAGATATACGGTGAAGCGGGATTTTATGCCGATTGATGTATAGTACAGACGTGCCACGTAATATATGTTTGCTATCACGAAAGCAGCCGTCAGCCATCGCAACACGGCAGGAGTGAAAGCCATGTTCTCCCATTGGTCACACCATATATTCAGAATATATACAAGCGTATTCATTCCGATAGCCAAAGTATAGGAAGTGAGGTGCTTGGTTATCGGGAATCGTTTTCTGAAAGCATAGCAAATGCCCGAAATGAATACGGCGGTAAACAAGAACATCGCTCCGCTTCTCGTTGCCCCTTCAAAATACAAATTGAATTCCATCATAAATGTATAATAAAGTATGATTACGGAAAGTATAAGCATGAAAGGATTCCAGAAACTGTATTTCAGCCGGCGTGCCGTAGAGAAGAAGGAATGATAATGCTCCATTAATAAAGCGAATGCTCCTGTAGCTAATCCCACAAACAAAGAGGTGGTAAATGAACTATTCAGAAAAATTGTATCCAAAGAATGATGTTCAAACATCACGCTATACACATCCATCAAGTAAGAAACGAAAGTGAGTCCTACCAGGACTTTGGCCGCAGACTCATATACCCTGATTTTCGACTTGACATAAAGCCACAACAACAATACCATTTCCGATGCCCAAAGCAAAGTAATATAGTTTCCGTCCAGTTGAATCGGGACTGTAATGGAGACAAATGTCAGCACAAGCCCCAATGTGGTATGCACGAGGAATTTATATGCTTTCCTATCCTTCCATAACCAAAGCACCAGCCCCAGATTAACGAATGCGATAAACAGGCTCAACAGACCGCTCGCCTTAAAAGACAGTCCCATGTTCTTTAGGAAAAGAATTCCCGAAAGCAGATAGACAAAATTATTAGTGATGATGACAAATACCAGTCCGCGGCTCATAGCCTGTATCTTCTCTCCACGAAGAATGGAAAACACCGGAAGCAAAAAGGTAAAATAGAACAGAGTGGCAAACATCAGCAAATGTCCCGAAATGACCGTAGAACGGGAAGAATAGCTCAACAACAAGAAACTAGCCATTATCAGACAAGTAAAGACAAATGAGATTATCGGAAGTTCGCTCCACTTTTTGTAGATGGAAAGCCCGAACATTCCCAAATTCAATATACTCACATAAGTAAACAGAACTTGATAACTTCCTTCGCCGCTACTTACAATAAAAGGTGCTAGAAATCCTCCTACAAGCGCAATAACTGCCAGCTCACGCCTGTCATATATCACAGAAAGAACAGACATAAATATAGTAGTGGCTATCAGAATGATAAACGCTACAGTCTGCGAAAAGATATGATAATAATGGAATGCGATAGCAACCGTGAGATAGAACACGGCGAACGCTCCACCGGCAAGCAATGAACTGAATGTACGATATTTCTTCTGCAAGCGTTCGGCAACAACCAGCAATGCCGCCCCGGTCAGGAAACCAAGCACCGTACGGAAAGTCTCGTTTATCCAGTTCTTGTCAATAGCGTACTTCACAAAGAAGCCCACCCCTATCACAAATATGAGAATACCAATCTTTCCAAACAGGTTTTCACCGATAAACTTCTCGTAGTTGACTTGTTTCTTTGGTAGTTTCGGAGCAATCGGTGCCACACGAATCGGTTCTGGAGACATTGCAGACTCTTCCCGAACCGTATCCATCACTGGGATACTTTCAATAATTTCTTCCTGAACAGATTCTTGAACAGATTCCGAAGCATCTCGCAATTTATTGGCAACCACAGCCTCAACCATTGTACTCGGTTCGCGAACAACCAACTCTTCTTCAACCAATTTTTCTTCCGGCAGGACTTCTGCTACTACTTTTTCAGGCGTCTCCTCACTTGATTCCCTATCACCAGCAGCCATTTTCGCCTGCCCCTTCAGAAGAGCGTCCATCTGCTTTTTTATTACATCAAGCTCTTTCTCTATCTTCGTGAACCGACCATCAAACCGACATAGCAAAACAATAAGTATCACTATACCGAGTAACGGATATACACTATTAAAATCGCCCATAGTATTTTGTATTTGATTCAATATCACAAATATACGAAGAATTCGCAAGATACAGGGAGATTTGGATGGAATAAAGTAAGTGATTACAAAAAAAGAGGAGAAAATCTCCTCTTTTTTTAGAATGTTGCCCTAAATTCGCATCTTCATATTATTTCCATAGCGCTGTATCTTTCACTTTGACTGGAACGTCAGGTCTATCACATACGACTCCTTAAACATCTTCTTGGCGAACTTATGTATATCGGCAGGCGTCAACCGCTCCAATATCCTGTCAAAATTTTCGGGGGCGGTGATGTCGATACCTTCCGTATAATAAGCGGCAAGGGCAGCCATCCAATATGCGTCAGAGTTTCTCGACTGTTCGTCGTTTTTCCGCAGATTGGCAACCACCTTTGCAAACTCATCCTGCCCAGGTGCCTCTTCGGCAAGACGTTCCGTTTCGGCGTGTACCAACGACTTCAAATGGGCTTCCCGCTCGGGTGCACAGTCGAATATCATGGTAAAAGAGTAACGCGATTCGGGGAGACGGGACGAAGTAGCATTGATATTGATTCCATATGTGCCCCCCTCCTTCTCGCGGATGTTTTCCGTATAGCGCAACTGCAAGATGCCGCGCAACAGGCTTTGGCAGATGTTATGGTAAGGCGTATTTTTCAGCTTCGTTGAAAAATTGGTGACGACAGTGGCTTTTGGGGTCTCCCAGTTGAGCCGGACGTTTTTCACGACCTTCCCCTTTGCCGGCAATTCGCGGTGCAGAGTACGCTTCTCTTTGCGATGTTCGGAGCGCAAAGAACCGATGTATTTCTCCACCATCTGTCGGGCGTTCTCCTCTTTCAGATTGCCCATGATAAAGAACACGAAGTCGCTGGCGTCCTTGATACGGTCAGAATAGACATATTTCAATCTTTCCAACGTAATCTTATCCAAGTATGCTTTATTGAAAGCCGGGAAACGGGAGCTGTAATTGTGCAAAATCTGTTGGAGCGAGTCCTTCATCACCGTCTGCGGCTGTTCGGCATACTGCTGCAACGCTGCATAGTTGCGCTGCATCAGCGTAGCAAACAATGCTTCGTCGAACCGGGGTTTCTCGAAACGCAGGTAAATCAACTGCATGAGCGTCTCGAAATCTTCCGCAACGGAGGAGCCTCCTATAGCCTCATCCCATGGAGTGATGTTCACTTTGCATCCCACCCGCTTACCGGTCAGCAGTGTCCGCAGTTCGTCGGGCGTAAAGTCGCCCACGCCGAACGAAGATACCATCGTTGCGGCATTCTCGGCTGCGGGTAGCAGGTCGGTATCCTCGTAGACAGAGGTTCCGCCGTTGCTATAGGAGGAGACAAGGATTTTATTGCTCGCACTATGGCGGAACACCACGCGGGCGCCATTCTGCAAAGTCCACTCCACGGCACCAAAACGCTCCAGGGAACGCACCTTCACAATCTGTCCGCCCTGCAGCTCTGCATCATCCAGCAGTTTGCGCTGAACGCCCGAAGGGGTATTCACCGCATAAGGACGAATCTGACTGGAATGCTCCACGCGTTCCATGATAGCCGTCATATCCTCGCGCGACAAGTGTTTCTCTTTAGCTGAGCCCACTACCAGCAATGTCCGGTTTTTCGGGCTGTTCCACTTCTTCGCCCTGACAGAAACCTCCTCTACCGTGATGTCGGCAACAAGGCGTTTCACCCAACGGTAATAGTCGGAGGGGCTGAGAAGCGGTCGTCCTTCCAGAAAATGGGCCTGTATCTCTTGCGCATAACGGCTGTTTGCCTTGCCCTTCCTGCGTCCGTTCTCCAGTGCTGTGAGCATATCTTTCTTGGCACGCTCCAGTTCTTCGGGCGTGAAGCCATAACGTTTCACCCGTTCATTCTCGGTCATTGCCGCTTCCCATGCTGCGGCTTCCTGTCCGGGACGGGGAGATACATTAACGTTGTATGCACAATATCCGCGCACCAAATCTCCGTAGGCAATCTCCGCATGACGGAACGGCGTATCCGGACGACGTGCCAGCTCCGCGATACGCGTCCGCATCATCGAATTAAAGAACGAGATAATCAGACTCTCGCGCAGATAAGCCACGCGATTGCGTTCGCACGCCGGAGTGTCGTTCATCCGGATGGACAGCCCCAACGAAGAGCGGGCAGCTTCATTGTCCGTTGCCAGCACATAACGGGGAGTATCGTTGTCGGGTATCGAAAAGAACGGACGCGGCTCCGGATTCTTCACGGCAGGAATGGCAGTAAAAAGCTTCTTCACTTTTTCTTCCATCCGGCGCGCATCGAAATCGCCCACAATGGCAATCGCTTCCAAATCGGTGCGATACCATCGGTGATAGAAGTCGCGCAATGCCTGTGGAGCAAAGTGCTGAATGACGTCCAGTGTTCCGATGACATCCCTGTCGGCATACCGCGAGCCTTGATAGAGCACCTGGTTTGTCTTTTCCTGCATCCGCACCGTTGACGTTCGGCGGGTGCGCCACTCTTCGACAATCACCTTGCGTTCTGCGTCAATCTCTTTCTCTTCCAACGACAGGTAGTAAGACCAGTCGTGCAGTATCAACAGGCAGGTGTCCAGCAAAGATTCGCTTTGCGTAGGCACGTCGGTGAGTTGGTAAACAGTCTCATTGTGCGACGTATAGGCGTTGATATTGCTCCCGAACGCCACACCGTGTTTCTCCAGTCCCGAAATAATACCTTTGCCGGGAAAATGCTTCGTTCCCTGAAAAGCCATATGCTCCAGGAAATGCGCCAATCCGTTCTGCTCGTCCGTCTCCAACAGCGAACCGGCATTGCGAATCAGGTAAAAGCCTGCACGGCAGGGCTGGTCGCCGTTGTGGCGGATATAATAGGTAATCCCGTTAGGCAGCCTGCCTATGAGCACCGCCGAGTCGACAGGCAGCGTCTCTTGCCCGCCGACCGCCGCCGACTGTGCGCGTGCAACGGTCAGTGAGGCCAAACAAATACATATATATGCAATTATTTTCTTCATGAAATTGTCTTTTGGGGTGTGCACGAAGATGCTTATTTCTTCTCCTCTTCCTTGCCGTCACCTTCGCCGAAAGCGGGGGCACCTGCTAAAATCTGCTTCACACGGCTCACCATTTCCTCGCCACGCAGGGAGAAGGAAATGACTCTTCCTTCGGGGTCAATCAGGATGGTCTTGGGCACTGCCGTCACTCCCAGCATACGGGCGGCGGGCGAACCCCATCCCAAGAGATCGGAAGCGTGTGCCCACTCCTCCTTGTCCATCTGATGCGTGCGGATAGCGTTCTTCCAGTCCTTCTCTTTGTTGTCCAAAGAGAAACTGACAATCACAAAACGGTCACGGTCGGCCTGCGTTTCATTGTACAACTGTATGAGGTAGGGAATCTCCCGGCGACAGGGACCGCACCACGAAGCCCAAAAGTCCAGCAACACATATTTTCCTTTGAAATCTTCCAGCGTCTTGCGTCCGCCTTCAACAAGAGGAAGCGTGATGTCGGGCAACTCGCCGCCTACTTTCAACTCCTGCGCACGCACTACGTTGCTGAACGAACGGTAATACGGGTGCTTCTTCAACTTAGGCGACAAGGATTTCAGCATACGCTGCACGTAGGCCTTGCTCAATGTCGGGTAAACCTCTTTCTCCAGCATCAAAGGCACCAACGGCGAATCGTTGTGTTCGAGCAGAAAACGGAGTTGCGCTGCGGAAGCGGCAACCATTGCCGCCGCACCGACACGTACCCACTCTTCCTGATTTTCGGGTCGGCTCATCCATTGATTGAACGACTCTCCATGCTTCTCCTGCCACACGTTCAAGGTGTCGGTCTGCTCCTTGATACAAAGTCGGCGGATTTCCTTATACTGGTTGTACAGGTCGTTAGTCGGTGTTCCCTTTGCCATTCCTCCTGCGGGAAAAGCGGCATCCGGAATACGCACTTCCACCGTACCCGGCTCCACAAACAGTTGCACGTTGCCGTTGTCGAAGCCGGTCAGTAAATAAAGCAATTCCGGCTCGCCCTGTTTCAGAGAACGTGTAAAGGTGAAAGTACCGTTCACCGGCTTCACGGAATCGACATTGATCATGCGTTCGTACTCGTCCATCTGCGTCAGGTAAATTTTCTGTATCCGTTGCGGCGTATGGCGCAGCGAATCTTTCAGCATACGTCCTTTGATGACACACGTATTCTCTTGTGCCTGCACCCCACCCATACAAGCTATCAGGCAGGCTGCGGCTATATAGCACTTGCGTAACATTCTCGTTCCTCTTTTTATTCGTTTTTTATTCATACGTTTCCACTCCCTCAATAATTCGCTTCACCTTGTTGAGCATCTCTTCGCCACGCAGATTGAAAGCCACCACTTCTCCTTTCGGATTCAGCAAAACTGTGTGGGGAACACCCTGCACGTTGAACAGCGACACGGCATCGGACGACCATCCTTTCAAGGTAGAAAAGTGAATCCAGTTCTTGTGTTTCAACTCATTCTTTTCGATGCTGTTCACCCAATCAGGCTCTTTGCTGTCGATAGAGTAGCTGAGTATCACAAATTTATCGTTTGCCTCCGAAGCTGTCATCGCCTGCTTCAAATAAGGAAATTCGCGACGACACGGTCCGCACCACGAAGCCCAGATATCCAACAATACATACTTGCCTTTATAGTCGGAAAGGGATATCTCCTTGCCTTCCGGCGTCACTCCTGCGATGTCGGGCGCCGGCGAGCCTACCTTGAGATTGCTTGCCTTGATTTTATTCTCCAACTCACGATAGACAGGATGCTGCCTCAACCGTGAAGAGACGGCACGCATCAACGTACGTTCAATCGTTTTCGGTTGAAACAGGTGATAGATGTCATACTTGATGATAAACAAAGCCGCTTCACTGTCGAGGTGACTGCGTAGGTATTCCAGCGCCACCACTTTCTGCATCACGGTGTTTATATTGAACACAGAGCCATGATAGTCCATCCGCTGCTCCGGATTGTTCTTCACCTCTTCGGGCAGCGAATTGAACAGATTGTTCATGCGGACTTTCGATTCCTGCACATCTTTCCCACGTACCGCATAGTAGCCGCTCATCACATCGTTGCTGGGCGTACCGCTTACCTTTGCCGACACAGGATAGTGGGCATCAAAAGGCTGCACCGTAATGTTGCCCGGTTCGAGCAATAATTGCACGCTTCCGTTATCGAATCCGGAAAGATAGGCAGCTTCCACAAAGCGGGGAGCCTTACCCTCGAAACGGAAGGTCTTATTCTTTACAACGGCAGAATCCAGTCTGACTTCCTTGCCGTCGGACTGGCACGCCAGATAAACCATGCGGACCGCTTGCGGGGTGAAACGTAACGAATCACGCGTCATTTCACCAGTAATGACATACTTGTCGCCGTTTTGTGCCAGGCAACCAACACCTGCCAACATTCCAACGGCAACCGAAACTATTATTCTTCTCATATAAAAATAAATGCTTTATCTGTTTTTCTAAGTAACCGGAAAAAACGGTTACTTTAAGTTATCCTCCAAATATTTAGCCAGTTTTTCTCCTCTCAGATTGGTAGCGACAATACGGTTTTCTTCGTTGAGAATAAAGATGGCGGGAACGGCGCTCACACTGTAAAGCCGTGCCACATCGCATTTCCATCCTTTCAATGAAGAGACGTTTATCCACGTCAGTCCATCTTTGGCAATAGCATCCTTCCAACGTTCCGGCTTGTTGTCAAGCGATACGCTGATAATCTCCAGTCCCTTATCGTGATACTCCTCGTAAGCCTTTTTCAGAGCGGGATTGTTCAGGCGGCACGGTCCACACCACGAAGCCCAGAAATCAAGAATCTTCACCTTTCCAGCTACCTTGCTCAGCGTCACTTCCATGCCTTCCGGAGTAGTCAGCGTAAAGTCGGGGGCAAGTCTCCCCTTCTCCGTCTGCTCCATCCGTTCGTAACGTTCTTTCAAGATACGGGCACTGGGCGTCTGCTTGGCACCTTCGCCCAATGATTCGTACATTTTACGGCATTGCTCGGCGCCTGCATCGCGCATCTGTGCATTCTCCAGGTAAGTATGCGCTGTAATCAGGTCATCATGCTGCCCCAAAAAGTCGTAAGTCTCTTTTCTTGCCTGTTGCTCCAAAAGTAGAATCGAATCGTTCAGCGCACTGGCACTTCTGTATTTATTTTCGGCAACCAACGTCTGGTGTCTTTGCTTCATAGCGCTTATCTTCTGACGCTGTTCGGTGGAATACTTCAAGTATCCCGTCCAAGCATCCTGCAACTTACCGCCTCGGATGTAGGCCTCCCGCCCATTGGTAAGCAAAGCAGTGTACGAACCGCCCGGCTCTGCCATGAATGGAAATCCCCCCGAATAGTTCTCAACAACGATATGTGCCACCACCGGTTCGTCACACCTACCCTCCAATACAAAATCGGGGGCTTGGAAAAGGGCAGTGCCCAACGTATCCACCCGGTTTTCGGAAACCGGCGCCAGCATATACAGGCGCCCCGATTCCACTCCTTTAATCTGTCCTTTCACAATCACATTGTTCTGTGCATACGACAGATATCCGCAACTTGCCAAAAGCAACGTTGCCACTAATGTATTTTTCATTCCCTATTTATTGTAAAAGTGTTTCTATAATATGTATATATTCCTTGTTCCGGTTGTATTTCTTCTTATACTCCTTCACTACATCATCTATGCGGTCGAGATTCTTTCCGTTACGAATAAAGTTGCAGATAATCGTATAAAGCACCACATCCCTTACATCGCCCGTATAGAATGCGGCATACGCGCGGTATCCCTCTTCGAAGGAAGTAGGACGCGTGTAGGTTGTACCCGACTCGTGCGCCTTCTTCTCATTAACGAAGAACATATAGCGCATCAGCATCCCGATATAATCCAGAGACTGCAAGGCGTTCTTGTCCGTGCGCAAGCTATAGCCGTCCATTACCGACCAATAGTCACCGATTTCCTGTTTCTCAATCGGCAAACGACGGGTTTCGGCATACATCACCGGATATTCCATAAACGAATTATATACACTTCCTTCAATGTCTGCCAAGATGTAGCTGCTCACTTCGGGACGAATCTCCTTGCCGGCTTTCTCCAACAGTTTGCGGCTCTGCTCCAACAGTACCCGCGATGCTTCGAAACGCTCTTTCGGCTTCACATCTACAGCGATGCAAGCAAGAAGCTGTGATTTATAGCGCATGGTGCGTTTCAACTGAGCGATGTCGCGCAACAGGCGGTTTTGCGCTACCGCTTCTGCCGTTCCGCTGAACTCCACAGCCTGCACCTGCTTGCCTTCGTAACGAAGGTTGACGTGCAGGCTGTCGCCCGGCATCAATAAAACGGTTGTTTTGCCGTTGATGGCAAACGTCACCATCCGTTCTGTATCAAACGAGTAAATATGCTCCTCGCCCGGATTGGTATGAAACTCCTGTCGGAGCAACGGGGTCTGGAAACAGTCAAAATAGACCATCTCTGCCCGATAGCCGTAGATTTCGGCACTTAACACAGTTTTTTTAGCTTGCACTGTCTCCCATGCGACACTGCACAACAGACAAACACATCCTATTAAAATTCTTCTTATCATATACATTAATCTATTCATTATTTCTTAGTTCAACTCCAGTTCAGAAGGCTACTCCCAACGACACCTGCCATGTATTCTTGAGGAAGCTGTTTTTCTCAGGAATAATAAAGGCAAAGTCGGCACGTAGCATACTGTAATGCACGCCGCAGCCGATGGTACCGTAGCGTTGCATACGGTTGTTTTCTTCTCCATAGTGGTATCCGCTGCGTACAGAAAACAGCTTGAACGCCGTGTATTCCGCTCCAACGGCACCCTCCCAACAACCGCCGGGCCATACGCGGTAGCCCACTTCGAGCGTGCCTTGCAGACGGTGGTTGTCGTTGAATGCATAGTCAACACCTCCTCCGGCATTCACTTTGGCGGGCTGCTTATACTTACCGTATCCGTAATCCATTTTCGTACCGAAGTTGGAAGCCTGCAAACCCAAACTCCAACGGGCGTCGTCGTTATTGCGCCATGCTTGTTGGTAATAGACGCCAAGGTCGAAAGCCACTCCGTTTGCCGCTGCATTGTCGAAAAGAGCGGAACGTACGAAGCGTGCCGTTGCACCTACGGACAGTCCTTCGGTGAGTTTGCGTGCATATCCCAAGTCAATACTCCAGTCTTTGGGAGTATAGACCGCACCCGCACGCTCCACATCCGGACGGTTGATGTAGCGGAAACCCGCCTGGATTCCCTGCTTGTCGTCCAACCCGTAATAGCCTGCCAGAGCGTGCAGATTGCTGCCTGAAGCCAATTCGCGCATCCAGGGCGTAAAACTGTAGGCCACTTCCGCCTTTCGGTCCGAGAAAACATTCTTGGCAGCGTTTCTCCAAATGGAGAATGCGTTTGCCGAAGAAGCCACCCCACTGTTGCCCATTCCTACACCGCGCACATCGGGCGTCAGTTCGGGAAACAAAGCCGCTCCGTTATCACCCTGTCCAAAGGTAGCGGTTGCTCCGCACAAGAGCAACATCATCAAGCCATATCTTATATTTTTCATACTCTTACAGTTTTATGATATTCTTAGTAATCGTTTTATTGTTGCACGTCAGTTTCACGACATACATACCGCCACTCAATCCGGAGATATCGATTTTGCCGGGAGAGCTGAGCGAGATATTCGTCACTTGTTCGAGCACCAAGTTGCCGAGCGTGTCGTATATCCGTGCGGTCACCTTGCCACTGAAGGTGGCGCTTGCACCAATCGTCAGTTCGGTGTTCGTGTTTTCGATGCTTGTTTCCTTGTGTACTTCGGGTAACAGGCGAACGGTGAAAGCGGTAGTGGTAGTCTGTACGTTGAGGTGCTCTTCTCCTCCGACTCCCTGGTCGGTCACGGAGAGGGAGACTTTGTACGAACCGGGCTGAATATCCTTGTTGTGCAGGGAAAGAGTGAGTTTTCCATCTGCGAAAGTCTGCTTAAAGATACCGGCAGGGTCGTCCACCTCATAGGTAAGGCCGGCTGTATCGGTTTCCTTGTCGCTCAGTTCAAACACGTAGTTCACTTCTTCGTCGTAGTAAAGTACTTTATCTGTCTCTATATCCAGTCCTTCCGAAACCAGCTTGATAACAGGCGGCCAGTTCATGGCTCCCGTCAAAGCACCGTACGCATTGACACAACCTGTGCCAATCATTCCTTCGTATTCGGGATTGTATTCTGCAATGGGAGTGACATTCTGCAACAGGCGATGTTTCACCTCTTCGGCAGTGAGTCCGCCTTCCTTGTCTTTCAAGTAAGAGACCACCAACGCTGCTACTCCCGCCACTACGGGCGAAGCCATAGAGGTGCCGACCATAGGTTTGACAGCGTTATTGTTCACCGTACTCCAGATTGCCCAAGTATTCCAATCGTATTCGGCTGGAACTTCATCACCACCACCGCCGGGAGCCGAGATAGACACCCACGAACCGTAGTTGGAGAAACTACTCTTCTGAAAACGGGGATTTACACTGGCTACGGATATCACATGATTCAAAGAGGCGGGAATTACCGCATCCTTCTTCACGCCGTCGTTGGCAACAGCCGCAATCACCAAGCCACCTTTCATCGGACCTACCTGATTGCCGTCTTCATCACAACCTGCATATTCCACAAAATAGTCGACAGCCTCCTGAAAAGCCTGTATGGTTGCCTGCCCTGTACCGACATGATAGCTGTTATTGCAAATCACCGCTCCCATATCCGCCGCATATTTAATGGCGGCAGGGCCATAAGAAAAGTCACAGGTCATGATGCGGACTCCCTGATTGTACATCGGATAACCACCGCCGGCTATACCTGCAATACCATTAGGATCGAAATAATTATTGGTAACTGTAGATGCACCGATTATTCCCGCTACGTGTGTTCCATGACTTTTATCATCGCTGAGAATGGTATTGTTGTTTACTCCCAATCCATAGTAGTCGCCCACATAGCCGTTGCCATCGTTGTCTACATAGCCATCTTCATCCTCCTCGTCATTTCGCCACATACACTGATTCAATTCCATGTGTCTAAAATCGACAATCTGATCAATCACAGCCACAATCACATCCGAGCTTCCCGAAGTCAGTTCCCAAGCATCCAGAATCTTGATATCCGCACCTTCCATCATACCAATCTGACCTGTATTGTGCAAATACCACTGAGAACCGAAATAAGTATCCTTAGGCGGATTCACCGCAACAGGCACCAACTTGCCCACAGGCTCCACGCAAGCCACATTGTCTAATGCGGAAAAAGCATCCACTGCCTGTCCCACATTGACGGCTTCGTCAAACTTCACTTTATACCACAGATGCAATCCTGCCTTTCTGGTGCGCTTCTCATACTTTCCGGCAGGAAACAGGCGTTCCATCTGCTGCATCTTTATATTCACGGCGGCGGCATCCAAATCTTTGTTGCCGGTTTCCACCTCACCGCTACGAGTAGCCACTACTTGCAAATCTTTGTCCAGTTGCTTGAACTTCACATAGACCTCTCCTTTCACAAGCCCTTCCTCGTTCATCCATGAAGACAAATCATCTTTGGGCACTTCCGGAGTGATGTAATCCTGACAAGCAGTCAACGCAAGCAACAGTAAGCTATATAATAATGTACGTTTCATAATCACACTAAATTTTATTCTTTTTAATTAGATGCTGTATTACGGAATGAGAAACAGAAGTCTTTGATGGCTCCGAACCCTGCAAATTTCTTCACGCTATCTTCCTTTAAGTCTCCGGCAATGGTAAGTTCAATCTGATGCAACTCCCATGTGCCGTCTTCTTTCTCTACAGCCATACCCAACATACGCATTTCGTGAGGACGCCCTATGTTCTCATTCAAGATTCTGAATTTCATCTTTGAAATCGTACCTTCCGCATCATAAATCTCCACCGACTCACCATTGCTGACATTGCAACGATAAAGTTTGCTTCCTGAAATGTAGAAGAACTGTTGTAGGAACGCATACGGTGCTGTGGCAAACTGAGAAACCGCATTGCCGCCCACCAACTGTCCGATAGCATCGCTGCGGGTCACTGCATACTCTTTATCATCATTCCGTCCTAAGTGGTAAACGACGTAATCCTGCGTATCCTTGTGACGGGCGATGGCGATACCCAATGAATTCTTACTCTCGTCTCCATCACCATACTCAGGTCCCATCCACACAATCTCCGTGTCATTAAGCCCTTCTACATACTGATAGATAAAATTCAATTCAGCCTTGCCACCTCTGATGTCTGCGTATCCAAATGCCATTTCTTCATTGTCCCATATGGCAATCTGTCCGGATTCGCCCAAATTATGACCAAGCACTCCCGTGCTATAAGGGGTTTTGTAAGGTTCAATCATCTCATATGTTTCACCATCGTAGCAATAGTGCATTTGTCCACGTTCGTCCACAATGACGGTAGAAAGACACGCCACGCTTCCGTCAATACCATTCACCAGCGAAAGTTTGTTGGCCTCTACCACACTCGGCAACTTCATAGCAGTCATGGAGAGCGTACTGGGTTTTGTCCGCCAAACACCATTTTTTGACATCAGTTGCAGAATTTCCGGATTTACGGCATTCTTGCGGTCTAACGTAGGAGAGTAAATCAAATGCGTTGCATCGCGGATTACTTTTATATCTTCCGACTTGGAAAGACCCAAATCGCCATATCCGTCAAAAGAGATGATGGAATTCACAGAATCGGGTTCTTCTATTACCGACAACTGTTGTACACCTTCTTTTTCATTCAATACAAACCAGCTGTTGATATAAGGTTGCGATGTACTGATACTCAAAGATTTGTAGAAACTTACATTGGTAAGTTCATCGGTCACGCTAAACACAATGCTGTAAGAAGTCGCTGTATTGGCAGGAAACTCCAATTCCAATACTTTGTCTGTAATAAGAACAGCCTTTTCGCCTGCTTTGGTCACTTTCCACTCATAAACGAGATTCTCCTCATTCTGAGCCATCGTCTGCGAAATGACAGGAGTATAGACAACTACTACATCAATAGGAGATTGCTTGCAACGGCTGCTCCCCATTTCGTTAATCACAATTTCATTTCCTCCTTTGATGGCTGCCTTGATGGAGCATTCCACCTCGTTGATTTCTTTATAGTCGTAGTTACCTTTATCATTGTAACATCCGGCAAGCCCCCCCATCAGGAGGAGGGCTGCCAATAGCCATATCTGAATATTTTTTTTCATATCATTCAAGTTTATTAGTTACCGGGGAAAGTTGCCGGATATTCAAACGGTTCGGGGTTGGATGATGCATAACGATTCATAAATGTTGTGTAGTTTGCATTATAAGCCTCTACCAATACTTTATATACACCTTCTTGAGTATATGGGTGCCAATACCCATTACGTAGTGCATACTCATCTACGCTACCATAACATTTTGGTAAAAGCGTCATCCATGTAAACACTAATTTCGATTCGGAATACTCACCCAAATATTTATATTTATCCCAATAAGAAGGCTTAATTAGAGATTCGTCCAGTACCGGGAATACAATATCCTCATCTCCTCCCCGCTTCGCTTCATACCGGAATATGATATTCCATTGATTCCACACTGTCTGTTGATTTGGAGTACCAGAAAACCCATACTGAGACATAACTCCCTTCACAAAATTTTCTTTTTTCTCATTATATTCATCACCCAAGAACGACTGATTCCACCATGCAGGCTTTACTATCGGCAATTCAATCATGGTGTCCGGATGTGTTTTGTTGTAAGCTGCAATCGCATTTTTAATCTTTGGCATATAACCTAATGAGAAATTGGCATTGGTAAGTTGAGGATTCTTTAACTGAGGAATACCCTTCACCGGTTCCCAAGAAGTATCTCTGTTATATTCAAACAGTGCCTTTACAATCACATCTCTTTTGATTGAAGAAAATTCGCCAAACAATTCCTGACGCATTTCCCACCATTCGGGCACCAAATTATCTTCGGGAAACGATAAGCCCAACGGAGCACCGGGATGAGCCGTATTATAAGCATCTATATTCAAACGTATTACGGAAGGCACATATTCCCATGCATCTTCGGGCACATTGTTCAACTTGCAAGTTTCAAAAATTGTTCTTGTCACAAACTCCTGCTTGTCAACAGCCCATTCGCCCAAGGCCTGATTGTTCCACCATCCGGCACGACTTTGATTGACCGGGAACTCATAGCCGGCATCCGCCGCCACTTTTTCGCGGAAAATAAGATTCCAATAGACAAGTTTATCGTTTTCCAACAACTCTTCCTCGCCCATGACGCTCCGTATGAAGTCAAACTTCTCGCGGGAATAAGCTCCCAATAAGTTTGTTTCGACATCTCCTTTCCACCACACAGTCTTAGGCATATCGGGAATCTCAGTGGCAAAGCGTGTCGCCATTTCGGGATGCTCCTTCAGATAAGCAACCAACTCCTGGTTGTATTTATCGGTCTTGTTCCACATATAATCGTTGCTACGCACAAACGGACGTTGTGAATAGGTCAGCATAAACGCATACTTCTCCTCATCGAAAGCTCCCAACCACTCTTCGCGTGCATCCCAGTCGTCGGGTTTCTCATAGATGTCTTTCAGTGTTACCTCGAGCACGTTCTGCTCCGTCACCCCTTCCTGAAAGAAGGGATTGTCTTCCGTATCAATCGTAATACCGAAACGATAAGTGCCGCGCATAAATTCGCCCCGTTCGTTCTTCGGGCGCACAATGGTGAACTTGATGGTATCCCTCACCTGTTCGGGAGCCACGCTATAGTAAGGCTCAAAGATTACTTCGGGAACAAAATCACTCTCTTCATCTTCCAGTTTTATCGTTTTCAACTTATAAGGGCGCTCATCGGGAGAAGGGAATCCCTGGATCTGCATATAGATTTTCTCGTATGTGTACGCCTCCAGATTGTCACCATAGTAATAGGTTTCTTCGCGTTCGTCGCCTTTTTTCCTTTCCTGATAGGTGGCGGTGGCGAAATTGAAAATGCGGTCCAAATCCGAAGCATCACCCGGAATCAGTTTACTGTCTTCACCCGTGTAGAATTGCAGGCCATCCTTTTCCAGACTGTAACGAATCAAATCGTCTTCTCCGCAAGCGGTGAACAGTCCTGCCAATAAAAATAGATATATATTTTTTCTCATTGCTTATTCATTTTAATGAAACCAAAATCATTCCTGTGCTCCCACTCCGTATTCAATCTCGTCGTCGGGCGTAGGCAACACATAATATTTTGTCATAGACGGTATCGTGCTGGGACAACGCCAGAACGTACGGTAGTTGTGACGTTTCAGGAAATAGAACCACTGTCCCTCGGCGAAGAATTCTTTCTGATACTCTTCGTTCAATGCATCCCGGCGGGCCTGTTCGTCGTAGGCGTCATTGGCTACCAGATTGTTGGAACGCGAGATTCCGCGTGCGTTGCGCACCAGGTTGATATAGGTGACACTCTCTTCGAGACTGACACTTTCGGCCAGGATGTAGTACATTTCCGACAAACGAATCAAAGGAATCTTCTCTTTATATTCCACTTCGCGTCCCAGATACTTGCGGCACATTCTTCCGTTTTCTCCATGTATGAATCCGTATCCGTTTTTGTAACGGATGTCATTAATACCTATGTTCTGCTTGTTGAATACCTGGTCGCAGTTGTCGTTGGATATATAAAGCTCGTTGGCATATCTGGTCAGTTCCGCCCAGTCGTTCTTTACTTTCGTCTCCATATCGTCGCGTCCCAATCCGAAAATCGTCTCTTCGTAGAGAGAAACATCTTTGGTATTGTCCATTGCAAGCGTAAAGCCGCATCCGTCAATCACTTCCTTAGCCTTCAACGCCGCATTGGCTTTGTCGCCAATCCATAAATAGACACGTGCCATCAAGGCTTTCACCGCCATCTTGTTCATGCGATGCTTGCGGTATCCCAAGAATACATCGTCAAGATTGTTCTGGTAGTGGAGGTTGTCGTCTTTCAACAGTTCTTCCGCTTCCTCCAAATCGTGCAGAATGTTCTGGGCAATGCGACTGGCGGGCAGCAATGACTTGGCTTCGTCGTTAAACTCCGTACGCCAGGGCAGACACGCCATTTCCGGGTCTTCGCTATAGATAGGGCCGTAGAGACGGAGCAGGTCGAAGTAATGAAACGCGCGAAGCCCTAAGGCTTCCCCTTTCATCAATGTCCAGTATCCGTCGGTGGTGACGATGTTCCTGCCACCGTTTTCAAGGTTTTGCAGCAGGTTATTGATGTTGCCGATGGTGCAGAAGAGGTTTACCCACAGACCGTTCACCATATTCTTGGCACTTTCATTCTTCTTGTAGTCGTAGCGCTGTGCGCGTTGTTCTTCGGTGGGGATATTGCTTCCGTAGTTGTCGTACCGTTGCACCAGGAATTCCACCGAACCGTATGTCATGCTCTTACCGTATGTTTCGTCCAGCGTCATACGTGCGTAGATACCTATAAGGGCACTCTTGTAACCAAGTTCGCTATTGAACAGTTTATCGCTCTCCACCTGGTCTTTCGGGGTCACATTCACCCAGTCGGCACAACCGGCAAAGCCGGCAGCAAAGAGTACCATACTCATCCCTATAATTATATTCTTTATCATATTTTCTCCCTCGATTAGTTAAACAATAAAGACACAGACAGGTTGAAACTTCTTGCATAGGGGTAATCCAGCCCTCGCTCCTGTTTCACTGTAGAAAAATGGAAAATATCCTGCATGGAAGCCGTGAGCGACATACTCGCCACGCGGCAAGTTTTCAGGAATTTGATTTGTTTCGGGTCCAGACGATACCCCACAGAGATGGAGTTCAACGCAAATTCATTGTATTTCTGCAAGAAACGTGTGCTGGACGGGGTGTTCTGGCTATACAGCCCCATTCCTTTATACTTGGCATAACGGTTTGTCGTGCTCCAACGGTCGGGTCCCCCCGCACGGCGGTCTACGTTGTTGGATATTTCGGCATTCTCGATTTTATTAATCAATGTCTCGTTCACGCGGTCGGCTCCCAACTGGTAGGTGAAAGCCAATCCGGCTGTCAGTTGTTTCCAGGTGAGCGAAGAACTGATGGCACCACGAATCTTCGGTTCCGTATCTCCTACGGCAATCTTGTCTTTGGGATCCCACACAAAGGTTTTCTCTCCGTCGCGTGTGAGGAACAACTCCTTACCCGTGGCAGGGTCGATACCCAACGAAGGAACCAACTTAATCACGGAGGTAGACTGTCCTTCTTCATAGACAGGCGGCGTGCCGTTGCGTTCGCTCAGGTTTTTCTCGTTCATCTTCTTCAGTTCGTTGGATAGCTTCTTGATAACGTTGCGGTTGTGGGCAGCATTGATACCTACCGACCACTGAATCTGACGCTTGTAATCATTAATCAGCAGACTGCTCAGAGAGAACTCTACGCCTTCATTCAACACGGCACCCACGTTGCGGGTAACGGAAGCAAAACCGGTAGAA
Organism: Bacteroides caecimuris; assembly: GCF_001688725.2. Lineage (NCBI taxonomy): Bacteria > Pseudomonadati > Bacteroidota > Bacteroidia > Bacteroidales > Bacteroidaceae > Bacteroides > Bacteroides caecimuris. Next base: position 342,568 of record NZ_CP015401.2, on the reverse strand, counting down.
GGCTGTACGTTGTTCTCCAGCAACATCGCATCCGTATAATTATGGTAGTAAGAACCTGTAAAGTTCAGTCTGCCGTTCCACAAGCCCAATTCCGCACTCGCTGTCTTGCTGGTGGTTTTCGACCATCCCAAAGAAGGATTGCCCAATCCCATAAGCTGCGCTCCCAACGTATCGCCGGAGGGATAAGGGAACATCAGGTCGGAGTAGGAATAAGTCTCTTTTGCCTGATAGGGCGAGTAGCTTTGCGAACCGGTGGTACCGATGTTGACATAGAGTGCCAAGTTGGAGACGGGGGTGCCTTTCAGCCATTTCTCTTCGTGCATATTCCAACGCAAACCGGTAGACCAGAAAGGTGCCATTCCCGTATCGTTACCAAACTGTGAGGAAAGGTCGCCATGCACATTCACGTCTACGGAGTACCGACGGTCGTACATATAGTTGAGCGAACCGAGTACGCCCACACTGCGTTGTGTACTCTCGCTACCGGATACACGGTCTTCCATCTTATGTGCATACAAGAAGTCGGTCATGTTGTCGTTGGGGAATCCTTTTGCCGAGAGCACTACACCGTCGCTCACACGGTTGGATACGTTCCAGCGCACACTGACAAACAGTCCGTGCTTGTCGCGAACGAGGTTGTAGTTGACAGAAGCATTGGCGTCCCAACTGGTGGACTCGCCGAGGTTGCGTTCATAGGAACCGCGCTTGGTGATGTCCTCTTCCTTAGCAAACATGGTATGGTTGGCAGAACGGAACTGCTCGTTACGGCCGTTTGAACGGGTAAAGGAGAGTTGTCCCTGCACACGCAGATTCTCCAACAGGAAATATTCCAAAGAGAAATTGTCAATCACGCTAAAGTTACGGTTCATGTCCTTGTATGGGAACTGCGTATCGTAGAGCGGGTTCGTAATCACCTGCTGCGCGGTACCCGAAGGCATGGGCTTCGTCTCGATGATACGTTGGTATTTACCGTTTTCGTCGGTCAGGCGATAATAGGGATTCATCTTGCTGTAGGCTGAGAAAGCCCCGTAAGGAGAGTTGTTTCCTTCGGTGTTTTCGATAGAAAGAGAATTGCTGATATTCAAGTTCTTATAGCGGTATTGCAGATTGAAAGACAATCCCATATTCTCGCGGTCGGAGGCTTTCATTACACCGTACTGATTGCCGTAGTTCACACCCAAGCTATAGCGAACCGCTTCATCGCCGCCTTCGAGATGCAGCGTGTGGCGATGTGTCACTGCCGTACGAAGCGGCTGCGACAACCAATATGTATCTACTCCGCGCAGAATTTCTTTTTTCTTTTCATTGTAATAGTTCATCAGGCTCACCGAATTGAAGAGTCCGGCAGCACGTTCATACTCCAATTTTTCCGAAGCATTCATCAAATCGTAGTCCGAAAGGTCAGGCACGGAAATACCGATATTGGCACTGTAGCTGATGTTCAGTTTTCCGGGAGCGGGTTTCTTCGTTTCAAACACGATAACGCCGTTGGAAGCCTTTGAGCCATAGAGGGTAGTACCCGCCGCATCTTTCAGAATCGTAATGGATTCGATACGCTCAGGGTCGATGTCTACGATACGTTGCAATGAAGTCTCGAAACCGTCGAGGATAAAAAGCGGCATATTGGGACGATTGGAATAGTCGCCCATCATCATATTGAAAGAGCTGGCACTGCTGGAACCCAACTGCACGTCACCACGCAAATTAAACTCAGGCAAGCGGTTCGGGTCGGAGCCGTACTGGTTTTGGTCTACGATGCGAAAGCTGGGGTCGAAGACCTGAAGTGCTTCCAACAGGTTGTTGGGATTTATGCGTTTCAGATCGTCCGCCTTCACCGTCACATAACGTCCGGTAAATCCCGCCGCCTTACGGGGAGCCATACCGGTCACCACAACACCTTCTATCTCGTTCGCCATCGGTGTCAGTTTCACCTTCAGTTTGCTCAAGTCACGGTTGGCAAGCCGCACTTCCTCCTGCTGGTAACCCACATAGGAGAACAGCAAGGCAGTGGCGCTGCCCGGAAGCATCTCGATATGGAACTGTCCGTCTATATTGGTAGTCACACCTACGCCCTTCTGCTCTTTCAGCACAATACTGGCGCCGGCAAGAGGTTCGCCGGTCTGGGCATCGATTACTACACCTGACACTTTTTGCATGTCCTTCTGTTGCTTTACAGCTTTACGCAACACAATCGTGCGGTTAGGCTGGTAAGCAACGCTGACGGGATGTTCTGCAAAAATGACAGAAATCACATTCCTCAGCTCCATATCTTTCACATCAATCGTCACGTTCTTAAGAAAATCCAATTCCGAATGATTGTAAAAGAAGCGTACATTAGCAAGGCTTCCTACTTTATTAAGCACTTGCTCCACAGCTTCATTCGTTGCCTTAACAGTGATTCTTGTTGTCTGATAATCCACTTGTTTTTGCGCATTAGCAACACTGCCTACGAAAAACAGCATCATTCCAAGCAGCAACAAAGAATAGCACTTCATGCCCTTTTTGTAGTTCTTTTTCTGCATAAGAAATAAATTTAATAATTAATCAATACTTGGGTTGTACACCAAAGACTGTCGGGTTTTTAACAGGGGGAAAAATCGAAGTTCGGTAAGAAATCCGAGACAAGCCGCATTTACCGGTTAATTAAAAAGAGTCTCTCTTTTTAATTAATAAACGTGAATAAAATAAATCCTTCACTCTTGTACTCACGTATAATGCAACTTTACAATTCATTCTATAAACTTGTAGTTAATCTAACAATAAAGCTATATCTTCTCAAAATATCCATCACATTAAAATAAAAACTATCCCTATGTGAACAATATTGATTTTGCAAATATAAATATAGATATTTTAACCACAATACAAATTAAGGGATATTTTTCAAAAAAATCATTTAAAACCTGTTTAAATTTTATTTAGTGTGTTTCGCCAACATGCCAACATGGAAAAAGTCCTAATCTTCGGTTCCAGAGCTAAAGGTACATATCCGGAAGGTTCCGAAACACTCCAATAGGTGAGCATATAGTACGGGCAGGACTGCCTTTCTCCAACAAGCATGATAGTTGCGGCCGAAAACGACTTCTTCTGCAAGATTTCGCCTTCAGCCTCTTCAGGCGCTCTGAAACCTCTTATTCATCGGCATTCCGGCTGAAAGCGAACCGCAAAAGTAAGAGCCTGTTTAAATTTTCCTGAGATTATGTTAGATAGGCTTTACCGACCAGTTTTTATTCGTCACATAGTCTCCGTCATGCTGCTCACAACAACAGAAAATATACTCGAAAGCAACTCTCAGAACTGTGTCGGGCAAAACTCGGAGCAGGCTCTTAATAACCCACTTTTCATTCATTAATAGAAAAGTTCTCTTTCATTAATTGTAAACTTCTTATTATCAGCATATAAACTTATTTTTCGTTAACCGTAATCTATAAACGCAAGCTTCGTTTATAAAAACAAAGGCTTTGATTATAAAAACGAAGCTTGCAATTATATAATCAAAGCTTGCGTTTATAGTTTGCATCGAATGAAAAGAAAGTTTCCTTCCTGTCCGAAGGAACTTTAGACTTAATGGGCGGGAAGTTTTCTATTAATAGCCAAGAGCGCAACTGTTAATACCCCTTCCGACAACTACAGACGGACGCGACAAGAAGAGCCGGGGTAAGTTGAAATATCAGCTATAAAATTATGACTGAAGAGAATTTAAACAGGCTCTAAAAAATACAGTTTTCAGCCGTTTCAGTTTCATGGAGATGCTTGCCTTATGAAAACAAACCCGTCAGCGGCGAATAGGTATAAACATTCTTCTTCCAGTTAAAAACATCCTCAGCAGGGCAAGCATGATAAAAATCCACATTGTGCCGTTGCAGTTCGCGTTCCTGTTCTTTAGTGAACCAATAAGGAATCCCCTGTTCCAGTTCAGCTTTCAGTTGGGCAAAAAGTTGCGCATGCTCGATACCCTCACAGTCAATAGGTTTTATGACTTCCACGCAAAGATAACGACGGCTGCCCGTAGGCTCAGTCAACAAATCATAGCGGTTGGAAGTGCCTATAAACGAAGCGACACGCGGCAAGTCACGATAGTTTTTCTGATACGCCTTACAAATATGCAGGCTCGACATTTGCATCAGATTTTTCAATAAGGGCATCTTACTCGCAGCATATTTATCAAATTCATCAAGATTGATCAATCCCATCTCCGACATCAGACGCTCTGCCTTCCCTTCCGAAGTCAGTTGGAGATTATCCATATAGTAATGCCGCAAAGCCGCAGGCATCAACGACTTGCAGAAAGTAGACTTCAACCGCCCCTGTTCCGAACTTACGAGGATGAGAGCTACACTATTGGCATGAATCCCTGTTTTTCCCGACCATTGGACGGCAACTCCCAAAAGCCATGTATGAAAGCCGCGTACCCACAGAGATAAGTAGAAAAGATTCCATCCGCGCATCATCGCCAACGGACAGGTAGATACGGATGAACCCAGAAGCAGAATTCAGTCGCGATGCACACTGAACGAAATAGGCGTGACTGCCGTATTGGACGCTCTCTCGCAAGTAATGGGAGAAGAACTTGACGAAGGAAGACAGGTACACCTGAACGGTATCGGTTATTTCTACCCTACGTTGACCGCCACCGAAGAAATATCCGCAGATACTCCCCGCAAGAATTCGAAAGTGAGACTGAAAGCGATACAATTCCGTTCTGACAAAAGGTTGAAACAATCTGTCGGAACTGTAAAAATAAAGCAAATGAAGCGGGTCAAACATTCCGCCAAATTATCGGAAGTAGAGATAGACATGCGACTGAAAGAGTATTTCACCGACCATCAGATTATGCAACGTTCCGACTTTCAAGGTATCACAGGGATGGTACGCTCCACAGCCATGATTCATATCCGCCGGCTCCGCAAGGAAGGCAAGCTACTGAATATCGGCATATCCAACCAACCGATATATGTGCCCGCTCCCGGATTTTACGGAAAATCCAGAGACTACCAGCCTGTCAGATAAGCTGGCACAAAGTAAAAAAAAGACGGCTGAAAGCGAAGACCATCTATTTTAAGGTCTGCTTTCAGCCGCTTTTCCTTTACAGCAAGCGATTACAGAGAATCGCTGAATGTTGAAATCACTTTATCACTTTGCAGTTTCTACTAGCACAACACGGTTCAGAATCGGCTGACCGAACTTATCGACGCCACCACCGGCAGCAACCTTCAAGTTATCAGCAGGAATTCCATACTTCTTAACCAGCAAGTCCTTAACAGCCTGTGCACGTTCCAAACTCAATTTTTGATTGAATTCCGGACTGCCTGTTGCAGAGTCTGCATATCCGTTGATAGTATAGGTAGTGCCCGGGAATTCTTTAATCCGGCCGGCAAGGTAAGACAAGTTCATCTCTTCTTGCGGAGACAATTTATCCGAACCAATCTTAAAGAATACGGTACGCGGAGCGATGTTAGAATCTGTGACGACTACTGCTTCAGCCTCCTCTACTTCGACCGGCTGTTGTGCATTGGCCAACTGCTGTTGCAACTGCATATTGGCGGCTGCCATCGCATTCATCCGGTTACGCATCTGATTCAATTCGAGTTCAGAGATAATCTGTGGCGTAGGACGTTGGAATCCGCGGGTCGGGAAATAATAAGTTATACCGATCGTAGCACCGAGGATACCGTCATAATCACGTTTGCCACCATGTTCGCCGTCAAATTTACCTTCCAAACCTGTTGCACTCAATTCAATATTCAAGTCAACAGCATTCGACAGACGGAAACGGTTGATGACACCTGCGTTGAAAGTAGCGGCATCGGTGTGAGGACGTGAGTAAGAATGAGCCCAGCCGGCACCGATATAAGGGATAATTTCATATACACGGTTCGGATTATATCCACCGAAAAGCGTGTTCAGGTTAATCATCAAATCACCGTGAAGGTTCATATAGTCCCATCTCTGTTTGTAAGAACCGTCTTCTCTCGAACCGCCGACTACATAATTAGCCGTTTCGTTCATAGTGAACCCCTTGGCTTGCAATCCGCTGTATTGCATACGCAATCCGAATCCCGGAGTTAGCCATTTGCCGACAGAGACGTTGAATGTAGGAGCCACGCGGTCTCTGAACTTGCCGATATGGTCATTATTGCCATACAACACCTGGGCACCGCCTCCTACAGAGAAAAACCAGTTGCTCCAGAACGGGTTGGTTAGCACTTGATATTTATCTTGTACCTGAATCACGTCGTATTCAGTTACCGTCATAGTCTGCTGCGCAGAAGCGACAGACGTAACACCGGCAAAAGCCAGCAACATCAGAATTTTTTTCATATACCTAATAGTTAAGTGGTTATTAAATCTTTTTCTTTGTTGAACTAATTAAATAACACGAACCAAACTAAAAGGTTTTAGAAAAAGATGAAATTATTTGCTTTATTTGAATAAACGTTCGATATCTTCTTCCCTGATTGTCGTCAGAACGGTCTTCCCATCCGGAGTATAATTCGGTGAGGGACAGGCAAAAAGATTATCTACAAGACTGACCATCTCTTCGTTGCCCAACACCTGCCCGTAGACGATTGCCGCCGCACGCGCCAACGTTAAGGCCAATATATTCTGTATTTCCTCCTTGACATCGTTCCCTTTTTCCATCGCCGTATGTAGCATATTACGCAACAATTCGACCGGATTCAGCCCTTCGATACCGGACGGAATACCATTGATAGCATAACTTCCGCCACCCAAATTGCTCAAGTCGAAACCTACTGCGGATAAATCCTCCATAATGCTTTGCAACACAGTCGCTTCCGAGGCCGGCAATTGCAAGATTTCGGGGAAAAGAACGCCTTGCGACACGCCTTGTTTCTGCTGAATCTGAATCATATACCGGTCGAAAAGCACCCGAATATGTGCCCTGTGCTGGTCAATAAGCATCAAACCGGATTTTACGGAAGTCAGAATAAAACGTCCTTTGAACTGCAAATGCTGGTTTCCTTTTTCTATCACAGGCTCGCTGGCGTATAAAGTGGGAGAAGCCATAGAGGTCACCATCTCCACCTTTTCTTCCATAACCGGCGTTCCTTCACTGACGGCAGAATCCTCCCACTCCATCTCAGGCTCCGGCATCGGGTTATTCATCTTGCTGGCTTTCGTCAGGCCGCCATACAAGTCTTCCCATTCCACTTTTGAACGGCTGTACGAACCACCGCCTGCACTACCTCCGGCAGACACTTTGAACGGATTATAATCCGAATTATAATGCACCTTGGGCGGCTCGGAAGTTGTCTTCTGTTCAAATGCCGGAATATCGGGCATATCTTCCGTATCAAAATCAATGGAAGGAATAGCGCTGAACTTCCCCAGTGACTCTTTTACCGAGGCTGAGAGTATCTGCCAGATGGCTTGTTCATTCTCAAACTTGATCTCAGTCTTAGTCGGGTGGATATTGACATCAATGTTAGCCGGATCTACTTCAAAATAGATAAAGTAGGAAATCTGCTCACCGGCAGGAATCAACTGCTCATAGGCTTCCATCACTGCCTTATGGAAATAAGGATGGCGCATATAACGTCCGTTGACGAAGAAATACTGATGGGAGCCTTTCTTACGAGCCGTTTCCGGTTTGGCTACATATCCGGAGACTTTCACCATAGTGGTATTCACATCTATATTGAGCAACTGCTGATTGAGCTTTTTACCGAAAATAGCCATAATGCGCTGGCGCAATGGGGATACCGGGAGATTGAAAAGCTCGGAATCATTGCTATAGAGCGAGAAAGCGACTTCCGGATGGACAAGGGCGATACATTCAAACTCAGCAAGGATATTACTCAGTTCGGTCGAATTCGCTTTCAGGAACTTACGGCGGGCAGGCACGTTGAAGAATAAGTTCTTCACGGAGAAATTGCTTCCCTTAGAGCAGGAAACAGCTTCCTGGCTCTCTACCGTAGAGCCTGCTATCACCAGTTTCGTACCCAATTCTTCCGATTCCGGGCGTGTCTTCAGTTCCACCTGAGCCACTGCGGCAATGGAAGCCAAGGCTTCTCCGCGAAAGCCCATCGTGCGCAAAGCAAACAAATCGGCAGCCTCACGTATCTTGGAAGTAGCATGGCGCTCGAAGGAAAGACGGGCATCCGTTTCGGACATTCCCTTTCCGTCGTCGATGACCTGGATGCTGGTCTTACCCGCATCAGTCACCAATACATGTATATTCCGCGCATCTGCATCAATCGCATTCTCCACCAGCTCCTTGATAACAGATGCCGGACGTTGTATCACTTCGCCGGCAGCAATCTGGTTGGCTACCGAATCAGGTAACAAATGAATAATATCGCTCATAGTCCAGTAAAAAAATTAAAACGACCAGCTTCCCGTCGCCAAATAATGCCACAAATACAAAAGGAAAGCAATGATAATCAATATGATTCCGAAAGAGGCCGGTTTGCGTCCACTTGCCTTTCTCCGTTTCAGGTGAGTGGTTCCTTCAATAAACTTGCCACGAATATCCTCCGGATTAAATTCTTTCTCCGGCAGCATGCCCAAGTCTCGCCTTGCCTTCTCTTCCATCTTGGCGAGCTTTTCCTTGCGCTCGTCTACATAAATGTATTGATGATTAAAGCCACGAGGTTTCCTCATCGAATTAAACATTCCCATACTACTTCATATTAATTAAGTTTCGCTTTTCTGTTTTCGGTCGCCGGTCGGTGGTGGGTTTCAGGGTTTCCCCTACCCGCTTGCTCCGCCAGTTGAAAATATCGTCTTTATTGAGTGGACGGACATAGTCGAACCACGCAAAGGTAGGAAGACGCAGTTTGTCGGCTGGTATCTGATCCATCGGATACATCGTTCCGTTGGACTTGCCGACAAACAGTCCCTTTTCCATCTTCTTGTCTTTCATGTAAAGATGGAGCACACTGCCTTCCAGACAATTGAATCCGGTCATCGTACTGTCCTTCTCTTCCGGATAGAAAGCGGTCTGGACATTGCCCACCACCTCGATATGCCGCATATCGCCATCTACGAAATAGGCTTTCATCTCCTTGCCGGACACTTGGTTGTAATGAATGGAATCTTTCATTTCCACCGTGAGCGCTTGGTTGATGATATGTGCCCAGTCGATGGTGCTGTCGTTCATATAAATCTTAATCTGCTCGCCCAATAGCTGCTGGCCGTCATTCCAAAGAATAGGGTCGACGTGCATGGTCATACAGGAGTCTTTCGAGTTATAAACCAGCGAGTCGCATACGCCCTGCACATCAGTGCGGTACATACGTACTTTATGGTAAGCCTTCATCAGGCGGAACAAAGAGTCGGTATTCAGATTGTAGGATACCATCTGCAAGGTATCTCCATGCATAAAGAGAGTGTCTCCCTGCGAATAATCAATGGCAACCGCCCGTTTGGTGGCAAAGGCGGAATCCGTCAATTCGTTATAGAAACAGTAATCGCCCGTCAGCATATTCTTATTGATAGTGTCCATCATCTTCACATTGTCGAACGCTTCGCCATAGCCGTTGATACGGTCATAAAACAAGCTGTCACCTACCAGTTTTTTCCCCTGGTTGGTCAGTACCGAACGGTCTAACAGTTCGGCTTGTTCGGTCATTGTGTTATAGAATCCACGTTCGGAATAGATGTGGTTATTATCGCTTACAATGTTTGAAGGACCGAGGATAACGGCAATTTTGTTGTCCGTATTATACCTCAAAGTATCAGAAGTCAATACAAACTTGGGATTAACGAGTTTCACATCGTGGTTGAACACTGACTGCTTCGTCGCAGGACTGTATTCCCCCCAGTCGGAAGTCAATACGTTCTCCTCGTCCATCAGGGTTCCTCCCTCAAAGTAATAGCCGAGGTCATAGAGACGGTCGTAGTTCAGACTATCCGTCAGCAAAGTTGTATTGCGGTTTATCATCTTCACGTTTCCACGGAGTTGCGCAATCTGCGCCATTCCGTCGTAGAAAAGGTAATCACCGTATATAAATAAGGTGTCGCCCTGCTCCATACGCACGTTACTGAAGGCTTCCACAGAGTTGGTTTTCTCGAAAATCAAGGCACTGTCGCAGTACATATACATACTGTCGTGACGCATCTGCACGTTGCCAATCAGCACTTGCACATCAGGACGTGCCAACTTGTCCGCCTGACCTTCGTCAGCGTGGAGCAAATAAACTTTCGTTTTTTTATTCTCCGGCTGCTTCTTGTTATCCGATGGTTTCCCGGGGTTTTGCGCCACGAGACATACACCAAACAGGCATAGAAAGCCTATAAGAAGCCATCTATGCCTGTCTTGTTGTTTATCTTTCTTATTTTGTCTCAGCATATAAAGTCAAGCTGTTAAACATCAATCCTTCTTCACCCAACCCGGGTATTTGAAGTCACATTTCTGCCAGTTTTCATTGATACGTACATACGTATTCTTCTGCTTGTTCAGAATCCACTTCTGCAGCATCTCTTCACGGCGTTTATCCATCACGATTTCCTTCAAGTCCTGATAGTCTTCTGCAATGGTAGCCTTATGACCGTTGATTTTCGCTTTCAATTTCACGATAGCACATACCTCTCTTCCGTCCTTTTCGTTTATCATTGTAAAGGCTTTTGAAATCTCGCCTACGTTCATCCTGTCTACCACCTTAGCTACGTCCTGCGGAAGGTCCTGCATCTGGAACTTGGAAGTAGTAACACCTGAATTCTCGTTGATATTCACCATGATACCATGGTTGTTGCGGGTATCCTTATCTTGTGAGATAACAGCAGCCGCTTCATCGAACGTGAATTTGCTGGCACGGATATCATCTGCGATAGAATCGAGACGTGCACAAGCTTCGGTCAGTTCTTTTTCTGACACTTTCGGACGCAACAGGATATGGCGGGTATTGACACGGTCGCCACGTTTTTCAATCAACTGGATGATGTGGTAACCAAATTCCGACTCTACAATCTTGGATACCTTCTTCGGGTCCTGCAAGCTGAATGCCACATTCGCATAAGACGGGTCCATCATGCCACGGCCCATGAATCCGCACTCACCACCTTTGATGGCAGACGCTTTATCTTCCGAATAGAGACGCGCCAATGTAGAGAAGTCGATTTCTCCCTTTGTCACACGATCCGTATAGCCACGCAGCCTTTTCTTCACATCTTCAATTTCCGCAATAGGTATTTTAGGTTGCAGAGTGATAATCTGCACTTCCACCTGTGTCGGGATATAGGGGATACTGTCCAGCGGAAGGTCTTTGAAGTAACGGCGCACTTCTGCCGGAGTCACTTTGATTTCCCCTACCAGTTTCTGCTGCATCTTCTGCACCGTCAGTCCGTCACGTGCATTGTCACGCAATGTCTCACGAATTTGTGTCGCGGTTTTGTTGAAATACTCTTCCATTTTTTCTTTAGAACCAATCTGCTGGATATACATATTGGTCATCATATCTACACGCTGTATGATTTCCGCTTCGGAAACTTCGATACTATCCAACTTTGCCTGGTGCAAGAACAGCTTCTGCACGGCAATTTCTTCGGGAATTACACAATAAGGGTCGCCGTCGAATCTGCGTCCGTTATACAGGGCATCCATACGTGCCTCTTCTACATCTGATTTTAAAATAGCTTCGTCACCTACTACCCAAACTACTTCATCAACCACATTGTCCTGTGCATAAGTTGCCACATTAGCAAACACTGCCAGGATAAGGGTAACAACAAATCTAAAGTTCACAAACTTCTTCATTCTTTGTATTTAATAATTATATATAATCTTCTTCTTGCTTGCCGCTTGCTGATACAGGTCACTCTTCACTTGTTCCATAAAGCTCACCCGCTTCTGATTGACCAGCAGGTCTTTCACTTCCGCCCGGGCAAACTCATACGGTTTTTCCTCTCCTGCCCCGCGATAGTCGCTCACATTCAGGAAATAATAAAATGCCGTATCTTTCAGTTCTACCTGCCGGTGCTTGTTCACATATTCTTCCGGCGCTTCCACTTTCAACGGAATCAGGTCCAGCACATCTGTCACCGACACCCATTTGTCGTAGAAGTATGCGTATTTCACCGCATTCTGCAAACTATATTTCTCAAGGCTTTCCACAGCATCCTGCTTATCCGACTTATACCATCTACGGACATTGTTCAACTGTGGAGCCGTCAGAGGTACTTTTATAAACAGTCCCTTTATCAACGGGCTTTCCAATTTAAACAGTTCCTTGTTCTTCCCGTAATACTCCGCAATCTCCTGTTCGGGAATATCCCTCGTCAATTTCTGATTAATCAACTCCTGCTGATACGTATGCATAATCAACGCCTTCCGGTAATTCTCCACCAATTTGTCTACATCCACATTATCGGGAATATTGTTCGCAGCTTTTTCATACAACAAAATCTCTTCCGCCCAACTACGAATATAGTGTTCGGTGAAGAGAATACTATCGTCTTTTGACAATCCGACCGGAAGCACGGACATCAAATCTTCTTTATATAAAAAGTTACCGTCCACCTCTACCAAAGGAGTCTTTCCTTTGTGGTCGCGCTGTTCCTTGCACGCTCCACAAGTAAGAAGGGTAATCAGTAAGAGGACTAATATTCGCATTGGCAACTGAAATCTACTTATTTAAGGTACGAAGATAGTGAATAATCGGTTACATCAGTTATTATTAACTGTTTTTAAAACCTCTTGGTTTATTTCAACCTTACCGGACTCCCTCAATTCCCGTGTCCAGTACGTGTCAAGATAGATTCGATAATCCTTCCGGACGCAGTCTATTACTTCCCGATAATCATCCGGCCCCTTCTGTTTTTTGCCACACACAATGGTAAAAGGATAAGACATCACGGGTTCATATCCGCCCTTCTTGAAAACCAGTTTATCTACATATTTATTATCTCCGTCGGCAAAAATCCCTTGTTCAATCTGTATCTTTTCCGTACCGGATGCATTAAATGTTTGCCGAAGTTTATCCACCCATTCATTTTCCGGCAGTTTCTTCAGCATTTTTTTCGCCTGTTTAGCGGTCTTTTTGTCTGCACAATGAAGAACCACTCCTTTATAACGCGGGCTATCCCAACGATAATCGGATGAGTGAAACTTGAAATAAGTAGCTAACCCGGCACGGTCATTCATAGCGGGCAAATCTACTTTCTGCCGTGTCACCTCTTTTATGAGATACTCCCCATTGGATTTCTGTAGGGCATAACGGATTTCGGGATGCCTTTTATCTATGTTTTTGCTTTCATAATCCAATAACGATTTGGCAATAAAAGCATCGAGCCGGCGTTTGACAGCCTGCGGATGAGAAGCGGCAAACCGCTTAAACAAATTTCCGGTATAGCTCTGTCCGTCAATGGTGAACAATGTTTGTCCTGTCTTTCCTATTGCTAACAGTTCTTCCATACCTGCCTGGTTCGGAGTATATCGCCAGTCTTTTTTCAACCGTTCCACCACTTTCTCGGTAGCTTTATCCAATATCTCCCTGCTCCGCATACGTTCTGTCAGTTTATCGGCAACTTCCTCATAGGCAGGCATATCTTTCCGGTCTGTCACTTTCAGGATATGAATTCCCGCAGGAGTAAAGAACGGCTGGGATATTTCGCCTTTCGACAGAGCGAAAGCTACATCTTCAAATTCGGTGGTGGTCTGCAAACTTTCTATCCAACGGGACTGCTTGTCATCCGAATATTTTTCCACCAAACGGGAGAACTCCAGTCCGGGTTGATTTTGTATAGCCCGGTAGATAGAGTCCATACGGGTCTTTTGCTCTTCCAGATGACGGGAGGTAATCGTTTGCGGCAAGTATTTAAAAATCTGCATGACCTGTACTTGTCCGGGACGTGCTTTTAGTCCCATCTTCTGATACAAGACACGAGCACAACTATCCAACGTCGGTTTATCTATCAGATAAGATTCCGTCAGTCTGGCACGCGCAACTTCCTGTTGCTTGCGAAAAGCGGAAGTCGTATCAAGTCCGACAGCTTTTGCCGCTTCGACCATCTGCACGGATCGAGCAAAAAGCACCGCATACTCCTTTGGAGAAAGATTACCGTCTTCGCCAACCGCATTGTGCCGATAGGAATATTCGAACTCCGAACGGGATATGTCTCTCCCGTTGACACGCATCAACACAGGATCTTCCTGAGCAAAGACCAAAACTGCGAAGAAACAAATACACCCAAACAACAGACTTCTTTTCATCATCAATTCTTATTTTCCCAACAACAATAACAAGCATCAAAACCAGCGAGTGGTGAAAAAACAACGAACGGTGAGCAGCAAACATCTGCTGATTGACACAGCGTGTTCACCGTTCACCGTTAGCATTAACAGTTCACCGTTTATATATGTTATTCCGGACGGCTATAATTAGGCGATTCACTGGTAATCGTCACATCGTGCGGATGGCTTTCCATTACACCTGCATTGGTAATACGGGTAAACTTAGCGTCGTGAAGTTTCTCAATATTAGCAGCACCGCAGTATCCCATACCTGCACGCAGACCACCTGACAACTGATAAACCACTTCGAAGAGTGTGCCTTTATAAGGTACACGCGCTGCGATTCCTTCCGGAACGAGCTTCTTCACATCAGCTGTTCCACTCTGGAAGTAGCGGTCTTTCGAACCGTTCTCCATCGCTTCCAACGATCCCATACCGCGATAGGATTTGAATTTACGACCATTGAAAATGATTGTGTCGCCCGGAGATTCCTCTGTTCCGGCAACCAATGATCCGATCATAACACTATATCCACCGGCAGCCAACGCTTTTACCACATCGCCCGAATAACGCAAACCGCCATCGGCAATCAAAGGAATGCCTGTACCTTTCAGCGCTTTCGCCACATCATATACAGCAGACAACTGTGGAACACCTACACCGGCAACTACACGAGTAGTACAGATAGAACCCGGACCGATACCTACTTTCACAGCATCCGCTCCTGCTTCTACCAAAGCTTTTGCTGCTGCTCCGGTAGCAATATTACCCACTACAATATCAATATTCGGGAAACGTTTCTTCGCTTCTCTCAGTTTCTCAATAACAAACATAGAGTGACCGTGAGCCGTATCAATAACGATGGCATCCGCACCCGCATCCACCAAAGCCTGCATACGGTCCAGCGTATCGGCAGTCACACCTACACCGGCAGCTACACGCAAACGGCCTTTGGCATCTTTACAAGCCATCGGTTTATCTTTAGCTTTTGTAATATCCTTATAAGTGACAAGGCCAATCAACTTTCCATCCATTCCCACAATCGGAAGTTTCTCAATCTTGTGTTTCTGAAGAATCTGAGCAGCAGATTCCAAGTCGGTAGACTGGTTTGTAGTCACCAATTTTTCTTTCGGCGTCATGACAAGGTCGATATGTTTTGTCATATCTCTTTCAAAACGCAAATCTCTGTTAGTGACAATACCCACCAAGTAACCTTCATCATCCACCACAGGGATACCGCCGATTTTGTATTCCGCCATGATGTCCAATGCATTCTGAACAGTAGAACCTCTTTTAATCGTCACAGGGTCATAAATCATACCATTTTCGGCACGCTTCACGATAGCGACTTGTCTTGCCTGTTCTTCGATAGACATATTTTTGTGAATCACACCGATACCGCCTTCACGAGCAATGGCAATAGCCATTTTCGCTTCGGTAACCGTATCCATGGCAGCCGTCACAAAAGGAATTTTTAACTCAATGTTTTTTGAAAACTTTGTCGAGAGGTCGACAGTGCGCGGTAAAACTTCAGAATAAGCGGGGATCAACAATACATCGTCGTAAGTCAACCCATCCATTACAATCTTATCAGCAATAAATGACATAGGGCTATGCGTTTAAAAATTATTGCGTGCAAATATACAGTTTTTATTCAAAACTGCATACCTGCACGCCTGTTTTTTTCGCTTTTTTAATTAGCCATTTCAGAGATGAACTTAATACGTACCAAGCGAACTTCCTCTTCAGTGAAGTCATCGCCTAATTCATCAAGCGCATCATCAATCTTATCTGTGGTAGATTCCTTGAAATAATCGTAGATATCGAGCATGTGATCTTCATCCATAATTTCTTCCAGGAAATAATCAATATTCAGTTTGGTTCCCGAATAGACGATAGCTTCTACCTCGTCCAAGAGTTCACCAAATTCGATACCTTTGGAAAGAGCGATATCGTCCAACGCCACTTTGCGGTCAATAGCTTGAATAATAGCCACCTTCATCTTTGACTTATTGGCAACGGTACGTACACGCAAATCCTCAGGACGCTCTATTTCATTCTCTTCGCAATGGCGCTTAATCAGTTTACAGAACTCCTCACCATAGCGTTTTGCTTTTCCGGCACCTACGCCGGGGATATTTTGCAGTTCGTCCAGTGTTACCGGATAGATAGTAGCCATTGCCTCCAAAGACGGATCCTGGAATATTACATAAGGCGGAACTTCCAGTTTCTTCGAGAGTTTCTTCCGCAGGTCTTTCAACATTGAGTAGAGAGCCGGGTCTACCGCACAAGAGCCCCCGCCACGTGCCGGTGCCTCTTCCTCTACCTCTTCAAAGTCATTATCCTCGGTAATCTTGAATGATTTCGGCTTTTTCAGGAACTTATGTCCTGCCTCTGTCACTTTCAGGAGTCCGTAATGCTCCACATCCTTGCTCAAGTAACCCGCTATCAAAGCCTGGCGAATCACCGCATTCCATGTTTTGTCTTCTTCACCCATACCGGAACCGAAAACCTCAAGGTCTTCATGCAAATGCGCCTGTACTTCCGAAGTTTCTTTGCCTTGTAGTATGTCTATTATATAATCTGCTTTAAAATTTTCTTTCACCGCGATAATCGCTTCAATCACGGTACACAATAATTCTTGAGCCTCCACTTGTTTCTTAGGGTTTAAACAGTTGTCACAATTTCCACAATTCTCCTCCGTGTATTCTTCGCCGAAATAATGCAGCAACGTCTTGCGCCGGCATACGGAAGATTCGGCATAAGCAGCGGTTTCCAACAGAAGCTGCTTGCCAATTTCCTGCTCTGCCACAGGTTTTCCTTGCATGAACTTCTCAAGTTTCTGCAAGTCTTTGTTTGTATAAAAGGTTATGCACTGACCTTCGCCTCCATCTCTGCCGGCGCGTCCTGTCTCCTGGTAATATCCTTCCAAGCTCTTCGGAATATCATAGTGAATCACAAACCGTACATCGGGTTTGTCTATTCCCATACCGAAAGCGATAGTAGCCACAATGACATCCACCTTTTCCATCAGGAAGTCATCCTGATTCTTGGTTCTCGCTACCGAATCCATCCCCGCATGATACGGGCGCGCATTAATGCCGTTCGCCTGAAGGATTTCGGCAAGTTCTTCCACTCTTTTCCGGCTCAGACAATAGATAATACCTGATTTTTCCGGATTGTTCTTGATGAACTTGATTATATCCCGGTCGATATTGGCGGTTTTCGCGCGTACCTCATAATATAGGTTTGGACGATTGAACGAAGATTTGAAGACCTGAGCATCTACCATTCCCAGATTTTTCTGGATATCATGCTGTACCTTTGGTGTCGCTGTTGCGGTCAACGCAATCAACGGAGCCTTTCCTATTTCGTTGATAATAGGGCGAATTCGACGGTATTCCGGTCGGAAGTCATGTCCCCATTCAGAAATACAGTGAGCTTCGTCTACTGCGTAGAACGAAATCTTCACCGAACGCAAAAATTCTACATTTTCTTCTTTCGTCAGCGATTCCGGCGCCACATATAGCAATTTTGTCTTTCCGGCAAGGATGTCCGACCTCACTTGGTCTATCGCTCCTTTGTTTAATGAAGAATTGATAAAATGGGCGATGCCATCTTCTTCACTGAAATTGCGCATTGCATCCACTTGATTCTTCATCAACGCAATAAGCGGAGAAATTACAATTGCCGTACCTTCCATCAAGAGCGAAGGTAGCTGATAGCATAAAGATTTCCCGCCACCGGTAGGCATCAGTACAAAGGTATCTTTACCATCGAGCAAGTTGCTAATGATCGCTTCCTGGTTTCCCTTGAACTTGTTAAATCCGAAATACTTCTTCAGTTCATCTGTTAAATTAATCTTCCTTGCCATCTTAACTTAGGTTGTTTTATTCAGTTCATGGTTTAACTTTAGTAGGCTCCCTCCTTCAAGAGAGCCAAACAAAGTTATAAACAACTTCGTAATTACCAAGCAAAATGCGACTAATATTTTTAAGAAAATACAGTTACGATCATCTTTCGTTGTCTTACTCTCTGATTTTAAGCAGTTTGCAGTCGTGCTATATTCGCTTTTTCCAGTTGCATCTTTGCATAATCCAGCGTCACCTTATACTCTTTTTTGTCCTCTGAAGGGATTTCAAACATGACATCCATCATGATTGTTTCCACAATAGAGCGCAAACCGCGGGCACCCAGCTTATATTCTACCGCCTTATCGACGATATATTCGAAGACAGCATCTTCAAATGTGAGCTTGATACCATCCATTTCAAACAGTTTGATGTACTGCTTGATGATAGAGTTTTTCGGTTCGGTGAGGATAGCACGAAGCGCATCCCGATCCAACGGATTCAAATAGGTCAGTACCGGAAGACGACCGATAATTTCGGGAATCAGTCCGAATGACTTCAAATCCTGCGGAGCGATGTACTGCATCATGTTATTCTTGTCCACCGTCGCTGTTTTCTGCGACGCCGTATAACCTACGACATGTGTATTCAACCGTTGGGCGATCTTCTTTTCGATACCGTCAAAAGCACCGCCACAGATAAAGAGAATATTTTTGGTATTTACCGGAATCATCTTCTGGTCCGGATGCTTACGACCACCCTGGGGAGGTACGTTCACAACAGAACCTTCGAGTAATTTCAGTAATCCCTGCTGTACACCTTCACCGCTCACATCGCGAGTGATAGAAGGGTTATCTCCTTTGCGGGCAATCTTGTCGATCTCGTCGATAAACACAATACCCTGCTCTGCTTCAGGCACATTATAATCTGCCACTTGAAGCAAACGGGTTAAAATACTTTCGATATCTTCGCCTACATAACCAGCCTCTGTCAGCACCGTAGCATCTACAATAGTAAACGGCACATGTAGCAATTTGGCAATCGTACGTGCAAGCAACGTCTTTCCAGTTCCGGTACTACCTACCATAATAATGTTCGACTTTTCAATCTCCACATCATCCCCGCTGTCTTTTTGCAACAGACGCTTATAATGGTTATAGACCGATACGGAAAGGAAGCGTTTCGCATCATCCTGTCCGATCACATACTGGTCGAGGAATTTCTTGATTTCTACCGGTTTGGGCAGTTCTTTTAAATTGAGTTTGGTAGCACCCGCACTTTTCTTGCCTTCGCCCAATGCTTCTTGAGTGATCTCATAAGCCTGGGTAGCACAACTGTCGCAGATATAGCCATTCATTCCCGTAATCAGGAATCCGACTTCATTCTCCGACCGTCCACAGAAGCTACACCTTTTCTTTGTCTTTGAATCAGCCATTTTTATTTCTTAATCAATACCTCATCAATCATACCGTATTCTTTCGCTTCCTGAGCTGTCATCCAGTAGTCGCGGTCAGAGTCCGCCCATACTTTATCAAAATCAGTATGCGAATGATCGGCGATGATCGTATAAAGTTCTTTCTTCAATTTCTGAATCTCACGAGCTGTGATTTCAATGTCCGATGCTTGTCCTTGCGCACCACCCATCGGCTGGTGAATCATCACACGTGAGTGAGGCAGCGCAGAACGTTTACCTTCAGCACCGGCAACAAGCAATACTGCCGCCATTGAAGCTGCCATACCTGTACAGATTGTAGCAACATCACTAGAAATAAACTGCATCGTATCATAAATACCCAGTCCGGCGTATACACTTCCGCCCGGAGAGTTGATATAGATAGAGATATCCTTACTCGGATCAACAGAATCCAAATACAGCAACTGTGCCTGAAGCGTATTCGCTGTATAGTCATCTACTTGTGTACCGAGGAAAATGATGCGGTCCATCATCAAACGGGAAAAAACATCGAGTTGAGTAACATTCAACTGTCTTTCTTCCAAAATATAGGGATTCAAATACCCGGCCTGCGATTTAATCACATCATCCAATACCATGCCATTCATTCCTAAATGCTTGGTTGCGTATTTTCTAAAATCATCCATTTAATTGTTCCTTTCTTATAAATTAAAATAAACGTAAGTACAAAGAAACGAAAAAGAATACAGAGACACAAAAAAACACAGAGTTATAATTTTATAAAAACTCTGTGTTTCTGTGACTTTATATTCTATTCAACCGAATGATTATTCAAACATCTTATTGAATTCTTCGATTGAAACGTTCTTGTTTTCCAAAGTAACCTGCGCTTTCAGAGCAGCAGCCAACTTCACTTCTACAACACGACTTACCAGGTTATTGATAGTTTCTTTCTTCTTCAACATCTCCTGTGCATAGTTGTCAAGCACATCATCAGGGATAGACAACATACCGTATTGAGCAAACTGTGCCTTCGTTGTTTCTCTAGCCATCTTCAGAACATCTTCCTGCTCAACTTTGATATCGTTTGCTTCAACTAACTGTTCCTTAATCAGGTGCCAAGTCAGTTCTTCAATACTCTTATCATAGTTTTCAGCAACATATTCTTCGCCCTTTTCTTCGTTGTTCAACAACATGATACGTTTCAGCAGAGCGTCAGAGAATTCCAACTTACCTACTTTTTCCATCATCACTTTGCGAATATCGATCAGGAACTTATAATCGCTGTCAGCAACAAATCTTGCTGCGATTTCTTCTTTAATCTTAGCACGGAATTCTTCTTCAGTCTTCACAACACCTTCGCCGAACGCCTGGTCGAACACTTCCTGAGTCAATTCACCCGGAATAAAACGAGTGATTTCTTCTACCTGGAAGCTGAAGTCAGACTTAACGTCTTTCGCAATTTCCTTGTCGATCTTCAACAAAGAACCTAGTTCAGCAGCATGTCCGTCATAAGCAACATTCGGATTGAACACCAATACATCATTTACTTTTGCGTTAGCAAAAATAGCTTTCTGATCGTCATTCTTCATATAAGCAGGCATCAATACTGCAGCTTCTACCTGAATACCACCTTCTTTTGTATTGCCTTCTTCGTCCAACTGTGCCAGCAGACCTTTCAACATATCATTATCTTCGTAAGCGTCTACCTTATCATACTTACCAGTGCGTTGAGTGTACATCTTCACCTGGTTGTCGACCATTTCTTCAGAAACTTCGATAGAATAATAATCTACTTTATCTTGAGCGCTTACTTCTGCTTTAAATTCAGGTGCCAAAGCGATATCGAACACGAAATCGAACTCTTCCATTGTATCGAAATCAATATTCTGTTGCTTTTCTTCGTTAGGCAACGGCTCGCCCAACATATTCACCTTATTCTCTTTAATATAATTGTAAACAGCTTCTTGCAATGTCTTATTGACAACTTCTGCAATCACCGATTTACCATACATCTTTTTAATAAGACTTGTCGGCACCATACCTTTACGGAATCCCGGAATCTGTGCCTTCTGACGGAGTGATTTCAACTCTTTGTCTACTTTCTCCTGATAATCTGCTTTCTCAAGCTTTACAGTAAGCTCTGCGCTTACTTTGTCAATGTTTTGTAATGAAACGTTCATTCTGACAATTATTTATTTGATTTATACTTTGTTCTATACTCAAAGAGGGTGCAAAATTAGTGCTAATCTTTCAAATTTCAAAAGACATTGCAGATTTATTTTCAGCAACACCACCCATCTTTCACACATCTCTTATTAATTATTTCATCCATTCCGCATATATAAACAACATTAAACCATTAGCAACAACCACGCTGCAGCTCCCCGGTCCATTTTTCTCCGTCAAGCGAGCGCCCATAACGGAGCATCAAAAAGGCAGACTGTTTGAGCCTAGCAAGTTTCTGCCCTTTAGTATAGTGAAGGAAGCAAGTAGAAGATAAAAGTCAGCCTTGAAAAGCCTGATTTAGCAAGTGTAACTACAAGTTCACTTGCAGATACCCAATATGAGAACTTTCTTGAAGTATTATTTGGTTCTTTCTTTTCTTTCAAGAGAAAAGGACAGAACTTTTTTTTCTGATAATCCGCAAATTAACCTTCCAAAAAGATGATTAATCCAAAAATTATTCTTTTCTTTGCTGCGGATTGATGGACCATTAGTTTCTCGATTTGATTACAAGGTTTTTACTTCCGTTACGAAACGCATTTGTAAACTCTCTGTCGTTTTAATCTTTTTATTAGTAACCATCTGTCCAGAGAGTTTTATTTATTCATTTATTTATTTTTTATCATTTTCATTATGAACATTTATGTTGGAAACCTTAACTACCGCGTTAAGGAAGGAGATCTGCAACAAGTGATGGAGGATTACGGAGCAGTGTCATCAGTTAAAATTATTATGGACCGCGAAACAGGCAGATCGAAAGGATTCGCTTTCATCGAAATGGAAGACGACGCTGCAGCTGCAAAAGCTATTGCTGAATTAAACGGAGCTGAATACATGGGCCGTACAATGGTAGTTAAAGAAGCTAGACCTAGAGCTTAATTGCCGACGCTAATATAGCTAATAAAAAAACTTCTGTCACCCGATGACAGAAGTTTTTTATTACCCTTCCATTCCCTGCACTTCCACGTCCTTTACCTTACGGAGCAAGTCTGAAGCAAAGATAAAGTTATTCAGCCGTTCGTTGGTTGAGGTAAAGATATCATCTTTTGTTCCTTCCCACTCTTTATGTCCTTCATAAATATAAATCACCTTCTCGCCAATTCCCAATACAGAGTTCATATCATGCGTATTGATAATGGTCGTCATGTTATATTCCTGAGTAATATCGTGGATAAGATCATCAATCACCAATGACGTTTTCGGATCAAGTCCCGAGTTGGGTTCATCACAAAACAAATATTGCGGATTCAGGGCAATCGCACGTGCAATAGCCACACGCTTCTGCATCCCCCCACTGATTTCTCCCGGAAACTTATCTTTCGCTTCCCCCAGATTCACACGATCCAAGCAGAACATCGCCCGTTTGGTACGCTCACGCAAAGTATCATTGCTAAACATATTCAACGGAAACATCACATTGTCCAACACCGTCATCGAGTCAAACAGAGCCGCACTCTGGAAAATCATCCCCATCTCCTTGCGAAGCATCTTTTTCTCCTTCTTCCCCATCAAGACAAGGTTACGTCCGTCATACAAGACTTCCCCTTTCTCTGGAGTGAGCAATCCTACAATACACTTCATCAATACCGTCTTACCGGAGCCACTCTGACCGATAATCAAGTTCGTCTTTCCATTTTCAAAATCAGCATTGATATCACTCAATACCGTTTTATCATCAAATGATTTATAAAGTCCTTTAATCTCAATCATCCCATCAAAAGTTTAGTTAATATCAAGTCCGCAAACAGAATTAATACACTGCTGGATACTACGGCATCCGTAGAAGCCTTTCCCACAGCAATCGATCCACCATCTACCGTATATCCGAAGAAAGCAGACACACTTGCAATAATAAACGCGAAAAAGAGGGATTTGATGATACCAGCCCAAATAAACCACTCCACAAACATATATTGCAATCCATATTCCAGATCGACCGCATTCATCACCCCGGCAAACCAACAGGTGCAAAAAGCACCAATAATTCCGGCAAAGATACTGAACGTCACTAAAATAGGAATCACAGTTACCATCGCCGTAATCTTAGGCAGAATCAGATAGTTTGCCGAATTGATACCCATAATTTCGAGCGCGTCAATCTGCTGCGTCACCCGCATCGTTCCTAATTCCGAAGCAATATTCGATCCTACTTTTCCCGCAAGAATCAAACACATGATGGAGGAAGAAAATTCCAGCAACATAATTTCACGTGTCACATACCCCACTGTCCAGCGAGGCATCCACGGACTTTCGATATTCAACTTGATCTGGATGGTAATAACCGCGCCGATGAAAAACGAAATCAGCAGCACGATGCCGATGGAGTTCACACCTAGTTGCTCCAACTCGTTAAGGTATTGCCGGAAGAACATACGCATACGTTCAGGACGGGAAAAAGTCCGTCCCATCAGCATGAAATATCTTCCGACGGTTCTCAATGCTTTTATCATAACTCACACTATTTGTCTGCAAATGTACATTATTTCAGCTTATTTTTACTACATTTGCCGCAAAATAACTAGAATATGGAAGAAAGCAAGATGGTGCTCCGCACGGAAGACCTGGTTAAGAAGTACGGTAAACGAACCGTTGTGAGCCACGTTTCCATCAATGTGAAGCAAGGTGAGATTGTAGGTTTGCTGGGACCGAACGGTGCCGGTAAGACAACTTCATTCTATATGACTGTAGGGCTGATTACTCCGAATGAAGGACGTATTTTCCTCGACGACCTGGAGATTACCAAATATCCGGTTTACAAACGGGCGCAAACAGGAATCGGCTACCTTGCACAGGAAGCTTCCGTTTTCCGCCAGATGAGTGTGGAAGATAATATCGCCGCCGTACTGGAAATGACTAACAAGCCCAAAGAATATCAAAAGGAGAAACTCGAAAGCCTGATAGCAGAATTCCGTCTGCAAAAGGTACGCAAAAACAAAGGTAACCAGTTGTCCGGAGGTGAACGCCGCCGTACGGAGATTGCCCGTTGTCTTGCCATCGACCCCAAATTCATCATGCTTGACGAACCTTTTGCCGGTGTAGACCCGATTGCCGTAGAAGATATCCAGCAAATTGTTTGGAAGTTGAAAGACAAGAATATCGGAATCCTGATTACCGACCACAACGTACAGGAAACACTTAGTATCACCGACCGCGCCTATCTACTGTTCGAAGGAAAGATTCTTTTCCAGGGAACACCGGAAGAATTATCGGAGAATCAGATTGTGCGCGAAAAATACTTGAGTAACAGTTTCGTTTTACGCAGAAAAGATTTCCAGTTGGAGAAATAGGTTCACCACAGATTAACACAGATTTCCACAGATATTTCATAAAGAATACGGGCTAATCAAATGATACAAAACTTGTAAATTGATTAGCCCGTATTTTATTTTTAATCTGTGGAAATCTGTGTTAATCTGTGGTGAACTTTACTTCTGTCGAATATAAATATTAACCGGAGTACCTGTCAGATTCCATTTCTCACGCATCTTATTTTCGAGGAAACGTTTGTACGGATCCTTCACATACTGCGGCAAGTTGGCAAAATAGACAAATGAAGGCACTTGCGTATTTGGCAGCTGTGTGATGTATTTAATCTTGATATACTTACCTTTATTTGAGGGAGGCGGATAAGCCTCGATCAACGGAAGCATTTCTTCATTCAAACGAGCTGTCGGAATCTTTGTCGTCCGGTTCTCATATACATTACGTGCTTCTTCCAGCACTTTCAGAATACGTTGCTTGGTCGATGCAGAAGCAAAAATGATCGGGAAATCGACAAACGGAGCAAAACGTGAACGGACAGCTTCTTCAAATGTCTTCTGCACTTTCACTGATTTATCTTCCACCAAGTCCCATTTATTAATCACGACTACCAATCCTTTCTGGTTCTTCTGAATCAGAGAGAAGATATTCAGGTCCTGGCTTTCAATACCCCTCGTTGCATCCAACATCAGAATACAAACATCCGAACCTTCGATAGCACGAATCGAACGAATCACCGAATAATATTCCAAGTCTTCATTTACCTTGTTTTTCTTACGGATACCTGCCGTATCTACCAGGTAAAAATCAAATCCGAATTTATTGTAACGAGTGTAGATCGAGTCACGGGTAGTTCCTGCAATCTCTGTCACGATATTACGTTCTTCCCCAATAAACGCATTTACAATGGAAGACTTTCCTGCATTCGGGCGTCCTACCACAGCAAAACGAGGAATATCATCATCCAAGATTTCAGAAGACTCCTTCTTGAAATTGCTGACAATCAAATCCATCAAATCACCCGTACCACTTCCTGTCATGGCAGAAACACAATACGGATCGCCCAATCCTAGTTTATAAAACTCAGGAGCGTTATACTGTAAATCATGATTATCCGTTTTATTGGCAACTATAATCACCGGACTATTAGCACGGCGCAGAATAGCCGCTACCTGCATATCCAGATCAGTCACTCCGTTCATCACATCCACAACGAACAAAATAACGTCCGCTTCATCCACTGCCAATAACACTTGCTTGCGGATTTCCTCTTCAAAGATATCATCCGAATTGACCACCCATCCGCCGGTATCCACCACGGAAAACTCACGACCCAGCCACTCGGACTTGCCATATTGTCTGTCGCGGGTTGTACCCGCTGCTTCATTCACAATAGCCTGACGAGTCTTCGTCAGACGGTTAAATAAGGTAGACTTGCCCACATTCGGACGTCCTACAATTGCAACTAAATTACCCATAGTTCAATACCTTGTTTTTTCACGACTATCACAGTCGCATGAATACTCTTAATCTAACTGATAACCAAAATTACGCAGCTCCTTATCCGAGCTACGCCAATCCTTATCCACTTTCACATACGTTTCAAGGAAAATAGTTTTTCCAAAGAAACGTTCCAGTTCGCGGCGAGCCTCAGTAGCAACCTTCTTCAACGCCTTGCCCTGTTTACCGATAATAATTCCTTTCTGCGAATCACGTTCCACGTTAATCACCGCACGAATATGAATCTTCTTCGGCTCTTCCTTAAACTCCTCTACAACCACTTCTACCGAATAAGGAATCTCCTTGTCGTAGTAGAGCAAAATCTTTTCCCGGATAATCTCATTCACGAAGAAACGGGCAGGCTTGTCTGTCCACTGATCCTTTCCAAAATAAGGAGGAGAATCGGGCAACAGTTCTTTGATTCGTTTCATCACATAGTCCACATTGAACTTTGATGTAGCAGAAATCGGAATAATTTCGGCTTGGGGAAGCAGTTCTTTCCAATCTTCCACCAGTTTTACCAGTTTTTCCTGATCTGTAAGATCTATCTTATTGATGAGCAAGAGCACGGGCACCGTCATCTGACGCACCTTCTCCATAAACTCACTATTCTTATCCGGTGTCTCCACCACGTCAGTCACATAAAGCAAGATATCCGCATCCGTCAATGCCGAAGTAGAGAAATTCAGCATCGACTCCTGTAGTTTATAATTGGGCTTCAATACTCCCGGAGTATCGGAAAAAACAATCTGCATTTCATCCGTATTATAGATTCCCATAATCCGGTGACGAGTTGTCTGCGCCTTGAAGGTAGCAATCGAAATACGTTCACCCACCAAGACATTCATCAATGTCGATTTTCCGACATTCGGATTTCCTACAATGTTTACAAAACCTGCTTTATGCATTTCTCTTCATTTTATTGGTTGAGACAAAAAAACGCATCGAATCGAAATAGGATGCGTTTTTGAGTATTATAGTTCGGTAACTTACGTTACGATTCCTTTTTTCCGTCATAACCCCATTTCACGTAAACTGCGCCCCATGTGAATCCGGCACCGAATGCAGTGAAAATGATATTATCACCTTTCTTGAGTTTATCTTCATAATCCCAGATACACAAAGGAAGAGTAGCAGCACTGGTGTTACCGTAATGTTCAATATTTACCAACACTTTATCCATTGGCACCTCCATACGGTGAGCCACGGCTTCGATAATACGGACATTCGCCTGATGCGGAACAATCCAGTTGATATTATCTTTTGTCAGACCATTCTTTTCTGCAATAGCAGCAGATACATCCGACATGTTGGATACAGCATATTTAAACACTGTTCTTCCTTCCTGGTGCAAATAGTGCATTTTATTGTCTACCGTGAAATAAGAGGGAGGACAAACCGAACCACCAGCTTTCATGTGGAGGAAAGGCAATCCTTTGCCATCTGTTCTCAGTATCGAATCCATGATTCCGTAATCTTCCGTAGTCGGTTCCACCATAAAGGCAGCAGCACCGTCACCAAAGATAGGACATGTAGCACGATCTGTATAGTTAACCATTGACGACATCTTATCGGCACCGACAATGATAATTTTCTTATATCTTCCCGAACGGATGAAATTAGCAGCTGTCTCCATCAAATACAGGAAACCGCTACAAGCAGCCTGCAAATCAAAAGCAAACGCATTCTTCAGTCCGAGTTTATCACAAAGAATAGAAGCTGTAGAAGGGAAGTGATAGTCAGGAGTAGTGGTAGCGACAACAACCAAATCAATGTCATCAGGATTAGCACCAGTTTTCTTCATCAACTGTTTGACAGCTTTACGTGCCATGTATGAACTACCTAATCCTTCCTCATTCAGAATACGTCTCTCCTTTACTCCGATACGAGTCATAATCCATTCGTCGTTGGTATCCACCATTTTTGATATCTCGTCGTTAGTTAAGATATAATCGGGAACGTACCCGCCGACTCCTGTGATTACTGCATTTATTTTTTCCATCAAACCTATTTTAAATTAGCAATATTATAATACTTAAAGCAGCCGGAGAGCTTTACCCTCAGGCTGTTTTCAGTATAACTGTACTAATTATACAGCTGCTTCTTTCTCAATAGCAAGCTTACCTCTGTAATAGCCACAAGCGCCACATACTGTGTGGTAAACGTGCCATTCACCGCAATTCGGACAAATAGCCAATGTAGGAGCTACTGCCTTATCATGAGTTCTTCTCTTCGCTTGTCTCGTACTTGATTGTCTTCTCTTAGGATGTGCCATTTTCTTAAAACTTTAATTATTATCTAATATTTTTTTTAATTCATTCCAGCGAGGATCAATTTGTTCCTCCACTTCTTCCTCAATTACGATGTCATCTCCACCTGTGTCGAAAGTATCATCGCTATCCTCATTCGCATTTGTTTTCAAATGCTTGTTCAATTTACTAGTTACCGTTTTATTACACTTACCGGGAGCATGTACATGCTTCATCGGAATAGACAGTGCAATAAATTCATACATGAACCATGCAACGTTAATTTCCCCTTCTTCCTCGGGAATCACAATCAGGTTGTCACCTTCTTCTGCATATTCATGACCAAACTTTACCATCAGTTTATCAGAAGAACTGATAGGTAGCTCCATATCATCCAGACAACGGTCGCATGGTACCCATACCATACCGTCAGTTTGGAAACTCAGTTCGAAAGCACGAGAGGTTCTTTTCACAGTCAATGTAACATTGACCTTTCCTTTCTGAACTTCAGGACCATCAATGTGAGCGAAGTAAAGGTTATCCAATACAAACTCATACTTAGCAGAGTCTGCTTGCATGCCTTTCAAGTCAATTTTGTATTTATCAAATTTTCCCAAAGCTTCTCTCTTTTTAAATCGTTAGCTTACAATTCGGGCGACAAAGATACAAATAAATATCCTCATAACATACAAATTATCAGTAAATATTCACTTTTTTAATAGCTATTATGTGCTTTGCATCTCCAAAGCAGCCTTTCAGAAAAGTGCATAAACGCCGAAATCCCCTTGACTCATTCCTGAATCAAGGGGATTCTTCTTTAAAACGGCGGCTACCTACTCTCCCACTGTTACGCAGTACCATCGGCGTGACGAGGCTTAACTTCTCTGTTCGGAATGGGAAGAGGTGGAACCCTCGTGCTATAACCACCTGAATAAGGTTATGACATGATGAAAAGTAAAATATAAAGTATTATTCGCGAAAGAATAATCCGCTAAACGTATATACCCAACCGGTACATATTTGAAAGAAAGTGGACGGGCAATTAGTAATGCTCGGCTATGATGTTACCACCTTTACACCTGCATCCTATCAACGTCATCGTCTTTGACGACCCTAAGAAATCTAATCTTGTGGCTGGCTTCGTACTTAGATGCTTTCAGCACTTATCCAATCCCGACTTAGATACCCAGCGATGCACCTGGCGGCACAACTGGTAAACCAGAGGTCAGTCCAACACGGTCCTCTCGTACTAGTGTCAGAGCCACGCAAATTTCATACGCCCACGATAGATAGAGACCGAACTGTCTCACGACGTTCTGAACCCAGCTCGCGTGCCACTTTAATGGGCGAACAGCCCAACCCTTGGGACCTTCTCCAGCCCCAGGATGTGACGAGCCGACATCGAGGTGCCAAACCCCTCCGTCGATATGAGCTCTTGGGAGGGATCAGCCTGTTATCCCCGGAGTACCTTTTATCCTTTGAGCGATGTCCCTTCCATGCGGAAACACCGGATCACTATGCTCTAGTTTCCTACCTGATCGACCTGTCTGTCTCCCAGTCAAGCGCCCTTATGCCATTACACTCTGCGGACGGTTACCAATCGTCCTGAGGGCACCTTTAGAAGCCTCCGTTACACTTTTGGAGGCGACCACCCCAGTCAAACTACCCACCAAACAGTGTCCTCTTATCCAAGAGTTAGAACTCAAATAATCAAAGGGCCGTATTTCAACAGCGACTCCACAAATACTGGCGTACCTGCTTCGAAGTCTCCGGCCTATCCTACACATCAATTACCCAAATTCAATGTTAAGCTATAGTAAAGGTTCACGGGGTCTTTTCGTCCCATCGCGGGTAATCGGCATCTTCACCGATACTACAATTTCACTGAGCTCACGGTTGAGACAGTGTCCAGATCATTACACCATTCGTGCAGGTCGGAACTTACCCGACAAGGAATTTCGCTACCTTAGGACCGTTATAGTTACGGCCGCCGTTTACTGGGGCTTCAATTCAATGCTTCTCTTGCGATGACATCTCCTCTTAACCTTCCAGCACCGGGCAGGTGTCAGGCTGTATACGTGATCTTTCAATTTGGCACAGCCCTGTGTTTTTGTTAAACAGTTGCCTGGACCTATTCTCTGCGCCCAACTCTCGTTGGGACCCTTTATCCCGAAGTTACAGGGTCAGTTTGCCTAGTTCCTTAACCGTGAATCACTCAAGCGCCTTAGTATATTCAACCCGACTACGTGTGTCCGTTTGCGGTACGGGTACCTTAAAGATTAAGTTTAGCGGATTTTCTTGGGAGTATGTTTACACGCGCTATTACCGTTTCCCGGAGGAATTGGTATACTATCAGGTTCGACTCTCTTTGTGGATTTGCCTGCAAAGATCAAAATCTACACCCTTCAACGGACTATTCCGTCAGTCCGCGGCGCTGTCACTGCTCCGTCTCCACGTCACTCTGAAAGGTAGTACAGGAATATTAACCTGTTCTGCCATCGGCATCACCGTTCGGCTGAGCCTTAGGACCCGACTAACCCTGATCCGATTAGCGTTGATCAGGAAACCTTAGTCTTTCGGCGAGGGGGTTTCCCACCCCCTTTATCGTTACTTATACCTACATTTGCTTTTCCACACGCTCCAGCAAAGCTCACGCTTCACCTTCGACGCGGAGTGGAATGCTCCCCTACCGATGTTTGCACATCCCATAGCTTCGGTAAATTGCTTCATGCCCGATTATTATCCACGCCAAACTCCTCGACTAGTGAGCTGTTACGCACTCTTTAAATGAATGGCTGCTTCCAAGCCAACATCCTAGCTGTCTTAGCAATCTGACTTCGTTAGTTCAACTTAGCAATTATTTCGGGACCTTAGCTGATGGTCCGGATTCTTCTCCTTTAGGACATGGACCTTAGCACCCATGCCCTCACTCCCGGGATAGGACTACTGCGCATTCGGAGTTTATCAAGACTTGATAGGCGGTGAAGCCCTCGCATCTTATCAGTCGCTCTACCTCACAGTAGTAATTCCCGAGGCTGCACCTAAATGCATTTCGGGGAGTACGAGCTATCTCCAAGTTTGATTAGCCTTTCACCCCCACCCTCAGTTCATCCGGAAGCTTTTCAACGCTTATCGGTTCGGTCCTCCAGTTAGTGTTACCTAACCTTCAACCTGACCAAGGGTAGATCACTTGGTTTCGCGTCTACTCCTTCCGACTGGGCGCCCTGTTCAGACTCGCTTTCGCTTCGGCTGCGCATCTCAAGATGCTTAACCTTGCCGGAAAAAGTAACTCGTAGGTTCATTATGCAAAAGGCACGCCGTCACTTCTTACGAAGCTCCGACCGCTTGTAGGCGCACGGTTTCAGGGACTATTTCACTCTTCTGTTCGAAGTGCTTTTCACCTTTCCTTCACAGTACTGGTTCGCTATCGGTCTCTCGGGAGTATTTAGCCTTACCGGATGGTCCCGGCAGATTCACGCAAGATTCCTCGTGTCCCGCGCTACTCAGGATACCACTACGCTTCGTTTAGCTTCGAATACAGGACTATCACCGTCTATGGTCCAATTTTCCAAAGGGTTCTTCTCACTAAACTTCTTGCGACATCGTGGTCCTACAACCCCAATATTGCCGTAACAACATTGGTTTGGGCTAATCCCCGTTCGCTCGCCACTACTAGGGGAATCATTATTATTTTCTTTTCCTGCAGGTACTAAGATGTTTCAGTTCCCTGCGTTAGCCTCCATCTAGGATGGATGATGTTCCTTCAGAACACCGGGTTGTCCCATTCGGAAATCTCCGGATCAAAGGTTATTTGCACCTCCCCGGAGCTTATCGCAGCTTATCACGTCCTTCATCGCCTCCGAGAGCCAAGGCATCCGCCATGCGCCCTTGCTTACTTTCTTTCAAACGTTCTGTCCGTGTATTGGTATTGGTGTGGAATCGCTTCCGGCCGCCAATATTGCATACCCGGACACGTAC
The DNA here is from genome assembly GCF_001688725.2 of Bacteroides caecimuris. NCBI lineage: Bacteria > Pseudomonadati > Bacteroidota > Bacteroidia > Bacteroidales > Bacteroidaceae > Bacteroides > Bacteroides caecimuris. The sequence goes on along the minus strand of NZ_CP015401.2, from coordinate 309,895 downwards.
GGTTTGATATATACTTTTAGCTCTTACTTTTTATTTTACTTCTTGTACATCATGTCAAAGATCGTTTCTCTTTTCAGAGACTGTGGAGAATAACGGATTCGAACCGTTGACCCTCTGCGTGCAAGGCAGATGCTCTAGCCAGCTGAGCTAATCCCCCAAAAGAGTTTCGGAGTAGTCCCAGGCAGAGTTGAACTGCCGACCTCTACATTATCAGTGTAGCGCTCTAACCAACTGAGCTATAGGACTAGTTCAACCTTGTCTACCTGTGCGTTAGACTCGGCTTCTTGTTTCTCTTGTTTATCTCTATCTATACTTCTATAGATGGTTGATCTATATCTTATAAATAAACAAGTACCAGTAGTACAAAAACAGAACCTTGAAAAAGCCATCATTACGGCATCTCTCCAGAAAGGAGGTGTTCCAGCCGCACCTTCCGGTACGGCTACCTTGTTACGACTTAGCCCCAATTACCAGTTTTACCCTAGGACGCTCCTCGCGGTTACGTACTTCAGGTACCCCCGGCTTTCATGGCTTGACGGGCGGTGTGTACAAGGCCCGGGAACGTATTCACCGCGCCATGGCTGATGCGCGATTACTAGCGAATCCAGCTTCACGAAGTCGGGTTGCAGACTTCGATCCGAACTGAGAGAGGTTTTGGGGATTAGCATCCTGTCGCCAGGTAGCTGCCTTCTGTACCCCCCATTGTAACACGTGTGTAGCCCCGGACGTAAGGGCCGTGCTGATTTGACGTCATCCCCACCTTCCTCACATCTTACGACGGCAGTCTCTCTAGAGTCCTCAGCAGAACCTGTTAGTAACTAAAGATAAGGGTTGCGCTCGTTATGGCACTTAAGCCGACACCTCACGGCACGAGCTGACGACAACCATGCAGCACCTTCACACCTGCCTTGCGGCTAACATGTCTCCACGTTATTCAGGTGCAATTTAAGCCCGGGTAAGGTTCCTCGCGTATCATCGAATTAAACCACATGTTCCTCCGCTTGTGCGGGCCCCCGTCAATTCCTTTGAGTTTCACCGTTGCCGGCGTACTCCCCAGGTGGAATACTTAATGCTTTCGCTTGGCCGCTTACCGTATATCGCAAACAGCGAGTATTCATCGTTTACTGTGTGGACTACCAGGGTATCTAATCCTGTTTGATACCCACACTTTCGAGCATCAGTGTCAGTTGCAGTCCAGTGAGCTGCCTTCGCAATCGGAGTTCTTCGTGATATCTAAGCATTTCACCGCTACACCACGAATTCCGCCCACCTCTACTGTACTCAAGACTGCCAGTTTCAACTGCAATTTTACGGTTGAGCCGCAAACTTTCACAACTGACTTAACAATCCACCTACGCTCCCTTTAAACCCAATAAATCCGGATAACGCTCGGATCCTCCGTATTACCGCGGCTGCTGGCACGGAGTTAGCCGATCCTTATTCATATGGTACATACAAGAGGGTATGCATACCCTGTTTTATTCCCATATAAAAGAAGTTTACAACCCATAGGGCAGTCATCCTTCACGCTACTTGGCTGGTTCAGACTCTCGTCCATTGACCAATATTCCTCACTGCTGCCTCCCGTAGGAGTTTGGACCGTGTCTCAGTTCCAATGTGGGGGACCTTCCTCTCAGAACCCCTATCCATCGTCGTCTTGGTGGGCCGTTACCCCGCCAACTAACTAATGGAACGCATCCCCATCGATAACCGAAATTCTTTAATATCAAGATCATGCGACCTTGATATCCTATCGGATATTAATCTTTCTTTCGAAAGGCTATCCCCGAGTTATCGGCAGGTTGGATACGTGTTACTCACCCGTGCGCCGGTCGCCATCGGAAGTTTGCAAGCAAACTCCCATGCTGCCCCTCGACTTGCATGTGTTAAGCCTGTAGCTAGCGTTCATCCTGAGCCAGGATCAAACTCTTCATTGTAAAAGTATCTTTAATCATCCGTTAGGATGTCTTTTGCTCTGTTCAGGACGCCGTAAATTCATTGACTCTTTTCAAGTACCTGTGTCTCATAATGCATTGCTACATTAAGACAAGTATTGACGGTTCTATTTTTTACTTGTACTACTTGTATTGTTTATCAATATTTCAAAGAACTTGTCGCTTTCGTTTCAAAAGCGGGTGCAAAGGTAAGCGCTTTATTTTTAACCGCCAAACTTTTTCGGAAGTTTTTTTCATTTTTTCTTTTTACTCATTTCTCAGGCTCTCTTTGCGAAAGGGAAAGAATGTATAAAAGAAAAGAAACAAAGGACGCTTTCTTTACGAATCGGACTGCAAAGATAAGAACTTTATTTTATATCCTCCAAAACTTTTTCGAAGTTTTTTTGTTCTTATGTTGAAGACCAAGACGCGCTTTTTCACTAAGTCAATCTTACAAGGCTTTCTTCTCTTGGAAAGCGGGTGCAAAAGTAGGCCCTTTTCACATATACTCCAAATATATCAGGATCTTTTTTCGAAGTTTTTTTGAAGGATTTTGCTAAAGTGCTGAAAGAGAATGATGTTGTAGAACATGTTTTCTTTATCATAAAAGGATTGAATAGGAAGCGGTAAAGGAAATGCACATTATTATATTGCATGCGGGTACACGCGTGCGCATGCGAAGAATCGCACACATGAAAAGAATAGAGCGAAAGGGATAAACAAGAGAAAAAAGGTAGATAAGACAACGGATTGTTGATTGAAGAGATCCGTTAGTTCCGGTGGTCCCACATATTGTGGGAAAGTATTCCCGCATATTATGGGAATTTGTTCCCAATTAATAGGGAATATTTTCCCAAGCAGTAGGGAAACTTTTCCCAAGCGCCCGGGAATATTTTCCCACAATATGTGGGACTAATACACGGTATATGGAAACAAGCAAAAGGAAGAGGGCGGATACGATATAACTATACTTGGCAAAAGCCGGCAATTGAGGCATATATCAGGCATTCAAGCGATAAAAAAAACGCGAAATGCCCCAAAAACAGAGGAGTGCTTGCAGAGGTGCAAAAACGACATATATCATTATCAATCAACGGATTGAATCAAAAAAGGGAAATTCGGATAGTGAGGGCAAACGCCTGCCCTCACTATGCTATCATACTTGCCCTAATAGCGGAAAGCACGATGAATAAAGGGATTGGGAGGAGATATGAGAGCATGAGGGCAAAAAAGGGAAATAATTCCTGTGGGAGGATTAAGAAAGCAACTCCATAACCAGAGCAAACGCCCAATAAGTATTACATCTTCATAAGGCTTATTGGAACCTGAGCCAATTACCATACTCAAATCAGTTAGGTCACACTGGGAAGTTGAAAATAACCTGCATTAGGTATTGAATATAGGATTTAGAGAAGATGATGGCAGGAAAACAGAAAATGCTGCTATCAACTTTTCTGCCATATCAAAGGTAGCACTCATGTTATTAATACTTCTGCATCGAAAAATAAATTCTGATATATAATGATTAGATAAGAGAAGGCATATCTTATAGGGGATATTTCCTCTTTTATCTATAATAGTACGATAAAAACAAAACTATTTTAGAGTAAATCAAGAAGAAATCTTTCTTTTTTCGTATTTTTGTCCCAATATGCACGTTTAATCCAAATAGATAACGAACATTAGCAAAAAAGAATGAAAGTAATTGATTTAATACATAGCAACAAGAAAACCGCTTTTTCTTTCGAGATACTTCCACCGCTGAAAGGAACGGGAATAGAAAAGTTATATCAGACAATCGATACGCTTCGGGAATTTGACCCGAAATATATCAATATCACTACCCACCGCAGCGAATACGTGTATAAAGACCTCGGTAACGGATTGTTTCAGAGAAACCGCTTGAGAAGGCGTCCGGGAACGGTTGCCGTGGCTGCCGCCATCCAGAATAAATACAATATTACAGTAGTCCCGCATATTCTGTGCAGCGGATTCACACGTGAAGAAACCGAGTATGTGCTACTCGACCTGCAATTTCTGAATATCACAGAATTGCTGGTATTGCGTGGTGACAAAGCGAAACATGAGTCGGCATTTACACCGGAAGGCGACGGTTATCATCATGCTATCGAGTTGCAGGAACAAATCAATAATTTCAATAAAGGCATTTTTGTGGATGGTTCGGAGATGAAAGTCAGCAATACACCGTTTTCATACGGGGTGGCTTGTTATCCGGAGAAACACGAAGAAGCGCCTAATATCGAGACAGACCTTTACTGGCTGAAGAAAAAAGTGGAGAACGGAGCGGAATATGCCGTGACACAGTTGTTCTACGATAACAGGAAATATTTTGAGTTTGTAGAGCAGGCGAAGGCGGCAGGTATCAATATACCTATCATTCCGGGAATCAAGCCGTTCAAGAAACTGTCTCAACTAAGCATGGTTCCAAAGACTTTCAAAGTGGACTTGCCGGAAGACTTGGTGAAAGAAGCGTTGAAGTGCAAGAATGACGCGGAAGCCGAGCAGGTAGGCATCGAATGGTGTGTATCCCAATGCAAGGAGTTGATGGCTCATGGAGTGCCGAGTATTCATTTCTACTCTATCGGAGCAGTAGACAGTATCAAAGAAGTAGCCAAAATCATTTATTGATATGTTTTTCAGAGACGTAATCGGACAAGAAGAAATCAAGCAACGGCTCATTCAGGAAGTGAATGAGGGGCGTATTCCACATGCCCAGCTGATTTGCGGACCGGAAGGGGTCGGGAAAATGCCGTTGGCTATTGCATACGCACGTTACATCAGTTGCACTAATCGGGGAAAGACTGATGCCTGCGGAACGTGTCCGTCCTGCGTGAAATTCAATAAATTGGTGCATCCCGACGTACATTTCGTATTCCCTATCGTGAAAAGCGCAAAAGGGAAAAAGGAAGTATGCGATGATTATATTGCCGACTGGCGGTCGTTTGTTATCAATCATCCTTACTTTAACCTCAATCACTGGTTGGGAGAGATGGATGCGGAAAACTCACAGGCATTGATTTACGCCAAAGAGAGTGACGAAATCCTAAAAAAACTTAGCCTGAAATCCAGCGAAGGAGGATTTAAGATTACGATTGTATGGTTGCCGGAAAAAATGCATCCGGTATGTGCCAACAAACTGCTGAAGTTGCTTGAGGAACCGCCCGAGAAAACGGTTTTCTTATTAGTATCGGAAGCACCGGACATGATTCTGCCCACTATCCTAAGCCGTACCCAGCGCATGAATGTACGGAAGATTGATGAAGCCAGTATCGACCGGGTATTACAGACGAAATATAACATTTTGCCTGCCGCCAGTATTTCCATTGCCCATCTGGCAAACGGGAATTTTATCAAGGCACTCGAAACGGTTCATTTGAATGAAGAGAACCAGTTGTTTTTTGACTTGTTTGTCAGCCTGATGCGGTTGTCTTACCAACGGAAAATCAGGGAGATGAAAATGTGGAGCGAGCAAGTGGCGGGCATGGGACGTGAACGTCAGAAGAACTTCCTGGAATATTGCCAACGCATGATTCGGGAAAATTTTATCTTCAACCTGCACCAGCGCGACCTGACGTATATGACGATTAATGAACAGAATTTTGCAACCCGCTTTGCTCCTTTTGTCAACGAACGAAACGTGATGGGCATCATGGACGAATTAAGCGAAGCGCAACTACATATAGAACAGAACGTAAATGCTAAAATGGTATTCTTCGACTTCTCGCTGAAAATGATTGTACTGTTGAAGCAATAATAAATATATAAACTTATGGAATATAAACTTCATAATGGAAGCGGCGGCCTTTGCTGCAAAGGATGCTCCCGACAAGATAAAAAGCTGAACACCTACGATTGGCTGGCGGACATTCCGGGCAATGCGGAAGAGAGTGACATGGTGGAAGTGCAATTCAAGAATACCCGGAAGGGATATTTCCGGAACAGCAACAAGATTAAACTGGAAAAAGGAGATATCGTTGCCGTTGAAGCGGCTCCCGGTCATGACATCGGAGTGGTTACATTGACCGACCGGCTCGTTCCGCTGCAAATGAAGAAAGCAAACTTCAAGGCAGATACGGAAATCAAGCGTGTCTATCGGAAAGCTAAGCCAGTAGATATGGAAAAGTTCAACGAAGCCAAAGCCAAAGAACACGCTACGATGATTCGTGCGCGTCAGATTGCGTTGAATCTCAATCTGAATATGAAAATCGGAGACGTGGAGTATCAGGGGGATGGCAACAAAGCTATTTTCTACTATATCGCCGATGAGCGGGTAGACTTCCGGCAGCTGATTAAAGTATTGGCCGAAGCATTCCGCGTACGTATCGAAATGAAACAAATCGGTGCCCGTCAGGAAGCAGGACGCATCGGCGGAATCGGTCCTTGTGGACGCGAACTCTGCTGCGCTACGTGGATGACGAGCTTCGTCTCTGTTTCTACCAGTGCAGCCCGTTTTCAGGATATCTCATTGAATCCGCAGAAACTTGCCGGACAATGCGCTAAACTGAAATGCTGTCTGAACTACGAAGTGGACTGTTATGTGGAAGCTCAAAAACGTCTCCCATCAAGAGAGATAGAGCTAGAAACGAAAGATGGTACTTTCTATTTCTTCAAAGCGGACATTCTAAGTAATCAGGTTTCTTACTCTACGGATAAAAACTTCCCAGCCAACCTGGTCACCATCAGCGGCAAACGTGCGTTTGAAGTAATCTCCATGAATAAGAAAGGGATGAAACCGGACAGTTTGCTCGAAGAAGAAAAGAAAGCGGAACCGAGAAAACCAGTTGACTTGCTGGAACAGGAAAGTGTTACCCGCTTCGACCGCAACCGGAATAATAAAGAGGGCGGCAATAACGCTAACCGGAATAATAAAAAGAAGAAAAAAGGAAACAATAATAACGGGAACCGCCCGCAACAGCAAGCGGAAGGTGGCAATCGTCCGCAACAACCGCAACGGGAGAATGAAAACCGCCCGCAGCAGTCAGAAAACGGCAACAGAGGGGAAAGAGACAACCGACCGAGAAATAACAATAACAACAACCGGAACAGAGGACAGAACCAGGGACGGAACAACGAAAACAGACGTCCGGAAAGAGGTTCAAATCAGGAACGTCCACAAGGACAGGAACGGTCGAATCAGGAACGTCCGCAGCAACAAGACCGTCAACGTGAACAACAAGGTCAAGAACGTCAAGAACGTCGTCCCAACCACGAGCGTCCTTCCAGACCGGAAAGAAATCAGAATCAGGAGAAACAGTCAACTAATGAAAAGTCTACTCAAGAATAGTATATTGAGTCTATTCAGTGCTTGCTTACTGACAGCCTGCAACGAACATACGGTGTATCACTCTTATCAATCCCTTCCCAACGAGGGATGGGGAAAGAGTGATACACTCTCTTTTCAGATTCCCATAACTGACAGTGTGCCGACTACTCTCCGGCTTTTTGCGGAAGTCCGCAACAGTATCGGATATCCTTATCATGACCTCCATTTATTTATCAGTCAGAATCTACAGGATTCTACGGTATGGCGCACTGACACGATAGCTTTCAGCCTGGCTGACTCTACCGGAAGATGGATGGGACACGGATGGGGAAGCATTTTCCAATCGGAAACTTTCATCAAGTCCGTCCTCCCCTTGCACTCCGGAAATTACACGATTAAAGTGATCAACGGAATGAAAGATGAAAAGTTACAAGGCTTGAGCGATGTAGGCATCCGTATTGAGAGGCAGTAAGATTAGAGTCTTCTGCCACGTCCCGCATCAATGCGCAAGAAGATAAACAGCAATATCGTAAATCCCCATAAAGAGGAACCTCCATAGCTGAAGAAAGGCAATGGAATACCGATAACTGGAGTTAACCCCAGCACCATACCAATATTGATAAATAAGTGGAAAAGGAAAATACTGACGACCGAATATCCATAAACCCGCCCAAAGTTGGAAGTCTGCCGTTCGGACAGGAAGATTAATCGTAAAATCAAAATAAGGAAAGCCAACAGAACAGCAGCCGAACCGACAAATCCTTGCTCCTCACCCACTGTACAGAATATAAAGTCGGTATCTTGTTCGGGCACGTACTTTAATTTTGTTTGCGTACCATTCAGGAACCCTTTTCCTGTCAACCCACCGGAACCGATGGCAATCTTGGACTGATTCACGTTGTATCCGGCACCGGTCAAATCTTCTTCCAGCCCGAGCACTACTTTGATACGGACTTGCTGATGCGGTTCGAGCACATTATCAAATACATAATTACTGGAATACAGGAAGCCGATAGAACCGATTGTAAACAAGGCAATCAGGAAATAAGTACGTTTCCGCTCACTTAATGCCAAATAAATCAGATAACCTATCACCACAATACAAAGCGCCCATTGCACCCAAACGAGGCTAAAATGTACCCAATATTCGGATATTAAATAAGCAATCAGTAATATAGCCAAACTTCCACCAATGATATTGCGGGTAGCAAACCATTTCTTGCGATACACCCACACCATGCCACCGGCAAATAATAAGATCAATAGTAATACGATAAATTCTCCAAGCGGTGTAGGAGTATCGGCGATAAAAATCTCATCAAAACGAATGCCGACCACAAAGTAGATTACCGCACATACGCCCGCAAAAAGCACTACTCCCGGCATTCCTTCACGATAAAGAACCAGAAAAAAAGCAAGATAAACCAATGCAGACCCAGTCTCCCGCTGACCGATAATCAATAACATCGGGAGAAGAATGATGAATCCCAGGATAAAGGCACACTTTTCTTTCTTGATACTGAATGAATATGAATTCATGTATTTGGCCAACGCCAAGGCAGTAGCGAACTTGGCAAACTCGGCGGGTTGCAGGCTCACAGGTCCCATGACAAGCCAGGAGCGTGATCCTTTAGTGTCCGGCGCTATGAAGATGGTAACAATGAGCAAGAGAATCATCCCCACATATATAATGTACGCGAACATATCATACATACGGTCTTCCAGCATCAATAGCACGAATCCGAGCCCGAAGGAACAGATAATCCACACGAACTGCTTGCCGGCACGGGTCGAGAAGTCGAGGAAGTCGCGTTCACCATAGTCATAACTGGCTCCGCAGACGCTAAACCATCCGCCAACAATCAGGAGCAGATAAATAAAAATCGTTACCCAGTCCAGCGTTTTCCACAAACTATCGTTCCTCGTTACCATATACTATCACTCTGTTACTAAATTCTTCCGCCCTCAACTCATTCTCCGGCGAGAGCTTGCCTTTCAAATACTGTTCCATCATCAGTGCGCCAAAAGGAACCCCGTAAGTAGCCCCCCATCCGCCGTTCTCTACATAGACGGCAATAGCTATCTTCGGTTTGTTCATCGGTGCAAAGCCCATAAATACCGAGTGGTCGTGTCCGCGGTTCTGCGCAGTACCCGTTTTTCCACAGGCTTCCAAATCCGGAACCATCCCTGACAGCATACGGCAAGTTCCTCCGGTAGCTGCGTCACGCATCCCTTGTATGACTGATTCATAATGTCTTTTCTCAATAGTGGTATAGCGTGGTACGCGATAGATGCTGTCCAACTGATTGTCTTGTATTTCCTTTACAATATGCGGTGTTACAAAATACCCTCTGTTAGCAATGGTTGCCCCCAGGTTAGCAATCTGAAGAGGAGTGGATAGAATTTCCCCCTGTCCGATAGAGATACTGATTACTGTCAGTCCGTTCCAATGTCCGCGATAGGCTTTATCATAGAACTGCGCATTCGGAATCAAGCCCCGTTTCTCTCCCGGCAAATCAACTCCCAATTTGTAGCCAAATCCTTGCGAAACCATGTGGTCTTTCCAGACCGTAATGGCGTTTTGCGGCGAACCGTATTTACGGTCGCCAAACATACGGAACAGTCCCCAACAGAAATAGGAGTTGCACGATGTGGCAATAGACGGAATCAGTGGCAAGGGAGATCCGTGAGTATGGCAGCCTACTGTCAGTTTTCCATAATGGAATCCATGTGAACAAGGAAATGCCGGACTCTGTTCGGCTATGATTCCTTCTTGCAGGAATGTCAGTCCTTGCGCTGTCTTGAAAGTAGATCCCGGAGGATACACCCCCATCAGGGCACGATTCAAAAGCGGTTTGGTTATATCACGTTGCAAGGCCAGATGGTTCTTACCACGCTGGCGGCCAATCATCAAATGCGGGTCATAATTGGGAGAGGATACCAGACAAAGGATTTCTCCGGTCTCCGGTTCGATAGCCACGATACTTCCAATCTTATTCTTTAATAAACGTTCGCCCAGCATCTGCAAGTCAATATCCAGACTCAATGTCAGGTTCTTGCCGGGAACGGAAGGACGGTCATATTCACCATCCATATAATGTCCCTGGATACGCCCGTGTGCATCGCGAAGCAGAATCTCAATCCCTTTCTCGCCACGCAGATACTTCTCATACGATTTCTCGACTCCTAACTTGCCGACATAATCCCCACGAATGTAGTATCCTTCTTCATCCGCTTCCATTTCTTTTGCGGAGACTTCTCCGATATCTCCCAAAGCATGAGCGGCAGCATTGTACGAATATTGACGGATGGTACGCCGTTGGATATAAAAGCCACGAAACTTAAACAGCTTTTCCTGAAAGACACCACATTCTTCCGCTGAAAGTTGCGACATAAATAACTGGTTGGTATAGCGGGAATATCCCGGATTGCGGCGACGGTCTTTCATGTCGCTCATTATTTTGAGGAACTGTGCACGGGTGATATTCAGCGATTGGCATAAATCAAGTGTATCTAGATTCTCTACTTCCTTTGGCACGATTGTTATGTCGTATGCCGGCTGGTTGAATACCAATAGTTTACCGGTCCGGTCATAAATAGCGCCACGCGAGGGGTACTGGATCTTATTCAGAAAAGCATTACTGTCAGCATTCTTTTTGTAGTCATCGGTCGTAATCTGTAATACAAAAAGACGTATCAGATAAATCAAAACAATGGAGATAGCAATGCCTCCGATTACAAATTTGCGCTTCTCTAAGATATAATCTTTTGCCATCGTTACTTCTTAATCACTTCTATAGCTATGATACAGGTTACAGTCAGAATAGTGCAAAGAAGCACTCGCAGCAGTAACAGCCAGATGCTGGTAAATGAGAAGAACTCAATGGAGAGTAATGCCAGACTGTGTGCAAAAACACTTGCAGTAGTATATTTTAAGAAAGGACTGATTCCCATCGTCTTGAAAGAGGGAATAAGACTGTCCGGATTATCACGGGGCATGAACAGACGAAGCAAAGAGGGACGGAGAAAGGCTAGCAACACGGTAGCTGCCGCATTCATTCCCGAAGTATCGGAAAATATATCAATGGTCAGCCCGAAGAAAAAAGCCCACAACATCAGTTCATTCCGGGAAGTGCCGGAGCTGAATTTCAGGATAAAATAGATGTAAAGAAAAGGAGTAGCATAACCGGCAATATGTACACTATTAAGGATTAGCACCTGAAGAAGTACCAAGCCGATAAACCATCCAATTCTATGTATGTAAGTAATAATCATTCTTTCATCACCTTGTTTTCAAGTTTCTTCTGTTCTTCCTGACCTGTCCGGGCTACCACCCGAACGTCACTCAACTTACCGAAATCAGTAGCCAACTTGATTTTCAACAGATAGGAAAGTCCGTCATTAGAGTCGGCCATATCATCTACCGTCCCCACCATTATACCTTCGGGAAAGACGGTGGAGAAACCACTGGTAACGACTGTATCTCCCAAATTAAACTCTGCATGACGAGGCAAGTCTTTCAGATAAGCATAGCGCGAATCTCCATGTTCCCATTTCAGGTAGCCGAAATAATCACTGCCGATAATCTTGCAACTGATATTCGACTTACTGTTCAGTACCGAAATCACCACCGAATAGGAAGGAGATGTTTCATAAACAATCCCTACAATCCCATTACCGTCCACCACTCCCATTTCGGAGCGAATACCGGAAGAGGAACCTTTATCGAGCGTAATATAATTATCAACCAGATTCAAACTGTTCTTTATCACATGCGCTTTAAACAACTGATAATCCGTTTGCGGCACCTGCCGGATGCTGTTGATTGCCATAGAATCGAGCTGCTGCTCTCTTAATGCTTTTTCCAAATTAGTAATCTGCTGTTCGAGCACCATGTTGCGATCCAACAGATCTTCGTTGACCGATTTCAGATGAAAATAAGAGGAAATCCCTCCCGAAACTTCATAAACCGCCCCCACAACCGTATTGGCAGAAGTGAAGAATGCACTCTGCTGATAACGATTGAACCGAAATAACAAAACAAAACTGGCTACCTCCAATAAGATAAAGAGGAACCAGTAATTGTATTTCAGAAGGAAGTTTAATAAATTCCTCATCCCCAGTTTATCTCATTAAGAAAGAGAAACGGTCTACGTTCTTCAATGCCACTCCTGTACCTTTGGCAACCGCATGCAAAGGATCTTCCGCAATATGGAAAGGAATGTTGATCTTATCAGTCAATCTCTTATCCAGTCCACGAAGCAATGCACCACCTCCAGAGAGATAGATACCATTGTGCACAATATCGGCATACAGTTCAGGAGGTGTATTTTCCAATGCACTCAAGATAGCAGTCTCGATCTTTGAAATTGATTTCTCCAAACAGTGAGCTACTTCCTGATAGCATACAGGCACTTCCATCGGAAGAGCTGTGATACGGTTCGGACCATGAACGATATAATCTTCCGGAGCATCATCACCCAGTTCGGTTAAAGCAGCGCCTACATTGATTTTGATACGCTCTGCCATACGCTCGCTGACTTTCACATTGTGCTGACGGCTCATATATTCGCGAATATCCTCTGTCAGGTCATCACCGGCTGTACGGATGGAGTTGTTGGAAACGATACCTCCCAAAGAGATAACGGCAATTTCCGTAGATCCACCACCTATATCAACAATCATGTTTCCTTCCGGAGCTTCCACGTCGATGCCGATACCGATTGCCGCAGCCATCGGTTCGAAAATCAAATAAACATCACGACCGCCGGCATGTTCCGCAGAGTCACGGACAGCACGGAGTTCGACTTCCGTACTTCCCGAAGGAACACCAATCACCATGCGAAGAGAAGGTGAAAACAAATGGTTGCGAGTATTCACCTGCTTTATCAAACCGCGCATCATCTGCTCGCAGGCATAGAAGTCGGCAATCACTCCGTCTCTCAACGGACGGATGGTACGTATGTTTTCGTGGGTTTTTTCATGCATCATCTTCGCCTTTTCCCCCACGGCAATCATCTTTTCCGTACGGCGATCCAGAGCTACAACCGAAGGCTCATCCACCACGATTTTCCCGTTCGTGATGATGATAGTATTGGCTGTGCCCAAGTCCATTGCTATCTCTTGTGTAAAAGAAAATAATCCCATTCTTTTATTTACTATTTGAAAATTTACTATTTACTATTTGATACATACTTATTACTATCTGACAATCAAATCCATATTGCCGAACGGCTGAATAGTAAATTGTAAATTGTCAAATAGTAAATCGCTTTAGTGTTTAAAATGACGGATACCGGTAGTCACCATCGCCATACCGTGCTCATTGCAATAAGCAAATGATAAATCGTCTTTTACCGAGCCTCCCGGTTGGATAACCGCCGTAATACCTTCTTTATCTGCAATTTCCACACAGTCGGGGAATGGGAAGAAGGCATCGGAAGCCATTACTGCACCATTCAGGTCGAAACCGAATGATTTGGCTTTTTCAATTGCTTGTTTCAATGCATCTACACGTGAAGTCTGTCCTACACCACTTGCAAGAAGTTGCTTGTCTTTTGCCAATACGATGGCGTTGGATTTGCTGTTCTTTACAATTTTGTTGGCAAACAACATATCTTCTACTTCTTCCGGAGTAGGAGCTTTGTCTGTCACGGTTTTCAGGTTGGCTACCGTTTCAATATTAGTATCTTTATCCTGCACCAATACGCCATTCAGCAAAGCGCGGAATTGTTTCTTAGGCAATTTAGCTTCCTTACGAACGAGGATGATGCGGTTCTTTTTCTGTCCTAGGATTTCGAGTGCATCCACATCATAATCCGGCGCGATAATCACTTCGAAGAAAATCTTGTTGATTTCTTCGGCAGCTTCTTTGTCGATGATACCATTCGTAATCAACACACCACCGAAAGCAGAAACCGGATCACCTGCCAATGCGTCTTTCCAAGCTTCCAAAACTGTAGCACGGGAAGCTAATCCGCAAGCGTTGTTATGTTTCAGGATAGCGAAAGTGGGATCATTGAATTCGTCGATCAGATCAACGGCTGCGTTGATGTCGAGAAGATTGTTATAAGAGATCTCTTTTCCGTGAATCTGGTCGAACATTGCTTCCAGATTTCCGTAGAAATAACCTTTCTGATGTGGGTTTTCACCGTAACGAAGCTGCTTCTGGCTATTAACAGAGCAACGGAAAGCAGAACCTTCGCCGGCATCGAAATAGTTAAAAATAGCCGAATCGTAGTGAGAAGAAACGGCAAATGCTTCTTTGGCCATCCAGCGACGTTCTTCAAGCGAAGAAGTAGCGCCGTGCTCCATCAACATATCCAATAATGGTTTGTATTGAGCTTGAGAAGCTACGATAATTACATCGTTATAGTTCTTGGCAGCGGCACGAATCAGTGAGATTCCGCCTATATCGATTTTTTCAATAATGTCTGCTTCAGATGCACCGGAAGCTACGGTAGCTTCGAACGGATACAAATCAACAATAACCAGATCTATCTCGGGAATTTCATATTTTTCAATCTGTTGCATATCCTGTTCCAAACCGCGACGACAAAGAATACCTCCGAAAATTTTCGGATGTAACGTCTTTACTCTACCACCAAGAATAGAAGGATAAGTGGTCAAATCTTCCACTGCCTTGCAAGGATATCCCAATGATTCAATAAACTGACGAGTTCCGCCTGTTGACAAAAACTCTACTCCCTCTTCATGAAGTTTGGTAATAATTTCGTCCAAACCTTCTTTATGGTATACAGATACCAATGCTGTTTTTATTCTTTTAGACTCTGACATTGAATTGCTTATTAAGTATTTGGTGTGCAAAGTTACGAAATATTGTTTATCGTACGTAATAAATAAGGTGTGAATTAATAAAAAAAAGCGTTGACTCTCCTATATGAAAAATCAACGCTTCTTCGCAAAGCAGGTTTCTATTCAAAAACTATTACCAGATAGACACACGTTTGTCTTTAGGAACGAACATCGGGTCTTGCTCGGTAATATGAAATGCTTCATACCATGTTCCGATTTGAGGAAGTGCACCGTCTACACGCCATTTGCCTAACGAGTGAGGGTCGAGTTTGGTCAACCGGAGAATTTCTTCCGGACGGATATTTCCTGCCCATACATTAGCGTAGGCAAGGAAGAAACGCTGTTCGGGAGTAAATCCGTCAACAGTTTCGAGAGGAGCGGCAGCTGTCGCGTTCTTGAATGCCTGGTAGGAAACTTGCAGACCGCCGTGGTCGGCAATGTTTTCTCCCAAAGTCAATTGACCGTTAGCCTGTACGCCCGGAGCCACTTCAATACTGTCAAAGAAGTTAACCATCACCTGTGCCCGTTCCTCAAACTTTTTAGCATCTTCTTCTGTCCACCAGTCTTTCAGGTTTCCGTCTTTGTCATATTGACGTCCCTGATCGTCAAATCCATGAGTCATCTCATGACCGATTACTACGCCGATTGCACCGTAGTTCATAGCATCGTCTGCATTCATATCGAAGAACGGAGGTTGCAGGATAGCTGCCGGGAAACAGATTTCATTGGTAGTCGGGTTATAATAAGCGTTCACTGTTTGAGGAGTCATCAACCATTCGTCCTTGTCGACCGGCTTGCCGGCTTTGGCAATCATTTCATTGTAATCCCATTGGCTGGCACGTTCGATGTTTGCCCAGTAAGAATCGTTTTTAATCTCCAGTGCGGAGTAATCTTTCCATTTATCCGGGTAACCTATCTTTACATGGAAGGTAGCCAGTTTTTCCAAAGCTTTCTCCTTGGTCGGCTCACTCATCCATTCCAGACCTTTGATACGTTCTCCTAAAGAAGTTTGCAGGTTCTTCACCAATGTAACCATACGTTCTTTGGCGGCAGCCGGGAAGTACTTCTCTACATACATCTGTCCTACCACTTCGCCAAGTACACCATCTACAGTGCTCACGGAACGTTTCCAGCGAGGTTGCATTTCTTTCTTGCCAGACATTGTCCGGCTGTAGAAGTCGAAGTTTTGTGCTTCAAAATCGTCGCTCAGATAAGAAGCGGCGGCATCTATCAATCCCCATTGGAGGTACAGTTTCTGATCGTCCAGTGATACGGTATTAATCACATCGGCTACTTCCTTCATGGCAGCAGGCTGACCAATGTTTACTTCTTCCAAATCTTTCAAACCGGAAACGGTGAAATAAGTATCCCAGTCAAAAGTAGGAAAGTTCTTTTTCAACGTCGCCCTATCCATCTTGTTATAGTTGGCATGAGGGTCACGCAATTCCACTTGTGAACGAGCGGCTTTCGCCAAGCGGGTTTCGATATTCATCACCGCTTTCACAGCTTTCTGTGCAGTAGCCTCATCATAACCTGCCAGCTGGAACATTTTGGCGATATGTTCCTGATATTTATTACGGATATTTTTAGTCTGCTCGTCATCCTCCAGATAATAGTCACGCTGTCCCATTCCGATACCGCCCTGATAGGTCTGCACCATATTCATGGAACTGTTCATATCATCCGCACTTACAAACATGGTGAAGTAAGGACGGATGCCTTTCTTCTGGCTCTCAGCAATATATGCATAGATTTCGTTCTTATCCTTGAGTGCGTCGATAGCTTCCAGTTCAGCCTTAATCGGAGCTACACCTTCCTGGTTCAGCTTCACGCTATCCATTGCGATGTTGTAAAGGTCGCCCACTTTTTGAGCGGCACTGCCCGGAGCGTTATCTGTCTTCGCAGCCAGTTCGGCAATCAGTGCTTTCAATTGCTCGCGGCTGTTTTCGCGCAACATGTCGAATGTTCCGAAACGTGAATATTCGTCTGTCAGCGGATGGTCTTTTATCCAACCTCCACAGGCATATTGATAAAAACTTGTACCCGGCATAGCCGTGGTATCCAGATTAGCAAGGTCGATACCGGACGTCAGCACGGCCTCTTTCTTACTGTTACATCCTGTTGTCATAAGGCATACGGCAAGAATTGGTAAATACTTGGTTACTTTCATATTCAATATAATAATTATTTTATTTTAGTTTTTCACTTCTTCCAGTTCCATAGAAACCCGCTCCCACTCTTCAACAATGACATCCAACTGCTGCTTCAGTTTCTGATGCTGTTCATAGAGTTGCATGTCCGAAGCTCCTTCGGGGGTTGCCATCTTCGCTTCTACGATAGCAATCGCGGATTCGGTTTCCTCTATCGAAGCCTCACAGTCCGCCACCTGGCGTTCGAGTTTCTTGATCTTCTTATTTAGTTCTTTCTGGGCTTCGTAAGAGAGCTTATTCTCCGAAGGCTGAACGGTTTCGGGTTGATTACCTTTAGCTGAAGCCGTAGGAGAAGCCGACAATCCTGCTCCTTTCTGAAGCTCGTTCAAGCTATCTATCTTTTTCTTTTGCAAGAATTCATAGATGCCTCCGAGGTGTTCTTTTACAAGTCCACCACCAAACTCATATACTTTAGTCGCAAGTCCATCCAGAAAATCACGGTCGTGGCTGACAAGAATCACAGTTCCGTCAAATTCGCGGATAGCTTCCTTCAAAACATCTTTCGAACGCATATCCAAATGATTGGTCGGTTCGTCCAAAATCAGTAGGTTTACGGGTTCCAGCAGAAGTTTAATCATTGCCAATCGCGTACGTTCTCCTCCGGAAAGGACTTTCACCTTTTTATCCGAAGCCTCGCCTCCAAACATGAAAGCTCCCAGTATATCACGTATCTTCAGACGGATATCTCCTGTGGCTACACGGTCGATGGTATCAAATACAGTCAGGTTCTCATCCAACATTTGTGCTTGGTTCTGCGCAAAATAACCGATTTGTACATTATGTCCGATCGTTAGTTTGCCTTCGAAATCAATCTCGTCCATGATACATTTCACCAAGGTAGACTTACCCTCTCCGTTCTTCCCAACGAAAGCCACTTTCTCTCCCCTGTTGATAGTCAGGTTGACATCATGGAAAACGACATGGCTACCATACGCTTTGCGCACATCTTCGCAAATTACAGGATAGTTTCCGCTACGGCTGGCTGGAGGGAATTTTAAACGCAAGGCGGAATTATCTTCTTCGTCCACTTCGATGCGGTCTATCTTTTCCAGTTGCTTGATACGGCTTTGTACTTGCACGGCTTTAGTAGCCTTATAACGGAAGCGTTCGATAAAGTCTTCCGTATCCTGTATTTGTTTCTGCTGATTTTCGTAAGCACGGAGTTGCTGTTCACGGCGTTCTTTGCGCAGGACTACAAACTCATCGTACTTCACTTTGTAGTCGTAAATCTGACCGCAGGTGATTTCGATGGTACGGGTAGTTACGTTATTCAGGAACGCACGATCGTGGCTGACTAATACGACAGCATTGGCACGTGTAGACAAAAAGTTTTCCAGCCATTGGATACTTTCTATATCGAGGTGATTGGTCGGCTCATCGAGCAGAAGCACGTCTGGGCGTCGTAAAAGCAATTTTGCCAATTCGATACGCATACGCCATCCACCGGAGAATTCCGAAGTAGGGCGTTCCAAATCTTCCCGGCTGAATCCCAATCCGAGAAGTGTCCGTTCGATTTCCGCCTGAAAGTTCGTACCGCCCATCATCAGGAAGCGGTCGTTTTCATGCGTGAAACGGTCTATCAACTGGTGATATTCTTCCGAATCATAGTCTGTCCGTTCCGCCAATTCCTGATTCATCCGTTCCAACTTCGCCTGAAGCTCAAATATATGTTCGAATGCCAGTTCTGCCTCTCCCATCACCGTCCGGTTGTCGGAAAGAATCATGACCTGTGGCAAATATCCTATAGTTACATCTTTCGGAGTAGCTACCACTCCGTGTGTCGGTGACTGCAAACCTGCCAATATCTTCAGCATGGTTGATTTACCGGCACCATTTTTGCCGACCAGCGCAATGCGGTCTTTCTTATTAATTACATAGCTGACGTCCTCAAAAAGCGGCGTCGCATTAAATTCTACTGATAATCCTTCTACTGAAATCACTTCTGCTTCTGATTTATAATATTTTGGACTGCAAAGATACTGAATATTTATTAGATACTACTTAGTATGATACGTTATGAAAAACAAAAAAGCAGTCATTCTTATGAATGACTGCTCTCTATCTTAATCAATAGCTCTTCTTTAGAACAACTTAGCAGGATATTCACCGGCATCAACCAATGCCTGAATCTTGTCTACTACGCTCTGACGGTCTTCCGGATAAGTAACACCGAACCACTTGCTGGTAGTATCGAGCACCTCAACCGTTGCAGTTCCGTCATTAATCAATTTATCTACCATCAATGGGATAAAGAACTCGCTCTTCAGATTTTCCATATTCTTCGGATCGCTAAGGAAAGCCTTAAAGAATTCCTGGCTGTAAGCGAAGTAATCAGGAGTGAATCCCCAGAAATTCATACTAACCGGAGTAGTGTCAGGAGTAGCTGTCCATTCGCCATTGTCATCAATGTACTTCACTTCACCGTCCATACGTTGGATTTTTGTACGTTCTACTACAGATGTCAACAATCCTTTAGTGTCTGTACTACAGATACCGCGAGATACCGTACCGCTTTCACTCAATGTATTTCCTACACGGAAACCTACCATCGAATAAACGTTCTTTGAATTTTCAGGAAGAGCAGAAAGGAATTTACCCATTACCTGGAAAGAATCGCGACCATAAAAGTCATCGCAGTTGATCACTGCAAACGGTTCCTTAATCACATCAGCGCCCATCATCACTGCATGGTTAGTACCCCAAGGTTTGGTACGGTCTGCCGGGCAAGTAAAGCCTTCTGGAAGATCGTTGATTGATTGAAATACCAGTTCGCAAGGAATGTGACCTTCGTATTTGGAAATAATTTTATCACGGAAATCTTGTTCAAAATCTTTGCGGATTACAAATACAAGTTTGCCAAATCCGGCATTGATAGCATCATAGATTGAGTAATCCATAATAGTTTCGCCATTAGGACCCAGTCCGTCTAATTGCTTCAAGCCTCCATAACGGCTACCCATACCGGCTGCCAATAAAAATAAAGTTGGTTTCATAAATTGTGTAATATTAAAAGGTTAGTGATGTCAACGGCATCAGATTTCGTTGCAAATATACGAAAAGCACAACAGAGTATGTAAAATTACATCGTTTTTTTCCTTACAATGTTTCTTGCGGAGCCCACTCATCATGTATGTATTTTCCTTATAGACATCACATCCCCACCAACTATCACAACTAGATTCGTGTCGACCGTCCTCGTCCAACACGAATCCAGAACAATATTTTTAACGTGCACTCACATTATTTGCAAATTTTCCCGACAGCCTCATCCAACATCTTTTCTCCACGCAACTGATTCGCTACAATCTTCCCTTCTGCATCAATAAGCAGCATCATGGGAACACCGGATACATTATATAACTTGGCTACCGGACATTGCCATCCCTTCAGAGAGCATACATGAAGCCATGGCAACTGATGCTTCTCAATAGCTTGCGTCCAGTTCTCCTTTTTATTATCCAACGAAACAGAAAGAATTTCAAATCCCTTGTCGTGATACTTCTCATAGACTCTTTTCACACCAGGAATTTCACGAATGCACGGACCACACCAAGAAGCCCAGAAGTCAAGCAATACCGCCTTACCGCGCAAAGAGGAAAGGGTGAGTTCCTTTCCGTCAGGAGTTTGCAAAGTGAAATCAGAAGCAGTCTGCCCTATACCAGTTGTCCGCATCGAAACCAAAGCTTGTTGCAATTTTTGTCCAGGAGCGGCATTCTTCACACGATCGGAAAGTTGTAGATAGAGCATTTCGAGTTCTTCAATGGAACGTTCCTTAGATAGATGTTCATGAATAACCAATGCACTCACATAACTATCTTTATTATGGTTCACAATGCTGTCATACAACTGTTTACTTTCTTCTTTCGCCTGAATAAAAGACGCATTCAAAGTCTCCTTTGTAGCCTTGTCCTTTTCTTCACCCGAAAGAGACAACGCCAGCATAACAAGCATTTCCTTTTGCAATACCTGATTCATTCGCTGCAGCAAATGCTGATCGGCATCTCCTTTCACAGAAAGGAGGACAGAAGGAATAACCTTATCCCCCGCCTTCCGCGAAACAGTAGTACATGTAATGTAAATGGGATTTTCATCCAGCAAAATATGCTGTAGCGTCCTGCCCACGCTGATTATCATCGGTTTCACTTCCAAGAGTTTGTTCTGAAGTCTGAACTTACCGTCGACAACAGTTGCCGAATCAATCGGTGCCTTTTTGTATTCTTTGAGGTATATCATCATACCATCCATACCCGGCGCCTCACCTTCAATACAATAATCCTGTGCTGACAACCATATAGGAGCACATATTAGCAATAAAGTAAAAAAAATCTTCATAACCATATTATTATTTTAAATAGAATTTTTGATCTCTTTCATTCGTTGTCCGTCTATAGCCTGATAAGCCTGCTGCAATTCTTTGGCTTTTTTAGCATTACCGAGTTGTTGGTATATTTCGGCCATCGTCCGATACATATGATAGCTGAAAGCCCCTTTTTCACCAGTAGCGCGGAACTGTTCCAGCACGTTCAAATAATTCTTCAAGGCAACCTTACCAACAGGATAGTGAATCAGGAAACGGATGTAATCATGTACCGCTGCTGACGTAAAACTCCTGACTCCTATTCGATGACACAACATAATGCTTTCCCATGCCTCTTGATACTCTCCTTTCAAAAGCAATTGATGAATATACAGTTTAGCCAAATAACTATCGCGATGGTTTAAATCCGCTTTCTGCATATAAGCTATCACTTTCCGGGCAGTAGTAGTGTCGACCGACAGAGCTTGTGGCTTCCCCTGTTCATCGAAATTCAGTTTGAAGAGCGAGCGGAGCTCCTTCTCACAACAGAACTGAAGCTGAGTATTGATTTTATAATAATCCCGGTTCAGCTTCCGATAGTAACGGTATGCATTATTCACCAGATATTCGAAAGCAGCGGAACGGACATCCTTCACGTAAGTGCCATATACGTCCCACACTTCATCTTTATCCAGTTCTTTCGGGTCTATTACAGTCAGTTGCCGACGGGTTATATTATTCACACTGTCTCGCAAGAAAGCAGCATTCAGACTTTCGATATATTCTTTCATAAAAGTCAGTTCCCGGTTTCCCGCCTGATACTCGGCAGCAAGAGTAAACAAATCGCGTCCTTTAGCAGCTTTCCGTATCCCTTGTATCAATTTATCCGCATCCTGATATCCAGCCATTTGCTGCAATACCTTACCGTTCTTATCAATCAATAACAAAGTAGGATAGCCGACAATATACGATTTGTATCTCTCTTGAAGCACTTTCCCGTCTCCTTTCTCCATATCATATTTCACATTGATAAACTGCGGATTGAAGAAATCCCCCACTTTCTTCTGAGTGAATACGTTCTTCGACAATGCTTTGCAAGGTCCACACCAACTGGTATAACAATCCATGAATATCAATTTATTCTCTTTCTGTGCAAGGGCTATTATCTCTTTCCACGGTTCGTTTTCATGAAAAAGGATTCCACCACCCGCATTTTCCTGTGCTGTCGATAATGTGAGATGTCCCATCAACAGCATACACAAAAAAATAAGTTTCTTCATCGTTGAAAAATATATGTATTAATACTTAAAATCATCCATCGTTACCTTATCATCCGGAAATGCCGCATTCTGCACAGCTATCAAGTCTTCCCCATTGGCCTCCATACAGTATTCTATAAAGAGAGTAGCCCGCCAGGCAATCCGCCAATAAAAACCTGTAATTTTCCGTATTTCACTTCCTGGATTTTTCGTCAGGAAAGTCAGATAGTCGGCATAATCCTGTATCTCATTAGGCAGACGCGTACGTGCTGAAAGGTATCCGACAATATAGCCGCATACGTTGGCTACATGATCCGGATTATCAAAATCCGGTTTTATCTTCTGCTCTTCCTCTATCGCCGGGTCTTCCGGACAGGTAAGAAGACTGTATTTTACAGGTATCCGGCTTTCAAAGAACTTATCGGGACGCTTGTTCAAACTATTAAAGAAAAACGTACTAAAGATATTGCCTAATTCGGAATCGAACTTACTGTTGGCAAAAGGAGAACCGCTCTTTTGCATATACCCCACCAACATCGCATCCTGCCCATTAGAAAGCGCTGTTGTCCATGCGGACGACAACGAAGAATCTCTCGATCGCAACTCCTTCATCAAAAATACTTTGTAAGGGAGCGATTGCCGAAGCGTCTCTTCACTATATTTGGAAAGTAAATTAGTCTCTATCACTGCCAGTTGTTCTTCCAACATAGCCATATCTTCCTCACTCTCCACATCCCAAGGCTCGTAGTAGCATACGAAAGTACCGCTCCATAGCCAGTGCACGTCTTTATCATCAAACTTATAAAGGAATGCCGTATTGTATTTCTTATACCATTCATAAATAGTCTTGTCTGCTTGCGAAGCGTTTTCATCAACAGCCAGTATTTTCTCGTATTCGGGAGTCGTATCCAATTGGGACGTAAGTTCTTCTTCCGAACAACCGGTCAGTAACAACAGACCGGACAAAAGGTATATCATTATTTTTTTCATATCCATTTTCATCATATATGGTTATTATTGTGCATTAATTACTCTGCGGTCGTAAACCTCAATTTCGGTACTATAAGATGTTTCACTCTTAGGCAAGGCAAGTGTATAGTTCTTGTCTCCCTGTTCAAGCACGAAAGTTTCCGGTGCAGAGGTACTTGTCACATAAAGTTTATGTTCAATGCGCGGCATACCATAGCGCCGTAAATCATTCCAACGGTGAGTTTCTTCGAAGCAAAATTCACGCCGGCGTTCGTCTCGAACAAATTGAAGAAGAGCTTCTGCATCGGTAAAATCGGAAGCACTCAGTTCTTGATATTGTCCGGCAGTGAAACGGCATTTTCTCAGCTCATTCAATAAAGTAACAGCAGCCTCCTTATCATTGCCTGTATTTCGATGTACATACGCCTCAGCCATGTTCAGCCAAATTTCGGCACTGCGGAATGCCTGAGTATAGCACTGTCTGTTGGCATTGATATCATAATGTTTGAATGGAATCTTCCGATAATCATCATACGCCCAATACATATCCCAATCCGCATCATAATCAATGTAATCCTGCATAAAAAAAGCATACATACGATTATCTCCCTCTTCATAAATGCGAATCAAGTCGTTTTCCTCTGTTTGAGAAGGTACGAATATAGCTCCTTTAATTAAATCCATGAAAGAATGATACCCCATTGCCGCATTTCCGAATGTGAACAACACCTCCGGATTCTTACTGGTCAGGAATACGAATTTGGAAATCCGATTGCTCATATCGTCGGCTGTTAACGCACTTATATCATACAGCTTGATACCTTCCTCCTTCAGAAGTTCGCCATAGCGAATGACCTCATCCCACTGCCGGGTGTATAACGCCACACGAGTTTTTAGCAACAAAGCTGCTTTCTTGGATACAACAAATATGCTTTTGGTTGGTTGAGCCGTTTCAAACAGCTTTAAAGCTGTATCCAAGTCTTCATTTATCTGCTTATATACTTGTGCTACCGTCGAACGTCGCGGCTGGTCACGACTCACTTTACTTTCCAGTCTGACAGCCACTCCCATATCTGTATCAGCCGTCAATTCATTGTAAGGAAGCCCGTACCAATTAACCAGACAAAAGTAATTAAAAGCACGCAACGTATACGCTTGAGCCAGACATGAATGCACGCTTGCCTTGTCACCTAGCATATCTTCGCCGACCTCTATAACTGTATTGCACGCCATTATATTTTTATAACGGTTTTCATAAGGACTGCCATAATTTACCAAGTAATATTCGATATCATACGCCCAGCAGAATGCTCCCCGTCCAGTAGCAATCAAAGAAGTAGCGTCCCCCTCAACCTGCATACTTTCAGCAGCTGCACACGGAGATATTTCTACATCATCCGTCATCAGATCCATCCATTCCACATCATCCGTATATGAGTCAGGATATCCTTCACCGTAGAGAACGGACTGAAATTCTTCCACCTTTTCCGGAATCAGCAAATCACCGGAACTCTCGTTCAAATAATCGGAACAAGCGATTGTCACAACTGCCAAAGCCAAGCTCCCTATTACAGGATATAATTTTATTTTCATAATATACTCACTTTTATTTTGTTGTTAATTTAAAATGTAATGCTGACCCCCACACTGTAACTTGGCATCAAAGGCATATTAGCATACGCTGTCGTGGGGTCGAGTCCGTCCCACGCTTTGGGAGCCCAAGTCTTCAGGTTGCTTCCCTGCAAACGTATGGTCATCTCTTTTACATTTAGTTTATTCAGTACACTGCCGGGCAAGCGATAGCTAAGCGTCACATTGCGCAAACGCAAAAAATCATTCTTTGCTATACGCAAGTCGCTCATATCATACATTTCAGGCATCATCACATCCGAATTTCGATTATTATCATAGAAACCTCTCAGTTCATCCGGGAATCCATCTGCAATTTTTTTATCATATAATGCAGGAATATTAGTAAACTGTTCATCACCAGGTTGCTTCCAACGGTTTGCCAGGACTTTGGGCAGATTGGCGGAAGGGTCGAATGCTTTTTCCGCTTTGTTATAAATAGACGGCAGACGTTTGACAGCTCCCAGTTGGTAACTGAAACCGATGGAAAGGCTAAGATTATTCTTATAAGTGAGACGAGTGTCAAATCCACCGGACAAGTCAGGATAGATACTGCCGGAAGGCACCAATTCCATTGCTTCGTAATCACCGTCATGTACCTTTCGCCCGTCAGTGGTATAAAACAACGGATAACCGTTCTCACCCGAAAGCCCGGCAAACTTGAACGAATAGATTGTCCCAAGCGGCTGTCCAATAGTAGCGACATTACCTGCCAACATTTGTTGGTATACCTCTTTACCTGTCAGATTAGCATCGAAGGCATAACGCACTTCATTTGTATTATGGCTGAAGTTATAAGAAACATTCCAACTGAAAGTCTTATTACGTATCAGATCGGCACTAATGACACCTTCAATTCCTTTATTAATGGCTTCGCCCGCATTCATAAACATATAACTCCGCCCGGTGGTAGGAGACACCTGCATATCTGTAATCAGATCGGTAGTTTTCTTCCGATAATAATCTAGCGTCAGATTAAGCCTGTTTTTGAAGAATGAAAGATCAAGTCCTATATTATAGGAATGCGTTTTCTCCCAGCGCAAATCAGGATTCGGAAGCCGTTCGATAGTACCGGGACGGAGTCCGGATACAGGGTTTTCCTTATTCATAGAGACAATCAGGTATGGAGTCGCATCATCATGGATATTTCCTTGCAAACCATAGGAAGCACGAAGAGAAAGATGATCAATAAAGCGGGCAGCTTCCATGAAACGTTCGTTGGACACAATCCATTTCCCGGCAAGCGACCATGTCGGTAACCAACGATACTTAGGATTGCTTCCAAATTTATTAGCACCGTCCGAACGTATGTTTGCATTCAAGATATAACGTTCGTCATAGCAATAGCTGGCAGAACCTATATACGAAGCAATCTGCGTTACTCGTTCCGTAATCACAGGGCTAAACAGCCCGTTCGTTGCCAAAGATATATATGAAGAAGTAAATACAGGAGAAACAGACTGCCCGTAGTTGGGGTCCCAGCCATAAGACAGTACATTGTTTCCACTATACTTCTCCGAACGGATCTCAATACCACCAAACAAGTTGACACTATGTTGCTCAGCAAACGTATTGACATAATTCAGCGTATTCCGGATTGTATAAGAGCGACCTTGCATGAAATCTTCCTGTAATTTTCCACCAAACGGCAGGCTGGAACGTTCATACTCCGTATCCCCTTTCTGATATTTTCCATAATCATACTGACGTATGCTACCGACCTCATAAGAGTGGTCAGTAGCCCAGGAGGTGGTACGGTTATCATTCCAATAATAAGAAACCGTCCCAGTATAAGTAAGCCCCTTAAACAGACGTGCATTGAAATTCATTACTCCGCCCAGACGACGGGTATTATTTTTCCGCCCAGTCTGATCCAGTTCATTTAACACATTGTATGTAATATAATCAGGAGCAACTCCACCTTTTGCATAAAAATACAGTTCACCGTTATCACCGTAAATAGGGATGGCACGCGACGTATTAAAAGCATAAGAAAACGGATTAATTGAAGAGTATCCCTCATTATTCTGATTGCTGATTTCCATTTTGAGGTCTACATCAAAAATACGGTTGATTTTAAAATACAACTTGCTCAGCCCCGTAAAACGCTCGCTTTCTGATTTCTTCGCAATACCAGGACTATTGTTATAGCTCAATGAAGTATAATAACGTACTTTTTCCGTTCCACCGGTCACGGACACATTGTGATTCTGTGTTACAACAGGGCGAAACAGTGCCTTGAACCAATCGCTGTTCATTGTTTCATATTTCCCGACAAGTGATGTGAATTCACTCTGGCTGATTTTTTTATTAATCAACTGCTGCAACGCGCCTTCATAACTCTCCTGAATAGGAACACGCGGATACTCCAGACGCGCCTCATAAATATCCTGCGAAAGCTGCACTCTCTCCTGAGAATTCATCAGATCAAACTGACTATAACGAGGGCGGGTGTTTACATTAACAGCCGCATCATACGTCACCACCGGAGCAGATACAGTTCCCCGCTTGGTAGTGACCACAATCACCCCATTTGCCGCCTTCACCCCATAAATGGCAGTAGCCGACGCATCTTTCAAAACACTAATACTTTCAATATCCTGCGGACTCAATCCGGAGATACTATTGCCTATCAGATAAGCAGCATCAGGGCTATTTAGATCAGAAGCCGTAAATGGCACTACATCAGACATAATCACCCCGTCTACCACCCAAACTGGAGCCTTATTACCATTGATGGTCGAATTACCGCGAATTCGGATGGTCGGTGTACTACTCGGCTCACCCGACTGTGTCATCACCGTCATTCCGGGAATTTTTCCTTGTAGCATCTGGTCGATACTCATAGCTTCGGGAGCAATAACGTCTTCCGCTTTAACCGTGGCAATGGCACTTGCCAATTCACGCCGGTTCATGGCTTGATATCCGGTCACCACCACTTCATCTATAACCGACGTATTGCCGGTCAGTTTCACATGAAGGAAATCCCCTGTCCGATCAGTTACACGTATCTCCCGTTTTTCCATACCTACATAGCTGAACTGAAGAATCGGTTCCGTCCCACTAACCATTATACTAAACTCACCATCCACATTGGTTGTGGTGCCTACATTCGTGTGCTTGAGATGCACGTGCACGCCAGGTAATGTTTCTCCCTCTTCTCCCACCACCTTGCCGGCAATTCTCTTATGATTCCGGGAGACAGGTTCGGACTTTCGGATAATAATCGTGCTTTTCACAATACTATATTCAAGTCCTGTCCCATACAACAGTTTGTCGAGAATCTGACTAATAGTCATTCCGGTATATGAACCCGAAACATACGGCACATTTTCCAATACTTGCTTCTGATAAACAAAGTCGTAATCCGTCTTTTTCTTTAAGTCGGCAATAACTCTCTCAATAGGCTGTTTGTCGTAACTGACATCCAGACTCTGTGCCAATCCTTTCAGGGGAAAAGCGATAAGCAAGACCAATATAGTCCGGCAAACAAAACGCTTTTTACATGCTAACATAATGTCTATTTTTAATGAAACGTA
Source organism: Bacteroides caecimuris (assembly GCF_001688725.2). Lineage (NCBI taxonomy): Bacteria > Pseudomonadati > Bacteroidota > Bacteroidia > Bacteroidales > Bacteroidaceae > Bacteroides > Bacteroides caecimuris. The sequence goes on along the minus strand of NZ_CP015401.2, from coordinate 280,959 downwards.
TATAATAGTAGTTATCTCTTTGACAGAATTATGTTTTGTCCTTTCATCTCTAGTTTTATTCCGCCGCTTTTTTCAAGAATATGAATCACATCATCAAATTCTGCATAACGTGGGATACTTCCCATAAACACCGTCTCTTTCAGGCTTTCATCCTTAAATGTATAAGTAAAATTATACCATCGGCTCAATGTACACATGATTTGTTCCAGATTCTGCTCTTCGAACACAAACATACCGTTTTTCCAACTAACGAACACTTCCGGATTGACTGTACGCAGACAGGCTGTCGCATCCTTTTTATTGAATAACGACTGGTGATTAGGAGCAAGCACCAACTCCCCCTGCCCTGTTCCGACTGGTCGAATAGAGATACTTCCTTCGACAAGAGTAGTACAAACCGTCTCATCCTCTTCGTAAGAGCGAACATTAAATTCTGTTCCATAGACCCGTATCAATTGCCCGTCCGTTTCTATGTAGAAAGGTTTCTCCAGATCTTTATGTACTTTAAAATAAGCTTCTCCCCGAACAGCCACTCTTCGTTCCGCATTCCCGAAGGTTTCGGGATATGTAAGTTTGGACTCAGCATTGAGCCATACTTCTGTCCCGTCTTCCAAAACAATCTTAAACTCCCCTCCTCTTGGAGTAATCAGGATGTTTGCTTTTGCTTTTGCTTTCACTTTCTCCGTCCCCGAAACAGTCGGGGAAGAAACAGATTGTGCCCGAACAGCAGAGCACATCTTCTTTTGACCGGTGATAAGTGTGTCTGAATCCAGTGTAATATTTTCACCGGTACTCAAAATCAGGGTAGCCTGTGTCTGACCAGGACGAATCTCATCAGCCTGTAATCCCTTTTCCTCCATAAAAGCCGAATGATATATCCACCCATTCCCTTTCCAAACAAGTATCAATAAAACAATTGCGGCAACTCCCGCCCATAACCGGAAAATAAGTTTTGCACGTTCCGAACGAACAGTCAAACGAGCTATCCGCCCTTTCATGTCTGCCAACGGACGTTCTATCCCAACCGATTTCATCTGTCTGTATTCTTGAGCTAAACGTTCCTTATCAGTCAGCCTTTGATAAAGTTGTTCATTCTTATCACTCTGCCTACGCCATTCGGCCAACATTCCACGTTCATATTCTGTTATTTTACCGGTTAATTCTCTGCCAATCAACACAGCAATACGCTTTATATATTTTTCTTCCATATTTACATTGTTTTCAGCTATAACGCAAACGATTAAAAAAAGGACACCAAAAAGAAGAAAAAACTAAAGAAAAGTTAGAAAAAGATTATTTTATGATTACTTTTGTATCTGTAGATTATGTGCAAGCAAATAGATGGAGCAGATATTTAAAGATTTTAAAGCAGGCAAAATCGATACGTTTTACCGAAAAATGTATCCTCAACTTTTAATATATGCTGGAAGGCATTTAGGAAAAGACTATGCATTTCTGGCAGAAGACTGCGTACAAGATGCAATTTACCAAACATACCTCCACAAAGATTCATTAGCCTCCACGTTTGCCTTCAAATCTTTCCTATATTCCTGCATTTATAACGCAACCATATCACTCCTACGCCGCCAAGCAGCAAAAGAAAACTACCTGTCTGCCTATACAAAAGACGAAGAGGATGAAAACTTCCTCAACAGCCTGATCGAACAAGAAACATTAGACATACTTTGGAATGCAATAGGACAATTACCAAAGAAATTCCAGGAGCTGTTTGAACTGAGTTTCGAACAAGGTATGAAGAATGCTGAAATAGCCAATCTCCTTAACATTTCCGAAAGTGCCGTAAAAAAAAGAAAGGCGCAGTTCATTACATTACTACGCCAACATTTTTCTCAAAAAACAAATGATGAAATAAGACTTATTCTCATCGTATCTTTGAAGTTACTGAATTTATAATCAGAACGGATACCCGATAGCAAAATGTATTCCCAGATTCTTAAAGAAGGCTCCGGTAACATTGTAATAGCCACTTCGTTCCGTGTCATACGGCAGATGCAAAGGAATACCGAAGTCAAGACGGAAGACGAGGATATCCATATCGTAGCGGAAGCCGACACCTGTTCCTAAAGCAATCTGTTTCGGGAAAGTTTTCAGACGGAGCTGCGAGTCGGGACGTGCCTCATCCTTGCGCATCAGCCAGACGTTGCCGGCATCGAGGAAGGTAGCTCCCCAGATACTCTTGAAGATGCGGAAACGATACTCGACGTTTGCCTCGAAGCGGAATGTACCTGTCTGGTCAAGATAAGAATATTTGCTGTCTTTCGGATGATAGCCACCGGGACCGATACTACGCACTGTAAAAGCACGGATACTGTTGGCACCACCGACATAGAATTGTTCGCTGTATGGGGCAATCGTAGCGTTTCCGTATGCGAAAAGAGCACCCAAGGCTACACGAGAGGCAAGCTTATTATTCTTGTCTATATTCCACAGATGGCGAAATTCCGTATTGAATTTCATAAACTGGGAGAAGGGGGCACCCAGAAGTTTCTTTCCTTCCTCGTTGTACGGCCGGCCGCAAGCCCGGTAGATGGTAGCGGTCACGTTTCCGGCAGAAGTTACGGTAGATTGCCACCAGATAGGATTCTTCACTCTACGCACAGACGCGTTATCATACGTATAGGTGTACTCCATGGCCGGAATGAACTGATTGTCAAGACTGACATATAACGCAGGATTGTCAGCGGCAATCTTTTTAAACTCTTCCGACTGGTGCTGGAGTACGTTGAATGTCAGTTTGAAAGGCGTGATACTGTGACGGCTGGTACGTGTCGGTTGGAAATCGTAGGTCGCGTTTCCGCCGAAGGATAACAGTTTGTAGTATCTAGCCCGGTTCAGTTGGTCGATATACAGACGGAAAGTAGTCGTGGCGGGAAAGTCAAATTCCCTTTTACTGAAACGCGGGAAAACGACTCTCGGAAAAGTCAAAGAAGTGGATATACCCATTTCCCAACTGTTCATCAACGAACTTTTCTCTCCACCGCCGGTCTGCCATTCGTAAGAACCTTTCAGTTTTACATTCCAGCTTTCACCGCCACCGAACACATTATTCCGGGTGACACCGAATGAGGCGCCGGGACCGGTTTGGTCATTACTTTTAGTTACTACGTTCAGTTCCAGTTCCGCATCCAAAGGTTTGGCAAAAGTCGCCTGCATTGTAATGTCCAACGTATCACAGACAGCTGTCGTATCTTTGGGGGCGTATTGTATATCCATATAGCTGAATATCCCTAACTGACTGAGTTTTTCCTGTACCTGTTCCTGGCGATACTGGCTGTAAAGCCGGGTACGGTTGGAAGCACGCATTTGCGCGTTGCGTACAAACTGCTGATAATTGAGCCAACGATAAAGCATATTAGGGCGAACCTGCAATTTCTTGTAATAGTGAATATTCAGGTTCTTGTACATCATGCTGTCATCCGGGGCTTCTCCGTTCTTTCCAAACAAATAGACAGAGGCATCGCCTAAGTAATAAGGACGTTGTGCCGCGGCAGGCAATCCAGGGACGGGAATCAGGCGAAGGCTGATATGCCCACCGGGTATCAAAGTAGTATCCGCCTGATAAGTCATATAGTCAGGACGGAAATAAAAATATCCACGATTACGTAATAAAGTGCTGATGCGGGTACGTTCTTCGTCCAAGTCTACTACATTGAACTGTTCGCCCGGACTGATATAAGACATCCGACGCCCTCGCTCCATAATCCGCAGAGTCTGGGGAGTGAAACGCTGATAATACACCGTATCAATAAAATAAGGATTTTTCATATCCACCGTATAGACAATGCCTGCCTTCAGACTGTCTTGCTTGTCAACAATCGTTTCATAGGCTACCTTGCCATTGAAATAGCCATAATCACGCAGTAAGTTGGTAGTCACCTTCACACGCACTTCCGGATTGACCGTAGAAATAAACACGGGCGGGTTTGCGGCAAAACGATTGAACATCCATTTGCCGAATCCCTTCTTGTATTTCACGAAGTTATTGTACATCCACATTTTAAAGGGAATAGGCAACATACCGCCAAGCATCTTCGTACTGGGTGTTTTATCAAGGGCTGCATTTATTTCCGTCAGAGCCGTTACTCCTACGGGCGTTGTCGATTTATTCAATATGACAGTCTTGCTTCCGGTATAAAGCACTTCCCCTTCGGGGAGATGTTTCGTCACCGAACATGCCGATACTACTACACTTATCAGGCAAACAGCCAATATTTTTATATGTATAGCTTTCATCCTTGCTTCTTATTTCTTTATTCTTGTTTCTTCACTTCTTTTTCTTAAAGATAAACAGTTCACTTAGTTTGTCCAACTTCTTGCGAAGCACGATACCGACTCCAGTTTCCGTAATCTCGCCTTCAAGCACACTCTCGTAGTTCTTGTCATAGAACAGGCGGATATAGCGGGTTCCGGTTCTGTCCAGGCGATATTCCAAAGAAATGTTGTCGATAAAGGATTCGGCATCATTCGTCGCATTCTCACCCTGGGACACCTTACCGCCGATTACAATCTGGAAGCGGTTGTTGAACAGACGTTGCGAATAACGGAAACTGTAATCCGTACGTTTGCTTCCTGTCTCCGAGTCATCGTGGTCTTCGACACCCACGGATAGACTCGCATTTTTCAGGTTGCCCATCAATGAGTTTATCTGGCTGCTCAATACGGAAGTCAAGGCAGAACCCATGTTCAACTTGCCAAGTCCGCCACCACCGCCGCCAATCGGGCCGGTGCCGAGATAGGTTTTCATCACCATAATATACAGGGCTTGCTTACCACGCTCTTCCGCCCCCATGGCAGTCAACTCATTTTGCACAGTCGCATCTTCGGGAGCTGAGACATCGAACGCAAACGAAAGATTATCCAAACGGTTCTTGACAACGACAGAGACATCGAAATTAACCATGCGGCTTCCGCCATTCTCCCCTTCGGAGACGGACGCACGGGTGCGGTCGGTCGCCTTGAAGTTCAGCATCGGATCCATCGGATTTCCCGTCCATTCCACATAGCTGCCATTGTCAATGGCAAATTCTTTCGCGACAATCACCGGTAAGGCATATTTCATCAAGCCGCCACTCAAAGTATAGCGTCCCGTCAGGGTCAAATCACCTTGCGGAGTATATTTCATGGAGAGGTCACCCCCACCTTCCAGTTCGATGCGGTTGTCATTGCTTGCATCCAAGTCGACTTTCACGCGGACGGACGGGTCGATATGCACCATCATTACCATATCCAGTCCTCCTAACGAGACGGTCGGCACTTCCTGCCGGACGACAGTCGTGGTATCGCTGAATGAGGTAAAGGTAACCAGACTTCCCAAGCGGTCCTGCACTGTCAAAGGTGAATCTGTCAAGACATAGGAGACATCGGTATTGCCCAAGAGACTTACATTCCCACGCATATTCAGTCCGTCCAAAGGTCCCTTCACCGTTGCCCGGAAGTCGGCAAATACTTTACCGTAGACCAGACTTTCACGGGTGCGTTTGGCATCCAGCAATGTATAATTCTGTGCCAGCATATTCAAATTCGCCATCGGACGACTCATATCACGGAAATCGACATAACCGTCAATGGTAAACGGATTCTTCGATGTAGTATAAATGGCGAATTTATCAAATAACAGCCGGTTGTTCTTTATCTGCACAGGGCGGTTATCGAACACAAAACGTGCGCCATATTGACTGGAAAAAACAGCAACACTATCCAATACCAGTTCGCCGTTTATCAAAGGCTGCTCTGTGCTGCCCGTGATATTCAGGTTTCCGTCCATGTCGCCGGACAGAGTGACCATCTGGTCGGGAATGAACGCATTCGCCACCCGAAGCGGGAAATGTTCCAGTGTCGTATTCACTTCCAGGCTGTCTTTGCCCGTCCGGGTAGGAAGCAGTTTTCCATCCGCCACCAGCACCTCCACCTGGTCGTGGTTCAGATAAGCGTTGAGATATTGTTTTCCCTGTTCGCCCGGCAGCCAGGTAGCCCCCAAAGCAATGTCACCGATACGCTGGCGTTCGTAAGTCAGTTCGTCAATAGACGCTTCGGCAGAGAGCTGCAAGTCTTTTTCAGTTTGTATATAGTGGGCTTCCAAAGAGAACAATCCGGTTACTTCGGGGAAATAAGGCAACACGCTCGTAATCTCTTGCAAGCGGATTCTGCGTATTTCGACATCTATATTCTGTAAAGACACCGTATCGCCCTGCATGGAATGAACCCTAAAGCCCATGCCTTCCTCGTCCCACATATCCACATTGGCATATACGCGCATATTCTTATGCAGATAAATCCAGTTGTGATTCTCGTTGAAATGGAACTGCTGAAAGGCGACAATCGGTTTTTCCGGAATCAGCGTGAAAGCTATTCCGTTGCCCTTTCCCTGTCCTTCGAACAGAGGGCGGGCGTTTACGCCCAATAATACTCCAGTCTCACCTTTACCATTCTTATAATCCACCAGCAATTCCGCATCGCGGTCGCGAATTTCTCCCGTCAAGGTAGTGGAGAAAGAGAATTGCGGATTCTTCGGACCGTTTATCACTCCAGCACGCAACTTCATAAGCGTAGTGTCCTGTTTCACTGTGAAGAAAACAGTATCCAGTTGCAACGTGTCTACTTTCAGCGCATGAACCGCCGCCTTGCCATTGATTCCCCAATCGGGAGCCGTGCCGAATTTCATGGAAGCTTCATGATAGGATATGTTCTTGGTAGCCAGGAAATAGGCTAACGGATTCTCTTTTCCTGCGGAGAAAGACAGGACAGCTGTCGGTAATGCTTTACGCAGTTCGGCGTGATTCAGTTCCTTCTCGTCAATCTGCTTCATCAGGACGTCCACGAAGCGGGTAGACTGGCTAATCAGAGGATTGACACCGGAACGTGCACTCAGGTTGAGTTTCATGTCACCGGAAATAAAATGCGTAAACACCCGGTTCTGACGGGCTTCCGCAGAAAGATTGAAAGCAAGCGGGCGTTTCATCGGTTCGGGCATCAGTCCCAGTTCGTGCAAGTCGAGCCGGATGACATCAACCGTCACTTTTCCGTCGGGATAGCTGTGTGCCAGATTATATTCGGCATCCGTCGTCATTTTCAACAGTTCATTATCACTCGTCAAGTTGGCTGTCACTAACGCACCTTTCAAAGCTCCCGTCAGATGGACGTTGGAGAGATGGTATTGAGCATAATGCAATCGGTCTAAAGCCAAATCCAGTTTGGCATATGAACGATAAGACATCACATCCAGTCCGCACCCGTCAGCGGCAGCAGAAAGGGAAAGCTCATAAATGGAGTCTTTCGGAAGGAAATGATGGAGTTGCAGGTTGTCTATTTTCAAGTCTGCCTTGTAAACCTCGGTGGCAGTATTTAATGCCGCGTTCACATTCATAGCCCCCTGCCCTTCTTTCAGATGCAGGTTTGCTTTGTATTCAGGGCCTTTGATGTCTACCTGCGCAACGAGATTCATACTGTCGGGGATGACAAGCGTACCGTTAGGCACTTCACCGGACAAGCCGGTAAGGAAATTCAGGTTCTGCGTTTTCATCTTCAGGCCAATGGTTCCCGAGCGGGTAATGCTATCGGCGAGGTTTTCGAGGATACCTCCGCCCTCTAAGGAGAATGCGCCCGGCAAGTCTGCCGTAAAGCGGGAAATCTGCATTTCTTTCAAGTTACCGTCCGTACCGGCACGGATGACAAGCGGACGAAAAGGATAGGCTTCCTTGAAGCTGTCCGGCAGTCCGCCAGTGAATAACATCACGTCCTCTTTGCCGATATACGCATTCAGGTTGGCAGACAAACGCCCCGTAGTCGGGATGTTGACAAGTTCCCAATAAGTATGAGCGGATAAATCTATTTCAGAATGAGGAGTTTGCAGTTTCAAGCCGGGTACACTGATGATTGAATCATTGGAGAATGCCCGTCCCGTCAGTGAAGTAACGCTCAATCCCGAACGTTCGTTCATAGTGAATTCACGGATGACAGCCTTCATATCCCTACCTTTATATAATAAGGAATCCAGCCCGATGCTGACATCACGGACGGCAATATGCGAAGCGTCGAAACCTTCGACGGGTTTAGCCGCACCAGTATCGTAGCTGGCGGAAGTGCCCGACAACAAAAATTGTTTCAGTCCATAGAACTGGTTCTTCAAGTCGGCTTGGGCATCGTCAATAGTCGCTTCACCGATATGCGCAGCCATCCGCATCGAATCAGCGGGAAGCTGCATACTGAACGATACGTTTTTCAGTTTCAGCTGATGAAGGTCTACTTTCCAGTTTACAGGAGCCGAAGCGGTGGTATCCTTGGGAGTAGTCGTGGTGTCGTTCATCAGCATCTGCACATGAGTGTCCGATAGTTCCGTCGCATTAATAACGGCTGTTTCGTTAGACAAATCGACACCGTGACTTTGCAGGAAGAAACGTCCCAATACACCTTTTATCTCCATGCCGTCTATCAAATTGGCAGAATTGAAAGCAACGCGGCTCAATGTCACTTCGTCCACCTCCACTTTCCCTTTGAGCAGCGGCCACGCCTGCACACGTACATTCAGGCTTTCCAGAGACAAGAGTGTGTCCGGCTGCTGAATCACCTCCACGCCACGAACCAACAGATTGAGCGGGAAACGAAGGTCGATTCGTTCCACCTGAATCTGCATGCCGGTTGCTTTAGAAGCATACGCAGTAACCTCCCGACGTATAAGATTCTGTACAGGAGGGACGTAAAGCAACACCATTAGTATTACAAAGAGTATTATAGGAGTAAGCAGAATCCAGCTTACCCGTCGTATCCATTTTCGTTTCATGTAAAAATGTGCCAGTATAAATTAAGTGACACAAAGTAAACAATTTATTTTTAGAAAAGGTTTGGATAAAGGCAAGAAAGATACGATGACCGGTCAAGGAGTAGGATATTTCCGCCTAATCGACACTTTTCATCGATGTTAAGTAATTTTCCGCTTCGCTGATTATAATACAAACAGTTGATAGTGCAGCCGATGCCGTATCGCTTATTTCAGTAGAGAAAGACTCTCCACGGCAGGATTCCAAAAACTTTAAAGGAGCTATTGCGTCCGATGCGCCTATCAACGTGAGGAGAGGGAGCAGTTTATGCGCCATGGCAGCTATCCCGTCCGTATCTTTGTCAACGAAGGCTTGTCGCATCCGTTCGACATTCTTTTTTGTCTCCTCAACAAAGGTCTGAATGATAGAATATGCCGCTTCCGGGTCATCCCCGGAGTAGGCGGTGAGTGCGGAAAAGTTTATTCCGGTGTTTACCATATCTTCTATGATGTGAACCTCATCAGCCGAAAGTTGCCCCTCGTTGACTGTCATCAACAATTCTTTCACTGTAAACGGTTTATGCAGGCATCCGGCAAAGCCGTGCTCGCACAAGGCATCCTTATCCATTTCGCTGCGGGCGGTCACGGCAATCACAGGAATGGTCTTTGCCTGCGGAATGTTGGAAGCACGCAGGAGTTTTACCAAATCGAAGCCGTTGATAGCGGGCATTTGTATGTCTGTCAGCAATACATCAAAAACAGAAGTGCGGAGTTGTTCGATAAGCTCTTCGAGCTGCTCGCAACATACTGCGTCAACACCGTGCTGTTTCAGCATGGCTGCCGTCAGGCTGAGTTGGATCTTATCATCATCAATCAAGAGGACACGGATCACTTTCATCAGAGGAACGGCAGTTGCAGCTTCGTCAATATCCGCAGTTTCGTTTTCCGGAGATGATTGACTTTCCGGAATGGATTCGCCTACCGGATACAAGGGCAGAACTACTGTAAAGCAACTTCCCTCTCCCAGTTTGCTCTGCACATCAATCGTTCCTTCAAGCAGAACAACCAGTTTCTTCACGATGGATAATCCCAAGCCGAACCCTTCCTCTCCCTGGGCACCGGACAAACGGGTAAATTCTTGGAAAATGCGTTCGCGGTCTTCGGCTGCCATACCTTTTCCGCTATCTGCAATCGCTATCGTCAGCTTTGAAGAATCATATCGGGCTGTCAGCGTTATCTCGCCTTGTTGAGTAAACTTCACGGCATTAGACAGAAGGTTGTTCACAATCTGCCGAAGCCTCAGAGGGTCACTGACGTAACGTCCGTTCAATTCCGGAGCGACGTGGCACTGCAATGCCAATCCCTTGGCGACCGTCAACGGTTCAAAGCTGACATAGATTTCCTCGAACAACTGCGAAGGATTGAAAGTGACACGATTCACTTCCGCTTTATTAAGGTCAAGGCGATGGAAGTCGAGCAAGTCGCTGACTAGTTTCAAGAGATGTTCCGAGGAACTCTTCATGTTATCCAGGTAGAAGCGTTGCCGTTCGTCCTCCGTCAGACGGGACAGTAGTTCGGTATAACCCATGATGGATCCGAGCGGCGCTTTGAAGTCGTGGGTTATGGCGAGCATCAGTTTTTCACGGGCTACGAGCAGGTCTTCCGCCCGTTTGTTCGCTTCTTCCAACTGCCGACGGTAGCGGTTGCTGCGAGAGATGTCACGTACTATCAATACCAAGAAAAAGGCAGACAACAAAACCGCACCGATAGCGATTCCGGCAATGGTGCGTGCGGAGCGCATTCTTACCTCTTGTTGCATCTCAGCATCCTGACGGGCACGCAAAGTCATTTCTTCTTCGTATTGTTTTATCAGGCTATCCATTCTTGCCGTCAACTGCGAATTCATGCGTTGGTATTTAGTACTGGTGCGCCGGATTGTTCTTCGTCGTTGCAATCGTTTTTCTTCGGTAGCCATGCGAATCTTTTGCTGCAGGGAATCTTTAGAAGCAACCGGTTCCAAAATGGTATCCGTAGCGACTTCCAAAGATGTATTAACGAGTACGGCACTATCCTTGGAAGGAGCAAACACTTCCGCCAGTCTCTTGAAAAAACCTTTCTTATTGGGAGTAGTCAGCAGAGAGTCACGTTTAGTGATAACCCGATGCTGCACCCGTTGCTGAATTATAACAGAGTCTTGCTCGGAAATAATCTCTTCAATCTCCGAAGCGGAAAGCAGGCTGTCATTCGCTTCACTCAATACGCGGAGCATCTGGATGGTATTCTGGTCTTTCTCGTGAATCAGAGTCAGCAGGCTGTCTGTCCGCAGATTCTGCTGGTCGTCGGCAGCCGACAATGTCTCCATCTCATGATGCACAAACACCAGAGAAAAAAGAAGAATCGCAAGTAATAACGTGTAACCGATGGTTACTTTCAGTTTTGTGAAACGATAGGAAGCCATGCGATTTTAAGTATTAAATCATTAAGTATTAATTCGGGGAACGGAGAGTTTCGTCATATAGCGGAAACGGCACCAAAGCATTAATCCTGCACTTGTCAGTCCGAAAGGGAACGCCATCCAAACACCTACTGCTCCCCACCCCATCACGAAACCGCAGAAGTAACCTACAGGCAGGGAGATGATAAAGTATGCTATAAAGGCGATAACCATCATCAGTTTCACATCCGAGATTCCACGCAGAGCGTTGGCAAAAGTAATCTGCAATCCGTCGCCAAACTGATAGATGAGGAAAGGGAATATAAGAGAAGTAACCATAGCAGCTACTTCCGGGCTGTCGGTAAACCAATTTCCCAAGTGATTGCGGCAAAGAAAGACAATAAAGGAAAGCACAACGCCCAATGTCATCATCAAATGAAAACCGGCATAGGCGGAACGACGCACATTGACTATGTCATTCTGTCCTTTGAAATTGCTGACACGGACAGCTACGGCAGCTCCCATCCCATAATACATCATAAAGGTGAATTGGGAAATTGCCAACATGACCTGGTGGGAAGCCAAAGCAATCGTCCCCAACCAACCAATCATGATGGCACTCAGGCTGAAAGAGGCTGTTTCCATTCCCATCTGGAAAGCAACCGGCCATCCGAGTCCGTTCAAACGGCCGAAAATGGCACGCGACCACCCCAGCCGGAGAAAACCGACTTTGTAGCGGACAAAACGCGAACTACGCGCAAAGATGATTATAAATACAACCACCATCACGATACGTGAAAACAGCGTGCTGACACCAGCTCCCAACAAGCCCAGTTCGGGAAAGCCGAGCTTTCCGTAAATCAGGATATAGTTGCCGATGATGTTCAATACATTTCCACTGAGCAGTATCCACATAGCGGTTTTGGTATCTGTGATTCCGTCTGTAAATTGTTTGAATCCATTAAAAATCATGACAAACACCAGGGAAGCAAGCAGCACCAGATAGTAAGGTTTAATCAGGGGAATCAATTCGTCCGGTTGTCCGAGATGCTCTATATTCAGATAAAGAACAGTCATACAGACAGTCAACAGAAGCGCAACCATCAGGTTTGCCAGCAGGCTGTTTCGCAGGGCTTGTCCGGCAGGCGCATATTGATGAGTACCGTACAGACCACCCACAACAGGTGTCAGTCCGTACGAGAATCCGGTACTGAAAATGATGGCAAGAGTAAACACATTATTCACGAAAGATGCTGCGCCCAGCTCTACCGTGCTATGATGCCCAATCATTAATGTATCGGCAAATCCGAGTATAATAACGCCTATCTGTCCAATAACAATAGGTAATCCGAGAAAAATTAGCGCTTTGTAATGAGTCTTATATATATCAAATAGTCTTTTCATTGTCCTTGTCTTATAAATACTTGTATGCCGCAAGTAAACCTTGCCGGGCGCTACACCCTACTTTTATAATAGAGCACAACCCCGTTCTCCTTCCGGAAAGCGGATTGGGCTACTGTCCGCAATTGTTCTGCCGTGACAGAACGATAACGTTCTACTTCTTTTTCCATGTCTTCCGCCCGGCCAAGCAGTTCGAACCATGCCAAGTTGGTTGCTACATTCAAATAATTGATGTTGCCGAATATCTGGGTGGACTCAAATTTGTTCTTCACTTTTTCCAGTTCCTGTTCGTCAACCAGTTCTTGCTGCAACCGTTCCAGTTCTTCCCTTACTGCCGCTTCCGCCTGTTCCAGAGTGACACCAGCCGAAGGCTTTCCACTAATATGGAATAACCCCGCATCTACACTACCTGAAATATAGGCATCTATGCTCGAAAATAACTGTTTCTGTTGTACCAAACGCTGGTTCAATCGACTGGAACGTCCATTGCTCAACACATCCGACAAAATATCAAATGCATAATAATCCGGATGCCGATGATCGCACATATGAAAAGCCATGAACAAGGCATCGAGGGGAACATTCCGTTCTACCGTCAACCGGCGTTCTTCCGTCTGTTCCGGTTCCTGAGGCAGGTTCCGCTGGGGTACTTCCCGACGGGGAATAGGACCAAACCATTTTTCTGTCAGCGATACTGTTTCTTCGAAAGTGATATTTCCGGTTACGGACAGAATCGCATTATTCGGGGCATAAAAACGGAAAAAGAATGCTTTTACTTCTTCCAGCGTAGCATTGGCAATATGCGACAACTCTTTTCCGATCGTAGGCCATTGATAAGGATGCGTCTGATAAGCCAGAGGGCGCAAAAGATGTCCGACATCTCCATAAGGTTGGTTCAGACAGCGTTGCTTGAACTCTTCCATGACCACTCCCCGCTGTACCTCCAGGCTCCGTTCGCTAAAGTCAAGACTCAACATCCGGTCGGATTCCAGCCAAAAGCCGGTTTCTACGTTCTGACGAGGTACAGTGAGGTAGTAATTGGTGATATCATTATTCGTCCAGGCATTATTCTCTCCACCCGCCAATTGAAGCGGCATGTCATAATCGGGAATATTCACCGACCCTCCGAACATCAGGTGTTCGAACAGATGGGCAAAGCCGGTATGCTCGGGATCTTCGTCGCGAGCTCCCACATTATATAATATATTAAGGGCAACCATCTGCGTACTCTCGTCCTGCGAATGTACCAGACGTAACCCATTATCAAGAATATGCCTGTTGATTTTCATACGATTCAGTCAAGTATTGTCACCTTTGTTATCTTTACATCTTCTTCGGGACGGTCGCTGCGGTCTGTTTTCACCTGCTGGATTTTATCCACAATGTCCATACCTTTCACCACTTCGCCAAACACGGTATATTCGCCATCCAAATGCGGAGTACCACCTACCGTGGTGTAGGCTTCAATCTGTTCCGGAGTGAAATGGAATTCCGGTTCTTTGGCAGCCATCTCCTGTGCCTGTGCAAACAGTTTTTCCTGTAAATCATAAAGACCGTTTTCATCGTTTGCTTTCCGCATCTTATAGATTTCCTTCATGTGTTTCTGTGCCAGTGTATTGAAAATAACATTTATCTTATTCTCATTCATCTGGCTTTCCATTCCCAGCAAAGTAGAGTCGTTAAACACTTTACCTGTCACGATATAGAACTGGCAACCGGAAGATTCTTTCTTCGGGTTCACGTTATCCCCCTGGCGGGCAGCGGACAGGGCACCTTTCTTATGGAAATATTTAGGATATACAAATTCAGCGGGAACGGTATAACCTACGTCTCCGGTACCCAGCATTTTTCCTTTCGGCGCATTTTTTGAGTCCGGATCACCCGCCTGAATCATAAAATCTTTGATAACACGGTGAAACAGTGTACCTTCATAAACTCCGTCCTTCACCAGTTTGATAAAATTATCACGATGTTTCGGTGTCTCATTGTACAGTTTCACCTCAATTTCTCCTAAAGTTGTTTCAATCTTTACCAACGTTTCTTTATCCATGTCTCCTCCTTTTTTTGTTCCGGTTTTGCAGGCAGTAAGTCCGCAAAACGATATGGTTAATATGATCAATAGAATCTTTTTCATAACACTTTTATTTAATTTAAGTTTGCAAATATACCACTTTCGCCCAAAACCTCTTACCTTTGTGACTTAAAAGAATCAAAACCTGATATGATGAGCTCCATATTGATCGTTGAAGATGATATCACTTTTGGAATGATGCTAAAAACCTGGTTAGGAAAAAAGGGCTTTGAAGTATCATCAGTGAGTAATATTGCACGTGCCCGGAAACATATCGAAAGCCAAAGCGTCGATCTGGTTTTATCAGACCTGCGGCTACCCGACCATGAAGGCATGGACCTGCTGAAATGGATGAACGAACAAGGCATGGACATTCCTTTGATTATCATGACCGGCTATGCGGATATACAGTCCGCCGTACAAGCAATGAAACTGGGAGCACGTGATTATATCGCCAAGCCGGTGAATCCGGAAGAGTTACTGAAGAAAATCTCTGAATGTTTACAATCCGGAGACACTCCCGCTACTCATCACACAGCTAAATCGTCTTCTAAAAAAGGTTCTTCTACCTCATCGAAAGATTCAACAGAAAACAACCGTGCTTATCTGGAAGGAGAAAGTGACGCGGCCAAGCAACTCTACAATTATGTAGGCCTGGTAGCTCCGACCAATATGTCCGTCCTTATCAACGGCTCCAGCGGAACTGGAAAAGAGTATGTGGCACACCGTATTCACCAACTTAGCAAACGAAGCGATAAGCCGTTTATTGCCGTAGATTGTGGCTCTATCCCGAAAGAACTGGCGGCTTCCGAGTTTTTCGGTCATGTAAAAGGATCGTTTACAGGTGCGTTGACTGATAAAACCGGTGCTTTCGTTGCTGCCAACGGAGGTACTATCTTCCTCGATGAAATCGGGAATCTTAGTTACGAAGTGCAGATACAACTGCTCCGTGCTCTGCAAGAGAGAAAAATACGTCCGGTAGGCTCTACACAGGAGATATCGGTAGATATTCGTTTGGTATCCGCCACCAATGAGAACCTGGAACAGGGGATTGAGAAAGGCTCTTTCCGTGAAGATCTTTACCATCGCATCAATGAATTTACCCTGCGGATGCCCGATCTGAAAGAACGGAAAGAAGATATTCTGCTCTTTGCCAATTTCTTCCTCGATCAGGCAAACAAAGAACTGGATAAACACTTGATTGGCTTTGACGCGAAGGCATCACAAGCTTTATTGAATTATCATTGGCCGGGAAATTTACGCCAAATGAAGAACATTGTCAAAAGAGCAACTTTATTGGCACAAAGCAGTTTCATCACCTTGCTGGAGTTGGGAACCGAGCTTTTGGAAACTCCTGCATCGAGCAGCACCAGTATTGCACTACGCAACGAAGAAACCGAAAAAGAGCATATTTTGGAAGCACTGCGCCAAACCGGGAATAATAAAAGCAAAGCGGCGCAATTACTGAATATTGACCGGAAGACATTATATAATAAGTTGAAACTGTATAATATAGAGTTATAACTCCGTAAATCTACAAGTATACTCTCCGTAACACCATTGGATTAACTGAATTCTCTCCGGCACTTCTGTTGAAAACTTTATTTCTGCACAGTAATGCACTGTTTCAGCCTATTCTGACAAGGGTATATTCTCACCGCTATGAGAATTTTTTCTCATACCTATGAGTATTTTTTCTCATAGCAGTGAGTATTTTTTCTCATAGGGATAAGTACAGTTGAGAATATTTGCGTTTTTTTTAGAGCCTGTTTAAATTCTCTTCAGTCATAATTTTATAGCTGATATTTCAACTTACCCCGGCTCTTCTTGTCGCGTCCGTCTGTAGTTGGCGGAAGGGGTATTAACAGTTGCGCTCTTGGCTATTAATAGAAAACTTCCCGCCCATTAAGTCTAAAGTTCCTTCGGACAGGAAGGAAACTTTCTTTTTATTCGATACAAACTATAAACGCAAGCTTTGATTATATAATTGCAAGCTTCGTTTTTATAATCAAAGCCTTTGTTTTTATAAACGAAGCTTTCGTTTATAGTTTACGGTTAACGAAAAATAAGTTTACATACTGATAATAAGAAGTTTACAATTAATGAAAGAGAACTTTTCTATTAATGAATGAAAAGTGGGTTATTAAGAGCCTGCTCCGAGTTTTGCCCGACACAGTTTTGAGAGTTGCTTTCGAGTATATTTTCTGTTGTTGTGAGGAGCATGACGGAGACTATGTGACGAATAAAAATAGGTCGGTAAAGCCTATCTAACATAATCTCAGGAAAATTTAAACAGGCTCTTAATTATAATTGTATGAGTTTACCTCATTTCCGTACCCTTTTGAATGAAACACATATATTAAATGAGAGAAATTATATATTCGAAAAAGTTTTATTTGCGTACATTTGTAAACCAATATAATAACCTACACTGGGTAGCTAGCTAAGAAAAGCAGACCTTGTCCCTGCCCAAATGAAACAAAATAGACGACCAAACAAAAATTTGTAGCGGGGAGTGTGGAATAATTCCACATTCCCCGCCACAAATTCCACACACTCCATACACACTTCCCCAACATTCTGATTGGTTCTATTTCCACATATCTTTATTTATCAGCTACTTACCATATACTCTTCTATTTTGGCACGCGCTTTGATCTTTAATTAGACATTAGCGAAAAAGCAATAACCAATTCCTTAACACAAGAGAGAGAATTGAAAATATATGTTTAATTATCATTAAAGCAAACGATTATGAAAAAATTAGTATTAGTAGTAGCAATGTTTATGTTTGTTTGTGGTGGTTCATTCCTTGTAAAGGCGCAGAGTTCTGCGGAAGCTGTGACAGCCCCGACAGGAATCAATGCGACAGTTGTCAATGATACAGTAGTAAAAGATACTGTAACTAAAGAAGACGAGCCTGCAAAGGCATCACTGATTGCATTAGCCGCCAATGTCAATGATACAGTTGTCACAGACACTGCATCCAAAGACAAACCGGCTGTGCCTGTCAAGGAATAACCTTGCCAACAACATGCAAAACATAGTCTGCCGAAGAATAGTAAGCACACTACAAAAAAAAAGCCATCCCTACTTTCGTCTATTCCGGGGATGGCTTTTTTTATAAAATAACTCAATAACTATCTATTTTCACGCTCCAGCACAGCTAAACGGGCATATAATTCGACAAGCGCTCCCTGCATCCGAATTTCCCAGCTTGTTTTAGTAGTTCCCCCACGCAAATCATCATCATTCAGCAAGTTATTACTCTGATGACAACTGCTTTCCCATGCATGAATCATACTTTTCTCTATATCATCGACATATTTACGGTTATTGTCAATCGAATAGAGTTCAAAAAATCCACGGCACATAATTGTATTGAACCACATATCTTGTTTTGGAGCGAAGATATTAAAGGTCAAGTCCAACTCTTTTGAACGGTAAGGGATAAACCATTTCTTGTGACAACTTTCGGCAATGGCGTATGCTTCATCCAAATACTTTTGTTCACCAGTAATTTTATACAGAAGACAAGCCGCCTGCAAAGGCTGTCCGCTATTGTATGAATACTTGTTTTTTTCGATATCACCCGGCTGATTGGGATCATCTTTTCCGGGACGTACATTATCGTAAAACAAATGATCGGACTTGTCTTGCAATACGTTCAGCATATAGTCATAACATTTAATTGCCCAATCAAGATATTCCTGTTCGCCAGTCAACAGATATAACTTACACCCCAACACAGCCGTAGGAGCGGTAGAGCAAGAATGTTTGCTGGTAGTATGTGAGTTCAGTTCTCTCCAATGAACGCCACCGCCACAAGTCTCATCCCACCCATGGTCTATCAGATAACGCCATACAGCTTCAGCCTGCGTCAGGTAACGCATTTCTTTAGTCAGACCATACCAATCCGCCATGTCCAATCCAATCCATACGTTATCGTCATAGTAACGTTCGTTGCCTGCCGCAGGATAACAAGAATATGCCCATATATTATGGTCTTTTTTATAGAAATTCTGAATTCCTTTAAACATCATCTCGTCCATTGCCGCATAAATGTTCTCTACTTCACTTTCCATAGCAGCTTCACGCATGGCAACAAAGGCTGATAATCCGGCACCTTGTCCCCACACTAAAGCATCGCCATCCCAGTAAGCGCCACCGTTGTACGGATAGTTGCTCCTCCAGCAACTACGCGAACTCTTACCGAAATAAAGATCAATAATAGTAGTCATGTAAGAATGAGTACGGCTCAGCATTGCAGGTAATTCCAATTCCACCTCTTCTTCTTTCTCGCGATAAGGAGTCAGACGTCTATTTTCCACTACAGAACGCTTTCCGCTTTTACTGATAGCCACAGCCGATACTTCATAGAGTGAAAAATAAGGAACTGTAATCAAATATTCACATGAGGCACCACTCTCTGCGGGAATTGTAATACAACCAGGAGAGTACACAGAGCGAGTCACCTCTTCCGACACATCTCTATAAGAGATCTCCACCATATCTAAGTCGCGATTGAGCGGACATACCCATTTCACTAACAATTCATTGTCGGCATCAGTAGTCTCTACCGAGAACGAACTGACCGGAGAGATGTTATCGCCTGCTACAATAACATCATCTACAGAGTCTTCATCGTTGCAGGCACTCAGTGCCAGCAACGTGAATAAATTGAAAATAAATAACTTATATATCGCTTTCATATTTCCTTTCATTTAAAATAATTAGTTAAAAGGTATCACAATCTCAGCAGCATCGCCAAATCTCTCCAATGGGAAATCCGTTTCAGTCCAATTGTTGTATTTACAGATATGCATCACCAAATCATAATCGGCATTAGTGGCATCTTCCACATAAGTAGTTGAAGCTCCCGGTGAAAATATCCAGCGTGCCAGTAATCCATCCGGATGTTCCTCTTGAAGCTCTGTTGCATTGGCTTTCAACTGTTCGACTGTACGGCAAACATTCCAAATACGTGCTTCACGCAAAGCACCGCAAAGGAAACGTCTGTCATCCGACGCTCTTCCGATTGAGATTTTACCACCATCATTCCCTGCACAAAGGTCTATTTCCTGATAATCTATGTCAGTCCGATGCTGATCGTCCCACTTCACTTGTTTACCGTTAACGTAAAGCTTATATTTCTCGTTATAATCGTCTTTTCCTTTCGAACAATCAACCACAAGAGCGATATGCATCCATTTTCCAAGTTCGAAAGCGCCATGTCCAGTTCTTAGTTTTAATTTATCACTAATGCCAACCAGTTCCATCTGACGTCCTTTATTTCCTTCCCAGTCACCACCGCGAAGAATAAAGTATCCCTCTTTTCCCATAAAGGTCTGCAACCAATTCGTCTCATCTATGCGTGTCACAGTTTCCCAAGTCATCTGGGTCAGTTTAAAGTTATTGGTCTTCTCTTTGATAGCTGCCGCCCCTTCACCGACCATTTCTCCGAAATGTGTCCAAACTCCATAGTCGCGCCCCAAGTTCATATACTGTGGCTCGCCTGGAAGGATGTCCACTGTGATTTGTTTCGATACCTGATTTTTTGCATCTGTTATTGTGAACGATGTGGTTCCTACTCTGCGCCCGATTACAGTCACTTCATTCCCATAGATTTCCAGTCGCATAATTTTCGCATCACCGCTATCTAGAATTTTATACTCACCGTTACCACCGATGATACGTACCTTTTTTTTACCCTGTGCTCCGTTAATAGTGACTCCATCTTCATCGGCATCTGTCAATATCGGTTTCGGAGCAATCACATTGACGGTCACGTAGGCTGTTTTACCTTGTCGGTCTTTCACCTCAAGCTCCGCACTTCCTTGTGCAATACCTTTGATTCTGAACTTTTCCGTTTCTTCCAGGGCGTCGGTATAAAGTTGTATGCAATCGGGAACGGCGATCTCACCTTCTTCCTGATGAAAGCCCACCGTATATCCACCATTACCAGTATAAATACGAACTTCCGCCTCATCAGCACCCTCCACTTGCGAATAAAGCGTGAACAGAGTTTGGCTGAGTTTCAAATCAAATGTCGCAGCCGTAGTCACCATAATTTTGACACGCTGTTCGTATTTGTCCGTCAGGTATACCACACTTTGTGCATGATTATCTCTTTCTAGAGCTTTTAGCTTCACGGTATTACCTTCCACTTCTGCCGTCACCACCTTATCATTGGCGGAAACCACCACATATTCACCATTTCCGGAAAGGATATTCACTATCCGTTCATCACCCTGCGCGATACTGATATCCGTAAGGTCCACTTTCAATTCAACCACATCGGCAAGCGTTCCGTTATCTTTATTATTATCGTCATCACCACACGCACCTAATGCCAGCAGTGAAGCGAAAAAGAAATACTTTACAATTTTCATATACTATTACATTTAGGGTTATTGGGTTACTCTTCTACATCCACATCCGGGTATTCCACACGCAATACATCTCTCGACATGGAGAAGGTACCGTCGAACGTCATCTTCAACGGTTCACCTTGCGTATTGTCTACGTATGCATACGACATTTCGATGGTAGTCACCTCTGTGTAGTAGCGCTGGTCCGTATAGTTGTGGGTATACTTACGTGTTAACTTGGCACTATAAGGGTTAAACTGCAAGTCCGGATTCTTCGAAACAAGCGTTATATTACCAAACATGTCACGATGAATTTCCACCACATAATCCAGATAATCAGCCGTATTCAATCGCGTCTTTTCACCTACAAACATATAGCAGACATCATTATTGATGGCATATAGGTGCGTACTGGTAGTCTCGGTGGTGTAACTTGTTCCTTGTTGGGTCACTACCCCTTTACCACTATAGATACCTGAGTAATTGTTTTTGAAACCGATATGTGCTAACACCTTCGTATATTTGCTCTTTCCCATCGGTTCGCCGATAGAAGAAGAAATACGTAACGGCAACACATAGTCGTCGTACAAACTACCCACCTGCGAAATTTTCGTCAGGTCAATCGTGATATACGCACTCGCATTCAGTTCTCCTCTCGGGATAGTCCAAGAGGAATTGTCGAACACATACGTTTCTGGCGAAAGTATTTTATAATAAAGACTCGTCTGATTTTTATACTTTTCCCAATTATATCGATCCAGCGTATCCTGATCGACTTCCATCGTTACCGTAATATCCTTATCATTAGCAGAAGTACCGTTTACTCCAAAATATATAGGAAGCACTGCCATGTTATCTTCTGTCACTGTTAGTTCATAATCCTGCCATCCGTTACGAACAATGTACGAATTCTTTTCAAACAGCTCGTCCTCCAGTCTGTCGCAGGCTCCAAGTCCAAACGACAGTAGTACGAGTACAACGCCTATCAGTCTGTATTTTTTATATCTAAATTGTGTCATAATGCAGTTTCTTAATAATTAATTCCTTTACCATCCCGGATTCTGTGTCATATTTACATTCCGTTTGAGTTCGTATGTTGGAAAAGGCCACAAATACATACGTTGTTCAAACACCTTGTGCACCGTTGTAATGATGGTCGGTTTGTAGAAGTCAGCAATGTGTGTTTCATCATCACTCACATTGATATTACAACCTTGTAGCAATTGATTTTCTTCTATCATAGCATCTTTCCAACGACGTAAATCGAAATAACGCATGCAATTCTCACCAAACAATTCCACTTGGCGTTCTTTTTTCAACTTCATGCGGAAATCATCAGGATTTTTGTATGTTGCATCCGAATAATCCGGTACACCGGCACGCATACGGATACGTTTGATGGCATAACGCATTTCATCGACATCCCGCTGAATTACCATATCTTCCCCTGTATAGCTTGTTACATGATGCACTTCGGTCAGTTCGTTAAGGGCTTCGGCATAAATCAACAAAATTTCACCATAACGTATGGTCATCTCCGTCTTATCCACCTGATATCCTCCTGTTGTTCTTGAATCTTCATTGTTGTAGTATTTCTTCATAGTGATACCCGTAATCGGACAATCTTCCTTAAATCCCTGTTTCCCATCATTCAATCCACGATAATAGAATATCTGACTGTTGCGGTACATCGTTTCGGAAGAGCTGGATGCTTCCCAAACAGCACCACTATAACCGACAGAAGCATAGAAACGAGGCTCCCGGTTATTGTACATCAAAGAAACGTTAGCTGGCAAAAACGGATTGGTAGCAGCGTACGCCTGCGTGGTAAACCCTTCGGTCACATAGTCGCCTGTAACAGCAGCTTCTGTAATGCTCCGACCATCGTTCATGGCATACGCATCCACCATCTTCTGTGTCACAGCCAATTTATTATTTCCTTTCAGCGTCTTAGGCATCAATTCTTCGTTCCATCTGTTGATATTCAGATGCCCCTTACTAGAACGAGTGAATATCAACTCTTGATTCTTAGACCCCAAGATAGTGCCATCAAAGATCGATTTATAAGAAAGAAGCGGGTCTACATCCTCCCAACCATCCGGATATTTTTTATTGGAATATTCTTCATGGTAAGGAGGACGTGTCGATGGTAGTGACGTAGCTTTCGGAGCTACCGTGTAGAGCTCATACAGATTAGCATTTTTAGACAGTTCAATAAGATCCTTTGCCGCTGCTGCTGCCCTTGCCCACTTGTTTTCGTCGTATTCTTGCGACACCAACTGATTACCATAGCAGTCTTTTACATTAAACAAGTCGGTATTTCCGTTAAACAGCGGACTGGCCGCATATAACAACACACGCGCACGCAATCCTAATGCAGCACCACGTGTGGGACGCCCCAAGTTGTTAACTGTCCGTTTGGTAGGTAGCGATCGTGCCGCTTCTGCCAGTTCCTTGTCTATAAAATCCACTAGAACATCAAAACGCTCACGTGGCAACGATAATTCTTCGTAAGACAGATTTACATCTTGTCCTTCTAACGGAATCAAGGGAACAGGACCATATACACGTATCAATCCCCAATAAGAATAAGCGCGCAAGAAACGAACTTGTGCTTTCATATCCGCCTTCTCATCCATCGTCAATTCCGGACAGCGGTCTACATTATTAATAAAAGTAGACGCTTTGCGGATTCCTTCGTAATATTTCCACAAACGAGATTCACTCTCTTGAGAATCACTCAACTGGTTGTCAGCACTATAATTCCCCTCCTGATAATCTTTCATATCCGGATGATAAAGGTCGTCGCTCGCCCAACGGAACGGTTCCGAGAATTCACCAACATAAAGCATTGTATTGTATGCACTATGCAGCCACCCTTCCGTGTAGACCCGCTTTGAAAAAGCAGAGTCTACAGAAACCTGGTCATAAAAATATCTGTCCACATCAAGATAGTCGGCACATGAAGAGCATACAATAGCACCCACTGCCAGCCACAGACTATAAAGTAATCGTTTCATAATTGGTTTTTTAAACATTAGAAGCTAAATTGAATATAACAAGAGTAAGTTCTATTAATTGGATAACTACTTCCTGACTCATTTGTCCCTTCCGGATCCCACCATTTGAACGGTGCCCATGTAAACAAATTCTGTCCGATAAATCCAATACGCATATTACTTACAAGGAACTTACGTGTCCACATCTGCGGCAGATCATAAGTGATTTCCAAGTTACGCAGACGTAAATACTTTCTCTCTTTCAACCAATAAGTAGACTTACGGTTGTTATTATTGTTATTAGTATATGTCAGACGAGGCCAGTCTGCATTCGGGTCTTCCGTTGCTTCCGTTCCGGAAATTTCTTTCGGGATCCAACGATTGCCGTCCACCATTACCTGAAGGATATTACCACGTTTACCATCGTGGAAAGCGTGCGGACCGTTCCCTCCTACAAAGAAGTCGCACTTTCCTGTACCCTGAAATAACATATTGATTCCCCAATTTTTCCAATTGGCACTTAAGCCGAGACCATACTGAAGGCCCGGTGTTTCTCTGTATCCTAATGGTACTTTATCGTCATCTGTAATTACACCGTCACCATTCACATCCTTATATTTAATATCACCCGGTAGAATCGTTTTGTTTGACAATGCCACTTGGCTCGGACTACGGTCAATGTCCTCTTGATCTTTGAACAACCCCAACGCTATGAGACCACGACTTTGATTCAACTGGAATCCCTTTTCCATCTTATACCACAATTCGTTGGCAGCCTCATCTCTGTCTATCACATCGGTTGTCTGATAGGTAAAATTAGCACGAAGTTGCAGATTCACCTGTCCTATTCGTTGTGTATAAGCAATGTTACCATCCCAGCCATACGACTTCATCTTACCCACATTCGCCATTGGAGTCTGGTCGGCAAGTCCAGTAGTCAGCGGCATTTGGTTACGTTTCATGAAGATATCGTCACGCTTGTCCAAAAACCAGTCTATTGTACCTGTAATCTTGCTGTTGAAAAAAGAAAAGTCGACTCCGACATCGTATTTCTTAGCAACTTCCCATGTTAAATAAGGTGTACCCATCGTCTTGATGCGATAACCTTGTGCAGAATTATTCGTAAATTCACCAAAAGAATATGCATTATCGTCAGTATTTACCAACGTAATGTAAGGGAAACGGCGTCCGGCAATCTCATCATTACCTACTTCGCCATACGAAGCACGAATTTTGAACTGGTCCATCCATGGCATCATTTTTTTTATGAAAGGTTCTTCCGAAAGTACCCATCCCACCGACACCGCTGGAAAGAAGCCGAACTGCTTACCCTTTTCAAAGTTCTCTGATCCGGTATATCCCCAGTTAAATTCTGTCAGATATTTATCCTTGTAAGCGTATGTGAAACGACCGGAATAGGCAAGTGTCCGATGAGGAATGGAAGCCATCAAATCATCTTCCGCAAAGTTGACGTCAGACGTTTCTTGCTGGTAAACCATGGCAAATGCCCCTACACGATGTTTCTCGGCAAACAATCGGCTATAATCCAATGAAGCCTGCAAGTAGTAACGCTTGTCACCTTCTACCGTTTTAGCTTGTGACATGGCCTTAGCATTCGCTTCCCGCTTCAGGACCAAGTTTCCATTGCCATCGCGCAAAGACTCTGCTGACCAAAGTTCTTCTCCTTTTTCACGTACGATTGTGTTCTTATTGTATGTATCGAAAGCAAATACTCCATTAAATTTCAAGCCTTTCGTAATAAAAGAAAGATCTTGTTCTAAACCTACATTCGTTTCCATCTTGTTTTCCCAGATGGTACGATAACCTGTTTGAGTCATCTGATATTCGGGAGTCGTCATACCACTGACAATGGGCCACTGTCCAGTAGACCATTTACGCGGAGCAGTCACCGGAGTGTAAGAAGCAAACGATTGCCAAATATCGCCCGAACTACTAGAAGGAGACGTACGGTTGACTAACCATCCCCCTACACCAACCGACAACACCGTTGTTCGTGTCAGGTTCATATCCACATTGGCGCGATAGTTCCAACGTTCGTACGTGGAGTTGGTATTGTATTTATTTTCCGAAGAAGAAGTTCGATAACGACCGTTTTCACCGGTGTATCGTCCAGTTACAAAGTAACGTACATTGTCACTACCGCCTGAGAAACTAATATTAGCATAGTAACTCGGCGCACCTTTTTTCAGCATCAGATCTCTCCAGTCTATGTTCGGGTAAAGATCCGGGTCCAATCCGTGTTGAATAATGTCCAACTCCTCATTAGTGTAAAGCGGATTCTCATAACGTCCTACCAACGCTTCATTTGCCAATCTGGCCCAGTCATAACCACTGGCGTATTCGGGCACTTTGACCGGTGTATTCCAATCGAAACCTGCCTTCACGTTGATTTTCACCTTTCCTTTTTCACCGCGTTTGGTTGTAATCAATACCACTCCATTGGCGCCGCGTTGACCGTAAATAGCAGTGGCCGAGGCATCCTTCAAAACAGAGAATGACTCAATATCCTCCACCGGAATCTCATTAAAACTACGTTCCACGCCGTCTACTAAAATCAGGGCACCCGATTTTGCACCAAACGTGCTCATACCGCGAATCCAAAACTGTGACATATTCTCGCCCGGCTCACCACTACTCTGCATGGCAATAATACCCGGAACAACACCCGCCAGTGAATTAGACAAGTTGGCACCCGGCGCATTCAACTGTTTTAGCTCTACGTTAGTGATAGCACCCGTTAGTGTTTTCTTCTTCTGCACACCACTAGCAGTCACCACCACCTCGTCTATCGTCTGGTTATCTTCTTTCATTGTCACCTTAAGATTATTCTTATCTTTGATAGACAGAACCGGAATTTCGACCGGCTGATAGCCCACAAATGTGATTTGCAGCACGTCATACGCCCCTACCTTCAGCGAAAACCGTCCATCAAGATCAGTGATAGCACCCACGCCCGGTTGGTTCTTGGCTACAACCGATGCACCGATGATAGGTCCCAAGGCATCTTCCACCACACCTTTTATAATAAGCTTTTTGTCCTCCTGCGCCTGCAAAGACTGTGGCACAAGCAACATTGCCATTAGAAGCAATACGATATATTGTTGTATATTCTTCATGGAAAATTATTTGTTTTTTATGATTATTACTCAACTGTCACACGACGAATGACGTGATTTTCACGGTCTGCCACGTACACAGAGTTATCCGGATATACTGTCACACATTCTGGACTGTTAAATTTCGCCAATTCCGGCAGTCCATCTCCAAAACCGCTCTGCTCCGGAATACCAGCATACAATGAAGCCACTCCCGCAGGTGTAATCTTACGAATGATATGTGCACTCTTTTCAGGTACAAACATATTGCCATCTTCATCGAACGCTGGTTGGCGAGGCTGATTCAGACGTACCGTGGCACCAGAACCGTTCATATAGCCACTTTCATCCCATGCGCCAACAAACAATGACGGTATACCGAAAGTACGTGTAGTCGCATCATAGGGTACTTTATATATGCAATGACGATTGCATACTACAACATACAAAATCGTACCTTCCGGATTGAACATCATACGTGTCTCGACACTCGTTGCATTGTTCACTTGGAAAAGCTTTTCATAATCCTCAAACCCCGGTCCTACATAACGCCAGATATAGCCATCACCCTTGTTACTGAAGAAAACTTCTCCTGTCTTGGGATGCACAGCAATACCTGTAGTACCGATTTTCGTACCTCGGCTTAGCCCACGCACATCCACAAAGCCCCCTTCGCGAGTCACGTAAAGAATATTAAAGTCTGTTCGAGTATTAGTCTCATCCGTAAAACAATAGTTGGAGATATATAACGTATCCTGATTGGGGCTGAACGCCAATGCCGTGGGCGATTGAAAAGGTCCGGTAGAACATTGTACCAAAGTTTCCACTTCACCGTTACGTGCCCGACGCAGCGCACCATTTTTGTCAGTACCACGCCCTTCATCAATAAAAAACACCGTGCCATCTTTATCTGTCAACAAAAACCACGTGCGTTGCAATTTGCTGGCAGCGTACGGTCCGTCATCACGTCCCTTCATACCTTGTTGCCCTACCATCGTGGTCACATTTCGCTTAAACTGATAGCGGAATTTGGAATCTGAAGCATACTCTTCCACATTATCCCCCTTACCTATATATAAACGAACATATCCGGTATCTGCCCGTGCGGGAACGATAGCATAAATCATCTCATCGTCCATACGCACAATAGGCGCTATTTTGTTGTTAACCGTCACCGTTACATATTCCGGATCGGAACCGAAATTCTTACCACGGATGATCAACTGTGTACCGATACCTCCACTATCAGGAGAGAAACTTTCGAAAACCGAACGCTTGCTCAGATCGGGAGGTGTAACTTGATATTGATTCATGGGAGCTAACTTATTATCACACCCCCAAAAAGCAGATATCACAATAAATAAGGATAATCCAAATTTGATGTTTGATAAATTGAATTTCATAAAATATTAAATTTAAATTAAGAACAAAGAGAGCATTCCTTACATAGCCTCAAAAACGATAAATGCAATATGAATTCATAGCATACATAATAATTAGTTAAACAATATTTCCTTTTCATTAGATTAAAGATTAATAAATTAATACTTTTCATGTTTTTTTAATTAAAACATTGACGAAACAAAGGTAAATCCATCAAACTCTACCAAAAAATTTGACTACTATTTTTTCGTTTTCTGGCACAAACATTTACTATATTAACACGAATATTTACTTATTCTTTTTAGCCATGAAGAGACGTCTAAAACGAGGTTATATCAACGAGGACTTCTTTGGGAGAAAAGAATACTCCAAACGAAACCAACCTGCAAAAGAGTCTCTACGAACATCGGTGAGTTCTCACTTTCCGCACCTAAAAAAATATTTTTCCTCCTGAATTATTGCTGAATTTCCTTCAAATGTTTCATCCGGAACTCTTTTGGCGTACACTCATACTTTTCACGAAACACTTTGAAGAAAGTAACTTTATTTGAGAATCCCGAATCGAACACAATTTCATCAATCGTTTTTTGGGTCGTCAGCAACAAATCTTTAGCCACATGCAAACGACATTTTCTTATCAGATCCGTCGGACTATCCTCTCCTATTTCTTCCATCTTCCGGTAAAGACTCCGAGGACTGATTGCCAATCGATCAGCGATATAACGCGGAGTTAAATCTTTGTTCGTTACATTATCATTGATAATTTTTAAAACTGACTGAAGGAACTTCTTCGATTCTTTATGCGTCAACTTTCCATCCGACTTTTCAAAAGAGCTGATTGGCGAACTGAAATAGTTCTTCAATATTTCTTTCCGTTCCATCACCTGACATACAGTAATACGAAGATACTCCGCACTGAACGGCTTTGTTATATACATCTCTGCTCCGGCAGAAAGAGCCTCCATCTGTTGTTCCATTTCATGCCGTCCGGAAACTATGATAATAGGAATATGCGCCGTCTCTTTCATCAACTTAATCCGTCGAGTCAATTCAATGCCACCGATGCCCGGCATCATGACATCGCAAATAATCACATTCGGATAAACCTCATTCATCACTTGCTCCAGGCGTTCGGGATCTTGCAATGTTACTACATTGAAGTCGCAGGAAAAGATCTCCCCAATAAACCATAACATTTCGATTTCATCATCGACCACTAAAAGCGTAGGGCGCATCTTGTCAAACTCATACTGGGGAAGTTTCAATATCGGTTGAGTATCTATTTGGGGGATATATTCTGCCGTCAGTCGTTTAGTTTCCGACACTCCGGTAGTCAGTTCCATGACCGGCAAAGTCAATGTAAACATCACCCATCCGTCAGAAGTATTTTCCACTTTCAATGTTCCATTCAACAACTTTGCCATATTATAAGAAATAGCCAGCCCTAACCCATTCCGTGAAAAGTTCTTTTCGTCCTGATTCTCAAAATTATCCAAAATAGCATATCGGTTGAATATATACTGGAAATCCTTTTCTTTGATGGTACTTCCTTCATTCGCAACACGAAGAAGCAGTAGGTTTTCTCCGTTCGTATCCACTTCAATCTTAATGCTCTGCCCGTCGGGAGTATATTTAAAAGCATTGGATATCAGATTGATAATAATTGTATTCAGAAAGCCCTTGTCTGAGTTCCACATCACTTGTTCGGGTATCTTACTCAAAAATGTGATGTTCCTGGATTTAGCCATTTCGACAAATGTTTTAGCTATTCCTTTCACAATGGAAGATACATCCAATGATTCCAGCCGCACTTCCCTGTTTTCGGTTTCGATACGGCGGAATTCGATCAGCTCATGAATCAGATTGTTGAGGCGTTCAGCATTTGTCTGAATCATCTGAACGTAATCGACTACGAATTTACTGAGCCCCTTTGATGAAAGAATACGTCCGCAAGGACCGTAGATAAGAGTCAACGGGGTACAGAATTCGTGAGCTATGTTAGTAAAGAAACGAAGCTTCGACTCGAATACATTCTTTTGATGGCGTTTTTCTATTTCATTCAGCAATTCCTGCTTTTTCCGTTTGGTGCGGAGAATGAACGAACGTATCAACATGGCGGCTATCAGAAGCAGGCATAAAGAATAAATGAGATATGCCCACCAAGAGGCGTACCACGGATCACCGATCCGTATCAACAAAGAATAGACATCACTTTCTTTATCGAATACACTATTGTAGTACTTTACCAATAATGTATATTCGCCAGGAGCCATGTTCGTGAAAGAGACAGAATTTTCTTTACCATTATTAATCCACTGGTCACTCAGTCCTTTCAGTTTATAAGAATAGGTGCAGTTATTTCCGTTCAGATAATCGACAGAGGTGAATGAAACAGCAAAGAAATTTTGGTCGTATTTCAGATCCAATACTTCATTCTCCTTTTTACTAGTGATAAATTCCCCAAGGTTGTATTGTTCTCCAAAGATAGAGAGTTTGTCAAAGTAGATGGGAGGCATATAAAGTTGTTCGGGACGTCCGTCTGCCTGAATAGCTACAAAGCCGTTGATTCCTCCAAAAAATAAAGTACCCGTTTGCGGATCTCTATAGGAAGCTCCGTCACTAAATTCGACGACTTTAAGCCCGTCGCCCAAACCATAAGAGCGGAATACATTTCTTTTAGTATCAAAATTAATCAATCCTTGATTCGTACTCAACCAGAAGTTATCAGGTGAATGTCTTAGGATGGCATGGATGGTACTGTTCAAAAAACCGTCTTTTGCATTAAACAATTGATAAGAATTTTCCGAGGCATACTTGATGACTCCATAAGTAGTACCAATCAAATAATTGTCTGCCTCATCTTTCATAATAGGCACTACTTTGTTCAAGTTCATATTCTCATATTTATGAGTGGTCAGCGGTTCCAATCCGTTGGTTGTATTATTGAAACGGAAAACTCCATGCCCCATATTGCCGAACAATAAGTTCAGAGTGTCCCCTTTGCAGATAGTAAAGAAGTAATTGGAGTCGAACTCTCCGCCATTGACCACATATCGTTGTACATCTTCAAGAACCGGATAATCCGGTGTACCTCCGATGCGCGCTCTGACTACTCCCATCCCCACACTGGCCAGCCATAATTCCGAGTCTTCCGTTTCATAAATATCATGTATGTATTTGAATTCCTCATTATCAATCCAAAGAGGAAGTTTCTTGATACGGCGTTCGCGATATGAATAAAAGTTCAGTCCTTCTTCATCACCAATCCATAACAAGTTACGGTTACTTTCTCCGATACAGTAGACCGCATTGCTGCCTAAACCGCTGTTCGATGTTGTCAGTATCTCCGATCGACAGTCTGATAGATTTTTATCCACTTCATAATCAAAAATTTTAAGTATACCATTCCCTTTCGTACCGATCCAAAAAGTACGCTCCTTATCAAGCAGCAGAGCACGCACGGGACGTTCTATTTTTTCGGTATAGTTACTCAGTACCACTGATTTTATAGAATAAAGAGGATTCGAATAAAGATACACCCCCTGACCGTCTGTACCTATCCAGACTACATCCTGAAAACGGTCTTTTATCAGGCTGAATGCCCCGCTATTTATAGGTAAGGTCTGAATTTGGTATTCACCGCTATCTTTTCGCCTTTCCAACACCAGAACACCGTCCATCATTAAGCCGACAAAAAAACTATCATGATATTTAACTATTGAGGAGATCTTGTCAAGCGCCTGTATTTCTGCTCCCAGATTAGCTATAAATTCACTCTTTTTAGTTTCAAAATAGAATGTATAGAGATTGTATTCCTTATCTACATAGTAAACAGCTTCTTCCTCATAAAAGCAATAAATCAATGGGGTATGGTATTCCAGAGCGCTTTTTTGTAATACTAAGGTGATATTCTTCGTCACAGGATCCAGTTGCAGATCGTAACACCGATTATACCCTTTCATCATTACCCACATACGATTATTATTATCGAAGAAAAAAGTAATGACATCCGAAATCGGGATACCAGTCACATTGATTTTTTTGAAAACACCTTCCTTTTCATGAAAATAATAGATACAGTTGCTGTCTTTAATAATAAATAAAGTCCCATGTTTATCCCGATTCATCAGAAACAATTTCTGAAACTCATTAAAGCGTGTAATGGAGTTCGTTTTACGGTCCAAGCGAATCAGGCTATAATAGGTCTGAAACCAATAGGTATCGTTGCCTGTATAGATAATATTATCAATTTGATTGCCAGATAAGTAATCCTCCTTGTCACGAGCCTTAAACTCTTCGATCTCCTGACCGTCGTAGATATTAAGTCCGTCACAAGTACCGATCCACATCAGTCCTTTATCGTCCTGGCACAAAGAAGTAATAGAGCTATTAGACATATATTCCTTGTCGGCAACTTGCTTCAGATTATAGGCACCGGCTGTATTCATCAGCAGATTAATACAGTAGAATAAAAGTAAAATACAATGTTTTTTCATGGCATAGAATCCTTAGATTTGCAATATGACAAAGGTAAACAAAAAAACTTTTCAGCACTTTTTTAGCGTAGAATATATGTAAGAATGCGCGCCTGTTTGGTTAATTATAGCGCCACATGACAATTTAGTATTTCGACTTCCCATAGTAGCATTTCTTTTCTCCCTATTTTCGTCGTAGAAATTATTATCAAATCAATAAATTCATTTGTTCATGAAAGCACATTTTTCATTTAAACACTTGCTATTTCTTGGAGGTGCCGTGTTGTACAGCCTGCAATCTTCTGCCGTTAAGAATCCGGTAGACTATGTCAGCACACTGGTAGGTACCCAATCCAAGTTTGAACTATCTACCGGAAACACGTATCCAGCTACGGCATTGCCGTGGGGAATGAATTTCTGGACACCGCAGACCGGTAAAATGGGAGACGGCTGGGCATATACGTACAATGCCGACAAAATCCGGGGATTCAAGCAGACGCACCAACCCAGCCCGTGGATGAACGACTACGGCCAGTTTGCCATCATGCCCATTACCGGCGGACTGGTATTCGACCAGGACCGGCGCGCCAGTTGGTTCTCTCACAAGGCGGAAGTCGCCAAGCCTTATTATTACAAGGTGTATCTAGCCGACCATGACGTGACTACCGAACTCGTTCCCACCGAACGTGCAGCCATGTTTCGCTTTACGTATCCCGAAACGAAGAATTCCTATGTCATCCTGGATGCCTTCGACAAAGGTTCTTACATCAAAGTGATTCCCGAAGAGAACAAGATTATCGGCTATTCGACAAAGAACAGCGGCGGTGTGCCCGAAAACTTCAAGAACTACTTTGTAGTGCAGTTCGACAAGCCGTTTACGTTTACTTCCACCGTTTCGGAAAACAGGATTCTCCCTAATGAAACGGAAGCGAAGGGGAACCATACGGGAGCTGTCATCGGATTCGCCACGAAAAAAGGAGAAATCGTCCACGCCCGTGTCGCCTCTTCTTTTATCAGCCCCGAACAGGCGGAACTGAACCTGAAAGAGCTAGGCAACAAGACTTTCGACCAACTGGTGAGCAGCGGACGAAACATATGGAACCGTGAAATGGGCAAGGTAGAGATAGAAGACGACAACATCGACAACCTGCGCACGTTCTACTCCTGCCTGTACCGTTCGATGCTCTTCCCGCGCAGTTTCTACGAAATAGACGCGAAGGGACAAGTGATGCATTACAGCCCTTACAACGGCAAAGTACTTCCGGGGTATATGTTTACCGACACCGGATTCTGGGATACATTCCGCTGTCTGTTTCCTTTCCTCAACCTGATGTATCCGTCAATGAACCGGAAGATGCAGGAAGGACTGGTGAACGCTTACAAGGAAAGCGGCTTCCTGCCCGAATGGGCGACACCGGGACACCGCGACTGCATGGTAGGCAACAACTCGGCTTCCGTTGTAGCGGACGCCTATATCAAAGGTTTGCGCGGATATGACATCGAAACTCTTTGGGAAGCGTTGAAACACGGAACGAACGCGCATCTCCGCGGGACTGCTTCCGGCCGTCTCGGTTATGAGTCCTACAACCAACTGGGCTATGTAGCCAACAACATCGGAATCGGGCAGAACGTAGCCCGCACCCTCGAATACGCTTATAACGACTGGACTATCTATGCATTAGGCAAGAAACTGGGTAAACCGGCCGACGAAATCGAGATTTATAAAAAGCGCGCACAGAACTACAAGAATGTCTATCACCCGGAACGCAAACTGATGGTGGGCAAGGACGATAAAGGTGTATTCAACCCCAACTTCGACGCGGTAGACTGGAGCGGCGAATTTTGCGAAGGTAACAGTTGGCACTGGAGTTTCTGTGTATTCCACGACCCGCAAGGGCTTATCGACCTGATGGGCGGCAAGAAAGAATTCAATACCATGATGGATTCCGTATTCGTAATTCCGGGCAAGCTGGGAATGGAAAGCCGCGGCATGATTCACGAAATGCGCGAGATGCAGGTGATGAACATGGGACAATATGCACACGGCAACCAGCCGATTCAGCACATGGTTTATCTTTACAACTATTCCGGCGAGCCTTGGAAAACCCAGTACCGGGTACGCGAAATAATGGACAAGCTGTATACCGCCGCACCGGACGGTTATTGCGGTGACGAGGATAACGGTCAGACTTCTGCCTGGTATGTATTCTCCGCCTTAGGCTTCTACACTGTTTGTCCGGGAACCGACGAGTATGTCGTAGGCTCTCCTCTCTTCAAATCAGCCAAACTGCATCTGGAGAACGGGAAAACAGTCACTATCAAGTCGGATAACAACCAGCCCGACTACTGCTACATCAAAGAAATGAAAGTGAACGGAAAGCCGTACTCACGCAATTATCTTACACACGACCAGTTGACGCGAGGTGCGAATATCCAATTCCGGATGAGCCCTGTACCCGACAAACAACGGGGAACCACTGAAAAAGATGCTCCCTACTCTCTTTCATTTGAATAAAATATCGTACTTTTGAAGTCTGAGAATTATCTATCAAACAAACTATAAAAACATGAAACTTAAAAGCCTTTTATTTATTGCTATTGTCGCGATAGTCTTTTGCGGTTGCCAAAGTAACTATCAGCCTACTTCCATCACCGTTGCCTCCTACAATCTGAGAAACGCCAACGGCAGCGACTCCGTCAACGGAAACGGTTGGGGACAACGTTACCCGGTCATTGTCCAAATGGTGCAATACCATGATTTCGACATTTTCGGCACGCAGGAGTGCTTCATCCATCAACTGAAGGACATGAAAGAGGCATTGCCCGGTTATGATTATATCGGTGTAGGACGCGACGACGGCAAAGAGAAAGGCGAACATTCCGCGATTTTCTATCGTACGGACAAGTTTGACGTGATAGAAAAGGGGGATTTCTGGTTGTCAGAAACGCCCGACGTGCCTAGCAAAGGTTGGGATGCCGTACTGCCGCGTATTTGCAGTTGGGGACATTTCAAATGCAAGGACACCGGTTTCGAATTCCTTTTCTTCAACCTGCACATGGACCATATCGGTAAAAAAGCCCGCGTGGAAAGCGCATTCCTCGTACAGGACAAGATGAAGGAACTCGGCAAAGGCAAAGACCTTCCGGCTATCCTGACGGGAGATTTCAATGTCGACCAGACTCACCAGTCGTATGATGCTTTCGTGAGCAAAGGGGTATTGTGCGACTCTTACGAGAAGTGTGATTTCCGCTATGCCATCAACGGTACGTTCAATGACTTCGACCCGGACAGCTTTACGGAAAGCCGTATCGACCATGTGTTCGTGTCGCCGTCTTTCCACGTGAAAAGATACGGCGTACTGACGGATACATACCGCAGCATCGTAGGAAACGGCGAGAAGAAGCAGGCGAACGACTGTCCGGAAGAAATCGACATCAAGGCTTACCAGGCACGCACGCCTTCCGACCATTTTCCCGTGAAGGTGGAACTGGAGTTTGACGAGCGGCAACAGAAATAATATTTGTCAGCCGTGTGCCGTCTATCCGTCATTCGGCTGACACTTTTCACTAATAACCTGAAAGTTTCAATTCCCAACTCCGATACTCCTATGAGAAATATATGTTTTGCAGCCTGTATGCTATTTTGCCTTACTTCCGCAGTAGGAAAGACTCCAGGAAATGCCCGCTATCTTTCTATTGCCGACTCGATTCTATATAATGTCTTGAATCTGTATCAGACAAATGACGGGCTACTGACAGAAACGTATCCCGTCAATCCCGACCAGAAAATCACTTATCTGGCAGGCGGTACGCAACAGAACGGAACGCTGAAAGCGTCTTTCCTATGGCCGTATTCCGGGATGATGTCGGGCTGTGTGGCGCTATACAAAGCTACGGGAAATAAAAAGTACAAAAAGATACTCGAAAAGCGGATTCTTCCGGGAATGGAGCAGTATTGGGACGAAAGCCGCCTGCCAGCCTGCTACCAGTCGTATCCTGCCAAGTATGGGCAGCACGGACGTTATTATGACGACAACATCTGGATTGCACTGGATTACTGCGACTACTACCAATTGACGCACAAGCCTGCTTATTTGAAGAAAGCCGTCGCACTGTATCAATATATTTACAGCGGATGGAGCGATGAAATGGGGGGGGGGAGGCATCTTCTGGTGCGAACAGCAGAAAGAGGCGAAGCATACTTGTTCCAACGCCCCGTCGACAGTGCTCGGTGTCAAACTGTACCGGCTGACAAAAGACGCCAGGTATCTGGAAAAGGCGAAAGAGACTTATGCCTGGACGAAAAAGCATCTGTGCGACCCTGACGACCACCTTTACTGGGACAATATCAACCTGAAAGGAGACATCTCCAAAGACAAATATGCCTACAACAGCGGACAGATGATTCAAGCGGGCGTATTGCTTTACGAGGAAACAGGGGACAAACAGTACTTGCGCGACGCACAACAGACAGCCGCAGGAACAGATGCATTTTTCCGTACAAAAGCCGACAAGAAAGACCCGGCAGTCAAGGTGCATAAAGACATGGCGTGGTTCAACGTGATTTTATTCAGAGGACTGAAAGCCCTGTATAAAGTTGACAAGAATCCGATGTATGTCGATGCCATGGCAGACAATGCCGTGCATGCCTGGGAAAGTTACCGGGACGAAAACGGACTATTAGGCCGGGATTGGTCGGGACACAACGAAGAGCAGTATAAATGGCTGCTCGACAATGCTTGTCTCATCGAATTATTTGCCGAAATTTAATCAATTAAAAACTATTACCATGAATATTACTAAAGCCTTTTGCTTATCCATGGCACTCTTGGGCACAGCCAACATACATCTGGGAGACGTAAAAGTGAACGACCCGATTTATCAGAATACCCGCAAATTCGTATGGAGTGAGGATAATCCTTACTTCTTCAAAGGTACTGCCGGAGAGGGTATCGGTGGCCCGCATATCGGATATGACATGATTTGGCCGATGAGCATTATGATGAAAGCGTTCACCAGCCAGAACGATGCGGAAATCAAGACTTGCATCAAAATGTTGATGGACACGGATGCCGGAACAGGTTTCATGCACGAGTCCTTCCATAAAAATGACCCGAAAAACTTCACCCGTTCCTGGTTTGCATGGCAGAATACACTGTTCGGGGAGTTAATCCTGAGACTTGTCAACGAAGGAAAAGTGGACTTATTGAACAGTATCCGGTAGTTCCTACCCTGCTCTTGCCTATGAGATAATTGATTCATGCTTCGGAAACAAGAGTTTCAAGCAATAGAAACTAAAGTTTCAAGCCTTTGAAACTACAGTTTCCCACTGCTGAAACTATGGTTTCTCACCGTTGAAACTATGGTTTCAAATAAGGAAACAATTCTTTTCCCGTAAGCACACACAATGTGACAGCAACAGTTGTCGTCACACTGCTATCACATCATGCTGTCACATAATAACTCATGCATTATCAAGCACTTGCATCTAATCATGTGACAGATGACAGCATTTTTTTATTTTTTTAATTTATATGTAGAGGAGTAATTGTCCTCATAAACCAATTAATAGATTATGAAATCAACTTTTTTATTTCTACTTGCTACAACGATGATGACCTGTACCGCCTACGGACAGTCTGCCAATAACAAAGAGAACAAATTGCCCGATTGGGCTTTCGGCGGTTTCGAACGTCCGAAGAACGTCAATCCTGTAATATCTCCCATAGAAAACACTAAGTTTTATTGCCCGTTGGCAAAAGATTCCATTGCCTGGGAATCGAATGACACCTTCAATCCGGCAGCCACACTCTACAATGGGGAGATTGTCGTATTGTATCGTTCAGAAGATAAGTCCGGTGTCGGCATCGGTCACCGCACTTCCCGTCTCGGCTATGCCACTTCTACCGATGGCACGCGTTTCAAACGGGAAAAGTCGCCGGTGTTCTATCCGGACAATGATTCGCAAAAAGAACTGGAATGGCCGGGTGGCTGTGAAGACCCGCGAGTTGCCGTGACAGAAGACGGACTTTATGTAATGATGTACACGCAATGGAACCGCCATGTGCCCCGCCTGGCAGTAGCCACTTCCCGCAATCTGAAAGACTGGACAAAGCACGGCCCTGCCTTTGCCAAAGCATACAACGGGAAATTCTTTAACCTGGGATGCAAATCCGGCTCTATCCTGACGGAAGTAGTAAAAGGAAAACAGCTTATCAAGAAAATCAACGGGCAATACTTTATGTACTGGGGCGAAGAACATGTATTTGCCGCCACTTCCGATGATTTAATCAACTGGACGCCTGTTGTCAACATAGACGGCTCCCTAAAGAAACTATTCTCTCCCCGCGACGGATATTTCGACAGCCATCTGACCGAATGTGGACCTCCGGCTATCTACACCCCAAAAGGGATCGTCCTTCTCTACAACGGAAAGAACCATGCGGGAAGAGGAGACAAACGCTACACCGCCAACGTCTATGCTGCCGGACAAGCTCTTTTCGATGCCAACGAACCGACCCGCTTCATCACCCGTCTTGACGAACCGTTCTTCCGTCCGATGGACAGCTTCGAGAAAAGCGGGCAATATGTAGACGGCACCGTCTTTATCGAAGGAATGGTTTACTTCAAAAACAAATGGTATTTGTATTATGGCTGTGCAGACTCCAAGGTAGGCGTAGCCGTTTATGACCCGAAACGCCCCGCCAAGGCTGACCCGCTGCCATAAGCAATGAAATAACAAACAGCCGGTTATAGAAAACACAAATCCTGCTCTCATCCCTATTCACTGAAAAGAATAGAGTTTGAAAGCAGGATTTATTTTTGGATTCTCAAAGAGAAATCAGCCAATCACATTCAAGCAAGTTATGTACAAACTCTTTGCACATATTTAACGCTATTCGCTATTCCATTGTTTCCATTAATAACATTCAGCCCTCTTCTATAAAACCTGTTAGTCTTATGGAAGAGGACTGAAAACTACGTTCAAACAACTATCTGAATCCTATTACCTATTGAAAACTATGTTCTTCTTATTCATTTATCTTATTCAAAGCAACCGGTCTGTTTGCCGGAGCCTTGCCGAAATTCTTATTCGGTTTCTTTCCCATTACAAACTTCAAAGTGCTGCCGTTGATAATATCATCATATATGATATAACTCTTATTATAAGGCTTACCGTTCAAATAAACTTTCTGGATATAAATATTCTCTTTGTTATTGTTGGGAGCTTCAACTGTAAATGTCTTGCCACCACGTACCTTCATTTCGACTTTCTTAAAACACGGGCTGCCGAAAACAAATACACCGTCCGACGGATTCACTTGATAAAGCCCCATGGATGAAAGAAGATACCAGGCGGACATCTGACCGCAGTCTTCATTGCCGATGATACCGTCCGGTCGGTCTGTATAGAATTCATCCATGATGAAACGGACTTTCTCTGCCGTTTTCCATTGCTCGCCGGCATATGCATACAGGTAGGCGACGTGATGGCTCGGTTCATTTCCATGTGCGTATTGCCCGATAAGTCCGGTAATATCACTGGATGCGCCTTCGCCCATGCTGTCATTGTTGGTGAAAAAGTCATCAAGTTTTGCAACAAACGGTTTATCACCGCCGAACAGCCCGATTAGTCCATACGGGTCTTGCGGAGCGAAAAATGTATATTGCCAGCCGTTACCTTCGCAAAAATCTCCGACGGTATGGATGGAACGTGCCGGGTCATAAGGAGTACGCCAGGAACCGTCTTCCAACTTCGGACGGATGAAGTGGATGGAAGAGTCGAAGTAGTTTTTATAGTAATGCGCACGTTTCGCGT
The DNA here is from genome assembly GCF_001688725.2 of Bacteroides caecimuris. NCBI lineage: Bacteria > Pseudomonadati > Bacteroidota > Bacteroidia > Bacteroidales > Bacteroidaceae > Bacteroides > Bacteroides caecimuris. Next base: position 240,117 of record NZ_CP015401.2, on the reverse strand, counting down.
AAGTTGCCGCATCTCCGGTCTTTCCCATTTTACGTGCCATGGCGGCAATTCCCCAGTCATCTACTGCATATTCCATGGCTATCGAGGTAGCTTCATGGATTTTATCGGCAGGGATATATCCTTTCTCTATCACATAAGGGACTCCTTTTTGTTTCTCATAAGTGGCAGTCGCTTTCATTGCCTGCAATGCTTCTTCCGCATCAAATCCGGTAAATCCTTTCAGGTAAGCATCGGCAATGACAGGGACGGAGCTATAACCCGGCATTTGATTAGTTTCACCGCTCATCAAAGGCCAGATAGGAAGCTTGTCCTGCTGGCGGTAGATGGAAAGCATGGAGTTGACCACGTTGTCTACCATTTCAGGCTGGATGATAGTCATCAGAGGATGCAGGGCTCGGTAGGTATCCCATAAAGAAAGGGTGGTATAGTTGACCTTCTTCGGGTCAGTATAAATCATATCATTCATCCCTCTATATTCTCCATTCACGTCACAATAAAGCGTAGGAGCAATCATGGTATGATAATGCGCAGTATAAAAAGTACGTTTGGAAGCCTCATCATCCGTCTCTACTGTCATTCTTGCAAGTTCTTTATTCCATCGTCCGGCACTCATCTTTACTGTTTTGTCAAAGTCCCAGTGAGAAAGTTCTTCTTGCAGGTTCATTGCTGCATTGGCACAGCTAACGGAAGAAATAGCAACCTTTATCTTTACTTGTTTTACATTGCCGAAGGTGAGGACGCTTTTTACGGATGCTACTTTCAGTTGGTCCCAGGGTTTCGGCGTATTATCATCGTAGGCTGTAAACTGCTCTATCTTCTTGTCGCTCTTCAGCACAAAATAGACTTTCCGGGAAGGGCTCCACCCCCTTACGTAGCGATAGCCTTCTACTGTATAGTCGTCTATTTTACGGATATAGCTATCATAGGCATTCGAGCCGTTCCCTTCGCGCAAGTCAATCAATATAGAAGCAGGCTTGCCTTCGGGGTATGTATAACGATGGAAGCCTACCCGGTCTGTTGCCGCCAGTTCCGCTCTGATATTATAGCGATCGAGAAGTAAGGAGTAATATTCCGGACGGGCTATCTCATTATCGTGCGAATAGCGGGAAGCGTAGCCGTCACGTATATCATCCTGATTTCCTCTAGGAGTACGGATTTCATTCAACGGCATAATGAGAATATCACCTAAGTCGGTACATCCCGTACCGCTCAGATGAGTATGCGAGAAACCTATCAGGATGCTGTCGGAATAATGATAGCCGGAGCACCAGTCCCATCCTTTATGGATATTGCTAGGGCCGAGCTGCACCATGCCGTAAGGAACGCTCGTTCCTACAAATACATGCCCGTGATAACCGGAGCCGATATAAGGGTCGACATACTGAAGCAGTCCTTCACTTTTTGAATAGTCCCGTTGTGCAACTCCGCTTCCTGTCGCAAGTAAAAAGCAGGAAGTAAGTGCGAGTAGTTTAAATGCCTTCATTCGTATTTTTTTTTAGTATAACTGAATATAGTAATTTAATTAGCGAATGATGCAAATATAATATGTATCGGGGAATTTACCGGCTGTCGCTAGAATTAACCGGAAGAATGGCAGGCAAGTTTACTCTTTTGGCAAAAAGAAGAAGGATTTGCACTGCCTAGAACAGTTCAAATCCTTTCCATAGGTTTCCATCGGGAAGAGGAGCTTCAAGCTCTATCAACTCTTTCGAGACGGGATGTACAAACCGTACTCGCCGGGCATGCAGACAAATACTTCCATCAGGATTGGAGCGTGGAGAGCCATACTTCAAATCTCCCTTGATAGGACATCCCATCTTTGCCAGTTGGCAGCGAATCTGATGATGGCGTCCGGTTTTCAAGTCAACTTCGAGCAGGAAATAATTCTCTGAACGGCCTATTAAACGGTAGTCTAAAATCGCCTTCTTGCTATTCGGCACTTCTTTATCGTACGCATAACTCTTGTTCTGCTTTTCATTGCGCACAAGGAAATGCACCAGTTCGCCCTCCGGTTCTTTCGGCGCATTTTTCACGACTGCCCAATAAGTCTTCTTCACCTCACTGGTGCGGAACATATCATTGAGACGCGTAAGTGCCTTACTCGTCTTGGCAAAAATAACAAGACCGCTTACGGGGCGGTCCAGCCGGTGTGTCACACCGATGAAGACATTTCCGGGTTTCTGATACTTCTCTTTCAGATACAGTTTCACACTCTCCGAAAGCGGCGTATCTCCCGTCTTGTCTGCCTGGACAATCTCGGAAGCGGTCTTGTTGACTACAATGATATGGTTGTCTTCGTATACAACAGTCATTCTGTTCGATTACATATTCATACCACCATCTACCTGAATCACCTGACCTGATACATAAGAAGACATATCAGAAGCCAGGAAGGTAGCGATGTTTGCCACATCTTCAGGAGTACCACCACGACGCAAAGGAATTTTCTTTGCCCATTCAGCTCTTACTTCGTCAGATAGAGCAGCTGTCATGTCTGTCAGGATGAATCCCGGAGCGATAGCGTTGGCACGGATGCCGCGAGAGCCCAACTCTTGTGCGATAGACTTAGCCAATGCAATCATACCTGCTTTAGAAGCAGCATAGTTAGCCTGTCCAGCATTTCCGTGAACACCTACAACAGAGGCCATATTGATAATGCTACCAGCTTTTTGACGCATCATGATGGGGGTACAAGCGTGGATGAAGTTAAATGCAGACTTCAGGTTCACGTTGATTACCATATCCCATTGCTGTTCGCTCATACGCATCATCAAGCCGTCACGAGTGATACCGGCATTGTTTACCAATATATCAATACGTCCGAAGTCCTTGTGGATTTCTTCTACGACCTTTGCAGTATCTTCAAAGTTAGCAGCGTTAGAAGCATAACCTTTGGCTTTCACACCCATTGCTTCCAATTCTTTAACTGTATTGTCTGCATTTTCGTCAATGACAAGGTCAGTAAATGCGATGTTTGCGCCTTCGGCAGCAAACTTAAGAGCGATAGCCTTACCAATACCGCGAGCAGCACCGGTCACAATGGCTGTTTTTCCGTCTAATAATCCCATACTAAAAGTTATTTAATTAAATTTCTGTTCTATGCAGTGCGCCAAACACAATGTTGGACACATATCTGTTTCTTGTATCTTCATCCAGATGTGCACCTATATGTCCACGAATATAAGGAACTTCAATGCCTTTCACACAATAATGTATCAAGTCGGCAGTCATCTCCACATCGTCAATATGAAAAACTCCTTTTGCCTGTCCTTCCAACAGAACAGTCTTAAAGAACTGTATTTCCTTTGCGTCGAATTTCTTACGCACCTTCTCCACCCGCCATATATCACGGAAAAAGTTAGCACGCAACGTCCCGTTCCGATAGACCACCTCTTTCACTGCGTCTAATCGGGTATATATCAGCTCCAGCAGTTTTTCGTCCGGAGAAATGTTTTTCTCGGCTACCCGCTTCATCATATCCGACAAAATATCCAATTCCGATTCCACAACAGCCAGATAGATTTCATCCTTACTTTTAAAATAAGTATAAAGCGTTCGTCTCCCTTTTTTAGAAGCAAGAGCGATATCGTTCATAGTCGTATTTTCTACTCCCATCTTCGCAAACAACTGACGGGCTACATCTACTAACTTGGCTTTTGTCTTGGATACGGTCATAGGTTACAAATTGCACATTGCTGAATATTTTGAGCAAAAGTAACGCTTTTCTTTAGACCATACAAGAAAATAGAGAGAATATTAACATTTGTGTATTTTGAGGTACTAAAAAAAAGTCTAAATATTATACTACTCATTTTCAGTCATATAAGAAAAAAAGGAGAATTTATTAGAAAAATATTCTCCAAATAATTTGTGTATTCCAAATAAAGCCGTACCTTTGCACTCGTTAAACATCGCGGAGTGGAGCAGTTGGTAGCTCGTTGGGCTCATAACCCAAAGGTCATTCGTTCGAGTCGGATCTCCGCAACTAAGATAAGAAGAATCGCAGAAATGCGGTTCTTCTTTTTTATGGCAGCTCTTCTTTATTAATGTTATTCACAATCCTATTTCAATTATCAACAAGGATATCAACAAAGTTATTAACAGGTTAATTCTTTTATAATAAGACAATTAACATAATATCATCCTTTTCTATTAACAAGGCAGTATTTAGACTCAGTTGCACATCCATTCATCAATCATCTTACTAATATTTACATATAGTAATCGAAAACTACTCTTCGTACAATTCTATATTCATTTCCGGATTCGACCAACCCGACATTACATCCGCATCGCATCATAACAGGAAATATAGCGGGGATGATATTCTTATAAAAATCATAGAAAAAGGTCCCTTGTCTTGAGTCAGGACAACCGCACACAAGGTTTACATCAGGGCTATGCGGCAATTCATTCCTCCCGCCCGGACGAACGATACTCCAGCGGAGTAAGCCCTGTACGTTTCTTGAAGAAAGAAAAGAAATACTCGGTAGACTGAAAACCAAGAAAGAAAGAAATCTCTTTCACAGACTGGGAAGTTCCCACCAGCAGTTGTTTGGCTTTACGAAGTTTCAATTCCTGGAAATATTTGGCAGGAGCATAACCTGTATACTCCTTAAAGACACGACGGAACCATGAATAGCTGATATTGAGCCGCATAGCCAACTCTTCCGGGTCCACATTGCCGGATACATTCTCGTTCATAATAATCTTTGCCTGTTCGATCTTCTGGTCCACATCACTCATCTCAAAAACTTTATTCTTGGAGACGGAAAGAATCATCCCTATCATGTGGAGCACAATCCCGGAAAGATATTGTTGCGCGGAAATCTTATCCGCTTCGGCTACGGCAAGAGCACGGGAAAACAATGAGACCAACTCTTCATTAAGGCCTATCTCCAGTATTTGCTGTTCCTGCGACAAAAAAGCATCATCAACAATGGCGTCTATCATAGGTCCCTCGAAACCGATATAATATTCCGTCCAACCAGTCTGCCGCAACGGACGATATGTATGCCACTGGCCGGGAAACAAGACCATCAGCCTGCCTTTACAAACTTGCTTTTCAGAGGTAGAATCGGACGAAAACAAACCGCGACCCTTGGTGATATATACCAATTGATACTCACGAAGCACCCGCCCTTTTTCCGCATTAAAGAAGTAGCCGGAAGGATGCTCTTTCAACGGGTAAGGCGAATCGGGAGGAATGGATTGATAGCCGACAGTATTTACCCACAGACCGAATTTGCGGTCCATGTCATTTACAATCAGATATTTGAATTCAAGTCCTAAACTATTATCCTCGATCATACCAGTGTGTTTTCATGCAATTGAGTTGGACAAAAATAGGAATTATTTTCAGAAAACACACGCAAGGATACCAAAAAACATCCGGTTATAGTAAGGAAACACCACAGACTGCACGGATTAATGCGGAATCTTGATATAGAAGAATCAATAATTTAAGAATTAAATCTGTGTAAACCTGTATAAACCTGTGCAATCTGTGGTGAAAAGAGCTTCCGCAAGAACCAGCTTTTAGAAAGCTTTGCGATATATAGCTTCGATATCTGCTACCGAAGTAGGACGAGGATTACCACCCGTACAAACATCATTGAAAGCCGCCACTGCCAATGCAGGAATATCCTCCTCCTTCACATTGATTTCATGCAGTTTCTGAGGGATGCCGATGCTAAGGGAAAGGGCTTTTACTGCTTCAATAGCCGCCTTCACACCTTCCGCTTCACTCATTCCGGCAGTGTCCACTCCCAAATTCGACGACTGGCGTACAAATATTATTTAGGAAGATTGAAAGCTACTGACATTTCTTTCATCTGTTCCTGACTCATGCCATCCGGTTCGAAGCCCATATTCTTGGCTGCAATATAAATCAGAGCCGACTTATTGAGTACATCAATCTGGTCGAATGCCTGCATAGCATCACAATCCACTGCAAATACGCCATGTTTCTCCCACATCACGACATCATAGTCCTGCAATTCCTTGATGGTAGCTTCCGCCAGTTCTACCGAACTGGGCAACTTATAAGGAATGATACCCAGACCACGCGGGCAGAATGCCTTTGTTTCGGGAATCATACTCCACAACAGATTGGTGGCCACATCTTTTTCCAGGAACTTCGGACAATGTGTCATGGCAATCAGCTCAATCGGGTGTGTGTGTACAGATGCTTTATAAGGAGAGTTTTTTCTCAACAGGTCATTGTGTACGCTCAAGTGGGAAGGCAATTCCGATGTCGGGGCTACGGCTTCATCCGCAATAATCACATAGCTGGCACAGTCATCCAGAATACGGATTACCGAACCGTTTTCCATCGGCCGGCGGGCCAAATCACGCATGCGTTTATTAGTTCCCTTGCAGTAGAAATAGCAGCCTTTCAGATAAGGAAGCGTCACACCGATAGGCTTTACTTCGCTGATCGGCTCCATCTGACGGATTTCATCGTCTACAAACTCTGTGATATTGACAGTGATATTGCCACCATTACGTTCGGCCCATCCTTTCTGCCACAAGTATCCGGCAACTTCCGCTACCTTGTTTACTTCCTTGGCAAGTGCCGGACGATTCTCTAAAATTGATTTCATTATATATATATTTTTTTAAATTAGGCACGGATTACACGGGTTTTGCCGCAAGTTATAAAAAAACTGCGTAACCCGTGTAATCCGTTCTTGATTTTTTTAGAACAAATTTGGGAACACCAAAGAGAAGACAAGGACAATCAGACCAGCTATCAGCACAGTGATAGTCTTGGTGGACACCCCTTTCCATTCTTTCAGAATTATTCCCCAAACATTACTGAAGGTTACATTCAATGCCATCAGGATACACCAGGAGAAAGCCAGCAACACCGGGCTTTCGGTGAGGAAGCTCTTGCCCATCTCCAATCCGAAGAACTGCATATACCATAGTACGCCTGCCAACGCACAGAACACCAGATTATTGCCCCACACTTTTCCTTTGGCATAGTCGCCCATCGTTTTGTTAGCCACATTCTGTTGCAGACAATAAGCTGCATTTGTCAGGAAGCCTCCAAGCGTAACCAGGAAGATAACCGGCAGACCGGCATAAAGTCCTTCCACTCCCCCAGCCAAGGCGGCTTCCTTGATAGGTGTTCCCGCATCCAGCCCCAAAGCAAAGCAGGCACTCATGACACCAGCCAGGAGTGCTACCAGCAAGCCTTTTGTCAATGCAAAGTCTTTTACGGCAGCGCGTTTTTCCTCTTCGCTCATGTTTTGTGCACGCAGGCTGCCGGCATACCCGATAATAGCAATACCAGCCAACGTGATGCAAACACCCAGCAAAAGAATCAGTCCGTTGCCTGCGAACAGGTTTGTACCGGCAAAGAGCGCCGGAAGAAGGGTTCCGAAACCGGCACAAGTGCCCAATGAGATACTCTGTCCGAGCGCAACACCCAGATAGCGCATGGAAAGTCCGAAAGTCAACCCTCCTACTCCCCACAATATACCATAAAAGATGCTCATTCCGACACCTCCCGCTCCCCACAAGCCGGGCAGACTGCCCCCTTGGGGTACGCCCAGCAGTGAGCCCAGGAACGGGAACACCAGCCAGGCAAACACACCTTGTATCAACCAGAAGCTTTCCCAGCTCCATTCTTTTACCTTCTTGATAGGTACATAAGAGCTGGACTGGCAAAAGCTACCGATGGCTATAATCAACAAGCCGATTAAGATTTCCATACCTTATCGTTTAGAAGTTACTTCGGCTTCGTACTTTTCGATTTCCGCGATGAAATCTTCACCTACCGGAACGTTGTTCTTCAAGCAGAACATATCCCAAACTGCATTCCAAGGCAGCGCTTTTGCTTCTTCGAGCAGCGCCAGACGCTGGAATCCCTGTCCGTTGGCTTCGTATTCGCGCAACTTGGCGATGGGTTCGAGCAGAGCACGGGTCATACATTTCTGTGCGGCACGGCTACCGATTACGTATGCGCCGATACGGTTGATAGATGCGTCGAAGTAGTCGAGACCATAATGTACACGGTCCAGAGCACCGCAGCGGACGATTTCCTGGAAGAGTTCCATGGTCGGGTCGTCCATGATAGTAACGTGGTCCGAATCCCAACGGACGGGGCGGCTTACGTGCAACATCAATTCGGGCACATAAAGCAACAGTGAGGAGACTTTGTCGGCCACACTTTCCGTGGGGTGGAAATGACCGGTATCCAGCGTAATCATCTTGTTGCGAGAAGCGCCATAACCGATATAGAAGTCGTTGGACCCCACTGTATAGCTTTCCAGACCGATACCGAACACTTTAGATTCGATGCAATCCTTCATATTCTTATATTCGGTGGCGAAGATTTGGTCCAGAGAATCTTTCAGCAATGCACGATATTTCATGCGGTTCACCGTGATATCCTTGCTTCCGTCGTGCACCCAAAGATTCATGATACACGGGTCTCCCTGTGCCTCGCCCATCGCTTCTGCAACGGCACGGCAACGTTTGGTATGTTCAATCCAGAACTGACGGATGCCTTCATCGGGGTTAGAAAGAGACAAGTCGCCCGATTTCGGATGCGAGAAAGAGGTAGAGTTGAAGTCGAGCTTCATGTTGTGTTCTTTACCCCATTCAATCCAGCTCTTGAAGTGTTCCGGTTCCACCTGGTCGCGGTCTACCACCTTGCCCTGGAAATCTCCATAGATTTCGTGCAGGTTGAGGCGGTGAGTGCCCGGGATATAAGAGGCGGCTTTCAAGATGTCGGCACGCAGTTCGTCGATGTTGCGGGCCTTGCCCGGATAGTTGCCGGTAGCTTGGATACCTCCGGTCAGCGAGCCGGCCTGTACTTCGAATCCCGCAACGTCGTCGGCCTGCCAGCAGTGGAGTGACAGATGAAAATCCTGCATCGTTTTCAACACTTGTTCGGTGTCTACACCTACTGCCGCATAGCGTTCGGCAGCAATCTCATACGCTTTCTGAATCAGTTCTTCCTTTTTCATGATATTCTATATTAGTTTAAATGAATGAATGATTATTCTGTCGGTTGTCCGATGCATTATCGGACGCAATTCTTGAAATGGATATAAGCCGCGTCCCAGGCTTCCGTATCTTGCGGCCGGTAGGTTTTCAAGGGGATGGAGCGGTTGATCAGCTGTCGCATGCCGGCAACGTCCGTCGCTTCGCCTGCCGCCATCGCCTGAATCATCACATTGCCGATAGCGGTAGCTTCGGACGGGCCGGCGACTACGGGGATTCCTGTCGCATTGGCTGTAAACTGATTCAGCAAGTCATTACGGCTGCCGCCGCCAATCACGTGTAGGGTCTCAATCGGACGAGGAGAAAGCGAACGTAAGTTCTCCAACACCTGGCGATAACGCAAAGCCAAACTTTCAAAGATGCAACGCACCACTTGTCCGCGTTTCTCGGGTACTGCCTGTGCGGTAGCCCGGCAATATTCGGCAATGGCTTTTTCCATATCCGCAGGATTGGCGAAACAATCGTCGTCCGGATTAATCAGGCTACGGAACGGCTCGCAAGCATCCGCCTCGCTGATTAATTCGGGGTAGCTTGTATCTCCCCAATTCAGGCGGCAACGTTCCAGCAGCCACATTCCGCAGATATTCTTCAACAGGCGGATGGTGCCTTCCACACCGCCTTCGTTGGTGAAGTTCAACGCTTCCGTTTCGGCATTAATCACCGGAGCATCCGTTTCAACTCCCATCAACGACCAGGTCCCGCTGCTCAAATAGGCAAAGTTACGATCGAGTGCCGGAACGGCAGCCACGGCCGAACCGGTGTCATGTCCGGCTACGGCAATGACGGGGATTGCCCCCAGTCCGGTTATCTTTTGCGCTTCTTCCGTCAATACTCCCACCTTTTCGCCGGGGAACACAAAGCGTCCGAAATTCTTTTCGCTCAGGCCGACTGCTTTCAGCAGTTCCGGTTCCAGCCGACGTGTCCGGGCGTTTACGAGCTGTGCTGTCGAGGCGATTGTGTATTCCGTCACCATCTCTCCGGTCAGCATATAGCTTAATGCATCGGGCATGAACAGTATTTTATCTGCCGCCTCCAGTGCGCTGTCGCGGTTGCGGCGTAACGTATCCAGTTGGAAAAGTGAATTAAAATTCATAATCTGAATGCCCGTTTTGGCATATACTTCGCTACGCGGGATGCGGGCGAAAAGGGCTTCGGGTGCACCCGCCGTATGGGGGTCACGATAGGCGTAGGGCTGACGGAGGAGGTTTCCGTCTTTTCCGATGCATACAAAATCCACTCCCCACGTATCAATTCCGATAGAAGCTATGGATTCGCCACGATGAGCCACCTGCTTCAATCCGTCGATGATGTGACGGTATAATGCATAGATATCCCAGTAGAAATGTCCGCCCACTTCAATCAGGTGGTTGGGAAAACGGTTAATCTCTTCGAGGTTTAGTCCGCCTTCGGTGAAGGTTGCTAAGATTGTACGGCCGCTTGTTGCGCCCAGGTCGACTGCAAAAAAGTTTTGTTTCATGGTATTCTGTCTATATATTTAAGGTATCCATTTACCTACATGGCAAAGGTAGGCGGTTTTCTGCTCCCTTTCCTTATGCTTTTTGATGGAAAGGATGTGTATTTTGACATTATACATTAAATTCAGACATGATGCTGCCTGCCGACAGGCAGGCAGCATTATAATATCATACTGAGGCCAGTGGCGCGTCGTCATGCGGCGGGGTCGGGCGCTTCCTGGCTGAAGGCGATGATTTCCACTCCGTCGGCAATGAGCCTGTCGCAATAGCTTCCGGCAGGCACTTCGACGGTAGCTTCCAGCTGCGTGGGCGTGGCTCCTGCGGCGATGGTGGCGTCCACGGTAGTCGTTGCGCTCTGATGGCTTCCGGCGGCGTAGGCAAGCTGTAGGTTGGTAATCGCATTCAGGTTGTTTCCGGTGAGGTGGATGGCTACGGTCGGTCCGCAGGCAAAGCGCGGGTCGCCCGGCTGGCGCGCTTTCCCGTCGATGTTGACGATGTTCACCGTGGGCGGCACGGTGACCTGTTCGGTGTTTCCGCTGCCTCCGCTCAGTTTGTCAGGCTTGATGAAGATGCCCGCCTTGACGCCATATGACTGCATGGCCTCTTCTTCCGCCACGGAGGAGGTGTATTGCGGCAGCAGGGCGTTGTTGGCGATGAGCTGTTGCGAGGAGACGAGGACGCGATTGGACGAGCGTCGGGAGTGTACCCATCCGAAGGCGCCTTGTCCGACGTACTCTCCGTGACCGAGAAATCCGTCGGTGGTGGAGAATCCGTACGAAGGAGCGATGGAGAGCAGCGTCGTCGTATCCGTGGGGTTGAGGTTGATGCGCGTCTGTGTGCCGCGTACGTAAGGCATGCCGTCGGGCGAGGTGAGCTGTAGGGCTGAAAAGTAACTGATTTGGTCGTAATAGTTGTATTCGACGTTATTTTCCACCACGGCACGGGCAAACTGTGCAATCGTCGTCGTCTCGTCTATCTTCAGGTCTCCCAGGCTGATGTTGGTGTAGGCCGTTTCGTCAGTGCCCGTCACGCCGATGGAAGGCAGCGAGCCTTGCGATATGTAATAGTCGGCGGCGATGCAGACTCCCAGTTCCACCTCCTGACGGGTGAGGAAGACAGGGGGCATCTGCATGTTCATGCTCACGAAGCGGTTGTAGTCACTCTGCCCGCGGCGTTTCGTTTCGAAACAATCCTTCAGCGTGCCGTTGAAGCTTTTATACATGTTGACGATGTTGGCCCACCGCGTGCGTACGGCCATCTGTTCCGGGGTTTTCGGGTCTTTTATCAAACTTCCCGGGGTGTAGTTGCGGACGATTTGTTCACCGTCCCGTACGTAGAAAACGTCTTCTCCGATTCTTCCTGTGAATTTACCTCTCAGGGTATTACCTTTTGCCATGATTCTAAGTTTTTAAATTTAACAATGGAGTCTGTTTAAGTCTATCGGTCAAGTTCCCGGAGGAAGGTGAGGGAGAAGTAAGCCGGCTCGTAATAACTATCCAAGCGCTTGTTTGACAATTCAACGAATCGGTGCGGCAAATGGTTTGGCAACGCACGGGCACTTTCGTTACCAAACGTTAAACCATGCCGGATACGGGAACGGAAAAATGCGGACACATCTACAGAGTGCCTTATCAGCATCTCTTTAACATCTGTTATACATACGCCCTTCAAGTCCCTATTAAGTTATATTCTCGTTACATTTCGAAAGTATATTTAGCCGTTTTTTTGTAAATAATAATGATTACCTAGAACGAAGAGGGAACGAAGGGGAAACGAAGGGGATACGAAGATGAGAGGAAAATGAGAGAAAGGAGCAGCGCCGGACGGAAAAAATACATTACAACAGCCATATCTATACGGGATGAATAATTAATATTCTTTATGCACAGCTTAACGTTTATTTCACCACGGATTCAGCCGCCCGTCAATGGCATACCACCAAACATTTTTTCCGGCCCACCGATGCATTTCCTCATGAATGGAAAAGAAAAACTCGTCTTTACGAAAAGAAAAACACCTCCTTACGAAAAGAAGAACACCTCTTTATGAAAGAAAAAACCACCTTCGACGTATGAGCGCAAAGCGCAACGCCTTTGATAACAGCCCCCGCAGTTTCCGTCCCAATCCCCCGTCCCCCCGAGTCGGCCTTACCGAACGGGGAAAAAATCACTTTTATGCAAAAAAACTTTGGTTTTATGCATCTTTTCTCCAAAATAATGCATACTTTTGCACCATCATCAGAATAATTATGCAATGAAGAAGAAAGCAAATCGGTTGGACGCCATCAAAATGATAATCTCAAGCAAGGAAGTCGGTTCGCAGGAAGAACTGCTGCAAGAGCTGAACCGCGAAGGCTTCGAACTGACGCAGGCCACCCTCTCGCGCGACTTGAAACAACTGAAAGTAGCCAAAGCCGCCGGTATGTACGGAAAGTACGTATACGTACTGCCGAACAACATCATGTATAAACGCTCTACCGACCAGAGTGCCGGCGAAATGTTACGCAACAACGGATTCATCTCCCTACAGTTTTCCGGCAACATTGCCGTCATCCGCACCCGCCCCGGCTATGCCAGCAGCATGGCGTATGACATCGACAACCACGAATTCGGCGAAATCCTGGGAACCATTGCCGGCGACGATACCATCATGCTGGTGCTGCGCGAAGGAACCGGCATCAGCAAAATACGCCAGCTCCTGTCAGTCATCATCCCCAATATCGAATAATCATACCTATTTATATAATATAAAAAATGGACACTCAACCAATAGATGTTATGGTAGCCGACGCCTCGCATGAGGTTTACGTTGACACTATTTTGGAAACTATCAGAAATGCTGCCGCCGTACGAGGAACAGGAATCGCAGAACGTACACACGAATACGTAGCGACAAAGATGAAAGAAGGCAAAGCAATCATCGCCCTTTGCGGCGACACGTTTGCCGGATTCACCTATATCGAATCATGGGGAAACAAGCAATATGTAGCCACTTCCGGCCTGATTGTTCATCCCGACTTCCGCGGATTGGGACTGGCAAAACGCATCAAACAGGCTTCTTTCCAACTGGCACGGCTCCGATGGCCGAAAGCGAAAATATTCAGCCTCACCTCCGGAGCAGCCGTGATGAAGATGAATACGGAACTGGGATACGTACCCGTCACCTTCAACGAACTGACGGACGACGAAGCCTTCTGGAAAGGGTGCGAAGGATGCATCAACCATGACATCCTGGTGGCGAAAAACCGCAAGTTCTGCATCTGCACAGCCATGCTATACGACCCGGCAGAACCGAGGAACATCAAAAAGGAACAAGAAAGAAATAACATCTAAAAAAAACATACAGCACTATGGAAGAAAAGAAGAAAAAAGTAGTGGTGGCATTCAGCGGCGGACTGGACACATCGTTCACCGTCATGTACCTCGCCAAAGAAAAAGGCTACGAAGTATATGCAGCTTGTGCCAATACGGGCGGATTCAGCCAAGAACAACTGAAAACAAACGAAGAGAACGCCTACAAACTGGGAGCAGCGGAATACGTGACGCTGGACGTCACCCGCGAATACTACGAGAAGAGCCTGAAATACATGGTTTTCGGAAATGTGTTGCGCAACGGCACTTACCCTATTTCAGTCAGCTCCGAACGCATCTTCCAGGCACTGGCCATCGCACGCTATGCCAACGAAATCGGTGCGGACGCCATCGCACACGGCTCCACCGGAGCAGGCAACGACCAGATCCGTTTCGACATGACCTTCCTCGTGTTGGCCCCCAATGTGGAAATCATCACACTGACCCGCGACATGGCATTGAGCCGCCAGGAAGAAATTGATTACCTGAACAAACATGGTTTCAGCGCCGACTTCACCAAACTGAAATACTCGTACAACGTAGGTCTGTGGGGGACGTCCATCTGCGGCGGCGAAATCCTCGACTCCGCACAAGGACTGCCCGAAACCGCCTACCTCAAACACGTCGAAAAAGAAGGCAGCGAACAGCTCCGCCTCACCTTCGAGAAAGGCGAACTGAAAGCCGTCAACGACGAGAAGTTTGACGACCCGATTAAAGCCATCCAGAAAGTGGAAGAAATCGGTGCGGCCTACGGCATCGGCCGTGACATGCATGTGGGTGATACCATTATCGGCATCAAAGGCCGTGTAGGATTCGAAGCAGCCGCCCCGATGCTGATTATCGGCGCCCATCGCTTCCTCGAGAAATATACACTGAGCAAATGGCAGCAATACTGGAAAGACCAGGTGGCCAACTGGTACGGTATGTTCCTCCACGAAAGCCAATACCTCGAACCGGTGATGCGTGACATCGAAGCCATGTTGCAGGAAAGCCAGCGCAACGTGAACGGTACGGCTATCCTCGAGCTCCGCCCGCTCTCCTTCTCTACCGTAGGCGTGGAATCGGAAGACGACCTGGTGAAAACCAAATTCGGAGAATACGGCGAAATGCAGAAAGGCTGGACGGCCGAAGACGCCAAAGGATTTATCAAAGTGACCTCTACCCCGCTACGCGTTTACTATAACAACCACAAAGACGAAGAGATATGATTAAAGCAGGAATCATCGGCGGCGCAGGATATACGGCAGGCGAACTAATCCGTCTGCTGCTCAACCATCCGGAGACTGAAATCGTATTTATCAACAGCAGCAGCAATGCCGGAAACAGAATCACCGACGTACACGAAGGCTTGTACGGAGAAACAGACTTGAGATTCACCGACCAGTTGCCTCTGGACGAAATCGACGTCCTCTTTTTCTGCACCGCCCACGGCGATACGAAGAAATTCATGGAAAGCCACCACATACCGGAAGAACTGAAGATTATCGACCTCTCCATGGACTACCGCATCAAGAGCGACGACCACGACTTCATCTACGGCCTGCCGGAACTGAACCGCCGCGCCACCTGTACGGCAAAGCACGTAGCCAACCCCGGCTGTTTTGCCACCTGCATCCAGCTCGGCCTGCTCCCGCTTGCCAAGAACCTGATGCTGACGGACGATGTAATGGTAAACGCCATCACAGGAAGCACGGGAGCCGGAGTGAAACCGGGTGCCACCAGTCATTTCAGTTGGAGAAACAACAACATGAGTGTGTACAAAGCATTCGAGCACCAGCACGTGCCGGAAATCAAGCAATCGCTGAAACAGCTGCAAAACAGCTTCGATGCGGAGATAGACTTCATCCCATACCGTGGCGATTTCGCCCGCGGTATCTTTGCCACGATGGTAGTCAGAACCAAAGTAGCGCTGGAAGAAATCGTCCGCATGTATGAGGAATATTATGCAAAAGACTCCTTTGTACACATCGTAGAGAAGAATATTGACTTGAAACAAGTCGTTAATACTAATAAGTGCCTGATACATCTGGAGAAACACGGTGAGAAGCTATTGATTATCTCCTGTATCGACAACTTGCTGAAAGGCGCCAGCGGACAGGCGGTTCATAACATGAACCTGATGTTCAATCTGGAAGAAACGGTGGGACTGCGGCTGAAGCCTTCAGCCTTTTAAAAACAAAGAATCATGAAATTATTCGACGTATATCCTTTATATAACATCAACATTGTCAAGGGCAACGGTTGCAAAGTATGGGATGAGAACGGAACGGAATATCTGGACCTCTACGGAGGTCATGCCGTTATCTCTATCGGACATGCACACCCTCACTATGTAGAGATGATTAGCAACCAGGTAGCCAATCTTGGTTTCTACTCAAACTCGGTCATCAACAAGCTGCAACAACAGGTAGCCGAACGGCTGGGAAAGATTTCCGGCTACGAAGACTACACCCTGTTCCTGATTAACAGTGGAGCCGAAGCGAACGAAAACGCCTTGAAGCTGGCCTCTTTCTATAACGGACGTACCAAAGTGGTTTCCTTCAATAAGGCATTCCACGGACGGACGTCTCTGGCGGTAGAAGCGACCAATAATCCTTCCATCATCGCCCCTATCAACAATAACGGTCATGTCACCTATCTCCCGCTCAACGACGTGGAAGCGATGAAGCAGGAATTGTCTGAAGGAGACACATGCGCCGTTATCATTGAAGGAATACAAGGGGTAGGCGGCATCAAGATACCGACCACCGAATTTATGCAGGAGCTCCGCAAAGTTTGCAGCGAGACGGGCACTATCCTGATTCTCGACGAGATTCAGAGCGGATACGGACGTAGCGGCAAATTCTTCGCCCACCAGTACAATGACATCAGACCGGACATTATCACCGTAGCCAAAGGCATCGGCAACGGTTTCCCGATGGCGGGCGTTCTTATCAGTCCGATGTTCAAGCCTGTGTACGGACAGCTAGGAACCACTTTCGGCGGAAACCATCTGGCATGCTCGGCAGCCCTCGCCGTAATGGACGTTATCGAACAGGAAAACCTGGTAGAAAACGCAGCGAAAGTGGGCAACTACTTGCTGGAAGAGTTGAAGAAATTCCCGCAAATCAAAGAAGTGCGCGGACGCGGGCTTATGATTGGACTCGAATTCGAAGAACCCATCAAGGAATTGCGCAGCCGTCTCATCTATGACGAACACGTGTTCACGGGAGCAAGCGGCACGAACGTACTGCGTCTTCTGCCGCCCCTCTGCCTCAGCATGGAAGAAGCAGACGAGTTCCTCGCACGGTTCAAGAAAGCACTTTAACCACTCATTTGATTAATAATAAACAGCCAACGATAAAAGCAGCCTCTATCAGAATTTTATTTCTTATTCAGGCTGCTTTTTGTTTTTTCGCAATTTACCGTTACCTTTGCCTATGACAACTTATTAAAAACAAGCGTAATATGAAAATAGCTATCATCGGTGCAGGAAACATGGGCGGTTCCATCGCTCGCGGCCTGGCAAAAGGAAGCCTGATAGACGATGCGGATATCATCGTGTCCAATCCGAGTGCCGGAAAACTAGAGAAACTGAAAATGGAATTTCCGGGTATCTCTATCACCAACAATAACGCGGAAGCTGCCACAGGTGCAGATATTGTCATCCTTGCTGTCAAACCATGGTTTATAGAACCGGTGATGCGCGAATTGAAACTGAAAAGCAAACAGATACTCATCTCCGTAGCTGCCGGTATCAGTTTCGAGGAACTGGCGCATTACGTCGTAGCACCGGAAATGCCGATGTTCCGCCTTATCCCCAACACCGCTATCAGCGAACTGGAAAGCATGACACTTGTTGCCGCCCGCAATACGAACGATGAACAAGACAAATTCATCCTCCGGTTGTTCAGCGAGATGGGAACCGTGATGCTTATTCCCGAAGATAAGATAGCGGCAGCCACTGCACTGGCCTCCTGCGGCATTGCTTACGTATTGAAATACGTTCAGGCAGCCATGCAAGCCGGCATCGAAATGGGAATCCGTCCGAAGGATGCGATGACCATGGTAGCACAGTCACTGAAAGGAGCAGCCGCACTGATTCTAAACAACGACACCCACCCCAGTGTGGAAATAGACAAAGTAACCACTCCGGGAGGAATCACCATCAAAGGAATCAATGAACTGGAACACAACGGATTCACCTCCGCCGTTATCCAAGCCATGAAAGCCTCCAAATAAATGATTGACCACTAACTAAATCACTGATAAATAATTAACCACTAAACAATTAATCACCAAATAATATGAATGACCAAATTAAACAAATCGCAGAACGCCTCCGCGGATTGCGTGATGTACTGGAACTGACTTCTGAGGACATTGCCCGCGAAAGCGACATCTCTGCTGAAGAATACCGCCGTGCAGAGACCGGAGAATATGACATTTCCGTCAGTATGCTGCAAAAAATAGCGCGCACCTACAATGTCTCACTCGACACGCTGATGTTCGGCGAAGAACCTAAGATGAGCAGTTATTTCGTGACCCGTGCCGGCAAAGGCGTCAGCATCGAACGTACGAAAGCCTACAAATACCAGTCACTGGCATCGGGCTTCATGAACCGCACCGCCGACCCGTTCATCGTTACCGTCGAACCGAAAGGGGACGACGAACCTATCCACTACAACCAACACACCGGACAAGAGTTCAACCTGGTCATCGAAGGCAGGATGCTTATCAACATCGAAGGCAAAGAAATCATCCTCAACCAAGGCGACAGCATCTATTTCAATTCCAAACTTCCACATGGCATGAAAGCGCTCGATGGCAAGACATTACGTTTTCTGGCAGTAATTATGTAATAACATCATGGTAGAAAGATTTTTATCACAGACCTCTTTCAGCTCACAAGAGGATTTTATCAAAAACTTGAAAATAAACGTTCCGGAGAACTTCAACTTCGGCTATGACGTAGTAGACGCCTGGGCCGCCGAACAACCTGACAAGAACGCTTTGCTTTGGACAAATGACAAAGGCGAGAGCCGCCAATTCTCATTTGCCGACATGAAGCGTTATACGGATATGACCGCCTCTTACTTCCAGAGCCTGGGCATCGGTCGGGGCGACATGGTGATGCTGATTCTGAAACGCCGCTATGAGTTCTGGTTTAGCATTATCGCCCTTCACAAACTGGGGGCAACCGTTATTCCGGCTACTCACCTGCTGACCAAGAAGGATATTATCTATCGTTGCAACGCTGCCGACATCAAAATGATTGTAGCTGCCGGCGAAGGAATCATCCTGCAACATATCAAAGAGGCTCTTCCCGAATGTCCCACGGTTGAAAAGTTAATCAGTGTCGGTCCGGAAATCCCGGAAGGCTTCGAAGATTTCCATCAGGGCATCGAGAATGCCGCCCCGTTCGTACGTCCGCGCCATGCGAACACTAACGACGACATCTCTCTGATGTATTTTACCTCCGGCACCACAGGCGAACCTAAGATGGTGGCACATGACTTTACTTATCCGTTAGGTCATATCGTTACCGGTAGTTTTTGGCACAACCTGAACGAGAACAGTCTGCACCTCACCATTGCCGATACCGGCTGGGGAAAAGCTGTATGGGGAAAACTCTACGGACAGTGGATTGCCGGAGCCAATATCTTCGTCTACGACCACGAGAAGTTTACGCCGGGAGACATTCTTGAAAAGATACAAAACTATCATGTCACCTCTCTCTGTGCGCCTCCTACCATCTTCCGCTTCCTGATTCACGAAGACCTGACAAAGTTCGACTTGTCTTCACTCAAATACTGCACCATTGCCGGAGAAGCATTGAACCCTGCCGTATTTGATACATTCAAGAAACTGACAGGTATCAAACTGATGGAAGGTTTCGGACAGACGGAAACTACCCTGACCATCGCCACCATGCCATGGATGGAACCGAAACCGGGAAGCATGGGGCTGCCGAACCCTCAATACGATGTTGACTTGATTGACCACGAAGGTCGTTCCGTTGAAGCCGGTGAACAGGGGCAAATCGTAATCCGTACCCATAAAGGAAAACCTCTCGGACTTTTCAAAGAGTATTATCGCGATGCGGAACGTACACACGAAGCCTGGCACGACGGCATCTATTATACAGGAGACGTTGCCTGGAAAGACGAAGACGGCTATCTCTGGTTTGTAGGCCGTGCAGACGACGTTATCAAGAGTTCCGGTTACCGCATCGGTCCATTCGAAGTGGAAAGTGCCTTGATGACTCATCCGGCTGTTGTGGAATGTGCCATCACCGGAGTACCCGACGAGATTCGCGGACAGGTGGTAAAAGCTACGATTGTTCTATCCAAAGACTATAAGAATCGCGCCGGAGAAGAACTGATTAAGGAATTGCAGAACCACGTGAAGAAAGTGACCGCTCCTTATAAATATCCGCGTGTGATTGAATTCGTGGAAGAGCTACCAAAGACAATCAGCGGTAAGATACGCCGGGTGGAGATTCGTCAGAATGATAAGAAATAAATCATAAACAACTCTAATCAATAGAAGAACGATATTACAGATGATGTAATATCGTTCTTTTCATATCTGCCAAACAATAAATAGCCTATTAAACAAATACCTAGGCAAAATAACTATAATGGCAGGTATAGAGAAGGAAGCAAAAGTTAAACATACATATTTAAAAAGTCTGCCTTCCTCTTTCTGTTATTTAGAAGATTTTTTATATTATCAATCATCAACTTATACCCCTCAAAATAATGAAGGTACCCATTTCTGAGTACCCTCATTCGTAAATAACATATTCAGTTTACACTATAACATTTCTATTTCCTCTTTAGATAAGCCGGTTGCTCCGATAATTAATTCTATTGAAGTTCCTGAAGACTTTAAATAACGGGCTACTTCTATGGCTTTCTTTTTCTCTCCTTCTTCCCTTCCTTTCTTTTCTGCCGTAAATATAACACTATACCAGTCGCGGAAATTTTTCAAACTGTCCCAATACTCACTCAGTTCAGTCTGGGTAAACTTTGCTATCTCCGCTGTTTCAAAAAGGCGGTCAAAAACTCTGTTCTGCAATGCTCTAGGACGTTCAAGCAGAGAGGCAAGATTACGCAAGACAAACAGCCACTTGTCAAACATGCTCTCCAACTCATCCTCACTCTTGTTGAATTTCGGAATTTCAAGATAAACAAAGGTGAGCTTGTCATAGAATATCTTATGAGTATAAAGGTCTACAAGCTTCACCTCATGATGGAAATACTCCACATCAGAATTGTCAAAGGAGAAATTCAGGATACCCACCACGTAGACAGCCTTCAACTCATAATCCCATTCCCCACGTTTGGCCTGTTCACGAATAGGGAAAGTGGAATAAAAGACACTGCGGTCCTTAAAGAACTGCTGCTCGCCACGCTGCATCTCAACCAGGAACCTCTCACCCTTCTCATTCTCACAATAGACATCAAAGACAGCTCGACAGTCATATTCCTGCGTTCCAAGATGTTCAGCATTAAGATAAGTGACATCCTTGATGACCTCTTCCCTGAATAAAAGCGCATTTAAAAAGCTGATCAACAATTCCTTATTCATTGCTGTACCAAAAAGCAACTTGAATCCGAAATCGGTATATGGATTTACATATTTATCCTGTATTCCTTCCGTTACCATGTCTTTTTCCATTTTTTATAGTTTGAAATTCCAATCCAGCCCCTTCGTATAACAACAATATGGACCTCCCTTTGAAATGCCTCAATAGCTTTCCGGAGCATTATGTACAAAAGTAGCAATAATCAGATAAAATCAAGTGGAAAAAGATTATTTTAACGTCAGTCCGATATAACTCAAAACAATGTAAGGTGGCTTTCTTTGATGAAATCAGAATTTGAGACAGAATGAATCAGTGATAAACGGATAAACAAAAAGCGACTCAGTTGTAATTCTTGGGGATTTGATTCAGGGCAATCACATCTTAAAAAATAGATTCATTCCGGTACTGTTTTGAACAAAATCATAATAGCTCCTGCATTACATAGAGTTTAAAATGGTATAATTATCTTGCACACATCTGCAACGGTATCTTACACACAATTATATCTCTATGTATCAATCGAATAAATGCAAAGAGTGTAGGTGTGCAAGATAATTATATCATTTTAAATCTTAGTATGGATCAATACTTGGCTCATTTCCGAACGGTTTCATTCAAAACCGTACAGAAATGAAATTTTAGGGATGTGATTGCCCTAAATCAAATCCCCCAAGTTTCAGACTGAGCCTTAATATTTGTAACTTCCATTTATGCATATACCTTTGCTAGCCTAAAAAGGAAGAATCTCATATCCACGACTCCTCTAAATGATGCCCTAAATGCTTTGATTTTAGCATTGAATGCTTCTGCAGCTGCATTTGTACTCCTGTTCACAAAGAAGTTTAAAATCCTTTCGTAATGGTTCTCAATAGAGTTTGCTACTGTTGTGAATGTATCGTATCCATATTCTTCAATCTTATTATACCATAGTGCCAGCTTTGCTCTTGCTACATCCTTGTCATAGTTTGTGGAAAATATCTTTCCCAACTCCAATGAGTAGTAATATACGTGCTTAATATCTTCAAACTGCTTGAAAAGTAATTCTGCCCTGATTTTCTGACTCTTGGTCCATTTGTCAGGTGATTTAAATAATAAATATCTGCTTCTGGCCAATAATTGCCTGAGTGTATCTCCGTTTTCGAGTTCTTCCGCTTTATATACTTCCCCCTTCTCTTTTGCCGCTTTCATGGCTTTATTCTCCTCTTTTATCACTTGCCATCTATATGTAATGCGCAACTCTTGTACAGCTTCATATACAAGTTTTTGTACATGAAACCTATCAATCACCTGCATGGCACGTGGAAAGCACGTTTTCGCAATCTTTTGCATGCTCCCTGCCATATCCAGTGTGATTTCTTTGACTTGATTCCGCAGCTCCTGTGGCATCTTTGTAAGTACCGCAATGATATCATCGGTTTTAGTGCCCTGAATTACAGCTATAATAGAACCTTTCCTGCCTCGCTTATCTCTATTTATTAAGATGGTATAAAGATCTCCCTTGCTTAAAGCCGTCTCGTCAATACATAGGTGATAACCCATATTCTTTGGATAAAGGATATACTCTTGGGCATGTGCTCTCTGATCCCAATTCTGGAAGTCACTCAGGTGGTCTTTATATTGGCTTTGAAGATGTTTGCCATCCATGCAGTAATGCTCGGCTACACTTTGGCAGCTAACAGCGTGATTATCCAAGTAATTCTTTTAAAAAAGCACCGAACTCAGCGGTTATGCGAGTACCGGTGGCTACCAAACTCCAGTCACGACTATACGTCTGCCCGGTGGATGGATCTTCCCAGCGACGACGCTTGATACGTAAATAAACGGCTTTACCACGGATAGGGAAGTCCTGAACTTCAATCTCAGGGAGGAAACCTTTTGAGTGAAGATGGAGATCAGAGTACTCGGAAGGAATAGTCGCTTTCTCCTCTAAATAAAGAATAAAGCAAGTATCCTGAGATACATGATTGACTAGGGTGAAGTAATCAAGGATTCCTGAAGGCAAGAACAAGCTTAAAGAAGCAACAGGATCAATCGTTTGGGAAGAGGATGTTTTCATTATGCAAAAATAAGAATTTTAACGCAATCCCCCAAATTTTCAGACTGAGCCAATATTAATCCCCCAAGAATTACAACTGAGCCGTATTCATATCCAACAGGTAACGGGGATAAAAAGAAAGAGACGAACCGTGAAAAACACGATTCGTCCCTTAGAGTACTCGAAGCGGGACTTGAACCCGCACAGCCGCAATGGCCAAAGGATTTTAAGTCCTTCGTGTCTACCATTCCACCATTCGAGCATCCTTTCAAAGAAAGAGCGGAAAACGAGACTCGAACTCGCGACCCTAACCTTGGCAAGGTTATGCTCTACCAACTGAGCTATTTCCGCGTTTTTTCAACGGGTGCAAAGATAAGTAGTTTACTTGTTTCTGCCAAATCTTTTCGGAGGAAAGTTTAAAAAACTATCCTCCGAAAGTTTATTTTATCTTCCAAGCAGTGCTTTCTCCGCTTTCTCCATTCCACAAAAGTTGAATCCATCAATCACTTGCTGCATCAATGCGGAGATTTCTGCATTACAAAGGTTACCGATACTACCTTCATGAGTATGGTGTACTTCTTTAGTATGCGAGAATTTACCTGCCTCAATATCCAAACCTACCTTTTTATATGCATCACGGAAAGGCATACCTTCACGTGCCAAACGATTTACCTCTTCCACACTAAAAATAAGAAGGTATTTGTCATCATCAAGAATATGTTCATTTACTTTTATTTCATTCATGATGTAAGTTGTCATCTGCAAACAGTCTTTCAATTCCTGAAAAGCAGGAAGGAAAACTTCTTTGATAATCTGCAAATCACGGAAATAGCCGGAAGGCAGATTGTTCGCAATCATCATAATCTGTTGAGGAAGCGATTGCAATTTATTACATTTAGCACGTGTCAGTTCAAACACATCAGGATTCTTCTTATGAGGCATAATGCTGGATCCTGTGGTGCAGTCATCGGGCAACTTGACGAAACCGAAGTTTTGACTGTTAAACATACAGGCATCAAAAGCTAATTTGGAGATTGTTCCGGCAATCGTAGCCAATGCAAAAGCAACATTGCGTTCCATCTTTCCACGCCCCATTTGAGCATATACAACATTGTAATTCATTGAATCAAAGCCTAATAAATCAGTCGTCATGGTACGGTTCAAAGGAAAAGACGAACCATATCCGGCTGCTGAACCTAACGGATTACGATTGCACATTTTAAATGCTGCCTGCAAAAACAGCATATCGTCCATAAGACTCTCGGCATAGGAACCAAACCACAAGCCAAAAGAAGAAGGCATTGCAATCTGCAGGTGTGTATACCCCGGCATCAAAACGTTTTTATATCGTTCGCTCTGACGGATCAAGACATGAAATAGTTGTTCCACCGCTTCGGCAACCTCTTTTATTTGCGTACGGGTAAAAAGTTTCAAGTCCAAGAGAACCTGATCATTTCTGGAACGGCCACTATGTATTTTCTTTCCGATATCACCCAAACGACGGGTCAACATCAATTCTACCTGCGAATGTACATCTTCCACCCCGTCTTCTATCACAAATTCACCTTTTTCGGCCGAGGCATAAATACTCTTCAATTCCACCAGCAACTGGTCCAGTTCTTCTTTCGTCAACAACCCAATGCTTTCAAGCATCGTAATGTGGGCCATAGAGCCAAGTACATCATGCTTGGCCAAATAAAGATCCATCTCACGGTCACAACCTACTGTAAAACGTTCGATATCCTTATTTACCTGTACGGACTTCTCCCAAAGTTTCTGTGCCATAAAAAAAAGTTTAATATTCAATAACAGCCAGCATATCAACCATCTTCTCCAAACCTTCCTGGAGAGGTTTCTGCACCATTGCTTTCATAAATGGATTAAGATCCATTCCGATAGTTACCTTCACTTTACACTCTTCTTCTGCAGTTTCAACCAGTTGAATCCACATATTAAAAGGAAGAGGAGAGTTAGTTGTCGCCAACTTTATGCATTTACAAGGATCGCGCTCTACAATTTGCAAAGTCAATTGCCCAATAGGGGAAACACTAAAACTCAACGTGTCCAAATCAAAACTCAAATCCTGTACCTTATCTTTTGGCAAACGGTCTTTGACTGCTTCCAGATTACTTAAATCCGAAAGTTTATTATACACACGTTCCTGACTGTAAGGTATTACTTTGACACTACTCTCAAAATTACTCATAAATTTCTATTAGTATAAAACAAAAAAAGAACAATCCGGCCAAATATTGTCCGAACAGTTCTTTTTACCAAATATGTTTGTTCAAAAAATGAATCTTATTTTCCAGCATCCCAATGAGCAGGGTCTTTACGCCATTCGTTCAATGTCTGTATGTCTTCTTTTTCAATATAACCTGTACGAAGAGCGACATCAAGCACAGCTTCATAATTGGTCAACGTTACCAAAGTCACCTTTGCATTTTTGAATGCCTCTTGTGCTACCGGGAATCCATACGTATAAGCTGCAACCATACCGATCACTTCGCAACCATCGCGACGAATTGCTTCAACAGCCTTCAAACTACTACCACCTGTAGAAATCAAATCCTCTACGACTACGACTTTCATACCCGGACGAAGCTCACCTTCAATCAAGTTTTCCAATCCGTGATCTTTGGGGGTAGAACGAACATACACGAACGGCAGATTCAATGCATCAGCTACTAAAGCTCCCTGCGGAATAGCACCTGTAGCCACACCTGCAATCGCATCCACCTGTCCGAATCGCTCCAATATCAGACGTGTAATTTCAATCTTCACAAAATTACGAAGAGAAGGATAGGACAGAGTTTTACGGTTGTCACAGTAAAAGGGAGATTTCCATCCGGAAGCCCATGTAAAAGGGTTAGCGGGTTGAAGTTTAATAGCTTTAATTTTCAACAGTTTCTCTGCAAATAGTCTCTCTAAGTTTTTCATAACTAAACTAACTATTAATTATTTGCCGCAAAAGTACAGAAATTGAACGAAAATAAAAAGAAGAATCCGTTTATTTTTTCAGTCAATTTGTTCCTCTTCATCGGGAATGTCGATACAACGTTTAATATCTTTCAGTTCAAAACCACGACTCATAGCGAATCGCATCAGCTTTCCATTCAATTCATAATCGTCTGCCGCATGGACACTTTTCCGTTTCGAAGCCAGCAGGTCACGCAAAATAGAAAGGTATTCTTCTTCATCTATTTCGTTCAGATAACGCCATGCCACATCTGATGGGATCTTCTTCATATAAAGTCCCTGGGCTATTTTCATTTTCCCCCATTTGGCAAAGCGGAACTTGTCATTTACAAAAGCCCTGCAGAAACGTTCATCATCAATAAACTTCTCTGATTCCAGTCGGTCAAGAATACGCGCAATGGTATCATAGGCAATTCCCCAACGTTGTAACTTCTCATTTATTTCTGCCCGGCAATGCTCGGCAGTGGAGCAGTAAGAGGCTACGCGATTTAAAGCCTCTTCATCAGTTAATTGTGCACTCATCGGTTAGCTGTAACTATTCTATCTTTTCCAAATATGTCTTTTATAACACGAACATCACGATATTGGTTCATTTCAAGCATGTGTGCTGTTTCCCGACCATAGGCCTGGTTGATTTCAAAATAAAGTTTCCCACCCGGCAAGAGCAATTCACTTCCCAGACGGGCGATACGATTATAAAACCGTAAAGGGTCCTCGTCAGGAACAAACAGGGCCAGCCCCGGTTCCCAATCAAGGACATTAGCGTCCATTTCGTTCTTTTCCGTTTCGGTCACATAAGGCGGATTGCTAACAATAACATCGAAAGACGGTATCTTTCCCCAGTCATCGGCCAGAACATCTCTTTGTAGAAATCTCACCCGAGCTTCCAAGGCTTCATTGTTTTTACGAGCAATAGCCAATGCTTCTCCCGAAATATCCCAAGCTTCTACTTCTGCATCCGGAAGTTTTTTATCCAAAGAGATCGCAATACATCCGCTTCCCGTACCTATATCTAATAGACGCCGAGCATTTGGATTCTCCTCTACTATTAGTTCCACAAGCTCCGCGGTCTCCGGCCGGGGAATCAGTACGCCGGAAGCAACCTTAAAATTCCTTCCACAAAACTCCGCAATACCACGAATGTACTGTATAGGTTCATTTTTCTGTAAACGGAATATAATGTTTTCTAATTCACGCTGTTTGCATTCAGATAAAATTATATCTTTGCCCATGTAAATATCGAGCGCATCTAAACCTAACATGTCGCAACAAATCAGCATCGAAAGGGCTTTTACCTCCTCCGGTGGATATACTTCCTGCAAAGATTGGCGAATGTAAGCGGTGATACGATTCATATTTTCACAATTTCGGAGTGCAAAAGTAAGAATAATATGGCGAAGAGCACCAAAATGGAAGAAGAAAAATACATGAGACGTTGCATTGAGCTTGCAAAGAACGGGTTATGCAACGTATCTCCAAACCCGATGGTAGGGGCTGTTATTGTATGTGACGGGCAAATTATCGGCGAAGGTTACCACATTCGCTGTGGCGAGGCACACGCGGAGGTTAATGCGATCCGTGCTGTCAAAGATGAGTCATTATTGAAACGTTCTACGATTTATGTCAGCCTGGAGCCTTGTTCGCATTATGGAAAAACGCCTCCTTGTGCTGATCTTATTATAGAGAAGCAGATACCACATATTGTTATCGGTTGCCAAGACCCTTTTTCTGAAGTAGCCGGACGGGGAATTCAGAAACTACGGGATGCCGGACGGGAAGTGACAGTCGGTGTATTAGAGGAAGAATGCAAATCGCTGATTCGCCGTTTTATCACATTTAACACACTTCACCGTCCTTTCATCACACTGAAATGGGCAGAATCAGCCGATCACTTTATTGATATAGAACGTACAGGTGGAAAACCGGTACTCCTCTCCTCTCCTTTTACTTCCATGCTAGTGCATAAAAAAAGAGCGGAGGCGGATGCGATTATGGTAGGCAGACGAACTGCTTTATTGGACAACCCGTCACTTACGGTACGTAATTGGTATGGACACAACCCGATACGCGTTGTGTTAGATCGCGCGTTATCCCTTCCAGATGATTTACAAATATTCGATGGAAACGTGCCTACATTAATCTTTACTGAAAAGCAACAGCCAGAAAAAAAGAACATCACATATATCACTATCAACTTTAGCCATAACCCACTGAAACAGATCATGGAAGCATTGTATCAACGAAAGATACAATCATTATTGGTGGAAGGAGGCAGGCAATTGTTGCAATCATTCATTGATAATGAACTATGGGATGAAGCCTATATCGAAAAGTGTCCCAGCCGGTTACACTCCGGTGTTAAAGCACCTCAAATGGACGATAATTTTAGTTATTCGATAGAAGAGCACTTCGAAAGACATATTTGGCATTATGTTCGTCGAATATAGCTAAGATAGTTCTATTCAGGGGTTTTACGTCGATAAAAACAGTGTTATTATCTATAATTTTATATAAAACTTACCTGTAATGTTCATTATCGGAAAAAATGTTTCTATTTTTGCAACTTGTAAATAAACACAATCTTTCAAATGAAAATAAAGTTTTTATCATTCATTGCGAGTTTTTTCATGGTGTCATTTGTTATAACGTCATGTCTTGATGACGATAATAACATCGAATATAGCCCGGATGCAACTATACATGCGTTTGAACTTGACACAATCGGGGGGTATGGGGTAAAGTATAAATTCACAATTGACCAATTATCATGTGAAATCTATAACGAAGACTCACTTCCTGTTCATGCCGATACCATCATTGACAAGATTTTAATCAAAACATTAACAACTGCATCAGGTGTTGTTACAATGAAGGACAAAAGCGGAAACGATTCCGTCTTAAACATCAATGATTCAATCGATCTTCGAAAACCGCTTACTATAAAGGTATGGTCAACAGAAGCATTAGCAGGTATATCTCCTAATCAAACTAAGGAATATACTATTAAGGTAAATGTGCATAACTATGATCCGGATTCGTTGAGGTGGAAATATATGAATAAAATAGATGACCAAATTGTAGGAGAACAAAAATCTATTATTTGGGGAAATGAAGTTTTCACATACTCGGTAGTTGGCAGTCAATTATATGCATACAAAAACTCTTTAACCAATTTTGGCAGTTGGAATCGTATAGAAATAGAAGGATTACCGGCAGGTAAACTTCCGACTTCTATCATAACCTTCCAGTTCGATGGAAGTAACGCCATGCTATATGCCACATCCGATGATAAAGTTTATGAATCTGAAGATGGAATAAATTGGGAGGCATCCACGAAATTTGGTGACGGAGTGGAGTTACTTTTAGCCACATTAACAAATAAAGATGTTAGCAGAATTTGTTATATAAAGAAAGGAGCAGATGGTCAACGCTATTTCTATCATCAAACAAATAATGAACAACAAGAGACACTTGAAACTTATAACGAAGGAAAAGTGCCTGCTAACTTCCCAACTAAAAATATATCTTACACGGTATATGAATCTGCGACAAATATTAAATCTGTCCTTTTAGTAGGAGATACAGAAACAGCGACTTTGGCTGATGACAGTGAATTAGAAACGACCATTGTATGGGGATATGACGGAAACAAATGGGTTGAGTTCTCAACTACTTCCTCTGTTGCATACTGTCCTAAATACACTCAACCATCTATTATATATTATAATGACTTAGTATACATATTTGGTCAAGACTTCAGTTCTATTTATGTTTCCAATCAAGGATTATTCTGGAAAAAGGCGAATGCAAAATTCTCCTTCCCCCATAGAGATTGGAGCAAAGGAGGAACTCCAAACCCTAGCGTAGATCCTGAATTCAGAGGCAAAACCAACTATTCAATGGTGCTAGATCCTAATACTCAAAATCTATGGATTATCTTTAGTAAAGGAAATGCTAGTTTCAAAGAAGAGGTAGAGAAAGAAGAAAGTACAAAGGCAACCACAACTGAAACACATACGTATGAGCATGGTTCAGAGGTATGGCGTGGTCGTCTTAATCAACTATGGTTTGATTTGGCAAATGCCAAGAAATAAAAAACGTATACGTTTAAAATAAAAAGATGTCCTATATAGAACAAATAGACAAAACTCGGATACCACAACACGTAGCCATCATCATGGACGGCAACGGACGATGGGCAAAACAACGAGGGGAAGAACGTACTTACGGTCACCGTGCTGGCGCTGAAACGGTACAGAATATTACTGAAGAGGCTGCCAGACTGGGGATTAAGTACCTGACACTTTATACCTTCTCTACCGAGAACTGGAATCGACCACAAGACGAGATAGCAGCTTTGATGAATCTATTGCTCGAATCTATTGAAGAAGAGACACTGATGAAGAACAATATTCGCTTCAACGTAATCGGTGATTTCAAGAAGTTGCCGGTTGAAGTTCAGAAAAGTTTGGCATCATGTATAGAACGCACATCCAAGAATAGTGGAATGTATATGGTACTAGCTCTTAGTTACTCATCACGTTGGGAAATAACTGAAGCAGTACGGCAAATAGCAACGCAGGTAAAAACGGGAGAAATATCTCCCGAACAAATAACCGATGAGTATATCTCATCTCATCTGAATACTAATTTTATGCCCGATCCGGATTTACTGATCCGCACGGGAGGAGAAATCCGGTTAAGCAATTACCTTCTATGGCAATGTGCTTATTCGGAGCTTTATTTTTGTGATACCTTCTGGCCGGACTTCAACAAAGAAGAACTCTACAAAGCCATTTGGGAATACCAACAAAGGGAACGCCGATTCGGCAAAACCAGTGAACAGATCAGCTAATATAACTCGAAACATCAAATTATAACATAAATGCATTATCGTATTTCCTTTATATTCATAACGTTTGTCTGCCTGTGCTGCTTTGCGACAACAGGCGTTGCGCAAAATGCTAACACTGATGAAGACTCAAAACCTGTCATCTTATACTCCGGAACACCCAAAAAGTATGAGATAGCAGATATTAAAGTCGAAGGCGTAAAGAATTATGAAGACTATGTATTGATTGGACTATCCGGACTATCGGTAGGACAAACAATTACTGTGCCGGGTGACGAAATCACTGGAGCGATCAAACGTTATTGGAAGCATGGTTTGTTCTCAAATGTACAAATCACAGCCGAGAAAATAGAAGGCAACAAAATCTGGTTAAAAATCAGCCTGACACAACGCCCGCGTATTGCAGACGTACGTTATCATGGTGTAAAGAAGTCTGAACGTACGGATCTTGAGGCTAAGCTAGGAATGGTAAAAGGTATGCAGATTACTCCGAATACCGTAGACCGTGCCAAAACATTGATCAAACGTTATTTTGATGACAAGGGATTTAAAAATGCCGAAGTAATCATTGCCCAAAAAGACGATCCTTCCAGCGAGAATCAAGTGATTGTGGACATTGATATAGACAAAAAGGAAAAAATCAAAGTACACCAAATCACCATTGCAGGAAACACTGCAATCAAGGCTTCCAAGCTGAAAAAAGTAATGAAGAAAACCAATGAGAAAGGCAAACTTCTAAACTTGTTCCGCACCAAGAAATTCGTGCCGGAAAACTTTGAAGCGGATAAACAACTTATCATCGACAAGTATAATGAGCTGGGATATCGTGATGCAATGATCGTGAAAGACAGCATTTCACAGTATGATGAAAAGACGGTAGATGTATATTTGGATATAGACGAAGGTCAGAAATACTACCTCCGCAACGTGACGTGGGTAGGTAATACTCTTTATCCATCGGAACAGTTGAACTTCCTGCTTCGTATGAAGAAAGGTGATGTATACAACCAGAAGTTGTTGAATGAGCGTGTTTCTACAGACGATGATGCTATTGGTAACTTATATTATAATAACGGTTACCTCTTCTACAACCTTGATCCGGTAGAAGTAAATATCGTTGGCGACTCTATCGACCTTGAAATGAGAATCTATGAAGGCCGTCAGGCTACTATCAATAAGATTAAGATCAGCGGTAACGACCGTTTGTATGAAAACGTCGTTCGCCGTGAACTTCGTATCCGTCCGGGACAGCTGTTCAGCAAAGAAGACTTGATGCGTTCTTTGCGCGAGATCCAGCAGATGGGACACTTTGACCCGGAAAAACTGCAACCGGATATTCAACCGGATCCGATGAACGGAACTGTTGACATAGGCTTGCCTTTGACTTCCAAAGCCAACGACCAGGTAGAGTTCTCTGCTGGTTGGGGACAAACGGGTATCATTGGTAAATTGAGTTTGAAGTTTACCAACTTCTCTGTAGCCAACCTGTTACACCCGGGTGAAAACTACCGTGGTATCCTGCCGCAAGGTGACGGACAAACATTGACCATCAGCGGACAGACGAATGCTAAATACTACCAATCATACAGTATTTCATTCTTCGATCCATGGTTTGGCGGCAAACGTCCGAACTCATTCTCTGTATCTGCCTTCTTCTCTGTACAGACAGACATCAGTAGTCGTTACTACAATTCCAGCTATTTCAACAACTACTACAACAGCTTGTATAGTGGTTACGGTGGTTATGGTATGTACAATTACGGTAACTATAACAACTACGAAAACTATTACGACCCGGACAAGTCTATCAAAATGTGGGGACTTTCCGTAGGTTGGGGTAAACGTCTAAAATGGCCGGATGACTATTTCACTCTTTCTGCCGAATTAGCTTACCAACGCTATAACTTGAGCGACTGGCAATACTTCCCGGTAACCAATGGTAAATGTAATGACCTTAGCCTTTCATTGACTTTGGCACGTAACTCTATTGACAACCCGATCTTCCCCCGTTCAGGTTCAGATTTCTCATTGTCAGTTCAGATCACACCGCCTTACTCATTGATGGACGGTAAAGACTACAAGGGATATTATACTAACCCTGAAACAGGTAGCATTACCCAGGACAACATGAATAAACTTCATAAATGGATAGAATACCACAAATGGAAATTCAAAGGCAAAACGTATACTCCGTTGATGGACCCGATTGCACATCCGAAATGTCTGGTGTTAATGACACGTACTGAATTCGGTTTGTTAGGTCACTACAACCAATACAAGAAATCTCCGTTCGGAACATTCGACGTGGGTGGTGACGGTATGACCGGTTATTCAACTTATGCAACTGAAAGTATCGCTTTGCGTGGTTACGAAAACAGCGCATTAACCCCATACGGATCTGAAGGTTATGCTTACGCACGCCTCGGCATTGAATTAAGATATCCGTTGATGCTGGAAACAAGTACCAACATTTATGTGTTAGGTTTCTTAGAAGCTGGTAACGCATGGCACGATATCAAGAAATTCAATCCATTCGAATTGAAACGTTCTGCCGGTGTCGGTGTTCGTATCTTCCTGCCGATGATTGGTATGATGGGTATTGACTGGGGTTACGGTTTCGATAAAGTATTTGGTTCTAAACAATACGGAGGAAGTCAATTCCACTTTATCTTAGGACAAGAATTCTAATGTATCATCAAAAACTAAACGTTATGAGAAAGTCTGTTCTATTAATCATGGTGCTGTTTGCTGTCAGCATGGCGGCAAATGCACAGAAGTTTGCACTGATCGATACGGAATATATCATGAAGAATATTCCGGCAGCTCAAAGCGCTAATGAGCAAATGCAAGAAGCTACGAAAAAATACCAGAGCGAAGTAGAAGCCCTAGCAAAAGAAGCACAGAAGATGTTTCAGGACTACCAGGCAAAATCTTCCACTCTTTCTGCCACACAAAAGACAAAGACAGAAGATGCAATCGTAGCTAAAGAAAAAGCGGCAGCCGAGTTGAAGCGTAACTACTTCGGTCCGGAAGGCGAATTAGCCAAGATGAGAGACAAGTTGATTACTCCGATTCAGGACGATATTTATGAAGCTGTGAAAGCTATATCACAACAACATGGATATGATTTGATAATCGACAGAGCCTCCGCTACAGGTATAATATTTGCAAATCCACGCATAGATATTAGTGATGAAATCCTAAGAAAATTAGGATATTCAAATTAATTTCATACATTTGCAGCTGGAAATAACTAAAAATCATTCAAATAAATTATAGAACTATGCTAAAAAAAATTGCACTTGTAATGTTGCTTGCACTCCCAATGGGTGTATTTGCACAGAACCTGAAATTCGGTCACATTAATGCACAGGAAATCATCACTGTGATGCCAGAATTCACCAAAGCTCAAAATGATATTCAGACTTTAGAAAAACAACTTACTGCTGAACTTCAGAGAACGCAGGAAGAATTCAACAAGAAATACCAAGAATTCCAACAAGCTATCGCTAAGGATTCTCTTCCTCCCAACATTGCTGAAAGAAGACAAAAAGAATTGCAAGATATGATGCAAAGACAAGATCAATTCCAGCAAGATGCTCAACAGCAAATGGCGAAAGCACAAAATGATGCCATGACTCCTATCTATCAGAAGTTGGACAATGCTATCAAAGCCGTAGGCGCTGCTGAAGGGGTAATCTACATCTTCGACCTGGCAAGAACTTCGATTCCATACGTAAACGAATCACAAAGTATCAACTTGACTAACAAGGTAAAAGCACATCTTGGTATCAAATAAGAGCTGACCAAGAATAAAGAAATACCAAAAGGGAAAGAGAAAGAAGGATCATCTTCTTTCTCTTTCCCTTTTTTTGGCGTACATTTGCGTATATAAATCAAGTGTGTCATGAAGCAACATCTATCCCATACGCCCGGACCGATCGGAATATTTGACTCCGGTTACGGAGGTCTGACTATTTTAGACAAGATAAGAGAAATATTACCGGAATATGATTATATCTATTTGGGAGATAATGCACGTGCTCCTTACGGGACACGTTCTTTTGAGGTCGTATACGAATTTACCCGGCAAGCGGTCAATAAACTATTTGACATGGGCTGCCACCTGGTTATATTAGCTTGCAATACAGCTTCTGCAAAAGCTTTGCGCAGTATCCAGATGAATGATTTACCAAGTATCGATCCGGATCGTCGTGTGCTCGGAGTCATCCGCCCTACCGTAGAGTGTGTCGGAGAGATAAGCAAAAACCAGCATATCGGTGTACTGGCAACAGCAGGAACCATCAAATCCGAATCGTATCCGTTGGAAATACACAAACTGTTTCCCGAAATCCAAGTCAGCGGCACAGCATGTCCGATGTGGGTACCACTAGTTGAAAACAATGAATCACAGGACGAAGGAGCAGATTATTTTATCCGGAAGTACATCGACCAATTGCTATCGAAGGATCCTCAAATAGATACTGTCATTCTCGGATGTACCCATTTCCCCATACTTCTCCCCAAAATCCGGCAATATATTCCGGAGCATATCAGTGTAATCGCACAAGGCGAATATGTTGCGGAAAGCCTGAAAGACTACCTGAAAAGACATCCTGAAATGGATGCAAAATGCACGAAGAATGGAAACTGTCAGTTTTACACGACCGAAGCGGAAGAAAAGTTCTCAGAATCGGCTTCTACTTTCCTGAAACAACAGATTAGTGTAAAACACATCACACTCGAATAAAATTCAAGAAAAAAGTAACCCTTTCTCTCTCTTTTTTGTTATAGTTGTAGATAACCCCTAATAAGTAAGATCATGAAAGAAGAAGATTATAACAAGGCAATAGAAGTATTCTCCGGATCCCCATGGGAAGCCGAAATCATCAAAGGGCTATTAGAAAGCAATGATATCCGTTGCGTGATCAAAGATGGAATTATCGGGACATTGGCACCCTATATCGCTCCTTCCGTATCCGTTCTTGTGACAGAGGAAGAATACGAAGCCGCCACCGCACTTATCAAAAGCCGGACCGAGAAAGATAGCGACTGATGCGGTCGAGTCCTTCGCAGATATTCGCCAATGAGTTTGCATAGGAGAAACGTACATATCCTTCGCCTCCCGTACTAAAATCGAGTCCGGGAGTAAATTTGCGTGCATCAGCAAAAATATAAAATGTTTAGAGAATCCGTTCAGGACCATCCATTACGATGAAAGAGCTCATCTGCCCTACTTGCAGGTTTGTATGTTTCATTGTTTATCTTTTCTCTATCTGGCTGAAAAGATAATTCTTTTTAGTCTGTTTTAGTAACATATCGACAAAAAGCTCTATATTTGCGCTTTCAAATCGTTAGTAAAGAATGAAACAGGAATTTACACGAATCGCAGTAAAAGTAGGAAGCAATGTATTGACACGCCGCGACGGAACGCTGGACGTTACCCGTATGTCGGCACTTGTTGACCAGATAGCAGAATTGCATAAATCCGGGGTGGAAATCATTCTGATTTCTTCGGGAGCTGTTGCTTCCGGGCGCAGTGAAGTGCATCCACAGAAAAAACTCGATAGTGTAGACCAACGCCAGTTGTTTTCTGCTGTAGGTCAAGCCAAACTAATCAACCGTTACTACGAACTTTTCCGCGAACATAGTATTCCTGTTGGTCAGGTGTTGACTACGAAAGAAAGTTTCGGTACCCGCCGCCATTATCTGAATCAGAAAAACTGTATGACGGTAATGCTTGAAAACAGTGTCATTCCTATTGTCAACGAAAATGATACAATTTCCGTCAGCGAGCTTATGTTCACTGATAATGACGAATTGTCCGGACTCATCGCTTCCATGATGGATGCACAGGCTCTCATTATCCTAAGCAACATTGACGGAATTTACAATGGTTCTCCTGCTGATCCGGGTTCTTCTGTTATCCGGGAGATCGATCACGGAAAGGATTTATCCAATTATATTCAGGCAACGAAGTCCAGTTTCGGACGGGGGGGGATGTTGACGAAAACAAACATTGCCCGCAAAGTAGCTGACGAAGGGATTACAGTGATTATTGCCAACGGAAAACGGGATCATATTCTAGTAGATTTGCTTCAGCATCCGAAGGAAACGCTTTGTACACGTTTTATCCCTTCAAACGCACCGGTATCCAGTGTCAAGAAATGGATTGCTCATAGCGAGGGGTTTGCCAAAGGAGAAATTCATATCAATGAATGTGCAACGGAAGTTCTAAACTCTGAAAAGGCTGTCAGTATCCTCCCCATCGGAATCACTCACATTGTAGGTGAATTTGAGAAAGATGACATTGTGCGTATCATGGACTTTCAGGGAAATCAAGTGGGCGTTGGAAAGGTGAACTGCGACTCCAAACAGGTACAAGAAGCAATCGGTAAGCATGGAAAGAAACCGGTAGTACATTATGACTATCTATACATTGAATAATCAATAATAAGGTCAACTGCAGATAGGGTTAATAATCTTTCAAGCCACCCCTCAGCAGTGATAAGAAATAAAATAGTCAACCATTATCAGGGAAGCACATATTCTCATACATTCTCACCACGATGAGAAAAAATTCTCATAGTAATGAGAAAAAATACTCATTACTATGAGAAAATTTTCTCACTGCTATGAGAATAAACCTTTGTCAGAATAGGCTAAAACAGCTTATTATTGTATCAGAAACTAAAGCTTGTCTTCGATTGTATAATGTATCGCAGATAAAGCATCTGCAACACAAATACAGGATTTTATAGAATTTGTGAACTACATCCATATCAAGCCCCCCATATATTATTGACATACCACCACAAAAGCAACATTTATTTCTGTTTTCGACTAGTTTTATTCACATCATTCACTATATTTGCATAGTTTATCTTTCTATTTAATGCAAAAAAGGAGCAAATGACTACAAATTTAAACGAAACCTTTGCTGCCGTACAGGTGGCAAGTCGGGAATTAGCCCTGCTGAATGATGACATCATCAATCAGATTTTAAATGCAGTAGCTGACGCAGCAATTGCAGAAACACCTTTCATTCTCGCAGAGAATGAAAAAGACCTCGCACGGATGGACAAAAATGATCCGAAGTACGACCGGTTGAAATTGACGGAAGAACGTTTAAAAGGCATTGCCGCAGATACACGCAACGTAGCGACGCTCCCCTCTCCTTTGGGTAAAGTGTTGAAAGAAAGTGTTCGTCCCAATGGGATGAAATTAACAAAAGTCAGTGTTCCTTTCGGAGTGATAGGAATTATTTACGAAGCCCGTCCGAATGTCAGTTTTGATGTTTTCTCCCTTTGCCTAAAGAGTGGAAATGCCTGCATATTGAAAGGAGGAAGTGATGCCGACTGTTCCAACCGGGCTATCATCAGTGTGATTCACGAAGTATTGAAGAAATTCAATATCAATCCACACATTGTAGAGCTACTTCCGGCTGACAGAGAAGCTACGGCAGCATTGCTGAATGCAGTGGGTTACGTAGATCTGATTATCCCCAGAGGCAGCAGCAGCCTGATCCATTTCGTACGCGAGAATGCAAAGATTCCCGTTATTGAAACAGGGGCAGGTATCTGTCACACTTACTTTGATGAATTTGGAGATGTAAACAAGGGGGCAGCTATTATTCACAATGCGAAGACACGCAGAGTTAGCGTATGTAATGCGCTGGACTGCACCATTATACATGAGAAGAGACTGACCGATCTCCCCATGCTTTGCGAGAAACTAAAAGACAGCCATGTCATTATTTATGCTGACGCACAGGCTTATCAAGCATTAGAAAACCGCTATCCTGCCGAACTTCTGGAACACGCCAAAGCAGAAAGTTTCGGCACAGAGTTTCTGGATTATAAAATGGCTGTCAAAACCGTAAAAAGCTTCGAAGATGCCTTAGGACATATTCAGGAAAATAGTTCCAAACATAGCGAGTGTATTGTTACCGAAAACAAGGAACGTGCAGCTTTGTTCACAAAGATTGTGGATGCTGCCTGCGTATACACCAATGTATCTACCGCTTTCACTGACGGAGCGCAATTCGGATTAGGAGCAGAAATCGGAATCAGTACGCAAAAACTACATGCGCGCGGTCCGATGGGGCTGGAAGAAATCACTTCTTACAAATGGGTCATCGAAGGAGACGGACAAACGAGAAGAAATTGAGACGATACCTTTATGTTAGAAATAAACAACGTTTTGAGCGAAACTAATTGAAAATTAAGAATTAAAAAATAAATGATATGAAGAAATTTACTTGCGTACAGGACATCGGCGATTTAAAATCAGCCCTTGCAGAAGCATTCGAAATTAAAAAAGACCGCTTCAAATATGTAGAACTAGGACGAAACAAGACTTTGATGATGATCTTCTTCAACTCTAGCCTGCGCACCCGCCTTAGCACACAGAAAGCTGCAATCAACTTGGGAATGAATGTAATAGTACTAGATATCAATCAAGGTGCATGGAAACTGGAAACCGAACGTGGCGTCATTATGGATGGCGATAAACCGGAACATATCTTAGAAGCCATTCCGGTAATGGGCTGTTATTGTGATCTCATCGGAGTACGCTCTTTCGCCCGTTTCGAAAACCGCGACTTTGACTATCAGGAAACGATTATCAATCAATTTATCCAATACTCCGGACGTCCGGTCTTTTCGATGGAAGCGGCAACACGCCACCCATTACAGAGCTTTGCCGACTTGATTACCATTGAAGAATACAAGAAAATAGCACGTCCTAAAGTGGTCATGACCTGGGCTCCGCATCCACGTCCATTGCCACAAGCTGTTCCCAATTCTTTTGCCGAATGGATGAACGCAACGGATTACGAATTTGTCATCACCCACCCCGAAGGTTATGAACTCGACCCGCAATTCGTAGGCAACGCAAAAGTAGAATACGACCAAATGAAGGCTTTCGAAGGAGCCGACTTTATATATGCCAAGAACTGGGCAGCTTATTCCGGCGACAATTACGGGCAGATATTAAGCAAAGATCGCGATTGGACAGTCAGCGACCGTCAAATGGCGGTTACCAACAACGCTTATTTCATGCATTGTCTTCCGGTTCGCAGAAATATGATTGTGACAGACGATGTGATTGAAAGTCCGCAATCGATTGTTATTCCGGAAGCTGCCAATCGTGAGATCTCGGCAACTGTCGTTCTGAGAAGACTATTGGAAGGACTGAAATAACCGAAAAAGAAAGAGGTCGAAAAGCCTCTTCCATTAACGCATAAGAACAAAAGAACATCTCTTTAAAATCCTACTTATAGATATAAAATAGAATTTGAAGATTGAGATGTTCTTTTGTTCTTATTGTATTTAAAATAAAAGCCGGCTATTACTTGCCGCCCGCTCTTTACTTTACCTTATTTCTCTATTTCTTTGCCAGCCTCCTGCCAGGAATTAAATCCTTTATCAAGTTCAAAGATCTTATATCCCTTCTCACTCAAAATTGCCGCTGCCTTCTTGCTCCGATTCCCGCTACGACAATACACAGCCACCGGTTTATCCTTCCGTAATAATGAATCAGCCATTGAAGCAAAAGAATCATCCATCACATTGATGTTGATTGTCTTCGTGATGTGCCCCTCCGAATATTCCGCAAGTGTGCGGACATCCAGACGTTGTATATCCTCATTCTGAATAAGAGAATCAAACTCCTCTACATTCATGGATTGAAAATCTCCTTTCTGCTGACAAGAGAAAAGGGAAGAGAGAAATAAAAATATCCCCACGATTAATTGATTCAATTTAAACATATATACTCTATTATTCAATTCTGCCCAGGAGTATAGTCGAACCCGGGATCACAATACTTTTCAGATACTACCGCAGATCCATCCTTATCGTACGTACAATATGTAAACTTAATATTTATCGTTCGGTCAGGATGCTCCTCATCCATATATTGCTCCAAAGGAACGGAAATGTAAGCACGCCGATTATAGTATTCTTCATCACTGTTCGCATCATGGTATAACAACATATTCACAATACCATTTGTTTTAAGTTCAGACACATCTTCCACTATGCCGAAAGTATGTCCTTTGCCTGTACTGACCTTGAGATTCAGGATCATATTCAGATAATCCCTCCCCAGCCAAATACTGACCACCTCTACCGGGGCTTGCTTTATACCGTCTTTATACACCGGATCATCTTCCGGCTTAGGCAGCGGCACAATGAGCGATTGCAAAGAATATATAGTAGCTGCACTTCCGTCCGAAAGCACTTCATAGTTACTCATTACACGTTTGTAGGTATTTGCGGCAATAACAGACCCCGTACGGTCTTCCGCCACAGGCAAAGCCTCTCCCTTATCAGGAATAAGCGTTTGTATACGACCATCATCTCCAGTCTTTACAGTCACAAATTCCAGTTTCACCGAAGGATAATAATAATCATCATCTCCACAGGCAGTCATCAGGAAAAGCAATCCCCACAACCAGATAACATGTAATTTTCCTCCTTTCATCGGCAAGCTGCTAAATAATTAACTAACGGATTGGAATACATTAATAACAACTTCTCACGCAAAAAGTCCTCATCCTTATTCGGAATCTTGATCTTTGCCAATTGTTGTTCAATATAGTTCATAAACTGTTGTTTCTCTTCTTCCGTATAATTGGATACAAATTCCGTTGTGCCATTC
Source organism: Bacteroides caecimuris (assembly GCF_001688725.2). Lineage (NCBI taxonomy): Bacteria > Pseudomonadati > Bacteroidota > Bacteroidia > Bacteroidales > Bacteroidaceae > Bacteroides > Bacteroides caecimuris. The sequence goes on along the minus strand of NZ_CP015401.2, from coordinate 198,170 downwards.
AGCCAATCGTACGCCACATAATTTCCCGGATATAACTGGTAGTTACAATGAATGTGTCGGTCAATACAAGCAGAGACACGGGCAAATAAATCCGGTTTCGGCAACGAACGGTCCAACTCTTTCAGATCATCATTCAGACAAGGGGCAACCTGAAAATGTACCCTGCCTTTATATCCGAAAAGACCGGTCTGCATATTAATCAAATCGTCCTGCGTCGTCTTCTTATACCCTTCGATGTCTCTCTTCAACTGAAACTCCTGCGCTTTCAGAAAATCACACGGGTCATATTCGTATGAAATAGCAAGCGGAGCAATGTTCATTTCTATCAAACGGTCTACCAAATCACCTTCACCACCTATTGCCAGCATTTTCAACACACTGTCTTGCGTACGGTCATTCGAATCTTTTGCACGCCCTTCACGCTGCGCAATCCAAATGGACTGTTTTTTCTCCGAAATGGTGTAATGCATATAACGAGACATACGTGCTGAAGATTCCAACATCTGCCGCATTGTCAATGCCCGCTGCACAATGAATGATTTATTGACACGTACCAGTTTCTTAATCCAGGGATAAATCAGCAAGTTGTCTCCAATCGCTATTTCTACCGTATCCATTCCCTGGTCAATCAACAAAATAGAGAGAAAGCCCGAATCGAGAATAATGTCTCTATGATTCGATATATACGTATAAGCTTTACTTTTATCCGGTATGGCGGTATGATCCAGTGTCAGTCCGGCGGTATGATCTGCCGCTATCTTCCACAAAATACCATAGCAAAATGCTTCTTGAAAATCAAGCTTAGTCTTACAGGTACGCATTTTCTGCGCCAGAAGTTCAAATGGAACGTTCGGTATAGCCCCGGTAGCAGCTTTCTGAAAAGCCGGGTCAGCAATCAGTTCCTCAAAGATTTGGGGAAGTTCCTCATCATTGTAAGGACGAATTTCATTAAACTCTGTCAGATCCATCACGTGATTAAAATTTGTTTTCAATAATATCGGTCATCACATCCTTTATATCCAGTCCGGCTGCACGCACTTGCTGGGGGATAAAGCTGGTAGTAGTCATTCCCGGAGTTGTGTTGACTTCGAGAAGATTCAGTTTTTCACCGGCAGTTACAATATAATCCACACGGATAATGCCGGAACAACCTAATATATCATAGATAGCCGAAGTCAACATCTGCACACGCTCGGTCAGTTCGTCCGAGATACGCGCAGGGGTGATTTCATCTACCTGTCCGTTATATTTAGCATCGTAATCAAAGAACTCATTGTGCGTCACCACTTCCGTAGGCGGGAAGATGACTGTCTTCTCTTTGGTCTTATAGCAACCGCAAGTCAATTCCGTTCCATCCATAAACGCTTCTACAAGCACTTCTTGCGCCTCTCCGAAAGCTTTAACAATGGCCGGCTGTATTTGTTCTTTTGTCTTTACTTTCGTAACTCCGAAACTCGAACCTCCCAGACTAGGCTTGATAAAACAAGGCAAACCGATCTTTTCCACTACTTCCTCGTCAGAAATCGATTGTCCCTGGCGTAGCAACAATGATTCGGCAATGCGCACTCCGAAAGCTTTCAGATATTGATTGCAGGTAAACTTGTCGTATGTAATGGCAGCTGCCAATACTCCACAACAGGAATACGGAATACGCATCATATCAAAATATCCTTGGAGGCGACCATCCTCACCGGGCGTACCGTGGATGGTGATATAAGCAAAATCGAACACAACTTTTTCTGTTCCGTTCGTAAAACTAAAGTCGTTTCTGTCTACCGGCACTTTATTTCCGTCCGGCAATTGTACTTCCCAGCGACGGCCTTCCATCTCCACGATATACAAATTATACTTTTCCTTATCGATAAAGGAATAAATACCCTGTGCGCTACGCAGGGAAACTACAATTTCAGAGGTATCTCCTCCTGCTACGATAGCGATGTTGCGTTTCATTCTAATTCTCTATTACTTATATAGCCTCTCCACTTCTCGATAAGCCGGGTCATGTCATCCGGAAGTTCGGAAGTAAAGTACATTTCCTCACCTGTGACGGGATGCACAAACCCCAACGTCATAGCATGCAAAGCCTGTCGGGGACAAGTGTCAAAGCAATTATTTACAAACTGTTTGTATTTACTAAAATGAGTTCCTTTCAGTATCTCATGCCCGCCATAACGTTCGTCATTGAACAATACATGACCGATATGCTTCATGTGGACACGAATCTGATGGGTACGCCCTGTTTCAAGTATACATTCCACAAGGGTTACGTATCCCAGTCTTTCCAATACACGGTAGTGCGTAACGGCATGCTTGCCCATCATCGGGTCAGACATCACTGCCATCTGCATCCGGTCTTTCGGATTGCGGGCGATATTACCGACAATCGTTCCTTCATCCTGTTCTACAGCGCCCCACACCAGAGCACGATATCTTCGTTTGGTAGTCTTATTAAAAAATTGGAGTCCCAGATTTGTTTTGGCATCTGGTGTCTTGGCAATCACCAGCAAGCCCGAAGTATCTTTATCGATGCGATGAACAAGTCCCACGTGCGGGTCATTGGCATCGTAATCAGGTATATCCTTCATGTGCCAAGCGAGTGCATTAACCAGCGTGCCATGATAGTTTCCGTGTCCCGGATGCACTACCAACCCTGCCGGTTTATTCACCACCATTATGTATGGATCTTCATAAACAATAGTAAGGGGAATATCTTCAGGAATAATCTCGTTTTCATAACGAGGGCGATCCATCATCACCGTTATGACATCCAGCGGTTTCACTTTGTAGCTACTTTTCACCGGCTTGCCATTGGCCATAACGAATCCGTCTTCGGCAGCCTTCTGAATACGGTTGCGCGAAGCATTGACAATACGTTCGAACAGATATTTGTCGACTCTGACCATCGCTTGTCCCTTATCTACAACCACACGGAAGTGTTCGTAAAGCTGGGATTCGTTACCGACAGGTTCTATATCATCCAAATCATTCTCCAGTTCATCCGGAAGTTCTTCCTCTATCATGCGAGTCCGTTTCTGTTATTTATCTATTAAAACCAACTATCATCTTGAGTAGATGACGATTCTGACGTAACCGGCTGGTCCGTATCTACTGGAACATCGGCCGAATCTTCTCCCGACGTATCACCGGAACCGTTTCCTACCATCAATGTTAACGAAGATCCCACAGGAATTTTCTCGCCAGCAGCCAACTGACGTCCCTGATACTTCACGCCGTATACCCAATCTTTCTCACCACTTACCAATTGAACCTGATTCAGTTTGAAACCGGCATTCAGCAATTTAGCCTGCGCCTGACGGAGCGAACTGTTGTCCGCCACATCGGGAATAGCACGCAAAGGTACATCCAATGTATTGACAGTCAGGTATATCGTACGTCCTTCTTTCACTTTCTCACCGACTCCCGGCTTCAGTTCGAGAATGATACCTGCTGCTTTATCCTTCACATATTTGGTATCAGAAATCACATATACCAAACCATGATTCCTGAACATTTTCGCTGCTTCGTCCACCGTCATCCCTTTCACATCGGGAACGGCAACAGTTTCACCATGATGAGTATGTATATCAAGCCACCTCAATACACCAAATATCATCACTACCACCACTACAATCATGGCGATAATGTTCACCCAGAAAAATTTATTTGTTTTAAAAGAAAAGAATTCTTTAATAGTCATACGCATTGCTGTTAATATGCGCCAAAGATACGACAAAATAGTTGAACTTTTAAAAAGTAAGCGATGAAAAATGTCCCCATCCGCTATGCAAGAACACTTATCATCGCCAGAATTGCTGCAACTATAATCCCCACTCCTATAGATTTCAACAACCTTATTATAATTATACGGGGTTTCAGGTCCCGAATCTGCTTATTCCATTCCGTATGTTTGTTTATGAATTTTATTCTATACCACAAAGAAAAACAAAAAATTAGAAACAAGAGCAAACACCATTGCTTTTTAACGCACTATTCTCCAGAAAATTAGGAAACAAAAAAAAGGCGAAGATTAAATTCCACGCCTTTTTTTGTTTCCTGATGATAGGTGATTACCACTTTTGTCCGTTGTACTCATCAGAAACAGTCAGTTTCTTTCTGCCTTTCGCACGACGAGCAGCTAATACTCTACGACCATTAGCCGATGCCATTCTCTCACGGAAACCATGTTTGTTCTTTCTCTTTCTGTTAGAGGGTTGAAATGTTCTTTTCATTACTGTATCTTGTTTTTATGTTATTATTCTATGTAATCGGGCTGCAAAAATAGGCATTTTTTTTAAATTAACCAAGAGATAACTCATTTTTGCTCAAAAGTTTTTGTGTTTTTTACTGATTTAGATTACTTTTGCAGTCGAATTCCTGCGAAAACAATTAAATAACAATAATAGATTAAGAAAAATAGCAGTATGATTAATGCTCAAGACATCAAAAACGGAACTTGTATCCGTATGGACGGAAAGCTCTATTTCTGTATCGAATTCCTGCATGTAAAACCAGGTAAAGGTAATACTTTCATGCGTACTAAACTGAAAGATGTAGTTAGCGGTTACGTTCTCGAACGCCGTTTCAACATCGGTGAAAAATTGGAAGATGTACGTGTAGAACGTCGTCCATACCAATTTTTGTATAAAGAAGGAGATGATTATATCTTCATGAACCAAGAAACATTCGACCAACACCCTATCGCTCACGATTTGATTAACGGTGTTGACTTCCTGCTCGAAGGTGCAGTATTGGAAGTTGTTTCTGACGCTTCTACAGAAACTGTTCTTTATGCAGACATGCCGATCAAGGTTCAAATGAAGGTAACTTATACAGAACCGGGCGTGAAAGGTGATACAGCTACCAACACACTGAAACCTGCCACTGTAGAATCAGGTGCAACCGTACGTGTTCCGTTGTTCATCAACGAAGGTGAAACAATTGAAATCGACACTCGCGATGGTTCTTACGTAGGACGTGTAAAAGCATAATTTGCAAGACATATAAAAATAGCCGGGAATTCAAGGACTCCCGGCTATTTTTATATTCATACAATTCTATTCTTATTTATATCCTGCTGCTTTCGCAATTCTTTTAGGAATCTCCGTGTTATCAATCTTTTCTCCAAACAGTTGAGAACCTGCGCCGATAGCGAATACAGGCACATAACCGGCAGAGTGTCCGCCACTTACCCAACCTACCATAGCTATTTCATCCATCACTTCTTTAGCACGTGCAGCCATCGGTTCACTCTTGGAGTACATACTCTCAGCAAATACGACTTTATTCTTCACGAATGATTTTTCAAACTCATCACGTAATTTCTTTTCCTGTTCCCATGAAATAGGGAATTGTTTCCAGAAACCCATTTCTTCGCTCAGGAATGTTTTCATATCTTCCCAAGTCACTTTATTGCCTTTTGATTTTCTCAATTCGCTAATACGTTGTGAAAGTCCGTCAGCAGAATGTTTCTGATGCTGCAATGCGCTCAGGTTCAATTCATATTTTCCTGTACCCAGCACGATACCACCTGTTTCATGGTCGGCAGTAACGACAATAAGGGTTTCTTTCGGATGTTTTTTATAAAACTCATAAGCTACCTTGATAGCATTATCCATATCCTTTACTTCGTTGAACACTGTAGCAGCATCATTCGCATGACACGCCCAGTCTATTTTGCCACCTTCTACCATCAAGAAAAACCCTTTCTTATTATCTTTAGTAAGAAAATCAATTGCACTTTCTGTAATCTGCGCTAAAGTCAAATCACCTTCTTTACGATCGATAGCATAAGGTAAACAAGATGGATTAGCACCTTCTTCCTGAATCAGGATCATCTTTTCTGCTTTTGCAGCTTTTGCCTTATAGTCATTGTAGCCACGTGCTACTGTATATCCGGCTTCTTCAAAAATAGGAAAAATACTTGGAGCTTCTTTCTTGTCAAAAGATGTAGTCGGTTTAAGAAAACCACCACCTGCATAAAAATCAAAATTTGCTTTTGGCAAATCCAAAGCTATTTCATAATATCTATTACGATCGGGTTGATGTGCATAGAATGCGGCAGGAGTAGCATGATCTACACTAACAGAAGTAGTTACACCAACTTTCTTACCAGCTTTCTTTGCCTTTTCAGCTACAGTCTGAATAGCATTCTTGTCCTCTCCCACAGAAATTGCATGATTATAAGTCTTCTTGCCTGTTGCTAATGCAGTACCTGCAGCAGCAGAGTCGGTTACTGAATTTTTAGCAGAGAAAGTAGTTGCCATAGTAGCAACTGGGAATTGAGTAAATAACAAAGGCTCGACGCCAATGCGACCACTTTGAATTTCCGCCTGATACATCTCCGTACCATTTACCTGATTGACCCCCATTCCATCCCCGATGAAATAGAATACGTACTTCGCCTGCCCGTTGGCAACAACGGAGATAAGGACAAAGAACAACGTGTAGATTAACTTTTTCATTCTCTAGTATATTTATTTTTAGATTAGGCCTACAAAATTATATAGAAAAATCGAGTTTTTCTACACCGGCCCAATAAAAACCGAGGCCAACCCTCAAACTCTGCTTCATACTTCGTTTAATTGTTACGAATGTCCTATATTTAAGGAGTGTAACTAAAAAATCTCAAATATGGACAAAGACAGAATCGTGGCCGGCCTTGATGTCCACAAAGATACAATTTATCTCTGTGTGATGGATAATACAGAGGCCGTTATTTTTGCAAAAGTTTATGGTACATTGACTCCTGATTTAGAACTTATGTGTTCCGAGATGGTTTCTCATGGGGTGACAGAGGCAGCCATGGAAAGCACTTCAACCTATTGGGTCCCTGTGTGGAATGCCTTGTGCGAGAGCATGTCTCTCAAATTGGTAAATCCTTATTTTATAAAGCAGCTTCCCGGTCGCAAGAGTGATGTGAAGGATGCCCAATGGATAGCGGAATGCTTGTTGAAGAATCTGATTCGTGGAAGTTTTGTGCCGGATAAGACAGTGCAGGACATGCGCAAGTATAACCGTCGCATCTTCGACCTGAATGAGGACCTGACGTATAACAGCAATAAACAGGACGCTGCTTTACAGCGATGCGGTTTCCGGTTAAGTAACTATGTATCCCGAGTCAATGGAAAAAGCTATCAGAAATGCGTCCGTGCAATAATAACCGGGATAACCGACCCTGAGGAGCTTGTGAAACTCATTCATGGAAAAACTCTACGGAAATACGGACGCAACATCATAAAGGATGCCGTAACGGGTGACTTTCACCAGGCAGACATCTGTTTGTTAAAGCAATACGCAGAGCTTATAGGGGTAATCGAGCGACAAATCGAAGAATGCAGGAATGCCCTCATTTCCATGTGCCAGGAACACTTCCCGAAACAATTCAAACGTCTACAGAGCATCCCCGGTGTTAAAGAACGCGCCGCTTCGGCTATAATTGCGGAGACCGGGGCTGACATGAAACCGTTTGAAAAAGCAACAAACCTTGTGGGATGGTGTGGATTGAAACCACGCAATGATATAAGCAACAATAAAGTCAAAAGCAACAGGACGACGCATGGGAACCGATTCCTGCGTCAGATATTGATTGAAATATCCTGGGTCGCATCAAGAACCCGAAACTGCTTTTTCTCAAACTTCAGCTACGTGCAATGCACCCAACGCCATAAGAACAAGATGAAGATACAAGTAGCCATCGCCCGAAAGCTATTGGTCGCGGTATGGCACATGCTGACAAAAGACGAGGATTTTATAGATGTTTACCTCAAGCGGCTTGAAAAGGAGGCGGAATGGCAAAATGATCTTCAAGCATTAGAATCGTTATTGGTCGGATAGACCTTTCCGATATACCTCTATCGACAACATAATTACCTTTGTGCTGCCACATGAGCGCGTTTACAAAATTATTGTATCCATAGAGGGATTGGACACCGGCGTAGTCCTTTTAGGCTGAAGAGGAAAGTAACAAACTTTACTAGTTCAGACGACAAAATACTTGTCGTCTTAGACGTTTTGTGGGAAAATTTACGGACTATAAGTGTAATTGATTAGATACAAGTAAGTTACATGCGAATATAAGAGCGGGAGATTTTTCTTTTTAGAGGAAAGGTAGAAAAAAAGAGAGAGATACGGTGGATTATTGAACACTAAACGTGAATATTTGCTTTATACACAGACATTACTGCCTCGTATCTTACGAAGCAATAACACATTGTTATCTTTGAATGACATTATAGGTTCATTACATTCTGCTCGAACTGATCTTTGTCTCCGACAGCTTTATTACGCATCCGACTACGATAATTATAGATAGTAGCCAACGAGTATCCCAGGAAATGGGCTATACTCGTTGGTTGAATTAAAGTTTTAAATATCTACAAATGAAAAAGTTGCACAATTCACAGATTATTAGTAAATTAGTGGTGACCAAACTACTAAGTACTATTGCACTGCTTATGCGCAACTTCATAGCAAATTTCGTCAGAATCCTCGGAATATGCAAGGATTTCGCTGGAAATCGTGTTAATGAACTCGGAAACGTCCCAAGATGTGGCGTTGTCCCCAAGTTCTCGGACCTCGAAGTAATTGCTCTCGGCATAACCGCCGAAGCCTTCGGATTCGACAGCGAGAATCTTCTTTTTCATCGATTGCATAATGAGTGTAAGGAGGATTTTCCAAACCTGATCAGTCGGAGACAGTTCAATGCCCGACGTAAGTTTACAGCACGACTTGCAGAAGAAATCCGCAAGGATGTAGCCGGAGCCATTGATGGATCCGAAGATGTGTTCTGCATTGATTCCAAACCTGTAAAGGTATGCCAGAACGCACGGGCGAAACGATGCACCATGGGACAAGACAATCCCGATGCGGCTCCTGACTGGGGATACTGCGCTTCGCAAGGCTTGCATTACTATGGATATAAGCTCCATGCAGTCTGCGGAATACGTGGTGTTATCCATTCCTTTGACATGACTGCCGCAAGCGTCCATGACCTTCATTATCTCAAGGACGTACGCTGGGAATATCATGATTGCATGATGCTTGGAGACAAAGGCTATCTCAGTGCTGAGATTCAGAAGAATCTCTTTGAGGCAGCAAATATCACTCTTGAAGTTCCATATCGGCTTAATCAGAAAAACTGGCGTCCGCCCACATGGGCATACAAGAGGTTCCGTAAACGTATCGAAACGATATTTTCTCAGCTCAACGACAATCTTATGATGATACGAAACTACGCAAAGCAATCCTGCGGTCTTTTCACCCGAATGGCAGGCAAAATCGCTGCAATGACGTTCATGCAATATGTCAATTTCGTTAATCATCGTCCGATTGGGCAGATAAAATATTCTCTAATTTAATTCAACCAACAGGTGGGCTATCTTATTACTGTCTACCACCCCCAAACGGATAAGAGCAAAGATACGAAGTTCGGTTGTCAGCAGTTCGTCGGATTTCGGATATATGCGCCCCTCTTCTACCAGCAGTTCATTAAAGGCGGTAATAAAGTTCGGAAACAGTTTCAGGAAAGACTTATCAAACTCATTATAGAATTCATTCCGCTCGTCACGGATGAACTGTTCGGATTTGATGGCTTTGAACAGGTCCTCGATACGTGACGCCATAGCTAACTTCGCCAGTGAACGACGATACGTTTCCAGCTTATCCAGATAGTTGACACATCTGTCCAGATAGCGGGCGATATATACCTCTTTAATTTTTCCCGTCTGTTCCAGTTCCTTATTTACTGTCTGCATCTGTTTGTTCGCCAAACTTAAATCATGCCGCATGGCAAACAGTTTCTTCATCCAGCGATACAAATAGAAAACGGCAATCAGGAGAAAGAAAGAGAGCATACTGACACTGATAAGCATTGTCCGGAAGACGGCACGCTCTTTTTCTTCTTTCAATTTGTACACCTTATCTATAATAGGGAAAAACTCGGTGACCTCAATAAAGCGCAGCCGAGCATTACAAGCCACAGCATCTTCCATCGAGCAATTCAGGTAGTTATAAGCACGGTCTATGTCGCCCTGCTCGTATATCCGGTACGCTAACCACAGTACAGAATCCGTTTATCATCAGCAAATACAAAGGTCTTGACCCTGAAGTGAGAAGCGGCATCGACGCCAATCCATACCCGAGAGCCATGACTTTCTTATTAGGGTTAAACCTTCAATTCTAAATTACATTAAATCAAACTATTATGAAAATAAGATATATAAAACAACTATTTTCTGCTGCACTGATTGCTTCTCTCTCCTTGGGAGTAACTTCATGCATCAACGACCTGAATATTAGTCCTATCGACCCTCAGACAGACGGAAGTTTTGACCAACAAGGCGTATTTGTGAAAGGATACGCCATGTTAGGGTTGACCGGACAAAAGGGTATCGCCGGTTCCGCCGATCTTGACGGACAGGACGAGGGCGAATCCGGTTTCTACCGTACCACTTTCAACTGCAACGAACTGCCCTCAGACGAATGTCTCTGGGCGTGGCAGGACAACCAAGACATTCCTCAATTTACAAACATCAACTGGAACTCTTCCAGCCAACGCACCGAGTGGGTGTATGTCCGCTTAGGATACAACATCACACAGTATAACTTCTTCCTGGATCAAACGGAAGGGAAAACAGACGAAGAGACTTTACGCCAACGCGCTGAAATACGCTTCCTGCGTGCCTTGCACTACTGGTACTTCCTCGATTTGTTCGGGAAAGCACCGTTCAAAGAGCACTTCAACAACGAATTACCCGTCGAAAAGAAAGGCGCCGAACTCTATGCCTATATTCAAAACGAACTGAACGATATTGAAGGCAATATGTATGAACCCCGCCAAGCACCGTTCGGCCGTGCGGACAAGGCAGCCAACTGGTTACTCCGCGCACGTCTGTACCTGAACGCAGGTGTATATACCGGACAAACCGATTATGCAAAGGCAGAAGAATATGCTGGCAAAGTAATCGACTCGGGATATGAACTGTGCGACAATTATGCCGAACTATTCATGGCAGACAATGATGAAAACCCCAATGCCATGCAGGAAATCATCCTGCCCATCCGCCAGGACGGCGTGAAAACACGCAACCACGGCGGATCCGTTTATTTGATCTGCGCCACCCGCATTGCCGGCATGCCCCGCATGGGAACCACCAACGGATGGTCTTGCATCTTCGCCCGCGCAGCAATGGTGCAGAAATTCTTCCCCGACCTTACCAAAGTGCCCGTACTGCCCGACGATGTGGAAATTCCCAACGAAGGATTGGATACGGATGCACAGATTGACGCTTTCGATGCCCAATACGGTCTCCGGACGGAAGATATCATCCAAGCAGCCGGCGACGACCGAGCCATGCTGTATTCCGGTGTAGGAGGTGGCAGACGTAAACTCCAGACAGATGCCATCACGGGATTCACCAATGGATTGTCCATCGTCAAATGGCAGAACTACCGCTCGGACGGCAAACCCGTGAATCATACCGAATATCCGGACACCGACATCCCCCTGTTCCGCTTGGCAGAAGCCTATCTGACACGTGCCGAAGCTCTCTTCCGTCAAGATAAAGACGCGACAGCGGATATCAATAAACTTCGTTCGCGCGCCAACTGCACAAGAATGGTAGAGACTGTGACTGAACAGGAACTTATTGATGAATGGTCACGCGAGTTTTACATGGAAGGCCGCCGTCGTTCCGACCTGGTTCGCTTCGATATGTTCACAACAAACAAGTACGTTTGGGACTGGAAAGGGGGAACAATGAACGGGGCGCCTGTAGCTTCACACTACAACGTTTTCCCGGTTCCGGTATCGGACTTGAACAACAATCCGAATATGTCACAAAATTCCAATTATTAATCAGTAGTCCATCATTATATAAAAGAATATCATTATGAAGAAAATATTCAATATATTATTGGCTGCCACGTTTGCATTTCCTTTGTTCACGGCATGCGAAACAGACAATGACAGCAATCCGGTCTTGAACGAACCCGACACATTTACGCTCGATACTCCCGCTCATGCAGCCGACAACGTATACGACCTGAAAAATGCCGAAAGCGTACAACTCACCTGTTCGCAACCAGACTACGGATTCACGGCAGCCACCACCTACAAGGTACACGTTTCCTTTGAACAGGATTTCACGGAAGCAACAGATGACACGCAGGCCAACTACACGGAATTGGGAAGTACCTACCCAACCACAACCATAGACATAGACGCCTCTGAACTGAACAGTGAACTTTTCGATTTGTGGACTGCCGTAAACGGAGAACAAGCGGAACTCCCCACCGAACCGGTAGCTGTATACATCCGCCTGAAAGCCAACATCACAGGTAGTAGCAGAGGGGTATGTTTGTCCAATGTGATTGAGCTACCGAAAGTTCTGATTTCCAAGGTTGCCAGTACACTGACGCCTCCCAAGACCATGTTCCTTGTAGGTTCTATGTTGGATACCGCATGGAAAGTATGGAAGCCATTGACTCCAGTTTACGGCATGGACGGTCAGTTCTATTCAATGGTTTACTTCGATGCTAACTCCGAATTCAAGTTCGGCACAAAGAAAGACGAATATATCGGTATTAACGACACCCGCGTGACGGTTACCGACAAAACCGGAGCCCAAATCAGCGGCAGCGACAACTTTGTCGTAGAAAACGCCGGATGGTATATCTTCCACGTCAAAGCAACTGTCAAAGGCAATGATTATCAGTTCACCATCACCTTCTATCCGGCAGAAGTATATCTGTTCGGTAACGTGACCAGCGGTTCGTGGTCGTTCAATAACGCATGGAAGTTTACGGTCCCAGATACCAAAGACGGCAACTTCGTATCTCCTGCCATGACCGGAAACGGAGAAGTGCGTATGTGCTTCAAAACAGATCTCGACTGGTGGAGAACGGAATTCACACTCCACAACGGTGAAATCTTCTATCGTGATTTCAATCTTATCGACAGTTGGGCAGAGAGAGGAGACGGCTATTCCATACAAGGTTCAACCGGCGATGTGATACATCTGAACTTCACGGCAGGTACGGGAGAAAAGAAGTAATCTTCTTTCAGAAGAACGATTTATCATAAACAACCCGATATATCAAGATCACGTTTTCAAACATCCATCACTTATGAATAGGATGAATCTGAAAACGTGATCTTGTTTTTCTTGATGAGGAAAATCAGATTTGTGTCTCCCCTTCGATATAGTTTTCCAAAAAAAGATTCCCACCGTCGAACACGGCATAAGAGAAGAAATTAATCCAGTCGCCAAGTATCAGCACGCGCGACGTCGCACTTAGCATCAAGTCCAATTCAATGTGCCGATGCCCGTAGATAAAAAAATTGATATTAGGATGGCTTTTCAAATACTCCTTGGTATAGAGTACCAAATGTTCCTTATTCTCACCCATGTAATCGGGCTCTTTTCCATCAGCCCGTTTCTGCCGGCTATGCTTTGCCCATGACAGACCTAACTCCACACTCCAACGGGGATGGATGGCGGAAAACAGTGTCTGAAGTGTTGTACTATGAAACATCCAGCGCAGCAATTTAAACTTCTTGTCCGGGTCACCCAGTCCGTCACCATGAGCCAAATAAAACTCTTTCCCATAGATTTCGGTAGTCAACGGCTCACGATGCATAATGACACCACACTCTTTCGTGAGGTAATCTCCACACCAAATATCATGATTGCCAATAAAGAAGTGAACTTCTACTCCCATATCTGTCAGCTCTGAAAGCTTTCCCAAAAAACGGGTATAACCTTTAGGAACCACCAGCCGGAATTCATACCAATAATCGAACATATCTCCCAACAGGTAAATGGCAGAAGCCTTATGTTTTATACTGTCGAGGAAGTTCACCAGTCGTCTTTCCTGGGTGCGTCCATGCTCTATGGCACGAGACCCAAGATGCGCATCGGAAAGGAAATAAACGTTCTTCATGAGTTTTGAGTTGTTAGTTATAAGAGATTGATTATGAGGTTATCACTCGTAACTAGAGAAAACCGAGTTCGAGTTTCGCTTCCTCACTCATCATATCTTTGTCCCATTCCGGTTCAAATACCAGATTAATGGTAGCCGCAGTCACCCCCTCCACCGATTCCACTTTCTGACGAATATCTTCCATGATAAAATCAGCAGCCGGACAGTTAGGGGCTGTCAATGTCATATCAATTACCACTTCTCCATTATCGGAGACATCTATCTTATAAATCAGTCCAAGATCGTATACATTCACCGGAATTTCCGGATCGTATACCGTTTTTAGCATGGCTACAATCTTTTCTTCTATGTCTATTTTTTCCATACGTCTTCTCATTTTGTTATGTATCGCAAAGATAGAGATAAAAAATGAAACATAAAAAATTAGGTACGGAATGAGCATCGTGTACCTAAAGAATATTACACTTATTCTCCATCTTCACTAATATGAAAAACGTACCTAGATGGTAAATTGTTGCAAAAGGGAATAAAGATTGTAGAAAAACTTAAAGCAATCCTTCATCCGCAAAGCTAAAGAACCCGTCTTCGCAAACGACAACATGATCTATCAAGTGGATATTCATTGTATCTGCCGCTTTACGAATATGTTCTGTCAGTGTTTTGTCAGGCTGACTAGGACGGATATTCCCTGAAGGATGATTATGGACCACAGCTATCTGGGTGGCTCTTTGCAGCAATGCTTCCCGAAGGATAGTACGTACATCGGCGTATGTTCCATCTATTCCACCGGTACTGATACGCACTTTATCAATCAGTTTCGTTGCTTGGTTCAATAAAAGAACCCAAAATTCTTCTTGTTCAAGATCGCACATCAGAGGTTGGAATATTTCATAGATGTCTTTTGAACAAGTGATTTGAATTCTTTCTTTTGTACTTTGCAGTCTCCGCCGCTTTCCGAGTTCCAAAGCTGCCATCACCGTAATGCTCTTTGCCGGTCCTATACCTTTAAAACGGGAATAGTCGCAGACTTCCCATTTTGCCAAGGAATTGAGATTGTTATCACAAGATAGAAGCAGGCGTCGCATCAGTTCAACAGCACTTTCTTCCGTATTTCCGGAGCCAATTAATATAGCGAGTAGTTCGGCATCGCTCAATGCTGCTGCTCCCTTTTCCATCATTTTCTCCCGTGGGCGGTCCTCCAGTGCCCATTGGTTGATGGATAATTTGTGTTTACTTTCCATTTGTTAGGTTTTGAAGGTGTAAAGGTAAGCTTATTTAATTTAATGATAAAGGCAATAGGAAAAAAATTGGCTTACTTATAAAAATTCTTTTGGAAAGCCTCAAACTCATCTTTCCCTCTGACACAACGCTGCCACCATGCACGCCAGAAGCCTGTACCATAGCCGATAAGTTGTATAAATGCAGCAGCTATGGAATACACACCAATAGTCAGACTCTTATTCTGAATAGTAGAATCCACACATACCAACAATGCATAAAGAATGATTGGCAAAAAACTAAAAAGACAGAATGGAGTCCCTAATAAAAAGAATGCCACTCCCAGCGTAAATACAGCAGGAAGTAAATGCACCAGTTTCAGAGAGTCCGGATATTTCTTATAAAGATTAATACGGGCAATACCGGAGTTATGCACTTGCTTGAAGAACTTCTTCAAATCAGTGCGCCGTTTGTGATACACCCAAGCATCCGGAAAAAGCCGGCAAGCATAGCCGTTCTTAAAAATACGGATGCTGAAATCAATATCCTCTCCAAAACGCATCTTTGAAAATCCGCCTAAAGCCTCATACACTGCCCGGCGAACTCCCATATTAAAACTGCGGGGATAGAATTTGTCCATCTTCTTTTTTCCGCCACGGATTCCTCCGGTCGTAAAGAAAGAAGTCATAGAATAGTTTATCGCCTTTTGGATATCCGTGAAAGAATCGTGTGCACGGTCGGGACCGCCGAAAGCGTCGGCAGGAGAAGCGAGAAGTTCTTTTTCTACCGCATCGAAGTATCCTTCGGGAAGAATGACATCAGAATCTAATATAATAAGGTATTCTCCTTCGCTACGTTCTGCTCCGTAATTGCGGGTTTGTCCCGGACCGGAGTTAGGTTTAGAGAAGTATTTTATATTCAACCGGTCTGCATACCGGACTACTACTTCTTTACAAGGGATGGAGGAACCATCTTCTACAACAACGACTTCGAAATCTTTAAAGTGTTGCATGGTAAGACTTTGCAATAATTCATCCACTTCATCAGGACGATTATAAACAGGAATTATGACGGAGTAACGCATAGTAAAACGGAATATAACAGTTTACCATGCAAAGTAAAGGAAAAAAAAGGAAACCGCTTCTTATATTGACAAAAAAAGGATAATGGTAGAACCATCCCTTCCACATTCTAACAACAAAAGATTCAATCTTTTTGGGTTATTTCTCCTCCTTACAAGAAGCTAACTATGCTTAAAACATATCTTTAGTACTTTACAATAAAATACATATTAAAGAAATACGTTGATACTCATATTTCGAGAGTCCAGAATTGCTTTTAGTAGACAAACAGTTTCTTTCTCTATCCAAATTCTTTCGATTTCTTTCTAAAAAGTTTTTTTATATGTTTTTTTATATTTATATTTGTGGCATCAATATAGAATAAAGATAAAAATAGAAACAACAAGCATAATAAAAGGAAAGCCACAAGTATTTCCTTCTTCAAATGCGAAGTTCATATATGCAATATACATAGCACAGCTTTCCGCATTTAGAGATAAGAGTTTTTTATTTTTAATTAAATTATATTTATATGATGAAAACCAAATTGCGTAAACATTTGCCAGCAAATGTAAGATGGAGGCAATGGTTACCTCTGTTAACCTTATTTTTACTACTTTTTTCCTTCTCAAGCTGCAACGATGGCGAAGAGGGAAGAAACGAATTTATCAGTGTGAGTCAAGTAGACAGCCGAACGGGAGAAAAAACGGAAATGAAACTTGACGAAGTCCTCAACATTCCCCCAAAAGCCGGACAGCTTTCTATTTTTGTAAAAACAAACACAAATTATTCTGTTCTGATACAGAGTAAAACTCCAGCTAATGAGCAGGAAAAAGAAGAAATAATTGAAAATTGGTTAAAGGCAGAAAAAACAGGGCGGAATGAAGCGACAGGAGAAGACGAATGGCGTCTTACGTGGGACGCGCAAACCAAAGATTACAAACGTCGTACTGCTACCCTGTCATTTACCTCACCCGAAGTCGACTATGGCAAGTTTATCAACATTTGCCAAGGATTCACAACTCGTTTAAGTGAAAATTTCGAATGGTTGAAATATGGCTCGTCCACTGCTTCGCCAAACGTAACAAGCAATGAAAAATTGATTGGCGACTGGACAAAAGCCCAAAAAGAATACAATTGGTCGTCCACCATTGCTAATGGAGCCGACAAAGCCTACTGTTATGGCAAATTCGGTTTCATCCGCCTTGGTGATGAACAAGGACATGGTGCTGACCTCCTCACTCCTTATATGACTGACATCGCAAGAGATTCGGTTCTTCTCGTTTCGTTCGATGCAGTTGCCTATATGGACGAAAACGGAGAAAAAGACAACAACAAGTTAACCATAAACATATTGAATGGAGGAGAATTTGCCGAGACTCACACCACTACAAAGACAGTCAGTCTTGACTATTACGACCCTCTTGATGCAGACGTTCTCCACACAATGTGGAATAAAGGGAGACATGATTTCTATGTAGTAAGCACCCCCGAACGCCCCATTACCGCTAACACCAAAATTCAGATTATCGGAGGCGACTATACCCTTTCGACAGGCAACAACCGTGTGTTTGTCGACAATTTCCATGTCTACCGACTGGATGACGTATACTATTACTTACTAGAGGAATAAGATAAGGAACTATGAAAAATATATTTTTATATACAAGCATGATGCTCCTGTCACTTTCCTATATTTCGTGTAACGACGAAGAAACACAGGAAATAATAACTACCGGCGATGCATCCAGTATCTACATATCATCGGAAGCCGGCAGGCGTGAAATACCTTTAAAAGCAACCTGCGAATGGATAGTGGAACGCGACTCCTTGACCCGTCAGTGGATTAACATCGAACATAAAAAAGGAGAAGGAAACGGAAGCTTCAATCTGGTTTGGAGAGCAAATGAAAAGTTTCCTCGTAAAGGTAAAGTGATTGTAAAGCTCGCCAACAAGGTAAAAGCAGATACTATTTATATCTACCAATATGGTGTAGCACCTTCCATTTCCTTTTCGGACAAGAAGACCGACGTCCCCGCTACCGGCAAGGAGATAGAAGTAGCACTCAACACCAATATTCCCGCCAGCGACAGCACTCGCATCGCGATGACCGTGGATTATGACAAAGGCAACGAATGGATTTCGCAACTTGCATTCAATAAAGAGATGAACAAGATGCAAGTAAAAGTGGCTGCCAATGAGCCCGAAGTAGGCGAACGTAATGCCGTCCTCCACATTACTTATACTGACGATTGGGGACAGCCTTACACTACCGACTTCAATATTGGGCAAATGGAAATGGGAGGTACCAAAGCTACAAGAACCATCTCTTTTGCCGAAGTCCGCAAAATGGTGGAAGCTACTGCCGGAACGCTGACAATTGACGATGACATAGCCATCGAAGGCATAATAGTTTGTGATGCAACAGGAGCAAATAATGCTGCCAACACCCAACTAGACAAAACGAAAATCGACATGTCTACAACTTACCGTACGAGCTACATACAGAGCCTTGATGGCAAATATGGGTTTGCATTGGTTTTCGACACCAAGGAATTGAACGACTTTGCGCCTTTCGAAAAAGTAAAAATCTGGCTAAAAGGATTAACTCTAAAGAAAGAAGACATGCCCCAACGCTACACATTAACAGATATGGGACTTAAAAGTTTTATTTCAAAGGAGAAAGGAGACGCAACAAACATTATAAAAAAAGAACGCACGATGGCAGAGCTCACTGATAACGATGTTTACACGTTCGTGACCTTAAAGAACTGCGAATTTCCCATCCACAAAGGTTCCTTCACCCCTTTCAACGAAGGCTATTGCCCCAGCTACAATGTACAGCGTGTCGACCGATATCCTTTGCTAATGCACGACAATCAAGGAAGAAGCATGTTCCTAATGACCAATATCGACTGTACTTACCGTCGTGACGGCAGTGTGTTGCCACAAGGTTCAGGAACTGTTTCAGGCATCATTGTACACGAAGAATACCCCCGCTTCGAAAAGGATGGAAATATCGGGCTCTATCAGATGCGCCACCTCTCCCGCGAAGATATAAAAATCGACCTGTCAAAAGATAATAGTTTCTCCACAATCATTGCCGAATGGAATGCATTCAAACTTTCGGGCACCAAAGTACTTCCTTCATACGGAAGCGGCGAGTTGTGGCATACATCTACTACTCCTACAGCTGCGCCCGACTACGGCCATGTAGGTCCTTTCGTCAATGGAGAAATCACCGGAACCACCAAAGGAGTTATTTCCGGTACTCTGAATCTGGCTTTTCAAACTAAAAACTGGTGGACAACTACAGGAGCAAACAGCTGGATGATAAAAATATCGACTTCCGGCATCACTGCCACACACATTTCATTACAGCTTGCTACATTAAACTATGCCATTGGTGCACCTCGTTACTGGAATGTAGAATGGTCTGAACACGGAAATCCAGACGGGATATGGAATAAAGCAGGCGAATACACCATCCCGGATGTAGTGCAATGGGGCAACACCCTTTATGAACAATTGAATGCATGGAAAAACACCAACATAGAGTTACCTCTTGATTTGCTTGGCAAAACCTCCGTCTACTTGCGACTGATTCCTTCCGTTAACAAAGCCGGAACAACCACAACCTACGATACCGCCAGCATTAACAACAACAGCACCAGTGGCCTGATGTATGTAAGTATTCGCTATAACCAATAAATATAAAATGTACTATGAATAAATTTTGCAAAATATTTTATGCTGCAATGGCATTAGTGATGGTTATCTGCCACTCCAGTTGCAACGATGAAGAAGAACTGCCTACCGGAGAACTCGAACTGGACAGCGGTTCCAGTGTAACGACAGAAACATTGAAAGTGGTAAGCTACAACATACTCGAAGGAATGAAATTGGACAAAGACAACAACTACGATAATTTTGTAGCTTGGGTCAGTGAACAAGCACCTGACATACTGGCAATTGAAGAAACCAATGGTTTCACTAAAGAAACGCTTACAGCACTGGCAAACCGTTGGGGACATAGCCACGCAGAGATATGCAAGGAGACAGGTTATCCCGTATCCCTCACATCCAAATATCCGATTGAAGTGATAAGCCGTATCCGCAAAGGGGTATCACATGGAGGGATACATGCCCAAATCAAAGGCATTAATATCCTCGTACTGCATCTTTATCCCCAATCCTACGCTCCGTCCGGCTCCACCGCTGCCAATGGAGATGCTTACCGCCTGGAGGAAATTCAAACTTACCTCGACAACACAGTTCGTAAATATCCCGATGAAAAATACTGGCTGATGATGGGAGACTTCAACTCGGCATCACCACTTGACAAGAACGATCTTGCTTCGGGCAGCAATATCAATTATCAGGTGCACCAGACTATCCTCGACAGCGGCTATCGAGATCCGATACGTGAAATGAACGTCAATTTTGTGCGTAGTTGCCCTACCGTATATGGCGGTTGGACAGGTCCGACAGGGTCTTATAAAGGTTCTCGTATCGACTTCATCTATGCATCAGGAGAAGCTATGCGCAATATGCTCAACGCCCAAATCTTAATGGACGACTTTACCGACAATTATTCCGATCACTATCCGGTGACGGTAACTTGCCGCATCTATAATAAATAAACTTATTAAAAAAGCGCTTAATCTATAAAAAGCACATGAAACAATTAGTAAACAAAAACAACGCATCGCTCTATTGGAATACGATCCGAAAGACTTTGCTTATGCTGGTGGCATGTTGCCTGTTGCTCCCGGAAACAGTGGCGCAGAACGCAAATCAAAAAATCAAAGTGTCCGGTACGGTATTCGATGAAGAAGACCAGCCAATGGTTGGAGCTACTATCAAAGAAACCACCACACAAGTCGGCACCCTGACCAATCTGGACGGATGGTATGAAATACAGGTTCCTAAAAACGGAACTCTGGAAGTCAGCTTTATCGGCTATGAAAAGAAAACAATTCAAATAGCCGGACGCGAAAAGATTCATGTGAAACTCTTGCCGGACAAAAAAACAGCCTTAGACGAAGTCGTAGTTATCGGATATGGCGCTGTCAAGAAAGCCGATCTTACCGGCTCTGTTTCGAATGTTAAAATGGAAGATATTCAGGACGCTCCGGTACTCTCCATCGACCAAGCTTTACAAGGCCGTATCGCAGGAGCAGACATCATGTCGACAACCGGTGAACCAGGCGCCACGACCTCCATTCGCTTACGTGGCACACGCTCAATTTCTGCTTCTAACGAACCGTTAATTGTAGTCGACGGTGTAATGGATGCCGTTCACGACCTGAATGATTTGAACACTGCGGACATCGAATCCATTTCTGTACTGAAAGATGCTTCCTCTACAGCCATCTACGGTTCGAAAGGTAGTAATGGTGTTATCATCATCACTACCAAAAAAGGATTGATGAATGCAGATAGGCCAAGCATCAGCTTCAAAACGGATATCGGCTTCTCCCAAATTCCCCAAAAACTCGATATTATGAATGCATCCGAGTTGGCACAATATCGCAATGACTACGCTTATTTTAATACAGCCGATGGCAATGATAAAATCACCGATGGTACCCCCATGTCAGCATACCCCTACTCCGATCCTTTCTCTTTAGGCGAAGGAACCGACTGGGTAAAAACTATCGGACGCACAGCCATGTACCAAAATTATGCTTTATCCTTGTCGGGAGGTACAAAGAAAACCTTTTACTACATTTCTTTGAGTTATAACAATACCGAAGGCGTAATCCGCCGAAGCGGACAGGAACGTATTACAGGGCGCGTCTCTCTTACTCACCAGCTTTTCAACTGGATGAAAGTGGGATATACCGGCAACTATACCTACCGGCACAATGACAAGAACCTGGCATCTATCGGTGGAACCGGATGGTATAACTCTGCCATCTATCTAAGTCCCAACATTCAACCAATGGATGACTACAACCCCTTCTACTATTCCGGTCAAAAGATTAATACTCCGTTAGCCACTATATTGCTAAACACCAATTATCAGACACACCATTCTACTAATCATACCGGTTTCATAGAAATTGAGCCTGTCAAGAACTTGAAGTTCAAGAGCCAATTCACCTACTATATGTATCAACGCCACGCTTACCGTTACTATCCAAGCACCCTACCTGCCAAGGTTGAAGGAGAGGGCGGAGAAGCCTATCGAGCCGAATATGATGATCAAAACCTTCTGACGGAAAACACTCTTTCTTATTTGAAATCGTTTGATTCCGGACATACAATCGACGGACTTCTCGGTTTCACCGGACAGCGTATTTCTTCGAATGATATCTCACTCACCGGTAAAGGTTACATGGACGACAATGTAAAATGGAATAACATGAACGCTGTACAGGACAAAGAAACGTACTCAGCCTCATCAGGCACTAACAAACGTACCAAAATGTCTCTGTTGGCCCGTTTCAACTACAACTACAAACAGAGATACTATTTGACCGTAACAGGTCGTTATGACGGTGCATCCAACTTTGCAGCCAACAACAAATGGGGGTTCTTTCCCTCCGCAGCTTTAAAATGGAATGCCGCCAAAGAAGAATTCATGGAGGAGATAGACTGGATTAACGAAATGTCTATCCGCCTGAGTGCCGGACGTACCGGTAACGACGCAATCAGCGCCTATCGTTCGCTGGCCGCCCTTTCCAGTACGACAAACGGTTATCTTTTCGGTGGTTCGCAACCTGCAGCATACTATCCTTCACGTCTGGCAAGCCCTAACCTGACCTGGGAAAAGACCGACCTCTACAATCTTGGTATCGACTTAGCATTCCTGAACAACCGATTGTTTGTAACGGCCGAAGCCTATATCTCGAAGACCAAGGATTTATTGCTAACTCTTCAGACTCCGACACAAACCGGATATTCTTCCCGTCTCACCAATATTGGTAAGACTTCGAACAAAGGTGTCGAGCTGACTATAGAAAGCCGCAATATAGAAAAGCCAAAATTCTCATGGTCAACCACCTTTACCATCGCCCACAATGAACAAAATGTGGACGACATCGGCACCGAAGAGTTTGTAAAAGCGTATGGTGCGCCGGGCAACAACTCATATATGATGTACGGCTATGTAAAAGATTACCCTCTGAATGCTTTATGGGGTTTCAAATATGGTGGCGTATGGAAGAATCAGGACGAAGTGAACCGTAACAAAGCAACTCATGCCTACGCATCCCCCTCGACCACTTCAAACGGTACGGTACGCTATTATGACATCAACCATGATGGAACACTCAACCAGGATGACTTGGTATATCTCGGTAATGCCGACCCCTGGATTTACGGAGGTTTACAGAACACATTCCGTTTCGGTAACTGGAAAGTAGGTGTCTATTTCAACTACTCGCTGGGCGGTAAGATTTACAACTATGCCGAACTTTATATGTCGGGTAGTATGTTTACTAACCAATACCGCTACATGCTTGACTCTTGGCATCCGGTTCGCAACCCGAACTCCGACCTGCCCTGTGCCGGAAGTATTGATACACATGTGCCAAGTGATTTACAGATTCATGATGCAACATTCCTGCGCTTAAAGAATATCTCTATCGGCTACACATTCAACCTCTACAAAAAAACGAAATGCATTCGTGATTTGACTTTGAGTGTAAATGGAGAGAACCTTTATCTTTGGAAAAAATACAACGGATTTGATCCTGACGTATCAACTAGCGGCGATTCTACTCTACGCCGTATGGACCTGGGGGCTTATCCGAAATCGCGCACTATCACGTTCAGTGCTCAAATCAGATATTAATTAATGTAATAAAGAAAACTATGGTCATGAAGAAAAGAATAAATTGGTTGATTACTCTTCTGTCAATATTCACGTTGGTCGCCTGTAGTCTGGAAGAAGACACATCGAGTTTTTCTGCACCCGACAATTTTTATCAGACAAAGGCTCAATGTCTCTCCGCACTCAACTCATGCTATATCCCTTTAAACGGGACCTATAACTATACGTTCTTCATCGCGACAGAGGCTTGTACCGATATCATGTATATCAATTCAGGTACGCTGGACTCCCGTTTGGATATCTCTCCTGCGAAACCCCGTCACGGTGAAACCGTATGGAACAACGGATATAAAGGTGTAATGTATTGCAACGCTGCTATCCATGGAATCGAGAACTCTCCACTCACAGAGGATGAAAAGTTATCTTTACTGGGTGAAGGCAAAATCATGCGCGCATTCTATTACTACCTGCTCACTTCTTTTTTTGGAGATGTACCATTCTACACAGAACACGTGAAGGATGTAGAGACTCAACAAAAGATCGGACACCTGGGACGTATGTCCGCTGTGGAAACCCGTAATTACCTGATAAAGGAATTGTCAGAAATTGTTCCGCTAATGGAACAAGTACGTTCATCGGAAATAGCATCCAACCGTACCGGAGCCGCCACCGGCTGGATGCTGATTGCCAAGATGGCAATGTGGAACAAAGAATGGGATACGGCACTCAACGCAATATCCAAATTAGAAGATATTTACGGCGACCTCAGCCAGTATTCGCTCGAAGATATTATGTTCCGCAACAAAAACACCCCCGAGTCTATCTTTGAAATCCAACACTCTTATGTTACCGGTGGTTTGAGCTACACTTCCAATCTCGCCTGTATCTGTATGCCTATTACCCGTCGTGCAGGCACTTGCGAATATGACGGCGTAGAAATTCCGGAACTGGGCAGCCAGTCGACTTGCTGGACTCCTTGGCGTCCCACCGATTACTTCTGTCAAAATCTGCAAACAAAGGCTGGTGGAGACTTACGCGCCCAATACAACATGGCTTGGGAATACAACGGTCATGCTTTCAAGAGTGTAAGTACTACTCCGTGGCCAGGACCCAAATTCTGGTGTCCTTATCTCGACAGCAGTCGTGACGGGAATAATTATAAGGTATTCCGCTATGCCGATGCACTGTTAATGAAAGCAGAGTGTTACTGCCAGAAGGAACAAGATCCCGACATGGCTATAAAATATCTGAACATGACCCGCAACCGTGCAGGCATCGGCGACTATCCGAAATTCCGTAGTTGGGCACGATTAATGGATGAAATTCAAAAAGAACGAGGGCGTGAACTGATAGGTGAATTCCAACGTAAATTCGATCTGGTTCGCTGGGGAATCTGGTACACGCAAACCTATGACAACACAGGTTCACCGAGTTTAAAAGAGAATATCCGGCCTTGCCACGAATACTATCCAATTCCTGACACGCAAGTCGTTTATTCCGGCTATGCGCTTGACAATAAAGCTTATGAAGCTTACTATAGAGACTAGTCCTCAATAAATGAACAACTTAGAAGTTAAAGTTATATGAAACTCAGATCATTAGTCATCGTATTGTTCGGATTGACAATCACTTTGCCCGGACTTGCCAAAAACAAACGGGGAAAGCGGCCTATGAAGCTCATATCTTATAACATAGAATATGGCATGCGTGCCGACACCACTACGAATAAAAGTGTATTTGCCGCATGGATTCGTAGCCAAAACCCGGACATCGTATGCTTGCAAGAGGCTAATAAATTCACACAAAAATCTCTTGAAGCACTAGCTGCATCGTATGGACATCCTTATGCAGTGCTACAAAAAGAGAAGGGATTTCCCACTGCCATAACATCTAAATACCCCATCGTGAACATTATGAGGGTAGAAGACAACATGTGGCACGGATTCGTAATGGGCATAGTGGACGGCTACCATATCATATCACTACATCTCAGTCCGCACCGCTATGAAAGTCGTCAACGCGATATTGACCTTATTCTCGAAACTATCCGTCAGAGCGGTCCTTTTGAGAAATGGATAATAATGGGCGATTTTAATTCCGTATCTCCAGTCGATGCCGAAAAATATGCTGACGGGCGTTTGGTAGAGTATCTTCGCAAAGCAGAAGAAAAACGCCCTCAACTGAAGAACCTCGTCAACGGAAAGATTGATTATTCAGTACATCAGCGTATTCTTGATTTCGGTTTTATTGATTCGGCACGTCTTGACAAGAACTTCTCAGAGACAAGTTTTGGTACGCGCATCGATTTCATCTATATTTCTCCCGATTTGAAATCTGCTTTCACCGGAGGAAACTTTATCATTGATGATTTTACCAGAAAATACTCTGACCATCGTCCCCTCTATATAACTTGGGAGAAATAAAAAAATTGTTATATAATCATTGAAACAACTTACAATTATGATACGAAAAAAATATTTGTATTATTCATTCCTTCTCATGATTTCGGCATGCAGTTTTATGCTGACAAGCTGTGAAAAAGATTTTGAATGGGAACTTCCGCTTGCTTTCACACAGAAAAACCTGATTCTGCCATCAGGGACAGGAACCACCCACATTTTAGTGTATGCCACAAGAAGCTGGAATGCACATTTTGTAGAAAAAGTAGACTGGGCCTCTATCGACCGCCTTACAGGCAAAGAGAATAGCGAAATTATATTCTCCTATGCCGCAAACTATGGAGTAAACCGTGAAGTCCAACTGGCTTTTGAAACCGAAGAGCATCTCTGCGATACGATAACTTTGGTACAGACCGGTGAAATCTCAGCCGGCGATGCCCGTCTTATCATCAACGAGAAAAACGTGGAAGCATCAGCCTCTACTACGACACTCGAACTGGAGCTCGACACCAACCTGAAATACGACCTTCACCGTGTCAACTATCTCGTTACGTATGAATCCGACGAGATTGAAAACAATTGGATTAAAGAAGTATCCTATGATATGGGGCATCTTTATCTCAAATTAGAAGCTAACCCTGCTTATGCCCCCCGCGTTGCTGAAATAAATTTATCTATTTCAATTCCGGCCAATGCCATCAATACTGCTCCGAAAATAGTGACAACCGGCACTATGATTACCCAACAGGGAAAAGAATGAAACTAAAAAGAACGATTTGTCTAATACAACAACTCTAATATGAAACGATTTATTAAATACAGACCTATACAACTGGGTGCTTTTTTAGGAGTGTTCATGCTCTCTTTGGCTGCCTGTGAACTGGACAACGGGGATGAAGCCTATTTTGAAGAACTCGGAGTCGACGGAAAAACCTACACGCTCTCTTCTGATGCAGGCGACTTGGACATAAAAGTCTACTCGAACCAAAATTATAACATCACACTTGAAAATAACGCGAACGAATGGATTGCAATAGCCGACAGTCATCTTTCAGGTGACGGCACACTCCATGTAGAATATGATTTCAATGACGGATTTCCCCGTATGGCAAAAATATGTTTGAATGCCGATGGTAGTAACCTTTCGGATACAATTTACTTAAAACAGAAAGGCGTAAAAACTCCGACATTCAAACTTTCTAAGCCCAATATGACAGTACATGGCTATGGAGGTGAGGTAAAAGCAGAACTTGATATGAACATTGACATAAAAGACCTTACTATCCGTGTGGATTATACAGATGAAGCAACAACAAGCACTTTATCCGATAATGAGAATAACTGGGTGAAGGACATCACTTACGAGAATGGTTTCCTCGTCATCCAAACAGATCCTAACCCCGACGAACGTGCAATACGTACTGCCACTGTCAATATGGTTTATATTGACGGTTGGGAAGAAGAAATCAAACAGCAGCTTTTCTTAATGCAGGCGAATGCAAAGGATGAATTAGGGGTTGAGGTTTCGTTCATGGACGTTCGCAACTCGGGTGATGTAGACGGTGTTACAGTGACCGATGATATTTACATCACCGGATATGTAGTCAGCGACCGTTTCTCGGGCAACGCAGGTGATAATACACAAACGACCCAAAATACAATTGACTACTCTATCAGCCAAAAGACCGCTTATGTTGAAAGTATCGACGGACACTACGGATTCTGCATCGAAACACCTACAGCAGAAGACAATATCTTCTCCCGCTACAGCAAAGTTCAGATTCTGTTAAAAGGAACGAAAGTGACTTTGGAAGAAAATCCCGAACGATACACAATTTCCGGAGTGACCGCTTCTATGGTCATGTCGTCTACAGAAGGAACTGCCGCAGATTTACCTGTAAAAGAAAAACACATGAAAGACCTCACGGACGAAGATATCTATACCTATGTAACACTGAAAGATTGCGAACTTCCTGTCCGTAAAGGCAGCTTGACACCGATCAACGAAGGCTATGCCAATTCGGCTAACGGACATCGTTGTGCCAAATATGCTACATTAATGCGCGATATTAATGGAAATAGCATGTATATCTATACCAATACGACTTGCCCCTATCGCCGCGACGGCAGCCGCCTGCCTTATGGTTCCGGCAATATGTCGGGGGTCATCGTGTATGAGTTGTTCACTCGTTTCGAATACATGGAAGGAACAAGCGGATTGATTGACGAAGAGAAAGCAGGCGAAATCGGCCGTTACCAAATCCGTCACATGTCGAAATCGGATTTCAAAATGGCTGATGATTTTAAAAACAGTTTCTCGGGACTGATTACCGAATTCCGCTACATCGACACGAAAGGTATCCGTAAAGAAGACGGTTCGATCCCTTCCACTTATGGCGATAACGGTCGTCTCCGCCACACATATACCAAACATCAGATTGGTAACGGTCTGCGTGGAAATGGTATTTATGACTATGCCTACCTTGGTCCTATCGGCAGTAGCACCGCCGCATCAAATATCTTTGGAATCCACAAAGGCAATGAGAACGGATTTGGCATTATTCTGGAAGACGGAACTGACTACTTGAGAAATTACACCAATGTCAATACTGACGGTAAAGGGAATGTTGATGGCAATGCTTGGCTGGCTTGGTCTAATCCTTATTGGTGGGATGAGGAACACAATCGCGGTTACGCTTGGGTGATCCATTTCTCCACCCAAAACATTACTAGCGATCATCTCTCTATGCAACTCAGCGTCAGCAACCAGGGTGGTGTTGCAGTCGGCAGACCCCGTTTTTGGAAAGCCGAATGGTCGTTTAGCGGTGATATGGATAATGACAATGATTGGCACTATATCACCTCTTATACGGTACCGGACATGGTAGTATGGGCAAACACATTAATATCCCAGTGCCCTGGTTATAAAGCCATTGACGTAGAGCTTCCATTGAATTTGTTAGGTAAAGAGAACGTATACATCCGTCTGATGCCGGAAAATAACAAGGCTAGTAATGGAAGTTCCTGGATAGATGCAGGAGCTACCATCTCAGTAAAAGGCAATGCACATAGCTCTATGAATTACTTTGCTATCCGTTATAACAAATAGCGCCTATCTCCATAATCATGACTAATTTCACTTTGTCATGCTAAGCCCTGTCGAAGCATCTCATTTTCTGTGAATGGAAAAAGAAATGCTTCGGCTCTGCTTGGCATGGCAAAGCAATCTGTCTTACTAATCCCCTCAATCTATACACCCCTTAAAACGATTCCCTAATGAACAAGAAGCTACTATGTATAATGTGTTACCTTTTCGTCGCATTACCCATATTCTCACAAAGTAAAGAAAAAAGTATACTTATTCCTGAATTATCGGACTTCATAATATTAAAATGTGATTTAAGTGCTCCTGCCAAAGACAAGAAGACGATAAACCAAGCTTTCCAAAAAGGATTGAACAGTATCTTCATTAACGACAAAGAACTGGCGAGCTATGCTACAAACAAAGGAATGGTAGCTGTCAGCCAATATACGATGTCAAAATGTCAAACCATACCGGATAATATAAAAGATAAAAACAAAACAACTTTAGTGTTTGCACGTGAAAGGAGTGACGGATACCTCCGCAATGCTTTGTTAGACCACTGCTTTGTAGAATTATTAAACGATACCATTGCCGGTGAAGAAAGATGGCTAAAGAAGTTAATAAGTTCTTCTTTGGATATACGCACCCGTCTTATCAATAATAATACCCGTATGGTAGTTGACATCACCAACAAAAGCAGTATCCCTTATCACATTCGTATAACCCAATGCGATCATTTAAAACCGGAACAAAATGAAGTGACTCTGTCTCCAATGAGCCAAACTACTTTGTTTTTGAATGGTGACGATATCAAATCTCCTCAATACACATTGCGTGCAAGCATCAAAAATGCGCTCAATACAGAGAAAAAGCCACTAAAGTGTGCTTTCCGCCTTCGTGGTATGGTTTATATGGTAGGAACAGAATCTCAAAACATATATAGCATCATCCCCGCCCCACGCTCTCTCGAAGAGAAGCAAGGCAAATTCATCTTTAATAAAGAAACCCGCATTATACTAAAAGATAAAAATGCCGAAGCGCCATTACGATTCCTGACGGATAGATTAACACGGATAGCACAATTGCCTCTAAAAATACAGAATAGCACTAAAAACATTTCCGGTAACTATGTGATTTTCAGCCGTGCCAACGATCCTACATTAGGAAATGAAGGTTACAAAATCAATATTTCTCCCGAACAGATACAGGTACTGGCAGACAAAGAAACCGGATTCTTCTATGCCATACAGTCTTTATTGCAACTGCTTCCACCGGAAATCTACTCCAACACAACAGCATACACAAACGAATGGAGTATCCCCACAGCGAACATTACGGATATACCACAATTTGAATACCGGGGATTACACTTAGACGTAGGTCGACATTTATATCCTGTTTCTTTTATCAAAAAATACATTGACTTGATGTCTATGCAAAAAATGAACCGTTTTCATTGGCATCTGACAGAAGATCAAGGATGGAGGATAGAAATCAAGAAGTATCCGAAGCTGACCGAAACCGGTTCCATGCGCAAGGAAACAATCATCAACCGATATTCTGCCGCCATTCCGGGAATATACGACGGGACGCCCTATGGAGGGTTTTACACACAAGAAGAAATCAAAGAAATAGTGGCGTATGCCAAAGAACGTTATATTACCATCATTCCCGAGATTGATCTCCCGGGACACATGCTCGCCGCACTGGCTACATATCCCGAATTAGGTTGTACGGGAGGACCGTATGAGGTAGGTACAAGATGGGGAATCTACGACGATGTACTTTGCGCTGGCAATGAAAACATCTATTCTTTCATTGAAGATGTACTGCTGGAGGTATTCAAGCTATTTCCAGGAGAATATGTACATATAGGAGGAGACGAATGCCCGAAAACACGTTGGAAATCCTGCCCGAAATGCCAATCGAAAATAAAAGAACTGAAATTGAAAAACGAACATGAACTTCAGAGCTATGTCATCAGAAGGGTTGAAAAATTCTTGAATAAGAATGGGAAGAAGCTGATTGGCTGGGATGAAATATTAGAAGGCGGAATAGCCCCTAATGCAGCGTTGATGTCATGGAGAGGTGTTGCCGGAGGAATTACCGCGGCAAAATCAGGGCATCCGGTCATTATGACTCCTAATACTTATGTATATCTTGATCACTACCAGGCAAGCATGGATATATCTCCTTTAGCAAACGGACGAATCTGCGCACTCGAATGGACGTACGGATACAACCCGATTCCCAAGGAATTGACGGAACAAGAAGCAAAGCACATAAAAGGAGTGCAAGCCAATGTATGGACAGAATACATAAAAACTCCGGAACAAGTGGAATACATGGCATACCCCCGCGCCAATGCTGTTGCCGAAATAGGCTGGAGTAGCCCAGAACACAAAAATTGGGAAGACTATTTAGACAGGCTTCAATACCAATTCAAAAGATGGCAATTTTATGGTCTGAATTGTGCAACCCATTATAACAGTAAATGATTGAACTCACTAACAAGATTCATTTGTCTGATTCCTTTCTGCACAGTTATGAATCTATTTTATTCATTACCTATATTAAGAATCAGCCTTCTTATTACTGATAAACTACCGCCTTATCGTATACTTTATTTCTAGTTATCAATTGCCGACTGGAGTTGTCCACCTGGCTGACTCTAGTCGGCTAAGTAGACAACTCCAGTCGACCAGGTAGACAACTCCAGTCGGCTTCTTAGATGCAAGCTGTTCTATTGGCTAAGATTGACAATGCCGATGCGAAGGTTACGCGCTATGAAAGTGCAAGCTGTGGGGATTGTGAAGGCGTGAAGGGCGTGATGAACAAAAAACAAGATCATTTCTGACAAAAAAAATATTACGGACAGTAGAACTGTCCGTAATACCATACCTATCAAAAACACTAAAAATAAATATACTATTGCATTTTCATGCACCAATCTAATCTATTTCATGAGCCAATAAAAGCATTTGCTGAAGCTCTGCCAAGTCACGCAGAATCAAGTCCGGATTGGGATGGACAGCAATAGCTGTCTCATACGTGGTTTCACCGGAAAGTACCAGCACTCCCAAAGCTTTTGCTTTCTGCGCCATCAATATATCGGTATAAATACGATCACCCACCATGGCTACCTGATCCGCACGCAAGTTATGCCGTTCCATTATCCCGTTCAACATTCGCGGATCGGGCTTTCCAATCACAACATCCGGCTCCCGCCCTGTAGCATACTCCAAACTGGAGCAAATAGAGCCACAATCCACCAATACCAAAGGCTTGTCCGTAGGACACACACGATCCGGATTAGTAGCAATATAGAGTTTCTTCTGATTAATCCACCACGCAGCACGACATAAGCGCGAGTAAACAAGCGACATGTCGAAGCTGACAACCACTGCATCCGGTTCATCATCAGCATTGTCGTCAGTAGACTCGAAACCGGCTTCCTCAAACTCTTTTATCATGCTGGGAGTGCCCAACAAGAACAGCCGTTTACACTCCGGATGATGCACACGTATGTAATCTATGGTCGCCTGAGCCGATGTATAAAATTCATCTTTCACAGCTTTAATCCCCATGGCGGACAGGTGTCGAAGATAATCATTCGTGCTTTTGGAAGGATTATTCGTCAGAAACGAGTAGCCAATTCCCAACTCTTTCATTTTATCCAAGAAAGCAATCGTAAAAGGGAATAATGTGTTTCCGTTATAAATCGTTCCATCCATGTCCAAAGCAATATGCTTGATCCGACGAATACGATCCATAAGTTCCGCGTTCAATTTATGTTCTACCTCATTAATCATTATCATACCCATTCGCTTTTGCCGACCATGCGGCCATAAATATCAAAGTTCCCATTATAGCAATCAGAATTAATGCACCCACTGCAATATCCCAACCATAATGTTGAGCTAACAATCCTAATCCCCAACCGGAAACCAGCGTACTGACATATCCAAACAATCCTGTGAATCCGACTGCCGTAGCGGCTGCCTTCTTTGTGGCTATATTAGCTGCAGCAATACCTACCAAAGCTTGCGGACCATAAATACAGAACCCTGCAGCTCCCAATAAAAGCGTAGCAAGCCACATGGGAGGTTGGGATATTCCCCAGAATAAAGCAACGAACACCGTAGCCAGTGCCATGCAAATCACACAAACGCGCGGACCACGCCCACCAAAGAAACGATCGGTTGCCCAACCGGCTACCAGCATACCTATAATTCCGGATATTTCAAAGGCTGCCACCATCCAACCTGCATGATGAATAGAAACTCCCTTCCATTCTCCCAAAAGAGTCGGTCCCCAGTCAAGTACAGCATAGCGCACGATATACACAAAAAAGTTGGCAATAGCCAGTACCCAAATCGCCGGATTTCCAAAGACATTCTTACGAACAAACTGCTTAAACTCGGCAGAAGTATCTTCTTTTTCTTCTGCGCCCGTTTTTGAGTTGAGCTCCGGAAACCCTACCGAGCGCGGCGTATCGCGCAAAGCAAACCACAAACCGACTGCACCCACCAAGGCTATAATAGAAGGAAACCAGAAGCACCAGCGCCATCCGAGACTGACAATATATCCGCAAACAATCACCACCAGGCCTGCGCCAACAGAATGTGAGGTATTCCACACCGACATCTTTGTTGCCAACTGTGTAGGAGGTATCCAATGCGTCAATAAACGGGCACAAGGGGGAAATCCCATTCCCTGAAACCATCCGTTCAGCATCCACACAACGCCAAACATCACCACAGCAGAACTAAACCCAAACCAAATATTACATGCTGCTGAGAGCACCAAACCTGTCACCATAAAATAGCGGGCATTCACCCGGTCGCCAACAAAACCGTTGGCAAACTTGGAAACTCCATACAATAATCCGTGCAAGGTCAGAAATAATCCCAAGTCTCCCTTGGTTATTCCCAAATCATCCTGCATGGCAGGCATTGCAATACTCAAGTTTTTACGAACAAAATAGAATAGAGCATAGCCTATCATACTTGCTATGATCGTCCGTGTCTGCCAGTATTTAAATTTCTTTGCCACTTCGGGCGCCATTCCTTGTAGTTCCATTCCTATCGTGATTAATCTGTTATTTCCCATATTTTACCTTTACCAAACAATCCATCCAGCCACTGTTCCATATATCCTGTCCGTACAGCTAAATCGAGGACAGTAAAACGACGACGGATAAATTGTGCACGAACAAACGTTTCACGCAGACGTTTCCGTGTAATACCGATTTGTTCCGGTTCTACAGGAGCGCCTACCTGCCGCAAGGATTGTTTCACTTCTTTGTAAGGAACCAACTGTTTGGACAAACGTTCACGAATTTCAGGCCAGTATTCTTTCAACTGCCGCAACTGAATAGCCAATTGCTCTCGTGTCACATATTTCGCTTTCGTCTCCTGCAGACCGATAGTAGGAAAATCAGTACCGACAAACATATCAAGAGCTACCTTATCGGCTATTTCCGGTTCGGGCCATGCCGCACAGCACGCTTCCACGTCCAGTTTCTCTAGTGGGGTGTTCAACACTTGTTCATAAAATGCCGTTATAGCCAACATACCTATACTCACCTGAAAGCCATGAGAAACATGCTCACCTTGATTTAAATGATGTTCCATATTCCAAAGATGGCTGAACTGATGTTCCGCTCCCGAAGCCGGACGACTCGATTTAGACCATTGCATGGCAAAACCTCCCAGCATCAATCCTTCAATAAGTTGTAACACCGCTTTTTCGTCTCCGGCCACCGCACCTTCAGGATTCGAAAGCGCATCATGCAATCCATCCTGCACAATCGACCATGCCTTTTCATCAATATCTTCCACGCCCATCCAATCGGCAAGAATCCAATCGGCACCAGCCGTCACTTTGGCAAACAAATCGGCATATCCTGATGCCGTCATCGGCTTGGGAGCTTTCTTTATGATTTCGATGTCAGCCAATACAGCTTGCGGAGCCGGACAGCTAAAAGTCTGTTTAGCGCCATTGGCAGTAATGGAAGCACCGAATGCAGTATATCCATCCATGGAAGCGGCAGTGGCCACACACATATATCTTCTTCCGACCAGATGAGAAGCTAACTTCGTTAAATCATTAATCGTACCGGAGCCGACAGCTACCGGAATAGCATCATGCACTTTCAACGATTCGACCAGACGGTCAACATACGAATATTCCGCATACAGGTCGGAATCAGTGAAAATAAAAGATGGTAATAATTCTATATTCGCATTACGCAACTCTTTCTCAACTCTTTCGCCGGCAACACGATAGGTGGTTACATCAGCTACCACTACAGCTTTTCTTCCTGCAAACTGTTCTTTAAACAGTCCGGCTACGTCATTTAATATGCCGCTTCCTATACGAAGAGCACGTGTCTCATTCGCAGCTTTCAATGCTTGTTCTACTTTTGACATTTTCACAGTATTAATTGTTAGTTCACTAACCGGATTTTCCTTTACGATAGTAAACAGACGTTGCACCATATCAGGGCAACAATCTATCGAGATTGCAAAACTGTCCATACTTCTGTCGGTATATCAGATTCTATAATATCCGGTTTCTTATCTATCTCTTCTTTATATTTCAAAGCCCGTTCTTCTTTCGAAGGCAACCTGTCGTGCGTAGGTGCCACACTAATCATACAACGTACGCCACGAGCATGCAGCATTTCAACGATTTTCTTATTTTCGGGTGTTATACTATGCCCTACATAAGCGATCATATTTTCCCATGGCACACCTGATATCGACAAGTCCTCAAACTCTTTCATATTACGGGCGAAAGCGGACATCATAATCGTCGGGAAACGGTCATAATAGTATCTGGCTTGGGCACCGGTATGCACAGTCAGCATCACATGTCGCTCCGCCTTATGCTTTTTGATTAAAGCCGCAATCATAGCCATCGGCACATCTTTCTTATCAAGGTTGATAATCGTTTTACCTCTGCTCCATTTGATCACTTCTTCCAAAGTAGGAATCTTGCAGTCGGTCACTTTACCCGAATGGTCTTTCAGACGAAGCTTCTGCAACTCTTTCCAGGTATGATCGCAAACTTTTCCCGTTCCTGTTGTTGTACGATCCAAAGTAGCATCATGCATCAATACAATCACGCTATCTTTTGTCAGACGAGGATCGATTTCGAAGAAAGCCGGCATCTGCTTCAGCACATTTTCCAAACCTTCGATGCAATTTTCCGCATATCCTTCTTCGTACCCACCGCGATGTCCGCTTACAATGATTGAGCCATTTCCCGCATATTTAAAGAAGTCTCTCAATTGTGTGACATCGTCAAACTTTAACAGATGTAGTTTTCCCTGCGCCGACACAGACTGTATCCCTGACAACAGAAGAAACATCAATGAGGCTACGAGTCCTCTCCGCAAAACCATACAACTTTTCATAAGCATTTATTTACAAACAACAATTCAAGTAATTTTTTCTTCTAATTCAAGATATATCCTCTTGCCAACCGGTTAAAGTCGGCTATCTGCGCCTGCTCCCAGGTTTTGTCCTTTCCCAGTTCCGCCGCTAATACCGATGCCACTTTCGGAGCTATTTCAAGAGCAGCACGGGCATCCAGAAACAGCATCCTCACCCGGCGGGCCAACACATCTTCTATATTCTGCGCAAACTCCTCACGAGCCGCCCACACAACATGCGCCGCTGTAAAAGTATAACCTTCATACAACTTTTCGGCAAAAGAAGGTTCTTTTTCTATCATTTTTTGTATTTTGTCCGCGTCGCTACCATACACATAATTCCAATCATTCTCATCAAATTGCTCTGTTGTATATCCATGAACCCTCAAATTTTTCGTCACACATTCCGCAGGAGACAATCCTCCTATCACGATAGCCTGATTGATGACATCTTCAGCCATTGCACGATAAGTAGTCCACTTCCCTCCGGTAATTGTCAAAAGCCCCGATTTCGAACGATAGATTTTATGATTCCGTGAAATCTCTTTCGTTTTCTTCGAATCAGCATGCGTTGGCGCAGCTAAAGGACGCAAACCGGCAAAAATCGAAAGCACATCGGCACGGGTCGGTTTGCGGTCGAGATACTGACCCGCCTGATCTAAAATGAAATCAACTTCTTCTTCCAATGCTCTCGGTTCCAAAGAAGCTTCATTCAGAGGGGTATCCGTGGTGCCAAGCACCACTTTGCCGTGCCAGGGCACTCCAAAAAGAACGCGTCCATCTTTCGTTTTAGGTATCATTAGTGCCGAACGACCACCCAGGAATTTACTATCAACTACCAAATGTACTCCCTGGCTAGGACGTACCTTCTTCCGCGTATCACATTCATCCATCTTCATCACATCGTCCACAAAAACTCCGGTAGCATTCACTACTACTTTCGATTTGATCTGATATTCTTTCCCGTCAAGTGTATCGACAGCATGCACCCCATTTATTTTTCCGGCGGCATCTTTCAGCAAACAATTCACCTTCATATAATTCAAGCACACTCCACCTTTATCAATAGCGGTCAGTGCCAGCGTTATAGCCATGCGCGAATCATCAAACTGTCCGTCATGATATACCACTCCGCCTCTCAATCCTTCATGCTTTAAAGAAGGTATTTCTTTTAATACAGAACGTTTTAACATCGGCAACGAACGTCCCAATGCTTTGCGTCCTGCCAGTAAATCATAACAAGTCAGCCCCACCGCATAAAAAGGCTTTTCCCACCAGCGGTAATTACCGATGATAAAACGCATATCTTTCACCAAATGAGGAGCATTGAGTCTCATACGCCCACGTTCATGTAATGCTTCAACTACCATAGAGACATCTCCCTGCGCCAGATACCGAACTCCTCCATGTACCAGCTTCGTACTGCGGCAAGAAGTACCCTTAGCAAAATCATGCTGTTCCAATAGAATAACTCTGTACCCTCTGGAGGCTGCGTCCACTGCAGCCCCTAATCCGGTAGCCCCACCACCGATTACCAAGATATCACATTCACATTTCCAATTGAGCATCCTCTCAAGCAAATCACTTCGTTTCATTCCTTATAAACATTTCGTTTTCTTTCCTTATTTATAAATCAGCACTGCAAAAATACACAAAAAGAAATATCATCCAATACAAAAAGCAAATTATTTTTCATTAACAGACCATTTTACATATAAAACGGAATCTTTATATCATAGAATGAAACTTTTCATCTTTTTATTTGCCATATATTAATATTTAGTTTATCTTTGTGATAAAAATTGGGAATTATGACAAGTATTGCTGAAAGACATAAGTATATTCTTGAAAGTTTAGCAAAAAACGGTTTCATCAAAGTAAATGAAATCGCTAAAGAACTGGAAGTTACTCCTGTAACAATCCGAAAAGATTTAAAACATCTGGAAGAAAAGAAACTTCTCTACCGTACTCATGGAAGTGCAAGTCCGGTCAACCCATTAACATCAGATATTGATGTGCACGAAAAAGAAAAGCTTCGAAAAGAAGAAAAGAAAAGAATCGCTACCGCTGCAGCTAAATTAATAGAAGAAAACGATTCTATTATCATTGCTTCCGGCTCTACCGTACATACGTTTGCCGAGCATATCACTCCCATCAACCACCTAACTGTAGTCACAGCTTCTCTGAAAACCTCCTTATTATTAAATACCATTAATAATATCGAAGTAATCCAGCTCGGGGGAATCGTACGGAAGAATTCTTTTTCCGTCATTGGCGACTACACTTCTTTGTTTTTTGAACAAATCACTTGCTCAAAACTCTTTTTAGGAGTAGACGGTATTGACCTGGAGTACGGAATCACAAACTCTAATATTGAAGAAGCTGTCCTCAACAAGAAAATGATAGAGGCGTCATTACGTACTATCATCTTGGCAGATTCTTCCAAATTCGGGCGACGTGGATTCGGTAAAATCTGTAGTTTAGACTGTATCGATGTGATAATCACAGACTCCGGCATTTCCCAGTCAATGGCGCAAGCGATTGAAGAAATGGGCATTGAGCTTATCATTGTCTAAAGCAACCATATCACCCACAGGATAATCTGTCAACGGTTACCTTCAGATGACTATAACTGTTTGATGACTTCATAAAAAAGAGGCTGTCTAAAAAGTCGTCAGTAACTCTATCCCCCTCCTTCCTGAAGGAGGAGAATAATGATAGAACCGACTTTTTAAACAGCCTCTTTTTATTTATTAATCAGTAAATCTGTTACTTCTTCAAAATATCCATTGTATCGGATGCAATCAGCAGTTCTTCATCTGTCGGAATCACTACCACTTTCACTTTAGAAGCAGGAGTAGAAATGACAGCCTCATCGCCATGAATCTTATCATTCATCGCTTTGTCAATTTCGATACCCATAAATTCAAGTCCTTCGCAGACAGTTTCACGACATTGTGACTGGTTTTCACCTACACCGCCCGTAAACAGAACAATATCTACACCGCCCAATGCAGCAGCATAAGCACCGATATATTTCTTAATACGGTAGTAGTACATCTTTTCTGCAAGGATTGCTTTCGGATTACCGGCTTGGCAAGCAGCATCCAATTCACGCATATCGCTTGATACACCTGAAATACCGAGTACACCGCTCTTCTTGTTCAACAGGTTGGAAACACCCGTAGTGTTCAAGCCTTCTTTTTCCATGACAAATGTTACCGCACCGGCATCAATGTCACCGCTACGAGTACCCATCATCAAACCTTCCAGTGGAGTCAAGCCCATAGTAGTGTCGATACATTTACCATCTTTGATAGCAGCAATAGAACCGCCATTACCGATGTGGCAAGTGATGATTTTCTTTCCTTCAGGATTTACGCCCAGAAATTCGCATACACGCTTCGAAACATAACGATGAGAAGTTCCGTGGAAGCCATAACGACGCACGCCATACTTTTCATACAATTCATAAGGAATAGCATACATGTAAGCATAATCCGGCATAGTCTGATGAAAAGCCGTATCAAATACACCTACCTGCGGAATGTTAGGAAGAATAGCAGAAACTGCATTCACACCTTTCAAGTTAGCCGGATTGTGCAACGGAGCCAGATCATTGCAAGCTGTAAAAGCTTCCAATACCTCCTTATTCAACAATACAGATTCGCTGAAACGCTCGCCTCCGTGTACCATACGGTGACCTACGGCATTGATTTCATCCAAAGATTTGATAGCGCCATATTCGGGGTGAATCAATGTATTCAGAATAAACTCTACTCCTACTGTATGTTCAGGAATATCTTTTTCCAGAATTTTCTTTTCACCGTTCGGCAAAGTCAGTTTCAAGAAAGAGCCTTTCAGACCGATTTTTTCGATACCACCTTGCGCAATCACTTCTTTGCTGGTCATATCGAACAATTTATATTTAATAGATGAACTTCCGCAGTTCAATACCAGAACTTTCATTTCGTTGTCAATTTAATACTTACTACTTGATACCTAATACTTATTTATTTGCCTTTGCAGCAATAGCCTGGTTAGCCGTGATAGCAATCATACGATATACATCTTCAATAGAGCAACCGCGAGACAAGTCGTTTACCGGGCAAGCGATACCTTGAAGGATCGGGCCGATAGCATCAGCATGTCCCAAACGTTGAACTAGCTTATAAGAGATGTTACCTACTTCCAGGCTCGGAACGATCAGTACATTTGCCTGTCCGGCTACCTCCGAACCCGGTGCTTTGCTTTTACCTACTTCAGGAACAAGAGCCGCATCTGCCTGCAATTCACCGTCCAAATCAAGAGTCGGAGCCATTTCCTTAGCTATTTTAGTTGCTTCTACTACTTTGTCTACCACTTCATGTTTAGCAGAGCCTTTGGTAGAGAAACTCAACATAGCTACTTTCGGATTTTCGATACCGGCAACCGCCTTGGCTGTCTGCGCTGTACAAACTGCAATCTGCGCCAATTGGTTAGCATCAGGAACCGGAGTTACGGCAACATCACCCATGACCAAAACTCCATTCTTTCCATATTCGGGAGCATGAGTCAGGAGCAACATAGCACCAGATACGCAAGTGATTCCCGGAGCAGTCTTGATAATCTGCAAAGCAGGACGCAATACATTACCAGTAGTGTTGCGGGCACCAGCCAACTGACCGTCAGCGTCACCGTTCTTCATCATTAAACAACCAAAGAATAAAGGATCATTCGTTAATTTGCGGGCTTCTTCGATAGTCATCCCCTTCTTTTTACGAAGTTCACACAACAACTGCGCATATTCTTCGTGTTTCGGAGAAGTTTCAGGATCAACGATAGTAGCTTTACTGATGTTTCCCAATCCCCATTTTGCAGCAAGTTCATTAATTTCTGTCGGTTTACCCAGTAAAATTAGATCAGCTACTTCGTCTGTCAAAATCATATTGGCAGCTTTCAATGTGCGTTCTTCAGTTCCTTCCGGAAGAACAATACGTTGGCGATTCGCTTTCGCACGCGCCACGATTTGGTTGATTAAATTGAGCATAGATATATTGAATATTATTATAAAACCTCATTACAAGTTGTAATTTGCGGTGCAAAAATACTCAATTTTGCAATATCCACATTACAATTTCGGCTATTTTTCTCTCCCAAGTCTAAAATATTATAATATTTAACACTGTACTCCTATTTTTCATACCTTTGCAGTGTTTTCAAACAAAATCAATAGGTTATTAGTATATGATACGTCAGTGCGCCATTTTATTCGGCTGTTTGGCTTTGGGTGAATTAATAGTTTATCTTACGGGTATCAAGCTCCCCTCCAGCATCATCGGTATGCTGCTGCTCACCCTCTTTTTAAAATTAGGTTGGATTAAACTACACTGGGTACAGGGATTGTCCGACTTTCTGGTTGCCAACTTAGGATTCTTTTTCGTTCCGCCCGGTGTGGCTCTTATGCTATACTTTGATGTTATTGCGGCAGAGTTCTGGCCGATAGTAACAGCGACCATTGTCAGCACCGCGCTTGTACTTGTCGTTACGGGATGGGTACATCAAATCGTCCGCAAGTTCAGGCTGGCACGTCAGATTAAGCTGGCGCGCAAACTTCGCCTGACGGATTTCCATCTGTCGGAGAAACTGCACCTTAAAGATAAAATCAACTTAACAAATAAAGACAAATGAGCTTCTTAGAGAATAATTTCTTCCTGCTGGCTATCACCTTCGGGATTTTCTTCTTTGCCAAATTGCTTCAGAAGAAAACAGGACTGGTATTATTAAATCCTATATTGCTGACCATCGCCCTATTAATCATCTTCCTTAAAATGACAAATATCTCATACGAGACCTATAATAAAGGAGGACATCTGATCGAGTTCTGGCTCCGCCCGGCTGTTGTTGCTTTAGGCGTACCTTTATATCTTCAATTGGAGATGATAAAAAAGCAGTTATTGCCAATCCTTCTGTCTCAACTGGCAGGCTGCATTGTCGGAGTTATTTCAGTAGTGCTGATTGCGAAGTTCATGGGGGCTTCCCAAGAAGTAATCCTGTCTCTGGCTCCCAAATCGGTTACGACTCCGATTGCGATGGAAGTAACCAAAGCCATTGGCGGTATTCCGTCACTGACGGCGGCAGTTGTTGTGGCAGTTGGTTTATTAGGAGCAATCTGTGGTTTTAAGACCATGAAAATCATGCGTGTAGGCAGTCCGATCGCCCAAGGGCTTTCGATGGGGACAGCCGCTCATGCTGTCGGAACTTCCACCGCAATGGACATCAGCAGCAAATATGGAGCATACGCCAGCCTGGGTCTGACTCTGAATGGAATTTTCACTGCACTGCTCACACCTACGATCCTTCGATTATTAGGTGTTTTGTAAAAACAATTAAGTGTCTTGTAAAACAAAATCTCTTGATTTACCGTTATATAAAGAGTTAAACGCAAAAAGCAATTTTATGATTCCATTTAAAGATATCACGTTAGCAGACAAAGACACAATCACCTCATTCACGATGAAAAGCAATCGCCGTAATTGTGATCTTTCATTCTCCAATCTTTGCAGTTGGAGATTCATATATAACACTAAATTTGCAGTAGTCGACAACTTCCTGGTATTCAAATTCTGGGCAGGAGATCAACTCGCTTATATGATGCCCGTAGGTACAGGAGATTTGAAAGCAGTATTGTGGGAGCTGATAGAAGATGCCCGCAAAGAGAACCAGCATTTCTGTATGCTGGGAGTGTGCAGCAGTATGCGCTCCGATCTCGAAGCCATCCTTCCAGAACAGTTCACTTTCTCAGAAGACCGCGACTATGCGGATTATATTTATTTGAGAAGTGATCTTTCTACGCTGAAAGGGAAGAAATTCCAGGCAAAAAGAAATCATATCAACCGGTTCCGCAACACTTATCCGGATTACGAATACACACCGATTACCCCGGACCGTATTCAAGAATGTCTGAATCTGGAAGCAGAGTGGTGTAAAGTGAATAACTGTGACCAACAGGAGGGAACAGGCAACGAACGTCGCGCCCTGATTTATGCTCTCCACAACTTCGAGGCACTCGGACTGACAGGAGGTATTCTTCATGTGAACGGTAAAATTGTCGCATTCACATTCGGTATGCCTATCAATCATGAAACGTTCGGCGTGCATGTAGAGAAAGCGGATACCAGTATTGAAGGTGCGTATGCCATGATTAATTATGAATTTGCCAACCGGATTCCCGAACAATATATTTATATCAACCGGGAAGAGGATTTAGGTATTGAGGGTTTACGCAAAGCCAAACTGTCTTACCAGCCGGCAACGATTCTGGAAAAATATATGGCTTGCCTCAAAGAGCATCCCATGAATATGGTTAAATGGTAAATCCATCATA
The DNA here is from genome assembly GCF_001688725.2 of Bacteroides caecimuris. Classification (NCBI taxonomy): domain Bacteria; kingdom Pseudomonadati; phylum Bacteroidota; class Bacteroidia; order Bacteroidales; family Bacteroidaceae; genus Bacteroides; species Bacteroides caecimuris. The sequence continues at coordinate 153,876 of NZ_CP015401.2, read as the reverse complement.
AATATGATGATAAAGGAGCAAGTAAAAGCATTGTGGAAAATCTGTTTTAACGATAGTGAAGAATTCGTTGAAATGTACTTCAGACTGCGCTATAAAACAGAGGTGAATGTCGCCATCCAAAGTGGCGATGAGGTAATCTCTGCGCTTCAGATGCTTCCTTATCCGATGACTTTCGGCGGAGAAACAGTGCAGACTTCCTATATTTCAGGAGCCTGTACGCATCCCGATTTCCGAAGCAAAGGGGTCATGCGAGAGCTCTTATCACAGTCTTTCGCCCGGATGCTGCGAAATGGAATACATTTCAGTACATTGATACCGGCAGAGCCCTGGTTGTTCGATTATTATGCCCGCATGGGATATGCTTCCATATTCAAGTATTCAACTAAAGAGATCGTTTTGCCGGAGTTTATTCCTGCTAAAGAGATAGCGGTCAGTGTGGTTCCGGAGTTTCAGGAGGAGATCTATTCTTATTTGAATAAGAAACTTTCTGAACGGGCTTGCTGTATTCAACACACGCCGGAAGACTTTCAGGTTATTATGACTGATCTTGCCATCAGCGGAGGATACTTATTTGTAGCCAGGCAAGAAAACGAAATCAAGGGAGTGACTATTATATATAAAGGAGACAAACATATCATTATCAATGAGCTTTGCGCTGAAGATAAAGATGTGGAATATAGCCTATTGCATGCTATCAGGCAACACACCGGATATAAGTGCATGGTTCAACTTTTGCCTCCCGAAGACCAACAGCCTCAACATCCGTTGGGCATGGCACGTATCATCAATGCCAAAGAAGTGCTGCAAATCTATGCCGCGGCTTTCCCCGAAGATGAAGTACAGCTGGAATTGTCGGATAAGCAATTGTCGGTAAATAACGGATATTATTATCTGTGTAAAGGGAAGTGCATGTATAGTACCGAGCGACTGCCCGGTGCGCATATACAGATGAATATTAGCGAACTAACCGATAGAATACTCCAGCCGTTAAAGCCGTATATGAGCTTGATGATGAATTAAAGTACGGATTATACGATTGACTTATACTAAGAATATACCTCTAAGAACCGTGAAATCCGTGTAATCCGCGCCTAAAATTATTTACTGAAGCTATGCAGAACACTTGCGAAACTTGAATTATTTATTCAAATGACGAACCCGTTCGCAAGCAGCCAATAGAAACGCCCCCACTCCAAAATTTGAAGTAGAGTTGGCGTCTACTACCTGTCCGGGTATCGCTTTCTCGCCAATCGGTTGTACATACCCAATCTTACCATCGGGTTGCAAAGCAACCGTTGAGAGATATTTCCATGCTTTTTCAGCTATCGGCTGATATTCATCTGAATCAAGGAAGCCGTTATTTATGCCCCATTGCAAACCGTAAGTAAAGAAAGCCGTTCCACTGGTTTCCGGTCCCGGCGCATGTTCCGGGTCAAGCATACTGCGTGTCCAGTAGCCTTCCGGTTGTTGACAAGCAGCAACAGATTTGGCTAATGTGCGGAAACGGTCTATATATTCCTGACGATACTTATCTGTTTCAGGAAGCTCCTTCAGCACTTTTGCCAATCCTGCCAATACCCAGCCATCTCCACGCGCCCAAAAATCTTTTTTACCGTTCACACTTTTGTGCTTGGGGTATACGTATTTACCGTCCCGATAGTAAAGTCCGGCTTCATCATCATACATGATACTGTCGGCATAAGCAAGATATTCGTGCAATTTCTCCAGGTAAAGCGGATTCTTCGTGATGTTATACATCTTTGTCATTACAGGCATTACCATATACAAACCATCCGCCCACCACCAATAATCATGGTTAGAAGTACTCATCTGATATTCCATCACTTCACGGGCACGGGCTATCTTCTGTGTATCCGGTTCCAGATTGTATAAATCAGCATAGGTCTGGAAACAAATCTGATAATCCCCGAAAAGTACATAGTCGTCACTTTCTCCATAACTATACTTCCAACAAGTTTTATCATCCGATTTAGCACCTTTCCATTCGTTATGTTCAGCCCAACCTTTCGAATACTCTAAATATTCCGGCTTCTTTGTCAGGAAATAGGCTTCCATATTTCCGGTATGATAGGCAGCATTGTCCCAAAAAGAACGGCCGTGTTCCGGATGATTCGTCTGCCAATATCCATTCACCTTATGAATTATCTCTATCACTTCTTCCGAAGAATCGGTTTTCTTGTCCACACAACTTGCGCAGACCATACCGCTCAGAAGAAAAGCCGAAAAAAGAGTTACGTATAAATTCTTCATATCTTTATTTATTTGTATTCCTATCCATTTCCAACACATACACCATTTGAGGTTCAATCTCTGCCGTACGTTCGCCATCCCCTTGGCGGGTATGCTGCACAAAGAGATGCAGTTTTCGTTGTTTCTTCCAAAGTTCCGTGTCGTGTGACGGTTCCCAGGCATCTACCGGAAAGTCTGTTAAATCTGTTATCGTCCATTTGCCGATGCCGACATCGGCAGCATGAGCCATTGAAACACAGCTTCCCCGTTCTACATCACGGAAAATATAGAAAACTTCTCCACCCTCTACGACAATACGCGGACGGGCGATAGGAATCATCTTCGTGCCACCGCCTTTCAAGCTAAAAGGAGTTTTACGGTCGCTTACCTGACGGTGATGCCATATTTTTCCATCATTCCATACAATGCGATATTGCGGTACGTCACTGTCGGGATCTCGCCAATACGTAGCTATATAAGGATTTCCACCCGCATCGGCACTCATACTCGTTTGATTTATCAATTCACAGTTCTGCGGCAGACGGCAAGCATATTCCGCATTCGAAAGTTTAATCGGGAGTTCATATTGCTCTCCACTGGACTTGTACCAGGTCACTCCATTATCAAACGAACGGGCATAACAAATATCGTGGTTTGTCTCTACATGCCAGGTTTCACGCCACACCCATGAAAGATGGATAGTTCCCTGTTCATCAACATATAGTTGCCAATAGGCGTTTCGTTGATTCTCGCCGTCAATCAAGACATCCTGAACACGAGTCCACTTGCGTTCTTTCAATGAGTAACGGTTCATTACCAGATTACCACGACCGGAAGAACCGGAACGGTAGGCAAACAATAAATCCCCGTTCACCAAAGGATAGAATTCCGGATAAGTGACATTTCCTTCATCCAGTCCGGTCATCGGCATTTTATCTCCCAACTCCAAAGAACCGGGAGCAATGCTCCGACAATAATTCAGTTTATGACCGTGATGGTCAAAAGAAACGTGCACATAGCCTTCTCCGTCCACCATCATGCTGATGATATTATGGCCGTCCTTCACATTTCCCTGATATTGGGTACGATGCAGCGTCCATTGTTCGGAGTCCAGTTTACGTTTTCCCAATGTCAGATAACCGTCAGCATCATAATAACTGATGTACTGCTCATCTCCATGGGTAACCAGGGAATTATTACGGAATACCGCAGTGTTGACCGAAGTACAACTATATCCCTTTCCTACTTCTACCAAGCACTGCGAACAAACGATAACAGGCACAAGCATTATTCCAATAAATAATAATAGTCTGGTCATATATCAATCAATAGGCATCGGCGGTTCATTGCCGATTCGTTCATAATTAATGAAAAGCATGGTCTTTCGGGAAGTCATTCCCTTCCCAGGCTTTTTTACTTGTCCAGTCTTCGGCAGGAGATGTCCAGAAGGGATGGTCAGCCGGAAGTCCGAGCGGCAGGAAAGCAAGTGATGCCATATATAAGCTACCATTATTTGTATACCAGTCGGATATCTTCGGTTGTTTGCCATTAAAACCTAAAGTGAGGAATCCTTTCTCATTGAAATTGCGGTCATCGCCAAACATCCGCTTAATAACAGCCGTCATGGCTGCACGCACTTGTCCGTTCGGCAATTCCTTGGGTAACCATTCTCTCCATGCCAGCAATGCTAAAGGCTGCAAAGTTCCTGTACGATAGGTAATAGAACGACCGAAAACAGGGAGCGTCCCTTCGGGAGAGATGAACCGTTCCAAAATCATTCCGAAACGTTGCATTCGTTTTACTGCACGGTTGTAATCACAGTCCGGCATATTCCAGACTTTATTCTTTCCGCCGTTGGTCATTATTTCCAGCGGTTCTATATACATGGGATGCAATACAAAACTATTGTAATAGTCGAAAGCAAAATCCTTTCCATCCGAATACCAGCCGTCACCGACATACCATTCTTCCACTTTGCGCAGCGCCGAAGCTATGCGGTAAGTATCACTTGGCGCACCCGCCTTCCGCAGAAACGCTTCTACGGTAGCAGAGAACAATAACCAATTCGTATAAGGCGGGTCTACCCGGCGAAGCTGTGTAAACTCGGTAATATAACGTTGTTTCGTCACGCTGTCCAACGGAACCCATAAAGCATCATATCCTCTTATGAAACTTTCCGCGATATAAGCGGCATCCACCAAGGTTTGCCCTTCCTTTCTCCACAACAAATAATCGGGACTTTCCGGGTCGACAGCCTGCGCATAACTCTTGAGCGCCCATTCACGCAGTTGTTTCCGCTGGATACCTTCGGTCGTATCATCATCCGGCAATGAAATCCAAGGAGCCAGTCCTGCCATCAAACGTCCGAAACATTCCATATAAGTAACCTTTTTATTTCTTCCGTCCCATGTCGGGCTTAACTCTACTAACATATTCTGTTGCAGCTTACCTTCACTCATATTACTAAGCACCGGTTCAGCCATACGATACAACACTTCCGCCCATAACTCACGGTCGGTCGGTTCTTTCACTTGTTTCTTCTTTTTTGCCGACAGGTCTTGTGACGGAATCATCAAGATTGCCATAAGCAATAGTAATATGCAATGTCTATTCAAGTTCATGATATTATTATAGTTTTTCGTTTACAAAGATACTTTATACTCACAAGAATAATGTCTAAATTTGTGTCAAAAAAGGGATACAAAAAGACCAAATTTCATACAGGGATAGTTATATATACGAAATTAATAAGGTTTCCACCTATCAATCCATTCAATAAAAGGTATTCCTTTCTCATTAAATTGAATAGGCAACCAGATATAACGTGAATCCGACAAACTCTCCGGGCGCCAGCTATCTGCCATAAAAACAAACCAGTCTTCCTTTCCTTGCAAAGGAAGGATATATGTGCCTTGTCCCCCGAACGTCTTATCCGCTTTCTCTCCGACACATGGATTCGGAAGTTGTTTCCATTCTCCAAGAATCGAGGTAGCAGTTAATAACCGGGCTTTATTAGGCTCCCATCCCGTACAACCGGAAGTTATCATCCAGTACGTCCCGTCTTTCTTGAAAATAGCGGGGGCTTCATTATGTCCGCCGGGAAAAATGCGTATATACCTGCCTGTATGACCGAGATAATCATCAGACAATTCGGCAATCTGCAATGTCAGATTATCTTCCGAAGAATAAATATGATAAGCCTTCCCGTCATCATCCACAAACAGAGTCATATCGCGGGACATTTGTCCTCCTTCCAAATCCCTTCTTACAAACAATCCTTTTTCAATCGCATTATACCATCCCGGAGTCCACCATTCTTTATATTCTGAAAAGTCCCATTTGATCCTTTTTTCCTTTTCCTTCATATTTAATGGATAAATGCCCGGATTGACACGACCGGAACGGATAAACCGATATGGTCCGGTTGGTGAGTCACTGACAGCAACGGCTGCACACGCAGAACTGTATCCTTTCCCTTTCTTTTCCAAATGAAACCACATCACAAACTTTCCGGTTTTCTCATTATATATCACTTTCGGACGTTCCATGATACATCCTTGTTCAATATCAGCCCCTTCCTCACCGGAAACAGCCAAGACAATACCTTCAGGCTTCCATTTGCATAAATCAACGGATGAATAACAATTTACTCCTTTTTCTGTCACAAAACCGGATTCGGGACGATGTTCGCCAAACCAATAATATATACCTTGATGAAAAAGTATGCCTCCCCCATGCGCATTAATCACATTCCCTTCTATATCCCTCCACACTTTACCGGAAACAATCTTTTTCTCCTTCTGATAAACTCTCACATAATCTATCTCATACTTCATCGGAAGAACAGTTTCATCAACCGGACCACCATTAATACCACCAATAGCAAGATTCAACAAAAGATATTGTGGTTTCGTAAAAGGATTCGTCCCTTTGCCGATACTTCCGTTTACCGTATTATTCAAAGGAATCTCATTTAAAAGCTCATCATCCAAATAAATCTTAATCGCTTCTTCGTCCCAGTCCATTCTCCAAATATGGAATTTGGAAGCCCAGTCGGGGTCTTTATCGGTAAAATGAGCGTATGGAATGGCCTGGCTATCCCATTTTGCACTCCATTTCTTATCTGTTCCCCATGCAGCATTTGCCAATATATGAGGAATCCCCTTGATGTGGTAATATTCCATCATATCAATCTCCCCGCAAGAGGGCCATTCCATATGACTGCCCAACAGCCAAATAGCCGGCCATGCACCTTTCGCCACCGGTATGCGTGCACGCACTTCAAAGCGTCCGTAGAGAAACTCCTTCTTTCCGGCAGTCGTCACCGATGAAGAGGTGTATTCTATAAACTCCCGTTTCTTACGCCAGTCGTTACTACCGGGCACGTAAAGAGGATTCGGGCGACCGTGCTCCTTCCGGGCTTCGATAATGAGAGAGCCTCCTTTGCAGACAGCGTTGTCGGGCTGATACCACTGAGCCTCTTCGTTACGTGCATAACCTTGTTCGTAATTCCATACAGAAGGGGACAATCTCCCTTCCGTATCAAACTCTTCGCTCCAAACCAACTGCCAACCATCATTTTGCGCCTTTGCAAGCAAAGGCAAAAACGCTAGTAACAGCGGTATAACCAAATAATTCTTCAAATATACCATTGCTTAATCCCATCGTTTATTCGAACTGATAAACACGAACGTAGTCTACATGATATTCGAGCGGAAACTTCGACAAGTCCGGTTCGCCCCCGTTGGAGCCTAAAGCCAAGTTCAACCAGATACATTGACCGAAGCCTTCATTAGGATTGCCATCATCAAGATACGGATTACGCCATGCTCCTCTCCACCAACCATCATCCAGTCCACCAGAACCATTTACTGTAGTCGCTTTCAAATCCTTAATTTCATTCATCAACTCATCATCCAGATAAAGTCTCAAGGTATTTTCGTCCTCATCCAGGCACCAGTCCAACCGCCAAACATGATATTTCTTTCCCCAGTTCTTGTCTTTCGCTATAAATTCCGCAACCGGTCTGTTATAAGACTGCCATTTGCCACTCCAACGGGTGTCGGAACCCCAACAAACATTGGCATGTACACTCGGCTTTCCATTTACCAAATAGTATTCGAGCAAATCAATCTCACCTCCCAACGGCCATTCCCAACACCAACTGTCAGTACTTCCACCGGTTGTCCAAATAGCCGGCCATGCACCCATTGCCGTAGGTATCTTGGCTCTGACAAGCAGTCGTCCCTTCCGGAATCTATAATCTTTTGTAATCAGACAACTCGAAGTATACTCAGCATATTCACGATTCTTCTTCCAGTCGCTGCTTCCAGCCTCATAATTCGTATTTTTTACCCGTTCCTCTTTTCCTGTGATTATCAATGCCCCGTCTTTGCAAATCGCATTTTCTTTCTGATACCATTGCAATTCCTGATTACGTTGGAAACCTTCCTCCCAACGCCATACATTCCAGTCCGGTTCTCCCGTTCCATTAAATTCATCATGAAACTTCAAAACAAGTCCGTCCTCCGTTGTTTCCGGTGCGTCGTTAGGGTCAGGCAGATATTCCGGACCACTTTCATCCTCAGCCGGCTCTACATAGCTCACATTGAATAGCAACATCAATGTATTCGTCTTAGGATTGATTCCATAAGAAGATGAAGACTCAATCGTTAACGGAAGTACATACAGCAAATCACGCTCTGCTTCCTGACAAGCGGTAACCAATTCATTGGAATAAACAGTCACTGATACGGCATCCGATTTTGTTTCACCGGCCTGTAACGTTAATGTCTGAGAAGATAAATGATAATAGCCCTCGGGAAGCAATTTCGCGCCATCATATTTTGCATAAATACCTCCTTCCGCCACTTTAGCCGATACTTTATCGAGCGTATCTTTATTCACAACCAGACTCACTTTAGCTTCTTGTCCGGCAGTGCGCCCTTGATAAAGAGAAAGATTCAACTTATAAGTAAAGTTCTTAACAGGCGTTTCATCCTCGCTTTGTTGCAAATTCGTAGCCACATTACACTCCGCACCGTCCCACACTTCACGAGCTTGTGTCAGGTTCAGCAAACTTAAATCCAATTGACCTTCATAAGTAAAGTCTTTATCATCGTCACAACCATACACTCCACCGATGAGGGTGGCCGCCACACAAGCGACCATCCATATTTTATTCATTTTCATCATAAGTCTCATTTTAAATTAATCCAAAGGAACTGTTTCCGGGTCATACTTTTCGATATCTGCATCAAAAAAGGCAATTTCTCCTATATGGAAATATTTCTTATTCTGCGAACTTGTCAACACATTGAAACGGAAATATTTGAACTTCTTACCCGGCATTACAAAGTCAGAAGCGTACTTTGTCTGACGTGTTGTAGGCAACCCGTTCAAAGTAGAAACCGTTTCCCAATGCTCGCCATCCGTACTAATCTGTAATTCTGCGGAAGTAGGGAATCCGTCCGCATTACCAGTATCCCGCGTATAATACTCAAACGCAAAGTTCTCATGCTCTTCCTTCAAATTAATCTGTATATAATGCGGCAAATCGACCTGCGGAGAATGCCAGTTGGTATGAAAGAAAGATGGGTCCGCTGTTTTACCATCTATCAGACGGTCAAAATACCCTTCGGACACATCCGGATAATTACAAGACAACTGCTCTACCGTCAAAGCAACCTGCGTGCGGGATTTTTCTGTATAGGATGCTGGCATCGCACCCGACCGTGCTTTCAATTCCTGAACCACTCCTGCTTCATGAGCCGTACTAAAAGTCTGCAAATAGAAAGTATAGTCTCCGAAACGGGCACGAGTATTCTCTATCAACATTTCCGTTGTTCCCTTAGAAGCAATCTTACAGATATCTTTCTTTTGCAAGGGGTCATAATAGCGAATCTGCATATAAGCATAATCCCCTTCGGGTGCTTTCCAAGTCAATTTAATCTGTCCCGGCAAAGCCTCCGACACGACTGTGGAGAGTTCCACGGAAGCAGGACTCTTTCCTCCCGTTGTTTCAAATTCTTCAAAATTCTTATCACAGCCAATCATTCCCAAAAACATAAAGGCCGCAAACATATATTTAATATTCAACTTCATAGTTTTTATCTTTTTTCATTAATAAGACTTACCATCCCGGATTCTGGGTGAGATTCGGGTTCTTACGTATTTCTGAAGCCGGAATCGGGAAGAAATACATTTTATCATCCCAAACCAACGACTTATTTTTCCGCTCATAGAGGAAACTTCCATCTTCCTTTTTGGTAATCTGCATACGCCCGATTTCAGTAAAGCCACCCTCTTTCCAACGGCGTACATCCCAAAAACGATGTTGTTCAAAAGCTAATTCTACCATTCTTTCGTTTTTATACCGTTGCCAAAACTCCGTATTAGAAATATTATCCGGGAAATCGGGCATTTGCACATCCGAGCGCTGCCGTACTTTATTGACTGCGGCACAAGCCGACATTCTGAATTCATTGTCCGTAGCACCCGCCGAACCCAAATAGCGGAAGATTGCCTCGGCATAGTTCAGATAAAATTCTCCCAAACGAAAAACCACCCAGTTATGCCGTTTGCCGCCACTGCCACTCTCCGCACTGATATCAGTGGATGCGTCCAGATACTTCTTCAAATAATAACCGGTAGGTGTAGCATAAGGCAACGGCAACCCGTTCTTACCACCGATAAACGTTTCCAACGGGGTCGGATTCGTATTCGGCCATTTATCACCATTACAAGCAATAGTCATTCCGAAACGCGGATCTTTATCTCCATTATCCTTCGATTCATAAGCATCTACCAAGGTTTGTGTCGGACAATTGCCGGAATTGGCGTTCTCCATACCAACCGGGAAGTTTGCGTATTCCGGACTACTCGTGTCTCCGATACGACGAACAAAAATCATTTCAGAAGCCTGGTGATTGTCCGTTCCCCAGATATCCGTATATTTTCCAAGCCGGATGCCATTGGCTGTACAATAATCAATCACAGCCTTATTGGCTACAGCAGCTTCGTACCATAACTCCCGTTCTTCACCGCTATTAAACAACTTGCTCGCCCTATACAATGCGGCACGGGCTTTCAAAGCCAAAGCTGTTCCTTGCGTGACACGACCGGCCTCCGGATTGGAACCACCGGCAGCGTCATTGTCCAATGCCGAATAAGAGACAGGCAGTTCGGGCGCCACTTCTTCACATTCGTTGATAATAAAATCAAAGATTTCCGAGGCCGGAGTACGTGAAAGAGAATTGGCTTCACTTTCTGTCAATACATTTACCGTGAAAGGAACATCTCCGTATGCACGTACCAACAGAAAATAATAATATGCACGCAACAGACGAACTTCATATTGATAACGATTGAACCGATTCATTTGAGCTTCATAATCCTGCGCATAACGTAAGTCATAAAAATCAAGGTCTTTACTCTCCGCCAGATAGAAATTGGCAGCACGGATGCCGGAATAATATCCCCATAAAGATTTAGGGTTCAATGCGCTCCATCCACCATTCGTATAGTCAAGAACGGATGAATAAGTCACAGCCATTTCCGCTTCGTCACAAGCAGAAGCCAACGATTGATAGCTTGGCAAATCAGTGTCCAGATAACTATAGATATTATTCACAAATCCCGCAGTCCGGGAAAAGTCTGAAAAGACATACCCCTTGTCGTATGACGTATATTCATGATAATCCATCTTATCGCTGCAAGCTGACACCACCGCTATACAAGCTATTCCTAAGCATATATTTTTCAATTTCATAGTTTCTTTCTTTTTATAGCGTTAAACGTTAAAATCCTACTGACAAACCTACATGAACAGAACGGGTAGCAGGATAAGAATTATTCATCGCTTCCGGATCTAAATGGTCAATGCCATCGAAACAAAGCAAATCGACTCCTCTTACATATACTTTCGCATTCTTCATCCAGCATTTGCTCAGCCAGGATGAGGGAAGTTTGTAATACACTTCGCAGTTGCGCAACTTCAAGAAAGAACGATCTGCCAGCCACAATGAACTTGTCTGTAGATTATTATCGACAGTTTCCGTGGTCAGTCTCGGGAAGCGGGCATTCGGAGTTTCCGGTGTCCAGCGATTTTGGTAGGCATAAGTAGAAATCGTCGTATTATCGACCAACGGGCGATAGTAGTTGGAAGACAAGATTGCCGTATAATTTCCTACTCCCTGGAATTGCGCACTAAAGCCCAATCCTTTCCATTCCAAACCAAGACTGAACGAGTAATACGTTTCAGGGCAGGTACTATTGTATCCCATAGCCACTCTATCATCCGAATTAATGACTTTATCACCGTTCATATCCTTGTATTTGATATCTCCGGCCTTTACAGGTCCAAACTGCTGTGGCAAACTATTGTCTATATCTGCCTGATCCACAAAATAGCCAATGGCCTGCAAGCCAAAAATCTGTCCTACCGGATTGCCTGTGGCACGTGTATAGTCATAAGCGGCAGGTTCTTCCAGCATCTCTATGATTTTGCTTCGGTTGTAGGTAAAGGTTCCTCCCAGATTTAATTCCACGCCACCAATCTTCTTAAAATAATTGGCACCGATTTCCGTCCCCCAACTATCTACGATACCAGCATTTACATAAGAGCTGGTTGCACCGAGAACCGCCGAATTCTGTCCGGCAGAACTCACCCAGATATCTGAACGTCTTTCATAAAATCCATCCACTGTCAAAGTCAAGCCTTTGAACAAAGTAGCGTCTATACCGGCATTGTATTTATAGGCTTTTTCCGTGGTTCCGTTTACGGAAGCCAAACGACCTTCCTGCCAGCCACCGTCACCACCAAAGTTGTTGTTTATCGGATAACCGTTGCCTCCGCCTACCGTCTCATTCCAATAGCCGTTACCGGGGATATTGTCTGTATTCAACATACCGAACGAAGCCCGTAGTTTCAAGAAATCCACCACATTCTGATGTTGCATGAACTTCTCATTAGAAATGAGCCATGCCAGCCCGACAGTAGGAGATACATTCCAGCGATGATCGGGCGCCAATAAGTTGGAAGCAGAAGCCATCAATGTAAAATCGGCGAAATAACGGTTCTTAAAGCCATAATGAGTGTACCAGCCCACATTCTGACGATAGAACGTATTATTGATGCCTTTAGCATTATCATATTTATAAGAATAAAGCAACATGGAGTATAAATTGTGCGCACCAAACTGACGTTGCCAATCGATATTCATCTGAAAATTAAAGGCGCGGTATTGCCAGTCGAGTTTACTGTCACCCGACATTTCCGTGTCTTTACCTCCGGTCAATTCCTCACCAGCCACAGGCATTCCGTTCTCCCAAGAAGCCACTGTTGCCATACCATATTTATATCCCTTCGTATGATTTTCCCAGTAGGAAGCAAGATTGTCATATCCCATACGGACAGAAGCTCCCAATCCTTCGGTCAAAGAAGACAAATCCTGACGCAAAGACATATCCGCATACAATCCGCGAGTGTGTCCTTTTGAATATGCACGGCCTTCGGTCAGCGCTACCGGATTCCAGTTCTCGCCCCAAGTAGTGTTTCCTCCCCACAATCCGCTTTCCGTACGAACCGGGAAAGCAGCCGAAGGTAACTGATACAGTTTACTTATCAAATTATCACTGCCCATACCCGGACGGCTGAATTCATTCAAGATTCCCATAATATTGGCCTGCATCTTTGTTTTCGGCGACAAGTCAATATCCAGATTTGAACGGAAATTTGCTTTTGAATACTTTTCCTGCGTTGAATAATCCGGAGTTGCGTTGTAATGCTTGATAAACCCACGGTTGTTCTGCAAGTTCATCATCGTATAATAACGCATCTTAGTAGAACCGCCACGGAAACTCAATGTGGCGATATCCGATGTTCCACGTTCGCGAAAGACCTCTTCCCACCAGTTTACATTCGGATAAAGATAAGGAGAAGTACCATTCTTGAACGCGTTCAACTCATTTTGTGAATAGTGCACCTGCTTACCATCATTAGTCAATGCCTCATTCAGAGCGGAAGCATACATATAAGCGTCCGCCATTTCCGGCTTGCGTGTCATGTAGTTAAAAGCATGATCGTAAGAGAAATTAATCTCACGGGTATTGTATTTTCCACGTTTTGTCACAATATTGACCACACCATTCACTCCCCTATAGCCATAAAGAGCCAATGCAGCCGCATCACGAAGCACACTGACAGATTCCACTTCTTCCGGAGTGATGTATTTCAGAGCCTGCCAGTTATTATCCCGTTCAATCCCGTCCACTACCAGCAAGATTCCATTATTGCCGTTCAGTGTTTTAAGTCCGCGAATATACATTGACGGCATCTGTTCCCATACCACACCGGTATTTTGCAGGGTAGTCAGTCCCAACGCATTGCCATATAAAGAATTTCCGATAGAGAAAGCCGAACTTTTCTCTATATTCTCCGCATATACAGTAGATACGGCTCCTGTAGACTCCGCATTGGTCTGCTGCAATCCAAAACCATAATTTACTTTCTCCGATGAGTAATCCATGACCACAGTCAGTTCCGGACTGCTGCCCACTTTCACAACCTTCATCGCATCGTCACCGGTCTGTACTTTCAACCGATTTCCTTTCACCGCAACGATTTCAAAACGTCCGTTTTTATCGGTAGCCACCCGTACCAACGGATTTTCTTCTACCGATACTAAAGCTCCCGCTACCGGTTTCCCTTTTTTGTCGAGCACCTTTCCGGTCACATTACTTTCACTTTGCGCCCATCCGTTCAGAGTGGCACAAGCGAACATTGCTAAAGCTAATATCTTATATTTTTTCATTTTACTCTATGATTAATCGTAGTTATTCCGCATTAATTCCATCCCGGATTCTGGGTCAATCCGTAGTTTTTATTCACTTCCGACGGTGGAAATGCCGACAAATACCATTTCGGACTAAAATTGCTCCACCACGCACGGGAAGGATTCACCAACGGGAATGCCTCATAAGTGAATTGAGTCGGTTTAGGATAAGTACTGCTGTTTCCGGTACTTCCTGACCAAGGAGTGTTCCCTGCCCCATCATTTCTATAAATCTTCAATCCGTGAAGTTGCTTTTTGAAAAGATCTTCTCTCTTGTAGCGTATCATATCAAACAAGCGAACATCTTCCAAACCCAACTCACAAGCACGCTCTCTCAGAATCTCTTCCAACAAGGCATCGGAATCGGTCGTCAAGTTTTTGCTCGGATTGCAAGCCGCCAAGTCTCCCAATCCCACGCGGGCACGCACTTTATTTACCTGTTCAATAGCTCCCGTCAAATCATGCTTGTGTTGGAGCAACGCCTCTGCATAAATCAGATACATTTCCGCCAACCGCAGATAGGGCCATTGCAGATATTTATCTTTCAATGAATTGATACCTTCCTTATAAAATTTATAGCATCCGAATCCGGTAGCATATTTTCCTGTTTCTTTCTCTGTATCATTCACGTTGTCGCGCCCTCCAATCCATAACTCGGCAGCATGATCGCCAAATTGTGTTCCGTTCACCAACATCGTTTCGTACAGACGCGGGTCACGAATCGGCTTATTATAATCATTATCCGTATAAAACGGATTGGTCGTATTATCCAGCCGGAAAGGATTGCCGTCGCTCATAGGGAACATCTCCATAAATTCCAATGTAGGAGTCAATCCGCCTGTAATGACCGTACCGTTTCCGCTATTCACAAAAATATATTGCCATTCATCCCATGAATTGAATTTACCGAAACGTGAAACATGAGTGGAAATCAACAGTTCCTTATTATTCTCACGAGTAAAATAAGCTTTATTATACGCATTTCTATAACCTTTGATTGTAGCTTCCGTCGCCTGCGTCAGTTCATAATATCCTTTCGACTCCAATTCCGCAAAGAAATCAACGCAAGCCTGCCAGCATTGTTCCCACAATTCCGGTTTATAAGCACCATACCACACCTGATGATTCGTCACGGCATCCTGCGGTGATTCCGTGCAATAAGGCACGTCGTCATTAAACAACGGACTGGCTGCAAACAACAGAATCTTACACTTCAATCCCATAGCAGATGCTTTGGTGAAACGTCCTTGCCAGTTCATGTCATCCGTACCCAAATCCCAAGGAAGTTGAGGAGTCGCTGCAGCCTCATCCAAAAGATTCACCATATAGTTCACGGTTTCCTCCACCGTAGCACGCGGCAATTCATAAGAAGGCTGTACATCATAGGTTTCCTTAATCAACGGAAGCCCTCCCAAATGACGGAATAAGTCAAAATAACGAGACGCAACGATCACTTTAGCCTCCGCTATCAAACGCTTTTTCTCCGCTTCCTCCATATCGGGGACTTTATCCACATTCTCAATAAACAACCATGCGGCGCGAATCGCCTCCCAACAGTTCTCTTTGGTATATCCAAAGCGTGTATCATCACCACTATCCTCATCACCTGCTTTATAAGAGCCCGAATAGTATTTCCGGTTGACCCCGTTCCAATCAGTATGGCTATGCCAACAATCAGACATCATTTCAAAGATTCCGGTATTCATTTTACCTTCCACCGCATTCCAATATACGGGAAGCCCATAATAAAGTTTGCTATATGTATCCCACAAGAAAGCGCGAGCATACGTGGCTTTCCCGAAGATTGTATCTTGCGTTACCGCTACTCCCGGAGCTTTTTCCAAAAAGCCATCCCCAAATTTCACCTGATCGACACAAGAAGAGGAGAACAAAGCCACTCCTGCAAAGGCCGTTATAAACCATTTACTTAAATGTTTCATCATATTATTCATAAAGCATTAGAATCCAAGTTTCAATCCAATATTAAACACACGTGTCAGAGGATAATTGGGACGGTCGCTCTGACGAGATTCCGGGTCTCCCCATTTGAATCCGGTAATAGTAAGCAGATTATATCCATTTACATACAACCGGCAATTATCCATCTTCAACTTCTTCATGAAAGGGAATTTAAAATTATAGCCTATCTCTACGTTCTTCAAGCGCAGATAGCTGGCATTAATGAGATACAGGTCGGACCCTGCATAATTATTGGAAGCGTGCAAGCTGGAAGCGCGCGGATATTTAGCCGTAAATGTATCGGCTGAGGAACGCCACGTCGTATCATACTGATAAAGCAGCAATCCCTTTTCATTGGTGTCTCCCAACGGACGTCTGAATTCGCTCAACATACGGTCAACGTTCCAAGCACCTGTCCATTGCATGGAGAAATCGAAATTTTTCCAAGTGAACCCAGTATTCAATCCGGCCGTGTATTCGGGCATATCCGTATATCCGATATCGCGGGTCGCATCATTGGAGTTTATTTCGCCGTCAGCATTCAAGTCCACATACACACAGTCGCCCGGCACAAGCGTAATACCATGATCGGCTATCGGGCGTCCGAACTCTTCCTGATAACGCATGTCAGCCGTTTCATCATAAAATCCCCAAAACTTATACATCGAACGGGACCCTATTCTACGTCCTGTCTCATACATCCAAGGTTCATTCTGAGCCACCTCGTTTTTATAGACAATCTTATTTCTTGAGAAAGAGACATTGAAGTTCGCCCAATATCTGAAATCATTCTTCAACGTTTCGTTCCATTTCAACTGTACTTCAAATCCTCTATTCAATGTTTCTCCTACGTTGACAGAAGGAAGCGACATGCCCAAAATGCTCGGTAAGTAATCCGGTTTAGACAAAATATCGCTGCGGTCTTCTCTAAAGTAATCCAAAGAGACGGACAAGCGTTCTTTCAAGAAAGTGGCGTCCACTCCATAGTTCTGTTTCACCGCTGTTTCCCACTTGGCATCGGGATTCGAACGGCTGACCTCACTTGCGCCCGGCATCTTATTGCCGACATTCTGTCCGAAATAGTATCCGCCGCTGCCATATTGATAAGAGTCAGGCAGATACAAGAAACGTTGTGACACATCATTACCGACCATTCCCACAGAAGCGCGCAACTTTAAATAGTTCACCACATTCTTGACCGACTGGAAGAAAGATTCCTCACTCACGACCCAGCCCAACGAACCTGCCGGAAAGAAACCATACCGATTTCCCGGGCGGAAGTTTTCCGAGCCGTTATAACCCGCATTAAACTCTGCCATATAACGTGTTTTCCAGTCATAAGTCACACGCCCTACCAAGCCTACGTATCCGGTAGGAATGTCAGAATACTCTGACGGATAGTATTTCTTTGACTGATTATACAGCAACAATGCAGTCACATTATGATCGCCAAACTTACGGGCATAATTCAGCGCCAACTCCATATACCAGTTGCGTGCTTTGGAGAAGCCGTTGTCAGGTTCGTCATAACTCGACTGGGAATCTGTTCCATATTTACGAAGCGAAATAGAACCGTCCGCATTCGCAATAGGGGTATAATAAGCCTTGGATGAGCTTGCCCGCTTGGTATTGGCATACTCTGAATTATAAGCGCCTTTTAGTTTTACGGACAATCCTTTCGTGATGAAGTCCAGTTTCTGATTCAAAGCAAGGTCTACATTCAGCACATTTGTCGTTCTTGTCTGGAATCCCTTTCCATAGTATGAACTCAATCCGTCCACTCCCGTAAAAGGCAGAATTTCAGAATTAGACACCACCCGCTCGCCGTTTACAATGCCCGCACCAGCAAAGGGAACCGCCCAATAGAGCTTACGAAACAGCTGATTCTGGTCTTCGCCGGATTCAGGCGTGCGTTTCGTTTCTATGCGACCGCCGATATTGACAGACAACAAGGTGGTTTTCGTTACATCAAAGTCCAGATTAGCGCGATAATTATATCGTTTATAATCAAAGTTGAAGTTGTCCGTCGCATTGAACTGCTTGAACATACCGCCTTGCGTAAACAAACCGGCAGAGACAAAATACTTCATATTACTGGTTCCACCGGATATGTTCACATTGTGTTGAGACTGGAAAGCCGCCTTATTCATACAATAATCAATCCAGTTGATATCCGGATACAACAACGGATTGGAATGATTGCGGAACGTTTCCAGTTGTTCATCGCTAAAAGTAGGCACTCCACCGTCATTGACCTTCATCATATTATAATAGGAGGCATACTGGTAGGAATTGGCAAAATCCAAATCCTTCGTACGCACATTGACACCGGCAGATGTGGAGAAGGAGACCTTCGCCTTTCCTTCCGCACCACGTTTGGTGGTAATCAGGATAACGCCGTTGGCACCGCGCACACCGAATACCGCCGTGGCCGAAGCGTCTTTCAACACAGTGACGCTTTCAATTTCATTCGGGTCAATCTGCGAAAAGTCACGCTCTACGCCATCTACCTGAATCAACGGCTTCGCATTGTTCCATGTAGCGACACCACGCACATAAATATCCGCCGCATCCGCTCCAGGCTCGCCGGAATACTGTACGGAAGAAATACCTGTGATTTGCCCCGACAATACATTGGATAAAGAGCCTGCCGGAGTTTTCAACAGGTCGTCGCCCTTCATGGAGGAGATGGCCCCCGTGATGGATACTTTTTTCTGAACGCCATAAGCTACCACCTGGACTTCGCCCAATGACTGTGCATCTTCTTCCAAAACTATATTGAGACTAATACCTTTCTTAATGGTTACCACTTTTTCTTTGTAACCGATAAAACTAATTTTAATTTTTGCACCGGAATTCGCATTGAGAGAAAAACGCCCGTCTATATCGGTAATGGTTCCCTGCGTAGTTCCCACTACCGTAACATTGGCACCAATCACAGGCTCGCCATTGGCATCCACCACCGTACCTGTCACTTTGGAACTTTGTTGCACCACCTCCGGCATGGAACTTTCGTCTCCATATCCTTTCAGAGGAATCAAAAGAAACAAAAACAACGAGAACACTATCGGAAGCAGCCGACATTTCTTTCCCGCTTGTCTTTCATGGAATTGCTTTTGTTTTTCCATTTAGTATAAATATTAAGATTAAACATTAAGTGAACTACAGGTTCTTCTTATGGATCACATAGAAGAACCTGTGCAAAGGTAAGGAGCTGCCTCTCTGCAAGGCTCCAATAATACTTATCTTAGGATGAATTTTAGTTACTCCACCAAATCGAATGATAATTCGACCTGCAAAATGCGGACAATTCCGTTCTTTCTACTTGGCAGGAGTGTCCAAGAAGCGTTCGATATACTCGGAAGGCAACATTCCGAACTCTTTCTTAAAGCAAGAGCTGAAATATTTCGGGTCGTTGAATCCTACCGCATAAGCCAACTCGGATATACGGATATTACTACCTTTCTCCTCCATAATCCGACAGGCGGATTTCAAGCGAACATTACGAATAAAAGCTGAAGTATTGAGTCCTGTCAAAGATTTTAGTTTCTTATACAAAGTAGATTTACTGGTTTTCATTTCATCGGCGAACTGCGGCTGATCAAATTCAGCATCTTCCAGATGACCATTCACACAATCAATAGCCCGTTGCAGGAAATCCTCATCCAGACTTGTATAATTCAGGTCCTTCAATTCAAATACCAACTGATGTTTGAAGTCATGCACCAGCCCTTCCTTATGTTTCAACAAATTACGAATACGCGCATAAAGCACAGGCAGATTGAAAGGTTTGCTGATAAAAGCATCCGCACCCACCTCATAAGCTTCCGCCCGATCTTCCTCCTTATTTTTGGCAGTCAACAGTATCACAGGAATATGACTGATTTCCAGATTACCTTTCACGTATTTACAAAATTCGATTCCATCCATTTCGGGCATCATCACATCAGACACGATCAAATCTACATCCTCATTTTCCAATACAATAATCCCTTCCTTACCGTTTTCCGCCGTAAATACATTATATTCACGTTTCAACAGTCTTGTCATGAGTTGCAGCAACTCTTCATTATCCTCTATTACCAGCACCGAATGTTTCTTTTTCACCACTTCCGCCTCATCGTTTGTCTGCACATCTTCCTCATCGGCATAAGCCTCGGTTTTCTGTATCGGCACAATAGTCTCGTCGTCAATCTGGTCTTCGCTGAAATAAGAGCGGTCGACCGGGATGCACACTATGAATTCCGCGCCTTGTCCGCTTTCGCTCACTACAGAGATAGTACCTTTATGCAATTCTACTAAGTCTTTGGTGAGCGACAGGCCGATTCCTGTCCCAATCGTATTGAACTTACGATAGTCGCCTTCATAAAAACGTTGAAAAAGAGTTTTCTGCTTCTCCTGCGAAATGCCCTTTCCGTTATCCTTGACTTTCAGACATACATGGTCTCTATCTTCCGCATACGTCAGCGTCACCTGTATGAAGCCACCCTCTACTGTATATTTAGCCGCATTAGACAGCAGGTTATATAAAATTTTATCCAACTTATCCGTATCAAAGTATCCTATGATTGAATCCGGATTGCACAATACGGAGAAATGTATTTTCGATTTCTTTATCAAAGGTTGAAAACTCTCCGCTTCCTTCCTTACAAAAACAGCTATGTCTCCAGAAGAAACCCGAAGTTTTAAATTCCCTGTTTCCGCTTTTCGAAACTCCAAAATTTGTTGTAACAAACGTATTAACCGATGAATATTGTTATACATCACCGCAAACAGGTCAGTATGCTGGGGAGCTTGTGCTTTAAGCTCGTCCACCGTAGCAGAAACGATAGTGAGCGGTGTCAGTAATTCATGAGTTATATTGGTAAAGAATTGCAATTTAGCATGATTCAATTCCTCCGCTTTCATCTTTTCCATTTCGCGCAACCGGAGTTCATTTTGCAACAAAATACGATTACGGGTGATTCGAAAGAGCCAGAAAACCGTTCCGGCAGCAAACAGTGCGTACAAGATATACGCCCACCAGGTTGCCCAAAACGGAGGAAGTATCACAATCGTCAGTTCACGAATATAACCGCTCCAAATTCCATTCTCATCGGTTGCCTTGAGGCGGAACGTATAAGTTCCGCTCTTCAAGTTATTATAGTAAGCGAAACGCCGGTTCGAATTTGTATACACCCAATTCTTATCAAATCCTTCCAACTGATAGGCATACCGGTTCAGTTCCGGATTCTTATACGTAAGTGTGGCAAACTCGATACTGAAATTATTGTATTGGTAAGGTAGCTCTATTTTCTGAGTGAAAGCCGGAGTGAAACGGGATATTTTCCGCCTCACACCCAATGACAACAACGTTATGGAGTGGTTGAATATCTTAATATCGGTGATTGCAGGCGAGACGTCACTCTGTTTTTCTTCCATATTCTCAGGAATAAAACTGCTATATCCTCCGTAGCCTCCGAAAAACAATTCGCCATCGCGGCAGCAAGCTGACCGGGGTATGAAGAAGTTTCCTTGCAGCCCGTCCACTTTAGTATATACGCGAAGTACCGCATCCCCCCCTGGCGATTGTGCGCCCAACTTTACCAATCCTGCATTGGTTCCTAACCATAAGTTGCCATTCTTATCTTCTTTGATACTTCCTACCATATCGCCGGGAATATTATATTCTTGGTTTTTCGCCTCGAAACAGTCTTTCCGGCGGTCATAGAGATAAAGGCCTCCTCCCTCCGTCCCTACCCACAAACGTCCTGTCATGTCATTGTAAACGCACAACGCATTGTTTGTCGTCAATTTTCCGTTATAAAAGCTGTAATTGTCATACTTTAAAGTGGAAGGATGATGAATATCTCCCTGAATATGAATCAGCCCGTAGTTTGAAGTAGCTATCCACACACTATTCTCACTATCGGCAATGATGTCGCGCACATAAAGCCAGTCCAGCCGTGTGTTGTCCGCAAATGTCATGGGACCGAACAAGAAACTCTGCCCATCGGCCAGCAGCACTCCCAAACTGCCGCGGGTTCCTACCCAGCAGTTGCCTTGCCTGTCTTCATAAAGCGCTGAAACACACGAATTCCCCACGAATTCACAGTTATCAGCCGTCAGATTCTCTACTTGCCGTCCCTTCCGGTAGATGAAGATGCCTCCATCGTATGTACCGAACCAAATATCGCCGCTATTGCGCCGTTGCACCACGGAGAACACGGTAGGGATGGACATTCCTGCAAACTCCGGTATTTGCGAGTGAGACTTCAACTTGCCGGTAGCCTGTTCGATACAGGCCAACCCATACGTACCAATCCCCATCCAAATATTACGTTCGGAATCTGTAAACAACGCGCGTACGGAAGTAACGGGGATATCATTATCCGTAAAATCCAGGCTGTGGGAAGCAAACATCGGTCGGCCGGTATCAGCCGCCAATACCCCTCCGCCGATGGATCCAAGCCACATCGTCCCTGCCTTATCGCGCAGGATAGTATTGATTTCATCGCAAAAGATATAGTGTGAGGAGCCGCGGGACTTATAATTGACGAAACGACCGGGAGCGTCTTTTTCCATGATACTCAATCCGCTACGTGTACCCACCCACAATGTTCCGGTATTCAAGTCTTCGCTTATATCATATACAATATCATCGGACAGACTTGCGCTGTCGCCTACCTTATGCCGATAGTTCACGTAGGACACCGCGCTAAGGTCTTTCGGATTGTCAAGTCTGAAAAGCCCGCAGTTCCAACCGCCTACCCAAATATTCTTATTCGTGTCTTCATAAATGACATGTGCCGAATTGCGTTCGTTCATGGTAGGATAAGCGTAGAATTTTCCGGTGGAAGAGACATATCTGTATAATCCCGACGACCAAGTACCTATCCACAAATCGCCCTCCGAATCTTCCAGCAATGATTTAATAGCGGTATAGTCCAGCACTCCCTCGGTCTGTTCGCGGTCATAAACCACAAACTTGTCATTCTCGGCATCGTATTTGCACAATCCGGCATCCGTCCCCAACCAGACAGAATGGTCTCGCGCCACCAGCAGGCAAGATATTACATTGCTCGGAATGGCGGGAGATAGTATTTTCTTTATTTCTCCGGTTTTCTTATCTAATATATTCAACCCCTCTTGCGTGCCTACCCACAGGTTATGGTCATAATCGTCCACCAAACAAAGAATGTTATTATTAGTCAGCAATCCGGGCGTATACAGGTTTGACTTATACAAAGTAGTCTCATAACCGTCATATTGATAAAAGCCATAACGACTTGCCAACCAAATAAATCCATCTTTATCCTGATATATTTTTTGTATTTCGTCCGACGGCAAATTATTCAAGGCAGGAAACCGCTTGAATTTCAGATTGGCGACAAGGTTATCTCCTGATGCAAGTAGTGCAGTAGAAGGTTGCATACAGAATAAAAATAAAAGAAGTATAATCTTTCTATTAACAATATTTATGCATAGTTTGTTTGCCATATAGTAGATTTATGGTTTTATTAAAACAAATATAAATACCTTTATCTATTCAATGAGAGAATTATCACCCGTTAGCGGAATTAAATTGATAAAAGATTTATGTATAATAAATTGTGTATATTGTTGATATTTAACAAATTAAAGGTAATCATTCTTTTAATAAACAAATATCATATGCACAACCTATATGCAATATTCGCAAAATTTCTGAACATATGCAAGCAAATAACCGGTAACTTAGTCAATGAATCAGGGAATATTCCAAGAAGAGGAGTAGTTCCTATATTCTCAAACATTGAAATCGTGGCAGTAAATATGGCATCAATACAATGACAGACGTAGAATGATTTTCTGATCCAACTATCTTTGCAATATAACGTGCGACCAATACCTCAAAACATGAAACGTTTACATTCCAAACTCTTCCTATTCAGTTTTACAGATACAGCCTTCACCTTTCACAATGCCCTGTTCATCGGCATTAGCGGGTGAAGGCTGTACTTTCACCCGTCTTTCACCCATCGGTTTCCTAATCCTATATGGCACTTCTCTATCTATGCTTCTGAAGACATACCTGACCTGCTTCCTTATTCATTAATAACTGCCCTCTCTTTCATTAATAACAAACTTTCTTTTGATTATAGGTAAACTTCTTATTACCAGTATGCAAACTTACTTTTCATTAAATGCAATCTATAATTGCAAGTTGCGTTTATAAAAACAGAACTTGCAATTATATAAATAAAAGTTTCATTTATATAATCAAAGCTTGCATTTATAGTTTTCTTATAATGCAAAAAAAGTTTGGGTCCTATACAAAAGAAGTTTATCCCTTATAGAAAAGAAGTTTTCTTATAATAGTCTGGAAGCTATCTATTAATACTTCTCCTGCCAGCTATAGATAAAAGATTTAGCAGATTAGACAAGCTGTAAAAGCCAGGGTAGAAAGGTGAAAGGAAGGTGAAAGCCAGCCCTTCACCCGCCAATGCCGATGAACAGGGCATTGTGAAAGGTGAAGGGTCTTTTCTTGAATATGATTATTTTAGTATACCAGCGTAAGGCAATGTCTGCAACTACAACTGAATGAATTATATCCACGAAACATTTCTCAAATATGATTTCATTCAAAGAATAGAGGGAGCAGTCTATATTGTTTATATTCAAGCAATTATTCATAGCACAATTTGTGTAGCATAAAAAGTGCTACATAAATTATGCTATAAATATTGATTCTATCAAACTTTTACCGAACAATCATTGCCACATGATCCACAACAAACGGTAGAGATATCATCTATTTGTTTACCAATACAGCACCTCCCTGCGGAAGAATCTCCAGCTGTACTTTACCGTTCTCTTTTACTTTCAACGGCACTAGCTGTGGTGCTCCTTTTTTATCATCCTTATACAGAGAAACTGTTTTTCCGGCAAACATCTCTAAATCCAGTTTCAACTTCAACGTTTCTTTTCCTGCATTCACAGCAGCCAGATACCAAGTATCATTGTGACGACGTGCCAACACGACATATTTCCCAGGATATCCATCAATGAAGCGTGTTTCGTCCCAAGTGGTAGGAACTGCTTTCATATAGTCCATACAAACAGGAGAAACATCTTTCAGGTTGTTGGGAGCAAGCGCAAAGTTTTGTACCGGATTCTGGAATAATACGGTAGTGGCCAGTTGGAATATATCAGTAGTGCGACGCGTAGTTCCTCCGTCATTGTTGCGGTTCAGTCGCTTGTTCAGGAAACAGCCGCCGAATTCCATGCTACCCACCGTATTGCGGATAAACGGATGTAGGCAAGCATTGAAGGCTTCTTCATCGCAGAAATGTTGGTTGAATATCATATTCTCGGATGCCAGTACGGCTTCACTACCAACATAATTCGGATACATGCGTTCCCATCCGCGAGGGATTGTACAACCGTGGAAGATCACCATCAGGCCGTGATCGTCGGCATCACTCAAGATATCTTCATACAGGCGCATCGTTTCTTGCTTGTCGCCACCAAAGAAATCAACTTTAATGCCTTTTACTCCGAGACTCTGCAACCATTTCATCTCCCGTTTGCGAATAATGGCGTTGTCCATGCGATTAACCGGTCCTTGCTCAATATCATTCCAATAACCGGAAGAGCTATACCATAAGAAGAGTTCCACGCCTTTACTACGTGCGTATTCTACCAAAGACTTCATGCGGTCGCGACCGATGTTCGTATCCCACCAGTTATCAATCAACGCATACTCATATCCCATTGCCGCAGCAAAATCAATATATCGCACCTGATCGTCATAGTTGATACTACCATCCTGCCAAAGAATCCAGCTCCATGTGCCGCGTCCGAAACGGTAGTCATATTTTGTTTCATAAAGAGGACGCACGACATCCCACGCAACAGTTGTTTCCACAATCGGTTTCAAAGTCTCGCCGACAGTGATAGTACGCCAGGGAGTAGCTCCCGGCAAGGCAAATGCCGGAGCAACCGTTCCGTTGCCGTTATTTTCTTCTGCCATCGGGAAAGCAATCGTATACAGATTATCTTCGCTCACATCGCTTAAACGTGAGCCGCAATATCGACTGTCCACTCCTGTCTCGCTGACCAGCACCCAACCATCGTCACCGATACGGAACAGGCAAGGGAATGTGTAACCATGCCTGTACTGGGAACGGTCACTCATCGGAGCATCTGCCTTGTATTCTTCCTCATAACTGGGTTTTGTGCGTTTCCATCCTATCATGGCATCGCTTTGCGGACACAAGAAAGTAGTAGTCTGTTGCGGGAAACGAAAACCGGTTTCTTCGGCAGTCACCGTTACACTTCCTTTTCCATCCTGACGCGGCAGAGTATAACGGAAAGCTACATCATTGTTGCCGACACGAAAGACAACGTCTATTTTCTGTCCTTTCGGATTCTCAAAATGACAGTTCAGCTCGTTTGCCTGATAATGCACTTGTGAGGTTTTAATACGATCCTGATGGTAGACAGTATCAATCGGGGTGACCGTATGCCCTGTCAGTTTCATTCCTTTAGCAAAGTCACCGATATTCGTGTTCATACCCAAAGGTGATTTCTCCAGCATGGTTTTCCCATTATAGGTAATGGAATAACTTGGCTTTTCGGCAGGGGAAGTAAAGACAACCAATTGCAGTTTTTCATCCGGTCCTTTCACGACCACGTCTTGTGCCGTCAGCGAAGTCAGACAGCAACCAGCCAGCAGAGCGCTTATTATCTTCTTCATATTATTCATGTTATTATGTTTTTCATTTATTTCCTGTTATTTCTCATTTGCCTTTTTTATCCGGATCACCGTAAAAGAGTAGGCAGGCAATTGGCAATCAAACTGTTCTGCCACTTCCACCGTATCCTCAACAGGTAGCGGAGTATCTGCCGGTTTGCCGGTCAGTACGGTTCTCTTTGCAGAAGGCTGTATCACACCGATTCCGGAAAGGTCGACATGGGTATTCACCTCTACAGGAAGTAAGTTGACCAACTTCACAATTACATCTCCACTAGCCGAATCACGGACAATGGAAGAAGCAAAACGTTTCTGCACTTTATCGTCTTTATTATCCAAAGTGATTTTCGACGGCAAATATTCGTTTCCGGCATTCTGTCCGTAGAGTTTCTGCACATAATATCCGGTGGTAGGTTTCACTTCCCGGTTATTGAAGTAAATCAAATCCGGATTCCATTGGGTATGTCCTTCTTTGGCGAGAAGAGGAGCATAAGAAGTCATGTGTACAACGTCTCCATTGCGTTCCAGGGTAGCAAGATAAAGAGCTTCCGTCAGTGCAGTTTCGATATTCGCTTTTCGTCCCGGGATATGAGTCGCATATTCGCCCAGATATACTTTTGTCTTTTTCGAACGGTCGTATTTATCGTAGAAATCCTGATTGTTCAGGAACCATCCCGGAGTCTGATAATAATGTTCGTCCACCATCGGCACACCCAGTTTGTCGGCCAGTTTCCATCCTTCTACGTAGTCTGTTCCTTCATTGAACGGTCCTACTGTACCTACAACGATTATTTCCGGATATTTTTCCTTGATGGCATTAAATATCATTGTAAAACGTTCTTCGAAGATATCGGTGATGAGATCTTCATTTCCGATACCAATGTATTTCAGGTTGAAAGGTTTCGGATGGCCTGCTTCGGCACGTACCTTTCCCCACTTTGTCTTCTTAGCGTCGCCGTTTGCCCATTCTATCAGATCAAGAATATCCTGAATATAAGCCCCCATTTCGCTCATTGGGATACCGCCTTGCTGTCCGCCTCTCAAGTCACCGTGACAGGCAGAGTTCTGGCAAGGAACACCAGCAGCCAATACCGGAAGCGGTTCCGCACCAATATCTTCGCAGAATTGAAAATATTCAAAATATCCCAGTCCCATGCTTTGATGATATCCCCAAAGGTTGCGTTGAGCCTTTCTTGCTTCTAACGGACCGACCGTGTTTTTCCATTGATAGATATTCTTCAGACCATCACCATGAGCCACACAGCCACCGGGAAAACGGATGAAACGGGGATGAATGTCAGCTAACACTTGAGCCAGATCCTTGCGGAGTCCGTTCTTACGTCCTTTAAATGTATGCTGCGGAAACAGGGAAATCATATCCAGATTCAACTCTCCAGCAGATTGGGGAATGATTTCAAGGCGAGTATCTGCGGTGGCTTTGGCAGTAATCACTGTTTTATACGTTTTCCATTGGCGGGAAGATACAGTCAGAGAAGTCTCTCCACATATATTTCCTTCTCCATCTACCAAACGAACTTGCAATTTATTTGATTTACCCTGCGGAACCCTCGCAAATATGGAAAAATCATATTTCTCTCCGACATTCAGCGCGATACCATCAAAGCCCGTATTTTCTAACGTGGCTCCCGGTCGTTCTACATTCAATACGGCATAATGTGGATTATTGGCATGAATAGGATCGGTAGTGTTAATGGCAAAAGTGGTTTTATCTCCTTTCAGTGTCCAGGAATGAGTACTATTCCAGTTCTTATCCCCTTCCCTGTCTGAAGGGTCGTATTCGAAATCACGGTTCTGGATCAGCTCTGCATAGAGTCCTCCGTCTGCCGAATAATTAATATCTTCAAAAAAAGCACCCAACAAGACATCGCTGATGGCTTTGGCACGTTCGGGCTGTACGGTGACCGTTGCTTTTACAGGCTTCAAACCGGTAAAACGTTCTCCATCCTGCACCGGACGTTCTCCATACAATGAGTTCCGATATTGATTCCAGTCATAATTCTTATTTAATCCATCTACCAAAGTCCACGCTACCCGGTTGATAGTTCCTTTATGCTCCTCTCCGGCAACTACGGCTTTCACTCTTGTTCCGTCAAAATCGGAAGTAGTACGGGGATATTTCTGGCTGGTCCAGTTTATCAAGTCTTTAGAAGTGGACTGACCGTATCCATCACGATCATTCAATTTCCAAGTACATATCCATTCGCCCGCTGGCGAATGTTTCAAATAAGGATCGAGCATCTTCTTCTGTGCTCCCCAGCGACTGTAATCACACCGGAGATATCCGTAGTTCCGGCCGACTTCAAACCAGTTTTCTTTATCCATGCTCCAGGCAAAACGAAGTCCGCTGCGTCCGTCGTCTCCGGAAGTAGCGAAGGAAAAGAGATAAACCGAATCGGGGGTACTCGTCATTTCTTTGATGGCAGCTAAAGTGACTTGCTGAAACGACAAAAACAAAACAACTAAAAACAGGAATAATTTTCTCATGGTATCTATTGCATTAAGATTATCAATCGCAAAGTTAAGATTTTCATTATTCTAACTGATATATTTCAAGCTATAATTGGTTGTTTTACACTTAAAAATACATAAGAAACAAGTAAACAAGAGTAAAATATACACTTTTTCCAATATCGTATACTATTTTCCTGGATTACACTAGTGAATCCACCTTATCTTAATAACTCAAAAAAAGACGAAAGAATGAATGTATTTATCTGGAAATGAAGACTACCCGCTTGAAATTCATTGAATTTGTAGATGAGAGGTGTCCAAATTTCCTTTCAACGAAATCATCTTCGCGACAAGAAACTGTGGCGAGGATGATTTCTAATTTAGATGGATTTTGATCTTCCTCCTTTAGATCAGAAACCTTCCGGTTTACCATACGCCTTGAAAAGGCGTTGCAATTCTTTTTGAGTAATCGGAATAACAGTACCGTGGCGTGGATGGAAATCCATACTAACGGCATGATCAATCACTTTGAAGTGTTCTAAATCAGCACTTTCCGTAAACTGGTATTTGCCTTTCATATACACATCATACATCAAGATATACTTATCCGAGCCAATCAATGGAAAGATGCCCGCACCCTCTACTGCATCCTTCGTCTGCTGCTTATAGTCATCTGATTCCGTCCACTGTCCGGAGGTCAGAGAGGAAGTAGTAGCCTTCTTAATGCCATTTCCATTCCCTTCCGTTTTATAGAACAAGTGATAAAGCCTGTCTTTATAAATGATGTCGCCGTCAATACATGACTTTTCGTTTTTCGGAAGAAACAGTGGTTTCGGTTCTCCTTCTATATCGGTAAAATCCTTGTTAGCATAAGCATAATAAATGATGTCCGGACCATTGCCATGTTGCATGGACCAATAGATCATGTATTTTCCGGCTTCCTTGTCATAAATCGTTTGTGGCGCCCACACACGTTTCAGGTTTTCCTGATCGGGATATTTCTTCTGGATATTTACGATATTGGAAGTCCAGTGTACAAGGTCTTTCGATTTCAGCAATACCATGGCGCGATTAGAACTCCATCCATTGGCAGATACCATGTCTGTAACTACCATATAAAATGTCTTCCCATCTTCACAACGTAAAATATGAGGATCGCGCACTCCGCCTGTTGAACTAATCACACGGGAATCAAGTACCGGTTGATTTCCATTCAAGGCTTTATAATTATATCCGTCGAGACTAACAGCCATCCTGACGGCTTCTTCACTCATGCGATTGCCGGTGAAATAAACGAACAGGTAAGCAGATTGTTGGCAATATCCAGTCAACACTCCTACGAAAAGGAGTGCGAAAAGGATTATATTTTTCTTCATATCTATTATCATTTCAATGCTTGTACATCAATTGTTTAGTAGTTAAAGTCAGCAGATTTCACATACACCCGATATTCTTTAATCATGCCCGGATATTCTTTTTCGGCACGGGGCAGATAGCGGAAGCCGGTCACTGTTTCCACTTTACTCAAGTCAATCACCAATTGATGAGGATAAGGAACATTGTCCACGGTCATCCAGAAAGTAGATTCCTGCAAGTCGAATACCTTATCGGCTGTACGGTTGCCGCTACGCGTTTCTTCGCTATCGGCATAACGAATCTTCCAATGCTCACGAGATACCGGTTTGCCATCAGCTCCCAGGACATCGAACTCTGCCACTGCTGCGATGTTATCATTGGCTTGCGGAGAAAGGGCTTCCAAACAGAAATAACGTCCTCTCGCCGGAGCAGCAAATCGTACTTCCTGCCAGCCGTTGCCCGGAGTGAAAGCACCTTCATGTATTACTTTCTCACCTGCCAGTTTCAGTTTTTCTCCATCCTTGCGGTGTGTTTCGGGAGCTTTTTCACGAAGCACATCAAGAATAGGTTTCTTCAAGCCTTTGATAGAAGCCTTGGCAGGACCTTTCAAATCTAATACGAGAATTTCATTCTCTCCTTCTTTGAGCCAGCAACCCGGCATAAAGAGGGTCTGTTGCGGACCGATTTCCCAGAAACGCCCCATCGCATGACCGTTCACCCATACCATACCTTTACCCCATGTGCTCATGTCGAGGAAAGTGTCGCCTACTTTATCGAGTTTGAAAGATGATCGATAGTAAGCGGGCATAGTCGGTAATATTTTCGTGTCCTTGTAGTTCTTGTTCTTGATAAATGAGTAGTCTACGGGGAAGTTATATACAATCCAGTTTTTCAGTTCTTTCGCCTGATTGCCCGAAAGGAGTTCTACCTTTTCGGTGATTCCCTTCCGGTCGTGGATGGACTTATCAAAGTTGACACGTCCCATTGCCTCTACCAGAATATCCAGTTGTGTGCCTTTCTTCAAGGCCGGCAAGGTAGTGGTAAATTCTCCTTTGCGGCGGTCGAGGCGAGCCAACAGTTTGCCATTGGCGTAGATTTGTGCCCAGTCGTGCACTTCGGTGATTTTCAATGTAGTGCCTGAGGTTACTGCTTCGGGCAATGTGGTACGATACAGGATCGTTCCCCACCCTTGGTTGAATTGTTCCATCGGCTGGATATCCACCGACTGTTTGGCATCCGGCAAGTTGGAGAAAAGCGGAGCTATTTTGGTGAAATGAAATTCGGGCACTTCAATGACAGGCAGTGCAGCAGGAACTTCCGGCAGCGCTTCACCGGCAGGAAGATATGTTTTCAGCAGATCGCGAAGGAGAAAGTATTTCTCTGTCGTCCATCCGGCTTCGCTGATCGGGGCATCATAGTCGTAAGAACTGCACATAGCGGAGTAGGCAGGATTGTTGGCACCACCCCAATGTCCGAAAGTCGTTCCTCCGTGAGTCATGTAAAGGCTGAAGGAGATGTTGCGATCGAGCATATCTTTGATGCCCTGCACCATATCTTTGGCAGGACGTGTTTCATGTTTCCGTCCCCAGTGGTCGAACCATCCGCTCCAGAACTCACTGCACATCAGCGGAGTTTCGGGACGAAGCTCTTTCAGTTTCTTAAACTGCTGGTCGATATTAGCCCCAGTTCCGAAATTCACAGTCCAAATCAGGTCGTCGAGTGCGTTATTGGTAAAGTTACTGCTCCAGTCGCATTGAAACAGAGGCACATCGGTAAAACCGGATTCACGTACCAAATCACGCACGGCAGAAACGTATGGTTTATCGGTTCCGTAAGAGCCATACTCGTTCTCCACCTGAACCATGATAATGTTTCCTCCTTTATCCACTTGCAACGGAGCCAGTTGTTTGCCGACCTCTTTCATAAAAATGCCTACCCGTTCCATATAATAAGGATCAAGCGTGCGCAAGGCCACATCTTTTTTCTTTAACAGCCACCAGGGAAGTCCTCCCATCTCCCATTCCGCACACACATACGGGCCGGGGCGGACAATAACATACATTCCATGTAGCTGCGCAAGTTTACAGAAAGCAGCAATATCATTCTGACCGGAGAAGTCGAACTTTCCTTCTTCCTGTTCGTGGATATTCCAGAAAATATAAATGCAAATCGTATTCATTCCCAATGCTTTGCACATCTCTATGCGATGATTCCAGTAAGCCTGTGGGATACGGGTGTAATGCAATTCTGCCGCTTTCACCACAAATGGTTTTCCATCAAGCAAGAAAGAATTCTTGCCTACTTCAAACTTGCGGGCAGTAGTCTGCGCCTCTGCACTACTAAAGAGAATAACTGTAAAAAGTATCAGTAAAGCAATGATTTTGTTTTTCATGGTTTATTCAAAAATAGAATTTTAATAGTATACGGCAAAGGTAGGCGATTCACCTAAAAAGGAGGGGATAATTATCATTCAAAAAGGGTTAGAAATAAAGCAAAATAGCGCCAATTGGCGCTATTTTGCTTTATTTCATTTATTCCCGATCGCAGAAATACCTGGCAGAAATATAACCATTAGTCACAAAAGGATTATCCATATCTATTGTTATTGCCCTAAAGATAATAAATAAAACACCAATGGTCAAATAATGATAGTCATAAAACGACCATCATTATTTGACCATTGGCCTATCACTATAAAATCAGTTTTCTTTTGTCAGCAGACTTTCCAATTCTTCCGCGTTCAGACGAAGGTAAAATTGTCCGCGATAGGCTACGGAGATACCGCCTGTTTCTTCCGAAACAATAATAGCATGAGCATCCGACTGTTGAGAGATTCCCATTGCTGCGCGATGTCGCAAGCCAAGCTCTTTCGGTATATCCAAATCATGGGATACAGGAAGAATACATCCTGCCGCCTTGATACGTTTTTTGCTGATTACCATTGCGCCATCGTGCAACGGACTATTCTTAAAGAATATATTTTCGATTAAACGTTGGTTGATCGCCGCATCAATCAGTTCGCCCGTACGAACGACTTCGTCTAAAGGAACGTTATGCTCTATAATAATCAATGCACCGACTTTTTGCTTCCCCATATTCAAACACGCCATTACCACCGGCATGATATCGTCATGCTTCAACGACTCTTTTTTCGAACCGCTAAAAAGACGGGCCAGTGCGCTGACATGCTGGTGAGATCCCAAAGTCAAGAGGAAACGGCGTATCTCATCCTGAAAAAGAACAATCAACGCAATCACACCCACATTCATCAACGTATCGAAAATAGAGCCCAACAATTTCATTTCCAACACTTGCGTCACCCCCAGCCAGATCAGGATAAAAACCAAAATTCCGGTGAACACCTTGATAGAACCGGAAGCTTTCATCAGTTTATAGGTATAGTACAAAACAAAAGCTACCAGCAGAATATCGATAAAATCTTTTATGCCAAACTCAAAAAACATGTACCCTCCTCTTATTTGTCATATCCGCTCTCTATTTTTAATTTCTCTGTGATCCGGACAGCTTCCACCGCTTCACGCACATCATGCACTCGCAGGATATGCGCTCCTTTCATTAACGCAACAGTGTCTAATACGGTTGTCCCGTTCAATGAATCTTGCGGGGTTCCTCCCAACAGTTTATAAATCATTGATTTTCGCGAAACTCCCACTAAAACGGGAAGTTCGAAGATATGAAACTCTTCCAGATGTGCCAATAGTTCATAATTATGTTCCAATGTCTTTCCGAATCCGAATCCCGGATCGAGAATGATATCTTTCACTCCCAAGTCGCGAAGTTGCTGTACTTTACGGGCGAAATACAGAAAAACATCTTTTATCAGATTATCATAAGACGTTTTTTTCTGCATATTTTGAGGAGTTCCCTGCATGTGCATCATTATATAAGGTACTCCCAAGTCGGCTACAGCCTGAAACATCCGGTGATCCATTTCACCGGCAGCTATGTCATTAATAATAGCCACTCCATATTTTTTCACACATTCTTCCGCCACATCAGCCCGAAAAGTATCAACGGAAATAATGGCTTCGGGATGATTGCGATTCAGAATTTCCAAACCGGTGCGCAGTCTTCGCATCTCTTCTTCAGCAGAAATATGTTCAGCATTCGGTCGTGAAGAATAAGCTCCTATATCAATTATCGAAGCACCTTCATCAAGTATCTGCCGGGCCCGGGCAGCAATGTCTTCTTCAGTCCACATCCGGCTGCCGGAATAAAAAGAATCGGGAGTAACATTTAAAATTCCCATCACCTGCGGAGTAGCAAGATCGAGCAATCGCCCTTTTACATTTATATAAATAGAAGATATAGGTTTCATCATTGACAACATTCCTTTTAGATCGCCTACAAATGTAGATAAAAAAAGCAAGTATTCGTACTAAAAAGAAGAAATAAACGTATATTTACAAACTATAGAAGAACCCGGGAAATGAGGAAAATTCGAAAGAATAGCCTATCTTTGCAACGTTTTAAATAAAAGATCAGGTTATGAAACTTTCTGCTCTTTACCAGATTTTTCTGGATTGCCAATCAGTAACTACTGATAGCCGGAACTGCCCGGACGGTTCTTTGTTTATCGCCTTGAAAGGTGAGTCATTCAACGGTAATGCATTTGCCAAATTAGCGCTGGACTCCGGATGCACGTTTGCCATTATCGATGAAGCGCAGTATGCCATAGAAGGCGATCAACGATATATACTTGTAGACGACTGCCTGCAAACCATGCAGCAACTTGCCAACTATCATCGCCGCCAACTCGGAACGCGAGTGATCGGCATTACGGGCACCAATGGGAAGACAACCACCAAAGAGTTAATTTCCAGCGTTCTCTGCCAAGCCCACAATGTACTTTATACTTTAGGTAATCTCAACAACCACATCGGTGTACCGACTACCCTGCTACGGTTAAAACCGGAACATGACCTTGCCGTCATAGAGATGGGCGCCAACCATCCGGGAGAAATCAGGTTTCTTTGCGAAATAGCCGAACCGGATTATGGTATTATCACTAACGTGGGCAAAGCCCATCTGGAGGGATTCGGTTCTTTCGAAGGAGTTATCAAGACCAAAGGAGAGCTTTATGATTTCCTCCGCAAGAAAGATGCCACCACCTTTATCCATCACGATAACACCTATTTGATGAATATCTCACAGGGATTGAACCTGATTTCTTATGGAACAGAAGATGATCTCTATGTCAACGGCCGGATTACCGGCAATTCGCCTTATCTTGCTTTCGAATGGAAAGCCGGTAAAGACGGTGAAGCCCATCACGTCTGTACACAGTTGATCGGGGAATATAATTTCCCGAATGCCCTGGCTGCAATCACTATCGGACGTTTCTTCGGAGTGGAAGCAAAGAAGATTGATAAAGCTCTGGCAGAGTATACGCCACAGAACAACCGTTCCCAACTTAAAAAGACAGAAGATAACACGCTTATCATTGACGCATATAACGCAAACCCAACCAGCATGATGGCTGCCTTGCAAAACTTCCGGAATATGACAGTTCCTCACAAGATGCTCATATTAGGAGATATGCGCGAACTGGGTGCTGACAGCCCGGCCGAACACCAGAAAATCGTTGACTATATCAAAGAAAGTGATTTTGAGAAAGTATGGCTCGTGGGAGAACAGTTTGCGGCAAGTGAACATACTTTTAAAACTTATGCCAATGTACAGGAAGTTATAAAGGATTTGCAAGAGGATAAGCCCAACGGATATACCATTCTTATTAAAGGTTCCAATGGAATCAAACTTAGTTCAA
Source organism: Bacteroides caecimuris (assembly GCF_001688725.2). Classification (NCBI taxonomy): domain Bacteria; kingdom Pseudomonadati; phylum Bacteroidota; class Bacteroidia; order Bacteroidales; family Bacteroidaceae; genus Bacteroides; species Bacteroides caecimuris. The sequence goes on along the minus strand of NZ_CP015401.2, from coordinate 117,500 downwards.
CGGTAGAATATCTATAAAGCCGGAATGGTAAATTTCAAATGATAAACGGTGAATAATGGATATGATATAATCAACCATTATTCACCGTTTATCGTTCACCTTTGTTGTTCATAGGTTGCTTTTACTGCTTATGTATTTTCATTTTGGGTCGTACAACATAATAGGCCGCTAAACTAGCCAAAATCGCTCCTGTTGTATTGGCAGCAAAATCTAACCAGTCACCACCCCGGTAAGTAGTACAGTATTCTTGTAGCAACTCCACACAACCACTGAAAACCACCGGACAGAGGAACGCCCCTACCCACGCATGCCACATGGGAGCATGATCCCTGCGATGTGCCCGCAAAAACTCCAGCCACAACATCCCCGACATACCGAAATACATACAAACATGAACCAGTTTGTCTAAATTGGGAATTTCATTCAAATCCGTCTTAGGCGGTTTAAAGAACGACAGGTAAATCACTGTCAAAATGATAAAAAGCGAGATAGGATATTTCTTAATATAAGATAGCATATCTAAATAATATTACAATTCTCGTGCAAATATAAGTATCATTTTCTATATTTGCACTTTAAATCGCATATTTATAACGATTTGTAAGATAAAACAAGATTTATGGCAAAAATTGATAGAGCGAACTTCGGCAGCAAATTAGGGGTCATACTCGCTTCTGCCGGCTCTGCAGTTGGGTTGGGTAATATATGGAGGTTTCCATACGAAACAGGGAATCATGGAGGTGCTGCTTTTATACTGATCTATTTAGGTTGTATCTTTCTCTTGGGATTGCCTATTATGATTGCCGAGTTCCTGATAGGACGCCGGTCGAGCGCCAATACTGCAAGAGCATATCAAACATTAGCTCCGGGAACGCATTGGCGTTGGGTAGGACGCATGGGAGTGTTGGCGGGATTCCTGATACTTAGTTATTATGCAGTAGTAGCAGGATGGACACTTGAATACATTCTTGAGGCTGCCACCAATGGCTTTGCCGGAAAAAACTCCGGAGAGTTTATCTCTTCTTTCCAACAATTTTCCAGTAGCCCGTGGAGACCGGTCGTATGGTTGGTAGCATTTTTATTGATTACTCATTTCATCATCGTAAAAGGAGTAGAAAAGGGAATTGAAAAATCTTCAAAGATCATGATGCCTACCTTGTTTATCATTATCCTCATACTGGTAGTTTGTTCGGTCACTCTGCCGGGAGCCGGTGCAGGTATTGAATTCCTGCTCAAACCCGACTTTAGCAAAGTGGACGGAAATGTGTTTTTGAGTGCTATGGGACAGGCTTTCTTCTCTTTGAGCCTGGGTATGGGATGCCTTTGTACCTACGCCTCTTATTTCAGTAAAGAAACCAACCTGACTAAAACTGCTTTCAGCGTAGGAATCATTGATACTTTTGTGGCAATACTAGCCGGATTTATCATCTTCCCGGCAGCCTTTTCGGTTGGCATACAACCGGATTCTGGTCCAAGTCTGATCTTTATCACGCTACCTAATGTATTCCAACAGGCATTTAGCGGACTTCCCATACTAGCATACATATTCTCTGTAATGTTCTACGCATTGTTGGCGATGGCTGCTTTAACTTCTACCATTTCTTTACATGAAGTAGTAACCGCTTATCTTCACGAGGAGTTTAATCTTTCCCGTGGAAAAGCAGCAAGGTTAGTCACCGGTGGTTGTGTATTCCTCGGAATATTCTGTTCATTATCATTGGGAGTCATGAAAGGATTCACCGTTTTCGGATTGGGAATGTTCGATCTCTTCGACTTTGTAACAGCTAAAATCATGTTACCATTTGGCGGACTGTGTATCTCCCTCTTTACCGGATGGTATCTGGATAAAAAGATTGTATGGTCAGAGATTACCAATGACGGCTCGTTAAAGATACCGGTATACAAGTCTATCATCTTTATTTTAAAATATATCGCACCAATCGCCATCTCACTGATATTTATCAATGAGCTGGGATTGATTAAACTATAATATGATGTGGAAAGACTTCCTATATTATACTAAAACCGAACGACAAGGCATTATCGTCCTTGTCGTTCTTATTTTGGGAGTATATGCAGCTCCTAAACTCTTTTCCGTTTTCACTCGTGCCGAAGACACTGACCGCACAGGAAATGAAAAGTTCGATAAAGAATATCATGACTTTATTTCCTCCCTGCGAGATACAAAACCTCACAACACCTCCAGTCATTCTTTTCAATCATTCCCGCAAAAGGAAATCAAACTTGCCGTATTCGATCCGAACACCGCGGACTCCACCACTTTCCTTTCACTCGGATTACCGTCCTGGATGATAAAAAACATCCTGCACTATCGCCATAAACAAGGCAAATTCCGCCAGCCGGAGGATTTTCGGAAGATATATGGACTAACGGAAGAACAGTATCAGACACTTCGTCCTTATATCCACATCACAAAAGACTTCAAAATTACAAAAGATACGGTACGATTATTAACCGCACAGAACATACAACAGGACACACTCGTGAAATACCTCCCGGGGACCATCGTCAGCCTCAACTCTGCGGATACCACCGAACTTAAAAAGATTCCGGGAATCGGAAGCGCCATTGCCCGAATGATTGTGAATTACCGCGAACGGTTGGGAGGCTTTTGCAGAATAGAACAGCTGCAAGAGATCCATCTAAAAGCAGAAAAACTCCGCCCGTGGTTTTCTATTGATGCCGACCAGACACGCCGCATCAATTTAAACAAAGCCGGCATGGAACGAATGATTCGCCATCCATATATAAACTACTATCAAGCGAAGGTTATCATAGAATATCGGAAAAAGAAAGGTGTTTTAAAAAATCTGAAGCAATTGTCTCTTTATGAGGAGTTCACTCCTGCTGATCTTGAGCGGATCGAGCCTTACATTTGTTACAATTAATAAAAAAGATGCATTCCTATCACACCAGACAAGAATGCATCACACACAAACAAAACAAACACTCTACTATCATCTTCACAGACTTACGTAGAGAAGCGACTATAAATATACAGCTAAAAGATAGAACACTTGCAAGGCTCTACCTTTTTGGTATATATTTTTAGAAAATAGGTTCTATAATTAAGATTTTTTAATCATGCCATCCACCATTTGGACTGTCCGGTCCGTGATTTTGGCAAGTCCCTCGTCATGCGTCACTATGACAAACGTCTGCCCCAGACGATCCCTCAAATTGAAGAACAGTTGATGTAAATCTTCTTTATTATGTGTATCCAGACTACCGGATGGTTCGTCTGCCAAAATAACTGCCGGATCGTTAATCAAAGCCCGCGCTACCGCTACCCGTTGTTTCTCACCTCCCGACAGTTCATTCGGTTTATGAGAAGCCCGGTCAACCAGTCCCATAAAATCCAAAATCTTCATAGCACGGTCATTTGCTTCTTTGGAAGAAACGCCTGCAATAAAGGCGGGAATCATCACATTTTCCAATGCCGTAAACTCCGGCAACAGTTGATGAAACTGGAAAACAAAACCGATATTCTTATTACGGAATGCAGATAGTTCTTTCTCTTTCATCCGGCTTACTACTGTTCCGTCAATCTGCACCGTACCTGCGTCCGGTTCATCGAGAGTGCCCATGATCTGCAACAAAGTCGTTTTACCGGCACCACTCGGTCCAACGATACTGACAATTTCTCCTCTATTGATTTCCAGATCAATACCTTTCAGCACCTGTAATGAGCCGAAACTCTTCGTTATACCTTCTAGTTTTATCATAATAGCCTTTATAATCGTTTAATGACATATTCAGCCAGATAGCACCCAAACACGGCCGGCATATAACTGACTGTTCCACATGTCGATTTCTTATTCTGTTCATCATCCGTCAGCAACACGGCTTTCGGGTCAGCTTGTTCCGTACTGAACACTACCGGAAGTTTCCGTTTCATCCCCATCTTCTGCAAGCGTTTCCGTACCGCCTTGCTCAAGCCGCAATGATACGTTTCCCAAAGATCAGCAAAACGCACCTGGGTGATGTCACTCTTCGCTCCTGCCCCCATACTGGAAACAATCTTTATACGACGTTTCATCGCTTCATAAATCAGAAAGCATTTCGGACTGATCGTATCAATAGCATCTACTATAAAATCATATTGATTGGCATCCAGCAGTTCCGGTATATTCTCATCTTTCAGATAGACGGGCAGAACGGTCAACTCGATTTCCGGATTTATATCTTTATAACGGGCAGCCAATACTTCCGCTTTCGTCTTTCCCAATGTGGAATGCATGGCCGGCAACTGACGATTCATATTGGTAGGCTGCACTGTATCAGCATCTACAATCGTCATCCATCCGACTCCTGCGCGGCAGATCATCTCGGCGGCGTAAGCCCCCACTCCCCCCAGTCCCACAACCAATACGTGCGCATTCCGGATGCGTTCCATCTTTTCCTCTCCTAACAGGAGTGCTGTTCTCTGTTGCCAGTCGTATCTTTCCATCAGTTTTTCTTTAACCATTTATAAAACCATTTACCCACTTTCTCATAATGTTGAGACTCATTATGTCCGCGAGGATCGGAGAATGACACAATTTCCTGCGGTTCTCCAAACTGATCGGGATAGATGATAATCAAACTATTATTAGAAAAATATTTTCCCAGTTGCGCCGGCAGACGTTCAAAAGAGGTATCGTAAGAAATAGACCCGCGACGGGCAGAAACAACTACCAGCAAGTGGTCATAATTCACCTGTCCTGTCAATAACAGGAGATCTTCCCATTCTTCCAAGACGGAAAATTCTGTCGGAGTACCCGCATGCCTTTTCTTCACCAGTTGCTGAAGGCGCATCAATGTACGCTCATTGGCAAAGAAATGCACCCGACAGCCGAGGATGCTTCCCATACGGCAGAAATGTTCCACCCATTTTGAGAAACCCGATTCATATTCAGCCTTTGGCGGAACGGCAATATTGATTCGACGCAGGGTGTTAACCGGCATCAGGAATTTGGCAATCATCACTTCACGATGCGTACCTTTCAATAGGCTTTCAGCCAGATGTCCGAAGAAAGAATCGACAATATTGGCCTTCCGGTGCAGACCGATCACAACATCCGTAGCTTCATACTCTTTGATCGTATGGATAATCCCCGAAGCAATATTCAAATCATAACGGCTCACCATCGTGACAGGCACATCGGCGGCGGCAGCAATCATGGCAGCCTTCTCCAGATTACGTTTGCCCTGCAGCTCTTTTTTCTCCGAACTGTTATTGTCATTTATCACATTCAATGCCACCAATGCATTCTTCTGCTTGGCATCCTTTATCACCAAAGCCAGATTAACCAAATCTTCAATCGTCTCCGGATTAGCAACCGGAATCAGGATCTGTTCCTTATTTATCTGTTTAGCTTCTTCTTCCGCTTGCACATTTTCATCCAGAGCAAAACGGCGTGCCGAACGTTCGGTCACCAAAGAACTAATGACGCAAGTGAAAAGTATCATCACTACCGTACCGTTCAATACATCATCATTCAACAAGCGTTCTCCATTCTCCATAATAATTTCGTGGCCGATCAGTACTGCTGCTAGTGTAGCTGCGGCCTGCGCATTACTCAAGCCGAATATCATGCTCCGTTCATTGGACTGCATCCGGTATATCTTCTGCGTGATCCAGGCAGCCAACCATTTACTAAAGGTTGCCACCACCGTCATTACAATAGCCACTTTCAATGCTTCACCTCCGGCAAACAGGCTTCTTACATCAATAATCATCCCGACACCAATCAGGAAATAAGGAATAAACAAGGCATTTCCCACAAACTCCAGGCGGTTCATCAAAGGAGATACATGAGGAATCAAGCGATTCAACACCAAGCCTGCCAGGAAAGCGCCCAAAATTCCTTCCATTCCCACGAATTCCATCAACCCTCCTCCAAGGAAAACCATTGCCAGCACAAACACAAACTGCATCACGCTGTCATCATACTTCCGGAAGAACCAACGCCCGATACGGGGAAAGAAAAATACAATCAGGAATCCGAGAAAAGCCACTTTTGCCACAAGAAACACCCAGAACCAACCATCAACAGTGCCTTTAAACATACCACCTATGACGGCTAGAATAATCAAAGCAAGGGTGACGGTGACAGCCGTCCCCCCAATGGTTATATTGACGCTGCGCAAACGCGACAATCCATAACGGCTAATAATAGGATAGGCTATTAAAGTATGGGAAGCGTACATACTTGCCAATAACACCGCCGTGAGAAAGCCATAGCCCAGCATACTCATACTACTCCATATTCCCAACGCCATCGGAACCAGAAAGGTGAGCCAGCCGAACACAACACTTTTCGTCCGGTTTTTCTTAAAGTCCTCCATATCCATTTCGAGCCCGGCAAGGAACATGATATAATATAATCCTACTTTACCGAACAATTCGAAGCTACTGTCACGGTCGAGTACATGAAAACCGTGTTCGCCAATCAATACACCCGCCAGAATCATGCCTATAATATGAGGTATATGAAGACGTCCGAGGATCATCGGAGCAAAGAGAATGATAATCAATACCAAAAAGAATACCCAAGTCGGGTCGGTAATCGGTAAGGTTAAATTAAAATCAAACAGGTTCATAGGCTGTGGCTTTAGGAATTCAATGCAAAGGAACAAAAAAGTTTGCAGAATCACAATGAATGCCCAGACGTATTATTCAGTAGTCAAGTAGTAAGTAGTTAAGTAGTAAATTACTGAATTAACCACTTGCAACTTTCTGTGCTCTTTGACATACTAGAAATGAAAACTATTGCTCTCAAAGCGTTGTTATTCTCTATGAAATTTTGTAACTTTGCAGAAAGTAATCTATGAAAGGAGAATTGCCCTATGAAGACAACTGATGAAATTCTGGAATTGCTACGCCAATTTAAGAGTGTTGCCGGTGAGAAGTACGGTATTGAGCAACTTGCTCTTTTCGGCTCTGCCGCACGGGGCGAACAGCGAGAAGATAGCGATATTGACATCTGTGTGAAGTTACACAAAACCACCTTCCGCACCTATATGGCTATCAAAGAAGAACTTGAACATCTTTTTCATATTAAGGTAGATTTATTAACCCTGCACGAGAATATGCGCCAGTTGTTCCGGCAAAATATTGAACGCGATGCGATCTATATCTAATGAACAAATAGCGGATATGCTCCGCTTTGTGGAACGTCAGACTGTATTTGTTCTTGAAACTACGGCTGACGTTAAAACTTATCATGACTTCCTCACCAATATGAGTGGCATGGTGCTTTTCAACTCCACCTGCATGTGTCTGCAAACGATCGGTGAAACAATTCGCCAAGTGGATGACCTTACTGCTGGTAACCTTTTTGCCCGTTACCCGTCGACCCCATGGAAGCAAATCATCGGAATGCGTAATATTATCTCGCATGAGTATCTTTCAGTAGATACAGAACTGGTATTTGACATTACTCGCGAAGAACTTGCCCCCTTACTGACCGATCTCCGCCGTGTGCTTGCCGACATCGACAACGCTACATAACACTCCGTCCAACAACCACACTTGACTATACGTAAGGTTAAATAAATCCACCGAAAGACTGAAATATTTCTCTCAAAAGCGATGTTTATATGCTAAATTGTTATAATTTTGCAGCCAAATCTTTTCTATTCGACAGGATAAGGAGAGAAATTCAATATTCACAATTTAACACAAGAAAAAGATGAAAGTAGCTATTGTTGGCGTAAGCGGAGCCGTGGGACAGGAATTCCTGCGCGTGCTCGATGAAAGAAACTTCCCGTTGGACGAGTTAGTTTTGTTCGGTTCTAAACGTAGTGCCGGAACAACTTATACTTTCCGCGGTAAACAGATCGAGGTGAAACTCTTACAACACAACGATGACTTTAAAGGGGTAGACATTGCTTTCACTTCTGCCGGAGCAGGAACATCCAAGGAGTTCGAGAAAACAATCACCAAGTATGGTGCTGTGATGATTGACAACTCCAGCGCATTCCGTATGGATGCCGATGTGCCTTTGGTGGTGCCTGAAGTAAATGCTGAAGACGCATTGGAGCGTCCGCGTGGCGTGATTGCCAACCCTAACTGTACGACTATCCAGATGGTAGTCGCACTGAAAGCCATCGAAAAGCTTTCTCATATAAAAACCGTGCACGTGTCTACCTATCAGGCAGCAAGTGGTGCGGGTGCCGCCGCTATGGACGAATTGTACGAACAATATCGTCAGGTATTGGCAAACGAGCCTGTGACTGTAGAGAAGTTTGCCTATCAGTTGGCTTTCAACCTGATTCCGCAGATTGATGTATTTACAGAAAACGGTTATACGAAAGAAGAGATGAAAATGTATAATGAAACACGTAAAATCATGCATTCTGACGTAAAGGTTAGTGCAACTTGTGTACGTGTTCCTGCATTACGCGCCCACTCGGAAAGTATCTGGATAGAAACAGAACGTCCGATTTCCGTAGAAGAGGCCCGCGAAGCGTTCGCTAATGGCGAAGGACTGGTTCTTCAGGACAATCCTGCTGAGAAAGAATATCCGATGCCGTTGTTCCTGGCAGGTAAAGACCCGGTTTACGTAGGACGTATCCGCAAAGACCTGACGAACGAGAACGGACTGACTTTCTGGATTGTAGGCGACCAGATCAAGAAAGGCGCCGCACTGAACGCCGTTCAGATTGCCGAATATCTGATAAAAGTAAAAAACATCTAGACTTCAAGAGAAGCATATAAATAAAACAAAATAAGTGACCGGCTTGCTATACGACAATCGTCGTAATGCAAGTCGGTCACTATTTTTATATACCTATTTATTATATCACAAACCATTTTTCGATTAACAGGCGAAAATCCCCATCACCACATATAGGTATCAAATGTCCAAAAATAGTCATTTATTGCGATTGCCCTGCATTATATATTTAGGGAACTTTGCACAAAATTTGTATATGGGACATTTTCGACTAAACATAGCGTTCTTTGGGCTTCTCTTTTGTATTGTATTTAAAGCCACAGCCAACCCGGGTACGTATACAATCTCTGGTCGTATCACCGAAGAAAAGACAAACACTCCATTACCGGGAGCATCCATCATTATCAAAGGTACCTATTTGTGGGCTGTATCCAATCAGAACGGAGATTTCACAATACAAGGAGTTCAGGAAGGAAAATGTAATCTGGAGGTTTCCTTTCTCGGTTACGTCACAACAACAATTCGGGTTGATATCCGCAGCAACGTCAAAGGTCTAACGATACAACTCAAAGAAAATACCCTTGCGCTAGATGATGTAGTTATAACAGCACAAGCTCCCAAAAGTGAGTTGAATACGACTCTCATCATTGGAAGCAATGCTTTGGAACACCTTCAAGTATCTAACGTCAGCGACATATCCGCCCTTCTTCCGGGAGGAAAGACGAAAGTCCCGGATCTGACTACCAATAATGTATTTTCACTAAGAGACGGAGGTTCAACCGTTGGCAACGCCACTTTCGGAACAGCAGTAGCTGTAGACGGTATACGCATGGGAAATAATGCATCTTTCGGTAATATGAGCGGAATAGATACACGCAGTATTGCCGTTACAAATATAGAATCGGTAGAAGTCATAACAGGTGTACCTTCAGCAGAGTATGGAGATTTGAACAGTGGCATGATCAATATCCGGACAAAAAAAGGTAAAACACCTTGGGAGATCTTATTGGCCATTAATCCCCGCACAGAACAGTTTTCATTTTCAAAAGGACTGGCTTTGGGAAATGACAAAGGTACCGTTAATATCAGTGGCGAGTGGACAAAAGCCACCCGGAAATTATCATCACCCTACACTTCCTACACACGAAGAGGATTCTCTGCAAACTATAATAATACATTCCGGAACATTTTCAGATTTAATATCGGTTTCACTGGAAACATCGGAGGTATGAACACCAAGGATGATCCCGATGCCTATACCGGAGAATATACAAAAGTAAGGGATAACGTGTTCCGGGCAAACACATCATTAAGCTGGTTGCTCAACAAGTCATGGATTACCAATCTGAAATTTGACGCATCCCTCCATTACAATGATAATAAGTCACACGCACATACTCCCTACACGTATGCGTCCGAACAACCGGCTGTACATGCTGAACAGGAAGGTTATTTCCTTGCCGATAAACTGCCTTATTCGTATTTCGCCGACCAAATTATAGATTCAAAAGAACTGGATTATGCCGCTTCCCTAAAATACGAGTGGAACCGACATTTTAAAAAGGTGAACAGCAATCTGATAGCAGGAATTCAGTGGAAATCAACAGGTAACATAGGAGAAGGGGAATATTACCAAAACCCGTCATTAGCTCCTAACGGATATCGCCCGCGTCCGTACACTGCTTATCCGTATATGCATAATGTTTCACTTTATGCTGAAGAGAATCTGACAGTACCTCTCGGAAGCACTACACTAAGACTCATGGCAGGTATACGCTGGGAAAAGATTTTCATCAGTGGAACAGAATATAAAAACCTGAATACGTTTTCACCACGTTTCAATGCCAAATGGCAGTTGAACCGGAATATATCAATCCGTGGTGGATGGGGAGTTGCCGAGAAACTGCCGTCTTATTACATTCTCTATCCCAGACAGGAGTATCGTGACATACAAACTTTTGGTGTTTCTTATAACAATAACGAATCATCCTACGTCTATTACAGCCAACCATACGTGCTCTTACATAATAAAAACTTGCGTTGGCAACGGAATCAAAACGCAGAATTGGGAGTCGATATCGAAATCGCAAAGACCAAGATATCATTGGTTGGTTATTTCAACCGTACTAAAAATCCTTATAAATACACCAATGCCTATACTCCGTTTTCTTATGATGTCCTGCAATTACCGGACAGATTCAGCATGCCTGCCAATCCGCAAATTAACGTAAACAACCAAACAGGAATGGTGTATATACGCGGAAATGAATCGGAGAAGTGGGTACCTATGGACGTAAAAGTAACGAACCGTACTTTTGTCAATTCCGTTTCACCGGACAACGGACCGGATATCAATCGCCGGGGAGTGGAAATGATTGTCGATTTTCCCGAAATAACTCCTATTCGTACACAATTGAGACTGGATGCCAGCTATGATTATATGAAATATATAGATAATTCGTTGTCTTACTACTATCAAACAGGGTGGTCACATACCGGTATCCCAAATCGTTCCTACCAATATGTAGGTATCTATGCCAACGGAGATAATTCATCGACAACAGCTAACGGCAAACGTACTCATTCTCTGGACGCCAATATAACGGCAATAACCCGTATCCCCAAAGCCAGATTGATTATATCATTCCGGCTGGAGGCCTCTCTATTAAAACGGTCACAGAACCTGTCCGAATACAACGGTAAAGAATATGCTTTCAACGTAAGTGATAATAGTAATGCGGGAACAGGAGGTAGTATTTATGACGGCAATTCGTATACAGCGATTTATCCGGTAGCATACCTTGATCTCAATAATGAGATACGCCCTTTTACCGAAAAAGAAGCCCAGAATTCCGCATTCGCAAACCTGATACGCAAATCGGGCAATGCCTATACGTTCGCGGCGGATGGATACGATCCCTATTTCTCCGCCAATATCAATATAACCAAAGAAATAGGCGATCATGTCTCGCTCGCTCTCAATGCGATCAACTTCACGAATTCACGGAAGTATGTAACCTCTTACGCAACAGGAGTAAGCGCCATTTTTACTCCGGATTTTTACTATGGATTAACTTGCCGCATAAAATTCTAGAACAATGAAGCAACTAGCATACATATTATTACTGATGACATTCTTCACCACAGGAAGTTGTACAGACATTGACAAGGACAACCCTTACGATAACCAACTGCATACGCTTCAAGTAAATGCAGTATATCCGGACGAATACTCAGATTATCTCCGAGAAGGAGTTACCGTAAAAATCGAAGATATAGACCGGGGGAATTCGTATACGTCAAAAACAGATAAAAACGGAACAGTCCGTTTCAGCCTGACCAAAGGCATATACCGCATTCAGATAAGTGATAAAGCGGAGCAGGATATCTTCAACGGATTGGCAGACAAGGTGAAGTTTGTGAATGGAGACCTCGCCCTCAATCTCCCACTGATGCACTCCAGGTCCGGTGACATTGTTATCAAGGAGATTTATTGCGGGGGATGCACCAAGCTACCGTTTGAAGGCAACTATCAGTCAGACAAATACATGATTCTACACAACAACACCTTCGAGACACAATATCTCGATGGTTTATGCTTCGGCTCACTCGATCCTTATAACTCGCAGGCAACCAATGTATGGGTAACACAGGATGAATCAACTGGAGCTACCATATTTCCGGACTTTTTACCTGTGGCACAGTGTGTCTGGCAGTTCGGAGGTACGGGACAGACATTCCCTTTGGCTCCTGGCGAAGATGCCGTAGTTGTTATCTGCGGAGCTATCGACCACGCAGCGCAATACACCCAATCGGTCAATCTGAACAAACCCGGATATTTCGTTTGTTATAATCCCGTATATTTCTGGAATACATTGTATCACCCCGCACCGGGCGACCAGATAACGCCAGACCATTATCTGAATGTTGTGATAAAAACAGGACAGGCAAATGCTTATACTTTCTCTGTATTTTCTCCTGCCACTGTCTTGTTTAAGGCAAAAGACACTACCATACAAGATTTTGTATCGCAGGCAGACAATGTTATTCAAAAACCTGGAAGCACAGTAGACAGGATTGTTAAAGTACCGGTCGACTGGGTATTAGACGCAGTAGAAATATACTATGGAGGTTCCTCCAATAATATGAAACGTATGCCGCCTTCTGTTGATGCGGGTTATGTTACTCAAAGTGCGCTATATGACGGACGAACCCTGTACCGCCATACCGATGAAGAAGCCTCTCGTGAAGCAGGCTATGAAATACTGGAAGATACCAACAACTCTTCCTCGGACTTTTATGAAAGAGAAAAACAATCCCTGCATGAATAATATGAAACGAATATATATAACTTGTCTTTTCTTGTACGTGGCATCCACAGTCTCGGCACAATCTTACGATCTTGTGGAACGGCGTAATCCTTGGAATGCCGGAGCAAACGTTACCGGAATAATGGTGGACAGTACCACCGTTTCCTATGCTGAACTATATGGTAGGAATAATCATGGCGATTTCCACAATTATTACGAAGCCGACAAGTTATGGAACGCAGGTGCAATAGCAAAGTCTATCACACATCTAAAAAGCTATTCTCTGACAGGTTCATTTTCGTTTGATCACACTTCCGGTAGAAATATGAGTGGTTCTATGTTCATTCATCCGGGATTCTATCCGGTAGACATACTGGAATTTACTCCCGGCCGGAAAGATTTACAGACTTATGCTTTCATGGGAGGTATAGCCAAAGACATTGCCCCCTGTTGGCGTATAGGCGGAAAAATAGACTTTACCTCCGCCAACTACTCGAAACGTAAAGATCTGCGGCATACCAATTATAGACTAGACTTAAAAGTAGCTCCAAGTATAATGTATCATTCGGATGACTATGCCATAGGATTCTCTTACATTTTTGGCAAGAACAGTGAATCGGTCAAAGCAGAAGAAATCGGCACCGCTGCTACATCGTACTATGCCTTCTTGGACAAAGGACTAATGTACGGTGCGTATGAGACATGGGAAGGCAGCGGAATTCATCTGAATGAATCGGGTATGAATGGATTTCCTATTAAAGAACTATCTCACGGAGCAGCCGCTCAATTCCAATGGAAGGCTTTTTATGTAGATGTGGAATACAGCCATTCATCAGGTTCGGCTGGAGAAAAGGAAAGCATCTGGTTCAAATTCCCGGCCAATCGGGTCACTTCACACTTGAGCTATCGTTTCTCAAAAGGAAATGCAGCACACTTCCTACGGTTAAATTTGACTTGGTCACGCCAATTTAATGATGAAAATGTATTAGGTCGGGAAACTTCCAACGGAATAACGACTACTCATGTTTATGGTTCTAACCGCATTTTTGAAAGAAGTGTCTTTTCTGTCCAATCCGAATATGAGTTCATAGCCCCCCGGAGAGAACTACGCTTTGGCGCGAATGTGTCATCATTGAAAAGTCTGACTACACAGATGTTCCCCTACTCCGTTTCACAGACTATGACATGTGGGCGTATTTACCTTGCCGGCACATTCCACACCAAACTATTTGATCTGAAAACTTCCGGTGTTTTCTCTATTGGAGATTATACGGAGAAGAGTAAAACAGTTAAAACTGAATCAGAGGCGGGTGAACCTCCGTACCGATTGACAGACTATTATAATCTACAGAACGAATACGCAACAGCCCCCCGACTAACGTTTGAAGTTGGACTCCGCTACAAGTTTTATCGAGGAATGTATGCGGAAATCCAAACCGAATATACACATGGCTTCAACCTTAAATACATAGTAGGAGCGAATCGGTGGAGTGAAACCATTAAACTAGGATATATATTTTAAATGAATCAATATAATTATATAAACTAAATTTATCAGAACATGAAAAAGTACTTAATGTTTATGCTCGCAGCAGCACTCTTTGCATCTTGTAGTGATGATGACAAATTACCGAAAGAAGACGAAACACCAGGTGATACTAATTTCGAGGAACATGACGGATATTTCGTTTATTATGGAGAGACTTATAAAACAGTGAAACTTGCTAACGGAACGACTTGGATGGCAGAACCGTTACGTTATGTGCCGGAAGGATATACACCTTCAAGTGACCCGACAGCGGATGCACACATTTGGTATCCGTATCAACTTACCGGAATTACAGATAAGGCCACTGCCGGTGGAGCGGAAGCCCTGACAGATGAAGCATCCATCAAAAAGTTAGGCTATCTTTATGACTTGTATGCAGCACTTGGCGGCAAAGAAGTAACAGAAGAAAATTGTTATGAATTTGAAGGTGCTCAAGGCATCTGTCCGGAAGGTTGGCACATCCCGACACGCTTGGAATTCGTCGGACTCTGCGGACTTTCAAATAAAGCAGTAGGAGAAACCGGCAACATGACCAAAAATGACGCTCTTTTTTATGATGAGGCATATAGTGGAGGAAATATGAATAAATACAACGCTGCGGGCTGGAATTATGTTTTATCAGGTGTGAGAATGCAAAGTACTTTTGCTGCTACACCTACATACCAGTTAACAACGTTCTATTCAGGTAATACAACATCAGAAACTTTAGAAAAATATAAAGGACAACCGGCTTTGACATATATTATGTCTTCTACCTGTTACGCACCACTTTATCTAGACAAGACAGATCCAACAAAACTAACCAATATCCAGTTCTTCGCCCAAATGACAACATTTACAAAAAGCTATCCCGAAGGACGCATCAACGTTCCTTATATCAGCATTAAATCAGGTCAGCAACTCCGTTGTGTAAAGGACCAAGCCGCTAATTAAAAGACTAACATTTGTTTCATGCCTTGAAACACTTTGTTTCTCGGTATGAAACTAAAAGTTTCAGGCAGGGTTGAAACTCCCCCGCCCGTAAGGCTAACTATTACAAGCTATAAACAAACGAAAAACTGATTACAAACTATATAAAAACGAAGCAATAATAATGAAAACAAAAAAGTTAACAATCGCCATTGCCCTTATGGCAATAACCTTTATCGGAACTTCATGTGGTAACAAACAACAGAAAAGCGCATCAGAAGCGACAACAGAACAGTCTGCATCTTCCGCTTTGGAAATCGATTCTCTCCTTGCCAATGCCGAAAACCTTGCAGGGCAAGAAGTTACCATTGAAGGCGTTTGCACACATACCTGCAAACATGGTGCAAAGAAAATCTTCCTGATGGGTAGTGACGATACACAAGTGATCCGTGTAGAAGCCGGAACATTGGGAGCCTTCGATCCTAAATGTGTAAACTCTATCGTCCGTGTTACCGGAACATTAAAAGAACAACGCATCGACGAAGCCTACCTCCAAAACTGGGAAGCGCAACTGAAAGCACAGGCTGCCGAGAAACACGGAACAAACGAAGCCGGATGCGACTCTGAAAAGAAAGCACGCGGCGAAACGGCTAACAGCCCCGAAGCCCGCATCGCAGACTTCCGCGCAAAAATAGCCGACCGCAAGGCAGAAACGGGAAAAGAGTATTTATCTTTCTATTTTATGGAAGCTAATTCGTATGAAGTGGAGTAGTAACATCCGTAAATGGAGTCGGCTCATACACCGTGACCTGTCATTTTTCTTTTCCGGAATGGTATTGATATATGCCATTTCCGGAATTGTAATGAATCACCGTGACACGATTAATCCGAACTTCTCCATCACACGGAAAGAATATAAAATAGCGGAAAAGCTACCGGACAAAGCTGGAATGAGTAAAGAGAAAGTACTAACTCTACTGGAACCGTTAGGAGAAACCGGCAACTATACCAAATATTACTTCCCGAAAACGGATGTAATGAAAGTCTTCCTGAAAGGCGGTTCCAACCTCCTGGTAAACGTGAAGACAGGAGAAGCGGTATATGAATCCGTCACCCGTCGCCCGCTTATCGGAGCAATGTCCCGTTTACATTACAATCCGGGACAATGGTGGACTTACTTCGCGGATATTTTCGCTATCGCCCTTATTATCATTACTCTCTCCGGCATCATCATGCTGAAAGGGAACAAGGGCATTATCGGCAGAGGGGGAATAGAAATCATTGTCGGAATCTTGATTCCCATTCTTTTCCTTTTCTTCTTTTGAATCGAAATAACAGATAAAATCAAATGGAACAAATTATCGAATGTAACAACCTGACGCACTACTATGGCAAACGGTTGATTTACGAAAACCTTAGTTTCACAGTACCTAAAGGACGTATCCTGGGACTATTGGGAAAGAACGGTACGGGCAAAACCACCACTATCAATATCTTGAGCGGTTACCTGAAACCCCGTTCAGGGGAATGCCGCATCTTCGGACAGGAGATACAAACAATGGCACCGGCTCTGCGCCGCAATATCGGACTGCTCATCGAAGGTCATGTGCAATACCAATTCATGACCATCACCGAAATAGAAAAATTCTACGCAGCCTTCTACCCCGGCCAGTGGAAAAAAGAAGCGTACTACGAACTGATGAATAAACTGAAAGTAGCTCCCGGACAACGTATCTCACGTATGTCCTGCGGACAGCGCTCTCAAGTAGCTCTCGGACTTATCCTTGCACAAAATCCGGAACTTCTGGTACTGGACGACTTCTCACTCGGACTCGATCCCGGCTACCGCCGCCTGTTTGTCGACTATCTCCGCGACTACGCCCGCTCGGAAGGAAAAACCGTCTTTCTGACTTCACATATCATTCAGGATATGGAACGTCTCGTTGACGACTGCATTATTATGGACTACGGAAAGATACTGATTCAGAAACCAATCGCCGAATTACTGGAAAAAGGACGTCGCTACACCTTCACTATACCCGAAGGTTATGAACTTCCTGCATCGGATGATTTCTACCATCCTTCTGTCATGCGGAACCAGTTGGAGACTTTCTCCTTCCTGCAACCGGCAGAAACAGAAGCTAAACTGAAATCAATGTCAGTGCCCTACAGAGACTTGCACTGTGAACAAGTGAATTTGGAAGATGCCTTTATCGGCCTCACCGGGAAATACTGATTAAATTAAGAATAAGAATTGGCAACTCGTAACCCATAAATCATCATTCATAAATCATAAATCCTCAAGAATGTACGCTATATTTTATAAAGAATGGATAAAGACACGGTGGTATTTTCTGCTTGCCGTGGTCGCCACACTTGGTTTTACAGGCTACTGTATGCTCCGCATCAACCGGGTGGTAGAAATGAAAGGGGCTGCCCATGTATGGGAAGTCATGCTGCAACGGGATGTCATCTTCATTGATATGTTGCAATATATCCCTCTGATTGCCGGAATCCTGATGGCAATCGTGCAGTTTGTCCCTGAGATGCAACGCAAATGTTTGAAGCTGACTCTCCACCTGCCTTATCCGGAACTGAAAATGACAGGCAATATGTTACTCTCCGGACTCATATTGCTTCTTGTCTGCTTCGCTTCCAATTTCCTGTTGATGGAGATCTATCTAAACGGAATACTTGCTCATGAACTCAAAAACCACATACTGCTAACCGCTTTAACGTGGTATCTCGCCGGCATCTCCGGCTATCTGCTCGTCGCATGGATTTGCCTCGAACCGGCATGGAAACGCCGTATCCTGAATCTCATTATCGCAGTATTGTTACTCCGAATCTTCTTCCTGTCGCCTACACCGGAAGCATACAACAAGTTTCTCCCTTATTTAGTGGTCTATACTTTGTTGACAGCCTCTTTCTCGTGGCTCTCTATCGTACGGTTCAAAGCTGGAAAACAGGATTAACCAATAAAAATAAAAGATTAAATATTAAAAGATTGAGAAATGAGACGTTTCAGTACCATACTATTATATGTAACCATCGCTTTTCTGCTGCTTTGGCAGTTGCCTTGGTGTTACAATTTCTTTATCGTAAAGCCGGAAAAGACTCCCTTTACCCTGTATAGTTTCGTAATTGGCGATTTCGCCCAGATGGGACAAGAAGAAGGGAAAGGAACCGTGCGCCGTGACCTTGCAGGAAACATTTATTCGGAAGCTGCTTTCGACAGCATCCTGCCTATGTTTTATTTCCGCCAGTTGATGTCTGATGAGCGTTTTCCGGATACCATTCAAGGAATCGCAGTGACTCCCAAAATGGTGCAGACGGAAAACTTCAACTTCCGTAGTGTACCTTCGGATATAAACACGCCTTCTATCAGACTTTACCCGCTGATGGAATCTATGTCAGGACGTGTAGACCTGAAAATGCCGGATGACGTATTCCGTATCACCTCCAAAAGGATCGAATTTATCGACATGGCTACCAACAGCGTGAAGGAAGATAAAAGCCTTCAGTTTACCGAAGCTATGACTAAGAAGGATTTTCGTTTTCCGGCAACGGAGATCGTAGGAAATCCGACAGTAAAAAAGGAGTATGACGAAGGTTATCTTCTGTTGGACACAGACCGTCGTCTGTTTCATCTGAAACAGGTGAAAGGACGCCCGTATGTCCGTGCCATCACCTTGCCTGAAGGCCTGACATTAGAACATCTGTATCTGACCGAGTTCAGAAACAAAAAGACACTTGCTTTTATGACTGATGTCAACAACGCTTTCTATGTGTTGCAGAACCGGACATATGAAATCGTAAAAACTGGGATTCCGGCATTTGATCCAAAAACAGATGCGCTCACCATCATCGGTAATATGTTCGACTGGACAGTCCGCGTGACAACTCCGGCTTCAGACAATTATTACGCATTGGATGCCAACGATTATTCGTTGATAAAGAAGTTGGAGAACAAATCGAACGTTCATTCCATGCCAGGTATTACGTTCACATCTTACACTGATAAATATGTAATGCCACGCTTCGAATAATGTCTCAATATTGAATGTAACATCAGTGAGGGGTTATCAAAAGTCAATAAATCAGATATGACTTTTGATAACCCCTCACTGTTTCCTTTCCACGCATTTACAAAAAACAAAAGGATTTACAATTATTTCTTCAATAAATATGGTCTTTTTCCAACAAAAAAGTCTACCTTTGTCAACTCATTCAACTATTAAAACCGCAATTGCTTCTGCATTATACACAAACAAATACGGTTTAACGAAAAACTCAAATTAAAAACCGTATGAAAACTTACCAAACAGTCATTCTCTTATGTTTTTTCAGTATGTTGTTCTACAACTGTTCGCTTCCTGCTGATGACGAAGAAAAGAGAGGATTAAATGGAGAAGACACTATCACGTCCGAACTTCCCTGGGAAGGAGAAACGGACAAATTCACCATCAATTCTAAAGGAATCCATTTAAATGATCCGCAGGAAGACGCCGGAACAGCATACGTCACCATTCCTTCCACCTCTGTAAAAAACACCCGTTGGGAATTTGGAGTTCACCTCACCTTTAATCCCTCCGCCAACAATTATGCACGATTTTACCTGACTTCTTCCTCAAACATTCTTTCCGGTGATTTGAACGGCTATTATATTCAGATAGGAGGAACAAAAGACAATGTAACTCTTTATCGTCAGAACGGAGAGCAATCTAAATTACTGGCTTCGGGAAGAGAACTGATGAAAGGCGACTCTTCACCAAAATTATATATAAAAGTAGAATGTGACAACAATGGTTACTGGACTTTTTGGACACGACGCGAATCTGAGAATGAATATGTAAAAGAAAAACAGATAAAAGATACTGATATACAGACTTCCCGCTACTGCGGTATATACTGCATTTACACCAAAACACGCTGTAAAGGATTCACATTTCACCACATACAGTTGTCCAACGATGTAGAAACGAACACTACCCCTGATGAAACACCCGATAATCCCGGAACAGATCTACCGGACAACCCTGACACTCCTGAATCTCCCGAGTTACCGGAAGATGTGAGAGGCATGCTTCTCTTCAACGAAATAATGTATAACAATGCCACTGATGGTGCAGAGTATGTAGAAATCTATAATCCAACTGAACAGGCAATCATTTTACCTGCTCTCTATCTATACAAGATGTATGAAAGCGGTACCGTATACAGTACTACGATTCTCTCTAATGAAGAATCCTCTGATCCTCTCACCATTCCATCCAAAGGTTATCTCTGTTTCAGCAAATACCCCGGCAAGGTCATTCGAAAACATAAAGTAAATGGAGAAAATTTGATAGAAATAACCAAATTCCCAGCTCTTAATAATGACGGAGGCTATCTGGCACTTTCCAGCAGCAAAAAGCCGGAAAAAGGACATACGTTCGACACCTGTTGCTTTAGAGATGAGATGCACGATTCTGACAACCAAAAGACAACCGGCATTTCGCTTGAAAAGAAATCTCCGGAGTTGTCCTCGCTCAATAAAAACTGGCGTTCGTCCAAACACGCGACCGGAGGCACACCGGGAATAAAAAATAGGTAAGAGTATACATATCTATGATAAATTCCCTACTTTTGTAGACAAAGAAAAACTAATTCGGATCATTCATCCTCAAACGAATTTAAATAGCAGATATGAGTCCAGCCGTTATATCTATTACTATTGTGGCATACTTTATAATCCTGTTCACTATCTCTTATATAGCAGGACGCAAAGCCGACAATGAGGGATTCTTTGTCGGAAACCGTAAATCGGCATGGTATGTTGTTGCTTTTAGCATCTTCACCAAGAAACAAGTTTATGATAAATATATTCCGTTGGTAGCTATCGCTTCTCCTATTCTTTGCTATATCCTGCAAAGAATAGGAGAAGCATGGCTCAACGGTTACCAAATTAGTTACGAGTTGTTGATAATCAATGCCCTGTTCACATTCCTTGGACTCTGTTTGTTCATCAAAAGACAAGACAAAGAAACATCTTACACAACTCATACTACAAAACAAAAAGTAAAATAATGAAAACAACAATCAACTGTTTTCTTCCTTTCAGCCGGTTGGAAGAAACTGTGCAAACAGTTAAGGAGTTACGTGCATCGACACTGGTAGACAAAATTTATTTATTGGCACCGCCAATTACCAATGTCTGCATTCCCGGATGCGAACTCATCTCTGTAGAGAAAATGCAGTCTACACAAGCGATGCGAGCTATTGCAGAACATTCTGATAAAACATATACCTTGCTCTATACCAAACACACTGCACTAAAAATAGGCATGTTCGCTCTTGAAAGAATGGTTCAAGTAATGGAAATGACCCAAGCTGGCATGGTATATGCAGACCATTACCAACAGATAGACAGTGTGCAAAAAACAGCTCCGGTCATTGATTACCAACCCGGTAGCCTGCGTGACGACTTCAATTTCGGTTCGGTTCTACTGTTCAATGCCAACGCATTCAAGGAAGTTATAGAAAATACGGAAGAAGAATATCAATATGCAGGCTTGTATGATTTGAGACTCAAAATATCCCAAAAGAGCAAACTGGTACACATCAACGAATATCTATATACCGAAGTAGAAAGTGACAAGCGGAAAAGCGGTGAGAAGCAGTTCGATTATGTAGACCCTAAAAACCGTCAGGTACAGATCGAAATGGAACAGGCATGCACCAACCATTTGAAGGAAATTGGCGGATATCTTTATCCTATCTTCCGTCCCGTAGACTTCTCTTCCCACACTTTTGAGTATGAAGCTTCTGTCATTATACCCGTACGCAACCGTATTCGCACAGTCAAAGATGCCGTACGCTCGGCACTGAACCAGCAAACGACCTTTCCGTTCAATGTCATTGTCATCGACAATCATTCAACAGACGGAACCAGTGAAGTTCTCCGTGAACTTAGTTCGGACAAGCGACTGATTCACGTCATTCCCGAAAGAGATGACCTCGGTATAGGCGGATGTTGGAACATAGGTATCCATCACGAGAAATGCGGAAAGTTTGCCGTCCAACTTGATAGCGATGACGTGTATAAAGACGAACATAGCCTGCAAATCATCATTGATACTTTCTATAAACAGAAATGTGCAATGGTAATCGGTACTTATATGATGACTAACTTTGATATGCAGGAAATTGCCCCCGGCATCATTGATCATAAGGAATGGACGCCCGACAACGGACGAAATAATGCATTACGTATCAACGGTCTGGGAGCTCCCCGTGCATTCTACACGCCCATTCTTCGGGAAATCAAAGTCCCGAACACAAGCTATGGAGAAGATTATGCCCTTGGATTGAAAATTTCACACGATTATCAGATAGGCAGAATATACGACGTGATTTACCTTTGCCGCCGTTGGGAAGGCAACTCGGATGCTGCACTGCCTGTTGAGAAAATCAACCAGAATAATCTATATAAAGACCGACTTCGTACGTGGGAATTGGAACAGCGCATCCTGCAACAAGAAACGACATTAGAGAAAATTCAGCAAAGTATCGAACAATTATTCCAAAAGCAAACTCTTTCTTGGGAACTAGCCAAAGAGAATTACCAGGCATTGGAACAGTATCGGTCACGAACAAAAGAAATATCCAAATGGTTTGGTAATCAAAATTTAGATGCGAACCTATTCCTTAATCCGAAACGTATTCTTTCGGCTACCGCACAGACAGATACTGCCTCCATTCACTCACGGCCTTGCTTCCTCTGCCAAACAAACCGGCCGCAGGAACAAGAATTCATCAGTTATGGAAATTATCAGATACTGGTTAATCCCTATCCCATATTTAAACACCACTTTACAATTGTAGATAAGGAACACAAGTCGCAATCCATAGCCGGGCGTTTTAAAGATATGATAGAATTCACCGACATAATGAGAGAATACTTCCTTTTGTATAATGGACCGGAATGTGGAGCTTCCGCTCCCGATCATGCCCATTTTCAAGCTTGCAGTAAAGAGGAAAGTATGCAGGGATCATATTACGATCACATAGAATTAATAGATAACGACAAGGTGCGAATTAGTTATGAAGATTTTCCGTACAGTTTCATCAGGATTCAGGCGAAAAATAAGAAAACAATGTCGAAAACCTTTCATCTGATTTACGACATCTTAGCTGCCAATAATAACGGAAAAGAACCAATGATGAATATTCTTGCCTGGTATGGTTTGGAACGCACCAAAGAGGATTTTAGAGAGCGCTACGAAGAAGAATTTGAATCAGTGACCGAACACCCTTACAATTGTATTATCTTCTTACGCAGCAAACATCGTCCTGACTGCTATTACGCAAAAGGAAACGAACAAATTCTCATCAGTCCTGCTATTGCTGAAATGAACGGCATATTCCCTATAGTACGTGAAGAGGATATGGAGAAACTGACTCCTGAAAAGGTATATGATATCTATCGGGAAGTATCTATATCCAAAGAAAAACTGCAAAAAATACTAGAACGTATTAAAGCTGTATTATGAATCAACCTCAAATAACAGTTGGTATCCTTTCCGGGAAAGAGATTGAATTCTCTTTTCCGGTGAAATTTAGTTCTTCTGTCGGAACGGAAATTTCCGGGACACAGAAAGTTATTTATCAGGATGGGAAGATTCATTGGCAAGGGAAAGAGTACGACGAATTATCCTTCATTCCTCCACAAAATGCACATGCTTTCTTTGAACTGAAAGATGTGACCATCGGAATCAACTTCCATTGGGAACGCAAAGAAGTCCAGAAATTCAAAGGGGAATTAAAGATTATCATCGAAGGAGAACAACTAACCGCCATCAATGTGATTTCCATTGAAGAATATCTTACCAGTGTAATTTCATCCGAAATGAGCGCAACAGCTTCTTTAGAACTCCTAAAGGCTCACGCCGTCATCTCCCGAAGCTGGTTACTTAATAAGTTGAGAGTTGAGAATGGAGAGTGGAGAGTTACTGTGCAGCCGGATAGCGCAGCCCACTCTCCACTCTCCACTCTCCATTCTCAATATATAAAATGGTATGACCATGAAGCACATAGAAATTTCGATGTATGTGCCGATGATCATTGCCAGCGTTATCAGGGAATTACACGAGCCTCAACACCACAAGCCATCGAAGCAGTCACTGCTACCCGGGGTGAAGTGTTGATGTATGCAGGAACGATTTGCGACGCCCGTTTCTCTAAATGTTGCGGCGGGGCTTTTGAAGAGTTTCAGAATTGTTGGGAAAACGTAAAGCACCCCTATCTCACCGGTCAACGAGATTGTAAGGCCGAGAACCAATTGCCCGATTTGACAATAGAGGCGGAGGCTGACAAATGGATCCGTACTTCACCTGTTTCATTCTGCAATACGCAGGATAAAAAGATTCTAAGTCAGGTATTAAACAACTATGACCAGGAGACGGCAGACTTCTATCGTTGGAAAGTCAGCTATACCCAACAAGAACTTTCAACACTGATTCATCAACGTTCGGGAATTGACTTCGGGCAAATTCTGGATTTAATTCCTATAGAACGCGGAACGTCGGGACGTCTTGTCCGGTTGAAAATTGTAGGAACCTTGCGAACGCTTATTATCGGGAAAGAACTGGAAATACGCCGTACCCTATCTGCTTCCCATCTGTATAGTTCCGCTTTCATAATAGACAAAGAATATGAAGAAAAGGGACATAAAGAAGATAAACTCCCTTCACGGTTCATCCTTACCGGAGCCGGATGGGGACATGGAGTAGGACTTTGCCAGATTGGTGCTGCCGTAATGGGAGAGCAAGGTTACAAATATGAAGAAATACTGTCTCACTATTACCCCGGCAGTACGCTCGAAAAACAATATCAATAAAAAAAGAATAATACCATGACAACACCCACTACAAAAAGAAATCCCTGGAGCTGGATCCCCACCCTCTACTTCGCAGAAGGGCTGCCATACGTAGCGGTAATGACGATTGCTGTTATCATGTACAAACGTTTGGGATTATCCAATACGGAAATAGCCTTATACACTTCCTGGCTCTATCTTCCCTGGACTATCAAACCGCTATGGAGTCCTTTCGTCGACCTGGTGAAAACGAAACGTGCCTGGATTATCGCCATGCAAGGTTTCATCGCTGCCGGATTTGCCGGGATAGCCTTCTTTATTCCGACAGCTCATTATGTACAGTTGACTCTTGCTTTTTTCTGGTTGTTGGCGTTCAGTTCCGCTACGCATGACATCGCAGCAGACGGTTTCTATATGCTCGGGCTCAATAATAAGGAACAATCTTTCTTTGTCGGTATCCGGAATACCTTCTATCGGCTTGCCAATATTTTCGGGCAGGGGATTCTAGTCATGCTGGCAGGATGGCTAGAAACATCACAGAACAATATTCCCTTGGCATGGAGCATTACATTCTACCTTCTTGCCGGATTATTTTTGGCTCTTACTATCTATCATCGGCTCATCCTCCCCCATCCTGATTCGGACATGAAACGTCCCGGACTCACACCGGGTAAGTTGTTGGGAGATTTTCTCCTGACCTTCGTCACATTCTTTCAGAAAAAGAACCTCGGTCTCATGTTCTTTTTCCTCCTTACCTACCGGTTGGGAGAATCACAGTTAGCCAAAATAGCTTCTCCTTTCCTGCTGGATGCTTCTGATAAAGGTGGACTGGGTTTATCTACGGCAACCGTCGGAATGATCTACGGTACCATAGGTGTCATAGCTTTGTTGCTCGGTGGAGTCATCAGTGGTTTCCTTGTTTCCCGTGACGGATTCAAGAAATGGATATTACCCATGGCATTAGCCATCAACATTCCCGATCTATTATATGTATGGATGGCTGCCGCCACCCCGGACAATCCTATATTTATAGCCATTTGTGTAGCAATCGAACAGTTGGGGTATGGTTTTGGCTTTACCGCTTATATGCTATATCTGATTTACATAGCGGAAGGTGAACACAAAACGGCGCACTATGCTATCGGAACCGGATTTATGGCACTGGGTATGATGCTTCCCGGGATGCCTGCGGGATGGATACAGGAACATCTCGGATACACCAACTTCTTTATCTGGGTTTGTATTTGTACCCTGCCCGGCATCGTTGCCTCATTAATGATTCGCAACCGACTGGAAGATGCTTTCGGAAAGAAACAATAAACATATTTACTAATTTAACACATTAAAAAGTAACAGTCATGAATGTAACAAGTAACAAACGCCTTCTGGCACTCGATGTAATGCGAGGCATTACTATCGCAGGAATGATCCTAGTTAATAATCCGGGCTCCTGGCAACATGCATACGCTCCCCTTAAACATGCCCAATGGAACGGTCTTACCCCCACAGACCTCATTTTCCCTTTCTTCATGTTTATCATGGGAATCTCCACCTATATCTCACTTAAAAAGTATAACTTTACATTCAACACTCCGACTGCTTTGAAAATAATCAAAAGAACCATTGTTATTTTCCTTATCGGAATAGCCCTCAACTGGTTTGCCTTACTGTGTTACACCCACAATCCTCTCCCATTTGAGCAAATTCGCATCTTGGGAGTCATGCAGCGCCTAGCGCTCTGCTACGGTGCTTCGGCACTAATTGCCTTGTTGCTGAGACACAAGCATATACCTTATCTGATTGTCATATTATTAGTAGGTTATTTCATTATTCTCATTACTGGCAACGGTTTTGCCTACGACGAAACGAATATTCTTTCCATCGTCGACCGCAGCATCTTAGGAAACGCCCATGTATATCAAAACAGCCACATCGACCCGGAAGGACTTCTTAGCACTATTCCTTCTATCGCACATGTATTGATCGGCTTTTGCGTCGGTAAGCTACTCATGGAAGTGAAAGATATACATGAGAAGCTGGAAAGGCTTTTCCTTATCGGCACCATTCTGACTTTTGCTGGCTTCTTATTCAGTTATGGCTGCCCATTCAATAAAAAGATATGGTCGCCTACCTTTGTGCTAGTCACTTGTGGATTAGGCTCCAGTCTATTGGCTCTACTCGTTTGGATTATCGACATCAAAGGATATAAAAAATGGAGCCGTTTCTTTGAGTCTTTCGGCGTGAACCCTCTCTTTATTTATGTAATGGCAGGTGTCATCGGCGTTTCAATATGCGCTACCAACGTCACTTATCAGGGAGAAAGTACCTCCATCCAACAAGTTGTCTACCAATGTGCCCTCCAACCTGTTTTCGGAAACCAAGGAGGCTCTCTTGCCTATGCCATCCTCTTTGTCTTACTTAACTGGTCAATAGGTTATATATTATACAAAAAGAAAATATACATTAAGATATGATACTCATTGCAGATAGTGGTTCTACCAAAACCGACTGGTGCATCGTTTTCAACGGCACCTCGGTCAAACGAATGGGAACGAAGGGAATTAATCCCTTCTTCCAATCAGAAGAAGAGATTCAACAAGAGCTGACGCACTCCCTCCTGCCACAACTACCGGAAGGAGCGATCAACTCCGTCTTTTTTTATGGTGCTGGATGCACGCCCGAAAAGGCTCCCGTCCTCCGGCGGGCTATTGCCGACAGCCTGCCCGTCATCGGGAATATCAAAGCCTACTCGGACATGCTTGCCGCTGCCCGCGGACTATGCGGACATGAAGCCGGGATTGCCTGCATCCTCGGCACAGGTTCCAATTCCTGTTTCTACAATGGTGAAGAGATTGTCAACAACATCTCCCCTCTTGGATTCATCCTGGGAGATGAAGGAAGCGGCGCAGTCTTAGGAAAACTATTGGTAGGCGATATACTGAAAAACCAGCTTCCACCCGCCATCAAAGAAGCTTTCTTAAAACAGTTCGGCCTGACGGCTCCCGAAATCATCGACCGCGTTTACCGCCAGCCTTTCCCGAACCGTTTTCTGGCTAGTCTCTCCCCTTTCCTTGCACAACACTTGGAAGAACCGGCTATCCGTTCACTAGTACTCAACAGCTTTATCGCTTTTCTCCGCAGAAACGTGATGCAATATGATTATAAGCAATATCCGGTACATTTTATTGGTTCCGTAGCTCATTGTTACAAGGAGATTTTGCAGGAGGCTGCGCAAACAACAGGTATTCAGGTCGGTAAGATTCTTCAAAGTCCGATGGAAGGGCTGATTCAATACCATCAACAATAATTCTTTTTACTATCTGTGCGAGAGATATTAGAAGATATCAACCGTTCAAAAAGTAGATTGGTATCAACAGCATAAATAATTGTAACATACTCAAAGCCCGTTCTTATCAATACCCACTATCTTTGCATCGTGTCACAGTACAGACAAAAAATAAACCATTCTTGAAATTTAAGACACAAAGAAGATAATTTCATTAAATATAGTATTTATGAAGAAGAACAATAGTTTTACAACATGACACCTCTATCCTATTATGGGAGTTGTGCATCCTAAAAGTAAGATTAATGATCAACATACTATTAAATATTGAAACCATGAAAAAACTATTTCTATTCTTCTACCTCTCCGCTGTGAGTATAGCGGCATTTGCCGCCGAGCCATTCGTAGTATTCACACCGGCCGATAATCATTTTCCGTTGATATCCCAAGGAGTTCCTTGTCCGATATACGTAGATTCTTCCGAAGACAAAGGAGTGATGATAGCTGCCGGCAATCTTCAACAAGACATACTGCAAGTATGCGGGACAAAGCCCGAACTCTTAACAAGCACAAGTTCGAAACGGTGTATCATTGCAGGTACTTACAGTACTCCTTTTGTAAAGAGACTGATGGCCGCAAACAAAATAGATAAAAAAGAGCTGGAAGGGAAAAACGAGAAATATATCCTGCAAGTTATCACGAATCCCTGTGAAGGAGTGGAGGAAGCAGTGGTTATCATCGGCAGCGACAGACGCGGTACGATTTATGGTATCTACGAACTTTCCGAACAAATAGGGGTATCGCCTTGGTACTGGTGGGCGGACGTACCTATCCGAAAGCAACAGAATGTATATGTAAAGCCGGGACAGTATACAGACGGAGAACCTGCGGTGACCTACCGCGGTATCTTCCTGAATGATGAAGCGCCCTGTCTGACCGGTTGGGTAAAACAGACCTACGGCACAAACTATGGTGACCACCGTTTTTATGCACAAGTTTGCGAACTGATACTACGCCTGAAAGGTAACTTCCTTTGGCCAGCCATGTGGAGCTGGGCTTTCTATGCCGACGACCCGCAGAATAGTAAAACAGCAAGTGAAATGGGAGTCATTATCGGCACGTCCCACCACGAACCTTAAATTTCTATTGCTTATGGAACGGCTATTTTATTTTTTGTTCTTATGTTCTTCTGTCTGTATCAAATTCTCATTTAATTAAAAAACGGTGCGGTTTTGAATTCATTGTGCCGAAAATTACCAAAGCCCCAATAAAGTTTAGTTCTTCTCCTTCACATCCTTCACGGATGGCAACCATCTGTTTGACAGGTATTTTCTGTGAACAAATAAAGAGAAAGCTTTTCTTCACGCCCTTCACGCCTTCACAATTCCCACAGTTTGCACTTTCATAGCCCGTAACCTTCGCATCGGTATTGTCAGGCTTAGCAAATGGAACAGCTCAGGGAAAACGCACGATCGTTAATTATCTAATAACCAGCATTTATCTTTTCTTCTCAAAACTTATTTGATGGCAAAACTCTTTTATATCTAATAAATAAAGTCTTCCTACTTTCTTTTCCTCCTATAGACATGTCACAACTTCCCATTGTCATGTTACCTATTGGTTTCATCCTTTTTTTTATCTTCGTGGTTCTTCAATTGATATATTGATTATTTATATTGTATACCTTCTAGTATTTCATTATCTTCACGCCTAAATAATAAATAGTAATGGATAAGATTGCAAAAGATTTTTTAATAAATGACGAATTGGCGCGTCATATGGCCAGTATGTCTGAAGCTATTGATACAATCGACCCACGTGAAAAGAATAAAGTCACTTATTCGGGCAAATTGATAATGCTTGTCACTTTATCAGGTATTTTTTGTGATTGTCAGAGTTGGAATGATATAGCAGACTTCGCCCGTTATAAGAAAGATTTTCTTAGAAGATTCATACCGGACTTAGAAACTACCCCGTCACATGATACATTACGCCGATTTTTTTGTATCATAAAAACGGAAAAATTAGAGAGTTGTTACAGAGAATGGGCCCGTAATATGAGGGGGGATTCACCATCCATAGAAGATTGTGACTGGTCGAAAGTTCAAATTAATGAGGGAAATGATCTTTATACGAATAGACATATAGCTATTGACGGAAAAACGATCCGTGGTGCCATCAATGCTGATAAACTGGTACAAGAGTCAGCGGGTAAAATAACAAAGGAGCAGGCATCAGTAGCCAAACTTCATGTTGTCAGTGCCTTTCTTTCTGATATGAGTCTGTCATTAGGGCAGGAACGGGTCTCAATAAAAGAGAATGAAATAGTAGCAATACCCAAATTACTGGACGACATTGATATACGACAAGGAGATGTAGTTACCATCGATGCACTTGGTACCCAAAAGAAAATTGTAGAAAAAATAGTAGAGAAACAAGCCGATTATCTTTTAGAGGTGAAAGACAACCATTTAAAACTAAGGGAAAATATCGAAAACGATGCGGAGTACTTGCTAATTTCCGGAAGAAAAAATGATTTTATCAAAAGAGCTGAAGAAACCACAGAAGGTCATGGATTTATGGTGACAAGGACCTGCATATCCTGCTCTGAGCCCAGTAGATTAGGGTTCTGTTATCGCGATTGGAAGAATCTTAGGACTTATGGAATGATAAAGACCGAGAAAATAAATATAGCCACAGGAGAAATACAAAATGAGAAACATTGTTTCATCTCTTCATTAGTGAACAATCCAGAGCTTATTCTTAAATATAAGAGAAAGCATTGGGCGGTAGAAAATGGATTGCATTGGCAATTGGATGTTACATTTAATGAAGATGATGGAAGAAAAATGATGAATTCGGCACAAAACTTTTCCACTTTAACGAAAATGGCATTGACCATTTTGAAGAATTATCAGGATGAAGACAAGAAGACTTCGGTCAATAGGAAAAGGAAGAAGGCAGGATGGAGTGATGAGTACTTAACTAATTTGATAGATACCTTTATTAAAGCCTTTTAAATCGTGCGTTTTCCCTGTGGAACAGCTTGCATATAAGAAGCCGACTGGAGTTGTCCACCTGGTCGACTACCGTTGTCCAATCAGCCGACTACAGTCGGCTAGACAGACAACTATAGCCGGCGATTAATGGAAAGCAAATCTTTTAAAGACATGCCCATTAATTTCGTTTCATTTGTTCTTTCCAAAGAATAGAGAAATAAAGGACACCGTCACCGCAACCCAAAGGGATGGTTGAGCCATAACGAAATAATAACCATACTGGTCTGTTATCAGTTCGGCCCGTTTGCCATAACTTGCGTCGCTATGACAAAATCACACACCCATCAACCGACTAATAAAAGGCAAACAAATATAGAGAGCCGAATGCCAATATTCCCAGGTATGCCCTCCATCGCGCACACGAAACTGACAAGGGATATCAGCCTGCCTCATTGCATGGTAAAATTCAATATTACGGTCGAGCAAGAAGTCATCGTCACCACAATCTACAAACCAAGCTACACTACGCAGTTCATTCTTCTGTTCTTCATTTGCCCCGGTAACATATTTTACACAACTTTTTTCTATAACCGAACGAGTCAGAATTGCCAATTTTCCATTCGGATCATTAAAGCGGGCGGCCCCTTCTTCCGGAATATCCATCAATGCACTCATAGCATAGACTGCACAGAAAAGTTCTGTATGGCGTTGCCCATAACAAGTAGCTCCGCCACCACCCATCGAAAGTCCTGCTATAGCCCGATGCCGTTTATCACCCATCACCCGAAAACGTTTCTCTACATAGGGCAGAAACTCCGTAAAAAAGAATGTTTCATACGCCCAACCCGGCATATCGAAATACCCATTCTGAAAGATATTCGGATCTCCTCCCCCCGCATCGGGGCAGACTATTATCATTTCACGAGCTTCCCCACCGGCTGTAAGACAGTCCATCACATCCTTTACATGCCCGCGATTCATCCATACATCATTTTTTTCCCACATACCATGCAACAGGTAGAGAACAGGATACATTTTATTTTTATCCTGTTCGAAACTCTTAGGAAGATAAACAGTATATGCACGCTTTGCTTTTAATACGTTACTGTAGAGCGTATCTGTCATCACTCTACTCTGATACTTCGTTTGTGCATACAACGACAAACCACAAACCGATACAATAAAAAATAAAATCAACTTCTTCATATTGCCAATTATCTATTTATGGCAAAAATACGTCGTTCTCATACAAAAAGCAAAAAAATCCACCCTCAATAAACCGCATGTAACATATCAGTATAATATTGGTAACATAAACAGAGAAAGGCAACCTACGAACAAAAAATCCGATACATCTTTTATGCTTTCATAACAAATAAATAATCTATCTTTGCGACATATAATCCGACCGATTTGAGCGAAAACTTTCAAATCATGAGAAACCCATATTAATTCCTATACAAATGTACAATATGAATAGAAACACACTCTTCCTGCTATTCCTGTTAACAAGTCATTTAGTTTCAGGACAAAATTTGAAACTTTGGTACAGCCAACCGGCACAGAACTGGTCGGAAGCTCTTCCTATCGGCAATTCCCGCCTTGGGGCGATGGTATATGGAGGAACCGAGCGTGAAGAACTGCAACTGAATGAAGAAACGTTTTGGGCAGGCTCTCCTTATAACAATAATAACCCGAATGCAGTACATGTCCTCCCTATTGTGCGCAAACTGATATTTGAAGGAAAAAACAAGGAAGCACAAAGGCTCATTGATGCCAATTTTCTAACCCGGCAACACGGAATGAGCTATCTGACATTGGGAAATTTGTACCTGGAGTTCCCCGGACATAAGGATGCCACCGGATTCTACCGCGACTTGAATCTGGAAAATGCAACAACTACCACCCGCTATCAAGTGAATGGTATAAACTATACCCGCACTACTTTCGCCTCATTCACGGATAATGTCATCATCATGCACATCAAGGCGAGCCAACCCCATGCGCTAAATTTCAATGTGTCATACAACTGCCCATTGAAATATGAGGTCAATGCTCAAAATAACAAACTGACTATCACCTGTCAAGGGAAAGAACAGGAAGGCTTGAAAGCCGCACTACGCGCAGAATGTCAGGTTCAAGTGAAAACAGATGGTACTCTCCGCCCGGCAGGAAATACGCTCCAAATAAATGCAGGAACAGAAGCCACCCTTTATATATCGGCAGCAACCAACTACGTAAACTACCAGGATGTCAGTGCCGATGAATCCCAACGGACCAGCGAATATCTGAAAAGAGCGATGCAAACACCTTACGAAAAAGCTTTCAAAAACCATATCGCTTATTATAAAAAACAATTTGACCGTGTACGCCTTACATTACCTTCAGGCAAAGCTTCCCAACTGGAAACTCCCAAACGAATTGAAAACTTCGGGAATGGGGAAGACATGGCAATGGCTGCTCTACTTTTCCATTATGGACGTTATCTGCTGATTTCATCTTCACAACCGGGTGGACAACCGGCTAATCTGCAAGGAATATGGAATAACAGCACACATGCCCCGTGGGACAGCAAGTATACCATCAACATTAATACAGAAATGAACTATTGGCCGGCAGAAGTCACCAATTTAAGTGAAACACATGGTCCGCTATTCTCCATGTTGAAAGATTTATCTGTCACAGGAGCAGAAACCGCCCGAACCATGTATGATTGTCGGGGATGGATGGCGCATCACAATACTGATTTGTGGAGAATCTGTGGTGTAGTCGATTTTGCCGCAGCCGGAATGTGGCCTAGCGGCGGTGCATGGTTAGCTCAACATATCTGGCAACATTACCTCTTTACCGGAGATAAAGAATTTCTAAAGGAATATTATCCGATACTGAAAGGAACCGCACAATTCTATATGGATTTTCTGGTGGAACATCCAGTATATAAATGGTTGGTAGTGTCTCCTTCCGT
Source organism: Bacteroides caecimuris (assembly GCF_001688725.2). Lineage (NCBI taxonomy): Bacteria > Pseudomonadati > Bacteroidota > Bacteroidia > Bacteroidales > Bacteroidaceae > Bacteroides > Bacteroides caecimuris. The sequence goes on along the minus strand of NZ_CP015401.2, from coordinate 82,939 downwards.
GTCACCGGAACACGGTTCCATCACGGCAGGTTGCACCATGGATAACCAGATTGCCTTTGATGCGCTGCATAATACCTTATCGGCTTCATACATCGCAGGTGAAGCCTCCTCTTTCCAGGATTCGCTCAAACAAACACTGGAAAAGTTGCCACCTATGCAAATAGGAAAACATAATCAACTACAAGAATGGCTGGAAGACATTGACAATCCCAAGGACGAGCACCGTCATATTTCACATTTGTACGGGCTATATCCGAGTAATCAAATTTCTCCATACTCCAATCCCGGGTTATTCCAGGCAGCAAGAAACACATTGCTGCAACGCGGTGATAAGGCTACCGGTTGGAGTATCGGCTGGAAAGTCAATTTCTGGGCACGCATGCTGGATGGAAACCATGCCTTCCAAATCATCCAAAATATGATTCAACTATTGCCCAACGATCACTTGGCTAACGAATATCCGAACGGACGTACCTATCCCAATATGCTGGATGCCCATCCGCCTTTCCAGATTGACGGTAATTTCGGTTATACAGCCGGAGTAGCGGAGATGTTGCTCCAAAGTCATGACGGTGCCGTACATTTATTGCCGGCATTGCCTGATGCATGGAAAGAAGGAAGTGTGAAGGGGCTGGTGGCACGTGGAAACTTTACCGTCGATATGGACTGGAAAAACAAGGTGTTAAATAAAGCGATCATCCGATCGAATATAGGCGGTACGCTCCGCATCCGGTCTTATGTTCCCCTGAAAGGGAAAGGCTTAAAACAGGCAAACGGAAAAGAGTGCTCAAACAGACTATTCGCCACCACTCCCGTCAAGCAACCTCTTGTAGCCAAAGGGGTAAGTGCGCAATCTCCCAAACTGCAGAAAGTTTATGAATATGACATCGAAACAAAGCCCGGTAAAACCTATGTTGTAAGTAACGTCAGTTCGATATAAGTTCGTCCGCATGGCTTCCCCTCCTTCAGGAAGGAGGGGTGTCCGAAGGACGGGGTGGTAGGTCAATCTTTTCTCATGTTACATTATTCACCAACGATGTTACAACATCCGATTGTACTCCCGAAGCCTAATGAAAATATTCATCTTTTATTAGGTTATATGTAGGTTTTTAGTTTTCTTTGTGCTACCAACAACGATCTATAAACTATGAGAAATGTATTCACTTTTCTATTATTATTGTTTTCTTTGTTATGCAACGGACAATCTCCTAAGTTATTCACTACTGACAAAGAGCTCTCCAGCAGTCTGATTAATCAAATATATCAAGACCGGAACGGTTTCATTTGGGTTGCAACAGAAGATGGCCTGAACCGTTATGACGGTGCTAAATTTACCATATACAAACATGAGCCCGATAACGAACATTCATTAGCCCACAATTTTGTTCGTACTGTTTTTGAAGACAGCAAGGGTCATTTGCTTATCGGCACATATATAGGGATTCAAATGTATGATCCGGCCACGGACAATTTTACTCCACTTGCCAAATGGGAAGATACCAAAGAAACGCTTGAAAGCAACATTAATTCTTTCATCGAGCGAAAAAACGGAGAGATATGGGTATCCGGAAATGTATTGTACAAGCTGGACATCAAAGACCATCTGTTGACTGTCCGAAAAGCCGATATTGCAGTCACTTCACCCGGAAGTCTGTTTGAAGATAAAAAACAAAATGTATGGATGGCAAAAGGGGAAGAAGGAGTATATCAACTCACTCCCGACAATCAGCTCACGCTACACTTGTCTAAAGACAACGGATACGTCAAAAGTATATGCGAGGACCAGCGAGGCAACATTTATGCAGGAAGTATACGAAAAGGACTATTCATTTACGATAAAGAACGTAAAACCTTTGTTCCGGTCAATTTGAAAGAGAAAGGAGAACTCCCTGTTTGCTTCCTTTATTCCGGTATACCCAATGAATTGTATATCGGCACTGACGGCAAGGGAGTAGTCATTTATAATATCCAGACACACGAAATCTCCGAATACAAGTTTGACAATAATTATTTCGATTCGGGAAACTCGAAAATACACTCCATCCTAAAGGACAATTCGGGCAACTTATGGCTAGCTGTTTATCAGAAAGGAGTCATATTAATTCCGGCCCGCACCAACAGCTTTAAGTATATCGGACATAAATCAACAGATAAAAATTGCATCGGTTCCTGTTGCATTACTTCATTCTGTAAAGATAATAACGGGACTCTATGGGTAGGAACGGATAACGACGGTATTTATGCCCTTACGGAAAAGCTGGAGCCGGCCAAACATTTCTCACACACCGCCCATCCTCATTCAGTACCCTCAACTGTTATTAAATTGTACGAAGACTCCGAACACAATATGTGGGTCGGATCCTTTATCAACGGTATGGGAAAGCTGAACAAACAGACAGGACTGTGCGATTACCAATACAAACTGGTAGATAAGAACAACAACTATATCCAACGTGTATACGACTTCGCTGAAGATAAAAACAAACGTCTTTGGATTGCGACAATGGGATTCGGTTTGTTCTACTACGACCTGAAAACGAAAGAATTTACCTCCGTACAATCTCAGACATCTCTAATCAACGAATGGATAGGTTGCCTGCACTATTCCGATGATAATAAACTGTATGTCGGAACTTACGACGGCGTCAACTGTATAGACCTCGACAGTCCTGATTTCCAAAGTCATAAGATACTCTCACAAAATGTTATTTATTCAATCTTTGAAGATGCCGACGGAGTTGTCTGGTTGGGCAGTTCCGAAGGATTATCCGGTTGGAATAAAAAAACGAAAGAACTAACCACTTATACGACTGCCGACGGATTGCCCAGTAATACAATATATGCCATACAAGGAGAAGGAAAGGATTTTCTTTGGATAAGCACCAATGCCGGAATTTCCCAATTCCAAAAGAAAAACAACAAATTTATCAATTATTATGTCAGCGACGGATTACAGGGAAATGAGTTCTACAAGAATGCCTCCTTCAAAGATAAACAAGGCATTATTTGGTTTGGCGGAATGAATGGTATCACCTATTTCAATCCGCAAGACATTATCAATCCGGCAAAAACATGGAATATCCGGATTACCGACTTTTTCCTGCATAACAATCCGGTTAGAAAAGGAATGAAATCCGGTATTCACAATATTATCAACTGCCCCGTATTCAACGCAAAAGAGTTTTATCTATCTTATAAAGACAATGTGTTCAGCATCGAGTTTGCCACTCTGGAATTGAATGCCCCCGAACACATCAACTACCTTTATTCTATCAACGATGAAAAATGGATTAGCCTGCCCAAAGGTGTAAACCGTATCTCATTCAGCAATCTGAAACCCGGCACCTATAACTTTAAAATCAGAGCAAAAGACAACACTGTGTATTCAAATATAAAGGAAATCACCATCTTTATATCTCCTGCATGGTATGCTTCATGGTGGGCCAAAGTTATCTACTCCTTATTATTACTGACCATTATATTTATCATTATTCTTCAAATCAGACATCGGTACAGAATGCATCAGGAAATGCTGCAACATATCCATGCCGAACAAATCAATGAAGCAAAACTGCAGTTCTTTATCAACATCTCTCATGAGATACGCACTCCGATGTCTCTAATCATCAGTCCTCTACAGAAACTGATTAAGAATGAGGAGAACAATGAACGCCTGAAAATATACCATATTATCTACAGAAATGCGGAACGTATTCTGAATCTTGTCAATCAGCTAATGGATATCCGGAAAATTGATAAAGGACAAATGTTCCTGATGTTCCGGGAGACCAATATTATTCCTTTTATAGAGGATTTATGTACCACGTTCGGTCAACAGGCAAATACAAAAAATATCCGGCTGCAACTTCACAGTACGCTCCCGGAACTGAATGTATGGGTAGACACAGGTAATTTTGATAAGATTATCCTGAATATTCTGTCTAATGCCTTCAAGTTTACTCCCGAAAAAGGAAACATAGATATTACCATCCGTACGGGAGAAGACAATACACTGCCCGATCCCTTGAAACAATATGCCGAAATAATTATCGCGGATACCGGAACAGGCATCGATGAACAGGAAAAAGAACGTATCTTCGATCGTTTCTATCAGATACGTAACAGCCAACAGAATCCGAAAGGCGGAACAGGAATAGGATTACATCTGACTCGTTCATTAGTGGAATTACATCATGGAATTATCTATGTAGAAAATAATAAAGAACAACCGGGTTGCCGTTTCATTATCCGATTACCGTTGGGTAACAAGCATCTACGGCCTGAAGAAGTTGACAACAATGAGCAAAAGGTAACTGTAGCCGCACCAACTGTTCCTGTCATCTCTCCCATTATAGAAAATGAGGAAGAAAAGAAAGTCAGGGTAAAAACTAAATATCACGTATTAATTGTAGAGGACGACGAAGAAATCCGAAATTATATAGCGCAGGAGTTTGGAGACAAATTTCATATCATGGAAAGCCGTAACGGTAAAGAAGCATTAGAGCAAATATTTAAAAAGGCTCCGGATTTAGTCATTAGTGACATCATGATGCCCGAAATGGACGGACTTACCTTATGCCGGAAAATCAAGCAGAATGTAAACCTCAACCATATCCCAGTCATTCTGCTTACCGCGAAAACGAGGGAAGAAGACAACCTTGAAGGTCTGAATACAGGAGCCGACGCCTATATCATGAAGCCATTCAATATCGAAATCCTGCAAAAGACGGTAGAAAATCTGATTAATATACGGCAGCAGTTACGCAAAGTATTTGCAGGTCAGCAAAATCAGGAGAACAAGGTTCAGAAACTGGAAGTGAAATCACCCGATGAAAAGTTGATGGAACGTGTCATGAAAGTGATCAATGATAATATAAGCAATCCGAACTTGACCATCGAGCAGATTACCAACGAGGTAGGCATAAGCCGCGTGCACCTGCACCGCAAACTCAAAGAACTCACCAACCAGACAACGCGTGATTTTATACGCAACATACGATTGAAAGAAGCCGCACGCTTACTGTCTGAAAAGCAGCATACAATCTCCGAGATTGCTATGCTAACAGGATTCAACGACCCGAATAATTTTTCGACTACATTTAAAGAGCTATACGGAGTTCCGCCTTCCATGTATATGAAAGAGCAGTTGAGTAAAAAGGAAGAGTAACCCAACTGCTCTCTGGCATGTTTATCTGTTAAACTTGTACCAATCAAAGTTAAACAGTTTGCAGCCTTTACGGCCTTTGAATACAAAATAAATATCTTGTATTCCTGTGACCGGTTTTACAATATCAGCCTGCAATGTTTTCCAGCATTCCCAACCGCCCGTTGAAGGAATAGTCAGTTCCGCCATTAATGGTCCGTTTATGCTGTCTGTACGTACTTCAAGTGTCCCGCCACGAAGGGCACTGGCAACGGTAGCAGTGAACCGTTTGGGGGATTTATTGCCGAAATCCACCTCACGTACCTTTATATAATCTCCATTATGAATTTCAGATATATATATATACCGGTTTTCGCATTAAGTTCGGACTTCACACCTTCAGAAAAAGCGATTGTTTCAGCTTCCACCCTTTCGTAAGGATTGAGCGTGCCTACCGGTGATACCCCTTCCCGGGTAGCATTAATAATCGGGAAAGTGCCGTCAGCGTTATACTTAAATTGCTCCACCGCCGCACTTCGCCCGAAGCCTCCACCACCCGGCAGCTTACCCGTATGATAGAAGAAATAAGAATTGCCTTTATAGTCTATCACTCCACAATGGTTAGTAAACGAGCCCGTATCTTGTAAAGGCATGATTTCTCCCATATACTTCCACGGACCAAGAGGTCCGTCGCTCATGAAATAGGCAATATGTTCGGGGACACCTCCGGCAGCATAAAGAAGATAATATTTTCCTTCCCGTTTATGAAGCCATGGACCTTCTGTATAAGTATCTTTATACTTAACACCTTTGACACGCTTTTCCGGATTGGGTGCACCAAAGCTCTCAACAGTCTGTTGCAGTTTACCCACTTCACCTTTCAAGGAAATCATATCTTCATTCAATTCCGCATAATAGATATTCGGATTTCCCCAATACAGATAAGCACGACCGTCATCATCTATATATACGGTAGGATCTATATAATCCCAGCTCCCGTCATAAAGGGGTTTACCGATGGCATCCTTAAAAGGACCGACAGGTGAATCGCCTACCGCCACACCGATTGCCATCGTATTGGTCAGTTTAGAGTGCAAACAGACATACCAATAAAATTTACCATTGCGTTCGATGCATTGTGCCGCCCAGGCACGGTCGTCCGCCCAGTCGAATGATTCGATGGCAAGAGGAGAGCCATGGTCAGTCCAGTTCACCATATCTTTGGTAGAATACACGCGCCATTCCTGCATCCAGAAAAAATCAGCCTTATCTTCATCATGTCCTGTATAGACATACAATGTGCCATCATGCACCATAGGAGCAGGATCCGACGTATAACAGGTTTGCACAATCGGATTTTGCGCTCCTGCCTCATGGGGTAGAGCACCTCCAAGCAGCAATAATGCCGCCACAAGTTTTGCTTTCAAATTCATATCCTTTTCAATGTTTAAACAAGTGTGGAACAAACTCTTTCAGACAGCGTCTCCATGTGAGCCATTCGTGACCGGTGCCTTGCGATTCATAATAAGCCACGTTGATGCCCAGTTCACGGAGAGACTCCACCAACTTCTTCGTGCCCATCTGTTCGTCCGTGCCGCAGCCGAGAAAGAGATAATGCACTTTCTTGTTGAACTTACCTGCATCGGCAAACACACCGTCGAAGCACGTTTTCACGTCCAGCCCGAAAATCGCCCCGCTGAACCCGCCGATGTAGGAGAACATGTCGAGACGCGGCAACGCTGTTTGGAACGTCTGGTGTCCTCCCCACGACAATCCTGCCATCGCACGGTGTTCGCGGTCGGTTTTGGTGCGGAACGTACGGTCTATCATCGGGATGAGGTCTTTCAGAATAACATCATAAAAAGTTGCGCCATACAGAGCCCGCTCTTCGTTTATATCCTTTCCGGGACGCGGCTGGAACGGAGCTTCCACATCTCCGCTATCCATCACCACGAGCATCGGCACACACTGACCGGATGCAATCAGATTGTCCATAATATGATTCATCTTTCCCTGAGTGCTCCAGCCGGTTTCATCTTCACCCATGCCATGTTGCAGATACAATACCGGATAGCGCTTCTTCGGATGAATTTCATACTCTGCCGGTGTGTACACCATGCAACGACGGAACTCTTTCTGCGTTTCGGAGTAATACGTACAGGAACGAACCTGCCCGTGAGGTACCTGCTGAGGACGATAATAATCCCCCTCCTCACCTTCAGGGATTTCGATGCCACTTGCCATACGGCAGCAACCGAAGAACGTATAGCTGGAAGGATCTGTTACCGACACCCCGTCTGCAATCAGGAAATAATAATGGAATCCTACAGGCAGAGGGTTGGTCGTTGCCGTCCAGAGTCCTCCGGCATCTTTCCACATATCATACTTCTTTCCGCAACAATCCACTTGTAGCCTGTTAGCCTGCGGAGCATAGAAACGAAAATGAGCACGCCCCTCTTTATCCACCCGGGGATAGTCATATCCCGGAATATTAGTGGATGCCGGTTCGGTGGTAATCCCGGAGTTTGGTTCTTTCTCCAACAAAAGGAGTCGTTTCTCGGCATATCGCACTCCCAATTTTCTGTATCCTTCTGCCGTGAAATGCAAATTATCTTCTGCGGCAGGACAGCCCGAAGAAGGAATCACGTACGCAGTCGGAATCGCTTGCGGCAGCGTATTGATTATCTCATTCATGCTTGCACATATGCCATTCTGGTCGGCATGCACCACTTCTCCCGCCAACAAAGGAACATCTTTTGCCTGAAGATTCAAATCCCTCAACAAACTCTCATAGACTCTCTTTACTTTTTGAGGCCACTCTTTATCACCGGTATTAGACTCGCCCTGATGCAAAAGGATACCTTTAATCACTCCCGCTTTTTGTGCTTCTACAGCCAATTCCTTTAGTCTGCGGTAAGGATTATTATCATACGCTTTCGCGGTATTCTTCAGCCATTCCGGTTGAGAGGCAATATGCTCTTCGCAATTCTCCTCATCAAACAGCTCAATCCGGCAACCACCAACAGCTACATTGACGACACCTACCTTAATATTATCAGGCAGCCTTTCCACTAACGTACGCCCGAAATAATCGGCCGGTGTTAACCCTGTATGGCAACGTACCAACGGAGGGACAGCCTTATACCACTGTCCTTTGACACGTCCCAAAGACGGACAATCAACAGCCGCCATCATCAGAAAACGTTCACCCATATTACACGTATCCTGTGGTTCGATTTTTGCATTACCCTCCATGTTGGATTGGCCGAGACACAGGTAAATATGGAAATCAGGGTCTTGTGCAAAGGCAAATATGCCTGCACATAACAAACAACTTAACAATATAATCTTCTTCATCTTGTAACAAAACTGATATTATTATTCATCTATTTCGGCATACTCTTTAAACCAGTGATAAATAGCCCACGGGCACGCTTCCGGATCATTCAAAAAGGTATAATTGCCCGGTTCGCCCGCTACATCTTTAAAAGCAGCCAGTTCGTGAGACTTTGTAGTAAAGAACAGCCAAGAAACGTTGCCTGACCTATCGGCTATGTATTTGAAATTAGCCCCAAAACCTTTGCCTTTCGCCACTCCCGTAATACTTTTCCCCCATGTTGCATCGTATTTCTTCGGTGCCCAGTCTATCTCAGTCACCATGACAGGAGCAAAACTAGCTACCGGACCTACCTGCTTGTCCCAACCACGCTGGAAAGGTTCATACCCCCCTCCTGTAGAGGACCCATTTCCTTCACCACTGTCCTGTTCGGCATCACTTCCATACCAACCCGGATAACAGTGTACGGCATAACCGATATTCTCTCCTTTGATACGATGGTCTTTATAGCCGCTATACTGAGATTGCCAACCCAATCCGGGTACCCAGATGATATTGTTACAAGCATTTCCACGTATTTTATCAACAATTGCCTGAAAATACTTTTGCATATTGATAAAGCAAGCATCACCGTCACCACCATATTTACCATCTGTACCTTTTATATGAACAGGTTCATTAGCCAACCATCATCATCTGAATTATCTCCACCCTCATCACCGGGCGTTGTTTCTTCTGTTTTCTTGTCGTTCTTCTCTTGCGGGATTTCATCCCTGGTACAAGCAGAAAACAACACACAAAACATAGTTAAAACAGCTAGTATGTTTTTCATGATTTCGTTGTTGAATTTATATACAAGAATAGCGGAACTCTTTCACGAGATTCCGCTATCCTGACGAGTATGCCTAACCTAGATAAGCATTAACTACATGATAGTTTTCTATCTCATTTATTTGGCAGTACCATTTTTCAAACCTTCAAGGAAACCGACATAGACTGGTTTGCGGTTGTAATTCAAATCCCACAGACCAATTGGCTCTCCTTTTCTCCAGAAAGAATTTTCAGACGGACTGTCAGTCGGACTCCAATGAGTGATGCCATATTGCTGTGGCACCGGAATAATCTCAAAATATTTCTCAATAATGAACTGATAGAAATCAGACATATTCTGCTGCATTTCGTCTGTCAGATTCTCCGTCAGTATCGTTTCACCGGCTGCATCAAAAATACCCATATCCAATTCTGTGATCTTTATGAGCTTACCGGTAGAAGCTAACAGGGTAAACATATCGATAATGGCTTTTTCCTTACTAGCCTGAGTAGCAGGATTCATATAGTAAGATACATGCATTTGAGTACCGATGCCGTCCACCTTTGTTTCCCCGTCAGATTCCCAACGTTCGATCCAATGTATCAAGCTTTTTAATTTCATATTCTGATCCCCGTCGGATTCCAGATTATAGTCATTAATGAAGAGCTTCAACTCATCAGGATTACCACCGAACTCCGCAAAATACTTACGCGCAAACTTAATCGGAATACGAGCGTAATCATCACCCAAATAATCCTGCCAATAGAAATTCTGACCGGAGACACCGTTATCATCAGGTTGAGAAGCTGATTGAAGGTCGTAATAACCATCCCCATCTGAATCTTTTCCGGAAATAGGTTCATTCACAACATCCCATGCTTTAACATAACCGTCACAAGATTCCAACATACCCTTAATCCAACGCTCCAGTTCGTTCGTGAGGATTTCTTCTTTCTCTTCAGGAGTCAGAGGAATGCCAGCTCCCTTTCTTTGAATAGAAAATTCTATGTCGTCAAAATAATAAGTATTAGCCTCTTTAAACACAGCCAAATTCCATGCTATTGTTTGAAAGGGTTTAATGCCATCATGAGTAACCATCTGTTCTGTTACCGTAAACTCCTTTTCAAAAGTCTGCCACTGAGTTGTGAAATTCACACTTACTCCTGCATCATGATGAATATAACCGCCGGGGGTGGTATGGGTTTGTGATTCTGAACCAGCCGCTTTATCAGCTTTATACTTAAATGAGATTTTGCAAATATCATCTTTTTTCAGGACTATGCTTGATTTTACAAAGAACTGAGTATCATAAGTCTGTGAAGGATTATTACCGGATTTCACGATAAATGCACGACCTACACCATCAGCGCCTGTACCAGAAGCACCAATCGTAGCAGCATGAGTGCCTGAAACAGTTGGTTCATTGGCAAAGAAACAAGAAACATCATCGCCCTCTGCATTTCCATTAGTAACAAGACTTTCATATGAAACAGAAGAATCAACTGCTTCTATGTGAGTCACTTTCAGCCACTTTATTTCATAGGTTCCCACAAAATTGCCTGACTGTAATATTACAAAACTTTTATCTACAGGAATGTTATTCAATTCAACTGATACTTCTTGCCACGTATTGGTAAAATTAAGCGTTGTACTTATGACATTTCCCCAACCACCTAAACCTGCAGTAAGACTGCCTGCAGAACTTCCTTTTATATATAATGTTAGCTTATAACTCCCCCCCTTAGTGGTGGCTATATTATCAGCTGCATGGTATTGTATATCATAAAAATTATTGCGAATTTCACTATTTTCTACAGTCAATACACCATTCTTGACTTCAGGACGAACAAGTTCAGCACTCCAATATGGGAAAGACTTAAGTTCTGAATAATCCACACGAACATCCTCTTTTTCTTCTGTTGCACCAGGATCTACTTCAACCGTTTTATCCGCAATCAGACCACTTAAATAAGTGTTTTGCTGTTGTGAGTGCCAACAAAGTGTATGCCCATAAATACTGATTCCCGCTTCTTTAGCAGTCTTCACGAACTTCTTGACTGTACCGAAATCCATATTTCCTTTAGCATCAACGCATGAGCTGTATTTCATGGCATTGCCTGCCGTCACATCATCATAGTTATTGACAGTCAAAGCATAAACCAAATTTTGTTTCAAGAAGTCACTAACCGAGACACCCGTTCCCAACTTGAAGTTGGGATGGGCGGTACGGTTAATATATGTTTTCAAATCACCATATTCGTTCAAGTACTCATACTTTTTCAGACTCTCCGGTTTCTCTGTCTTGAACTCTGCAAAAGGCGCATCCGCACAAGATACAGTTATTCCGGCAGCTATAGCAAGCTGTAAAATAATATTATAGTATTTCATATTCTTATAGATTTAGCGGTTAATTCTTCACATAAACGGGTGTAAAGTCTTCTCTTTCCACACCACGGCTATGCGCAACCAATGTATCTTCCGTTTCAAACTTCAATCCGTTACCGAAATCAACAGTATACTCCAAATAAATGGCATCACGATCTTTATTGCCCCAACTATTCTTCTCGCCGTCCTGAACGAATTTGCCTGTACCTGTAGCTGTAATGCCACCCAATCCAGAAACCGCACATTCATCGCCATTGAAAGTCAACAGCAGCTGATAGTCGATGTTACGCGGATTGTCCGCTGTCCCCAAATTGGTAGTAACCGTAAGAATGGTTTCAGTCAAGGATTTTGTTGTTGTCTGACAGATTTCATCATCTTCAACATACTCGTTACGACGATCATTAACGGTAGTTTCTCCGTTTTCAGTCACTTTGTCCACCCCGTGACGCAGATACTTACCAGTCCACTTATTGATGTATTTCACACAATAAAGTACATAATCCTGCGGTTGCACCAACCACACAGACGAATTGCATCTGACAGCTTCCGCTCCTTCGGACAAAGTACCATTCAAGATACGGTCGGCATTCGTCACACCTGTCATCACCAAAGGAATGACATAGGTAGAGGTCAACGCTTCGGGATCAGCAAAGAAAGCATCAGTAAACGAGACTTCCACACCATTCATTAATACATTATTCAAGGTTATCTTATTATCGGATAATGTATAGTAGTTGGAAGGCATAGCTTTTACCGGCACGTTATCAGATGCCGAAGTCCACGAATAATAAAGATTATCACACAAGGTATTGTCTACTTCAATGTCTATCGTGATATTTTTTTTATTGGCATAAACACCACCCATAGTGGCATTAATCTTACATTTATGAGCATTGTCCAGCGTCGTATCATACTCGTCTTCCCCCATGACCAACGTTCTCACCGGATATTGGGATGCAAAGTAGACAGAAGTGCCGCCCTCATAATCGGGAAATTCATTATCTTGATTTTCACAGGATGTCATTGTCCATGAAACAAAGGCTCCTACTGATATGGCAAATATTAATTTTGATAATTTCATATTCTTCTTTATTTAGCATTTTACAATTATTTCCAACCGACATTCTGCTCCAGATTGCTCCATTTCATAACTTCAGCAAAAGGTAGTGGTCCGTAGATCATATAATCCTCATACTTTCTATTTTCTACCTCAAGCGGAGTGTACTTCATCGTAGCACCGCTCTTGCTTATTTCCACACCTAAAGCTATTTCATTCAGCTTGGTCAAATTGACATTCCAGCGACGTAAATCCCAGAAACGGAAATTCTCGAAACAGAGTTCGATGCGGCGCTCATTACGGATAAGTTCACGCATCTTGTCTTTATCATTATTATTCTTTATGCTCTCCAAATAGGCATCCCCATTATCTGTACCTAATCCGGCACGTGTACGAATGGCTTTGATTACGTCATAAGCACTATATCGATGTCCATTACTATTCTGTGGTCCCCAAGCCTCATTAGCCGCCTCGGCATAAATGAGGAACATCTCTGTATAACGGATACGTGCCGTATAATGCTTCTTCGTTGTGTTATACTGCGGATTAGGGTTACACTCTTTACGCAACAGTTTCCTCAAATAATAACCGGTGCGAGTAGACCTTCCACTCTCCTTATTTACTACATCCGTATTCGTTCCGTAAGTTCCCGTAATGATTTCCGAGTCATTAGGTCCTTGCTTGCCGCCATTGTAAACAATGTATTTTGCCAACCGAGGGTCACGTTTATTGTACGGATTCTCTGCATCATACTCTGATGATGTCTCAGAAATAGGATAACCGTTCGCCATAGGAAAAGCATCCACCAAATTCTGGGTGGGATTGACACGGCCGTTTCCGTAAAGTGACGGTGGAAAATTAGCAGCTTCCAATGTATTATTTTCATCTGTGCTACTGCGCCAGATAACTTCGGCAGGGCTGCCGCCTGTTCCATAATCATTATCCGCAAGTGTATACCACTCCAATCCATTTGCATCCAGTCCGCAGCCTCCGCCACCGTTCGCTTTTTCTACAATTTCAGCAGCATAATCGGCAGCTTGTTCCCAAGTCATCCCCGACCCGCTTTGAAATGCCGGGCTGGCAGCCAGCAAAGCTGTTTGTGCACGAACAGCCAATGCAATCCGTCCGCTCATCAACCCTCTAAATTCTTCACCACAAACACGCCGATAATCACTGGCATTCGTCACACCAATATTCTTATATTTTTCCGGTATCTCACTATCTTCAAATTTCTTATAATCGAGCGGCAATAATTCGATAGCCTTATCAGCATCTTCCATTATTTGCTTCACGCAATCGGAATAAGTGGCACGAGCATGATTAAAATCCGCATCCGGTCCTTCCGATTTCAAAATAATAGGTACTCCCATTAACGTGCCGTCAGCAATCTTACCACCATGTGCACGTAACAAATAATACATATGCAGTGCACGCAACCCATAAGCCTCTCCTTTCAAACGATCAAGAAACATGGTAGAGATACGTTCGTCTTTCGCCCATTCTACCTTATCTACATTCTCCAGAAAAAGATTGATATACTGGATAGCATTGAAACGATTCTGCCATTGGGAAACCGGATTATTATTGGCAGTCCAGGAACCTGTAGCCATTCGCAGATAGCTATTGGAAATCTCATTAGTCACAGCATCATCCGTAGCCAAATCACTTGTAGGTGAAGTTTCGTAAGGAAGTATAATATAAGCGTTCGCAAGTATACCCTGCGCATAGCTCGGTTCTTTATACATAGCCTCAAGATCTCTGTTGTTCTCTAGTGCCGGTTCAAACAAATCGTCACAAGCAGTCAGCAGAGGCAAGAAAGCCAATAATTTGAATATATTTTTCATAATTTCGTTCTTTAATTATTGAAATAATCTGTATTAGAAAGTGGCAGTCACACCCAAATTATAGAAGCGGCATTGCGGGCTGGAGCCAACATTCAATTCCAACGCCTTGCGTTCCTTGGATATTGTGAGCAAATCAGAACCGCTGATATATGCGGATACTCCATGAACAAAACTATTCTTAAACCACTTGGAAGGTAGGTCATACGTGACCTGTACTTTTGACAGACGGAAAGCATCCGTCTTGTACATCCAGAAGTCGGAAGAATAAAAGTTATTAGTTCCACTTTCTGTAGTCAGACGCGGATAAGTAGCTGTTGCTGCCGTTTCCGGTGTCCAACGCCCCCGGACTACTGCCGAGTATTTATCCTCACCGGATATCCAATAATAAGACTCGTTGTTTTTCATGGCATGTCCGCCAAACTCACCTGTACCCAATACAAAGAAAGTTAATCCTTTCCATTTAGCAGTCAAGTTTATACCCAACGCCAAGGGAGCTCCATACCAACCGCCACGAGCCAGATAAACTTGGTCTTTATCATCAATTACACCATCATTATTCTGATCTACATACTTCAAATCACCCGGTCTTACTGTACCGCCAAGACGCTGTTCAGGAGAATCTATAATGTCCTGTTCATCCTTGAAGAATCCAAGACACTGCAATCCCCAAAGACCGTCAATTGCATATCCTTTTCGATATTGGTATTTATCCTGATACAATTCATCCCGCTTGGTAGCTTTCGTAGTGTAATAAGTTCCGGTAACACCTGCAGTAAAATCAACTTTGCCAAAACGTTTGTTGTAGTTTACGTTAAAATCAAATCCCATGCGGCGATCATTATCATAGTTGATGTACGGCCGAAACGAAGCGGTCGGATAATAAGTAAAGAAGTACTCCGGATACTTAGTTGTGGAAGTCACCAATTTACCTTCAATAGAGTTAACAAAAAATGAGGCATCCGCTGTTATCATCTGGTTCCACAAAGAAGTTTTCAGATTAACAGAGAATTCTTTCCTCTTGATAAAACTCAAGTCCTCATTCGCACCTTGTTTGGAGTTAGTTGAGTGAAGTGATACACTTTCGCGCCATCCCCACCATGCTCCGTCCGACTGGTTATAATAACCATCATACATATAGTAATTGTCAATTCCCAAATCCGTATTCAAGATACTACCGGACGCGCTCAACACCAAATCGTCTACTATCGGAGAGTCTTCAAGGAAGCTTTCGTTAGATAATCTCCATCCTAATGTCAAAGAAGGTGAGAAAGCATTACGATGTCCCGGAGCTAATTTTGCCGAATGTATAACAGCTCCACCAAAATCCGCATAATATTTATTGCGGAAGTTATATCCTGCCTGTATGCCCAGATTAACATTGCTTGTCTTGTGGTATTCTCCTGAATAACTTTGTTGATAACCGGAGGCTATTAACATGGCTGATACATGATGATCATCATTAAAAGTATTCTTGTAATCGAACTGACCGGAGAATAAAACCGTCTGGTTATCCTTACTTCCACTGATATTCTGCACACCGGACTTCTTGTCCTCATTGTATTTTGTCAGACCCACAATAATGTCTTTACCACCATTATTAGACCAGGAAGGAGCATAGGTAGCATAGCTGTTATTATAAGAAGTAGTATATGCAGTAGAGTAATCTACAGAAAACCGAGTGTGAAAAGAGAGTCCTTTCAAAAGCTTGTCCAAACCAATGTTTACTCCGGCATCAAACTGGAACGAACGATCTGTCGCCTTACTATAACCTGAAGCATAATAATCGCCAAAGACATTTGTCATATCAGATTGTGTTCCTGCCAGAAAGTATTTTCCATCAATTATATTATTGCTATTCGCTACCAAATCCCATGCGCTGACAGCCTTTGCATCAATATAGCTCAACGGAATCAACGGAGAAATACGATTGGGACGGAATGTAGATGCCGCACTCCAATAATAAGAGCCATTGGCACTGCGACGTGAATATAAAGAGACCTTAGCATTCACATAAGCTGTGATAAAGTCATTCAATGTCAAGTCTACGTTACCGCGAATGTTCAAACCGCTGGTACCGTTATGTTTCGCTTCACCCAATTTGAAAACATCATTAGAACGGACATAATTTATATTCGTATAAAAATGCGCACGGTGATTGCCACCTGAGATTTCAGCCGTAACATCCGAACGATTATACGCTTTCTTGATATAGTCCGGTGAATACATATTCACATTGGCATAACGGTAAGGGTTCTCACCTGAACCATAATGATAAATATCTTCCGCGCTATAAAGAGCCCCGAGTCCGTCATTGGCACGTGCTTCATTATAAAGAGTCATGTATTCGGCTGAGCCTAAATATTCGGGATAACTCTTTGCTATATAAAATCCAGTATTGGCACGTACATCTACTTGAAGGTCTGTATTCCGACCTCTTTTAGTTGTAATCATAATTACCCCTTTGGCTGCACGACTACCGTAGAGCACCACAGCTTGCGCACCTTTCAAAAAAGTGATCTGGCTGATTTCCGTAGGAGAAATATAATCAATATTACGAGGTACTCCGTCCACTAATATCAACTTGTCATCCATTCCCCACAATGAGTTTCCATTGTAACCACCGACATATCCCTGCATACCTGCCAGGCTCCATGTATCGTAATTTTTCTTCGTCAATTCCTCTACATTTACTACTGAGGTGCCGCCTAATAAATCATTCTGAGAAACCTTTCGGAATGCTACCTGTACCAACGAGTCGTTTTGTAGCGAACTGGCATTATCCCCTGTCAACTCTTGCGCACCGACAGAAATCGCAGCCGGAAAAACAAGCATCGCACTAAGAATGAATCTTCGATATATATGTTTCATTGTTTATTCATTTATAATTATACATTCAATAACCTTAGGGAATTACCATCCCGGGTTTTGCGGGAATTCAGCATATAGGTATACATCATTATCCAATAAGGGGAACCAATAATGCTTCGTTCCAAATACTCGTTTCAAGATAGTCACTTCACGGAAGTTTCTCACCTCTGCCTCTGCCGGATCATTATTCTTATAAAAGTCTTCATTTTCAACCCGTTCGAATTCTTGTGAAGTCTTTATAGTATAAGGGGCTTCGGTCAGCAGCAACCAACGTTGCAAATCGTTGAAGCGGAAACCTTCGAAAGACAACTCGACAGCACGTTCACGACGAACCTCATCCATAAACTTCTGGGGATTGGAAATATACTCCGGACAAAGAGTTCCTTTTTCATCTTCCGGTTCTCCACCACCAACAGGACCCACTCCTGCACGTTTACGCAAAGTATTGATCGCATCTTCGGCCGTTTTACTAAAATTCGTAGATTTACCTGAAGCGCCATCTACTGCCGCACAAGCCTCGGCATACATCAAATAAATATCAGCCAAACGCATATAAGGCAAGTAAGTATGCAGGTTGCCCGACCAGTTGTAAAGCCCATCATATTTATTAGCCTGATGCGGCACTAATTTCTGAATGAAATAACCAGTACGGCTGGCATTTGCCACAGCTCTCATAGCTCCGCCCGTATACAAGGTACAATAGCGCAGGAATTCCTTGTCTTGCTCAGGAATAGCAGCATTGACATATTGGAATCCATCAAACACTATGTCATGATAAAAACGCGCATCGCGATTTCTAAATGGGTAATTCTTACTAAAACCGGATTTTGTTTCATCTTCGCTCAATGGCAAACCGTTTTTCATACCATACAAATTCACATAGTTGGCAGTAGGTTGATGAATGATATTATCATGCTCAACCAAACCATAAATCTTAGGTCCCCACAATTTAGTCATATTCCAGTTACTACCGTTGAAGTCTTCGGACGGACCACGGAAAATAGCTTCTGTAGTACCCGGCATTTTCCAGTTCTGACCGGTAGTATAGAATATTTCAGAATAACTATTAGAGGCAGATGCCGATTTGGTATGATTGTAAATATCACTATAGTTAAACTGTGCCAATGCATATTGCGTCTGTCCGCTTTCGACAAGTGTCAGTAACTCCCCGAATGCCTCTGCAGCTTTTTTTGCATATTCAGTATTGTAATTGTAAGTATTGCTTCCACCTAGCTGCGCACCATGCTCCATCAAAGGACTGGCAGCCCAAAGATAGTTCTTGCCCAGATAGCCTAATGCCATAATCTTGTTGATACGCAAATCATTCTTACCCGCAGTTTGTTTGCCGACAGTCGTGTTGTCCCAATTAATAGGAAGCAAATCCGCTGCCATACGGAAATCGACTGCCGCTTTATCAGCACATTCCTGATAACTCAGACGTGGCAAAGACATTTTCTCTGTAGCAGATAAGACTCTATCGATATAGGGCAATCCGCCAAAATATTGCATCATTTCAAAGTGCCACCATGCGCGGAAAAAGTAAAGTTGGCCGGCAATCAGTTTTTTCTCCTCATCCGTAGCTTCCCTCAACCTTTCCAGATTAGCGATACCAATGTTAGCCTTACGTATGCAATACCAGGCATGCGGCCACAGTGAATGTTTAAACTTGGCATTGCCGTCATCGTTCGGATGATAAGTAGCCGTCGGGTCACTGCCGTTACGATAAAGCCAGCATTGATTATTGGTAGACCATGCACGGAAATTACCCAAATCAACCTGATGCGTCATGTGGCTGTCCCCTTCCGGGTTGAATATTTCATCATCTCCCCAGTTCCATGAAGTAGTGTAATTGTTCTTCTCCTTATCCGGAATACAGTTGTATATTTCTTCGATGAAACCCTGAAAATTCCTAAAGTTCTTAAATGCTTCTTCTTCTGAAACAGTAGAGTCGGCTTCCTTGTCCAAATAGTCCTCACAAGATGAAAATCCCAACGAAAGGAACAATAAGCCACCACATAAAAGAGTTCTATATATTTTTCTCATAGTACTTTGATTATAATGTAAATTTAACGCCTAAGTTGAAACGTTTCACCGTAGGATACGCTCCTTGATTGCCCGAACCTGCAAAATTCGATTCACGGTCGTCCGGCATCTTAGACCACACCCACAAGTTGTTTCCATTCAAGTAAATCTTCAAATTCTTCACCCCAAGTTTTCGTACCCAAGCATCTGTAAAGGTATAGGCAATTTCTGCATTTTTCAGACGAATGTAGGAACCGTCATAATAGTATTGTGTACCATTGCTGTAACTACTCACCTTCGACAACCAGCGCGGAGTTACTACATCTGCCGCATCACCAGCCTCAGACCACCAACTACCCTGATCATACACCGTATTCATCTGACTACCAAAACTGGTCAATTGAACAACACGAGTCACATTATTTACACCATAGAACTGAACGAAAGCACTAAAACCCTTCCATTCAAAGCCAAGAGTGGCATTATATGTATTCTGTGGAGTATCAGAATAACCATAAGGAGCCTGGTCTTTGCTGTCGACTATACCGTCACCATTGAAATCAACGATGTAATAGTCACCGGGGAGACGTGATGAATTGTTTGTATCATGCTGCGGGCTACCAATCACGTCATCATAAGAATTCAAATATCCCTTATCGATAAATGCCTTATTCTGACCGATGGCATAACCTGCCACCTTTTGATAACCAGCCAACAATGGAGCATCATCTTTTTCGAGTATCTTATTTTCCGCATGGGTCATACTCATATTAGCCCAAACGCGCATATCGTTGGAGAACGTCTTATTAAAGCGAAGTTCCAACTCATAACCTTTAGTTTTAACCTTACCCAAATTGGCAGTAACTGCCGTGGCACCAAAATAAGAAGGAATAGCCCGATCACTACCGCCAACCAAAATATCAGTACGTTTGTCGCGGAAGATTTCCACGCTACCAGCAAATAAACCATCCAAAAACGAGTAATCAATACCAAAATTCACTTTCTTTACTTTCTCCCAATGCACGTCAGAATTACCTACTGCCGACTCACGAAACCATGTATATGGACTTACGCCGCGATCTACATCCAAAGACGAAGTTCCATCATAAGCCCATTGGTTCATATATAACCAGCGTGTGCTTACGTTATCATCACCAATCTCACCATAAGAAGCGCGAAGTTTTAACATATCCAGAATTCTGCGGTCTTTCAAGAACTTCATAAACGGTTCCTCACTAACCATCCAACCGATAGCGCCCGAATTAAAAAAGGCAAAACGATTTTCCTTGCTGAATTTCTCCGAACCGTTATAAGCGCCATTGTATTCAATAAAATACCGGTCAGCCCAATTATAAGTTGTGCGGAATGCCCAGTCCTCACGATAGTGAGGAATTTCACTACCAGTAGCAGTTTCCTGACGGCTAAACAGCCCCATAAGGGTGACATTATGTTTTCCAAAGTTACGGGCCCAGTTTAGTTGTGCCTGATAATTAAGATTACGCTGTGTTGCCCAATTCTTAACCTCACCACCTTCTGTGTTCCACATTACGCCCTGCATAAAATCAAAACCGGTATTGTTATCATACGATTTTTTATAGCTGACCTCACCCGTATCCGGATTAATCCATTTACGTTGTGCATCGTTAAATAAATCGTTGATACCA
Organism: Bacteroides caecimuris; assembly: GCF_001688725.2. Lineage (NCBI taxonomy): Bacteria > Pseudomonadati > Bacteroidota > Bacteroidia > Bacteroidales > Bacteroidaceae > Bacteroides > Bacteroides caecimuris. The sequence goes on along the minus strand of NZ_CP015401.2, from coordinate 61,808 downwards.
CGCTTCCATTCAACGAAAGTATTATCCCAAGAAACCATAGCTCTCGCAGTCAAACCTTTGGTGATAAAACTCAAATCCTGTTCCAATGCAAAGTCAGTCGTAATCTGCGTAGTAGTGGTAGTCATCGTACCCCCCAATGAAATATTTTCCGCTGAATTGGTTACATTCGAAATATTCGGATAATATCCCCACGAACCATCTGAATATTTGGGAAGGAACACATCCGGAGCAATATTATACGCCCCCGCCCACTGCTGGGCAATCGACCAGTCAGCCGAACTATCATAATTGGAATTATTATAAGGAGTTTTCTTATACCCATTAGAACCTGCCACATTTACCTTAAAAACAGTACTCTTGGTTATTTGGAAATCCAGATTACTACGCACATTAATACGGTCATACCCATAACCGGAATTATAGTCACGCCCGTTATCAAACACTTCAAACAAGTCACCTTCATGTACATAATCCACAGAAGCGAAATATTTAACAAAGCGGGTACCACCACCAACATTCACATTTGCATTGTAGGACATCGCATAGTCTTTAAACAATACATCTTGCCAGTCCACATTCGGATAACGTTCCGCTTGTTCCAGATTTGCCGGATTACGATACTTATTAATAATTGCCTGCGGCTTTATATACGACCATGAATCCGGATACAGGCTCAACTCATGCTCAATAGCCATATTACGCGCCATTAATGCATCATAAGAATCCAACTTGTTGGGAAGCTTGGAAGGTACCTTCATCGTGGCATTGGCTGATACGTTAATTTGGGCAGCACCTTCGGTTCCACGTTTTGTTGTCACCAAAATAACACCATTCGCACCTTTCACACCATAGACAGCTGTTGCAGAAGCATCCTTCAAAACAGAAATAGATTGTACGGAGGCAATGTCTACACTGCTCATCGGACGTTCTATACCATCTACCAGCACCAACGGGTCACTATTATTCCAAGAACTAGAACCGCGAATTGTGATTTTAGGTTCCTCTTCGCCCGGCATACCGGAACTTTGAGTAGTAATAACCCCCGGCAGGTTGCCGGTTAACGCCGCACCAATATCAGAAATACCGGCTGCCCGTTCCAACACTTTTCCAGTGGTCTGCGTAATAGCACCTACCACACTCGCTTTCTTTTGTTGTCCGTAACCCACCACAACGACTTCTTCCAGTTGCTGGGTGTCATCTTCCAATGTTACTTTAATAAGACCTTTGGAAACCACTTTTACCTCCTGCGGTTTCATTCCTACATACGAAACAACAAGGACGGACTTTTCATTGGGCACAGTCAATACAAAATTGCCATCTATATCTGTGATTGTACCTACTGAATTATTACCTTTTAAAATTACCGAGGCTCCAATGATTGTCTCACCATGACCATCAAGAACCGTTCCCCTCACCGTTATCCCTTTCTGTGCTGATGCTGTTACAAAACTAAACAACATAAGGAGAAACAGGTAAGGAATTTTTTGAATTTTCTTCGTTACATTTTTCATTACCATTAGTTTAAGATGTTAATTAACTACATTGTTTTCTAATCATCATTCTTTTTTAATTGAATTAGCTATCATTATAAATACCACTCATAGTTACTAGTATTTAGATTTATATAAAAAAAATCATTATTTGCAAGTAGCGTATAATCCGATTGTAGCGCCGGTAAATCCACCAGCCGTTGTAGTAGAGAGATAACTGGGATCTACATCTTTACAAAGCAGTTTCCAGCTTTTTTCACCATCAACAGAATAATAGAAATCGTAACCAATTCCTTGAGATACTAATTTCAAATATACCTCATTTGTATCTGCATCTATTTCATCTGAAGCCAATGTCTGCTCCTTTTCACCGATTTGTTTCAGAGAAATAGTTTTATTCTCACCCACTTTATTCAAACAGAAGAAATATTGATGCGTCTCATCTTTAAACAACAACATTCCGGCTGTCTCCTTATCGTCAGAAGGATTGAACAACATACGGGTAGCACATTCAAATTTATGATGTTGTAACCGACGGCAGACAAATGCCGGGGTCTTCTTTTCCGTAGCGCTAATATCCGCACACTTCAAGGTCAGATATCCGGGTGTTTCCGTCAATGAATATAGTTCGGATGCAGAAGTTCTCAAAGTCATCCATCGCATATCAAGTACAGAAGAATCAAAGTTCTCTATTAACTCGAAATTACCATAAGTAACTGTCGTATCGCGTTTCGCACCTTCACGTTTTACAATCATAGGTACCAAATCATCGCCTTGAGTCATATACGGGAATCCGTCTTCGCTCCATTTCACCGGCATCATGAATGTTTCACGTCCCAAATTCTCAAACTGATTATTAATAGGGCGGCAAGCCAGAAAAACAGCCCACCAATCTCCCTCTTTTGTCTGAATCAAGTCAGCATGACCAGCACAAGTTACCGAATTAGGACGGTCAGAATTCAAATGTCTTTGCGTCAGAATCGGATTGTTTTTCCATGGAAGAAATTTACCCATCGGAGAATCACCACGGAAAATCACTTCCGAATGCCAATTTCCCGTTCCACCTTCGGCAGACATCAAGAAATACTTTCCATTTATCTTATACAAATGAGGACCTTCTATCCAGATTGGCTTGTCTGCCGGTTGAGCTCCTTTGTTTACAAGAATCTTACGGGGACCGATCGTCTTATCTGTTTTCACATCAAACTCTTGTATGCGTATGGTACGGTGTCCGCTATATTCAGGCTTATTATCCGGAGCCTCATCATTATTAACAATATATGCCTTGCCATCTTCATCAAAAAAGAAAGAAGGATCAATACCCCCGACTTCCGGCAACATAATAGGCTCCGACCATTCACCAAACGGGTCTTGTGTCTTCACAAAGAAATTTCCGGCCCCTACATTGGTTGTCACCATATAATAGGTCTTGTTATGCGGATTATAAGAAATAGCCGGAGCAAAAATGCCGCCACTCACTTTCTGCCCTTCCATATTCACTAATTGCGAAGCACGGTTCAATACATGCCCTATCTGTTTCCAGTTCACCAAGTCCTTGCTGTGGAAAATAGGAACACCGGGGAAATAAGTGAATGTAGATGTTACGAGAAAGTAGTCACCTTCTCCATTTGTGCAAACACTAGGATCGGAATACCATCCCGGCAAAATAGGATTGTAGAAATAGTCCTCACCTGATAGAGGATTGGATATATAAAAGTCATCATTTCCCTTGTAAGAGAAATAATCAAAGAGAGCCACAGATTTTCCAATAGCCGGTAATTGCTGTTCTTTCTTTGAGTTACATGACATCACTGTCATCCCCAACATAAATGCGGAGAGCCAGACGATTGACATTAATTGCATTGCCTGTGTATTCTTCATAATACTTCTTATTTTTTGATAATCAAATACGATTCACTGATCTTTTCTGCAAAGGTATGCCAGTTCACAAAACTACAAATATAATTATGTTACGGGCTTCTTTTCCTAAATAACATCTTTATTTTCAATGTTACATCTATCTTTTCCCTTGTAGCACGCCCCAATGACCACATTGATTATCAATATATTACAATCTTATTTTTTTATGAAAAGCTATTTAAATTCCCAATAATCCAGATTGAAGAGTTTGTTTCCCTTCTCTCCCTTAAAGCAGAAATAAAGGTCATGTACCCCCTTTGCATTCTTAATCCGGCATGACATCTGCTTATAGATATCCAGTCCTCCTGTCGGTAATATACTGATACTGCCTATTACCGGACCTTCCGTGCTGTCCAGACGAATTTCTATCATTCCGCCTTTTTCAACACAAGCTGCGCTTACACTGAATTTCTTTGCTCCCTTCTTGCCAAAGTCGACACCACGCACACACAGATATTCATTATCATCAATATCGGTTATATACAAACCACCATTCTTATGATTTTCAGCTTTAAGACCATATCCCCAAGCCATTGTTTCGGCTTCCACTCTACGGTAAGGATTAAAGTTTTCAATCTGTTCCAGTTTCGTCTCCTGCCAATAAGGAACTTCCTGAATAGTTCCATCCGGATTATAATGCATTTTTGCAACGGATACCGAACGGCGTTCTTTATGGTCGAAAGTCTCCAGATGTAGTAAATCATAATTTAGGCCGAACACATAAGAACTGCCTTTATAATCAATAATTCCGGGATGATTCCCTCTGGTTCTTTCCGTTGGACGCATAATATATCCTTTCGTACTCCATGGTCCGGTAGCTTTGTCACTCATGGCATAGCCAATCCCTTCCGGACAACAAGTAGAAGCGAAAGCCATATAATAACGACCGTTACGTTTATATACCCACGGTCCTTCCTGATAATGTTCCGGTCTATCAGCCAATTTAACTATTTCCCCCGAATATGAAATCATGTCCTCATTCAACTTTACATAATAAACATTCGGATTGCCCCAATACATATAAGCTTGCCCGTCATCATCAATAAACACGGTAGGGTCAATATCATCCCAATGCTCCTTTTGCCAAACCAACGGTTTGTTCAAAGGGTCTTTAAAAGGACCGTAAGGAGAGTCGGATACCAATACGCCAATACCATTACCGTGAATCGGGCAATACATGTAAAACTTACCATTACGCTCGATGACTTGTTCTGCCCAGGCACCGTTATCACGTTTCACCCAATCAAAACTCTTCAGAGAAGCGACCGCTCCGTGATCGGTCCAATTGACCATATCGGTGGAAGTATAAAGTAACCAGTCCAACATTTTGAATCCTTCGGCATCATCCTCGTCATGGGTTGTATAAAGGAAAACGGTATCGTTATATACCATCGGAGCCGGATCGGCAGTATATTTTGTCTGGATAATAGGATTTTGTGCAGTTCCCGAAGTGGCGGCAGCCATTGCCAACAAAAACGACACGCCTAAAAATTTTAAGTTTCTCATATTCTTTTATTTTAAATGGTTATTTGGTTATCAATACTCCGCCATTACAAGGAATAGCCAACCGTAATTCTTGTTTCTTTCCTATTTCTATTTGTTTTACGCTACCCTGCAATGCCTTATCATCACTAAACAGTCTTACCTTTTCTCCATTGGAGAACATCGGCAAATTAACTTTAAGTTTCAGTGTTTCCTTCTGCGCATTTACTCCGGCAATATACCATTGGTCTCCATGACGACGGGCAAGAATAACGTATTTACCAGGATAACCATCAATGAAACGTACCTCGTCCCAAGTCGTGGGCACCTCTTTCATAAAATCAATAGCCCACGACGGAGCATCGGTCAGGTTATTCGGTGCCAGGGCGAAATGCTGTACCGGACTCTGAAATAGCACCGCCGTAGCCAGTGCGTAGACATCTGATGTCACCCGCCGGCTTCCCCGCGGAGCATTATCCGCATTATAATATTTGTTCAATGCACTACCGCCGAAATCCATGCTACCTACCGTGTTACGGATAAACGGATGCAGGGTGGCATTAAAAGCCTCATTATCACAGCTGCCTTGAGAGAAATGAAGATTTTCACTAGCCAATACAGCCTCGCTCGATGCGAAGTTAGGATACATACGTTCCCAGCCACGAGGCAAAGTACATCCATGGAAAATAACCAGAAGACCGTACTCGTTTGCATCCGACAAGATATCTTCATACAGCTGCATAGTCATTTGCTTGTCGCCTCCGAAAAAGTCAACTTTTATTCCACGGATACCAATGCTTTGCATCCATTTCATCTCCTTACGTCTGGCTATGGCATTATTCATAATCCCCCGCGGAGTTTGCGGAGCATCATTCCAATACCCATTCGAATTATACCACAAATAAAGAGCTACCCCTTTGTCCTTCCCATATTTAGCCAATTCTTCCATTTTATCACGCCCTATTTGCTTATCCCACAAAGCATCCACCAACACGGACTGATAGCCCATTGCTGCCGAGAAATCAATATACCGGAGTTGCTCTTTATAATTAGTACTTCCATCCATACCGATAATCCAGCTCCATGAACCCCGGCCATACGTATACTCTCCTTTTGCCGGATAAAGCGGTTTTACAACATCAAAAGGAACCGTTGTCTCCACTATCGGAGCCAAAGTCTTGCCCACAGTGATAGTACGCCAAGGCGTCTCGCCCGGTAACGCTATCCCCGGAGAAGCCGTACCATTTCCATTCGCTTCACCTTCTTGCGGAAATCCGATTGTATACGTTCCTCCTTTGTGTCCCAACAGACGGCTCGCACAATATCCACCATTTACTCCCGTTTCGGAAACAAGCACCCAACCGTTATCCCCATTACGGAACAGACAGGGAAATGTATATCCTTCTCCCCAGCCATTTTTCCCAGCGGCATCATCTGCCGTATAAGACGTCTCATAACTTGGAGAAGTACGGGCAAATCCTCCCATCGGTTTACTTTGCGGACAAAGGAAAGTGGTGGTTCCGTCAGGAAACACAAATCCTGTGGCTTCTTGCTCAACCACGCAGCTTAGTGTCTCACCTTGCGGATACATCTTATATTTAAAAGCAACATCGTTATTACTTATGCGGAATATAACGTCATAAATTGTTTTCCCTTGTTGTGTAAACGAAAATACAGCTTCATTCGCCACATAACGAACCTTGCTCTTTTTAATAGAAGCCAACTCGTATGTTTCATCTATTTTATTGGTTGAAACATTCTTCTCCAGCGACATCCCCGATGAGAAATCTCCTATATTTGCAACCATCCCCAATGGAGATGGTTGCAAAAAGAGAACATTGTCATAACTAACAGAATAAGAAGGTCTTCCATCCGTATCTGAGACTGTTACTACCAGCTTCCCATCAGGACTTGTTATCTGTTTATTTTCTGCACTTGCAACGCTACTCCCCAATAGCATAGCCATTACTATAAAAAACTTCATCCTATTTCTACTTTTCAGATTCTTTTCTACTGACATAATCACACATTTTATTTACAATCAAAACTTTACAGAAACTGCCTTCCCACTATAATCGACGCTTTTTTGAGTTCCGTCCTGAAGGGTTACAGTAAACTTACGGTTCTTCAACATTCCCTCATACGCACCTTTTCTTGCCCCTATCGTCAATTTACGAGATGCATTATTCCAAGAGATTGGAATTTCCGTATAAGTTCCTTTTTCATATTGCACTTCTATATCCACCGCATTCACAGTGGTCTTAATGCCTGACGATGTTTTCTGATAGTTCTGTGCGAATAAGACATGGGTGCTGAAGCATACACATATACCCCAAAACAGATGATGTATTTTCATAATTATAGAATAATAAGGTTTCTAATTAATTACCAACAGATGTTGCATACAAGCCAATCATTGCTCCCGTAAAGCCACCAGCCACATTGGTAGAAAGAATATCACCGGAAACGGTTCCTCCTACATTGGTAAAACTTTTGCCATCAATCGAATAATCAAAACGATAATCATCTCCATTGGCTGCCACTTGCAGTGTCACAGGTTTCTCTATTTCTATTTTCACCTCAGCCAGGACACTCGCTTGCCCTTTTTCGGTTCTTTGCAGCATCAGGTAATAGTCTTTTCCCTTTTTAGTGATACCGAAAACATAGTGATATCTTTCATTTTGATAACATGTTATACCGGCAAAGTCTTTCTCATTTTTCGGCTTGTACTCCATGGTCGCTGCCGCGGTAAATTGATTATGCTGCTGACGGTAGAACAAGGTAGAAGTAGGTTTCACTTCATTGATATTCGTAGTAAAAGGGATGACGCGCAACCCTTTATCGGTCATATCAACAAAATCTTCACGAGGACCTCTAAGACCGATCCATCTTAAGTCTAATGTCTTATCGGAGAAATCATCCTTAAAGACAAAGTTGCCACTAGGCAAATAACCGTTTTTCCCTGTCTGGTTCTCTACTCCCGAAGGCATCTTCAATGTAGGTTTCATAGGGATAAGCCCATTCTCGAAAACGGGAAATGTTCCGCTCCAGTCCACCGGAAGAATGAAAGTTTCGCGTCCGGTATTCACTCTGTTCTTCTCATTGGGGCGTATTCCTAAAAATACACCATAATATTTTCCGTCGGGTCCCTCCACTAAGTCTGCATGACCAGCCCAGTCTACTTTATCCGCCCGGTCTGCAGGAAAATAACGTTGAGTCAAAATAGGATTATTATTTGCCGGAAGATAAGGTCCTTTCGGATGATCACTCACAAAAATGACTTCGCTATGCCAGCCTCCGGTTCCTCCTTCGGCACACATTAAATAATAACGTCCGTCTTTCTTATAGATATGAGGAGCTTCAATCCATACCGGCTTTTCTTCTATATTGACGCCACCGTTTACGATGATCCGGTCTGTTCCCGGAACCACTTTATCATTTTCTACATCATAATCCCATATTTTTATGACACGGTGTCCCGAATAACGTTCTTCTCCCTGAGCAGGAGCATCATTATGTACCACGTATGCCTTGCCATTATCATCAAAGAAAAGAGAAGGATCAATGCCTTCAAATTGAAGTTTGATCGGATCGCTCCAGCCATTCTCCGGATTCTTTGTCTTTACCACCATATTTCCAAAGCCGCCGGAAAATTGAGTGGTTATCATATAAAACGTATCATTATGGGGATTATATCTTATAGCAGGAGCATATACACCAGCACTAATACCACAATCTTCAACCTTTAATTGTGATGTTCTGTCCAGCACATGACCGATTTGTTTCCAGTTGACCAAATCATTAGAATGGAAAATAGGCACCCCGGGAAACATGGCAAAAGATGAGCACACTAAATAATAATCATTCCCTTTCCGCGTTATACTCGGATCGGGATAGCAACCCTGCAAAATAGGATTATAGAACTCACCCGGCTTTAAAGGATTGTTTTGATAAATAGCATCCTCTCCCTGATAAATAAATTGCGTAAAGACAGGAGCATTTTTCGTTATTTTACCCTTGCCACTCACCTCCATATTAAAAAACAGCATAAAAGATACGACAAGCGCCACGGATTGCCAACCCGACAAAATCAATTTTAATGTTCTCATAATATCACTTTTTATTTTCTATAATTTTCTGTTCCATAGTAGTGTTTGCAAATGTATCGATTCGGTTTTATCATATATGTAGAATCATGCTACAGGCATCTATATATAAGTTACATTTATCACAGACATGTAACATTCTTCTTTTTCGATGTTACACCAGTCTTAAATCCATAAAATGATAAGAGGTATGTCAGATTGAAAAGACAACTAAGGACAATTGCCTGTGGAATGGGAGGATTTCACGATAAGTATTAATGGAAAGGATCTGATCTATTAATAATAAACTTGCTCCCTATTAATTGAAAACTTCTGCAACTCAGTATATAAACTTGTTTTTTCTTAATTACAATCTATAATTGCAAGCTTTGTTTATAAAAACGGAACTTGCAATTATATAAACGCAAGCTTCATTTATAAAAACAAAACTTGCGTTTATAGTTTGCAATAGGCGCAAAACAACTTTACCAGTAACTAAAAACAAGTTTACCGGTAATGAAGAGAAACTTTTCTATTAATGAATCAGACGTGAAGTAGCTCTATATATCTCATAGGATAGAGAGGCAAACAAGGGCATTTGACTATGAGAAATACCTTGATATGCCCCCAAATAGGATGAGAATAAGAATAAAATAAGGAGGAAAAGTATGAGAAATGAATTTCCGGAAAGTATTTCTCATAAGGAACACACCTGATAATCTGCGTATTATCTAAAATGATGAGAATATGAGAAATAAAAGAAGAAAATCTTTTCTAGTAGGAAGCTGTCTAAAAAGTCGGTTCTATTAAATTCTCCTCCTTCAGGAAAGAGTTAGAGTTATTAACGACTTTTTAGACAGCCTCTTATTTATATCAGCAGTAGAAAGTAAATAGTTCCAATGAATCGGATAAAATCAGGAAGTATGATTATTGCACATCCATCACTATCGCTTTCAACTGATTTTCATCGGAAGAGCCTCCATACAGCAATTCATACGTACCAGCCACCGGATGCATGGCATTAGTCGCCTCATCAAACCATTCGAAACTCTCATAGGTAAGAGGAATGGTTACTGATTTAGTTTGCCCCGCAGGAATGTGGACGCGCTTGAAAGCACGCAAGGTATAACGAGGACCGTCTTTATCTGCCGGAGACCGCAGATAAACCTGAACCACTTCATCTCCGTCGCGCTGCCCTACATTACTTACCGGAACAGTCAGCGTAACCGTTTCTCCATTTCCAATCGTATTCTTACTTAGATTAGCCTCACCATAAGTAAACGTAGTATAACTCAGCCCATGACCGAATGGGAAAAGTGGTTGCTGTTGCATATACCGATAGGTACGCCCCTTCATGGAATAGTCTTCAAAGTCCGGCAATTGATTCACATCCTTATAGAAAGTGACCGGCAAGCGTCCGCCGGGATTATACTCTCCCCAAAGAGCATCAACGATAGCCGTACCACCCGCCTGTCCCGGATACCATGCCTGCAGAATCGCTTCACAAGTAGTTGTCTCCGGCACCAACCCGATAGCCGAACCGGAATAATTGATAAAGACCACCTTCTTTCCTGCCTTCTTCAATGCTTTCAACAGATTACGCTGAACAGCGGGAAGTTCAATATCCGTACGGTCACCACCTTTAAATCCGGGAACAGCAACCGGCATTTCCTCTCCTTCCAGACTTGGAGAAATTCCACCTGCAAAAAGAACCACATCGGCATCTTTTACTTTCTCTACAGCCTTATCCAGATTGATTTCCATCTCTTTGCCCATATCAAAATCGAGGGTTGCCCCTTCATTCCGTTGAGTGAACAGAATTTCGACCTTATATTCTTTTCCTGCTTTTGCCTGCAAGGTATAAAGATTCGTCGGATTTTTTACATATACTTTTTCCGCCACTTGTTCGCCGTCGATAATAAGTGTCACCGCACCGTCCAATTGAAAACGGAAAACAACATCACCCGACTGCGAAGGACGAAAGACTGATTCATAACGAGCCGAGAAACTAGTGATTTCCACACCGGGCGCAAATGTAGTAGCCCCTGTTGTCGCAAAATGGAACGGAGTGGAAATCTGATCGGTAGCAACAACTTCCCCTTCACGCTCACGATTATTCCAATATTCTGCCAGGAAACCGGGTTTACCGTTTATGCTACATTCATCAAACAGGCTTTGGAGTGTCTTTCCGTCCACACGGTCACAACCCGGTTCGTATATGATTTGCCCTTCCGGTAGTTTGGCACGGACAGCTTCCAATAAGGTAACCGTATGTGCCGGAATACCGTTATAATTTCCCCACTGCATCACGGAGTCATTGGCATTAGGTCCCATAACGGCTACTTTCAGATGGGTATTCAGAGGCAGGATGTTGTTTTTATTCTGCAAGAGCACCAATGACTCACGAGCCATACGCAAAGCCAATGCCTGATGTTCCTTACTATTCAGCACAGAGGCCGGAATTTCCGACCAAGCCGGTTGTTCGTCCATTTCTCCCAGTTCAAAACGTGCTGTCAACAAACGTTTCAATGAAATATCTATTTCTTTTTCGTCAATCAACCCGGCTTTTACAGCATCCGCCAGTGAAGCATATTCACTTCCACATTCAAGGTCTGTGCCTGTCCGCACAGCAGCTGCCGAAGCGTGTTCCTTGTCCGGATGAGTCCCATGCGTTCCCGGTCTATGGAAATCGGAAATCGCTCCACAGTCAGAGACTACAATGCCTTTGTATCCCCATTCATCCCGCAATATTTGCATCAACAGGCGATTGCTGCCACAACAAGGTTCTCCCTCAAAACGATTGTAGGCACACATCACTTCCTTTACATGCGCTTTCTGTACCAAATCTTTAAAAGCAGGCAGATAGGTTTCCCATAAATCCCGGGGAGCTATATTCTCCGCATCAAAACTATGCCGGTTCCACTCCGGTCCTGAATGAACGGCAAAGTGCTTGGCACATGCGTGCAGCTTATCATATCCGGCATCTTCCGGTCCTTGCAAGCCACGGACTACAGCCATTCCCATTTGTCCTGTCAGATAAGGGTCTTCACCGTAGGTTTCCTGACCACGTCCCCAACGAGGGTCACGGAATATATTGACATTCGGTGTCCAGAATGTTAATCCCTGATAGCGTTTCAACACGCCACTTTCACCGAAAATACGCGATTTTACGCGAGCCTCATCGGAAGTGGCATTGAACACTTCATATAATAATGAATCATTAAAAGAAGCTCCCATACCGATAGACTGGGGAAAAACAGTAGCCAATCCGGCACGTCCCACACCGTGCAACGCTTCATTCCACCACTCATATTCTTTAATCCCCAGCCGGGGGATAGCAGGTGACGCATTTTGCATGATTGATACTTTTTCTTCCAAAGTCAACCGGGGCAACAAATCCTCCGCCCGTTGTTCCGCCGTTAAAGAAGTGTCCTGATAAGGCAGCAACTGCTTACATGCCGAAAACGATAACACCAAACAAACACCCATAATCGGTATCCAACCTCTTTTCATCATATTATATACTTATTAGTTATGATTAATTTGGAAACAAAAATAGCCTATTTCCCAATAAAACAATGTTCCATTGGTGACAAATACATATTTGTGTGTTACATTGACGCATCACAGAACGAATAATCAAAAGAGTCTACATCCACATAACCGCCCACGGAACGTGTAGCATAATTAAATATGGCAAACTTACTGCCCATGAACATGCGGGTGTAGTCAAATTTCATCTTAATAGGCAGACCGACAGGTATCCATGCTTTCCCATCAAGACTATAAGAGAAACGTGCCTCATCCCGTCCATTGGTAAAGTCACCTTCCACACGCAAGTAGACAAGCTCTTTTTTAAGAGGTATACGGGCTTGTTCGGTCATATCCACACGGCTAATGGCATGCTTCGTTTTATCAAACACACTTTTCTGTTCACTCATCACAAGAGACAGTTTATTTCCGTTCTTTTCAACCGTAAGCACACCGCTGTCACCATTAAAAGCCGATAATCCCGCACGGTCACCATCTTTCATCCCCGCCAGAGAGAGACTGACAGTGCCCATGCATTTCGGTCCTACCATACGTTGGGTCAACGTATTGGGAGCAACAAACAGGTTATCTACCACACGGGAGGTTTTCAAACGCAGAAATCCGGGACGATCGGTAAGACTCCATGCCTGATCGACGGGGTTATGATTCCACTGCCAATAGAGGGAAAGCCCGGAAGCGGAAAAATCATCCGAACCGCAGATACCCTCCATTGACATATACGATAAAGTGGTATCATTCGGGATGCGCCCATTCTTGTCTCCCAGCATAGGCCAACCATCTTCCGTCCATGTACAAGGCATGAGGCACGGCACACGCCCTACGCCACCACGATCCTGAAAAATCAGTCCGTACCATTCACCGTTTTTCCCGTCTACGATGCATCCCTGACCAACACCGCCATGCCCGTCAAACTCTGTTTCAAGAATGACACGTTTTTCGTAAGGTCCGGTAATCTTATCGGCACGATAGCATACTTCACGACGCAGACGGCCGGGAATACTCCAATCCATAGAAATCATCAGCAAGTAATATTTCCCATTATGCTTGATGACGGAACTACCTTCCAACAGACCTTGTTCGTCAGCATCCCGTTCAAAGATCTGCTGGTTGATGCCACCGGGAAGTACATCGGTCAAATCGGGTTTCAACTCCGTAAGCTGTCCTGTACCGTGAAAGAGATACACCCGCCCGTCATCATCAAAAAGAAGCGAACCGTCATGGAAATGCGGGGGGCGCGAAAGAAGTTTCCAGGGACCGGCCGGATCTGTCGCAGTATAGACAAATCCGCGTCCGGGCGCGCCATTGGCTGTAAACCATACATAGAATTTACCGTCATGATAGCGGATGGATGATGCCCATTGTCCTTGCCCGTAAGCAGTACCTTCGAGCAGATCATAACGGGGACCATCGTCAATGCGGGGAAATACGTAGCTGATAGTTTCCCAATGTTTCATGTCCGGCGAACGCATGATAGGCGCTCCCGGCATCAGGTGCATAGTGGTGGAAACCATATAAAAGTAATCGCCTGCGCGACATACTGACATATCGGGCACGTCAGCATAAAGAATAGGATTACGGTATTGTGCTCCGGCTGATAGCGGGAAGAACCATGTAAAAAGAGTACACAGCAGAATAGTGTTGATTTTTGTTTTCAGCATAATCATCGTTTTTTGTTAACTGGCTATATTATCTATTATTTGAAAGCGAATTATTTGAAAACGAATTATTTAAATTGCCACCAATCGAAATCAAACAATTCATCGTCACCACCCCGGAAAAGCAAATACAAGTCGTGTATGCCGGTCACTTTCTTCTGAATATCCGCTTGCCACTCTTGCTGCTTCTTATCAGTTGGTGCGACAGGCAATATAGCTATCGGTTTTCCACCCAAATTGTCTACATAAAATTCAATGGTTCCACCTGCTCTTACTTTAGGAAGAGAAGCGACAACATGATTCGCTTCTCCGTTCTTGAAGTCTACGGCACGAAGTCTCAGCCAATCGCCGTTATGAATGGAAGTCAGATAATGATTATTGCCAGGCAGGCGGTCCGTCTTCAAGCCATAACCGAAAGCCATTGTTTCAGCCTCTACCCGTTGATAAGGGTTCAGGTTGGCAGTCGGGGTACGTACTCCTTCTTTAGTGAAAGGAATAAAAGGAATCTCACCGTTCTCACCAAACGTGAACTCCTCAATGGCAGTAGACCGACGAAAGCCTCCACCGTTCGGCAAAAGGCCGTTGTGATAGAACATGAAATTCCGCCCTTTAAATTCGATGCTTCCACCATGAATGGTAAAGCTGTTTTCCGCTTCATTCATTATACGCCCCTGATATTTCCATGGACCGTTGATATTCTTTGCAGTAGAATAAGCCATATGTTCCGGAACTCCACCGGCAGCATAGACAAGATAATAGATTCCGTTGCGTTTGAACACCCACGGTCCTTCCTCATAATTGGTTTTCGGGATTCGTTTATTCAACTGATAATCATGTTTCACCACAAGCGGTCCGAAAGCGTCCGTATCTTCTGTATTAACTCTTATCACTTCACTGCCTAAAGAAATCATATCTTCATTCAATCTGGCATACCACAGCCCGTTGTTTCCCCAGAAGAGATACGCCTGCCCATCATCGTCGATAAAAACGGAAGGATCAATATACCCCCAATCGCCCGGAACAAGCGGACGTTTCAGAGGATCAGTATAGGGACCTGTGGGAGAGTCTGCTACGCCTACGCCAATTCCATGCAAATGCTTCGTAGTGTCTTCGGCGCAAATATACCAATACCACTTGCCATTGCGTTCTACTGCTTGTGCAGCCCAAGCATTGTCTCCTTGTTTAGCCCATTGGAAAGTAGCTGTCGACATAGGAGTCCCCCGATAAGTCCAGTTCACCATATCAGTGGTACTGTACAGTTGCCAGTCTTTCATCTTGAAGTATTGGGCATCATCCTCATCATGATCTGTAAAGAGGAATACGGTGTCCCGATAAACAAAGGGTGCCGGGTCAGGAGTGTACGAGGTTTGCACCACTGGATTCTGTGCTTGCAACGCAGGACAGATCGTGAGCAAAACAAGACCAGTCGTCAATTTGAGTTTTGTTTTCATGATATTTGTTTTCTATAAATGTTCCTTGTTATCTTCCACATCACAAAAATAGAAAATGCAAACAGATATATTACCCCAAGTATGCTACATGATTTCTTTGTGATGCTACATATCGGATAAAGGATGTTACATCTATATTTACCCATGTTACATTACCCCATCTCACACCTATTACATACCCGGAACAACGGGCATCAACAACTATACTCATCAAAAGAACTTATCAGAACTCAACCAGTTTCCTCATTCTTACCAATTCTGCCGCTTCACGAATAGCCAGCGATATTCTTTTTCACATTTTCAGGATTAGTCGTACTAAACAAAGTAATAGCCTTGCCATGAATGACACATTTGCAGATTAGGGAGAGTAGTATAAAAAAAATCAAAAATGTAATCTTCTGTAATTCAAGCAAGGAGGAACAAAACAAAAGAAATAATTCCTTATATACTTTTAGAAAAACGATATTGTATAATCTCTAAGAAGGTAAGTCTGTTATTATTATGAAAAAATATAGGTGTTGTATCATTTAGACCCAACACCTATATTCGTATTTATTATATTGTTATAAGATTATCTCTCTACAATCTTCTCCAACCTAACATTATATACTAATGCAGAATAAGCTTCTAGATTATCATCATTAGTGCTTGAACCATACCCACTTTGATAAGGAATATACAAAGTCCAAAAATCACCAGCTACCATATGAATCAACGTATAAGACCAACCGGAAATAACACCATTCAATGTGAAATTTGCCGGAGAATCAAACTCTGTAGGCTCTGTTCCTGTATAAGTCTGTTGAACTACATCTCCATTGAAATAAGACATACGATAATGTGCACTTACCGTAGAAGTATATTGAGGCAACTCTTTGCCTGTCCCATTTTTCACCTTCTTAACATATATCCATTGACCTGTTACCTCATCTTTATAACGATGAAGTTTCTCCGGATTATTATTAGCCAAAGCTTGATTTTCAGGACTATCATACACACTAGCGATCGAGTCTATAAAAGCTTCATTACGTGCACGCCAGTTATCATATTTGCTCGTCTCTTCCGTTTCACTACAAGCAGTGAACACCAAAGCCAGCAATACTAAGGAGAATAAATAGATCTTTTTACTCATTCGTCAAAGGTTTATTGTAAAGTTTTTAATAGAGAAGTGATACTTACTCTGTCTGCAATGATATTATTCAATTCAGAGATAGCTACACGCTCTTGTTGCATGGTATCGCGGTTACGCAATGTCACGCAGTTATCTTCTAATGTTTGATGATCAACTGTCACACAGTACGGAGTACCGATAGCATCCTGACGGCGATAACGCTTACCGATACTATCCTTTTCATCATATTGGCAATGGAAGTGGAACTTCAGGCTGTCAATAATCTCACGGGCCTTTTCAGGCAGACCGTCTTTCTTCACCAACGGCATAACAGCCAGTTTCACCGGAGCCAAAGCAGCAGGCAATTTCAACACTACGCGGCTTTCACCATTTTCCAGTTGTTCTTCGCAATAAGCTGCGCTCATGATGCTGAGAAACATACGGTCCACACCGATAGAAGTTTCGATTACGTACGGAGTATAAGATTCGTTCAGTTCCGGATCGAAGTATTTGATGCTCTTTCCTGAGAACTTCTCATGTTGAGACAAGTCGAAGTTAGTACGAGAGTGAATACCTTCCACTTCCTTGAATCCGAACGGCATCAGGAATTCAATATCAGTAGCCGCATTTGCGTAGTGAGCCAGTTTATCATGGTCATGATAACGATAGCTTGCATCTCCGAAACCAAGAGCCTTGTGCCATTTCAGACGGATTTCTTTCCATTTCTTGAACCAGTCGAGTTCGGTTCCCGGTTTTACAAAGAACTGCATTTCCATCTGTTCGAACTCACGCATACGGAAGATAAACTGACGGGCAACGATCTCGTTACGGAAAGCCTTACCAATCTGTGCAATACCGAAAGGAACTTTCATACGACCTGTCTTCTGTACATTGAGGTAGTTTACAAAAATACCCTGTGCAGTTTCCGGACGAAGATAAACCTTCATTGCTCCTTCGGAAGTAGAACCCATTTCAGTAGAGAACATCAGATTAAACTGACGAACTTCTGTCCAGTTCTTTGTACCAGAAATCGGACATACGATTTCTTCATCAATAATGATCTGGCGTAACTCTTCCAGATTACCGTCGTTCAGAGCTGTAGCAAAGCGAGTGTGAAGAGCGTCACGTTTTGCCTGATGCTCCAATACACGTCCGTTGGTAGAACGGAATTGAGCCTCATCAAAAGATTCGCCGAATCTCTTGGCAGCTTTCGCTACTTCTTTATTGATTTTATCGTCATACTTTGCCAACTGTTCTTCGATCAACACGTCAGCACGATAACGTTTCTTAGAGTCTTTATTGTCAATCAAAGGGTCATTGAATGCGTCAACGTGTCCGGAAGCTTTCCAGATAGTAGGATGCATAAAGATGGCAGAGTCGATACCGACAATGTTCTCGTGCAACAGCACCATGCTGTCCCACCAATATTTCTTAATGTTATTTTTCAATTCAACGCCCATCTGACCGTAGTCATACACAGCGCCTAGTCCGTCGTAGATATCGCTCGAAGGAAATACGAAACCATACTCTTTGCAATGCGATACAAGCTTCTTAAAAACGTCTTCTTGTGCCATTTTCTTTTCTATATCTATTAATTTGAATTTGCTTTTTTCGTAAAAAGTGCCACAAAGATAGGGATTTATCTCATAAATAAGCCAGGGAGGGTATTAATTTATCTTATTCCTAGACTTCTTCGTTGATTTCCGGTGCCACCATACGGTCATATTCCTCCCGTTCCTGTTCCCGGTCCGCTTTCTTCATTTCTTTGGTCAGCATCTCTTCGGGCATATATAGATTAAAAGGAATAGCATCAAACCATTTCCGTCAATACACACCCGAGTGTCAGATAAGTTGGCTGCAACAAAAATAAGTCTTCATTGCAAGAGAACAAAAGAATTCTTTTATATTTGTGCATCCCTACATATCTAAAGAAAAACATAAAACAATGATTAAGATTCTTCTATTGATAGACTATTCAAGCGATTTTGACAGGAAACTGCTACAGGGCCTTGTCCAATACTCCAAAGAAAACGGTCCCTGGCTCTTTTACCGACTACCTTCTTATTATAGCACAATGCATGGCGAACAAGGTATTCTGAAATGGGCGAAAGAATGGAAAGCCGACGCCATTATCGGACAATGGAATAACGATACAATCGATTTGCAGAAGGAGCTGAATATTCCGGTAGTGCTACAAAACTATCATCACCGGAGCGTCACTTACTCTAATCTGACAGGTGATTATAAAGGTACGGGAAGAATGGCAGCCCAGTTTTTTGCCAAACGGATGTTTCGCAATTTTGCTTATTTCGGTGTTAAAGGAGTTGTCTGGTCTGACGAACGCTGCGAAGGTTATCGCCAGGAGATAAAACGTATCGGAGGTGAATTTTTCAGTTTCGAATCGGATAAGCAGGAAGACGAAATAAGAATGGAAGTAAGTCAATGGTTGCAGCAACTCCCTAAGCCAGTCGCTCTATTTTGTTGTGATGATGCGCACGCCTTGTTCATTTCTGAAACTTGCCAGATGAACAATATTCAGATCCCGGAAGAAATTGCTCTATTGGGTGTAGATAACGACGAACTGATGTGTAATATTTCCGATCCACCCATTTCATCCATAGAGCTCGAAGTAGAAAGAGGAGGATATTCTATAGGCAGGCTCATTCATCAACAAATCAAAAAGGAACATGAAGGGACCTTCAATATCGTCATCAACCCTATCCGCATAGAATTGCGGCAATCCACAGAAAAACATAATATAAAGGACCCTTACATTCTCGAAGTTGTAAAATACATAGAAAGTCATTACAATTCCGACCTGACCATAGAGTCTTTGTTGGCACAGATTCCGCTCTCACGCAGAAATTTTGAAGTGAAATTCAAAAATGCGATGCATACTTCCATCTATCAGTATATCTTAAACTGCCGGGTCAACCATCTGGCCGATTTACTTCTTACTACAGATCGTTCATTGGCAGACATTGCAACGGAAGCCGGATTCAAAGACTATAATAATATCTCCCGGATTTTCAAAAAGTTCAAAGGATGTTCCCCTTTGGAATATCGGGAGAAAAAATCAAGAACAGATAAAAAATAAATTATTCGTTTTTCGAATATAGCTTTTCGTTTTTAGTACCGGAGGCATTACTAAAGTGGCATATCTTTGTTCGGTAAATGTTAACTCTTAAAGTCAATCAACACTTATGGAGCAAAAGAAAATCGTGCTATTCATCCTGATCGTTCATCTGGTAGCATTTCTAGCAGGATGCAGCGGAAACAAAAATAGCGGAAATTATGACTCCTCTAACCTATGGAATAAGTTATCGAGCCACTTCCGCCCGCCCGCAGAATACGAAAATGTATATGGAAATTTTCGCTCTCCTTCATTATATTATAATGGAGATACAGTCAGAACCGTTGAAGACTGGCAAAGACGACGAACTGAAATCAAGGACAGATACTCTGACGGAACAGACCGGTGGACAGCGCTAAACCATACAATAGCGGTCAACCGGCTCTTAGGATACCGCAATAAAGTCGCAATGAGCAATAGAGTCAATCATGACCCAACCCCTGAATCAAACGAAATTGTATATGATTTTTTTGAATGGTACTTATATTCAGCAAATAAATCTCCCAAAGAGTAGAAAGATGCGTTTTTTGAATACACTTTTTCGTTTTTTTGCGCAAAAAATCGACTCTGGATGCCTAACTTTGTTCTATCAATTCATCCAAGTAACCTAAATTACTTGATTAAAATGATTAGCCTATGAAAAATATACACTAGAAAACATCAAATGCCCCATCTGCGAATGGGGCAATATTAATGCCATATTAATAAAATTAATCATAAATTATCACCTAATTAATAAATAACGTAATAATAAATTCCTAATTAATAAATTAAAAGCGCCAACTCAAAGGGATTAATAAATCTAGCAAATAATTCCGAGCTAGTAATAAATATTAAACTACTAGAAAATTCAATAGGTTAAATATATACTAAAAAGAGTAGAAACTAAAAAAAGTAAACTATGGAAGCGAATAATCGCAGAGATTTTTTAAAGAAAGCCGCATTAGCGGGAGCCTCCGCCCTAATGGCTCCCACACTACTGGCCGCTGAAGGCGAAGATGAAAGTGAATTCGTTCTCTCTCCGAGCAAAAGGACGGACAGCCAATTAATTGTACCGAAAAATAATGGTCTGAAAATCACAGGCACTTTTCTAGATGAAATATCCCACGATATTCCACACCAGAACTGGGGAGAAAAAGAATGGGATCTCGACTTTCAGCACATGAAAAGAATTGGTATCGATACCGTTATTATGATCCGTTCCGGATATCGCAAGTTCATCACTTATCCGTCCAAATATCTATTAGGAAAAGGATGCTATATGCCTTCCGTGGATTTAGTAGATATGTACTTACGACTGGCTGAAAAATATAACATGAAGTTTTATTTTGGACTGTATGACACCGGTCATTATTGGGATACACGTGATATGTCGTGGGAAGTGGAATATAATAAATATGTGATTGACGAAGTATGGAATACTTACGGTGAAAAGTATAAGAGTTTCGGAGGCTGGTATATCAGCACGGAAATCAGCCGTAATACCAAAGGAGCTATCGGTGCATTTCATACCATGGGTAAACAATGCAAAGATGTATCGAATGGCCTCCCTACTTTTATATCCCCTTGGATTGATGGTAAAAAGGCAGTCATGGGAACCGGAAAAATGACAAGGGAGGATGCTGTATCCGTAGAACAACATGAGAGAGAATGGAATGAAATTTTTGATGGCATACACGATGTAGTAGACGCTTGTGCTTTTCAAGACGGACACATCGACTACGATGAACTGGATGCTTTTTTCACTGTAAACAAGAAACTGGCAGACAAATACGGAATGCAATGTTGGACAAACGCGGAAACATTCGACCGCGATATGCCCATCCGGTTCCTGCCGATCAAATTCGACAAACTCCGCATGAAACTGGAAGCGGCAAAACGTGCCGGATATGATAAAGCAATCACTTTTGAGTTTTCTCACTTTTTAAGTCCGCAATCAGCTTATCTGCAAGCAGGACATTTATATGACAGATACAGAGAATACTTTGAAATCAAATAAACTATATGAAAGCAACAATTAATCTGGGTTATATCATATTCCTTTCAGTCGTTGCTGCTTTAGGAGGCTTTCTGTTCGGCTATGACACTGCTGTCATATCCGGAACAATAGCTCAGGTGACACATCTGTTTCAGTTGGACACCTTGCAACAAGGATGGTATGTAGGATGCGCATTGATCGGATCGATTGTCGGTGTTCTCTTTTCCGGAATATTGAGCGACAGCATCGGACGTAAAAGAACAATGATACTTTCTGCCATTCTGTTTTCTACATCAGCAATCGGCTGTGCTTTTTGCATTGACTTTAACCAGTTAGTTGTTTATAGAATCATAGGTGGCATCGGGATTGGTGTCGTTTCTATTGTATCTCCTCTTTACATTTCCGAAGTTTCCGTCGCACAATTCAGAGGCAGAATGGTCTCCCTGTATCAACTGGCCGTAACTGTCGGTTTTCTAGGAGCTTACCTTGTCAACTACCAGTTATTGGCATATTCAGAGAGTGGAAACCACTTACCTATCGCCTGGTTAGAAAAAATAGTAGTTACAGAAGTGTGGAGAGGTATGTTAGGCATGGAGACATTACCAGCCATAATATTCTTCATTATTATCTTTTTCATACCCGAAAGCCCCAGATGGCTGATAGTAAAAGGACAAGAAAGGAGGGCCACTTATATTCTGGAAAAGATTTACAATTCATTTAAAGAAGCTGATTTCCAGCTAAACGAGACAAAATCCGTCCTTGTTTCCGAAACCCGTTCAGAATGGTCTATCCTTCTGAAACCAGGTATTCTGAAAGCAGTCATTATCGGTGTATGTATTGCTATTCTGGGACAGTTTATGGGGGTTAATGCAGTTCTCTACTACGGCCCTTCTATTTTTGAGAATGCCGGTCTTTCAGGAGGGGATTCTCTGTTCTATCAGGTTCTTGTAGGACTTGTGAATACACTGACCACTATCCTGGCACTTCTCATCATTGACAAAGTAGGACGCAAGAAACTGATATATTATGGGGTATCCGGAATGGTCGTTTCATTGATACTCATTGGCAGTTATTTCCTCCTCGGAAATGCCTGGAATATTTCCAGCCTGTTTCTGTTAGCCTTCTTTCTGTGTTATGTTTTTTGTTGCGCCATTTCCATTTGCGCTGTGATATTCGTACTTCTCTCTGAGATGTACCCTACCAAAATACGCGGATTAGCAATGTCCATTGCCGGATTCGCTCTTTGGATCGGTACCTATCTGATCGGACAGCTAACCCCCTGGATGCTCCAGAATCTTACTCCAGCCGGAACATTCTTCCTGTTCGCCATCATGTGTGTACCGTATATGCTCATTGTCTGGAAACTCGTACCGGAAACTACCGGAAAGTCTCTGGAAGAGATTGAAAGATACTGGACCCGTTCGGAACAGTAAAATAGACCTTATTAAATAAAAAACTAACAATTATGGATTTTAAAAAATTAGCAAACCAATACAAAGACGAACTACTGAATAATGTTCTTCCATTCTGGTTAGACCATTCTCAGGATCACGAATTCGGTGGTTATTTCACTTGTCTGGATCGTGAAGGCAACGTATTCGATACAGATAAATTTATTTGGCTACAAGGACGCGAAGTTTGGTTATTCTCAATGCTTTACAATAAAGTTGAGAAAAAACAGGAATGGCTGGATTGCGCTATTCAAGGCGGTGAATTTCTAAAGAAATACGGACATGATGGAAACTATCATTGGTATTTTTCTTTGGATCGGGCAGGTAATCCTCTGGTAGAACCATACAACATCTTTTCCTATACATTTGCTACAATGGCTTTCGGGCAACTCAGCCTGGCTACAGGCAATCAGGAATATGCTGACATTGCAAAGAAAACGTTCGATATTATTCTCTCAAAGGCAGATAATCCGAAAGGTAAATGGAACAAAATCCATCCGGGCACACGTAATCTGAAAAATTTCGCCCTCCCGATGATCCTTTGTAATCTGGCACTTGAAATAGAACACTTGTTGGACAAAGAGTATCTGGAAAAAACAATAGAGACTTGTATTCACGAAGTGATGGAAGTATTCTATCGCCCAGAGCTCGGAGGAATTATTGTTGAAAATATAGGAGTGGACGGCAATCTCGTAGACTGTTTTGAAGGACGGCAAGTGACTCCCGGACACGACATCGAAGCGATGTGGTTTATCATGGATTTAGGAAAACGCCTGAATCGCCCTGATCTAATCGAGAAGGCAAAAAATGTAACCTTGACGATGATTAACTACGGATGGGACAAAGAATATGGTGGCATCTACTATTTCATGGACCGCAAAGGTTGCCCTCCCCAACAACTGGAATGGGACCAAAAACTTTGGTGGGTACACATTGAAACACTTATTTCCCTACTAAAAGGTTACCAATTGACAGGTGACAAACAATGTATGGAGTGGTTCGAGAAAATACATGAGTATGTATGGACGCACTTCAAAGATGCTCAATATCCTGAATGGTTCGGTTACTTAAACCGCCAGGGAGAAGTACTTCTGCCACTTAAAGGAGGCAAATGGAAAGGCTGTTTCCATGTCCCCAGGGGCTTATATCAATGCTGGAAAGTACTAGAAGAATTACAATAAATCTAATACCCAAAAACTTTTTTATTAACCAATTAAATTTTATCTTATGATAGAACAATGCTTTAAGCAAAAAAGTAGTTTCCGAACAATCAGAATCATACTATTCTCATTGTCGATGCTTTTTGCGTATGCCACAAATGGCTATGCCCAGAACATGGTTAGGGGAGTCGTCACAGACGTGACCGGTGATCCGTTGCCAGGAGTCAGCGTCGTTGTCAAAGGTACGACCACAGGTACCACTACCGATATTGACGGTAGATACTCTATCAATGTACCTTCCACAGGTACATTAATCTTCTCATACATTGGTATGGCCAAACACGAAGTTAAAACACAAGGACAAACAACCATCAATGTCAGCTTGTCAGAAGATGTATCAAGTTTGAATGAAGTTGTTGTAGTAGGCTATGGAACTCAAAAGAAAGTCCACTTGACAGGTTCTGTCGCTTCCGCTTCCTCAAAGGAAATATTAAAAACCACAGCAAGTAATATTTCACAAGCCTTGGTCGGGAAATTACCAGGTTTAGTAAGCCAACAATCTACCGGGCAGCCTGGAGCTGATGATGTATCTTTCTTAGTACGAGGTTATTCATCTTACAACGGTACTAGTACCCCATTAGTATTAGTTGATGGAGTAGAACGTGAAATGGCACGCATAGATGCGTCAGATATAGAATCTGTTACTATTTTAAAAGATGCTTCGTCTTGTGCTGTGTACGGTATGAAAGGAGCCAATGGAGTTATATTAATTACAACCAAACAGGGAACAGAAGGTAAGCCTGTAATCACTTATCGAGGCAGTGTTACTTTCAACCATGCGACTAACCTCCCTAAAATGATGAATGGTACACAATACATGCAATACTACAACTTAGCACGTCAACTAGACAATATAGCAAATGGCTTGGAACCTGGTGAAGGATTTTTCACTGATGAAGAGATTGCAGCAACCTACAATGGGGACCCGACAGACGGATATGAAAATACAGACTGGACATCGCCCATATACAAAACTACTATGATGCATCAACATAACCTTTCTGTCAGTGGAGGTACAGATAAAACTAAATACTTTATCAGTGGTGGATTCCTACGCCACAATGGTATCATCAAAGACCATAAAAATCAACGTGGTAACTTCCGGTCCAATATCACAACAGAAATCAATAGAAACCTCAATGTTCAGTTAAATATTGCTGGCAATATACAAGATTACTATCGACCAGGAGGATATACTTATGAAAACCAAAAAGGTTACAATCTCTTCCATTTAATGTTATATTCACTACCTTATGTTCCTCAAGAATATAATGGGTATCCCACCTCCGGTTACCGTCAATCCGGTAGTGCAGCCAACGCTGTATATGGATCAGCTAACTCAGGATTTGAAAAAGCACGTAATATCCGACTGGAAACATCTGCCAAAATAGAATACTCATTCCCCTTCTTAAAAGGTCTAAAAGCAAGTATGTTTGCAAGTTGGGACTATTATGATGGAGATGGCAAAACATTTACTTATGCCTATGATTTAATGGCATTCACTCCGGCAGATAAAAACAACGCCAACAAAGGGAATGGATATTCACTGGTAAAAAGCGCAAATCTTTCACCAGAAGGAAATATGTATGTAGGGAATAACAAGAGACAAAAGGTAATGCTACGTCCTTCTATTTCTTATAACAACAAAATTGGTTTGCATGATATAGGAGCATTATTTCTTTACGAACAAAAGAAAGAAAACTCAAGTTCACTATCAGGAAGCCGCAAGGATTTTGATATATTTGACCTTCCTGAATTAAACTTCGGTGATGCCGCAACAGCTATCATTAACGGGTCATCTGGTAAATCTGCATATGCTGGATACGTGGGACGTTTAAATTATGCCTATGACAACAAATATCTAGTAGAAGCTTCTTTCCGCTACGATGGTTCCTACCTTTTCGCTGAAGGTCAACGATGGGGATTCTTTCCTTCCGTCTCTTTAGGATGGGTTGCCTCTGAAGAAGACTTCTTCAAAGACTTACTCCCTAAAATCGATTACTTTAAGCTTAGAGGTTCAGTCGGAATATTAGGAAATGATAATGTAGATCCTTTCTTGTATCGTAAACTATATGAACTAAACGGCAACAATGTAGCTTTCGGAACCAGCCCATCTTCACAAGGTACATTATCCAATAAAGTGGCTTATCCAATGACCGATCTAACATGGGAAAAATGCCGTACAATCAATCTTGGATTTGAAATGAATGCCTGGAATGGTTTATTAGGGGTAGAATTTGATGTATTCTATAAATATACTTATGATATTCTCCAAAACATTACTTCCATCTATCCGGCATCTCTAGGAGGTCATGTACCCACCCGAATGAATGACGGAACTTTCGACAACAAAGGTTTCGAATTAATACTAAAACACCGCAATCAAATTGGTGATTTTAACTATAGCTTAACCGGGAATTTAACATATGCACATAACCGTATATTAAGCAAAAGACAAGCTGACGGTACATTACCTTGGCAAAGCACCTTGGGGAGTTCAATAGGAGATGTATGGGGGTTGAAATCGATGGGGTTATATCAAACTCAAGAGGAACTAGATAATGCTCCCAAACCTATTGGAACTAAACCACGCTTAGGTGATATCCGCTATATGGACATCAATGGAGATGGCCAGATTAATTCACAAGACCAAGTGAAGATTGCACGTAATTCACGTCCTGAACTGATGTTTGCCCTAATGGCCGATGCCAATTATAAAGGATTCGACTTATCTATTCAACTACAGGGAGCTGCCCTTTGCGACAAAATGCTGCAACAAAACTGGTATAATCTAAACGGTGTTACAGACCAAACTCCTTTAACCAAGCCTTTCTACGCAGGAGTAGACAATGCTCCACTTTATTTAGTAGAAAACAGTTGGAGACCTGACAACATTAATGCAGAATATCCACGGCTATCAATAAGTCCTGGAACCAATAACGCCCAGATTTCAGACTACTGGAAAAGAAATGGCGCATACCTACGTTTGAAAAATGTTGTGCTAGGATACACATTCCCTAAACAATGGATGAGTAAACTTGGTGTCGGTAGCCTCAGAATATATGCAAGCGGTCAGAACCTACTAACTTTTACAGAATTTAAATACCTAGATCCTGAAAGTGCCAATGTAATTACCGGCTATTACCCACAACAACGTACTTTCAGTGTAGGTGTTGATGTTTCATTCTAAACAGACTATTCATATGAAAAATATAAAAAAATACATATTAGGTATGGCTACAGCTTTATGTTTATGCCAGTCATGCGACGTATTGGATATTGATCCTACTGGAAATTACAGTGAAACTACCGCTTTTAATTCTATCAAAAATCTAGACTTATATGTAAAAGGTTTTTATAGCATATTCTACGTAAACTCACAATTATACGTAGATGCGAACTGTTTGATGGATGACGGAGCTAGTGATTTGATCAAATATTCATGGTATGGAGTAGATGGAGGTAAAATGAATCGTTTCTTCTATCAAAGCAACTTCGTAACTCCTCAAGGCAATTTCCGTTCTAACTGGAATGATATGTATACTCGTATCCGCCAGTTGAATGAATATTTTTATGACTTAAAAAAATATGGGAACGGATTAAATCCGGAAGAAGTAGCTGCACGTACTGCAGAGGTCCGTTTCATGCGTGCTTTTGCTTATCAAGAATTGGTTATTCGACATGGAGGCGTAATTCTACGCACATCTGAGGAGTATATAGACGGCCCAGAAGAAAGAGCAAAAGCTCGTTCATCGGAAACCGAATGCTGGGATTTCATATTGGAAGAATACAAAAAAGCCGCTAATGATTTACCTGAATCATGGGCAAATAGTGACGCCGGACGTTTAACTAAAGGAGCAGCTTATGGCATGCAAGCACGTGCAGCCTTGTATGCGAAACGCTGGGATAAAGCAATTGAAGCGTGTGAAGAAGTATTAAAACTAGACTATACATTACTTCCCGGCACGAGTTATGAAAGCTATTATAAGATCTTCACATCAGTCAATAACAAAGAACTAATATTGCCCGTATATTACGAAAAAGGACAAAATAAGAAACAACATAATTTTGATACATATTTTTGTCCGCCATTTGACTCTAAGCCATGGACGGGTGGAGCTAATAACGGAGCTGCAGCTACTCCTTCAGATGAATATGCATCATCTTTTGACATTAAAGTTAATGGTGTGTATCAAGCTTTTGACTGGGATAAGCTTAACGTTTATGGAAACAAACCTTTTGATAATCGCGAGCCTCGCTTTTACGCTTCTATTTTATATAACGGGGCTTCATGGAAAGGACGCACTCTACAGCTATATGTTGACGGTGATGACGGATATATGGACTTCTCCACAGCTGGACAAGACAATGTTCATAGATCAACTACGGGCTATATCTTTCGCAAATTCATGAGTAATGACCCTGAATACAACTTTACTAATGTCTTAAGCGGCCAATATTGGATAGAAATGCGATTGGCAGAAATATATCTGATCCGTTCAGAAGCATATGCCCGCCAAAATGAATTTGAAAAAGCATATGCTGATTTAAAAACAATCCGTGACCGCGTAGGATTACCCCAATTAGAACAAAAAAATAATTGGAGTGACTACCTAACTGATTTAGCCAAAGAACGTATTTGTGAATTAGGTCTGGAAGGTCATCGTTATTTTGACTTGATCCGTTGGGGGATTGCCGTACAAACGCTTAACCAAAAACGTCTGCATGGTATCAAGATAGAGAAAAAAGGTAATGATTTCGTTTATGAAAAAGTAGAATGTGACACACAAGATCGTTTGTTCCCGGAAAGATATACTATCTTCCCTATTCCTTTTAGCGAGTTGCAAACTAACATTCTTTGCGAACAAAATGATTTGTGGAAATAATATTATTTAAAAAGAAGAATTATGAAAATGAAATATTTATTTCACGGTTTATTAGCTTCAATCCTTCTCATTACTGCATGTCAAGAGCCAGATGATTTGGTAAGAAGCGATAGTGAAAACATTAATATTCTTTCTGTCAAAGGATCTCTAATATCCGATGCAGACAAGCAATATGATGCTATTGTCGATGAAGCAAATGGTACTATCACAGTACAGGTCCCTTATTATATCTCGGATACTGAAAAAATTCAAGGAGACTTGACTCAAATGAAAGTTACTGCAAACATGCCCACAGGTGCAAGATTCGAGCCTGAAATCTCTGGCATTCATGATTTGGTTGCAGGCTTCCAATCTACATTAATCAAAGAAGATGGAATAAAAATCCCTTACACTTTCAAAGCGATTTATGCAAAATCAAAATCAGCGCTCATTACTAAAATAGTGTTACCGGATATACCAAATCCATTGATCACAATCAAATCGCCTGAAAACGAAGGTGAAAATGGGATTATCGTTATTTATAAAACATCTTCCTCCATTGATGCTGCTATACGTTCGGCACAACTATTTTCCTCACCATGGGCTACTATTGAATCAACAGCTATGGACTCAGAAGGTAATATTGATTTAAGCCAAATGGCAGACATCTATGTTATCGCACAAGATGGAGTTACCAAGCAGAAGTATACTGTCGAAATCCAAACTCCTTCTTTCGTTGCTCCAGGAAGAATCGGCTATAAATCCTTATTATTCGGATTCCAAACAACCCCTGCTGATCCTAGAGGTTTCGTTCCTACAAATAACCGTAGTCTAGCCATAGTTAACAATTATTTGATAGTAAGTAGTACAACCTTAGACTTTGTAGTCCTAAACCGTTATAGCGGTGAACATCTGAAAGATATACAAGTTAATACGACAGGATTGCCTACCGGACTTATCCATGCAATCACACAAGACGATGCCAACCACATGGTAGCCATAACTTTCTGTGCAGCTAATAACCCATGGAGCAAAAATCAGTTATTCGAGATTTATGTTTGGAAAAACGGCATTACCAATCCACCAACAAAAATTATGTCCGAAGATATTCTCACTAGTGATGTTTTTGCTCAGTTCCGTAGTACCAATGCTAGTGTTGCAACTACAGGAACGTGGGATATGGGACGTACCGTATCTATAAAAGGAGACATTACAAACGGAACTGCCATATTAATGTCATTAGCAAATAATGTAATGAACCGGGTTCTTCGGGTAAAAACAGAAGATGGAAAAGTTATCTCCGTACATGGCTCAGCCAAAGGTCTCTATAGCTGGTACCTGCAAAGTAAACCTATTCCTATGACAACAGAAGACGAATGTGATTATATTATGAGCTCCAACAATGCCCGAAAGAATGTGATCTATACTCCCAAAGAAGGAAGTCAGATAATATTTGATCCTAAAGGTAATTGGTGGGGTGGTAGTCTGATTGGTACAGCATATACCGAATTTAATGGTGTAAAACTAGTGGCTGTCCAAAATTCCAACACAATTTCCAAACCTCAATATTGTCGCCTTTGCATAGGAAATATAACTTCTATGACTACGACGGCAATGGCAGACGCACAAATAATGGATTCACGCTTGGACAATTATGACCCAGCATTCGGACCAACTGGACCCAATGGGAATAACAGTTCTCTAACCGGAATGACTTCATTCTATAATGCAATCGGTGAAAATCCAAACTCAACAGGCGACATAGCTATCGGTCATAGTGCTGACGGTAACTCTATACAAGTTTACATGTTAACTACTGACCATGGTATTATAGCATATGAATTAACGAAGTATAATCTATAATCATTGTTTCAATCAAAAGTCGATATTGCCCCAAAAGCTTATCGACTTTTGATTTCCTAAAATTGGAATTGTTTATCTATATTCCTGTAAATATTATAATTGGTCATGAAAATAAAAGTTGGTCTGATAGGTTTTGGGCGCATGGGACAGTTTTATCTAAAAGAAATGCAAAAAAGCGGTCAATGGGACATTGTATACATCTGTGATGTAAATACAGATGCTCTAGAACTTGCCAAATTATTATCACCCGAATCCAAAACCATCACAGATGAACGTATTGTCTTCGCAGATAAGAATGTACAGGTAGTAGGTCTCTTTGCACTCGCTGACTCTCGAAAAAGACAAATCGAGCAAGCTATTCAAAGTGGAAAACATATCATATCAGAGAAACCAGTGTCTGATACCATTGATAAAGAATGGGAAGTAGTAAATCTCACAGAAAAGTATGATCGCTTCTCCACTGTCAATTTATATCTACGCAATTCTTGGTATCACCAGACTATCAAACAGTTTATTGAACAAGGTAAAATCGGAGAATTAGCAATTCTTCGTATTTGCCATATGACTCCCGGACTTGTTCCTGGTGAAGGCCACGAATATGAAGGTCCGGCATTCCACGATTGCGGAATGCATTATGTAGATATTGCCCGATGGTATGCTAACAGTGAATACAAAACCTGGCATGCACAAGGAGTCAACATGTGGAACTATAAAGAACCTTGGTGGATACAATGTCATGGGACCTTTCAGAACGGAATAGTATTTGATATTACACAGGGGTTTGTATATGGCCAATTATCAAAAAACCAGACACACAATTCCTATGTTGATATTATTGGTACAAAGGGAATTGTACGCATGACGCATGATTTCCAAACTGCTGTAGTTGATCTTCACGGAGTTCACGAAACACTACACTTAGAAAGACCATTTGGCGGTAAGAACATAGATGTATTATGCAAATTATTTGCTGATTCCATCAAAACAGGAAAACGTAATCCCCGACTACCATTCATACGAGATTCCGCTATTGCCTCAGAGAATGCATGGCTCTTTCTGAAAGATGCCCACCAGCATGTTCTTCCGGCAATTGGTGAGCTACAAACTCTTGAAGAAATCCGTGAACGAAGGAAACACCTGAAAAATGGATACGGACTACTACAGAGCCATAGGTATAATCTTATTAAATAAATACAATAATACTATGTCAACTCGTTGGTTGAATTAAAGTTTTAAATATTTACAAATGAAAAAGTTGCACAATTCACAGATTATTAGTAAATTAGTGGTGACCAAACTACTAAGTACTATTACACTGCTTATGCGCAACTTCATAGCAAATTTCGTCAGAATCCTCAAAATATGCAAGGATTTCGCTGGAAATCGTGTTAATGAACTCGGAAACGTCCCAAGATGTGGTGTTATCCCCAAGTTCTCGGACCTCGAAGTAATTGCTCTCGGCATAACCGCCGAAGCCTTCGGATTCGACAGCGAGAATCTTCTTTTTCATCGATTGCATAATGAGTGTAAGGAGGATTTTCCAAACCTGATCAGTCGGAGACAGTTCAATGCCCGACGTAAGTTTACGGCACGACTTGCAGAAGAAATCCGCAAGGATGTAGCCGGAGCCATTGATGGATCCGAAGATGTGTTCTGCATTGATTCCAAACCTGTAAAGGTATGCCAGAACGCACGGGCGAAACGATGCACCATGGGACAAGACAATCCCGATGCGGCTCCTGACTGGGGATACTGCGCTTCGCAAGGCTTGCATTACTATGGATATAAGCTCCATGCAGTCTGCGGAATACGTGGTGTTATCCATTCTTTTGACATGACTGCCGCAAGCGTCCATGACCTTCATTATCTCAAGGACGTACGCTGGGAATATCATGATTGCATGATGCTTGGAGACAAAGGCTATCTCAGTGCTGAGATTCAGAAGAATCTCTTTGAGGCAGCAAATATCACTCTTGAAGTTCCATATCGGCTTAATCAGAAAAACTGGCGTCCGCCCACATGGGCATACAAGAGGTTCCGTAAACGTATCGAAACGATATTCTCTCAGCTCAACGACAATCTTATGATGATACGAAACTACGCAAAGCAATCCTGCGGTCTTTTCACCCGAATGGCAGGCAAAATCGCTGCAATGACGTTCATGCAATATGTCAATTTCGTTAATCATCGTCCGATTGGGCAGATAAAATATTCTCTAATTTAATTCAACCAACAGGTTATGTCAGATTTTTCAAGAAGAAAATTCCTAAAAACTGGAGCTGCCGCATTAGCCGGTATCACAATAGCTCCTAATTCAATTCTAGGTATGAGCCATGGCCATATCTCACCCAGTGATAAGTTAAACATCCTTGGCATTGGAATTGGTGGACGTGGTGCTAGTGCAATCCGCAGCATGTCCAGCCAAAATATTATTGGGCTTTGTGATGTAGACTGGAAATATAGCGGACATGTATTTGATGAATACCCTAAAGCAAAACGTTATTATGATTATCGCAAAATGTTTGATGAATTGGGCAAATCAGCGGACGCTGTAATGATAGCAACCCCTGACCATACCCATGCTCTTATTGCGGCAGAAGCCATCACAATGGGAAAACATATATATTGTGAGAAGCCATTAACACACACCGTATATGAATCACGCCTATTAACCAAACTCGCAGATAAATATAATATTGCTACCCAAATGGGAAACCAAGGCGCTTCAG
The DNA here is from genome assembly GCF_001688725.2 of Bacteroides caecimuris. Taxonomy (NCBI): domain Bacteria; kingdom Pseudomonadati; phylum Bacteroidota; class Bacteroidia; order Bacteroidales; family Bacteroidaceae; genus Bacteroides; species Bacteroides caecimuris. The sequence continues at coordinate 27,823 of NZ_CP015401.2, read as the reverse complement.
GAGCTGGTGTCCGCAAGATCTGCGAATGGATATGGAACGGAGAAATTGGTGAAATCACTAAAGTAGAAGCATTTACTGATCGTCCTATCTGGCCCCAAGGACTTAGTCGACCAGACAAGGCAGAAAGAGTACCCAAGACATTAAATTGGGATTTGTTCCTCGGTCCTGCTCAGTACCGTGATTATAATCCTATTTATACTCCTTGGAACTGGCGAGGTTGGTGGGATTTTGGTACAGGTGCATTAGGTGATATGGCATGTCATGTTCTTCATCCGGTATTTAAAGGATTAAAATTAGGATATCCTACTAAAGTACAAGGTAGTTCGACATTGCTTATGACAGATTGTGCTCCCAATGCTCAAATGGTTAAATTCACATTCCCAGCTCGCGATAATATGCCGAAAGTTGCAATGCCAGAAGTGGAAGTTTATTGGTATGATGGCGGCATGAAACCAATGCGTCCAAAAGGTTTCCCTCAAAACAAAAATTTGAATGTAGATGGTGGAGGTGTCATTTTCCACGGAACAAAAGACACATTGATCTGCGGATGCTACGGAAGAAAACCTTGGTTACTCTCCGGTAGAGATCCTAAATGTCCACCAGTATTACGTGAAGTTAAAGAAACTCATGAAATGGACTTTGTACGTGCCTGCAAGGAAAATGCCTCAAGCCGTATTCAGACTACTTCTCCCTTCAAAGAAGCAGGACCTTTCAATGAGATGGTAGTAATGGGAGTACTTGCTATCAGACTTCAATCACTAAATCAAGAATTGTTATGGGATGGTCTCAACATGAAATTCACAAACATAGCCCCTAATGCTACCATCCAAACAGTCATCAAAGATGGCTTTACGATTAAAGATGGGCATCCAACCTTCAATAAACAATGGACAGACCCAATAAATGCTCAAGCATTTGCTCAGGAATTAATCAAGCATACTTACCGAGATGGATGGAAGTTACCGGATATGCCCAATAATTAACTATTAAACATTAATTTAGAATCATGAGAAATCAATTTTATCCACTAATTTATAGTCTTATAGCCGGAGTTTTGGTATCTTGCAACGGCAATAAGAAAGTTGCAGTATCACAAGATGACACCTCATCTAACTTCATAACTTTATCGTGTTCCAAATCATTAAAAGCTTCTGAGATTGACAGTATACAATTTCCCATTGACAAAGATGGCTATATCACCCTTTTTGACGGAGAAACGTTCAAAGGTTGGCGTGGATATGGTAAAGAACAAGTTCCATCTAAATGGACCATCGAAGACGGTAGTATTAAATTCAATGGGAGTGGTATTGGAGAAGCTCAAAATAGTGACGGTGGTGACCTAATCTTCGCACATAAATTTAAAAACTTTGAACTGGAATTAGAATGGAAAATATCCAAAGGCGGTAATTCCGGAATTTTCTACTTAGGACAAGAAGTCACATCTAAAGACAAAGATGGAAACGATCGATTAGAAATGCTTTTTATGTCTGCACCTGAATACCAGATATTAGATAATGCAGTTCACCCAGATGCTCAATTAGGCAAAAGCAATAATCGGCAATCAGCTTCTTTATATGACTTGATCCCTGCTATTCCACAAAATGCCAAACCTGCCGGAGAATGGAATAAAGCAAAAATTATGGTATACAAAGGTACGGTTGTTCATAGCCAAAACGATGAGAACGTTCTTGAATATCATCTATGGACACGAGAATGGACAGATTTACTGCAATCCAGTAAGTTTAGCGAGCAAGAACGTCCTTTAGCATTTCAATTATTAAATAACTGTGGTGGTGACAACAGAGAAGGATTCATTGGCTTTCAAGATCATGGTGATGACGTATGGTATCGTAACATCCGCATAAAAATCCTTGATTAATTATTGTTAACATTATCAAGAGAGGATTTCTATTACAAAAATTTATAGTAACCTCTCTTGATATAAAATATAAAACATTTATTTATACTATGCCATCCTTCTTCCAAGAAATACAAGAGCAACTGCATCATTACTTAATTCATATAAGATCCCGACATATGCTCTGAAAACAGGAGAATTATTGCATTATCAAATTTCATTAATAAGCTTGGAAGCGTTGATTATATGTATTTCGCAGTCTGAAAAAAAGCTACGAAGTAATCAAACTAATAAAAAAGATACAAAGAGAAAAACAAAAGAAGTCGTAAATCCGGTATTCTGGAGTGATAACTTCATTCCATTGTTCCCTAATGAGACCCGTACCATCACTGCGACAGTATCCATAGAGGATTTACATGGAGAAAATCCTATAATTATTATTAAATAACTAATAAAACCAAGAAACATGAAACTATTACTTACAACCTTGGCAATAGTCTATCTAAGTTTGTTCATGAGCCTGCAAGCACAAGAACAGGTACGGGTTATCCCCTATCCTACTGAAGTCACCATGCAAGCAGAAACGTGTAAACTCAAATCGGGTCAGAAAATCCACTATCTGGATGCCAGTTTATATAAAGAAGCAGCATTCCTTGAAAAGGAACTCGCTGATTTAAACTATAAAATGAAAGTAATCCCCGGCAAAAAAGCTGCGAAAGGAATCAACTTATCATTAGACAATAGACTGCAAAACAAAGAGGGCTATCAGCTGATTATCGCCCCCAAACAGGTCCTAATCAAAGGAGGAAGTCCAGCTGGAGTTTTCTATGGTATTCAAACGCTATTACAGCAGTTAACCTACGGAGATCTAAGATGTGGAACGATAGAAGACGCCCCGCGTTATGAATGGAGAGGATATATGCTTGATGAAGCACGTCACTTTTCCGGCGAAAAAAGGGTAAAACAAATCCTTGACCTGATGGCATATTATAAGATGAATCGCTTCCATTGGCATCTGACAGACGCACAAGGATGGAGAATCGAAATTAAACAATACCCTAAACTGGCAACTATAGGAGGAGAAGGTTGCCATAGTGATCCAGATACACCGGCACAATATTATACACAAGAGCAGATCCGTGATATCATAGCATATGCCAAAGAACGTCATATTGAAATTATACCCGAAATAGACATGCCCGGACATGCCACAGCAGCCAATAAAGCTTACCCGGAATACTCAGGCGGAGGAACGGAAGAACATCCGGAATTCACTTTTAACGTCGGCAAAGAAGAAACTTATACTTATCTGACTAATATACTAAAAGAAATAGCTGCCTTATTCCCTTCTCCATATTTACATATCGGAGGCGACGAAGTAGCTTACGGAATCAAGGCATGGGAAACAGACCCACATGTACAAGCACTATTGAAACGCGAAGGGTTACAAACTGTAAAGGAAGCAGAACGCTACTTTATGCATAGAATGACAGATGTAGTAAACTCACTAGGTAAAACTTTAGTCGGTTGGGATGAACTTCTCGACTTGAATGTAAAGCAAGATAATACTATCATTATGTGGTGGAGGCATGATAAACCCGATTACCTGCGCAAATCACTGACCAAAGGATATTCGACTATCATGTGTCCGCGCAAACCGCTTTATTTTGACTTCGTACAATATAAAGACCACAAATGGGGACGAATCTGGGACGGATTCTGCCCAATAGAAGATGTATATGCTTTCCCCGACAAATGGTTTGCCGAATGGGGAGTGTCAGCCTCTGACCTCTCACATGTCAAAGGCATACAGGCCAATACATGGACGGAACTAATGCATACTAAAGATCGGGTAGATTTCATGATCTTTCCCCGCCTCTGCGCACTGGCAGAATCAGCTTGGTCCGCACCGACAGTCAAAGACTACGACAAGTTCCTGTCACGTATGGAAGATGCATTCACCTTATTTGATAAGCTGAATATTTATTACTTTGATTATCGTAATCCTCAGCACCATCCGGAACCGGCTGGTCCTGTCATCAAAAAGAAAGAAAAAATACAAATGGATTTCCGTGACTAAAAAAAGAAATGCTACATGAAGATTCTTATCTACTTTTTAATAATTGTACTGTGGAGCATCAATATGGAGGCAAAAGTCAAATTGCCTCCACTACTTAGTGACAATATGGTCTTACAGCAAAAAAGCAATGTACGAATCTGGGGAAAAGCGACTCCAAATTCTACTGTTGTAGTAACTCCTTCATGGGCAAATAAGGAAGTCAAAACCCATGCTGACGAAAAGGGGTGTTGGGAATTACAGATCACAACGCCTGCTGCCAGTTTCGAAGAACATACATTAACACTGACGGATGGAGAACAATCTGTCACTTTGCAGCACCTCCTGGTCGGAGAAGTCTGGTTATGTGCCGGACAATCAAATATGGTAATGCCTTTGAACGGATTTGATTATTGTCCCATAAGCGACTCCAATAATGTCATAGCAGATGCTCCCAATCATCCGGGAATACGAATGGTAACCATAAAGCCGACAGTAAAACTATCTCCGCAGGAGTATGCAGAAGGAAGCTGGCAGCAACCAACTACGGAAAATGCTCCGAAGTTTAGTGCAGCCGCCTATCATTATGCATTAACTTTACAACGGACCTTGCAGATTCCTATAGGAGTTATCACCTGTGCATGGGGAGGCTCAAGAGTAGAAGGTTGGCTACCTAAGGAAATACTACAAACCTACAAGGATGAAGACCTGACTTTAATAGGAAGTGACAAGACACCAGTCTATTTACAATCGATGTTAATGTATAATGGAATTTTATACCCCTGTCACAAATATACAATAAAAGGTTTTATCTGGTATCAAGGAGAAAGTAATGTAAGAAGTAGCAGAACATACGCCGAACGCCTAGCTACAATGGTAAAACATTGGCGATCAATATGGAAACAAGGAGACCTGCCTTTCTACTATGTTGAGACAGTCCCATTTGCCTGTGAATATAAAGAAGATGGCTACATAGGAGCATTATTGCGGGAAGCTCAACAAAAGGCGCTTTCACTCATTCCCAATAGTGGTATGATCGGAACAAACGACTTAGTAGAGACATACGAAGCTCCTCAAGTGCATCCTCACAATAAAAAAGGGATTGGAGAACGCCTCGCATATATGTCCTTGAATAAGACATACGGATATCAGGGAATAGAATCCGAATATCCATCTTATAAAAGCATGAAAATCAACGGAGAGACAATTGAAATCTCCTTTTCCCATGCAGAAAAAGGATTAAGCCCCTGGATGAATATCTCCGGATTTGAGATTGCAGGTTCAGATAAAGTCTTTTATCCGGCAGAGGCCTCTTTAAATCAGAAGGATCATACAGTAATTGTCAAATCCCCAACAGTCAAATCTCCCGTTGCCGTTCGTTACTGTTTTCGGAATTTCCTGAAAGGAAATCTGATTAATACACGCAATCTGCCGGTCAGACCATTTCGCACAGATAAGTGGTAATAAAAACATAAAATAAATGATGAAAAGAATATATTATACATATCCGGTTTTATTAGTCTGGCTTGTGTCGACATTGTTGCCACAATTTTGTATAGCTATGCCTAATGAACAGAAAGAAAACAATAATGTGGTCATAGAGAACGCGGAAATGCGTCTAATTATTAGCAATGACGGAAAAGCACGCAGCCTGATACACAAAGCTACGGGAGAGGAATGTCTGATAACAAATGCAGATGTACCTTTATGCGCTATTACCCAATACCGTCCTTACGATAATGAAAACTTCCTAATGTTTCCTGCAAAGCCACGCACCTTCCCAGCCAATAAAATTGAACGTAACGGAAATGAATTACGTATAGAATTTCAGGATACCTATGACATTGCCATTATAGAGTTAAATATCACAGATTATTATATAGGTTTCACTCTGAAGCAAATTGATTATCGTATCGAAGATTTTGGGGTAAAACGCAAAACTGAAATAGATGAAATCTCATTATTACAATTACCAGTACGTAAACGTGAGAACTTTGGTGAGTGGCTGAATGTATCATGGGATGAACAGACAGCCATATGCCTGCTAGGCACCCATCCGACCACCTATATCGATGCTTTTGCAAACAAGGAATATACTACGATGTATGCAGGACTTGATTTTCAAGTGAAACTATTCAATTCTGGTGCAGCACTGATTACTACTTCAAAAGAAAAACTGCTAACCTGTATTGATAAAGTAGAACGTGACTATCATATGCCTTTAGGAGTAGAAAGTCGCCAACGTAAAGAATATCAGTACTCCTATTATGAGCTACGTGATGTCACGACTAAAAATATAGATGAACATATTGCATATGCTCAAAAAGGTGGTTTCAAATCCATTGTCGTCTATTATGTTGATTTCGCCAAAGCTTGCGGACATTATGAATGGAGAAAAGAATATCCGAATGGAATGAAAGATTTACAGGAAATCACTAATAAAATCAAAGCAGCAGGCATGATACCCGGCATTCATATTCATTATTCCAAAGTAGCAGTGAATGACCCATATATCAACAACGGCATACCGGACTCCCGCACCAACCATGTACGCGAATTTATTCTCTCGGAACCATTAGATGATTCAAGTACTATCATCACTATAGAAGGTAATCCGGAAGGCGTACGTATGGAGAAAGGACGACGTCTCCTGCAAATTGACAACGAGCTTGTCACTTATGAGAACTATACCACCGAACCACCATATCAATTTACGGGATGTGTACGGGGAGTATTTAACTCAAAAGCAGCCTCACATGACAAAGGACAACATTTCAGACTATTGGATGTAGATGACTGGCCCCTGTTTATCCGTGTCAACCAAAATACAGGAATCCAAAAAGAGATTGCCGAACGTTTAGGAAAAATCTACCACGAAGCAGGCTTTCGTTTTGTCTATTTTGATGGTGCGGAAGATGTACCGATGCCTTATTGGTATAATGTCTCCCGCTCTCAGATGATAGTATACAACGAAATGAAACCAACTCCATTATTTGCAGAAGGAGCATTGAAATCACATTATGGATGGCATATTTTAAGTCGTGGGAATGCTTTCGATATATTCCCTCCGGAACGTATCCGTCCGGCAATGAAGAAGTATACACTTCGATGTGCAGAGCAGATAGCCAAAGATTTTACTTCTGTCAATTTCGGATGGGTGAATTACTTGGCTCCCAACGACAAGACAATAGGCATGCAACCAGACATGTATGAATATATTTGCAGCAAAGCTGTCGCATGGAATTCTCCCATATCATTAGTTGGCAATTTAGAAGAGTTACAGAATCATCCTCGTACAGAAGATAACCTGAGAGTTATCAAAATGTGGGAAGAAGCAAAACTTCAAGGTGTCCTGACAGACAAACAGAAAGAATTACTCAAAAATCCCGAACAAGAATATCTTCTGATGAAAGATAAAAAAGGAAATTATCAGTTATACCCCTATCGCCAAATAACCAAGGATGACGAAAAGCCAATCCGGGCATTCATTTTCCAGAAAGCAGGAAGGACTTGTATCATTTATTGGCATATGAACGGTACAGGACAACTCACTCTTGATATAGAAAAAAACAAGCTATCTTTGATGAATGAGAGTGGTAAAAGAATACCTATCCGGTCAGCAGGAAGCAAAAGTATCCTCCCCGCAGCAGGCCGTCTCATATTGGAAACCGCTCTTCCACAAGAGGAAATAATAAAATTATTCAGAAAAAGCATCGAAATTATTAAATAGAAATTATTCATCCTAATCTTTTGTATATGAGAAATATGATAACCAGTATTATTAGCATATTATGCTATTTACAATGTTTTGGAACTTTATCAGCCTCAGTGACTGCTAAAAATGAAAATGGAAACTTTGTATTAAAAAACAAGAATGTTGAATTAGTGTTTGCCAACGGAAAAGAATTCTTATTCAAGGAATTCCGCATGGATGGCATGAACATATTGCCTGTAGATGGAAGTACAACACATCCGTGGCAACTAATCTATCGGGGTCCCAACGGAGAGAACCCGACCTTAATGCCCCGATGGGGCGAATATAAAGGAGGCGAGATACAAAAAACTCAAGATGCCTCAACATTAATATTCACCTGGCAAATGGTTATAGATGCAGGACCGACGTGTCCGGTACGCATATTAGTCACATTAGGTAAAGATGCCGAACTACCGGAATGGCGCATTGAAGCAGAAATGCCGGAAGGATGGGTGATTACAGAATCTGAATTTCCCCGTATTGCTGTAAACAGACCGGAAGGAGCAAAAGGAATTCTTCCTGTCGGATTCGGGACCGAATACACAATCGGCAATGAAGGACAACTGCAATCACGTTATCCTTCGTGTACAGGCACAATGCAATTAGTGCTGATGCATCATAAAGGAGGCACAGTCTACTTTGCCGCACAAGACAAAGGGGGATCTGGCAAAGTATTCAGAATGAAAAGTGAAGGAAAAAGTCTTGTATTTATTCAGAACGTGACAACATCCTATGCCTGGACTCAAAACAAGAAGTTCTGCATTCCTTGGGAAACAGTGATGGGATTTACCAAAAAGGGATGGCAGGACGCTGCAGTACAATGGTATCGTCCATTTACTTTCGAAACACTGTGGGGTGCAAAAACTATTTCAGAACGTCCTATAGCAGAATGGATCAAAAACGCTGATATGTGGCTACGGCCGGGAGAAGTAAATGCTGAAACAATGGAAGCAGTACGTAAAGCGATGAAATACTATGGAAAAGGAGTCGGATTGCATTGGTATTATTGGCACAATCATCGTTTCGATACTAAATATCCGGAATACTTTCCCGAAAAAGCAGGATTCAAAGAAATGATTAAAGAAACACAGGAACTTGGAGGATTTATTACTCCATATATTAACGGTCGTCTATGGGATCCAGCAACAGACAGCTATAAAACGCTTAATGGTAAAGATGCCTCTTGTCGCAAAGCTGATGGTACATTATATACAGAAGTATATAGCTCAAAGGTATTAAATACTGTAACCTGCCCAGCTTCTTATATTTGGAGAGATGTGCTGAAAGGAGTCAACAAACAGATATTAACTGAACTAAAAACGAACGGTGTATATATGGATCAGATAGGTTGCGCCAACAGCGAACCCTGCTATGCAACCAACCACGGACATGCACCTGGCGGTGGTGATTGGTGGCCTTTTGCCTACCGCAGTTTACTCACCGAAATGCGCACAAATCTATACAAAGAGAACCAAGCCATGACAACAGAAGAAAATGCAGAGTGCTATATTGACCTGTTTGACATGATGTTAGTTGTCAATTCTCCGCACAACAGCTATACAAAAATGGTTCCGTTGTTTCCGCTCATTTATTCTGACCGTTGCATCTATAGCGGATACACCTACATCCCTTGGCGTATCACAGACGGTTCTTTGAATTTCATGAGTATGCGTAGTCTGTTATGGGGTTCTCAGTTAGGATGGGTAGAGCCCAGTCTGTTGATGCGCCCAGATGCGAAAAGGGAAGCTAAATTTCTGAAAAATCTGACAGATTTCCGCCGTCAACAACATGATTTATTCTTGGGAGGCCGTTTTATACAGGAAATAATTCCAACTGGTGATAACCCAACGCAAGAGATACCCAACTATGAAATAACTCCGGTAGTATTAGCGGCAGAATGGGCTAGTGTATCAGACGAACACGTATACCTTATAGTAAACATGAGTGAACAAGAACACAAGGTTACACTGCCTAATAAAAAACAAATAACCATCAAAGCACTTGATGCGATCAGAATCAACAAATAAACAGTCTTTGTAATCAAACAATAAATAGTACAGTAAAATGAAACAGATTATATTTATAGCAATATTATTAACATGTGCCTTCGGAGCCTGCTCAAGTGACAATGACGGCGACGAACAGTCTGCAAGCGTACAAGCACCTTCAGACATAACCATAGAAAGAATGGGAAAAACCAAAGTATTACTACGTTGGAAAGACAATAGTAATAATGAAACCGGATTCAGCATCTTATTAAGAAAAGCAGATACCAGTGAAAATATAGAAATAGCCAAGGTAGCCGCAAATGTCACAGAATATACAATCGAAAGTGGTCTGGAAGAAGGAAACATATACTATTTCGGAGTAAGAGCATTCTCGGCTACGAATACTTCACGTGCCATTTACGAGCTCTATCGGTTGGTAGCCCTCGGTGACGAGCCAAGCATCGCAATCATAGGAAGTATCAAAGCAAACTCAACTTGTATCAGTTCCTCTTATCAAGTGACAAACATAGCTGGACAAACCAACGTAAAATATGGTTTATGCTGGAGTACCGAAAACACACCCACTATCAATGATCAAAAGCAAAACGGACCGGAAGTTGCTGAAGACGGAAAAGTATTTCAAGTGATTCCGAATACCTTACTCGACTATGGCAAATCCTATAAAGTACGTGCCTTCCTGACAACCTCTACCGGTACTTATTACAGTGCAGAGTCGACTGTTTCCTTGGAAACAGAGCCACAAGCGATCCAATTGACATGGAATAAACTGACTAAGTCTACATTGCCGGCAGAAATCGAACTGTACGAAACCACCAGTAACTTAAATGGTAGTAATTTCCATGCATGGTACGCCATTGGTGATCTCTCTACCGGTAAGGTAGAAGTACGTGTCCACATACCATCTTCTCCCGCAACCATTGACACGCAATCTGCATCATTCAATGGAGACTGTTATTTATTGGTCAATGGAGGATACTTCTATAATGGAAACCATACAGGAATAGCTGTTATCAATTCCATTAAATCGGGCTCTGTTTCAGCCGTTCGGGGGTCACTAAAAACTGGCGATACAGAATACAACAGTATGTATAATGTGACAAGAGGAACATTCGGCGTAGATGCTTCAGGCAAGCCGAATGTTGTTTGGACAGGAACGGATGCCTCCAGTAATGTTTTCTATTTCGACCGTCCTTTGCCATCTGTCAAAGGAGAAAATAAATATGGAATTGTCACTAATGAAAATCCGACTACCGCAATTAGCTGGAGTCCTAAATATGCTTTAAGTGCAGGTCCTGTATTACTGAAAGACAAAAAAATCCCATTCGATTTTACAGAGACATCAAAGGGCACAGATTACTATCTCAGTAACTATGAAATCATTCCGTATGACATTTTCGGAGCGAATGTAACCCCGGACCGTACAGCAATCGGTTATCGTGAAGATGGAAAAGTGGTCATATTCATATGTGACGGACGTATTACCGCCAGTGGTGGAGCAACTTTAACAGAACTGGCACAAATAATGAAAGGATTAGGCTGTGTAGGAGCTATTAATCTTGACGGCGGAGGTTCTACCGGAATGGTTGTAGGAGACGAACACTTGAATGACATGACCGGAGGAAACCGGGCAGTCGTTTCTACAATTGGATTCTTCAAGAAAAATTAGCCCAATCCGGATATTCATAAAAGCTATAGCAATATACATAGTAGGTTTCTTTTTATGTATATTGCATTGCTTTTATAAACAACCATTTATTATGAAAAGACATATCATCATTTTGCTCATTACATTCTTGTGCTTGCCGGAATATCTGGAAGCTCAATTAAAATATTATGATGCTGCCGAGTTTCCATTGTATGGTAAAGCCACAAAGAATACAGAAAATCGCTACGAACGATTGCCGGATTCATTAAAGCATGTCTCTCGTAAACCGGTATGGAATTTAAGCAGAAACTCCGCAGGATTAGCAATCAGATTTTGCTCCAATTCAACAACAATAGCCACCAAATGGGAGAATTTGAATAATAACCTGATGAATCACATGACACCTACCGGTACTAAAGGACTCGATCTATACACATGGGTAGACGGAGCATGGAGATTTGTGAATAGTGGGCGCCCCACCGGAAAAGTGAATCAAGCCACAATTATAGCAAATATGGAACCGGTCGAGCGAGAATATATGCTATATTTACCTCTTTATGATGGAGTAATTTCATTGTCCATCGGAATAGATGCAGAAGCATCTATATCAGTACCTCGAACGGCAATTCCAGTACGGACTAAACCAATCGTTTTTTATGGAACAAGCATTCTTCAAGGTGGCTGTGCCAATCGTCCTGGGATGGCACATACCAATATCATTTCCCGCCGTCTCAATCGAGAGATCATCAACTTGGGATTCAGTGGAAATGCACTTTTAGACTACGAAATAGCCGAAGTAATGTCTTTAGTAGATGCAGGAGTGTATGTACTAGACTTCGTCCCTAATGCTTCCTCCGATCAGATATATGAGAAAATGGAAACCTTCTATCGCATACTTCGGGATAAGCATCCACGCACTCCGATTATATTTATTGAGGACCCCGTATTCACTCATGCTCTGTTCGACAAGAAAATAGCTATCGAAATAAACAAAAAGAATAAAGCCGTCAACAGTGTCTTCAAATCTCTAAAAACAAAAGGTGAAAAGAATATATACATGATTTCTTCCGAAAAGATGCTTGGAGAAGATGGAGAAGCAACAGTAGACGGTATTCATTTCACAGACTTAGGAATGATGAGATATGCAGACCTTGTTTGTCCGGTTATAAAGAAAGTATTAAAAAAATAATTTACTATGCAGTACATTAAGCAGATAATGTTATTGGTTATACTAACGATTAGTTGGAAATGCCAGGCAGAAGAAGTAAAAGAAATTTGGCTGGACGAGTTAGGCGAAAGTTCTTATTACATACAGGATTGGGGACTCCCCCGAATCAACAAAGCAGTCACTATGACGCCATTGACTGTGAAAGGCATCGTCTATGAACGCGGCATAGGAACTCATGCAATCAGCCGTATGCTCTTTGATATCGGAAAAAAAGCCAAGACGCTTTCCGGATTAGCAGGTGCAGATGACAATACCCCATTTGCTTGTAATCTTCAGTTCAAGATATTAGGAGATCGGAAAGAACTATGGAGAAGCGGAATTATGAGAAAAGGAGATCCTGCCAAACCTTTCAATATCGATTTATCAGGAATAGACAAAGTTTTATTATTGGTAGAGGAATGCGGAGATGGAATGATGTACGACCGCGCTGATTGGCTGAATGTCAAATTCACAACTCTCGGTGACGTACAGCCCATTCCTGTATGGCCCAAGCCCATTGCCAAAGAAAAATACATATTGACTCCACAAAGTCCGGACGCTCCACAAATCAATAACCCCCTGACTTATGGCGCTCGTCCCGGCAATCCTTTTCTCATGCCAATTATGGTTAGCGGCAAACGACCTATGACCTATAAAGCCAAAGGACTTCCGAAAGGATTAAAGTTAAACCGGAAAACAGGACTCATCACCGGAAGCACGAATACAAATGGAAACTTTAAGGTCCGCCTACAAGCGACAAATGAGAAAGGAACAGATGAAAAGGAGATCACACTGAAAATAGGTAGCGAGATTATGCTTACTCCTCCTATGGGCTGGAATAGCTGGAACTGCTGGCGATTTGCAGCTGATGACCAAAAGGTACGTGATGCCGCCCGAATCATGCACGAAAAGCTTCAGGCTTACGGATGGACTTATGTGAACATAGATGATGGATGGGAAGCCGATGAACGTACACCCGAAGGTGAACTCCTGGCTAACGAAAAATTTCCGGACTTTAAGACACTTACTGACTACATTCACTCGTTAGGGCTGAAATTCGGAATCTACTCTTCACCGGGCTGGACGACCTGTGGCAAGCATATAGGTAGCTACCAGCACGAATTGACAGATGCAAAAACTTGGGAGAAGTGGGGAGTGGACTATTTGAAATACGATTATTGCGGTTATGCTGCCATTGAGAAGGACTCGGAAGAGAAAACGATTCAAGAACCATTTATCGTCATGCGCAACGCTTTAGATCAGATAAAACGGGATATCGTATATTGTGTCGGATACGGAGCTCCCAATGTATGGAACTGGGGAGCGGAAGCCGGAGGTAATTTGTGGCGAACAACCCGTGATATCAACGACCAATGGAATATTGTAATGGCAATCAGGTGTTTCCAGGATGTTTGCGCACATGTATCAGCACCTGGAAAATATAACGATCCGGATATGTTGGTAGTAGGCAAATTAGAACCGGGATGGGGTGCCAAATCCCACGATTCGGACTTAACCGCTGACGAACAATATGCACATATCTCCCTATGGTCCATCCTTTCCGTCCCATTATTGCTTGGTTGTGACATGACTGCCATAGACGATTTCACGTTAGGTCTTCTGACCAATCCGGAAGTGATTGCAGTCAATCAGGACCCACTGGTAGCCCCTGCTACTAAGCTCACAGTTCCCAACGGGCAAATATGGTATAAAAAGTTATACGATGGTTCCTATGCACTCGGCTTCTTCCAGATGGATCCCTACTTCATTTTATGGGATCAGGATAAAGCAGTAAATATCCAGCAACAAAAATATAACTTTAACTTTGCCCTTAATCAGTTGGGCATCCAAGGTAAAGTCAAAATCAGAGACTTATGGAGACAAAAAGACTTAGGAATATTCAGTGGTAGTTATGAAACTTCCATCCCCTATCACGGTGTCTCCCTAATCAAAATAACACCTATAAAATAAAAGCAAATATGAAACGTATTCTATTTATTCTCTTTCTCTGTTGTATAGGTAGTGGTCTTGCTGCTTGCCAAGACGAAGACCACACGGTCCCTACCCTCCCATCCGAGAATGATCCGGAAATAAACGATCCAGTCGTAGAATTCTATGATTGGGAAAAGAACCGCACCGAGTTACTGACATCTACAGATATGGTGTTACTTTATGGCGGAGGACATCATCGCACTCCCTATACATGGGATAAAGAACGTGTAAGTTCTTATATCAGATATGTAGATACCGACAATCAATCCCACTGGCTATTCGACAGCTTCCTCTTTTTGGAAATTATGGACACAGGTACAGGAGGCGCTAATAAAATGTTCGCCAAAGGGTACAATCTGGAATCAGCCAATCAAGCAGACTGGATGAAACTTATAGACTATTACTTCCAATCTGAAACAGGAATCGGAGCATTAGATGCATCAGTCAAAGAGGCCTCTGCCATTTTGGGAACCCCACGGCAGAAACGTCAGATTGTGATCAGTATACCAGAGCCCATTGTCTACCAACACCCGGAACAAGCATCCTCATCAACTAAGTATTGGGGGAAAATTGATAACCAGACGCTTAACTTTTCCAACTCTGCCGACCGAATTAAAGCCTGCAAATGGTATATCGATCAGGTACGTGCCAAGTTCAATGAAAAGAACTATCAACATGTAGAATTAGCGGGATTTTATTGGCTTGCCGAGAAAGCGACCGACACCCGTGACATTTTAAATGCGGTTGCCATCTACCTGAATAAACTAAAATATAGTTTCAACTGGATCCCCTATTATGGAGCAGATGGATATAATCAGTGGAAATCACTAGGATTTAATTATGCTTATTTCCAGCCTAATTATTTCTTCAACGAATCCGTCCCCGATTCTCGTCTGGAAGATGCCTGCCAGAAAGCACTCACGTATGATATGCACATGGAACTGGAATTTGATGACAATGCTCTGAATAGCAGAGGAAAGGCTTATCGTTTGAAGAACTATATGAGTGCATTCAAGAAACATGGCATATGGGAGAAAAAACGCCTTGCCTATTATCAGGGAAGTGCATCCCTACTTACACTAAAAAAATCAGGGAACGCAGCCGATACCCAACTCTATCATGAGTTCTGTAATTTTGTCATCAGCCGCCCCATCCGGAGTTCACATTAGTATAAACAGTTTAATCATCGCCATTCTATGAATCATAAATACCTATACTTACTCCTGCTATTTTTGATAGTCGGTTGCCAACGCAATGTAGAAACAGGCCCTCCTGTATTAAAAGAAATGTGCCAAAGATTATTTCCCCGGCATGCCCAGTCGTTTCTATTCGAGTTACTGACAGATTCTATTGATACAGACCGTTTTATACTGGAATCGAGTCAAGGGAAAATACGGATAAAAGGAAACAATCGTAACTCATTGGCTGCCGGTTTGAATCATTATCTGAAAAACTACTGTCATACCCATGTTTCCTGGTATGCCTCAGAGACAGTGGAAATGCCTGATGTACTACCGGAGATACCTCAGCCAGTATATATCCGTTCCAAATGTGACAATCGTTTTTTTCTCAACTATTGTACATTCGGTTATACTATGCCCTATTGGAAATGGCAGGACTGGGAACGACTGATAGACTGGATGGCATTAAACGGAGTCACCATGCCTCTTGCCATTACCGGACAAGAATCCATTTGGTACAAAGTATGGACAGACATGGGTTTGAGCGACGAACAGGTTCGCTCATACTTTACAGGGCCAGCCCATCTTCCCTGGCATCGGATGTCCAATGTCGATTACTGGCAAAGTCCACTACCTCAATCCTGGCTAAAGGATCAGGAGGAATTACAAAAACGTATTCTCGAAAGAGAACGTGAGTTTGATATGACTCCTGTATTACCAGCATTTGCCGGTCATGTACCAGCCGAATTAAAAACAATTTATCCGAATGCAAAAATCTATCAGATGAGTCAGTGGGGTGGCTTCGATGAAAAATACCGCAGTCATTTTATCGATCCGATGGACTCATTATACTCAATCATTCAGCGCCGTTTTCTGGAGGAACAAACCAAAGTATATGGTACTGACCATATTTATGGAATCGATCCTTTCAATGAAGTCGACTCTCCTGACTGGAGCGAGGATTTTTTAGCCAATGTCTCAAGCAAGATTTACGAGTCGATTCATCAGGTAGACTCAGCAGCCCAATGGTTACAAATGACCTGGATGTTCTTCTATGACAAAAAGAAATGGACTCAACCCCGTATCCGTTCCTTTCTAAAAGCAGTACCAGATAACAAACTGATATTACTCGATTACTATTGCGATCATACAGAAATCTGGCGAAATACTGAAAAATATTACGGGAATCCCTATATTTGGTGTTATCTGGGTAATTTTGGCGGCAATACAATGATAGCAGGCAATCTGAATGATATTGATTTCAAGATTAAACGGCTCTTCAAGGAAGGAGGAGACAATGTCTATGGCTTGGGAGCAACTCTTGAAGGCTTTGATGTAAACCCTCTTATGTACGAATTTGTTTTTGACCAGGCATGGGATTATCCTGTCACTACCGACCAATGGATAACCAACTGGTCCATGTGCAGAGGAGGAAATCAGGATGCCAATATCATCAAAGCGTGGAGAGCCTTGCATCAGAAAATTTATACCGAACATGCCACATGCGGCCAATCGGTATTAATGAACGCACGCCCCAGACTAACGGGAACTAAAAGTTGGAATACAAACCCCGGCATACATTACGCAAATAACGACTTATGGCAAATATGGAAAGAGCTACTAAAAGCCCGGAACATCAACAATAGTGATTTTCGCTTTGACGTAATCAATATCGGAAGACAAGTATTAGGAAACTTGTTCTCCGAATATAGAGATCAGTTTACCGCTTGCTATAACCGGAAAGATACAACAGGCATGAGAGAATGGAGTACCCGTATGGACAACCTCTTGCTTGACGTAGACCGCCTCCTTTCCTGTGACGCGACTCTATCCATCGGGAAATGGTTACAAGACGCCAGAAACTGTGGTGCAACCGTGTCGGAAAAGGATTACTATGAAGAAAATGCACGCTGTATCCTGACCGTATGGGGGCAACAGGACACCCAACTGAATGACTATGCCAATCGAGGCTGGGGCGGACTTACCCGAAGCTTCTACCGGGAACGTTGGAAACGTTTCACAGACGGAGTCATCGCTGCCGTTTCGGAAGATAAACCTTTTGACGAAGACAAATTCCACCAGGACATTACGCAATTTGAATACAACTGGACACTACAGAAAGACTCTTTCCCTATTGTTTCAGAGGAAGACCCGATTCAAATAGCAGACAGTCTTATCTTAAAATACGATACGTACTTTACCAAAGCACAATAATGAAGGCGGACATTCGACAAACAGGCGCTTCAAAAGATACGTTTTTTGAATGTAGCTTTTCGTTTTTCACAGAGAAGAAAGGAATCGAATGTCCTACCTTTGTTTTATCAATTATATAAATACATACTATAAAAGACCAATTTATGGGAAACAATCAACCTTCGGCAAGAAAAAAAACTTATTATATATCTCTGGCTATTCTGGCCGGTATGTTCTTTATATTCGGATTCGTATCATGGGTCAATTCCATACTGATTCCATACTTCCGTATTTCTTGCGAGCTTACCCATTTTGAATCCTATTTTGTAGCCTTTGCTTTCTATATAGCATACTTTGTCATGGCCATTCCTTCGGGCATTCTATTGAAGAAAGCAGGATTTAAAAAAGGAATCATGTATGGCTTTATGCTGACTGCTTTGGGAGCCTTTATCTTTGTCCCGGCAGCTCTGGCACGGCAATTTGAAATATTTCTCATCGGCTTGTTTTCTATTGGCACCGGCCTGGCTATTTTGCAGACAGCTGCCAATCCTTATGTCACCATTATCGGTCCGATAGATAGTGCAGCACGACGTATCAGCATCATGGGAATCTGCAATAAAGTGGCAGGAATTATCTCCCCGCTCATATTCGCTGCCCTTATTCTGAAAGCAAACGACAGTGAACTCTTTGCATTAATTGAATCCGGTGCACTGGACGAAGCAACAAAGAACGCCATGCTCAATGAATTGATACAACGTGTCATTATCCCATACATTATTCTGGGCATCATCTTACTGCTGACAGGTATCGGTATCCGCTACTCCGTATTACCGGAAATAAATACTGACGAGCAGAATGCCACTGATGAACAGGACAATAAACATACTGACAAAAAAAGCATTCTCGACTTTCCATACCTCATATTAGGTGCATTGGCCATTTTCTTTCATGTAGGTACACAGGTTATAGCCATTGACACTATAATCAATTACGCCAACTCTATGGGGATGGATTTACTGGAAGCAAAAGTATTCCCTTCTTACACACTGGGATGCACAATGATAGGATATATACTTGGTATCATCCTTATCCCTAAATACATTTCCCAGAAAAATGCACTGATAGGGTGTACATTACTAGGTTTGGCTCTCTCATTCGGAGTGGTATGGGCAGACTTCGATATGACATTATTCGGTCATCAAGCCAATGCTTCCATCTTCTTTCTGAATGCTTTAGGTTTTCCCAACGCTCTGATCTATGCAGGAATATGGCCTCTTTCCATTCATGGGTTAGGCAAATTCACCAAAACCGGTTCCTCTCTGCTGATTATGGGATTATGTGGCAATGCCATCTTACCTTTGGTATATGGTCACTTTGCCGACCAGTACAGTTTGCGTATCGGTTACTGGGTACTTATTCCTTGCTTTATCTATCTGGTATTCTTTGCCATCAAAGGGCATAAAATCAACTCCTGGAGATAAGACTGAACGTAAGACATTAAAAATTAAAAAAATGGAAAGACTGATTATTATCAATGGGGAACTAATACTCCCTACCGGCATCGAAACCAATAAAATAATGGTTTGCCGGAATGGTAAGATAGAACAGATTGTATCATCCGAAGCATATATTCCTCAAGCTGACGACCGGATCATAGATGCCAACCAACAATATGTCTCCCCAGGATTTATCGATATACATGTTCACGGTGGCGGAGGTCATGACTTTATGGATGGAACCGTAGAGGCCTTTCTGGGAGTAGCCGAAACTCATGCCAGATATGGAACAACAGCCATGGTACCTACAACACTGACCAGCACAAACGAAGAGCTAATGACGACCTTTGCCGTTTATCAAAAAGCCAAAAGTCTTAATAAAAAAGGTGCCCAATTTATCGGGTTGCATCTGGAAGGGCCCTACTTCTCGCCTAAGCAGTGTGGAGCCCAAGACCCCAATCATTTGAAAACGCCTCATCCGGACGAATATAACACAATACTGGAAGCTTCACAAGATATTGTACGGTGGAGTATTGCTCCGGAACTGGCAGGAGCAATTGAACTGGGGGAAAAGCTCAATAGCTGTCACATCCTCCCATCCATCGCACATACCGATGCCATTTATGAAGAAGTGGTAAAAGCATACGAAGCAGGGTATACTCATATCACTCATTTATATTCAGCGATGTCAACCATCACCCGTAGAAATGCCTATCGCTATGCAGGTGTGGTAGAGGCAGCTTATCTGATTGATGGTATGACAGTAGAAATCATTGCGGACGGCATTCATCTGCCCAAACCTTTACTACAATTCGTATATAAGTTCAAGGGGACCGATAAAACAGCACTTTGCACAGATGCCATGCGAGGTGCGGGAATGCCGGACGGTGAATCCATATTAGGCAGCCTGACCAACGGTCAGAAAGTTATTATTGAAGACGGAGTAGCCAAGCTTCCCGACCGTTCGGCATTCGCTGGAAGCGTAGCTACCGCCGATCGTTTGGTAAGAACCATGATAAGTATAGCCGGCATACCCCTAATCGATGCTATCCGAATGATAACCCTTACCCCCGCCCGCATTCTGCATGTGGATTCCCAAAAGGGTTCTTTGGAGGAAGGTAAAGATGCCGACATCGTCATCTTCGACAATCAAATTAACGTAACAACAACTATATCAAAAGGCCATGTTATCTACAATCAATGAAACATACCTGTTTCAACAAGAACTATTAACAGTCAAAATGTTCCCTTCTATCCAACAGATGGGGAAATGTGCTGCGACAGAAGTTACTAACAAAATATGCGAACTTCTCAAAGAGAAAGCTGAAATCAATATGATTTTTGCCGCAGCTCCTTCACAAAATGAATTCTTAAGTCATCTTATTCACAGTAAACAGATTGACTGGAGCAGAATCAACGCTTTCCACATGGATGAATACATCGGCATTCATCCGGAAGCCCCACAAAGTTTCGGAAATTTTCTCCGTCAGCGTATCTTCGACAAAGTCCCGTTCAAGACTGTAAACTATCTGAACGGACAAGCAAAAAACCTTGAAGAAGAATGCAAACGTTATTCCGAATTGCTGCTTCGTCATCCTGTCGATATTGTCTGTCTGGGAATTGGAGAAAACGGTCATATTGCATTCAATGATCCGGATGTAGCCAATTTCAACGACTCCCATTTAGTTAAAGTAGTAGAACTCGACCCGATATGTCGGCAGCAACAAGTGAATGAAAAATGCTTTGAAGCATTCGACCTTGTTCCTGCTAAAGCACTGACTCTTACCATTCCAGCCTTATTAAAAGCGGACTGGATGTTCTGCATTGTGCCTTTTAAAAATAAAGCCAATGCAGTATACAACACTCTTTATGGAGAAATTTCCGAAAAATGTCCGGCCAGTATATTACGCAAAAAAGAAAATTCTTGTTTATATTTGGATCCTGAAAGTGCAGAACGAATAAACTTATAAATACATATGAAAAATATCTTATTTATCCTCCTTACTTTCTTGTCTGTCAGCTTCAGACTATATGCGCAGGATGTAATTAAAATAGGAATTATCGGGCTCGATACTTCCCATTCTACAGCTTTCACCGAGCTACTGAACGGAGACTCTGACGATAAGTTTGTCAAAGAGTTCGAAGTCGTAGCAGCTTACCCTTATGGTTCAAAGACTATCCAGTCCAGTTACGAACGAATTCCCGGATATATAGAAGAGGTCAAGAAACACGGTGTGGAGATTACATCTTCCATTGCGGAATTGCTTGACAAGGTAGATTGCGTCATGCTTGAAACAAACGACGGTAGAATCCACCTCGAACAAGCAATGGAAGTATTCAAATCCGGAAAAATAAGCTATATCGACAAGCCTATTGGAGCGACATTGGGACAAGCTATTGCCATTTACGAAATGGCGGAGAAATACAATGTGCCTATCTTTTCTTCTTCTGCACTCAGATATTCTCCACAGAATCAAAAGCTGAGAAACGGAGAGTTCGGCAAAATTCTGGGAACTGACTGTTATTCTCCTCACAAGGTAGAACCGACTCACCCCGACTTCGGTTTTTATGGCATTCACGGAGTAGAAACGCTTTATACTCTTATGGGAACCGGTTGCGAGTCAGTCAACCGTATGTCTTCCCAAGATGCTGATGTAGTGGTAGGCCGTTGGAAAGACGGGCGGATAGGTACTTTCAGGGGAATCAAAGAAGGTCCGGCCATTTATGGCGGTACAGCTTATACCCCCAAAGGTGCAATAGCAGCAGGAGGATATGAAGGTTACAAAGTTTTGCTCGATCAAATACTCACTTTTTTCAAGACCGGAGTAGCTCCGATTTCGAAAGAAGAAACAATTGAGATATTCACTTTTATGAAAGCTTCCAATATGAGCAAAGAACAGAACGGCAAAATCGTTACCATGGAGGAGGCATACCGAAAAGGGCTGAAAGATGCACAGAAGCTAATTAAAACCTATAAATAAAAATAGCACATGAGGTACACATACAGACACATCGGGATCCTGACCATCTCATTAATAGTTGCTTCCTGCTCTTTTTCCCCAAAGCAGGCAAACAACAATCATGACAAAGATATGAATCCGAACGTAAAAATAGTGGTCCTCGACCCAGGACATTTTCATGCCAGTCTGTTGCAAAAGAATCCGCTGGCCTCAGTGAACGACACAATTCGGGTATATGCTCCCGAAGGAGCGGAAGTCAAACAATATCTGAACGATATAAATAGCTATAATCAACGGGCGGAGAATCCCACATCCTGGAAAGAAGAAATATATATTGGGGGCGATTATCTTTCCAGGATGCTTTCCGACCGTCAAGGAGATGTAGTCGTGCTTGCCGGAAACAACCAGAAAAAAACAAACTATATTCTGGAAGCTATCAAAGCAGGATACAATGTGCTTTCCGACAAGCCTTTGGCCATTAACAAGAAGGATTTCGACTTACTGATTCAAGCATATCAATTGGCAAAGGAAAGGAAATTACTCCTTTACGACTTGATGACTGAACGATATGACATCCTGAATATCATCGAAAAATCATTACTGAACAATCCGGATCTTTTTGGTGAATTGCAAAAAGGGTCTTTGAATGATCCGTCAGTTTCTATGGAAAGTGTTCATCATTTCTTTAAGAATGTATCAGGCAAGCCACTGATTCGTCCGGTATGGTATTATGACACAGAGCAACAAGGAGAAGGTATTGCAGATGTAACCACTCATCTTATCGATCTGGTCAACTGGCAATGTTTCCCCAACGAAACCATCCGTTATCAGTCGGATGTAGAAGTATTGAAAGCCAGACATTGGCCTACCCGCATTACATTACCTGAATTTTCGCAATCGACGCAGGCTGACACCTTCCCCGCCTTCTTGAACAAATATATCAATAATAATGTGCTGGAGGTTTTAGCGAATGGTAGCCTAAATTACACAGTAAAGGGGATTCATATAGGTATGAAGGTTATCTGGAATTACACTCCTCCAAGTGATGGCGGCGACACTTTTACCTCCCTTAAGAAAGGAAGTAAGGCTACATTGAAAACAATTCAGGACAAAGAAAGTGGTTTTGTGAAACAGCTCTACATCCAAAAAGCCGCAGAGTCTGATCACTCTGAATTTGAGAGCCAGTTGCAAAAGGCAATCAAACAACTGCAAGCGACCTATCCGTTCCTATCCGTCAAAAAAATGAATGAAGGACTTTATCTGATTGATATTCCACAGGCGGACAGACTGGGACATGAAGCTCACTTCAGTAAAGTAGCAGAAGCATTCCTTGGCTATTTGCATGATAAAAATATGCCGGAATGGGAAAACGAGAATACAATATCTAAATATTATATTACCACTACAGCTGTAGAGCTGGCAAAGAAAGAGAAATAAGAAAGGCCGCAGACACGTGTTAAGAAGTGAAATAAAATATTATGCAGATGAATCCATGTTTCATGGATTCATTCCTCATGTTATGGGGACACGTCTTGATATCCTGATGATTCACTCCAACCTTCCCCTCCTAAACATGCTTTGGGCACATATTACCGACGAGTTAGAAAAGTTGGATAAGATGTTGAATCGATTTGATGCCACAAGTGAAGTATCAAAGCTAAACAGCCATACACAACAAGATTCAGTTTCTGTCAGTGCGGAATTGGAAGATATCCTACGGTCATGCCAATATTATTATGAAAAGACTCTTCATCTTTTCGACATCACATTAAACGATTTCTCACAAATACAAATTCACGGCAATCACCATATCTCTTTTAGCAACTTTTCCGTAACACTTGATTTTGGAGGTTTCGCGAAGGGATACGCCTTAAAAAAGATTCAAGAAATCCTCTTGCGGGGAAATATAGAGAATGCTTTCGTCGATTTTGGCAACAGTTCGATTATGGGAATAGGACACCATCCTTATGGAGACTGCTGGAAAGTCAGTTTGCAGAATCCTTACACTCAACAAACTCTTGACGAATTCTGCCTTACTGACAATACGTTGTCCACTTCCGGGAATACGGAACAGTACACCGGACATATTATAAATCCGCTTACAGGAATCTACAACGAACAAAAAAAAGTTACGAGTATCTTATCAGACAATCCGCTGGATGCAGAAATACTCAGTACAGTCTGGATGATTGCCGACGACCAACAACGGGAACAGATCAACGAGAACTTCAAACATATAAAAGGAACTATATATACTCTATAAAATATGAGAAACAAAATAGAAAAAGGAGTCGATTTGAATCTCAGACAATTCATCAAAAGTCTGGGATATATCGCAGGAGGAACAGCACTGCTGGCAAGCACACCCTGGCTGTCTTCCTGCACACCCGAAAAGCTTAAAGAAATCCGCAACGAGAAAGCCCGGATCGCTTTAATCGGTACTGGTTCCAGGGGACAGTATCATATCCACAATCTAAAAGAGATTCCCCATGCCCGGATTGTTGCCGTTTGTGACAATTATGCTCCTAACCTCCAACAAGCAGTAGAGTTATGTCCGGGTGCCAAAGCATACACAGACTACCGGAAGCTTTTGGAATCGGCAGATATTGACGGCGTAATTATCTCTACTCCGTTGAACTGGCATGCCCCCATCGTACTGGATGCCATGGCAGCCGGTAAACACGTATTCTGTGAAAAAGCCATGGCACGGACTTTAGACGAATGCAAAGCTATTTATGATGCCTATCAAACGACCAATCAGGTTCTCTACTTCTGCATGCAGCGTATGTATGACGAGAAGTATATCAAAGGAATGCAAATGATTCATTCCGGACTCATCGGAGATGTGGTAGGAATGCGCTGCCATTGGTTCAGAAATGCAGACTGGCGCCGTCCCGTTCCCTCACCGGAACTGGAACATCAAATCAATTGGCGATTGTACAAAGAAAGCTCAGGCGGATTAATGACCGAACTGGCCTGTCACCAACTGGAAGTATGCAACTGGGCAGCTAAAAGAATGCCGGTAAGCATCATCGGTATGGGTGACATTGTCTACTGGAAAGACGGTCGCGAAGTATACGATAGCGTAAATGTGACTTACCGATACTCCGACGGAACCAAGATTGCCTACGAATCGTTGATTTCCAATAAATTCAACGGTATGGAAGACCAGATCCTCGGGCACAAAGGTACTATGGAAATGGCAAAAGGTATCTATTATCTGGAAGAGGACCATTCAACATCGGGCATCCGGCAACTTATCGGACAGGTTAAGGATAAAGTATTCGCTGCTATCCCGACAGCCGGACCCAGCTGGAGACCGGAAACAAAAATGGAATACACGCCACATTTTGTTATTGAAGGAGACATTAACATCAACAACGGGCTGAGCATGATCGGAGCCGACAAAGATGGTTCCGATATCATTCTCTCTTCTTTCTGCCAATCATGTATCACTGGAGAAAAAGCACAAAATGTGGTAGAAGAAGCCTATTGCTCCACCGTACTTTGCCTGCTTGGCAATCAAGCAATGGAGGAAGAGCGCCATATCCTTTTCCCCGACGAATATAAAATACCATATATGAAATTTTAAATTATGAAAGATATCATCATCACCTTCAAAAAAATTAAAAGGGAAAGAAACATTTATCTGATATGCTTTCTTCTCTCTTTTGCAATCAATATTATTGCAATTCTTGTCTATACACGTCCGTGGATTGAAATATTCACTCAACTGGGGTATGTGCTCGTTATCAGTTTTTTCATCTATTTCATACTATGGATTCCGCGTATACTCGTTATCGGGTTACGTCATCTCCTTCGAAAAAAGAAGTAACAGCTTTACGTTTTTTGAAGATTGATTGACGGAAAAGAAGTCTGATATCAGTTAATAACGGCTTAACTTTGAGGAAAAATAAACACTATGACAACAAGAAGAGATTTTATCAAAAAAACAGTTGCAGGCACGGCCGCCCTTTCCTTGGGAAGCATTATTCCCGGCTTCGGTTCAAATAGTTATCAGGAAATCCTGGGTGCGAACGAAAAAATACGAATCGGAGTCATTGGTGTAAACTCCAGAGGTAATGCCTTGGCACAAGGATTTGCCAAGATGAAAGGTTGTGAAGTTACTTACCTTTGTGATGTTGATTCAAGAGCACTTGAAAGATGTCAGGCAGATATTCATAAAATAAGCGGACGCACTCCCAAAGGAGAAAAAGATATCCGCAAAATGCTGGAATCGGACGATTTTGAGGCGGTAGTCATTGCCACGCCTGACCACTGGCATGCCAAAGCAGCCATTATGGCTATGCAAGCAGGAAAGCATGTTTATCTGGAAAAACCGACCAGCCACAATCCGGCAGAGAATGAAATGTTAGTCAGGGCGACGCTTAAATATAACCGGATTGTCCAAGTCGGCAACCAGCGTCGTTCGTGGCCGAACGTTATCAAAGCAATAGAAGAGATTAAGTCTGGAACAATCGGGAAAGTAAGATATGCCAAGTCCTGGTATGTCAACAACCGTCCTTCCATAGGCACAGGAAAAGTGGTTCCTATACCCGACTATCTGGACTGGGATTTATGGCAAGGTCCTGCACCACGGGTGCCCAATTTTAAAGACAATTATATTCATTATAACTGGCACTGGTTCTGGAACTGGGGTACCGGTGAAGCATTGAATAACGGAACTCATTTCGTTGATATCCTCCGTTGGGGGCTGGGCGTTGATTATCCGACAAAGGTAGATTCTGTAGGAGGACGTTATCGCTTTCAGGACGACCAGCAAACTCCTGATACACAACTAATTACTTTCCAGTTCGGCGACGAAGCATGCTGCTCCTGGGAAGGACGTAGTTGCAACAGCACACCGGTAGACGGATACGGAGTAGGTACCGCTTTCTACGGAGAAACAGGCACCCTTTTCATCAGTGGAGGCAATGAGTACAAAATAACAGACTTACAAGGGAAAGTAATCAAAGATGTAAAAAGTAACTTGAAGTTTGAAACTGGTAATTTGCTAAATCCATCGGAAAAGCTGGATGCTTATCACTTCGAAAACTGGTTTGACGCCATCCGCAAAGGTGGTAAGCTGAATTCTGGCATTGTAGATGCTTGCATCAGTACTCAGTTAGTACAGTTAGGCAATATCGCACAGCGTGTAGGTCATTCTTTAGATATTGATCCGGGAAGCGGACGTATTCTGAACGATCTGGAAGCTAACAAGCTCTGGGGCAGAGAATACGAAAAAGGTTGGGAAATACGGGTATAACCCCGCCCCCTCTTCCTCGTTTTTTCATTAGGTTATAGTTTTGTTGGAGGGTATGTCAATAGTAACTAAACTCCTCTCCTTCGGGAAGGAGGAGAATTTTGTTACTATTGACTCTGACACACGCTCCTTCTTTGTATCATAAAGCGAACAGAGTTTATGTTATTATATTTCACCACATAAGTACATCCGTGGCAGAGATACTGCAA